>JABTUZ010000001.1:445000-1645000 GCA_015075105.1 Leptospiraceae bacterium | reverse complement strand
CTAATCACTGCAAAAATATTCGGGTATAAAACCAAGCCTTCATTTAAAGTGGAAAACGAGAAAGAGATTACAGACCTTCCGGATTCTATTTCCAAGCCACCTGAAATAAAATTTGAGTAAGCCATGATAAAAAGAATTTTACATCATATTCGGTCCAACTTAAAAAGAGACGTGAAAAGATTTTTTCCAAAACTTAGTTTGGAGAAAATTGAAAAAGAAGTGAAAAATTCCGAAAAATCCCACTTATCCGAGTTGTGTGTTGTTATAGAAAATTCATTTAGTTTAAATTTATTACTCGAAGGGGTAAATTCCAGAAATCGTGCAATAGAAATATTTTCTAAGAATAGGGTTTGGGATACAGAATTCAACTCAGGTATCTTACTCTATATTTTACTTGCAGACAGGAAAATTGAAATTGTTGCGGATAGGGGAATTGCTAAACTCGCAAAAGAAAAAAGTTTTGCAGAAATAACCTCGATGATCGAATCTAAGTTTAAAGAAAATAGATTTGAAGAAGGGGTAATTCTCGGCATCCAAGCCTTGACTAAGCTACTTTCAAAGCATTACCCGGTAAGAAAGAGAAAAAATAAGAATGAAATTTCCGATAAACCAATTTTGATTTGAGATAGATATGAATAAATATGATATAAAAAAATTTTCAGGGTTTCAATTTCTTTTGAATGCCATAATTTTTCTTATGTTTATAACAGGATTTAACCCGGTTTATTCCGAAGCCTCTATCCCTAAATTACAAAAAAGAGTCACAGACTTGACAGGTACAATCACTCATACTCAAGAAAAGGAATTAGAAAAAACACTGAAAGATTTTGAGAATAGAAAAGGGAGTCAGGTGGCTGTGCTGATAGTGCCTAGTACTGAAGAGGAGACTATTGAGCAATTTTCTATCAGGGTAGTGGATGAGTGGAAGCTCGGTCGAAAAAAGGTGGACGACGGAGTTTTACTTTTGATTGCTAAAAATGACAGAAAGCTAAGAATTGAAGTGGGTCGAGGCTTGGAGGGTGTGCTTACAGATGCAATGTCCAAAAGGATTATAGCCGAGGTAATCACGCCGGAATTCAAAAAAGGAAATATGTTTTTTGGAATAAAAAAAGGAGTCGATGCGATTATCAAAGTGATTGATGGTGAGGAGCTTCCTTTGCCGGCAAACACTACTCCACAAGCTCCAACAAATTCTAGTTCTAACAAAAAATCTTCTTATGATTCTTGGATTCCATTTTTGCCTTTGATCGGGTTTGTTTTATTGATTTTTTTTACGGTTCTACTTGGAGTGCTAAAAACCGGAGCAGTTGTATTTTTAATTAGCTTTATAGTATTTTTAATCTTAAATAAATTTAGCCTAATTTTCCAATCTTTTTATATTTCCTTGGCTATCTCTGCGGGCTATATTCTTTTATTCGGATTTTTTAAATGGCTTGGCTCTCTTGAAGGCTCTTCATCCGGGAGTTCAAGTTCTTCTTCTGGCTCTTCTTGGTCATCATCTTCTTCTTCGTCCTATTCTTCTTCTTCGAGTAGCTCATCTTCTTCATACAGTGGTGGAGGCGGGAGTTTTGGAGGGGGAGGGGCATCTGGAAGTTGGTAAGAAAATTATTTTTTCTATTGCTATACTTTTTATTTACTTCCTTACACTCTAAGGAAATTCCATCCTTCCAAAAAGTAAAAGAAAATTTTAGGTCATCGGAAGGAGTGTTATTCGACAGAAATGGGGTGATACTTCATGAGTTTAGAGCCTCTGATACAGAAAGAAAATTAGAATGGTGTAATTTAAGTGAAATATCTATTGCTTTGATAAAAGCAGTCTTATTGTCTGAAGATAAAAATTTTTTTTCGCACAATGGTGTTGACTGGACTGCATTGTCAAAAGCTAGTCTTGATTTTTTTATATTTCGAGGGAAAAGAGGTGCAAGCACGATCAGTATGCAGCTTGCAACTATTTTAAAAAGTGATATAGAGTGGAAAGGCAAAAGGAAAAGTATTTTTCAGAAAATCAAACAAATTCATTTAGCAAAAGAGTTAGAAGAAACTTGGACAAAAAATGAAATATTGGAAGCCTATTTGAATCTGATTTCCTTTCGAGGAGAGCTTGTCGGAGTTGCGGCTGCCTCTAAAGGGCTTTTTGGAAAGCATCCTCACGGATTGAACGAAATTGAGTCTATTATTTTATCTGTTTTAATTCGTTCTCCAAATTCTAATATAGAAAAAATCATAAAACGTTCTTGTTCTGTTTCTGAAAAGGTATCACCTGAGATTTCCTGTGAAGAAATTACAGAAAAAGTAAAAATAAGTTTTTCAAAAAAATACAATATAGAAAAAGAAACACTCTATGCGTTCCATGTTACTCGAAAATTAAAAGAGATGTCGCATGACGTATATAGTAAATACCTTCAATCGAGTTTGGACTTTCTAATCCAAAAAACTTCTAATGAGATTTTGCAGAGGCACTTGATTTCTTTGCAAACAAAAAATGTAAAAGATGGAGCTATCCTTGTAGTCGAAAACTCAACTGGAGACGTGCTGGCATATATTGGAAGCTCAGGAAGATTCTCCACGAGTCCTGAGGTAGATGCAGTTTTTTCTAAAAGGCAGGCAGGCTCAACTTTAAAACCTTTCTTATATGCCCTTGCTTTTGATAAAAAAATTATATCTTCTGAAACTTTGTTGGAAGATTCTCCTATTGATATTTCTACTTATTCCGGGATTTACAGACCATCTAATTATGAGAAAGACTACCACGGTATGGTTACTGCAAGTAATGCACTTGCGTCTTCACTGAACGTTCCTGCTGTCAGAGTTTTAAATTTGGTTGGTGTAGATTCTTTTTTTCAGATTTTATCTTTTTTAAAATTTAGAGACTTGGAATACCCTTCCTTTTACGGCTCTTCTCTTGCACTTGGATCTTTGGATGTAACTCTTTGGGATCTAACGAATGCGTACAGAACTCTTGCCAACGGGGGAGTGTATTCTGAAATCCATTTATCGGATACGAGTAAAAAAATAGATAGAAAAAGAATTTTTAGTGAAGGTTCATCTTTAACGATAAAAGAGATTTTGGCGGATAGGGAATATAGAAGTCTTACTTTTGGTTTAGAAAATTCTTTATCGTCTCGATTTTCTGCTTCAGTAAAAACCGGAACGAGTAAAGATATGCGAGACAACTGGTGCATTGGATTTTCTGATAAGTTTACTGTAGGTGTGTGGGTAGGAAATTTTTCTGGTGAGCCTATGTGGAATGTAAGTGGAGTGACGGGATCTGCGCCGATTTGGAAAGAGCTGATTGATTGGTTGGAAGAAAAGTATTCTAAAGATACTAAAAAATATTTTGTAGATAAAACCATGAAAGAAAATGAACACAAGGAAAACTTTATATATTCTGTAAATAAAAATAGAATTCGGTATCCGGTAGATGGAGCTATTTTTGCAGCCGATCCTGACATACCAGAAGAGAACCAGAAACTAATTTTTGAATCTGAAATTATTTCTGATAATATTATTTGGAGTCTTAATGGGAATTCAATAAATACAAACAATACCGAGAGGGCGATCTGGACTCTAAAGACAGGGAGGCATACTCTTCAACTAATAGACAAAAAAAAAGGGATATTGGATACTGTGCATTTTGAAGTGCGTTAGTCGCTACTGTATTCCTTTGAACAAGCGATTACTAATTTTAATTTTTCTTTTGGAGAAAGGAAAATATTTTGTCTCATCCCTTTTGCCGTTATCAAAAAAGTATCCCCTTTTTTAAAAGAGATCGAATCTATTTCTAATTCTCCTTCCACTACATGGAGTATTTGAAAAATATCTTTAAGACTGATGGCAGGCACTTCTTTTTTCTTTTCTGTTTCAAATAACTCTAATCTGAATTTATCGTTTTCTGTGAGTAAACTTCTGTCTTCGTCTATTTTTACCGGGGTTAAATTTTCTAACCCATTCGATTTTGAAAAATTCAAAACGTCTAAGGCTTTGTCTAAATGCAATTCTCTGGGTTTCCCGTTATCTAATCTACCGTAATCATAGACCCTGTAAGTGGAGTCGGAAGATTGTTGGATTTCCAAGATTAGGTTTCCTCCCCCAATACCATGGATGGTTCCCGGGTTGATTAAATATGAGCTTCCATTTTTAGGATACAATTTTTGTAGAATATTTTCTGCTTTGTTTTCTTTGACTAATTTTTGATAATCTGTCTTTGTAGTGTCAACCGAAAACCCACAAATAATAGATGAATCTTTGTCGGTTTGTAGAATGTACCAGGCTTCTTTTTTTCCTGAGTTTTTTTTGTCGTATTTTAATGTGTATTCGTCGTCGGGGTGTACTTGAATCGATAAATTCTCGCTTGCATCAATAATTTTTACGAGAAGTGGAAATCCTTTTTTCAGAGAAATATTTTCTCCCAAGATTTCTTTTGGATATTTCAAATACGCTTCTCTGAAATTCATTCCTTGTAACTCACCATTACAGATGATTGAAATATCATCTCCATAGTCTGAAATTTCCCAAGACTCACCAATTTTTCCTTCGGGTAAATTTCTGCTTAGGTGTGTGTGAAGTTTTCTTCCACCCCAGATTTTTTCTTTGTATATAGGTAGAAATTTGATAATATTTTGCATAATTATTCTGTAATAATTTCGAGTTTTACCTTCAATATTTTTTTCTTGAAGTGCACAAATTTATCCGGTCTGAGTCTCCCGAGTTCCAATTCAAAAACTTTACCGTGTGCAATCATTTCCGGTTCAAGTTCGAGTATTAATGTTCTTGTCCCTTTGTAGTTTCCTTTTCCGTTACAAGATTCACAATAAATATCAGAGCCGAGACACTCCGGACATAAAATTCTGACTGTGAGTGGAATTTTTGCTATTATTCCTCTATAAATTTCTTTTTTATCAATTAAGATTTCTACATCGTGGTTGATACCGGAATATTTTTTTCTGTCTTTGGTTCTTAGTCCAACTCTCAACAATCCGTGCTTTGCTAAAGTAGAAATAGAATTGGGAAATACGATTCTTTTTTCATTTAGTAAAATTTTGGTTTGATTGAGAGATTTATTAACCTTGTAAAGAAAAGAAAATTTTTTTAAGTAGTATTCGTCATAGATTTTTCTTTTTTTCTCATTTATTAATACTTTGTAAGCGTAGGAGATTTGAATAAAATTTTCCCCTGATCCGGTTGCTTGATTGTCAGGATGGAAAATCTTAGCTAATTTTTTATATTGCTTTTTAACTAACTCGGAACTTGCACCAAAAGGAAGACGTAAAGATTTATAAAAGTCAGGGATATTCTTTTCTTCTTTTGAAAAGTCATTCAAAACATGATTACTTCGTGCTTAGTGCAACTCACGCATTGTTCTTTCAGTCTCAATCTCTTCAAATCGAAAATTATTTTGAATCACCTTGTCCATTTGTCTTAGTGCCAATTCTAAATTATTTCTATAATGACGGACCAACCTAACTCTTTCTCTTGGGTCAACTATGTTTTTTAAATTGTAAATTTTTACCGGAGCAGTTCCGGTTGCATTTGTATTTGTGAGTCGTAACTCAATTCCCTCATACCCTGATTTACTTGCGCTTGTGTTTGCTATTTCGTATAGTGACTTAAGTTCATCTTTTAATTTTCCGAGACGAGAAACCCTTCTTGAAAAAGTAATATTTTCTAAAACAAATCCTTTCCCGTCAACGGTCCTTCCACCAAGCGAAATCATGAATTGTTCGTTTACCATAAATTGATCGGCGGTGCGAAGTGGAAAAGAGTCTCTGTAGGCTGATAGTTGCTTGATGTATTTTCCGTCTTTGATCTTTTTTTCTTTTTCCATAAAAGGTAAAAGCTCAGAAATCTTTTTATGAAAATCGTCAATATCTTTGGATAAAATTGTTAAGTCAGATTCTTGTTTTTGACTGTATGGTTTTATCTTGAAATTTCCCGATTGATCAACATCCGCAGAAAATAGGTGGTTTTGTAACAGCAATACAATTATGAATCCGGAGATTTTTTTGAACATTTGGTTTTCCTCTTACTATTTTATTTTCGGCTAGTTTTTTCATTTATAGAATATTTTTATTGATTTCTTTCTTGGTCTAATTTCCCATACTCTTGGAATATTGATAGAAGAATTTTTAGCATTGTGAAAATTCCCGATTTTTGCCTTTAGTGCAGGAAAATATAGAATGTAGGGAAGGGCTTCTAAAGGGGTTTTTTGTTTGGGCGTAGAGTTTGAAGATTAAGGGGAATTTATGAAAAAAGAAATTAGAATTTTATTAGTTGTTGGCGTGGTAATGGCGGTCATCGGGTGTATTTTATCAGGGATTCTAATTTTAGAGTATTTTGAGCCTGGAAATAAAATCGGCGGGACACTCTGCTCTGCGAATAACGACATAAGCGCCTGCACAAAGGTTGCCGTAAGCCCATATTCAGGGTTTAGGGATATTCCACTCCTTGGAGATATACCTGTTGCACTACTCGGATTTATTTTTTACGGCTTTGCAGGCACTGTGTTTGTACTTGCATACAGATCGGAGGAATCTGAACAAAATACCCATTTAAGTTTTCTATTATTTACTTTGGGTTTGGGTGTAGTGGCAGACATAGGCTTACTAATTGTTTCTATGTTCTTAATCAAAACTGTATGCACTCTATGTGTATATACCTATTTCGTAACATTTGCTTTATTTGGGATTACATTTGTCATAGTTCAAAAGGATGGGTTAAAGATGGATTCAATATTTACTGGATTTTCAAAACAAAAAGTACCTTACTTTTTGATTGTTTGCGCATTTTTTGCTGTAGGGCATATATTCGGGAATTCTGTTAAGCCCTCTCATTCTCATTCGATTTCAGATGAATCAGAAAGAAAAAAGAAAATCGAAAATGATCTAAAAATGTACGGTAATGCGCCCAAGGTTGACATAGACACCAAATCTTATCCTTTTGCCGGTGATAAAAATGCTCCGATAACAATTGTTAAATACGCTGATTTTAATTGCGGGCATTGCATGCACACAAGCCATATTTTAAAGATGATTTTGGCAGAATACACAGGGATTGTAAAAGTAGTTTATAAAAATTTTCCTTTAGACGGGAATTGCAATAGATTTGTGCAAAGGCTTATGCCCGATGCAAGCTCTTGTGTCGCGGCTTCTGCATCTATTTGTGCGGACAGGCAAGGTAAATTTATGCCTGTGTATTCAGGGATTTATTCTGATACAGAAAAAGGGGTTATGCACACTATAAGCTCTGTGACTCAAATAGCCTCCTCTTCTGGGTTGAACATGGGGCAATTTCAGAAATGTATGGGCTCAAATGATACAAGAGAGCAAATTCTAAAAGAAGTAGAAGAGGCGGGTAAACTTAAAATTGAAAGCACTCCGAGCCTTTTTGTGAATAATAAGCCCATCCCTAGCGGTACACCGGATGTAGATTTTCTGCGAGAGTTGATAAAGCAACTGATGAAATAGGCTTTAGTTTTTAAGAATAGAAGATTTCTATTCTTGACATAGGACGATAAAAAAAAATCATAACATGTATGGCGTCGTGGCCAAGTGGCTAAGGCATGGCTCTGCAAAAGCTTGATCCCCGGTTCGAATCCGGGCGACGCCTATTTCCCCTTTTTTTCTAATCTACATTTTTTATTGAGATAAAAGTACAAACTTTGATACAATACTAAATTTCCGGTTAGGAGTAGAACAAAATTTACACTTTTGTTATAAAAAAGGAAATAGATTATCCCTCCACCCAGATTGAACAAGCTGAAGATTATGGCAGTTTGCTTTTTTGTAAAAATAGAGTCAGATATTCTTTGATAGAGATGCTCTCTGTGAGCCAAAAAAATATTTTTTTTATGAAAAATTCTTTTTACTATGGTAGATATTCCATCAATTAAAAACACGGGGACTAAGAAACCGATCTCCGCTATTTCTACAGTAGGTTTTGAGTGAAAAAATGGAAGTATTGCGATTAGAAACCCTAAAGGAAGAGAGCCACTGTCTCCCATAAATAATTTTGCAGGGGGGGAATTGAAAAAAAGAAAAGCAAGTATTCCTACAGACAGAATATAAAATGTATATTCTTGAAGTAGGAAATAGGAGCTGATCATAGAAAAATTTATAATTACCACAAATAGGATCAAAGACAGATACATATCAATCCCATCCATAAAATTCGTTATATTAATTATAAAAACGAAGTAAACGGATAGGATTGCATAATTGAAAAGTTGGTTTTGGAATAGATTCAGTCCGAGTATCTGAAACTCAGGAAGAAAGAAATACCCGAGAAAAAAGAAAAATACCAATTCTGTTACAAATCGAAAAACAGAAGAAAGTTTATAAATATCGTCGAAAAGACCTAATGTAGAGGTAAACCCTATACCAAGGAGTAGCGGGTAAAAATACTTGATTTCTACGTTTAGAAAAAATTTCAAGAAAAGCATAGAAAAAATTGTAATAATGACAAAGACGACCCCTGCAGATTTTTTTGTGGTCTTTTTGTGCATACTTCTTTCGTTTGGAATATCTTGAACCCCTAAGGTTTTGCTATTGTAGTAAGCGTATAGAGTAAAAATATTCAGTATAAAAACTGAAACAAAAGTAATAATTGGTACCAAATGAAAGCCTGAATCCTTTTTCCATAATTACTAAAACCATTATAGATTCGTAAAGTGAAATTTATATTAGAATTAGGGAAAATTGATTGCAAATATACTCCCAAAAAAAAATATCTTAGTATGTTTAGTGGAGTATTTACTGCAATTGTTACACCTTTTAAAAATGACAAAATAGATTATGACTCTTATTTTCGTCTTTTGCAAATTCAGATTGATTCCGGGGTTTCGGGGGTTGTGCCTTGTGGGACTACGGGTGAGTCACCTACTCTGAATTATGAAGAGCACAGCGAGCTAATCAAAAAAACTGTCGAGTTTATCAATAAAAGAATTCAGGTAATTGCAGGGACAGGCTCTAATTCGACGGCAGAGGCAATTCATCTCACTCGTAAAGCGGTTGAAGATGGAGTAGATGGAGTGCTATCTGTAAATCCATACTATAATAAACCTACCCAAGAAGGGTTGTTTCGTCATTTTTCAGAAATTGCCAAAAATTCCGAAAAACCGGTAATGCTCTACAATATCCCCGGTAGAACTTCGGTGAACCTTCTTCCTGAAACATTGGAAAGGCTTTCTAAGGAAAAAAATATAGTTTCTGTTAAAGAAGCGAGCGGGGATCTTTCACAGATGGCGAGGGTGATTCAGGTTGCTTCTCCCAAGATGACAGTCTTATCGGGTGATGATAGTTTGACACTTCCACTTCTTGCAATCGGTGGAGTGGGTGTCGTATCTGTCGTGTCTAATTTATTTCCAAAGTCTATCCAGCAAATGGTGGGTTTATTTCAGTCGGGAAAAATCGGTGAATCTCGAAAAATATATTTTGATCTTCTGCCGGTTTTCCATTTCGCTTTTTGTGAGACAAATCCGATTCCGGTAAAGGCTTGTTTGAATTGGTTAGGGCTTATTTCGGATGAGATTCGTCTTCCACTCACCGTTCTTTCCAATAGCAAGAATTCGGAAGAGTTAAAAAAATGTATTTTTTCGTTGAAGGACAAAGGATTTGAATAAGTCGGGAGTTTGTTTAATCGGTGCGGGTGGCAGAATGGGAAGGGCGATCACGGAAAGGTTATCTGTTTCGCATAACGCATTTTTAAAATATGCGGTTGATCGTGAGAGTGCAATATTTTTGGGAATGGATAGCGGGTTGTATTCGGGAATTCAATCGAATGGAGTTCTTTACACATCAGACATAGAAGAAGGGATTAAAAATTCTGATGCAGTTATTGACTTTAGTGCAAGCGCCAACCTAAAGCAAGTGATTTCTTCTTGTGTGAAATTCAAGAAACCTGTAGTGGTAGGGGTGACAGGTCTAACAGAGACTCAGAAGTTGGAATTAAAAAATGCTTCTAACTCGATCCCTATACTTTTCTCACCAAATATGTCTATCGGAGTCAACCTATTATTCAAACTTGTTCAATTGGCTGCTGGTGTTTTAAAAGATGAGTTCGATATAGAAATCTTGGATATTCACCACAGGCACAAAAAAGATTCTCCCTCAGGCACTGCCCAGAAATTAAAAGAAATCCTTCTCTCTACTCTAAATCGAACCGAAGAAAATGTGATATACGGAAGAGAAGGAATCTATGAAGAAAGAGAAAAAAAGGAAATCGGGATTCATTCCATGCGTGCAGGAGAAGTCGTAGGGGATCACACCGTGAGTTTCTTTAGTGCAGAGGAAATTATTGAGGTCAAGCATAGCGCAAAAGACAGAAAAACATTTGCCGTTGGCGCTGTGAGAGCCGCTGAATTTTTAGTCGGAAAAAGTACAGGTTTTTTTGATATGTATGATGTTTTGGGAATTGAATAATTGGAAGTAATTAAAAATATTTTTGATAACCAACCTTTTCAGAATCCGGTATTTATAATACTCGATATTCTAATTGTAAGTTTCTTTATTTATAAGTTTTATATGATGCTTCGTAGAACGCGAGGGATTCAACTGTTGTTTGTAGTTGGACTGATCTGGGTCACAGGAATCTTAGCGAGTTATTTTGAGTTAGAGCTTTTGGATTGGCTTGTTACCAATATTCGCCCTGCCTTAGTTTTTGCGATTATCGTACTATTGCAACCAGAGCTAAGAAGAATGACAGGAGAGCTTGCCAATTTCAAAATATTTAAAATATTTCTACTAAAGCCTTCTTATGATTTAGATGAAGTCGTTGACGCAGCGAGCTCCATGGCTTCGACTAAAACAGGGTCTATCATCGTTTTTGTAAGAGAGATTAGCCTGAAAGATATTGTAGAGAGGTCGGTCCAATTAGACGCAATTATTTCTTCCAGCTTGCTTTTGACAATTTTCAAAAAGAATTCTCCACTCCACGATGGGGCAGTAATCATCGAACAAAATAGAATCGTATCTGCATCATCGTATCTACCTATGAGTAAAGGACTCGAAAACACTACTTGGGGAGCGAGACACAGATCGGCGCTTGGTTTGTCCGAGGAAACAGATGCAGTGATTTTAGTGACCTCTGAAGAAACCGGGAAAATTTCTATATGTTGTGACGGAGAGATGATTCACCCGATCAAGCCTTTTGAATTGAAAAGCCAGCTATTGAATTTTTTAAGTGGAAAGAAAAAAAATTCTGAAAAAGAAAAAGAGAAGGAGAAGAAATCAAAAGAGTCCCCAGATAAACACAAGGGTAAAGAAAGATGAGACTCTTGGATCACTGGCAAGTAAAGTTAGGCTCTTTGGTATTGAGTGTTCTTTTTTATATCAATCTACAGAATTCAAAAATTTTAGTAAGAACAATCAATATACCTTTGGAATACCCTAAGCTGTCGGAAAATTTAGTGTACTCTAAAAATAACGAAAAAGCGATTCCTGTTAGGGTGGAAGGTGTAAGAGACTTGGTGAATTACCATTCTCAATTTATGAAGGCAATTTTGGAAGTAACCGATCCTGTATCCGGAAAAAATATTGCCTTAATCAAGAAAATTTCCAATGTACCAAACGGAATCAAGGTAACAAAAAGTAGCGATAACATCATTGTATTTTTGGAATCAAAGATTTCCAAGTCGGTCCCCTTTGATGTTCACTTTGAAGACGAGCCAAAAGAAAACTATATCAAGGTTTCTCACACGATTAAACCTTCGAGAATCACGGTCAATGGGCTGCAAAGCTCTCTTGAAAAATTAAACAAAATCAGTCTTCCTGTGATTTCTTTGAAAGAGAAAAAAGAGTCATTCACGAAAACATTCAAAGTTCCCGATCAAGGAAAAAATGTATTGGTGGATACTTCTGTGAAAGAAGTTCAGGTTCGAGTCAATATTACGGCGGTATCCTCGGGAGTTGGGGAGCAAATTGTTTCTGGAATTCCCGTGAAATGCACCGGGCTAGACGACTCTTTGGAGGCAGAGTTAAGCGACGAGGAAATTTCTATCAAGTTTTATTCTCCTGTTCCATTGAAGAGTCTTGATGTGATTCGAGGAATTACAGCGTCTATTCCCTGCAATTACACTTACGATAAAGCTTTGAAAAAGATTGTACCAAACAGTACTCCTGTTATTTCTAAGGTTAGAATTTTAAAGTCTTCACAAATCAGAAATATTGAAGTGTTGAGCGTGATGCCGGAAAGGATTAAAATCACCTACAAAGTGAAATCGAATCATGATGAAAGCTCTGAAAACACTGAAGATGAGACTAAGCCGGAGCCTCCAGAAAGCGAAGAATAGGAAATTGGTCTTGGAAAAAATCTCTGTAGGAAACGATATAGTGGATAATGCGAGGATTCGCACTCTTTTAAAAAAGTTTGGAGACAGGTTTTTACATAGGATTTTTTCTGAGTCTGAAATTGAATATTGTATGCAAAAAGCAGATCCTGTTCCTTTTCTTAGCGGTAGATTTGCGTGCAAGGAAGCCTTTATTAAGGCTATTCAATTGGATAAACACGAGGTTTTGGATTTGAGAGAAATTGAGCTATTCGGGAGAGATTCCGGAAAAAAAAAGCTGGTCATTCACGGTAGATCGAAAGAAATGTTTCATAATAAGGGATTTGACTCGATTTCTGTATCTATCAGTCATGTAAAAGAATATTCAACTGCTATTGTAGTTTTATATAGGGGGTAGTTATGATAACTAAAGAAATGGAAGAAGTGGTTAAGCACTACAATTTAGGACTTCAGTGTTATAAAGAGAGAAAGTTTGAAGATGCTTTAAAATTTTTTAGGGAAGCATTACAGGTGATCCCGGACGATGGGCCTTCTAAAATGTATGAAAAAAGGTGTTTAGAGTTTATTTCAAGTCCCCCTCCATCGGATTGGGATGGCGTGTATGTGATGAAGACCAAATAATATGAGTAAAAAACAAACCCAACCGATTTTAACCGAAGAAGGACCTATTTCTACAGTTCTTGGAAAAGAAACATCGTTTAATGGAATACTTACATTTAAAAAACCACTTCAAATTTCCGGGGAATTTGAAGGAGAGATAGAATCCGAGAGCTATCTTTATATAAGTGAGGGAGCCAAGGTAAAAGCAAATATTAAGGCAAAGACTGTGGTTGTGGGGGGTGAGATTACTGGAAATATAACTGCACTCAGTCGTTTAGAAATGCTCACTACAGGGAAAGTAAACGGAAATATAAAGACTGCCAAACTCCAGATTGCAGACGGAGTTGTATTTGATGGAAATTGTGAGATGATTTAGTCATTCTCTTGACCTGAGTGTCTAAAAAAAATATTTGGTAAAATAGTCTAAAATGTTCATGGTGTAAAGGAGTTGATAAACAAGGTATCTATCGGGAATCTTGTTATAGCTCTCGTCCTCGGGTTGTTTATCGGCGCGGTTGCCGGTGCGATCCTCGACAAGGTGCTTGGAACTTTGATTTTTTCGATGCACCTTTTTAAAGAGCCTGTCGTTTTAGAACTTTACATAATTAAAGTCGAGGTTCAACTAACCCCTGCAAGTCTTGTGGGACTTGTAGTCACAGGATACCTCGTACTAAAAAAGGGGTAAACTATGTCAGTAATTTCAATGAAAAACCTGCTTGAAGCGGGAGTGCATTTCGGCCACCAGACCAGAAGATGGAATCCAAAAATGAATCAGTATATATTTACTGCAAGAAACGGAATCCATATTATCGATCTTCAAAAAACTGTTCAAAAAGCCAAAGAGGCTTATGATGCCTTAAAAAGGATGACAGGCGAAGGTAAAAAGGTTTTATTCGTAGGAACAAAAAAGCAAGCCAGAGGTGCGGTAGAAAGAGAAGCTAAACGCTGCAATATGTATTATATCTCCAATAGATGGCTTGGCGGGCTTTTAACAAATTGGAATACTGTTAAAAAAAGTATCGCCCGACTTAAAAAATTAGAGCAAATGTTAGAACAAGACACGTTTGCACAAGAAGCCGGAACGAAAAAAGAAACCCTCGGATTAAAAAGAGAATTAGAAAAATTAAGGAAAACCCTTGGTGGGATAAAGGATATGAATACTATCCCTGAAATTTTATTCGTGATTGATCCTAAAAAAGAAGAGATCGCAGTAAAGGAAGCCAAGACTCTTGGACTCAAAGTTTTTGCGGTAATTGATACAAATTGTGACCCGGATTTAATTGATTATGCTATACCTGGAAATGACGATGCAATTCGTGCTATTAGTTTATTTTTGGAAACCATGTCAAATGCAGTGATAGAAGGAACAGGTGGTGTAGTGGTTCAGCCTAAGTTCAGTGATGATTTTGATGCAGAAGCAATGGATAGTATGGACTACCGTGGTGAGTATGACGAAGAAGGCAGATTTATCATGGATGAGGATTTATCATCGGATAAGACTTCCAGCGCTACTGCAACACCGAGCTTTGTAACTGAGGCAACAGTCGAAACTGCCTCAAAGGAGTAGTAATGAGTGTAACAATTTCTAACGAATTAATTAAAGAGCTTAGGGAGAGAACTGGAGCAGGGTTACTCGACTGTAAAAAAGCGCTTACTGATAATGCAGGAAATATTGAAAAAGCAATTGATTTTCTTCGGGAAAAAGGAATGGCAAAAGCCTCCAAAAGAGGAGATAGAGAAACTAAGGAAGGAAAGATCGTATCTTATGTTCACTCCAACGGTAAAATCGGAGTTTTGTTGGAATTGAACTGTGAGACTGACTTTGTTGCTAAAAATGAAGATTTTGGAAATTTAGGGAAGGAGCTTTGCCTTCAAATTGCGGCTACCACACCATTGTATTTGAAATCAGAGGACGTTCCTCAATCTGAAATAGAAAATGAGTCCAGAATTTTAAAGGCTCAGCTTAAAGAAGAAGGTAAAAAGGACGAACAAATCGAAAAAATTATACCCGGAAAGTTGAAATCTTATTTTTCAGAGGTATGTTTGTTAGAGCAAGTGCATATTAAAGACAATAAAAAAACTGTAAATGAAATTGTGCAGGAGGCGATTGCAAAATTCGGTGAAAATATCACAATCGGTAGATTCACACGCTACCAAATCGGTGGTTGAAATGAATTTAGATAGCGATTCAAGACATCGCTATAAAAGAATATTGATTAAACTTTCTGGTGAGGCGCTCGCCGGAGAGGGTGAGTATGGCATAGACTCGGAGAGGGTTTTTTCTTTAGCCAATGAAATAAGTGAGATCCACAGTTTCGGAATAGAAATTGCAATCGTAGTTGGTGGAGGAAATATTTTTCGAGGTATGAAAGGTGCTGAAAAGGGTATCGAAAGAGCCACCGCGGACTATATGGGTATGCTTGCAACGATCATCAACGCACTTGCACTCCAGTCTGCCTGTGAGAAAGTCGGACTTTTTACCAGAGTTCAATCTGCCATAGAAATTCACTCAATTGCAGAGCCTTATATCAGAAGAAGAGCTGTTCGTCATTTAGAAAAAAAGAGAATTGTGATTTTTGCAGGCGGAACAGGAAACCCGTATTTCACTACAGATTCTACAGCTGCGCTTCGAGCGGTAGAAGTTGGTTGTGAAGTGATTTTGAAAGCGACTAAGGTGGACGGAGTATATTCTGCTGATCCAAAAAAAGAGAAAGAAGCAAAAAGATTTACTCAAGTGTCTTTTAACGAGTCAATGAAAAGAAAGTTGCAAGTAATGGATCAAACAGCGCTTACAATGTGCTCAGAGAATAATGTACCAATTATAGTATTTGACATTTTTAAAAAGGGAAACCTTAAAGAGTTGATTTTAGGAAAAGAAATCGGCACATTAATTTCAAGTTCGGAGGAAGTTATTTTTGATGGGAAGTGATATTATTCGTCATACGAAAGTCAAGATGGATAAAACCATTGACGCTTTAAAAAAAGATTTTATGCAAATTCGATCGGGTCGTGCAAACCCTGCCATGATTGAGGATGTTAAGGTAGAATACTATGGCGCTATGACCCCTATGAATCAGATGGGAAGTGTAAGTGCTCCAGAGCCAAGATTGCTCGTGGTCAATCCTTACGATAAGTCTGCAATCAAGAATATAGAAAAAGCGATTCTTTCATCCGGGCTTGGGTTTACACCAAGTAATGACGGTAGTGTGATTAGAATTCCTTTACCGGAGCTTACCGGAGAAAGAAGAAAAGAGCTTGTGAAACTCGTAAAGCAAAAAGCAGAAGAAAAAAAGGTAGCCATAAGAAATATTCGTAGAGACGCAAACGATGATTTAAAAAGATCTTCTGCCGATGTTTCTCAGGACGATCAAAAATCTTTTCAAGATGAAATTCAGAAAACTACCGACTCATACATTGCCAAGATCACCTCATTAACCGAGGAAAAAGAAAAAGAGATTACCACAGTCTGATTTGCTACTTAAGAAAAAAGAAAGAAATCTGCCCAAACACGTAGCCGTCATCATGGATGGAAATGGAAGATGGGCAACTTCCAGAGGGCTTTCCAGATCAGAGGGTCACAAAAAGGGAAGCGATGCAATCGACAGATTGATGGATGCAGCCAAAGAAGCCGGGTTAAAATATATTTCTGTGTATGCTTTTTCTACAGAGAATTGGAAAAGGCCCGTTACTGAAATCCGAGCTATTTTTTCTTTATTGGATGAGTTTATAGATAAAAAGTTAGAAAAAATACAAAAAAATAATATTCGTATTTTTCATTCAGGCTCTACAAAAAAGCTCCCTTCTAAAAGTTTAAAAAAAGTCAACGAAGCTATCGAGGTCACCAGAAAAAACACCGGTATTTATCTAAATTTTTGTCTAAATTACGGTTCCAAAGATGAAATCGTCCATTCTGTAAATGAAATCCTTGCAGAACGAAAGAGAGAAAAAAAAAGCTTAGACAAAGAAATTAAAGCAAAAGATATTGAAGCCCATTTATATACAAAATCTTTTCCTCCTGTGGATCTTTTGATTCGCACTGGAGGGGAATATAGACTCTCAAATTTTTTACTTTGGCAGTCTGCGTATTCAGAATTGTATTTTACGGAAATCCTATGGCCTGATTTCTATAGAGAAACGCTTTTTCAGGCTTTAGATTTTTACGATAAAAGAGTCAGAAACTTCGGAGGGTTAAAGGGAAATGAGTGAAACTACTAAGAGGATTTTATCTGCGGCTGTACTTGTTCCGATGTATATTTTTGCTTTTACCTATAGCGGTGTATATTATATTCAATTAATTTTGGTTGTTTATTTTTTTGCATTTCTAGCGATTAGAGAATTTTATATTTTTTCTGACAGGCAAGAAGATGGCCGTCCATTTAGAGGGACAGGGTATTTTTTTATTTTTTTGGTAACTTCTTTATATTATTTTCATTTTTTAAAAATTCAAAAAAATTTTACAATTCCAGATTTCTTGCAAGAGATTACAAAATATTTGAGTCCAGACTTTGATCTTGTAGTTCCTGCCTTTTTCCTCCTGTTTCTTGTTAGTTTCGCTTTGCAGATTATGAAAAGACCTTTGGATGGAGCCATATTTTCTGTAGCCACTACGATACTCGGTGTTCTTTATATTGCGGTTCCTTTCGGACATTTTATGTTGCTCATTTCTTTTCCTCATGGAGTGTATTATATTTGGGCAGTTTCTGGGATTACAATATTTACGGATACCGGGGCATATTTTGGAGGAAGGCTACTGGGTCGCCATCCTGCCGGCTTGCAAATCTCTCCTAAAAAAACATGGGAAGGGTATGTTTCAGGTGTGATTACCGCTATTGTATTTTTATACTTATTGAATTTCTTTTGGGAAAAATTTTCCGGTGAAGTGCCTGCCTTTGGAATGATCGAATCTTTTTTTATTGCACTTGGATTTTCATTAATCAGTGTGTTAGGTGATCTATCTGAGTCTGCAATGAAAAGAGACGCTAAATTGAAAGACTCTGCTTCACTTATACCGGGACACGGGGGGATCTTGGATTTGATCGATGCCCTTCTTCTTACATTCCCTACGATGTACTATTTTATTAAAATAAAAGAAGTTTTTTTCTCGTAAGACAATGCAGAATATCTGCCTCTTGGGTGCATCCGGATCAGTAGGAGAATCTACACTCAAGGTGTTGAATATTTTTAAAAATGACTTTTCCCTTTTTTCATTTAGTGTAAACGAAAATATTGAAAGGGCAAAATCTATTATTCAAGAATTCTCACCAAAATACGCTGTTGTATCTTCCGAAAAAATAGACAGAAAAATTTTAAAAGAAAAGTATTTATCCACTGAAATTCTTTATGGGAAAGAAGGGTTATCGGAAATCGTAAAACAAAAAGAAGTGGACACAGTAGTTACTGCAATTGTTGGAGCGAGTGGAATTTTGCCTACGGTAGAAGCTATAAAGTCAGGCAAAAAAATAGCAATAGCGAACAAGGAAACTCTTGTGACATTTGGTCCGTATATCAATGAGTTATTAAAAAAATACAATACGAGTCTAATTCCGGTTGACTCTGAACACAACGCACTTTTTCAATTATTGGAAAATCATAGTAGAGAAAATATTCGCTCGATCACCTTGACTGCATCAGGAGGATCGTTTAGAAATCTACCTATAGAAAAACTAAAAAGTGTAACTGTTGAAGAAACATTAAATCACCCTACATGGAAAATGGGTGCAAAGATTACTGTTGATTCTGCGGGTCTAATCAATAAAGGCTTGGAAGTGATTGAAGCGCATTTTTTATTTGGTTTTCCTTACGAAAATATTGAAGTAGTAATTCATCCTGAAAGCATTATCCACGGTTTTATGGAGACTATAGACGGATCAGTGTTTGGCTATGCTTCGGAGCCGGATATGATTTTTCCGGTAGCCCATTCTCTTTTTTATCCGAAAAAAACTCCAAGATTATTGAAAGAAAGAAAGCCTTTCACTTGGAGAGTTTTGAATTTCCACGAGCCGGACAGATCAAGGTACCCTGCACTTGACATGGCTTATAAAGTTGGGAAGATAGGCGGAACAGCTCCCGGTATTTTTAATGCGGCAAATGAAGAGGCGGTATCCGGATTTTTGGATAGAAAAATAGGTTTCACTCAAATCCCTGAGCTGATTGATTTTGCCCTGAATGCGATCCCTGTTCGGAACACTTTAGAATTGGAAGAGTATTTGGACTCTGACAGGTACTCAAGAGAGATAGTTCGCAAAAGAATAGGACAAGGAAAATAGTATATGGTTATTCTGAATAGAAGTTATTTTAGAAAAATTTTACGGGTGGGCTTTTTATGTTAATACTGGTACTGGGGTCTATTTTGATGCTTGCGGTTTCGATTTTTATCCATGAGCTTGGTCATTTACTTTGCGGAATGCTTGTTGGAGTAAAGGCAAGAGTGTTTTCGATGGGCTATGGCAGAGGAATCTGGAAGAAGAAAATAGGAGAGACTGTATATCAAATAACTGCAATTCCTCTCGGAGGGTATGTTTTATTTAAGGGAGACGAATACGGAGAAGGACTAAAAGGCGAGAAAGGTGAATTGTTGTCAACCCCTCCATTCAAGAGGATGATTCCCGTGCTCGGTGGGCCACTATTTAATCTACTAATGGGGTTTATTATTATATTTTTTTTAACACTTTTTGGAGACAGGTCACCTTCCAATAAAATATTTATTGATGAATCTATTGAATCAAGCTCTCCTGCATATTTTGCAGGGCTTAGGACGAGTGACAGAATTGTATCTATTAATGGTAAGAAAATCGAGAATTTTGAAGATATTTTTACAAGAGTGGGTTTGTCTGTTGGAAATGATTTGAATGTAGAAGTAGAAAGAGAAGGGAAAATCCACAATATGAAAATTTCTCCTGATGTATATACGTCAGGCGGAAGACCTACGATTGGTATTGAGCCTTTTGGAGAGAGAAGGGTCGTTGCTACTTTTACGTATTCTGAACAACTTCAGCATTATCTTTCCAATGTAATCGATAAGGACAATAAAAGTGAGAAATTTTTTCGTGAAAAATCAATTATTCGAGATATAGAAGAAGGTAATCCAGAAATTCTTAATAAGAGTAGAGAGTCTGAAAAAGAAAAAAAACTAAGGTCTCGTGCAATCACCTATTTGAAAGATGGGGATGTGATTAAAACTGTGGAAGGAGTCGAGGTCTATACAGTTACAGATTTACAAAAGACTCTAGGAAAATTTCAAAACAAAACGGTTAAAGTAAATTTGGATAGAAAAGTTTATCCTCTTGTAAATCCTTGGACAACCGAAAACCTAACCGTAGAGATTCCAGTTTTAGGGGCAGATATTTTAGAATTGAAAAATGTTCGAGATTCTAAGACTGAAGATTTCATATTTAAAAATTATTCTTTATCCAGTTTTGATCCAAAAATTTCAACAAAACTTTCCAATATAAAAATACGAGGACATCACTTTACTGAATTTTCTGATCTAAAAAAATATTTAGGTGTTTCTCAAGGAAAGGATTTATTGATTCAAGTCGGAGAAGATGAGTTTAAAGTTGACTATGAACTTAGGGAAGTTGGGCTACTTGGGTTTCGTCCGTCTGTAAAATTCACTCCTGAAGTAGATGAGAAGTCAGTTGGAATTGTTGAGGCATTTTTGAAATCCATAGACAAAGTTGTGCAGTATATAGGCACTACTTTGCAGGGAATCAAGATGCTTTTTACGGGACTTATTTCAGCAAAAGAAAATCTTTCCGGCCCTATAGGTATTGTTCAGTTTGCAGGAATTAGTTTAGAATACGGTTGGGAGATGTATTTAGATTTTGTGGCAAAGATTTCTATTGCGCTTATGATTATGAATTTGCTTCCGATTCCGGTTGCAGACGGCGGGCACTTAGTTTTGTATTTGTATGAGGCAATCACCGGGAGGCCATTACCGAGTCGGGCAATAGATATAATTTTCAGATTGGGTTTTCTTTTTTTACTCGCAGTCGGAATATTTGTTTCCTTTAATGATATAGCAAGGTTTTTTTAATTTATGAGAGCAAGTAAGTATTTTATTCCAACCACAAAAGAAGACCCTTCGGATGCAGTAGTCGTGTCTCATAAACTTATGATTCGAGCCGGTCTTGTCAGAAAGGCTTCATCTGGTTTGTACAATTATCTACCCATGGGATTAAGGGTGATTAAAAAAATAGAAAAAATTGTTCGAGAAGAAATGGACAATTCGGGTGCTTTAGAATTTGAATTACCTATTTTGACCCCAGAAGAGATTTGGTCGATTAGTGGACGTTGGGAAAGAATGGGGAAGGAAATGTTTCGTTTGAAAGATCGTCACGAGGTAGAGTATTGTCTCGGACCCACTCACGAAGAAGGGTTTACAAATTTATTAAAACCTATTTTGAAATCGTACAAAGACCTTCCTATCAATGTGTATCAAATCCACACAAAATTCAGAGATGAGATTCGACCAAGGTTTGGAGTGATTCGATCCAGAGAATTTACTATGAAGGATGCTTACTCTTTTCATTTAGACATTGAGTCCTTGAACGAAACTTATGAAGTTATGAGAAAGACCTACCGTAAAATTTTTCAGAGGTGTGGGTTAAAAACAATTTCTGTTCAAGCAGACTCAGGCACTATGGGTGGTTCGGGTTCTGAAGAGTTTATGGTAGTCTCTCCGATAGGAGAGGAAACTTTGACCTTGTGCAATTCTTGCGGGTATTCTGGAAATGTAGAAAAAACTCCTGTTAAATTTTCCGATAAGTCAGAAATACAAAAAAATCCGATAGCAGTGGAAAAGGTTTCTACACCAGACATAAAAACAATTCAGGAAGTTGCAAGCTACCTTAGTTGTGAAACGAAAGACACAGTAAAAGCCATTCTATTGGTTGGAAACGACGGAAGAAAAATTGTGGTATTTATTCGAGGGGACAGAGAGCTAAACGAGGTAAAACTACTCAATCATCTTTCTTTACTCGCAGTTCGTCAAATGAGCCTGAATGAATGCAAGGAGCTTTCTATCGAGGCGGGTTTTACTGGCCCCGGACTCGAAGAAAAAGATGGGCTTATAGTATTGTATGACAATAGTATAGATGAAAATAAATCCTATATAGTCGGTGGAAATGAAAAAGGCTACCATAAGAAAAATTTTATTTTTTCGAGAGAGTTTTCCAATCCGATTTCATTTCTGGATCTTTCAAAAAGTGAAGCTGGAGATGAGTGTCCTTCTTGCGGGAAACCTCTAATTACAGAAAAAGGAATCGAAGTCGGCCATATTTTTAAATTGGGTGATAAATACACTAAAGCCTTTGATCTAAAAGTATCTGATAAAAATGGCAAGCCCAAGACTCCTACAATGGGCTGTTATGGAATTGGAGTCAATAGAACAATGGCTACTATATTAGAGCAGTCAAACGATTCAGGTGGGATAATATGGCCGATTAGTGTCGCTCCTTATGAAATTTCTATAGTGAGTATTGCAAAAGAAAAATCGGATATAGACAAAGTTCATTCGATTTATACATCTTTGGTTGATTCAGGATTGGAAGTTTTTTGGGACGATAGAGATTTGAGTCCCGGCTATAAATTCAAAGATTCGGAATTGATTGGCTTTCCTATACGACTCACACTTGGCAAAGATTTTTTTTCGAGTGGAGAGTTTTCTATATTGAACAGAAAATCTATGGAAGAAAACAAATATAAATTTACTTCTAATGAAGATATTATTACAATTCTAAAGGGTTTAAGGGATTCCTTGTCCAAAGAATTGGAAGGAGAGATTCATGGGAAGTAAAGAAGGGATTGGCTATTTCGGAGAGTTTGGGGGACGTTATGCGCCTGAGGTCTTGATTGAAGCCTTGACTAAATTAGAAAGCATTTATAATAAACTAAAAAAAGACCCTAAGTTTAAAAAAGAGCTTGAATACTACAGAAAAAATTACATAGGAAGACCTTCTCTTTTAACCTTTGCGGAAAGGCTGACTAAAAACTGGAATGGAGCCAATATTTGGTTGAAAAGAGAAGATTTAAACCATACAGGTGCTCATAAGATCAATAATACGATAGGACAGGCGCTAATTACCAAAGCAATGGGAAAAAAAAGAATCATCGCTGAAACAGGAGCAGGGCAGCACGGGGTAGCAACTGCAACAGTGGGTGCCCTATTTGAGTTGAAGACAGTTGTGTATATGGGAGAAGAAGACCTCAGACGACAAGAGCTAAATGCAATTCGTATGAAAATGCTGGGTGCAAGTGTAATTGGAGTAAAGAGTGGAACGAAAACTCTAAAAGATGCAACGAGTGAAGCTATGAGAGACTGGGCATTGAATGTTGACTCTACTCATTACATAGTAGGCTCGTCAATCGGTCCCCATCCGTTTCCTACAATTGTGAGAGATTTTCAAAGTGTGATTGGAAAGGAAACAAAACTTCAATTAAAAACTCTAAAAAAGAAATTGCCCGATGCAGTAGTTGCCTGTGTAGGTGGAGGCTCCAATGCAATCGGGATGTTTTACGGATTTTTACAAGACAAAAAAGTACAATTGTTTGGTGTCGAAGCAGGAGGGAAGGGAAAAAACCCGGGGGATCACTCTGCTACCTTAGGTTTTGGTAAAACTGGATTTTTACACGGGACAAAAACTCTTGTGATCCAAGATAGCTCAGGACAGATTGTTCCAGCCCATTCTGTTTCGGCGGGCTTAGACTATCCGGGAGTAGGACCTGAGCATGCGTATCTTGCCAAGATCGGCAGAGTGAGTTATGTGAGTGAGTCAGATAAAAGTGCGTTAGACGCTTTCCTCGAAGTATCAAAATTGGAAGGAATCATTCCAGCTCTTGAGACTGCCCACGCTTTTGCATTCGCTAAAAAACTCGCTAAAAAACTTGGAAAAAATAAAGATTTAGTTATTACGCTTTCCGGAAGAGGGGATAAGGATGTGGCTGAGGTGTTTCGATTGAAGGGAGGAGAAATTTGACAAGCTTAAAAGAAGTTTTTTCTAACCCTAACCCTAAGTCAAAATTTATTACCTATATGTCTTTGGGTGATCCAAGTTTTGATTTGAGTTTGGAGTGGGCAAAGACAATTATAGATTCCGGGTCGGACATATTAGAGCTTGGGATTCCTTTTTCTGACCCAGTTGCAGATGGTGGGGTGATTCAAAAATCTTACAAGAGAGCCTTAGAAAATCCTTTCTCTATGGAAAAAGTTTTTGGTGTAGTGAAAAAAATTCAGGAACACAGAAAAGGTTTTCCGATTGTGTTTTTAACCTACCTGAATCCGATCCATGCTTATGGTGCAGAAAAATTTTTTAAAAAGTGTAAAAGTGAAGGGGTTTTAGGAGTTGTTATCCCTGACCTACCTTACGATTCAATGGACTCAAAAGTGTATTTTTCCCTTGGAAAAAAATACGGAATAGATATTATCCAACTCATTACTCCTTCTACCTCGCTTGCAAGAATTCGCGAAATAAAAAAAAATAGCTCAGGGTTTATTTACTACGTTACCTCTTTTGGAGTTACCGGAGAGAGGACATCCATTTCCAAGAACTTGAAAGCAAGGGTATTGCTCTTGAAAAAAGAAATTGGGTTGCCGATTTGCTCAGGTTTTGGGATTTCCACAAAAGAGCAAGCCGGAGAAATCTCCGAATACAGCGATGGGGTTATCATAGGCTCTGCCATACAAAGGATAATTGAAGAAAATTCTGCAAATATGGAAGAGTGTAAACGCAAACTGAATGCCTATATTTCCATGATTCGTAATTCCATGAAAGTAGAAATTTTCTGAATTTCTTGACTTAGTTTTGAGCCTATAGTAATTTGATTTTTACGAAAAGATAGAAAATACGAATTTGCGTATTTTGGTGCTTTTAGAGGGAGAGAAAAGTGAGTTCAGAAAAAAAACCGGTAAAATTGACAATTATAGATATTTTGAGTATTGCGGTGGCAGGGATTTCTTCTGCCTTGGTTGTGTATTCTTCTTTTATCCCTCAATCCGAGAATTTTTCTCTATTTGCAGGAATTGGCTCTATCCTACTTATTTTGTCGTCTTACACTCTATACAAACTTTTTGAAAGAATTTTCCCTAAGACCAAGCAATACTACGGAGCTATTTTAATAGGCTATGTGATTTCAGTTTCTATTTTTGTTCTGACGAATTTTTTTACTCCTATGAGTGCACTAGAAGAGAATTCTATATCATGGAGATTCACACTTCTAAAAGGTGGAGCAACCAAGACGGAAAAAGAATCTGATTCCGGTAAAATAGAATACACCAGATACAGTCCTCCACAGGGAGCGAGGCAGGACATTCAGATTATCGGTATCACTACAAACACTTTGGAAAAGTTGCAGGGAACTTGGCCTCTCCCTTGGGAAAATTATTCAAGTATCATTAAACATTTTCAAAACACGAATAACAATCTTTTGATGTTTGATATTTTTTTTGTTGATTATAAAAAAGGTCAAGTCGAGCCAATGGTTTCTGCCTTGAAGGGAAACAAGGGAGTTCTTTTTGACTATCCGATGGAAACAAGTGCAGAGTCAAGAGACGAGGTAATTAATTTAGAAGAAAGAATTTCTATTCTAAGAAAATTCAGACTAAAGAATGTAGCAGGGAAATCAGAAGATTTGTCTGAGTGGGTAAAATTTCCTGTTCCTCCAATAGAACAAATTTCTTCTCTTTCCGCAGGTCTGGGTTTTGCAAATATTAAAAAAGACGAAAGTGGTTTAAATCGTAAGATGCCTATGTTGGTAAAATTGAATAGCCACGGTCCGAATAAGGAAGTTGAGTATTTCCCTTCGATAGATTTTTTACTGGCTTGCAAATATTTTGGAGTGGATGTAGTAAACGATACAGAGGTTGTTCTCGGTGAATATATAAAGATTAAAAATATTCCTAAAAAAGAAATTACTACATTTAACAGGCAAACTCTAAAAAATGAGACTAAGGACGTAATGCACATTCCAAACGAAAAAAGAGAAATTATCATCCCGATAGATCAAGACGGTCAAATGGAAATTAATTTTGTAGGCGGCAGGTATTCTTTTCGTTCTCACGAATTGTTTGAGGTTGCAACAGAATGGAATAATGAAACAGCCTCTCAGTTCAACAATACGATTTTTCTTGTAGCAATGTATTATGCGACTGGCAGAGGGGCTTCCAAGGATTCTCATCTTTCCCCGTTTGGTGAGATGAGTGGGATAGAGCACCACGCGCACGCCTTGAATACGATTCTAAATCAAAATTTCTTAAAAACCCAGCCGGTATGGATGAGTTTTTTGATTTATGTATTTATGGGGATTTTAATTGGTTTTGTTCAACCAAGGGTGAAAACATGGCTTGGCTTTATTTTGATTGTGGTTATAGCCCTAATTTATTTTTCGATGACCCTCGTAAATTTTTATTACTTTAATTTTATAAATATTTTTCCTACAGTTCTATTTGAACAATTAGTAATATTTGTAGGGATCATCGGATTTAAAATTTTAACCGAAGAAGAAAATGTAAAATATATTCGTAATACATTTTCTAAGTTCGTTTCAAAAGACGTGGTAGATGAGCTTTTAAAAAATCCAGAGAGTATCGCCCTCGGTGGTGCAAAACGAGAAATCACTATTTTCTTTTCGGACATACGCGGGTTTACAACAATTTCAGAAGCACTTGGTCCTGAAGATTTAGTAACACTACTCAATGAGTACCTTTCCGCAATGACTGAAATCATTATCGAATACAAGGGCACTATAGATAAGTATATGGGAGATGCGATTATGGCTTTTTGGGGTGCTCCTGTTCCTCTCGAAGACCACGCATATTACTCATGTCTTGCATCGTTATACCAGATGCAACACTTGAATAAATTGCAAGAAGATTGGAAAAAAAGAAAAGTTCCGTCTATTGATATAGGGATTGGTCTAAATACCGGTAGCGCAGTTGTAGGGAACATGGGAAGTTCTCATAGGATGGATTACACTTGTATGGGAGATACGATTAATCTTGGATCTCGCTTGGAAGGATCAAACAAGGCTTATGGTACAAACATCATTATGAGCGAATACACTTATGAAAAAGTAAAAGATAGGGTATATGCACGCGAGCTGGATTTAGTTCAAGTAAAAGGAAAAACTCAACCAGTTAGAATTTACGAACTTATAGGTCTTGTAAATGACGCTGATTTCGAGAAATTCAAAAGACCATTGCAGTAGTAAGATAGTCTTTTACCATTATTAACCAATTTGTTTGCAAAAAATCAAAGTGGTAATTGATTGGTATTTTAATAATACTTTTTATGAATGATTATCCAAATCTAAGCAAGGTCAATTTTCCAAAAGACATACGAAGCCTTAATATCAAAGAGCTGCAAGTCCTTAGCAAAGAAATTCGTGAATACATTATAGACACCCTGTCCGGAATAGGGGGGCATTTTTCGAGTAACCTTGGAGTCGTTGAGCTAACGGTTGCACTGCACTATGTTTTTGAGACTCCAATAGACAGGCTGATTTGGGATGTTGGACATCAGACCTATCCTCACAAAATTTTAACAGGCAGAAAAGAATTGTTGAGAACTGTGCGTAAGTTTGGTGGGATTTCCGGGTTTCCAAAAAGAGAAGAGTCCGAGTACGATTTGTACAATACAGGCCATGCCGGAACTTCTATTTCTCAGCTCCTTGGAGAAGCCATGGCGAGAGACATGCTTGGGAAAGACTATAAGTGCATAGCGGTAATAGGGGATGCATCTATTGCAACAGGAATGGCTCTTGAGGCTCTAAACCACGGTGGACACGTTAGACCGGATTGTTTGGTAGTCTTAAACGACAACTATATGTCGATTTCAAAAAATGTAGGTTCAATCTCTACTTACTTGAATAATATAATCAGCTCTCACTTTTACAACCACTACAGAAAGTTGTCTTATACTTTTCTGAAGTGGCTCCCGATCATCGGTCCTGCCTTAGAGAGCTTTTTTAAAAGAGTGGAAAAGGGAATTAAAGACGCACTTATGCCGGGTGCTTTATTTGAAGACTTGGGGTTTCATTACATCGGACCCATAGACGGACACGATATAGAAAGACTCGTAACTATACTAAAAAAAATCAAAAAAATCGAAGGGCCTATTTTACTCCATGTAATCACCCAGAAAGGAAAAGGGTATATCCCTGCGGAAAATGATCCGATCAAATACCACGGAGTGACCCCATTCAACAAGTCCGACGGGAATATGGAGTCTTCTCCTTCTTATAAGATCGGGTTCAGTCAATTGGTGGGAAAAGTGCTTGGTCTTTTAACAGAAAAGAATTCTAAAATTGTGGTGATCACACCTGCTATGATCGAAGGGAGTGGTTTAAAAGAATATTCGGAGAAATTCCAGAAGCACACGATTGATGTAGGAATTGCAGAGCAGCACTCTATAGGGCTGGCAGCAGGTCTAGTATCTGCGGGAATTATTCCTTATTTAAGTATTTATTCTACATTTTTAACAAGAGCCTTGGATCAGATTGTGGAAGAAATTTCACTCATGAATTTACCTGTGAGGTTTTTGATTGATCGGGCAGGTTGTGTCGGACCAGATGGAGAAACTCATCAAGGTCTATTTGATTTAGGGTATCTTTGCTCACTCCCCAATATGAGTATTTTGACTCCATCAACAGGGGAAGATTTAATTTCTTCTATTCGCTACATGGAGAAATTCAATTCAGGTCCTATTGCAGTGCGTTATCCGAAATCAACTGTGAACTCAGAAAATTTAAACTATGAAAAAGAATTTTCAGAACAAGAAATAGGTAAGTCAAAAATAATTTATTCAGGAAAAGATGTGACTATTCTTAGTTGTGGTTCGACCTTAGAACTTGCCGTAGAAATACGATCTATATTGGACAAAAAAAATATTTCCTGTACTATTCTTGACTTGCTATGGATTCGCCCCCTCGATATAGATACGATTGAAAAAGAAATTTCTAAAACAAAACGATTTCTCATTCTGGATGAAAATTATTTAGACAGTGGCGTTTCTGGATATATCTTGAATAGGGTTGATTCTAAGTTCTTGAATAGATTTATAAAAACTTTTGCATTCCCTTCTCTGCCCATCATTCACGGAGAGCGTTCAAAAATACTGAAACACTATGGTTTAAACGCTGAAATAATTTCTCCACAAATCGAAGAGTCTCTATCTAATTGCTAAAGTGCTAAGAATCCTAATCCGAAAATAAAGGTATTAGAGGATTGTTGTGGAATTTCATTTAGACAAAGATAAAGCATTCAAAAAAGCAAAAATATTATTTCAAACAGGTGACTTGGATCGAGCAGAATACTTCTTTTTAAGCTTGTTGGAAAATTCAGAAGAGTCTGAAGTGTATTTTTATCTTGGTCTTATCTCAAATCAAAAAAGACAATACGAAAAAGCCCTCTTAAATTTCTATCGCTCTGTCGAAAAGAATCCTGATTACGGAAGCCCTTGCAATGAAATCGGTGTTATACTTCTGAGAATGGGAAAAGATAAAGAGTCTATTTTCTGGTTGAAGAAGTCAGTTAGATGCAAAACGAATGAAGCACTTCACATACCTCTATACAATTTAGCGACCTTATATAAAATTTGGAATAGACCGGAGAGGTCTCTTCAATACCTTCACAAGGCAATCGAATTGAATCCGAATTTTTCAGAGGCGATCCGATTGAGAGCAGAAATTTTGTCTAAGATTTAACTTTCAAAATTTTTTTTAATTTTTCCATAGTCTCTTCTTTTCCGTATTCCAATTTTCCGAATCCTAGGGTTCCTCCATTTTGTATAGACTCTTCTTGTGCTTCGGGGTAGTTGGAGATCATCATTACAGGAATATCAGAAATAGATTGTTCTCTTTTCATTTCTTGGATAAGTATTATGCCATCGGTATAGTCAGCATCAATTTTCCTGTTTACGAGAACTAAGTCGTATTTCGATTTTTTTAGTTCAATCAATGCTTCTTGTGTGGTATCTATTCTTGTAATCTCACAGTCGAATTTTCTTTCAAAAAAATTTTTTAAAGTAGAATGATCCGGGTTACATTGACCGACACTCATTACTTTATGCAAAGAATTATTTTTCATATATTTTAGACTTTTACAAAATTCTAATCATCACCAAGTCTGAAATTTTTCATAGGAAATTGAGAGGTGATTTCTTTCACAACACGTTTACATTTTTCTTGTATTTTAGGGTTACTTAGGTCTTCTAAAAAGTCGCAAATTGTATTTGTTACAATTTCGATTTCTTTAATTCCAAACCCTCTTGTGGTAAGAGCCGGAGTTCCGAGCCGAATACCAGAGGTGATGGCTGGCGGTTTTTCGTCGTAAGGGATTCCGTTTTTATTAACAGTGATGCCTATTTCGTCTAACGCATTTGCAGCGTCGGCTCCTGTTAGATTTTTGACGGAAACATCAACTAGGATCAAGTGGTTGTCTGTCCCTCCACTAATCACTCTAAAGCCTCTTTTCATAAAAATATCTGCCATAGTTTTTGCATTTGCCACAACATTTTGTATGTAGGTTTTAAAAGAAGGTTGGAGTGCCTCACCAAATGCAATAGCTTTACTCGCTATTACGTGCATAAGCGGTCCTCCTTGAACTCCGGGAAATACTCTCGAATTAAGGATTTTTTCGTTTTCATTGGAAGATAGGATTAGACCGCCTCTTGGGCCTCTTAGAGTTTTGTGGGTGGTAGTCGTTATATAATCGCAATGACCAATAGGGGTAGGGTGGTCTCCTGTAACTACAAGACCGGCTATATGAGCAATATCTGCCATGAGTTTGGCTCCGACAGATTTTGCGATTTCAGAAAATTTACTAAAGTCGATTTGTCTCGGATAAGCCGAAGCCCCAACCACAATGAGTTTGGGTTGAGTTTCTTTGGCGAGTCTTTCTACTTCTTTGTAATCAATTCTGTGAGAGTCTTTCGTCACTCCATAAGGAACAACCTTGTATGTCCTGCCACTAAAATTTACCGGGGAGCCGTGCGTTAGGTGACCTCCATGCGACAAATTCATCCCCATAAATGTATCCCCCGGTTCAAGGCAAGAAAGGAAAACTGCCATATTAGCCTGGGCTCCACTGTGGGGTTGAACATTTGCGTATTCACAGGAGAACATTTTTTTGGCTCGGTCTATCGCAATTTGTTCTATTGTGTCTGCGTTTTCGCAACCGTTATAGTATCTTTTTTTTGGATAGCCTTCGGCGTATTTATTTGTTAAGGTTGAATGGTAGGCTTCCAGTACAGCCTTGGATACAAAGTTTTCTGAGGCAATCAGCTCTAAAGAATTCTCTTGCCTTTCGTCTTCTTTTTTTAATGCTTTATATACTTCAATATCTTGTGCTTGAATGTACTTCATGTAAATCTCCAAAAATAAAATTTCTATTCAAATACTTTTCTAAATACAATCTTTTCCGATCTTGAAAAATAGACTTTAAAAAAATTCTTTCTCTTGAAATAGAATTTTCTCTTCTATATTCTGTATTTTTATCGCCCATGTATTCGGTAAACAACCAAAATAGGTCTGTTTTAAATTTTTCTACAGAAAAACTCTTTGGGAGTGAGGTTAAAAAGTCTTTATGCTCTCGTTTTTCTCTGTAGTCCGGCTCACTTTTTGGGTGGGGAAGATATTTTTTTATTTTTTCAATAATATCTGTATTGATAAGAATCGTTCCATGATGAACTAAGCAATTTTTTTTTCTGAACTGGGCATTACCGGAAAACTTTTTTTTAACCCCATTTTCCACAATTGCTAAGTCTGATTTTCCCTCGTGTGAAGTTTTTATACCTTGCTTATGAAGTGAGTCTGAAACCAAAGAGAGTAGAATCTGGTAGGAGTTTGATATTGGGTAAAGCTCTGGTTTTTTTTCTAATGAAATAAAAAATGAAAAGTTGAAGTTAGAATTCAAATCGTGAAAAACAGTTCCCCCACCGGAGGCTCTTCTGGCAATAAAAGGCTCCAAGTTCTTGTTGTGTTTTATCGTATGAATATCTGAAAATTTTTTTAAGAAATCTGAAATATAGGAACTGTTTACACAGTCTTGAATTTTTTCAGAAAGACCAAGCACGATAGAGCTTTCATTTTTCCAAAATCGAAGCCCTCCTGAAAATTCAGAGTTCGTTAGATTGATAGAAATTGATTCCTCTAAGGCAAGATTGTAGTAAATATTTCTGTCTGAATTTTGATCAAAAAGAAACAGATTCAAAGAATTATTCGTTGTAGTATTTATTGGATGCTTCGTTTAAGAATTGCTTTTCTTTTCTGGAAAGAGATTTCATCCCTTGTTTTGAAATCTTCTCTAACAATTCATCGACTCTTTCTTTAGCGTTTACTCTTTTGTTAATTTCTTCTTGAAGTCTTTTCATTTTTCTTTTATGGAAATAGTCTTTTATAGAAAATTGGAAATTAGAAGTGGTGTTGATTTTTTTAATAAAATATAAAAATAGCAGCCCACCTAAGACCCCACCCAGATGAGCTATATGAGCAATGTTTTTTCCTTGAGAAAAAGCAAGCATCAGCATAAGAATCGCCACCATGTATTTGATCTTGATCGGAAAAAACATCATAAAAAGAACTTCTCTGTTCGGCCAAATAATAGCGTAAGCAATTAGAAGTCCGTAAATTCCGGCAGACGCACCAAGAACTGTTCCTTGGTCATAACTCGTGAAACTGTCAACAAGGTAGGTGAGGACTCCCCCCGTTAAGCAACTGAATAAGTAGAATTGTAAGAATCTTTTTGAGCCCCAAAGTACCTCTAACTCGCTCCCAAACATCCAAAGAGTGAGCATATTAAAAAGAATATGAAAAAAATCTCCGTGTAAAAATGAGTAGGTCAATAATTGCCAGACATAGCCCCGGCTCACAAGCTCAGGAGTAAGTGCTAAAACAGATTCCATTACCGCACTTTGAAACAAATGTAAGAAACTTTGAATTAGGAACACCACTACATTAAAAATAATCAGTAGCTTAACGGTAGGGGTTGCAGGCGGACCAAATCGAACTTGATAGCCATAAGAATTTCCAGTATAACTCACAATACCATGAATTTTATGTTCTCATTTATAAAAAAGCGAAATTTTATAGCGGAGGTCTTTATTTTTCTCAATTTATAGAATGGATTTCAATTATAATAAGTTGTAAAAAGTACAAGGATTTTTAGATTGGCACAAGTATATAAGGAATAACCCTCATCAAACTACATTGAATATAAAATTGTACGGAACTCGCGGTTCTATGGCCGCTCCACTTAGAAATCAGGAATACAAATCTAAGGTTATTGAAATTTTAGAGAAATTTGTAGATAGCGCAGAATTTTCAAAAAATACAATTCCGAGTTTTTATCAATCTCTCCCTGATAATTTGAAATACACAATGGGTGGAGACACTACTTGTGTTACGGTTACTTCCAAAGCGGGAAATACGTATGTCGCAGATTGCGGTACGGGTGGCAGGGTACTGGGCGATGAGCTAATGAAAACAGATTTGGGAAAGGGAAAGGGCGAGCTGAATATTTTTATAACCCACACCCACTGGGATCATATCCAAGGGTTCCCATTTTTTAAGCCCATGTATATACCTGGAAATGTATTGAATTTCTATTCTCCTTATCCAGATTTAGAACAGAGACTTATCCAGCAGCAGGAAAAGGAATACTTTCCTATGCCCTTCCACGGTACGGCTTCAAAAAAGAATTTTATCACGATTAAAGAAAATGAAGAGATTCGTTTTCCTGATGGTCTCGTAGTGGACGCTCATCCTCTAAAACATCCAGGGGGTTCTTATGCGTATAGATTCAGAGACCACGGTAAATTTTTTGTGTTTGCGACTGACGCAGAATTCACAGGAGAAGATTTACCTGATATCAAAAATAAATCTGATTTTTTCGGTGGTGCTGATTTATTGGTAATAGACTCACAATACACTTTAGATGAGTCTTTTGCTAAATTCGATTGGGGGCATACTTCCTACACTATGGCGGTGAATTGTGCTACAATCTGGGAAGTGAAAAATCTTGTACTCACTCACCATGAGCCTGCGTACAACGACAAAAAGGTTTTTGAAATTTTGGAAGATGCGATAGAACACAAAAAAAATCTTGGTGGTGCAAAATTGAATATACATTTAGCAAGAGAAGGTCTTCAATTTCAATTATAAATTTATGGATAACTCTAAAAAATTTTTTATCATTACATTTCTGTTTATATCATTATTTGGTGGTGGATTTTTCGGATATATTTTGTCGGAGGTGGATAAGGGAGAAGAGCTTGCAAGATTGTCAACATACCAACCTACCACCCCAACCAGATTGTACGACATCAATGGAATATCTTTTGCAGAATTATTTCGGCACAAACAAGAATTATTAAAATATCAGGATATTCCCCCTCACGTAATCAATGCTTTTCTTTCCGTGGAAGACAATAATTTCTTCAATCATTTTGGAATTGATTTTGTAGCGATAGCGAGAGCAGCTTTAGTGAATCTTATTCATTTTAAGATTAAACAGGGAGGCTCCACTCTCACACAGCAATTATCAAAAGCCATACTTCAAAACAGCAAGAGAAACTTTACTAGAAAATTTATAGAGGCTTTACTCACGCTGCAAATAGAAGAAGAATATACGAAAGAAGAAATACTTGAAATATATTTTAATCTGATATATTTAGGGCATGGCTCTACCGGATTATCTTCTGCGGCTTCCGTATATTTTCAAAAGGACGTTAGGGATTTAGACCTTGCAGAGGGAGCGCTTCTTGCCAGATTGCCAAAGGCTCCAGTGAAATATTCTCCTTTTAAAAATCCTGAAATTTCTAAAAACGCTCATCTTGAAGTTTTGAAGCAGATGTCCGCAAACGGTTATTTGCCTAAACAATCCGTACAAAAGATTCACTCTGACTTTTGGGCGAGGTATTGGCCGATTGTTATTACCCAGTCTCCTTCGAGCTCTACTTGGGGAAACCGTATGGATAGAGCACCTTATTTCACTGAGTATGTTCGCCAACAATTAGAAAAAGAGCTTGGAGAAGAAACACTATATACCGCAGGACTAAAAATCTATACTACTCTCGATATTCGAAAACAAGAAATAGCAGATAAGGAATTGCACGCAGCCTTAGTAAAACAAGATAAAATTGCTTACGGTGCTAATAAAAGCTATGTAGGTGGGGTGGATAGAGAGTTGGTGGATATCTATCGCTCTATGGGAAGAATCTTCCCTATAGCTGATCTAGATATTACAAGACTCGATGAGCGTGCCAATTTTCGATCTCAATTTGAAAAAGAGCTATTTGATGCGGGAGAGATACTTTCTATTCTGACTCCAACCGAAAATGAGTCTGCTGCAATGATGGAGTTTAGAAGACAATCCGCAGTATTTAGTGAAAACCTTCATGTAGAAGGTGCAGTGATTACGATTGAGCCATCTACAGGTTATATTCAAGTAATGGTGGGTGGGTCGAAATTTACCCCTAAGAATCAGTTCAATAGAGCCATGCAAGCAAGAAGGCAAACTGGTTCTGCCTTCAAACCATTTGTTTATGGCGCTGCAATAAACGAAAGAGCCGTAGCCAGTGGAACAGGTATAATGGATGCACCTCTAATGACTTTGACAGACGATGGGCAAGGCTGGGCACCAGAGGATATAGAAGGCGGGTTTAAAGGAATGATTCCACTTTCGAGAGCTTTGGCATTATCTATAAATATTGTTTCTGTACAAGTGTATTTTCGGGTTGGACCGGATGCAATCATAGACTTTGTTTCTAAACTTACAAAAATCAACAAGAATAGACTCCCAGCAGGACCTGCACTTTCTCTTGGAGTTCCAGAGCTTACTCCGTACGAGATGGCTCTTGGCTATGCGATTATAGCCAATAAAGGAAGAGATGTAATTCCTTTTTCGGTGCGTTATGTGATAGACCAAAGCGGCAATACCGTGATTAATAAAGAAATCGAAGTCCAAAGAAAACTTGCTTTGGAAACAAAAGATGGAAGTATCCAAGTAATTCCCGAAGCTACAGCGTATATTTTAAGAAGGATGTTGACCGAAGTAGCCGTAGCCGGCACAGCGTCCAGCTCTCTTAGAGATAAAGAAATGGGGAATTACCACGGGGTAGCCGCAGGGAAAACCGGCTCTACCTCTTCCTATACGAATGCGTGGTTTTGTGGGTTTGACCCAAAATACACTACCGTGTTTTGGATGGGTTTTGATAAGAGTACAATTTCCTTAGGAAGGAGTCAGACTGCATCAGGGACTGTGGTTGCACCTTGGGGAAGGATATATAGAGGGTTTTATGACGGAAAAAATTACCCTAAGTTTGGAGATGAATACGGAAATGACCCGGCTCCACCGGATGTAGTGAATGGTGCTACTTGTGCAATCAATGGTTTGACTCCTAGACCCGGTGTATGTCCATTAATATCTTCTCTCTCTCTAAAACCGATTATGATTGCAGGTCAATACAAAGGAGTTCCGGCAAACAGAATGTGCGATGGAGAAAGAGACCATATGAAGTCCCTCGATTTCAGAGAATTTCTTCAACAGGAATACAAGATTTCTGATGATGAAATCGGAAAAGGAAGGACGGATAAATACAAGGTGAATACGGAATAAAAATACTCTATTTTTTCAGTGAATAATTTTCTAAATTGATTTCTTTTGGATTTAGTGTTCTTTCAATTTTTCTTTTTTCATCTTCTGCCAATCGAATAATTTTTGTGTTTTTTACTTTTCCTGTTTTTGGATCAGACAAAATACTCACAGTGAATTCAGGTCCTATAGGGTTTTCGACGATATCTACAATTTGACCGATTTCTCCTGTATTCAACAGAACAAGGAATCCTTTAGAGAGTTGATTTTTGGATTGGATGGAAGACTGAATATCATGGATAAACTTTTCTGCAATCCTTGGAGCAAAGTGAGTTCCGGTATAAGTTTCAATTACCTGAATAGATTCTTCGGGTGAAAAGGCAGGCTTGTAAGAACGAACAGTAGTGAGTGCGTCATACACATCGGCAAGGGCAACGATGACAGAATAGTCGTCTAAGGTATCTCCTGAAATTCCTCTCGGATAGCCTTTTCCGTCAAATCTTTCGTGGTGCTCGTAAGCCATGTTTACAATTCTTTTATTAATATTTTTATCGTTCTCCATAATTCTTTTGGAATGGGATGGGTGGCTTTTCATTATTCTTTTTTCTTCTTCACTCAAAACTCCAGTCTTATTTATGAGAGAGGCAGGTATTGCGATCTTCCCTATATCGTGTAAGAAGCCTCCAAGACCGATGAGCTGAACTTCCTCATCGTTGTAGCCCATTTTTATGGCGAGGTTTAGAGCGATGATTCCTACATTGATCGAATGGCAAAGTGTATAGTAATCGTGAGATCGAATATCCATGAGATTCACCAAAGCAGAAGGGTTGTTTCTGATTTCTCTGTAAATGTCTCTGACTGCAAATCTACATGAATAAAAATCAATAGAGTTTTGACTTCTTAAAAAATCAAATGTCACCTTTCGTAAACTGGTTATGGAGCTTTGAATCGATTCTCTGGAAACTATACCGAAATGGTAGTTTTCTAAGATGATGTCGATAGTTTCGTCTTCTTTTAATTTTTCTTTTTTATCGGCAATTTCTGGCTCGTATAGGATTTCTGAAATTTTATTATCGTTCAGTTTCTCCCTAAATTCTTTAGTGAAGACGATTTTTGTAGGGGACAATGTATTTCCTTCAAGATCGGTGACCTTGCCGTCTAAAATTGTACCGTTTTTAATGTCTTTCACGTTCAATTTCATTGAAAAAATTTCCCTCTATTAGACTATTAACGTCAACTTTCCATGAATATTTGAGTCTCTTTATGATTATATTATTGACTGCAAAGGGGGGTATAAAAATAATGAGAATTTCTGGTCATTTCCTGCCAAAAGAAGGTGTGATATTGCCCTCTTAGCTCAGTGGTAGAGCACCTCCATGGTAAGGAGGGGGTCGCCAGTTCAAGCCTGGCAGAGGGCTAAATAGGATCCAGGCCTGTAGTTTAATGGTAGAACTAGGATCTCCAAAGTCCTTGGTGGGAGTTCGATTCTCTCCGGGCCTGCCAAACAGTAGAGAAGAATCTTTAATGATTCAAAAGGTGTAAGTAAGGGGGTAAGTTTGAAAACGTTTTTGCAAGAGTGCAAAGTGGAATTGGATAAGGTTCAATGGCCCACAAGAGAGGAAGTGGTAAATTCTACAATAGTAGTTCTTTTTACGGTTATCGTTTTTTCTTTATTTTTATTTTTTACGGATGCAATATTTCTCAAGGCTCTAACCTGGATGTGGAGTTTTGTAGGTTAATCGGATTATATAAACGGAAAATGGCATAAAAAATATGGCACTCAAATGGTATGTATTGCAGGTTTATTCCGGGCATGAGAATAAAGTGAAAGCTAACATTGAAAAGTTAGTCTCTCAGAATAACCTGACTGAAAAAATAAGTCAAATCGAGATACCTACGATGGATGTTGCCGAAATGAAAAATGGCAAGAAAAAAATATCCAAAAAAAAGATAATGCCCGGGTATGTTTTAATTGAAATGGATATGGATGACGATCTGCAATTTATGATTCAGAGTTTACCTTCTGTATCTACTTTTGTTGGGCCGAGATTAAAAGGGCCTGAAGCACTGACTTTAGAAGAAGTGAAAAATCTTTTTGCGGAGATGGGGGATGTTCAGTCTGAAGAGCCTGTTAAGCCAAGACTACTATTCAATGTAGGTGATAATTTAAAAATTATAGACGGGCCCTTTGCGAACTTTAACGGTTTAGTGGATGAAATATTTCCAGATAAAGGAAGGCTGAGAGTCAAGGTAGAAATTTTTGGAAGGTCAACTCCTGTCGAATTAGATTATTTGCAGGTTAGTAAAATTTAAAATCAATACTATGGGAAATTAAAAGGACAATATACATGGCGGCAAAAAAAGTAATAAAGCAGATTAAACTTCAAGTAGAAGCAGGGAAGGCAAATCCGGCTCCACCTGTGGGACCTGCACTTGGACAGGCGGGTTTAAATATAATGGAGTTTTGCAAACAGTTCAATGCTAAAACTCAAGGGCAGATCGGATACAAGCTACCTGTAGTGATTACGGTATTTAGTGACAGAAGTTTTACTTTTATTACTAAATCTCCACCGGCTGCCTTATTGGTAAAAAAAGCACTCGGTATTGAATCTGGATCAGGCACTCCTCATAAAGCAAAAGTTGGGAGTATTACCAAAAAACAATTGGAAGAAATTGCTCAAATGAAAATGAAAGATTTGAATGCAAACGATGTAAATGCAGCTATAAAAATTATTGCAGGAACATGTCAGTCTATGGGTGTATCTGTAGAAGGAGTAAATTAGAAATTATGAAACGCGGAAAGAAATACAAAGCTCTAAAAGATAAGGTGGATAAGACAAAAGTATATCCACTTTCAGAGGCAATTGATCTTGCGAAGGCTACCTCCTATTCAAAATTTGACGGTAGTTTAGAAGTAGCTACAAAAATCAATTACAAGAGCCTTCAAAATGTAAGAGGAACAATTTCTCTTCCTCACGGAACAGGAAAAAAAGTAAGGGTTCTTGTTTTCTGTAAAGGTGAAAAACAAAATGAAGCCAAGTCTGCCGGTGCAGATTTTGTGGGGGACATGGATTTAATTGAAAAAGTTTCCGGTGGTTGGACAGATTTTGATGCTTGTGTTGCAACACCTGATATGATGAAAGATGTAGGTAAATTGGGTCCGGTTCTCGGTAGAAAAGGACTAATGCCAAAGCCCAAAGCAGGAACAGTGACAACAGATGTAGTAAAAGCTGTGAATGAATTAAAAAGCGGGCGAGTAGAATACAGACCCGATAAGGGTGGAGTGATTCATCTTGGAGTTGGGAAAATTTCCTTTGATAGCTCTAAACTTTTGGATAATGTAAAATCAGTAATTGCTGCAATCCAAAAAGATAAGCCGTCTGATGCCAAGGGAGAATACTTGAAATCTTTTTCAGTCTCTGCCACTATGGGTCATGGTGTAAAAGTAGATGTTAAAGAAATAGTGAATACGGTTAGTTAGAAGAGAAAATTATGAATGCAGAGAAGAAAACTCAAGTAGCTTATTTAAAAGAAAGGCTTGAAGATAAAGGGAACTTTATTTTAGTTTCCTATAGTGGATTGACAGTTGAGGATATGGAGGGTTTACGAAGACAATTTCGATCTATCGGATCGGAGTTGAAGGTTGTCAAAAATAACCTATTCCTTCGTGCTCTAAAAGAATCCTCTAAACATAAAGAAAGAAATATTGATTTTGGAGAAAGCTACAAGGGTCCGATTGCAGCAGTTTTTTCTGATGAAAAATTGCCGGAAGTTGCAAAGGTTTGTAAAGATTTTTCAAAAACGAATGAAAATCTTGTAGTCAAGGCAGGGTTTATTGACGGGGAATTACTCGATGCGAAAGGTGTTCAAAGTATAGCGGGTCTTCCTTCCAAGGAAGAAATTTTGGCTCAAATTGCAGGAGGACTCAATGCACCTGCGAGGTCTATTGCGGTTGGAATCAATCAAATTATGGCTTCGCTTGCAAGAGGAATTCGAGCTGTAGCAGAAAAAAACGGAAAATAAGTAATCATTTTTAAAGGGAAATTAAGGAGAAAAAAATGTCAGCAGTATCAACAGAAAATTTACTCGAGCAAATCGGGAATCTTACATTAGTTCAGGCAGCAGACCTTGTTAAGGCAATGGAAACTAAATTTGGAATTTCTGCAGCAGCACCGGTTGCAGTTGCAGCGGTTGCGGCGGGTGGGGGAAGTGCGGCAGCAGCAGAAGAAGAAGCTCAAGTTAGTGTTATCTTGAAAGCCCACGGAGATAAAAAAATTGATGTGATTAAGGTTGTTCGTGAGATTACAGGCCTCGGATTGAAAGAAGCGAAAGACCTTGTAGAAGCTGGTGGAAAACCTGTTAAAGAAAATATTTCCAAAGATGAAGCCAATGACATCAAGAAAAAACTTGAAGCAGTTGGTGCATCGATAGAAGTAAAATAATAGTTTTTACAAAGACTATTGACTCACTTACAAATATTTTTTGATACGGCGAAATGGAATTTTCATTTCGTCGTATTAGTGGTTTTTCATCTTATACAAATGGCATTGATACCTATAGTCGCAGATTCGTTTTTTCAACTTAAAAACTATGGTGTAAATACCATTGACTAGTATATTGTTCAATTCTTTGAGTTCTCATGGAATGAATTGTAGTGTCATAAATTATTTTTACAATTAGGAGTGTCACGGAATGAGTGCACATACTGAAAGAAAAAGAGTCAATTTTGGGAAAATAACCAATTTAGACTATCTACCCAATCTCATACAAATTCAACAAAAATCTTTTGATTGGTTTATACAGGCTGATGTAAAAGACCCTTCTAAAAGAAAAAATCAAGGACTTGAAGCAGTCCTTCGTGAAACATTTCCTATAGAAAGCCCTAATAATGATATAGTTATGGAGTATGGGCATTATATACTTGGGGACGTTAGACGTAATCCTCAAGAATGCAAGGACACCGATTCTTCTTACGCTGTCCCTTTGAAGGCGGTCATTCGCCTTATCATAAAAGAAACAGGTGAGATTCGAGAGCAAGTAGTGTATTTGGGCGATCTCCCAATAATGACAGAGCAAGGGACATTCATCATCAATGGAGCAGAAAGAGTAGTTGTAAGTCAGTTGCACCGTTCTCCTGGTATATTTTTCTCTTTTGATCCTTTAAAGAGTGTATTTTCTGCGAGAGTGATTCCGTATAGAGGGTCATGGCTTGAATTTGAAATGGACAACAAGAATATCCTTGTCGCAAAAATTGACAGAAAAAAGAAATTTCCGGCTACTCTTCTCATAAAAGCATTAGGTGTAGGGACAAATGAAGAAGTTCTAAGATTATTTTATACATCCTCCAAGTATAGGATTGCAGGTGCTACCCCTAAAGAGTTGAAAAAAATTCTTGGACGAAGAGCTATTGCAGATGTGATTAACTACGAGAACGGCGAGATTATGCTCGAAGCCGGCTCTAAAATCAATGAAGACAATATTGATATTTTAAAGGAAATGAAAGTCAAGGAAGTTGACCTTATTGAATTTCCGGCTGGGAAGGACAATGTAACGATAATCAACTGTCTCGAAAAAGACGGGGTAAACGATTACGAGGATGCGATTAAAAAGTTCCATCTGATTATGAGACCGGGCGAGCCTTCTACTATCGAAAACGCCCAAGCTGAATTAAAGAGATTATTTTTTAGCCCGAAGACTTTTGATCTCGGAAAAGTCGGTAGATATAAAATCAACAGTAAGTTTGAATTTAACAATCCAAAAGATTTTAAAAACTGCACAGATAGAGTACTTAGACCTGAGGATATAAAGGAAGCCATTCGTTATCTTGTGATGCTTATCTCTGAAGCTGAAAATTATTACCCGGATGATATTGATCATCTCGGCAATAGAAGAATTCGATCTATCGGTGAGTTATTAAGCAATCAGATAAAGCTTGGCTTTACAAGAATGGAAAGGGTGATAAAAGAAAGGATGACTGTACAAGAAATTGAGCAGCAGACTCCACAATTATTAATTTCTATTAAACCGATTACTGCTGTGATTAATGAGTTTTTTGGCTCTTCTCAACTTTCTCAATTTATGGATCAAACAAATCCATTGGCAGAGTTGACCCACAAGAGAAGGCTGAATGCGCTCGGTCCCGGTGGACTTTCCAGAGACAGAGCTGGTTTTGAAGTGCGTGACGTGCATTATAGTCATTACGGTAGAATGTGTCCGATTGAAACTCCTGAGGGTCCAAACATCGGTTTGATTTTATCTATGTCTTCATTTGCAAGAGTGAATGATTACGGATTTTTAGAAACTCCATATAGATTGGTAAAAAGTGGGAAACCTCAAAAGCAAATCGAATTTTTAACTGCGGACAAGGAAGAGTATTATTACATTGCGCAAGCCTCTGCCCAAACAGATGAGAAGGGTGATTTTAAGAATAAATTAATTTCAACTAGGCATAGGTCGGACTTCCCTTTTAGAAATCCAAACGAGATCCAATACATGGACTTGGCTCCAATGCAAGTGGTGGCTGTTTCTACCGCGCTAATTCCATTCTTAGAGCACGACGATGCAAACCGTGCGTTAATGGGATCGAATATGCAGCGTCAAGCTGTTCCACTACTTGTAGAGGAGTGTCCTTTCGTAGGAACAGGGATGGAAGGTAGAACCGCTTACGATTCCAGAATTTGTGTCGTAGCTAAAAAAGATGGAGTAGTGATGAAGGTTGATTCCTCCGGGGTCACAGTCAAGGAAGATGGAAACAAGGATCCGGTATATTATCCTTATGTAAAATATAAGAAGACAAACCAAGGTACTTGTTTTAATCAAAGACCCTCAGTGTCATGTATCTTGGCAGACGAAGCCGGAAAGATTACAAAAGTTACAAAAGAAAAAATTGAATTAACTTCAGTAGATGGCGAAAAGTTCAACTACAATTTAACAAGTAGCGGCAAAGAGTTTACTCCAACTGTCAAAGAAGGTGCAAATGTTGTCAAAGGCGCTAATTTAGCGGGTCAGATTGTTTATGGAGAAAGATTTGACGATGAAGGGAATTTAGTTCAAAAAGGAACAATTCTTGCAGACGGGCCTGCGGTTGATGACGGGTATTTAGCACTCGGAAGAAATGTATTGGTCGGGTTTATGCCGTGGGAAGGATTTAACTTTGAGGACGCTATTCTAATTAGTGAAAAAGTCGTAAAAGATGATGTATTCACTTCTATTCATATAGAGGAATTTGAAATCCAAGCGAGAGAGACAAAGCTCGGTCAAGAGCAAATCACTCGTGATATTCCCAATCTTTCCGACAAGGCTTTTCGTGATTTAGACGAAACCGGGGTGATTCGAATTGGCGCTGAGGTAAAAGCCGGAGATATTTTGGTCGGGATGGTTACACCGAAAGGTGAAACTGATTTAACTCCAGAGTACAAGTTGCTCCATTCTATATTTGGAGAAAAGGCAAAAGAAGTGAGAGATTCATCTCTCAGACTCCCAAATGGAAATGAGGGAACTGTAATTGATATTAAACGTTACTCCAGAGATAAAGGAGATGATCTTGCAGCAGGAGTAGAAGAGCTTGTAAAAGTTTATGTTGCAAGAAAAAGAAAACTGCTTGTGGGAGATAAAATGGCAGGGAGACACGGAAACAAGGGAGTTGTTTCTAGAGTACTCGCTGAAGAAGATATGCCTTACATGGCAGATGGGACTCCATTGGATGTTGTACTCAATCCACTTGGTGTACCTTCTCGTATGAATCTTGGGCAGATTTTTGAAACTCAACTTGGGTTTGCAGCCAAGAAATTAAATATCAATTTTGAGACTCCTGTATTTGATGGGGCATCAGAATCCGATATTGCAGAGTATTGCAAAGAAGCTGGGCTACCACTCAACTCCAAGTTTAAGTTATTTGATGGTAGGACTGGAGAACCTTTCATTAATGAAGTTTTCTGCGGGTACATTTATTTATTGAAATTAGCCCACTTGGTGGATGATAAAATTCACGCAAGATCGACCGGACCATACTCACTTGTGACACAACAACCTCTTGGGGGAAAGGCACAATTCGGAGGGCAAAGACTCGGAGAAATGGAAGTGTGGGCACTCGAGGCTTATGGTGCAAGCCATACACTTCAAGAGCTACTCACAATCAAGTCTGACGATATGCTCGGAAGGGCAAGAATCTATGAAGCAATCGTAAAAGGTATCCACGCAATTAAGCCTGGAATTCCTGAATCGTTTAACGTTCTTGTTCAAGAGTTAAGAGGTCTTGCACTGGATATTGTTATCACAGATACGGCAGGGCAGACTGTAGATATAGCCGATTTAGATGATGAATACACAAGAAGTAAAAAGAATATCAAAATTGAGACAATTGAGAATAACTAACCATGAAAAATTACACAAGTTTTGAATCCATTACCATCCGACTCGCATCTCCTGAGAGAATCAAAGAATGGTCACACGGTGAAGTAAAAAAACCGGAGACTATAAATTACAGAACTCTGAAACCGGAAAGGGAAGGACTTTTTTGTGAGAAAATTTTCGGAACGACTAAGGACTGGGAATGCTATTGTGGTAAATTCAAATCTATTCGTTACAAGGGAGTAGTTTGTGATAAATGTGGCGTAGAAGTCACCCACTCGAAAGTTAGAAGAGAAAGAATGGGGCATATTGAGCTTGCGGCTCCTGTATCTCATATTTGGTATTATAGGTCTGTACCTTCTCGTATGGGGCTACTGTTGGATATGACTATAAACGCTCTAAAAACTATTTTGTATTTTGAAAAATATGTGATTATTGAACCGGCAGACTCAGGAAGATTGAAAGGAGAGCTGTTGGACGAAGAGGAATACCATACCTATCTCGATGAATATGGGGATAAATTTATCGCAGGTATTGGTGCCGATGCAATTAAAGAAATTCTTGCGAGAATTGATGTGGACGCAGAGGCAAGGGCTATTCGACAAAAAATACAAGATAAGAATAAAACTTCCGATAAAAGATTATTGAAGAGGTTGGAAGTTTTAGAAGCCTTTCGAGATTCCAATAACCGTCCTGAATGGATGGTATTGGATATTTTACCTGTGATTCCTCCTGAACTTCGACCAATGGTGCAATTGGATGGAGGAAGATTTGCTACATCCGATTTGAATGACTTATACAGAAGAGTTATCAACCGTAACAATAGATTGAAAAGACTTTTGGCTCTCAAAGCTCCTGAAATCATTGTAAGAAATGAGAAAAGAATGCTCCAAGAAGCAGTAGATGCACTCTTTGATAATTCCAGAAGAAAAAGGACTGTCAAAGGGAAGGGGAATCGTCCTTTAAAATCTATTTCCGATATGTTGAAAGGAAAGCAAGGAAGGTTTAGACAGAATTTACTTGGTAAGCGTGTTGACTACTCCGGGCGATCTGTGATTGTAGTCGGTCCTGAGTTAAAATTTCACCAGATGGGTCTTCCTAAAAAAATGGCTTTGGAATTATTCAAACCTTTTATTATGAAAAGATTGGTTGACCTTGAGTTAGCTCCAAATATTAAAAGTGCAAAGAAAAAAGTAGAAGCAGAAGATAAAGATGTATTCGAGGCGCTTGAAACAGTAGTAAGAGAGCACCCTGTTTTATTGAATCGTGCACCTACTCTACACAGATTGGGAATACAAGCATTTTTACCTATTTTAGTAGAAGGTAAGGCAATCAAACTCCACCCACTTGTGTGCCACGCATTTAACGCTGACTTTGACGGAGACCAGATGGCGATTCACGTTCCACTTTCTCCAAAAGCACAATTAGAAACTTGGATGCTCATGCTAAGCCCTCACAATATCTTGAACCCTGCAAACGGTAACCCGATTTGTGGTCCTACTCAGGATATAGTGCTCGGAATTTATTACCTTACGAGTGAAATTCAAAATGGTCTTGGGCATGGAAGATTTTTTACAGGTCTAGACGAGATCAACTATGCTTTAGATACTAAGTCTTTGGAGCTAAGGGCAAAAATCAGCGTATTGTATCAAGATAAAATCATCGAGACTACACCCGGAAGAATGATTTTTAACACTGCGTTTCCAAAGGGTTACAATTATATCAACCGAACTCTTGGGGACAAGGAAACCAATAAGATCATTGCAGAGATATATGATATTTATGGGCCAGGACCAACCGTTGTAATGCTGGACGATATTAAAAGGCTGGGTTACAAATACGCTACAATATTTGCACCAACCATCTCGATAGAAGATATTCGAGTGTCTCCTCAAAAGCCGATTCTGGTATCCGAAGCAAATAAAGAAGTGGAAAAGGCGGATATGGAGTACAGAAGAGGGATTATCACAAATGAAGAAAGAAAGAAAAAGGTAATCGAAATCTGGACTAAAGCAAACGATCATATCACAGATAGTATGTTTAAAGAATTAGAAAAAGACAAGGGAGGGTTTAATCCGGTTTATGTTATGGCTGCATCCGGTGCAAGGGGTTCTAAGGCTCAAATTCGTCAGCTTGCCGGGATGAGGGGGCTTATGGCAAAACCATCAGGGGAGATTATAGAGCTTGCAATTCGATCCAATTTCCGTGAAGGTCTTGGTATCTTAGAATTTTTTATTTCTACACACGGTGCAAGAAAAGGTCTTGCAGATACTGCTTTAAAAACTGCCGATGCTGGTTATTTGACAAGAAGACTTGTGGATATTTCTCAAGATGTGATTATCAACGAAATAGATTGCGGTACGTCTGACTTCATTACACTTGGAACTGTAAAAGAAGGTGAAAATGTAATTGTATCTCTTGCTGATAGGGTGTTTGGAAGATACACAGCAGAAGAGATTATCGATCCTGTTACGGAAACAGTTGTATTTCCAAAAAACACTTTGATCTCTCGAACTGTCGGGCAGAAAATAGAAAATTTAGGCTATACAAAAATCAATGTAAGGTCTCCATTAACATGTGAGTCCAGACAAGGAATTTGTACAACTTGCTATGGAATGGATATGGCAAGATTGGTTCCGGCAGAGATAGGGGAAGCCGTAGGGACTATTGCAGCTCAATCAATCGGACAACCCGGAACTCAGTTGACAATGCGTACATTCCATATCGGTGGAGCTGCATCTGCAAAAATTCAGGAAAAAGACCACAAGGTGTCCTTTAGAAGTGTTGTTCGATCTATTAATGGAAGAACAATAAATAACTCGTCCGGTCAAAAAGTATTTAGCAGAAGAGGTTCTATCGTAATTCAACATTTGATTTCTGATTATGCTCTTAGTGAACTTCAAAATCTAAGAGTTCAACCAGACCAAGAAGTTGACAAGGGAGAAGTTTTTGCTACTTCCTTGAAAGGCGACATGGTTACTGCTGAAATGAGTGGTAAAATTGAGATAGATTCTTCCAGATTAAGAATTTTAGGGCAAGAAATTGTAATCCCTATAAAAGTGGGAACAATAGTAAACGTAAACAGTGGAGATATAGTTGAAGCAAATAAGTCGTTAGCGGAATTTGATCCATTCAATGAATTGTGTATTTCTGACATAGACGGAACTGTGTCTTGGGTTGATCTTGAAGTCGGAAAAAATTTGCGTAGAGATGAAGACGCTAAAACTCTAAATATTACTTACAAGGTAATTGAGCAAAAAAGAGAGAAATTAAAACCAAGATTGATAGTTGGAAGCGAAGAATACATTGTTCCTGTAGATGCAATTTTAGTCTTAAAAAATGGAGACAAAGTTAAAAAAGGAGACACTCTTTACAAAATCCCATCTGTTGCGGAAAAGACAAGGGACATTACCGGAGGTCTTCCAAGGGTTGACGAGCTTTTTGAAGCAAGAAGACCAAAAGATGCAACTACACTCGCAGAAGTGGACGGTAAAATTGAAGATAGGGGGGATATAGTAAAAGAGAAACGAGTATTCTACATCATTCCTGACAACCCTGAAATGGAAAAAATCAAAGTACAAATTCCAGTAGGGAAACAGCTTAGAGTTCAAAACGGTGAATATGTCAAGCAAGGGGATCAGTTAGACGACGGGAGCTTGGACCCGCACGATATATTAAAAATCAAGGGACCGGATGCTTTGTATGCGTATTTAGTAAAAGAAGTACAGGAAGTTTATCGTCTTCAGGGAGTTCATATAAACGATAAGCATATAGAAGTAGTTGTTCGTCAAATGCTTAGAAAGGTTATTATTTCCGATAGCGGAGATACTTCATTTGTTACCCAGCAACAGGTTGACAAATTTGCATTCAAAGAAGAAAACCAAAGAGTTGAAAAGGAAGGGGGAAGTTCTGCACAGTCACAACCGGTATTATTGGGGTTGACTAAAGCATCTTTGAATACCGAGTCCTTCTTCTCTGCTGCTTCTTTTCAGGAAACTACAAAGGTTTTAACAGACGCTGCAATTAAAGGAAAAACAGACAAACTCATCGGCTTAAAAGAAAATGTGATCATAGGACACATGATCCCGGCTGGTACTGGTATGAAAAAGTATCAGGAAATAGACGTTTATAAAGATTATTACGGAGACTTGGAGAAAATTCAAAATCCAGTTCCTGATGATTCAGGAGCAGTGAATATTATCCCAGCTTCAACGAAACCTATTATAGACGAGGAAGAAGAAGATGAATAGACTTTACTTTTTTTGTGAGTTTTTCAATTTGACAATTACGAAGAAAATATCCGGAAATTGCCGGAGGAAAAAGGGTTTACATGCCAACAATTAATCAACTTATAAGATTTGGAAGAAAAGGGCAAAAGAAAAAAACAAAATCTCCCGCTTTAAAAGCCTGCCCCCAGAAAAGAGGAGTATGTACAAGAGTAATGACTTTTACTCCTAAAAAACCAAACTCTGCCTTACGAAAAGTAGCAAGGGTTAGGCTATCTACAGGAGTCGAAGTGACTGCTTATATTCCGGGCGAAGGACACAACTTGCAAGAGCATAATGTTGTAATGATTCGTGGTGGAAGGGTAAAGGATTTACCGGGGGTGCGTTATCATATAATTCGAGGAACGTTAGACACCTTAGGTGTTGATAAGAGAAGAAGAGGAAGATCTAAATACGGAGCGAAAAAGCCAAAGGCTTAGGAGTTATACATGTCAAGAAGAAGAGGAAAATCAGAACCAAGGGAAATTAAACCCGATCCAAGGTATAACGATAAAATTGTAGCTAAATTCATCAATTGCCTTATGTATTCTGGGGAAAGAAATGTAGCAGAAAAAATATTTTATGATGCTATGGATACAATCCAGACCAAGACAGGAAGTAACCCTTACGAAGTTTTTAATCAAGCATTAGAAAATGTAAAACCAGAAGTAGAAGTAAAATCGAGAAGAGTCGGTGGTGCAACTTATCAAGTTCCCATTGAAGTTCGTCCTGAAAGAAGACTTTCGCTTGGAATCAAATGGCTAATTCGTTATTCCAGAGAGAGAAATGAAAAATCTATGAGTTCTAAACTTGCAGGTGAGTTTATGGAAGCACAAAAAGGAACGGGAGCTTCTATTAAAAAGAAAGAAGATATTAGGAAAATGGCAGAAGCAAACAAGGCTTTCAGTCACTATCGTTGGTAGTATTTTAAAAACCTTTAAAAATATATTTTCTCGTAAAATTTGATTTTAATTGCCATTTATGGAGTGTCAATAAAAACTCTAAACCGAGTTTTTAGCCGCTTGTAAATGGCGATTCTGTTTATATGTTGAATACCTTTTATCCACAAAAAGTAATGTGGCTCATTATAAAATGAATATTTAAAATAGAATATCAACCTTGGCTTATTCGATACATGTCGAGGTTGTAGTATTTGCAATTATGAAATACAGGCAAATCATAAATTTTGGAATTTTCGCCCATATCGATGCAGGCAAGACTACTCTTACCGAAAGAATCTTATTCCAAGAAAAAGTAATTTCTTCATTAGGGGATGTTGAAAGCGGTACAACGGAAACTGATTTTTTGGAAGAGGAAATCTCCAGAGGAATTTCTATTCAATCTGTTGTAGTTAGATTTGAAAAAAAATTCCAAAACACAAAAATTCTATGCAATTTAATAGATACTCCGGGTCATTTAGATTTTGATGAGCAAGTAGAAGAAGCCTTAGAGGTTATAGACATTGCCATTCTTGTAGTAGATGTAAACAATACGATTCAATCGCAAACAGAAGTTTTATGGGAAAAATTAAATCGAAAAAATATCCCGATTATTATTTTTATCAACAAAATAGATTCTACAGAATTTGATTTATTAAAAAAAATATCGGAAATAAAAAAAGGGCTAAGTAAAAAAATCTATCCTGCGTTCTTTCTGAAACAAAACTCCAACCAAAAAATGGAATCAATACTAAAAGCCAAAAAGGCAGACGAGAATATTCTGATTCCATTTATTGAGTGGAATGAGAAACTATCTGAAAAATATTTACAATCACCGGAGAATATACAGTCAATTGCATTGGAAGGGCTTCAAAAAGGTTTTCATATAAGAGAAGTTTTTCCTTTGTTAATAGGTAGCGCAAAAACCGGAAATGGAGTGGGCGATCTGATTGATTTAGTGTGTTTTCTTGGAGAAGTATTTCACAGAGCCAAAAAAAATGAAGATGAGTCGGCTATAATTTTTAAAAAACAAATTCATCCGGAATTTGGAAAAATCTATTATTTAAAAGCTATTAAGGAAATTCACAGAAACGATGTTCTGTATTCCTCGTATGGAGAAATTGGCTTTAATCAGATTTTTTTTATTCAATCTCTTTCTATTGAAGAGGAAAGTGAAGTGGAGGAGGGAGATATTTTTTTAGCTATCCTTTCTATTGATGTTCCGAAAAATATAATTCTCTACAACAAAGAAAAAAAGAATCTCGAAAACAAACAGAAAGATAGGGAATCTGCGGGGCAATTTGGAATTGTGGTCGAGCCGAAATCTACAAATAACTCTTTCGATCTAAACAATTCATTAAAAGAGCTTACATGGGAAGACGACTCTTTCTCATTGAAATTTCAAAGAATTACAAGTCAAATCGAGTTGTGGGGACAGGGAGAATTGCACCTTGAAATTGGTTTGTCTAGACTCCGTAAAAGAATTGGTGAAATTTTCTCTACAGGTGAATTAAAAGTTGCAAGATATGAGATATGGAAAAATGTGGCAGAAAAGCACGTTTTTTTTCATTCCATAAAAGAAGGGATGGAAAGTAGCGGAGAAATAACAGTTTTTTTAGAAAAGTCAAACGATCTGATTCGTTCTGTTTTTTTTGAAGAAAATGTTCCTGAAGAAATCCGTGAGCCTATTCGGGACGGATTTGAAGAGATTATGTCTCACGGGAATTTTGGAGAAGAGATACTTGGAGTGAAACTTCGAGTTATTTCTTACGACAAGCCGAGTGAATTCAACAATCCTATACTTTCACTTTTGAAAGTAGCCGTTATTAGCGGGTTGAAATCTTGTATCAAAGGAAAAACTGAGCTTATAGGCTCTTTGTCTTCATTTGAGATTGTTGTGCCAGATTTTAGCCTTGGAAAAGTGTTGGCTGAATTGGGCTCAAGGTCGGCTAAGATTCTAAAAATCTGTGAGGAAGATTTTCAGGTGTGTCGTGTGACTGGAGAGGTAAGTACTGAAAACTTACTTGGCTTTACAGCCTCTCTTAGAAATATGACAAAAGGGAAAGGAATTTTTCATTCGAAAGTGAATTTCTCCATTTCTCAATATAGTGTTATTGAAATAAAATAATCGGGTAAAACCCGCAAAAAGTATTAGGAGTTAGGAAATGGCTAAAGAAAAATTTGATCGGAGTAAGCCGCACTTAAACGTTGGAACAATTGGTCACGTTGACCACGGTAAAACAACTCTTACTGCGGCGATTACTACTACACTTGCAAGAAAATTCGGCGGAAAAAATAAGGCCGTGCGTTATGACGAAATCGATAACGCTCCTGAAGAAAAAGCCAGGGGTATTACTATTGCAACTTCTCATCAAGAATATGAAACTGCAAACAGACATTATGCTCACGTCGATTGTCCAGGTCACGCTGACTATGTGAAGAACATGATTACAGGTGCCGCACAGATGGACGCAGCGATTCTAGTGGTGTCTGCTACAGATGGTGCTATGCCTCAAACAAAAGAGCACATCTTGCTTGCAAGACAGGTTGGTGTTCCTTATATTGTAGTCTATTTGAATAAAGCAGATCAGTTAAAGGAAGACGAAAGAGCTGAAATGATCGCAATGGTCGAAGAAGAAATTCGCGATCTTTTGAAAAAATACAATTTCCCCAAAGAAGGACAAGGTGAAATCCCTATCGTTTACGGCTCTGCATTAAAAGCCCTTGAAGGTGACGAGAGTGAACTTGGAATGAAATCCATTGAAAAATTAATGGAAGCGTTAGACACTTACGTTCCGAACCCTAAGCGTATTACTGACAAGCCTTTCCTTATGCCTGTAGAAGACGTATTCTCCATTACTGGGCGAGGAACTGTTGCCACCGGTAGAGTAGAGCAAGGTGTCCTAAAAATTAACGAAGAATTGGAAATCATCGGTATTAGAGATACGCAGAAAACTGTTGTTACTGGTATCGAAATGTTCAGAAAGTTATTGGATCAGGCAGAAGCCGGAGACAATATCGGTGCACTTCTTCGTGGTACTAAAAAAGAAGACATTGAGAGAGGTCAAGTTCTCGCTAAGCCGGGTTCCATTACCCCTCACAAGAAGTTTGCTGCTGAGGTTTATGTACTAACAAAAGATGAGGGAGGCCGTCATAAGCCATTCTTCAATAATTATCGTCCTCAGTTCTATTTCAGAACTACAGATATAACAGGGGTATGTATGCTTCCTGCTGGAATGGAAATGGTGATGCCGGGAGATAACGTTTCTGTTACGATAGAATTGATTCACCCAATTGCTATGGATAAGGGTTTGAACTTCGCGATTCGTGAAGGTGGTAAAACAATCGGGTCTGGTGTAGTTGCAGACATCATTGAGTAGTTTTAGAAAATGACAAACGGGCAAAGAATACGAGTTAAGTTACGTGCATTCGACCATAGGTTGATTGATCAATCAACCTATGAGATTGTTGCAACAGCAAAAAGAACAGGTGCAGTAGTGTCTGGTCCAATTCCTTTACCAACCAGAATTGAGAGATACACTGTGCTGCGTTCTCCTCATGTGAATAAGAAATCGAGAGAGCAATTTGAAATGAGAACTCATAAAAGGCTAATTGATATTCTGAATACGAATGAAGATACAGTAGAAGCTCTCATGAAGCTTCAATTGCCCGCCGGTGTTTCAGTGGATATTAAATCTTAGGGGTTTTTGGCATGGCAAAGGGATTGATAGGAAAAAAAATCGGAATGACACAAATCTTTACTGAGGCAGGTGACATGCTCCCTGTTACAGCTTTAGAATTGGGTCCTTGTAGCGTATCACAAGTGAAAACTCTTGAAAAAGATGGTTATTCTGCGATTCAGTTGAGTTACGGAGAAGTAAAGCCTGAGCAGATTTCTTCACCGGAGTTAAAGCATTTAAGTAAAAATCAGATTGAACCAAAGAGATTTTTAAAAGAATTTCGATTTGGAGAGGAAGGACCTAAAGCTGGAGATACTCTTCAAGTAGCTGATATTTTTGCAATTTCTGATAAGGTAAAAGTTACCGGAGTCAGCAAAGGAAAGGGATTCCAAGGGGTAGTAAAAAGACACGGACACCATGGTGGTCCAATGGCTCACGGTTCTAGAAATCATAGACTTCCAGGTTCGATCGGTGCTTGTGCGACTCCTTCCAGGGTGTTTAAGGGGCTAAAGCTTCCGGGTAGAGCCGGTGGCTTAAAAACTGCTGTATCTAATTTGAAGATAGTGAAGATTATTCCTGAAAGCAATCTTATTTTTGTTTCTGGGTGCATTCCCGGCCCATCAAAGTCTCTTGTTACAGTGGAGAAAATATAGTATGAAAGCACAGAAATTTTCAAATTCAGGAAAATTTTTAAAAGATGTAGAGCTACCTGAATTCTTATTCAAAGAAAAACTCAGTAAAGGTGCTATCTTTGATGCGATTAAAGCTGAAAACGCTAATATGAGATCGGGAAACCATTCTACAAAAGATAGAGGAGAAGTTCGTGGTGGTGGTAAGAAGCCTTGGTCCCAAAAAGGTACTGGTCGCGCAAGACAAGGATCTTCCAGAGCACCTCATTGGGTTGGTGGAGGTGTAATCCATGGACCTAAGAAAAGAGATTACTCTATTCGGCTTTCACGAAATGTTAAGAATCGAGCAGTAGTTTCTATCTTACAGAAAAAAGCCTATGAAGAAAAGTTGAAATTGTTAGAAGACATTAGTTTGAATGAATTTAACACGAAAGCAGTTTTTCAAATATTTAAAAATATGAATATTGAAGACAAGGGTAGATTTAGTCTGATTGTTGCAAACGATAGTCTTCACTTAAAAAATTCTGCCAGAAATATTAAAAATCTACAGTTTATCAATGCAAAAAGAATCGCTTGTCGCGAGTTGTTATACAACAACAATTTGGTGATTACTGATAGTGCAATGAAAGAGTTAGAAGCTAAGTACGGGGCATAAAAGAAGATTATGAATATTGAAAATGTAGTTATTGCTCCTTTGCTTACAGAAAAAGCACAGGATTTAGAAAAAATCGGAACTAAGACCGGTAAAAGAACAATAAAGTATTCTTTTAAAGTTCATCCTCGTGCGAATAAAACTTTGATTAAAGAATTTATTAAAAAAACCTATAATGTTTCTCCTTCTTCAATAAGCATTATGGTATATAAAGGTAAAAATAAAAAATTTAGAAATTCTATTTCTGTTCGCCCTCATTGGAAAAAGGCCATCGTAACTTTTTCCAATGGTTCAGTTTTGGATTTTACTAAGGGTGGTTGATAATGGGGATAAGAAAATACAAACCGGTGACTTCATCTACCCGATACAAATCTGTTCTTGATTTTGCAGAGGTAACTGAATCTAAACCGTATAAATCTCTAACTACTATGCTAAATTATAAGGCAGGACGTGGGGATGGCGGTAAAATTTCTGTCCGAAGAAAGGGTGGAAGAGTAAAGAGAAAATATAGAGAAATTGATTTTAAAAGAAGCAAAAGAAATATTCCAGCAATTGTTAAATCAATCGAATACGATCCAAACAGAACTTGCTTTATTGCATTGATTTGCTATCAGGACGGAGTCTATTCTTATATATTGGCACCTGAAGGTTTACAAGTCGGAGACAAGATTTCCTCTGGAGAAACTGCAGAAATCAAATTAGGGAATTCTCTACCTCTCGATAAAATCCCACCCGGAACAATCGTTCATAATATAGAAATGAGCTATGGAAAGGGTGGACAGATTGCGAGAACCGCAGGTGGATTTGCTACTATTGCTGCAAAAGATGGAGATTTTGTAACTTTGAAACTACCTTCTTCTGAAGTAAGAAAAATTAGAAAAGAATGCTACGCTACAATTGGTGCCATTGGCAATAAGGATCGGATTCTAATCTCTATCGGTAAGGCCGGTAGATCTAGATGGCTTGGTAAAAGACCAAAGGTAAGAGGGGTGGTGATGAATCCGGTCGATCACCCGCATGGTGGTGGAGAAGGAAAAACTTCCGGTGGAAGACACCCTGTTTCACCATGGGGTCAGCCTACTAAGGGTTATAAAACAAGGAAGAAGGCAAAGACCAGTTCCAAGTTTATAGTTCAGGGCAGAAAAAGAAATCGAAATAGAGGTAATTGATTACTATGTCTAGAAGCTTAAAAAAAGGGCCATTTATCGACGATCATCTGATGCAAAAAATCACAAAGATGAACGCAGATAATGTAAAAAAACCATTTAAAACATGGTCAAGAAGAAGTACGATTTTTCCTGACATGGTAGGACATACTGTAATGATTCATAATGGGAATAAATTTATTCCTGTATATATTAATGATAATATGGTTGGTCACAAATTAGGAGAATTTTCACCTACAAGAACCTATAGAGGGCATAGCAATCAAGATAAGAAGGTTAAGAAATAATGGAAGCCAAGGCAGTCGCTCGTTTTGTAAGAATATCAGCAAGAAAAGCAAGGCTTGTAGCCGATGAGGTGAGGGGATTTGATTATCTTGAGGCCGTTGATATATTAAAATTTACAAATAAAAAGGCAGCGGACTTAGTTTTAAATGTAATGAATTCTGCAAAGGCAAATGCTATACACGCAGACAAGAAATTAAACGAAGCAAGCCTGTATGTAAAAAAAATATATGTTGATGAAGGGCCTATTATGAAAAGATTTCGTGCAAGAGCAAGGGGTCGAGCTGCAAGAATCAGAAAGAAATTAAGTCATATAACTGTAGTTTTATCGGATTAGGTTAAAGGAAAAAAGATGGGACAAAAAGTAAATCCAAACGGTTTAAGATTAGGAATAACAAGAACTTGGGATTCTATATGGTTTTCTAAGGAAAGTTATACTAAGAATCTCCACGAAGATATAAAAATCCGAAAATTTTTAATCAATAGAATTAAGCAAGCTGCGCTTGTAAAGATTATCATCGAAAGGTTTCCTGAAAAAATTAATGTAAATATTCATACAGCTAAACCCGGTGTAGTGATTGGACAAAAGGGCGCAAATATTGATAGCATAAAAAATGAGATCAAAAAACTTTCTGATAAGCCAATCCACCTAAATATAGTAGAGGTAAAAAAACCGGAAACTGTAGCTCAAGCAGTAGCAGAAACAATAGCTCAACAAATTGAACAACGTATGCCTTTTAGAAGAGTAATGAAAGCAGAACTTCGTAGAGCCATGCGAGGTGGAGTAGAAGGAATCAAGATTTCAATTTCCGGACGACTTAATGGTGCGGATATGGCTCGAACAGAAAAATATATGGATGGAAGAATTCCACTTCATACATTGAGAGCGAAAATTGATTTAGGGTTTAAAGAAGCTCTAACTACATTTGGTCAAATCGGAGTCAAGGTTTGGACTTATAGTGGTGATTTCATAGGTAACAAAGAAGAAGAAGTTGAAGATAAATATACAGTAAAAAGAAGAACAAATTGATTGTTTTTACAAACGTGAGATAAAGTTATGTTAGCCCCAAAAAGAGTTAAATTTAGAAAACGCCAGAGAGGAAGACTCAAAGGCAATGATGAAAGAGGGAACAAGGTCTCCTTTGGAGATTTTGGTCTTATGGCAGTAGATTCAGGTAGAATAACTGCAAGACAAATCGAAGCAGCCCGTGTATCTATTAACCGTAGAGTAAAACGAGGCGGCAAATTATGGATTAGGGTATTTCCTCAAACTCCGGTTACAAAAAAACCAGCAGAAACTCGTATGGGAAAAGGAAAGGGAAATCCAGAATATTGGATCAGCGAAATTCGCCCTGGAAGAGTATTATTTGAAATGAGTGGGATTGATGAAGAATCAGCTAAAAAGGCTCTAACTATGGCAGCGTATAAATTGCCTATCGCTACCGAATTTGTAAAAAGGACTCTCGTATGAAAACAAAACTAAGAGAAATGAAAGATAATGACATCAAAACTGAAATTCTCAAGGCAAGAAAAGAAGTAAAAAATTTTCGATTTCAATACGTTACCGCAAGGTCTCTGGAAAATCCTAAAATCATCAGAAATTTGAAAAAGAAAATAGCAAGACTTCTTACAATTGCAAGAGAAAGAGAATTGGGCATAAATACAAATTTGGATAAAAAGAAGAAATAATTTAGAGGGATAAATGAAAGATACTAAGCCCAAAAATCAAAAGACAGTGCAAGGAAAGGTTGTTTCTGCAAAAATGGACAAAACGGTTGTAATAGAGATCGAAACCATGCAAACTCACCCTCTCTTTAAAAAAATTACTAGAAAAACACATCGTTTAAAAGTGCACGATGAAAAAAGAGAATGCAGGGAAGGCGATAGGATCATCGCACAAGAAACAATACCGCTCTCTAAAGAGAAAAGACATAAACTCTTAAAAATTGTAGAAAAGGCAAAATAATATGATTCAAGTAGCGACAGAACTGCAAGTTGCAGATAACTCCGGAATTAAATGGGTAGAATGTATCAAAGTTCTTGGCGGTTCCAAGAGAAGATACGCTTCCGTTGGGGATGAAATCATTGTAGCGGTCAAGGACTCTCAACCAGGTTATGGTCTTAGAGATGCAACTGGGAAAAAAGTTCATGCAAAGGCTGTACAAAGAGCAGTTGTAGTCAGAACAAAAAAAGAAATACGCAGAGTTGACGGGACTTACATTCGGTTTGATGATAATGCAGTAGCTATTATTGATGAGAAAGGAAATCCGAGAGGAACAAGGATTTTTGGGCCTGTAGCTCGTGAGCTTAGAGATAAGAAATACATGAAAATAATATCGCTTGCACCGGAGGTACTCTAATGGGAAAAAAATTACCTTATAGAGGATCAGAAAATACAAAGTTCAAAAAAATCAAATTAAGAAAAGATGATGAAGTGATTTGTATTGCAGGGAAAGACAACGGAAAAAAAGGAAAAATTCTATCTGTAGATAAACGTAGAGATCGAGTTTATGTGGAAGGATTGAATAAGAGAGTAAGATTTATGCGACCTACTCAAGAAAATCCTCAGGGTGGGGTTGTAGAAGTTGAAGCATCTATTCATATTTCCAATGTGATGCTATACGATACAAAAAAGAAAAAAGGTGTTCGTATCGGTTTTACTGAAAATAAAGGGAAAAAGATTAGAGTGACACGTCCAGAAGGTAAAGAAATCTAATTATGGCAAAAGCAAGATTAAAAACGAAATACGAAAAAGAAATTAGACAGAATCTCTTGAAAAAATACAATTTCAAGTCTATCATGCAGGTTCCAAGGTTAGAAAAAATTGTTCTAAACGTTGGAATGGGGGATGCCCACCAAAATCCTAAAGCAATGGAATCTGCCTTAGAAACTCTTGGACTGATTACTGGACAAAAAGCAGTAAAAACAAAAGCGAGAATTTCTATTGCTGGGTTTAAACTTAGAGAAGGTATGAATATCGGTTGCATGGTTACTTTACGAGGGACAAGAATGTATGAGTTTTTAGATAGACTTATAAACGTGGCTCTCCCTCGTGTAAGGGACTTTAAGGGTGTTAATCCTAAGGGGTTTGATGGAAGGGGAAATTATAATATCAGCGTAAAAGAACAGATCATTTTTCCTGAAATACAATTCGATAAAATCAATAAAATTCACGGAATTAATATTTCGTTTGTTACAAGTACTACAAACGATGAAGAAGCGTATGAAATGTTTGCGGCTTTTGGAATGCCGTATAGAACTAAATAGAGATCAGGAGCTAAATAGAATAAATGGCTAAAAATTCACTTGTAGCACGGCATGCAAAAGAAAAAAAATTTAAGGTAAGAGAATACAACAGATGTCCTCTATGTGGAAGACCAAGAGCTTATGTTCGTAGATTTGGAATGTGCAGAATGTGTTTCAGGAAATTGGCGAGTGCTGGTCAACTTCCTGGTGTAAGAAAAGCATCTTGGTAGGCGGAAAAATATGAATATATCAGATCCAATAGCAGATATGTTGACTCGAATTAGAAATGCAGGTCGTGCGGGTCACGAAAAGTGTATAGTCACTAGTAGCAAAATTAAAAAATCTATTTTAGAGATCTTGAAAGAAGAGGGTTTTATTTCAAACTTTCAGGTTATTAAAAATGGAGAATTTTCGGACTATGAAATTCAATTGAAGTATAGTGCTTTGAGAGTTCCTGTAATCAATAAGATTGAAAGGGTTTCTAAGCCAGGTCGAAGGATTTATATCGACCATGAAAGCATAAAACCAATCCGAAGCAATCTTGGGATTTCTATTCTTTCTACTTCAAAAGGCATCATGACTGGAAAAAAGGCAAAAAAGCTAAACATTGGCGGAGAATTTCTCTGCTTAATTTACTAAGGAAATATTGGAGACCGGATAATGTCTAGAATAGGTAAAAATCTTGTTACTCTCCCGGATAAGGTAGAAGTAAAACAGATGGGAGAGGAATTGGTAGTGAAGGGGCCTCTTGGTGAATTAAAAACTCCTTTGTATAAAGGGATTAGTTTGTCTGTTGATGGCAAAAACGTATCTTTCCTTAGAAATAGTGAAGATCAAAATATTGTAGCATTGCACGGTTTAGTTCGAGCGCTTTTTAATAATTGTGTGAAAGGTGTCAGTACAGGTTGGGAAAAAAATCTCGAAATTTTTGGAGTGGGTTTTAGAGCACAAAAAAAAGGGAATAGCTTAGTTATGAACTTAGGTTTTTCTCATGAAGTTGTGTTTCCTGAGCCAAAAGGTATTAAAATTGATGTAGTAGATCAGTTAAAAATAAAGGTGAGCGGAATTGATCGTCAGTTGGTAGGGCAAGTTGCTGCCAATATTCGAGCAAAAAGAGAACCTGAACCATACAAAGGAAAGGGCATTAAGTATTCTACCGAATATATAAAACGCAAAGCCGGAAAAACAGGTAAAAAATAAAAATAGCCATGATAAATAAAGAGAAAAAAACCTTAAGAAGTATTAAACGAACAAAAAGAATTCGTTATAAAATTAAAGCAAATTCGGACAGACCGAGGCTTGTTTTTAATAAATCAAATAAATTTTTGATTGCTCAGATAATTGATGATAAAATTGGAAAGACACTTGCGTTTGCAATCTCATCCGAAAAAGATTTTCCTTTGAAGGGTGATGTCAGAAAGAATAAAAAATCAGCATCCGAGCTTGGTAAAATTATTGCTAAGCGTGCAATTTCAAATGGTGTCAAGCAGGTAGTGTTAGATCGATCAGGAATGATTTATCATGGTAAGGTAGCCGCTTTTGCGGATTCCGCAAGAGAAGAAGGATTGGAGTTTTAACTGTTATGAATTTTGAAGAAGAAGCAAAAGAATTTACCGAGAAAGTCGTCAAAATAGATAGAGTTGCTAAAGTAGTTAAGGGTGGAAGAAGATTTTCATTTAACGCCTTGACTGTCGTAGGAGATTCTAAGCGAAGAGTAGGGATTGGGTTTGGAAAAGCCAATGAAGTCCCTGATGCAATAAGAAAATCTATTGATGCTGCAAAAAAACATTTAGTCCAGATTCATATTATTGGTCACACAATTCCACATGAAGTGAAGGGGCAGTTTAAATCTGCAAAAGTTATTTTAAAGCCCGGTGCCCCAGGTACAGGAATTATTGCCGGAGAGGCAGTGCGCTCTGTTGTAGAAAAAATCGGAATTCAAGATTTACTTTCTAAATCTTATGGATCAGGAAATTCACTCAATATCGTAAAAGCTACTTTTGACGCATTAAAAAAATTAGAAACTCCTGTTATGGCTGCAAGCAAAAGGGGAATCAGTTTAAAAAAATTATTCGGAAATGATTGATTATGGAAGAGATTAAAATAACTCAAGTAAAAAGTTCAATAGGCACTATTCCTGAGCACAGAAAAACACTGAAAGCTTTAGGTTTAAAAAAAATAGGTCAAGTAAGGGTTCATAAACAAAATCCTGCTGTCTTAGGAATGATTAAAGCTGTTGAGTATCTCTTAAAAGTGGAGAAAGTGTGATATGCCTGGTATTAAAGATAGAATAAAGCAATCTTTTGCATTTGGAAAAAAAAGAGGAGAAGTAGAAAAAAAGTTAAATACTTCTAATCTAATTCCTGTTCCAAAGGGTGCAAAAAGAGAAAGAAAGAGAATTGGGCAGGGGCCCGGATCCGGGATGGGCAAGACTTCTACCAGAGGGCAGAAAGGGCAAAAAGCTCGTGCTTCAAGTATGAAAAGAGGATTTGAGGGTGGGCAGATGCCAATCCACAAGAGACTACCTAAGCGAGGCTTTACTTCTATATTTCATAATTCTTATCAAGCAATAAATTTGCGTGATATAGCACGATTGAACTTGACCGGTGAGGTTGATCCCAAAATCATGGTAAAACAAGGATTGATAAAAGAAGAAAGCGGTTTAGTCAAGCTATTAGGCACGGGTAGTATTACTTCACCTGTAAAAATAACTGTGGATAAATGCTCTAAGTCAGCTCTTGAAAAAGTTCAAAAATCGGGTGGCTCTGTACAGTTTCGCAAGAAACTTACATTCCCAAAAAAGGCTAAAAAATAAATAGCATACTATGATTTCTACAATTATAAATATTTTTAAGATACCAGAATTAAGGAATAAAATTGCTTATACTTTGGCTATGCTCCTTATATTCAGAATGGGAACTCATGTTACCATTCCCGGTATCAATAGCTTAGTAGTTTCCGGTATTTCTTCTGACCCAACTGAAGGATTTCTAGGTATGGTAGATTTGTTTGCGGGTGGAGCTTTATTAAAATTTTCTATTTTTGCTTTAGGAATTATGCCATATATTTCATCTTCAATCATTATGCAGCTTGTAATGGTGCTAATTCCTCAATTACAAAAACTTCAAAAAGAAGGCGAGGAAGGAAGAAAAAAGATTAACCAATACACTAAATATGGAACTATTGTTTTGTGCTCTGTTCAAAGTCTTGCGGTTATTTATCTTGCAAAAAGCTGGTCAACCGGAACAGGTGTCAGCCCTGCGAGGTATCCTGGTCTTATTAGTCCTGCGGTTGATTCTTTTTTTATCCCACTCGGGATTCTTACAATCACCTCCGGTACGATTTTACTTATGTGGATGGGGGAGCAAATTACTGAAAGAGGAATCGGAAACGGTATATCCTTAATAATTTTTGCGGGTATTATAGGTCGTATGCCGGAAGCGGTCGTGCAATTATTGACTACAGATTCTTCGGATGCACTATCTATTTTAATATTGTTTATAATTTTTATTTTACTTATAGCGTTTACTGTTATATTGACCCAAGGAGTTCGGAAAGTCCCACTTCAATACGGAAAGCAGATGGTGGGAAGAAGAATGGTTCAGGCAAAAAGCCAAAGCATTCCATTTAAGGTGAATGGTGCAAACGTAATGCCTATTATCTTTGCTTCTTCTTTGATTTTATTTCCTCAAACTGTAGTTCAATGGTTGTCTTCCAATAGTGGACAATGGGCTGGCTGGGCGATCATTATGGATTTTTTCAATCCATTTTCTCAAATTTGGTATCGATCTATTGTGTATTATATTTTATACACTGGTTTAATTATATTTTTTGCTTATTTTTATACTGCAATCCAGTTTAACCCAGCAGAATTGGCAGAAAACTTAAAAAAATACGGCGGTTTTGTTCCTGGAATTCGTCCCGGAACTCAAACTAAAGAATATATAGAAAAGGTATTGAATCGGATTACACTACCTGGTGCAATTTTTCTCGCTGGTCTTGCACTTTCCCCTTATATTTTAATTAAGTTTTTAAATTTAGGAAGTAACACCGGAGGTGGTGCCTTAGTTTATACTTTTGGGGGCACTTCTCTACTTATTATGGTGGGTGTAGCTCTTGAGACACTAAAGCAAATAGAATCTCAACTTCTAATGAGAAATTATGAAGGATTTATGAAAAAATCCAAGATCAAGGGTCGAAATTAAACGATGAAGCGTTTAGTATTTATGGGACCGCCCGGTGCCGGAAAAGGAACACAGGCAAAGACTATCTGTGCAAATTTTAAAATTCCTCAGATTTCTACAGGCGATATTTTACGTGAATCTGTTAAAAAAGGGACCGAGATGGGGCTTTTAGCAAAAAAATTTATGGAAGCCGGAGATTTAGTACCGGATGAAGTTGTAGTAGGAATTATTAAAGATAGGCTAAGAGAGGAAGATTGCACTACCGGATTCCTGTTAGATGGTTTTCCCAGAACTATAGAGCAAGCCGATTCTCTTGGAAAAATTTTGGGTGAGCTTGGTTTGAAATTAGACTCAGCTATTAATCTATCCGTGCCAGACTCAGAGCTTATTACTCGCCTTTTAGAACGAGCGAAAAAAGAAGGTCGTTCAGACGATAACGAGGAAACTATCAAAAATCGTCTTGAAAATTATAATTCAAAAACCTTTCCACTTTTGGATTATTATCGCAAAAAAGGTATTTTAAGCGAAGTGAATGGACTTGGAACTGTGGAAGAGATTGCAGATAGGATCAAAAAGGAGTTAGGGTAAAAGATTGGCAAAAGAAGAAGCGATTGTAGTGGACGGTACTGTTACAGAGCCTCTTCCAAATGCTATGTTTCGTGTTGAGTTAGAAAATGGGCATAAGATTTTAGCCCATATCTCTGGAAAAATGCGGATGCATTATATCAGGATTTTACCTGGGGACAAGGTGACGGTTGAGCTTTCACCTTATGATTTAACCAAGGGTAGAATTACTTATCGTAAGAAGTAGGGAAATATGAAAGTTAGAACATCAGTTAAAAAAATATGTAGCAGTTGTAAAGTTATCAGACGAAAAGGTGTGATTCGTGTGATTTGTGCAAATCCTAAACACAAACAGAGGCAGAGATAATGGCGAGGATTGCTGGAATTGATCTTCCTAAAGATAAAAGAATAGTAGTTGGGCTGACCTATATATTTGGAATAGGCAGGTCTTCATCTGAAAAGATTTTGAATAAGGCAGGTGTTGATTTTAGTGTTCGAGTAAAAGACTTGAACGATCAACAAGAAGCTGCAATTAGAAAAGTTATTGAAGAAGAAAAAACTGTTGAAGGTGATCTTCGCTCTGAAACTAACCTAAATATCAAAAGGCTTATGGATATAGGTTGTTATCGTGGGCTTCGTCATAGAAGAGGTTTACCTGTTCGAGGACAAAGAACGAAAACCAACGCCCGAACCAGAAAGGGCGGAAAGAAAACTGTAGCAAATAAAAAGAAAGTGACTAAGTAAAATACGGACTAATCATGGAAAAAAATCAGAAAAATAAAAAAGAAAAAAAAGTTAAGAAAAAAGAAAAGAAAAATATCCCTAAAGGCAAGGTATATATACAAGCTTCTTTTAATAACACAATTGTATCTGTTACTGATATGGCCGGAAATGTAATATCTTGGTCAACATCTGGAGCTATGGCATTTAGAGGGTCTAAGAAATCTACTCCTTATGCAGCTCAAATTGCTGCTGGAAATGCTGCAGATAAGGCAATTGAAGCATCAGGAATTCGTGAAGTTGATGTATTGGTTTCGGGGCCCGGAATTGGACGAGAGTCAGCAATTCGATCTCTTGCAGCAAAAGGATTAGCAATAAAAATTATAAAAGATATTACTCCTCTGCCTCATAACGGATGCAGACCGAGAAAAAGAAGAAGAGTGTGAGTTAGAATATGGCGAGATATACAGGACCAGCTTGTAAACTATGCAGAAGAGAAGGTTTAAAACTTTATTTAAAAGGTAGTCGGTGCTTAAATAAGGATAAATGTAGTTTTGAAGACAGAAAAAATCCACCTGGACTTCCTCCTAAGAAAAAAGGAAAGGTATCGGAATATTCTTTACAATTACGTGAAAAGCAAAAAGTAAAAAGAATATATGGAGTGCTTGAAAAGCAGTTCAGAGAATATTTTGCGAAAGCCCATAAATCTCAAACAGGGATTACAGGTGATATACTTCTGCAATTGTTAGAAAGAAGGCTAGACAACGTAGTTTATAGGTTAGGTCTTGCAACATCAAGAGCACAATCTAGATCTTTTATTTCTCAGGGACATATCAATGTAAATGGAAATAGGGTCGATATTGCAAGCTATCAGATTAAAATAGGCGATAAGATAGAAATTCGAGAAAAATTCAAAAAGTCCAGTTTACTGGATCAAAATATAAAATATGCACAATCTCTGAATCGTCATCCTTCTTGGCTTACACCTGATTATGTGAATTTATCGGGTGAGATTATTGCTCTACCTACAAGAGAGCATATTGATATGCCGATTAAAGAGCAAGTGATCATAGAATTGTATTCTAAATAGATTTTATTTTACGGAAAGGTAAGAATGGCACCAAAGAATTTGTTAAAAGGTTTTAAGAGACCGAAAAAGATTGAATTTGTAACTGAAACAAATACTCCAAATTATGGAAAATTTATCGCAGAGCCTTTTGAAAGAGGATTTGGCACAACAATTGGAAATTCAATTCGTAGGACACTCATGTCTTCAATTGAAGGTGCTGCAATTTCTGCTATTCGTATAGAGGGCATCACTCATGAATTTTCTTATATTGAAGGGATCACAGAGGACGTTAGTCGTATTATTTTGAATCTTAAGCAAGTTCGAATCAAATACGAACCTGAAGATAGAGATATGAGTAAGATAATTCACCTCGAATTGAAAGGGGCAGGGTATTTTAAGGCTGGAGATTTGGCGGTAGATTCTTCAATAGAAATCATGAACCCTGATCTATTAATTGCTACTTTAAACGAAGATGCAAATTTAATACTCGATCTAGAAATTATGCGAGGGAAAGGGTATATTCCGGCAGAAGAAAAAAGAAAAGACATTGAAGTTCTTGGGACTCTTCCTATAGACTCACTTTTTTCTCCTATTCAAAAAGTTTTGTTTGAAATAGGAGAAACTCGTGTTGCTCAAAGATCTGACTATGAAAAATTAACCCTTGATGTTTGGACTGATGGGTCTATTGCACCTGAGGACGCAGTTGCCCAGGCAGCTAAAATTTTAAAAGATCATTTATCAGTATTTATTAATTTTGAGGAAGAAACAGAAGAAGAATCTGATGAAATGGATGAATCAGACCAAAAGTTCAAAGCGTCCTTATCTAAGCACGTAGAAGAGTTAGAACTCTCTGTTAGAGCTTTAAATATTTTAAGAAGTTTGGAGATTGATTTTGTAGGTGATTTAGTAAAACGCAATGAAGAAGAGCTTACCAAGTCTCGTCATTATAGCGATGCCTGCTTGAATGAAATGAAATCTAAACTTGCACAGAGTGGATTATCGTTTGGTATGAGGGATTTCTAATATGATAAAAGCAAATAAAGTAAAACATTTAAATAAAAATTCTAAGCATAGGAAAGCAATGTTAGACAACATGCTAACTAGTTTGTTTTTACATGAAAGAATTGAATCAACTTTAGCAAAGGTAAAAGTTGCCAGAGGCTTCGCTGATAAATTGATTACCAAAGCAAAGAACTCTCTCGGAGATGTTAAGCCAGAAGTAATTTTGCATAATAAGAGAGAGGTAATGAAGTCTATTAAAAATCGTGATGTAGTTGCAAAATTATTTAGCGATATAGCCCCAAGATACCAAACACGTCCCGGTGGTTACACAAGAATTTTAAAGATTGTAAATAGAAAATCTGATAATTCTGAAATGGCTTTATTGGAGTTAGTAGATCGAAAAAATAGAGATCAGTTAATTGAAGAAAAAACTCAGACTAAACCAAAGAAATCAAAAAGTGTTGAGACTAAAGCTGCAGATAAAGAAACTAAGAAAAAAAGGTCTTTTTTCTCTAGAAACAAAGAAAAAAAAGAATAGTAGTTTTCTAATTATTTTTAGTGCAAATGACCTCGACTTTTATCCAAGTGAAGTCGGGGTTTTTTATTTTTGAAATTTCCATCTTATCTTTGTAGAAAAAATTCAAGACCCAATATAAGCCCACCTATACAAAATTTATTTTCAAATAAATGTAGAAAATAATAAAAAAAAATTATATGCCGGAAAAAAAATCGGTACCGAAGATTTTAGTAAGAGACACAAAAATTTAAAAAATTGACAGAAAACCTAACTGTCATTTTCTGTCATCATCACATCTAATTGCCTGGATGGTGGAATTGGTAGACACACAGGACTTAAAATCCTGTGTCCGTAAGGACGTGCGGGTTCGACCCCCGCTCCAGGTAATGAGGTCGAACATTAAATCATATTAAAAATCACTTTCATTTATTTCAATCTATGTCGCAAATAGAATTTTTTTAATTTGAACTCACGTTAAAGATGAAGTTTTTCAATGTCGAAAATTATATTACTATGGAAAACTTACCAAAACCCGTATTAAAAACTGATCAAAAAGTAGTCAATCTTGGAATGTATAAAATAAAGAAATCATTATTGAACGAGGGTTTTGAAGTGGTAGAAAATCCTGATGGCAAAATCACTCTGGTCATCCGTGTTGCAAAGTAGGATCAAAAATTTTGTGATAAATTTTCTTTGCAGTTCAAATTTACAGAATGAAATATATTATCCCTGTCTTTGAATCTTGGAGTCAGTCTGAAAAATATCCTAAAATTTCGGATCGCTTTTTTACAGTTTTTTCTTGCAAGATAATAATTTCCAAGATTGAGCCTCGCATAAGGGTAGGCTGGCTCAATTTCTAAAATTTCTTCTAATGTCTGTATCAACCTATGTTCATTTTTTGAGTAAAAATATTTTTTTGCAAGTGAAGTTTTTTCGATTAAGGTTTGCTTAAAAAAATTATAACTCTCTCTATTCCCAAAACCAAAAACACGAAATTCAATTGTATCAAAAGTCTTGTCCGAACAAATTCCTGTCCAGACATCAATTCTATTATCTACAACTTTTGAGTTAGTGATTTTAACTAAACTACTTCCGTGGATACAACCAGATTGAAAAAAGATTTCTTTCATAGAATAGGGAGAGCCGGACAATACAAATCTCCTATCTTTTTGAATTGCAACGATTGTGCTTTCTGGGAGTGAATCGTTTGGGTTTATTTTTTTTTGTATAGAGATTATTGGAACTGTAATTTCTCGTAAATTTTCTGAATCGGTCATTACCCATGAGGGTAGTTCTAAAGCCAAAGCAGAAGATTTTTTTTTAATTTCCTTATTGCAAAAAGTAAAACTGAAAGCCGATAATAGAATAAGAAGGAATGGGCAAAATACTTTTAAGGTTGTCATTTTAGACACAATGGAAAATCTATCAATGTTGTCAAAAATTTCGTGCCCGCTTAGCTCAGTTGGTAGAGCGTTTCCCTCGTAACGAAAAGGTCGCCAGTTCGATTCTGGCAGTGGGCTAAAAGGAAATATGGGATATATAGAAATTACGGGCAGTTTAAATGCAAATGGGCAAAAACCGGCAATCATCGTATCTAGGTTTAATGAGTTTATTACAGAGAGCCTTCTGAAAGGTGCAGTAGATGCTTTTATTCGGCATGGTGTGTCAGAAAAAGACATTACGGTAATAAAAATTCCCGGCGCCTATGAATTTCCTTTTATCGCATCTCTACTTGCGAAAACAAAAAAATACGATTCTATTGTTTGCCTTGGGGCAGTGATTCGAGGTTCAACAGCGCATTTTGATTATGTAGCGGGAGAGGCAGCCAAGGTCGGTCAAATCGGCAAAGAATTCAACCTCCCGGTTATATTTGGAGTCCTGACAACAAATACAATCGAAGAGGCTATTGAAAGATCCGGAACGAAAGCCGGAAACAAGGGAGCTGAAGCTGCTATTACAGCAATTGAAATGTCTAATATTGTAAAACAAATATAGATGCCAGCTAGACACACAGGCAGAATACTCGCTCTTCAAGCGCTTTATCAATTGGATTTAGTAAAATCTCCTTTGCAGGAAGTTTTGTCATTTCAGTGGTATGACAAAAAAACAGAAGAGTCTGAAAGAAAATTCGCAAAAGAAATCATAAATGGTGTTGTAGAAAATTGGGAAACACTCGACAATATAATAAAAGCGTATTCCAAAAACTGGGAGTTTTCCAGAATTTCTGTCGTGAACCGATGTATTTTGCGATTGTCAATTTATAGTCTTATCAATCAAAAAAATATTTCGGCTAAGGTTGTAATAAACGAGGCAATAGAGCTTACGAGAGAATTTGAAAAAGAAGAATCTGTCCCGTTTATAAACGGAATACTCGACACTATTTATAGAGACGAGATTTCAAAAGAAAATGCCTGAGAATAATCTAAAAGATTCTAATGTAGTTAAAAATCGGTTAAGATTCGATGATCCGTTACCTAATGCAGAAACGAATAGCCCTTCTTTTGAAAGTTGGCAGAATGGGGAGTCTTTTGAAACCCATAGGGTTTACAATAAATTTCCTGTAACTTTTTATCTTTGGATCGGGTTTTTCTTTTTGCTTATCGGTGCGATTTCTTTTGGTGTATGGTACCAATTTTATTACAATAATAAAAATAAGCCTGAATTCAATTATAAAAATGATCTATTGCTTGATAAAAAAAATTTAGATAAGATAATTGAAAACCCCTACCTTCCAGACTCATCTTTAAATCCCGGACTTGCAAAATGTATAAACCTCTACAGAGATACCTATATCAAAAGAGCCTTTGTTCATTGTGAAGAATTTCTAAATACACCGGCAACCGATGAAGAAAAATCTGTTGCTCTCACTGTAATGGGAGTTATGTTTGATGACGCAGGACGTTATCCGCTATCTATAGAGAGATTTAAAAAAGCGATTCAGTATGATCCAAAAAATTTTCACGCATACTATAATCTTACCTTAGCGTATAGGCACTCTGGGATGTTCAATGAAGCAAGACAATCCGTAATGAAGGCAAAAGAGTTGGCTCCAAATGATCCAAGGGTTAGCTTACTTGCCGGAAATATATTGAATGATGCGAATGATCCAAGGCTTGCTATGAAAATGTATGAAGAGGGAATCGCAGCCAATCCAAATGACCCGTATTTAATCTACAATCTTGCAGTGAGTCAATTTCGACAAGGGAGTATTCCTGAGGCAATTGAAAATTTCAGAAAAGCTGTAATAGCCAGTGGAACAGGGCAGGTGGCAGTTCTTTCTCATGGTCATCTTGGTTCAATTTATTTTAATAGAGGGGACTTTGAAGGTGCAGAGCACCATTTTCGTGAGGCGTTGAGGTTGAAACCAAGCGATGCAAAATATCTATATAATTTAGGGACTATACTTTTAAAGCAGAAAAAGAATGAAGAAGCAATTTCTCTATTTCAAAAAGCGTTAGACGCTGGCGCAAATGAACCTGAGGTGTATAGGTATATAGCCGAGGCTTTTTATGACTTGAGACAATCCTCTCTTGCTATTCGAGCTTTGGAAAAAGCATTGCAGATTAAGCCTAATGATTTAGACTCCATGTTTCAATTGGCAGATATTTATTATTCAACCGGAGATATGGGGCAAGCAGAGGAAATGTTTAGGAGAATTATAAAAAATAGTCCTGGAGATTCTAACACTGAAACTGCACTAATTAACCTTGGAATTATTCTTGACGATATGGATAGGCACTCAGAGGCAATTAGTGCATTGGAGCAGGCGATTTCACTGAATCCAAAAAATGAAAACGCTTACTACAATCTCGGTCTTGCATATAAAAATTCTGGTGAGCCAACAAAAGCAATCGAGAATTGGAGAAAAGCCAATTCTTTAAATCCTGAGGTTAGCAGAAACAGAGAAGCGATTGCAGACTATTATCTTGAAAATAGATTTTATCAAGAAGCTGTAAAAGAATATTCTGATATTTTAAGGACTAACAATTCCGAATATAAAATAAAGTTGAAGTTGTCGGATGCGTACATGAATTTAAAAAGTTTTGAATCTGCCGAAAAAGAACTTCTAGATGTTTTGAATAATTCCAAAGACGCAAACGATTTAAAAATTGCGCATAGAAAATTGGCTCTTGTATATGCGTCAGGCGACACCCGATTTAAGGCTAAGGCAAAGGACGAGGCGTATAGAGGAGCACACATTGACCCGGATGATATGGAGAGTAAGCTAATACTCGCAAAAGTACTCATAGATTCCGGCTCTCTCATGGATAGAGAAAAGGCAATTGATGAGCTTTCCATTATTGTTCGATCTGAAGTGAAACCGAAAATTGCAGCCCTTGCTTACAACTACTTAGGTCTATGCTATTATAAAAATGGCGAATACAAAAGAGCTTTGAGAGAGTTTCAGAATTCTATTGACTTGGACCCTTCTCTTACAGAGGCTTATGAAAATAAACGCGCAGCTCGTGCTTCTTATGAGGATAGTATAGATCGTAGCTCAAGCTTTTAGAAAATAATTTTATTTAAGAGAATTTATCTTTTCTATTTTTCTAAAAAAATCTAAGGTCGTATCTTGAAATTGGCTAGTGCCTTCCTTTGAATAGAAAGTCAATTTTGTTAACTTATTTTTTGGAAAAACTAAATTTGTAATTACAACTTCACCATTGAGAAAAAATACTTCAATACTTGACTTGTCAAAAATGATTTTAAAATCAAATTCTTCATTATTTCTTGAGAAATTGAATTTTGAGTGATTTAGTTTTTGATAATTTGAATACATTGGGTTTTGAATTGTGCTTCTATCAAAAGAAATGGAGTGATTTACAAAATCTATGTCTATAACAAAGGATTCATTTTCATTTTCGATTTTTACTCCAGATTTTTTAGATGAATGTTTAGTAAGTGTAAATTTTAGTTCAAAGCTATCGTCTACTAATGGGATGGACTTTGAGTTATTATTTAACTGAATTGGGTTCAATTTTTTTCTACTCGTTTTATAGTTTTCTATTTCCTCTCTTGGAACTTGGGCTAAAATATACTCATTATGTATTTTTCTTAAAATTAATTTTCTGGGTAGCGACATTGCTCCCTTCCAAGGAAAAGTTGGCAAGTGGTTTGCATACTCCCAATTATTCATCCAGCCTATAATTGTTCTTTCATTATTAGGTAGGTTTTCCCAAGAAATTGCTGCGTAAAAATCAAAACCATGATCTAATATTTTTGACTTTGAAAAATTTTTGTCTTTCTCGAATTTTTTACCGTCAAAGTTTCCTAATAAATATTTCATATAGGATCCCCTTTTTGTTTCTGCAACTGAAATTAGTAATACCCACTTTCCTATTTCTGAGTTTTTTTCTTCAGTTAAGAAAAATAAGTCAGGGCATTCCCAAATTCCATCTCTAAAATCGACTTCTGTAATTTCGCTTTCTTTATTCCAAGACTTTAAATTTTTAGAAGTATAAATTTCTAACTTTTGTTTTGAGGGTCTTGATACTACCATAACAAATCGAGACATTGCTTCGTGCCAAAATACTTTTGGGTCACGAAAGGAAAAAGAACGTTCTTGTATGATCGGATTTTTTTCATATTCTTGAAAACTGAGTCCACTGTCATTGCTAATTGATATATTTTGTGTTTGATTGAGTAGTGTCCACTCTGTGAAAATCGCAATCATGCATTCCTTAGAATTATGGCAGAGACCGCTTGAATTATTTTTATCTAAAACAATACTCCCTGAAAATTTCATTTTTGGATAGAAAAAAAATCCATCTTCTTTCATTGCAACAGGTAACTCTTTCCATTGAAACAAATCTTTACTTATTGCATGTCCCCAGCTCATACTACCCCAGTTGTTTCCAAAAGGATTATGCTGAAAGTAAAGGTGAAAAATTCCATCAACAAAAATTAACCCATTTGGGTCGTTAATCCAGTTTTTTAAACTTGTAAAATGAATATTGGGTCGATAGTGCTCAGTTGGAGTTTCTATTCTATAGCATTGAATAGAAAGAATAGCTATGAATAGGATGTGAGTGAATTTTACAAAGTTTCCAAGATACATATAACCTCATCAAAATCAGTTGAAAACTCTTCTATAAAAAAGTTGAAACAAAATAATAAAACTAATTCAAGTTTCAACTTCTTCTTTTAAGGGACGAAATTTTGCCCAATAGAAAGCAAGTGCAATTCCTGCAATATACATCCAAAGACTGAAAAGGGCAGGTGGCATGGCTACAATTTCATCGAAGAAGTTTACTGCAAGAGTTAGAGAAAGTGTAGTGTTTTGTATCCCCATTTCAATAGAAATAGTCCGACTTTGTTTTTTAGGTACCCGCAAACCTCTGGAAGCAAAATACCCGAACATCAAACCAAAAGTATTGTGAAGTACAACTGCTACCCCTACTGTAGCTACTATATTTAAAAAGTTTAATCTGTTTTGGTAGATTACATATACTATAATAAAAATTAATACGAGTAGTCCGAATATTTTAAAAGGCTTTTCCATTTTGTTTGCCAACTTTGGAAATTTCCAACGTAGAAACATTCCCGTAAGGACGGGCAGGGCAATAATCACAATTACAAATTTCAACATATCGAGAAAAGGTATAACGATTTCTTTTTCGTATCCTAAAAACCCGCCGAATACTTTTACTGCGAGTGGGGTCAGAAATGGACAAAGTAGAGTAGAGAGTGCTGTGATTACAATGGCTAAGGCTACGTCAGTTTTGGCAAGTGCGTTGACTAAATTGGAAGTTGCACCGCTTGGAGAGGCTCCTACTAATATGATTCCAATCGCAATTTTAGGGTCTTCTATTTTAAGTAGTTTAATTACAACTATGGCTGCAATAGGCATGATTACAAAATGACCAAAGCTCCCAATCGCAACCTGCCAAGGAGTAACAAGCACTCGTTTAAAGTCACGAACTTGCAGTCCGAGACCCATACCAAACATTACTAAAAATAGCATTACCGGTAGAAGTAATTTCCCAACATCTGTCAATTGCATGGGCATAAGTTTTCACACCCATGAAAAAACTGCAAGTAAAAAAATCAGCTTAAACTTTTTATTCTTTCGATTGCCTCTATTGTAGATTCTCTATTTCCGAAAGCGCTCAGTCTAAAATATCCTTCACCGGATGGACCAAACCCGGATCCCGGCGTTCCGACTACCTGAATTTCGTTTAAAAGTTTATCGAAAAAATCCCAAGAAGTTGTTCCTGGGGTTTTCATCCAAATATAAGGAGCGTTCACTCCTCCAAATACCTCATAACCGAAAGACTTCAATCCTTCTCGGATGAGTTTTGCATTTTCCATATAATAGGTGATATTTTCTCGAACCTCTTTTTTACCGACTTCGCTGTAGCAAGCCGCAGCTGCTTTTTGAATCGGATAGGAAACTCCATTGAATTTTGTAGTGTGTCTTCTATTCCAAAGAGAATTGAAACTTACTTTTTCCCCTGTGCTCGATGTACCTTGTAATTCTTTTGGAATCACTAAGAACGCACACCTTGTTCCGGTAAATCCGGCGGTTTTTGAGAAGGATCGAAATTCCATAGCCACTTCTTTTGCGCCATCAATTTCATAAATAGAATGGGGGATGGATTCTTCTGTAATAAATGCTTCATAAGCTGCATCAAATAAAATCAGTGAGTCGTTCTGTTTCGCATAACGCACAAATTTTTCGAGGTCAGCTTTTTGTGCTACCATTCCGGTAGGGTTATTCGGAAAACAGAGATAGATTACATCTACTTTTTCTTTTGGTAATTCTGGAATAAAATTATTTTCTTTTGTAGCAGGAAGATAAACGAAATTGGAATACCTGCCGTTTTCTAAAATATTTCCAGACCTACCAGCCATTACATTTGTGTCAACATAAACAGGATAAACCGGATCTACGATTGCAATTTTTGAATCTTGTGAAAAAATTTCTTGAATATTTCCGGTGTCGCATTTTGAGCCATCTGAAATGAAAACCTCATCTTCAGAAATATTCACACCCCTAGTAGCATAGTCGTTTTTTATGATTTCCTGAATAAGGAAAGAGTAACCTTGCTCCGGTCCATACCCTCTAAAGCCATCTACAGTTCCCATTTCTATAGATGCGTCTGTCATTGCCTTCACAATACTTTTTGGAAGTGGAAGAGTGACATCTCCTATTCCGAGACGGATAATTTTTTTATTAGGGTTTTTCTCGCTAAATGTTTTTACCCTTCTAGAAATTTCAGGAAAAAGGTAACCAGCTTTTAGTTTTAAATAGTTGTCGTTGATTTTTGCCATTTTTGTAATCCTTATATTGTTTAAATTTCCGGTATCTTAACACCCAAAGAAAGACAAAGTAGTACCATTCTGACAATGACCCCATTTTTTACCTGCCTGAAATAGGCTGCGTTTGGCAGATCATCCACATCGGTCGATAATTCATTTACTCTGGGTAGAGGGTGCAACACTGTAGTATGTTTTTTAGAAGCTAAGATAAGCTCTTTATTTACCTTGTAAGTTTCTTTTAGTCTGTCGTATTCCCTATAGTCTGCGAATCTTTCTTCTTGAATACGAGTTACATAGGCAATGTCACAATTCCAAATTGATTTGATATTATCTGTTTCTTCGTAAGTGATCGGGTAACCAGAAAGGTCTTTTTTATAGCTTTCTGGAAGTTTTAATTCATTTGGAGAAATTAAAAATAAGTGTACCTTGTAGTGTCTGAGTAGATTGATGAGTGAGTGTATCGTTCTACCGTATTTTAAGTCGCCTATAAATGCAATGGTCAGGTTGTCTAAATTCCCTTTCTCACAAATAATTGTGTACATGTCGAGTAGTGCTTGGGTGGGGTGCTGGCCTGCACCGTCTCCTGCATTGATTACAGGAATAGAAACTGCACCTGCGGCAATTCTGGAAGAGCCTTCTACAGGGTGGCGTATAACGGCTATGTCTGCGTAAGCCTCGATCATTTTCATTGTATCGAACAAGGTCTCTCCTTTGGATATAGAAGAGAATTGAAACCCGACTGTAGAAATCACCCTTCCACCGAGCCTTTCCATTGCTGATTCAAAAGAGAGTTTTGTTCTGGTGGAGGCTTCAAAAAATAGAGACGCAAGTAACCTCCCGTGAAGAATTCCGTAAGCCTTTCCTCTTTCTTGGAGTTTCATCATATTGTTGGTTTGGGAGACGATAAAATCTAAGTCTGGTTTGGTAAACTGATCGGTATCCAAGATATGTTTGTGTGGGAATGAATTCATACTGACAGATTTTTTTTTATATATTTAATTACAATTAAATTGCCAGATTGAGAAAGATTATCTTTGTAATTGGGTCACTCTATTTTTGTATCTTTCTGTAAATAAGTTGCCGGGTGTGGGAGGCGAGATTTTTGCGGCTTGGATTCTTTTTTGATTTCTTCTTAATCTGTCTTCAGGGAGAGGGTGGGTGGAGAGTAGCTTTTCCAAAGGTCTTCCCATTCCTAATTTCCCTTTTTTGGAACTTTCGATTTTTTCAAAAAAGAAGGTCATTGCACCTTGGTAGTAGGGAGTTGACCGCATATACAGAAATCCCATTTCGTCTGCCTCCATCTCATCTCCCCGACTATTGGTTAAAATGGCGAGGTCTCCCGCAAGCCTCCCACCAAATTCTGCAAGACTTGAACCACTAAAATAGCTTATAATGAAGATTACGATAAGTTGAATTCCTGTGGAAGAAAGCATTCTCTGTCTTGCGTGTCTTTTTTCAGCGTGGGCTATTTCGTGGGCTAAAATAGATGCTAGGCTTGCCTCGTTTTCTAAAAATTTCAAAAGACCGGTATATACATAAATAAACCCACCGGGTGTACAAAATGCGTTCACTACATTGTCGTCATCAAGAATTGTAACTTTGTATGGGTAAATATTTTTTCGTTTTATGAGTGGGGAGCGTAAGATTTGTTTTACGATATTCTGAACATAGGTTTGTAACTCTTCGTTTCGTAAAATTTTGAATTGCCTTTTATTTGTGTGGATTTCTCTATCCATAGAGAGACCCATAGAAACATCGTCTCTATCCGAAAAAATAGAATCCACCATCCTTTCGCAATTGGAAAATACGATTAGAAATAAAAACAGAATTGATTTCAAAATAAAATCCAACTATTCACGTCAGTGGTTTTTTCATTTTCAAGATCGAATAAAAAATTAATCACTTTTATTTCTTAAAAGTTTGTACACACAGAATAGACTAAGAGAGATCACCAAAAAAAGAGAAAACACCATTATTAAAAAGCCTTCTCCGTTTAAGGACTCTGAGTGATTGAAAGAGTTTCCTAAAATAGAAATCAATTGTCTAAACCTTCTTCTTTTCTGTGTATGTTTCTAAGGCTTCTGTCAACTAAAAAATATGTGAATATAAAAATTCCAAAAATCGAAAGGAATACCCCAAGAGCTACTTTGGCTTTATTCTCTGCATCGACCACTGACTTACCTGTTTGAATTGCCTCTTCTACCATAGAACTCACATTCATTTTTCTAATATAATCGGGGGCGTTTTGAAATAAGAAAAATACAAAAATACAAATCAAAAAAGTCGGTGTTATAAATTTTACTACAAAGTTAAAAATTTTTGGAAGTTTGAGTAAAGAGCCTTCGTGTCCTGATTCATAGCCTTTTTCTACTCCTATTACCCAGCCGTAAATGATTACTTGAAAAGTAGCCAATACATAGATTAAAAATGTACCTACCCAAAAATCGGTTTGATCGAGTGCGGTAAAATCTTTATTAAAGTAAACAATAAGCAGGGTCAAACAAAATGTTACAAAAAAAAGAACAGGTACAGATTTTCTTCTTTTGAATCCAAACCCCTCTTCTAAAAAAGTGATCCCGGGTTGAATCATGGTTACACTCGATGTAACAGCGGCTATAAATAATACAAAAAACCAAGTTGCACCGAATATTTGACCGAGAGGCATTAAAGAAAAGACTACAGGCATCGCCACAAATCCCATACCGAATGTACTAAAGGAAGCGACGCTTGCACCAAGAAAAATAAATGCAATAGGGATGGTAATCATTCCACCAAATCCAATCTCCACAAATTCGTTCAGTGATGCAGCCGATAGTCCAGATAGTGTAACGTCGTCTTTTTTTGATAGGTAGCTCGAAAATATTAGTACAATCCCAAACCCTACAGATAAAGAAAAAAAGATTTGTCCAGCGGCTGCAATCCAAACCTCTGCACGAAGAAGGCTCGACCAGTCAGGATTCCACATTTTTCCTAAACCTTTCTCGATTCCGTCTAACGTAAGAACCCTGCCTAAAATAATTAAAGACAATACGAGTAAAACAGGTACTGCAATTTTTGCGAATGCTTCGAGTCCCTTGGATATTCCTCTATAAACAAGATAAAAATTCAACATAAAACAAATTGTTGTAAATAGTAAAATATTTCCAGAAAAAGAATCTCCGTTCCCTGTAGAGCCTGTAAGAGTGGAAAAATGGATGTTGGCGTTTTTCACTACAGCCTCTGTGTATTCTGGAGTGCCTTTTATCAGTCCTGCCGGATGCAAGTTGATTGCCCCTCTAAGAAAATCTATTGCATAAGCCAGACACCACGCTTCCACAAAAACATAATATACATAAATTAAAATAGGAACAAGAATACCTATTGAGCTTACAAACCGTAGAGGCACTCCTGTTAAAAAATTTCTAAAAATATTTGGAGAGCTGTGTCCATGAACCCCACCCATTCTACCCATGATCCATTCTGAAAGACAAACAGGGATTCCAAGTAGAATGAAGCTTATAATATAGGGAACCATAAATGCTCCACCACCATTTTGAACTGCTTGCCCGGGAAACCTAAGAAAATTTCCAAGACCTATGGCGCTACTCGCTACCGCTAAGATGATCCCTAACTTGGATGTCCATCTTTCTTTCTCTTGATCTTGCATAATGGGTAGGGTTTTTGAATGAAATAGATTGGTCAATTCTGTTTTTTTATATTTTACTTAGTGTGGATTTTGAAACAAATTTTTATTAAAAGAAAATATAGAATACAAACCAAAACGATTTTTGGGATCCTCTTTTTACGAGTTTCCTATTTTGAATGCTATGAAGAAAATAAATATTGTATTGACGATTTAGTTCTTTATAAAAGTGCTTTGAATCATAGAATTTTTAGATGACAAAAGAAAAACAAATAGAAGATAGTTTGATTGCCAAATTGACTGACCTGAAATACACTCACAGGGCAGACATTCTGGACAAGGCTTCACTTGAAAAGAATTTCCGTGAGAAGTTTCAAGCCTTGAATAGAGTGAACCTGACTGATACAGAATTTGATAGACTTTTTAAGGAAATCATCAATCCGGACGTTTTTGCATCGTCAAAACGACTTAGAGAAATAAACACCTTTACACGTGAAGACGGAACGCCGTTGCATTACAGTTTGGTAAATATCAGGTTAGCCTTTGATTACGGGTGGACAATTAAAAAATCTCGAGTTGTTTTTTCCTTCATCCCTTGAAGAACAACAAAAAATCGCCTCCTGTCTTTCTTCTTTAGATGAAATAATACAGGCACAGGCAGAAAAAATAGAATTATTAAAACAACATAAAAAAGGATTGTTGCAAGGTTTGTTTCCAAATATCAATGAAGAAAATGGATAAATTTCAAAATAAATACCGCATACCGTCTGCCCGCCTGCAACATTGGGATTACCGTTGGGCAGGGGCGTATTTTATTACGATATGCACCCAGCACCGTATCCATTATTTTGGGGACATTGAAAACGGGAAAATGATTTTATCGAATGTTGGGGTTTTGGCAGATGTATTTTGGTATGAAATTAAAAACCATGCACAAAATGTGGAATTGGGGGCGTTTGTGGTAATGCCCAATCATGTGCATGGGGTTTTGATTTTGACGGGGAATGATGTGGAGACAGGGCATGCCCTGTCTCCACGGCAACAACGATTTCAAAATATCGGCAAAAATTCTGTTTCGTCTATTATTGGTTCCTACAAATCTGCCGTTACCAAACACGCCCATCGTTTGGGGTTTGAATTTGAATGGCAAACCCGTTTTCGCGACCATATCATTCGCGATGGGGCATCGTTTCAAAAAATATCCAATTATATCATCAACAATCCTGTGAATTGGCAGGAAGTTAAATTTTTTAATGAATAGAACATGACAGAAAATAATCAGTACAGACTAGGCATGCCCGGTCACAACAATTTAGGCAACACCCTTTGGAAAATTGCAGACGAATTGCGAGGTGCAATGAACGCTGACCAGTTCCGTGATTATATGCTTTCGTTTTTGTTCTTGCGTTATCTAAGCGATAACTACGAAACAGCAGCCATAAAGGAATTGGGTAAAGATTACCCTGTTTTAAAAGACAATGACAAAAGAACTCCGCTTTCCGTTTGGTATGAGCAAAACAAAGACGATGTAACGGAATTTGAAAAGCAAATGCGTAGAAAAGTTCACTATGTGATTGAGCCATCGCATTTATGGAACAGCATTGCAGAGTTGGCTAAAACCCAAAGTAAAGAGTTACTGAGAACACTTCAAGATGGTTTTAAATACATAGTAAACGAATCTTTTGAAAGCACCTTTCAGCCTGAGAACATTGACAAGATAGTTAGCACCTACAAAAACCGAACAGAAGAAACTCGTTACGCTCGTAGAGTATCAATGGACGAAATTGAGAAGAACGAATTCAACCTGAATATTTCACGGTATGTGAGTACATCCTTGGACGAAGAGCTAATTGACTTGAAAGAAGTAAACAAAAAACTCGTTGACCTTGACAAAGACATTAACAAAGTCAGGGAGACGCATAATAAATTTTTGAAAGAATTGGGGCTTCCGCCAATATAATAAAACGAAATACCAGAGCTACTTGTAGGCACATTGTTAAATTAGCTATAAACTAGTAACTGTTCAAAGAGTTTAAAAATGCCTCTTTTTACTTAACTGTCAAACCCCCTGTCTTAGAAAATTTTTTTATGATTTTGCACACTGTGTGCAAAATTTGAAATTAATACGTTAGTTGGAACCCTAAAAAAATTTTATTAAAAAATTATTAACTAAAAAGGTGTTAGTTTTAGAGGAGCTTTTTTTGTATATAGAAAAATAAATTTCTTTATTGAAAAAATATTGCCTGAAAGGCTTTGAAGAAATTGGGGATTATAGGGTTGGGGTAATAGATTTTTGTATTTCTATTTTTTTGGAATGAAAAAAAAGTGGTAATGAAATATTGTTAGTATAATAGCAAAATAGGGAATAACTCGTCTAAACTATATTATGAAATTAGATAAATTAACTCAAAAAATGACAGAAGCCTACACGGACGCTTTGGATATGGCTTCTAAGCAAAACTATTCTGAAGCAACTGAAGAGCACTTAATTTTGGCGATTCTTTCTCAGCCGGATGGGCTTGCGCCTATTTTATTTTCAAAGCTAAATTTAAAAATTTCTAATTTTTTACAAAGAGCAGAAGAAGTTTTGTCTAAATTTCCCAGAGTAAGTGGTGGGTCAGATGAAAAATACCCTTCTCGTGCTTTTGTAGAATTGTTAAAAAAATCCGAATCGCTTAGAGTGGAAATGAAAGACGAGTACCTTTCCACAGATCACGTCTTAGTCTCTTTTGTGAAGGACAGTAAAAGCCAATTAAGAGACGAATTTTTAAAATTAGGGTTAACTCATCCGAATTTATTAAAAGCAGTATTAGATTTAAGAAAAGGAAAACCAATTATGGACGATGCACCAGAAGGAAAAGCAGAAGCATTAAAAAAATACGCCAAAGATTTAAACGCATTAGCCAAGCAAGGGAAGTTAGACCCGGTGATTGGAAGAGACGAAGAGATCAGAAGAATCGTACAAGTTCTCACAAGAAGGACTAAAAATAACCCTCTCTTAATAGGTGAGCCTGGTGTTGGAAAAACTGCAATCGTAGAAGGTCTTGCCGGAAAAATTGTTTCGGGGGATGTGCCTGAGGGAATAAAAAATAAATCTATTTTTGCTTTAGACCTTGGCTCAATGATTGCGGGCGCTAAGTACAGGGGTGAATTTGAAGATCGTCTAAAGGCACTTTTAGATGAAGTGAAGAGTAGTGAAGGAAATATAATTTTATTTATTGACGAGATTCATACTTTAGTGGGTGCGGGTGCGACTGAGGGAGCGTTAGATGCATCCAATATGTTGAAGCCTGCGCTTGCTAGAGGGGAACTTCGTTGTATTGGAGCAACTACTCTAAAAGAATACCAAAAATATATCGAAAAAGACGCTGCCCTCGAAAGAAGATTTCAGCCTGTCTATGCAAAAGAGCCGAGTATTGAAGAGACAATTACAATTTTGAGGGGCTTAAAAGACAACTACGAGCTACACCACGGTATTAGGATTCAAGATGCGGCTTTAATTGCGGCTGCCAATTTATCTAATCGGTATATTACTGATCGATTTTTGCCCGACAAGGCAGTTGACTTAATTGATGAAGCATCGAGTAAGCTAAGGATTGAGATGGATAGTATGCCAGAAGAAATGGATAGATTATTTAAAAAAATCCATTCTTTAAAAGTAGAAAGAGAGGCTTTAAAAAAAGAGAAAGACTCGATTTCTGAGTCAAGATTGAAAGAGCTCGAAAAAGAGTTAAAAGGATTTGAAGAAAAGTTTACACTACTTAAAGGAAAGTGGGATAACGAAAAAGAAAAAATTTCTAAGATTAAAGAAATAAAAGAAGAAGTCGAAAAATTCAAAAACTTAGAGAAAGAAGCCGAACGAAACGGGAATTTGAATTTAGTAGCAGAGATACGTTATGGGAAATTGGTTGACTTGGATAAAAAATTGCAATCGGCAAATGAAGAGTTAAAAAAAATCAGTGGAGAGTCAAGACTTTTAAAAGAAGAAGTATCCGAAGAGGACATTGCAAATATCGTATCTCGTTGGACCGGTATCCCTGTATCAAAAATGCTTCAAGGAGAAAAAGCAAAACTTTTAATGATGGAAGATGCGCTAAAGTCCAGAGTCATTGGACAAGACCACGCAATCACTTTACTCGCTGAGTCAGTTAGAAGATCTAGGGCAGGGATGAGCGATCCGAATAGACCTACAGGTGTATTTTTATTTTTAGGTCCGACAGGTGTAGGTAAAACCGAAACTGCAAAAGCGCTTGCAGAGTTTTTATTCGATGACGATTCTGCGATGGAAAGAATAGACATGAGTGAATACATGGAGCCTCATTCTGTGGCAAGACTAATTGGAGCCCCTCCCGGCTATGTTGGTTACGAAGAAGGCGGGCAGTTAACCGAGGCAGTGAGAAGAAGACCTTACAGTATTATCCTGTTTGATGAAATAGAAAAGGCTCACAGAGAAGTATTTAATGTATTTCTACAGTTATTCGATGAAGGAAGGTTAACGGATAGTAAGGGAAGATCTGTGGATTTTAAAAATACTGTAGTGATTCTTACCTCTAATCTTGGAACGTCTATTTTGGGAAATAGCGAAATTTCTCTCGAAGAAAAAGAAAGATTGGTAGAAAGAGAATTAAAAAATCATTTCAAACCAGAGTTTTTAAATAGGTTAGATGAGATTATTTTATTTAACTCTATTACCAAAGAAGCACTTACTAAAATCGTAAATTTGCAGCTCGAGAATGTTGCTAAAAAAGCGAAGGATAGCGGAGTGGTTGCAAGTTTTACGGAAAAGGTAAAGTCTCACTTAGTGGATGTCGGGTTTGACCCTGAGTTTGGTGCAAGACCTCTAAAAAGACAAATCCAAAGAGAGATCGGCAATGCACTGAGTGAGTTTATTTTGAAGGGTGATTTTACACTCGGCACAAAAGTTTTAGTTGGTTACGAAAATGGAAAAACTGTAATTAAAAAAATCGATTGAAATATTTTTTTAGTGAATTACAGTAGAGAAATGCTCTTAGTAATTTTTCTTGCTCAAGAAAGAACAGGACTCCAGTGGCCTGAAGTATCCGGCTCTACCGTATTTACAATAATCGCTTCTGTCTCTATTGTAGCTTTGCTGATTTATTTTATCAACTCGGTAAAGGGAAAATTTCAAAAAGGAGATTCTGATTGGGAGCGTATTCATATACACGCTTTGAACAAAGGATTTTCTCAAAAAGAGATCTCAATCTTGCAAGGATTTTACCAAAGGCTAAACATCGTAGAAAAAGAATCTTTCGATTTAGAAAAAAATAAAAAGGGAAGTTACTATTTACTCTACACATTTTTCTTGAATAAAGATCTGATCCCAATAGAAGAAAGAGTGAAGATATTGGGAAGTTTGTTTTTTGAAAGAAAGACAGACTCATTGCCTCATTCTACGCTCGACTTAAAAATAGGGGAAGTCTGCTCTTTGGAAATCTCATCAAAAAAATATTTAACCTTTGTAATAAAAAAAAGTGAAACTGAAATATTGTTAAAAAATCATAAATGGCTAAGCGATGGAAAAGGTTTATCTTTACCTGCAAGTGTGTTTTGTTTTAGAAGTGGCTTTGGAGGGATTGTATTTACAGGACAAGTAGTTTCAGTTTCACCTGAAGGAATACTTTTTCATTATTCAGGCAATATGAGAAGAAAGGGAGGAGAAAAGTCAGCCTCAACTATTGAGCTTTCGATTGAATTAAAAACAAAGTCTTTTGTAAAAAGAGAAAAAGGAAGAGAGGAGGATTCGATTCTCTTGGACGATATTGTAAATAAAAGTTTAGACGAGATTGATGAGATTCTTGGAAATAAACCTTCAAAGGACAAAAAAGAAAAATCCGAATCTAAAAGGATCGAAACTGTAGTAGAAGAAATTTACAAAAAAGCTGTGACTGAAAAAATTTCAGATAAATTCATTCAATTTAGACTCGAAGGCAATATAACGGATGAAATACTCAGGCGTAACGAGGTCTGGGAAGTGAAAATGATATTTCCTACAGGTGTTCTTTTTCAAGCCAAAGGAAACATTGTTCCTGTCCCTAATTCAGACGATATATTTATTTTTAAATACCTCTCCTTAGACGAAAAATCAAGAAAAGAGCTGATATCAGAGGTTCAAAGACTTGGTGCAAATCAGGATTAGCGCTTGCTATTTAACTCATTTGTTTTTTTTGTTTTCTTCTTCTTTCTACACCTAGTTTATTGGAATATTGATTCTAAAAAGAAAAAATATCTTCTAATCTTTTCTTCTATTTTTTTCTACGGGTTTTGGAGTATAAGTTTTCTATTTCATTTTTTGTTTATCGTATGTGTAAATTATTTTTTTTATAGATTCACATATTTAAAACTTACAAAAACAAAATTATTTTTTGGTATTTTGATTAACCTTTTCAATTTAGTAATCTTTAAATATTGGAATTTCTTACACTCGGTATTATTTGATATATTGGGGTTATTAAACTTTATAGGCATAGTAGGATTAGAAAATAAACCCACGACTGAAATTATTTTGCCTCTTGCAATCAGTTTTTATACATTTCAGATTATCGGTTTCCATATTGATAATTATAGAAAAGAAATTTCTGACAAGATTTCTCTGTTGGAATTTTCTACTTTTATTTTGTTTTTTCCTCAATTGGTTGCGGGTCCGATTATGAGGTTTCAGGAATTTATTTCAAGGTTTAGAAAAAAAAAATATATTTCTGAAAAGTCCAACTATGTAGCTTTGTTTTTTATTTTGTCGGGGCTTGTAAAAAAAGTGATAATCGCAGATAGTATAGCGAGTGCAATCGATCCAATTTTTGCAAATCCGGCAGACTACAATTGGAAGAGTTTGGTACTTGGAGTCTATGGTTTTTCGATTCAAATTTATTGCGACTTTGCGGGGTATTCAGATATCGCAAGAGGACTTAGCTTGTCTTTAGGTATAAAAATTCCTGCTAATTTTAAATCTCCCTATTTCTCTTTTTCGTTTAGTGAATTTTGGACAAGGTGGCATATTACTTTATCCAGGTGGTTAAAGGATTACCTTTATATCCCGCTTGGAGGAAATAAGATTTCAAAATATAGAACTCTTTGGAATTTATTTTTTACGATGGTGATCGGAGGAGTCTGGCACGGAGCAAATTATACTTTTTTGATCTGGGGATTTTTACACTCTTTGTATTTAATTTTTGAAAGAATATTTTTCCGTAAAAGGAATTTTTATCCACTATGGGAAAAAATTATTCGAGGAGTCGTAGTATTTCATTTAGTTGCATTGGCTTGGATCTTTTTTCGTTCAGACTCTGTTTCTAAGGCTTTCACGATAACCAAGGGAATTCTATCAAAGAGTCATGGGCTCAATTCCAATATGCCAAACGCTCCTCTTCTCATTCTGCTATTTTTTCTTTTGCACTATTTTGAGTATTCTCCAAAAAGTTTTGGATTTGTTAGAAGAAACTTTCGAGTCTCACTCCCTGTGTTTGGATTTTTGGTCGCTGTAGTAATCGTAACAATTACTTCTAATTCTATGAGTTTTATATATTTCCAGTTTTAATTATGAAAAAATTTCAAATCCAAATATTTATTATTCTTTTTATCATACTAGAGAAACTGATTTTAATTCCTGTTATAAAATACAATATCACTCTGGCAAATAAAAATAACCCGTACATAGAAACTCTCGAAAATTTAGAGAGTCCCTATTTTGAAATGATGAAAAAAACAAATCGAAAAATACTTTGGTCTTTCGGGACTTCGAGGTCGTTTCCATTTTATTTTTTGCCTGTGGATAAGACGAGTGATGTAGATAAATATTTGCTGCCCAAAGAGAAGTTCGAATTAAAAAAGTGGGAGTTCTTTACTTTTTCGGCTCTCGGCTCTAACCCTGCAATCTACTATACTAGATTTTTGCAATTGTTGGAAAGAGGGCTTTTGCCAGAAAAGATAGTATTGGAAGTTTCCCCTTTTTCCTTTAATAAAAACAACCTATATAATAAAACTACCCAAACTGAAGGGATTCCTTTGGACTTGGCGATGAAAAATTTTTTGGATTTTCCTTTGAGCTATACTTCTGAAATTATATACTCAAGAGTTTTTGCAACGGCTCGGTATAAAATTTCAATAAAAAAGATGAAAAATATTTGGGATAAAAAAAATACAGAAATTGATTTAGACTATTTTTTTAAAATCGCTCTCCAAAAAAAAGAAAAAACAAATAAGTTATACTCTGACTTAGACTATGAAGATATAAATTTAGAAAATAAAAAACCTCCAACAGAAGATATCCGTTTTACCAAAATGGTTGATCTAATAGATGAATATTTTTATAAAAACTGGAAGTTAGACGAATCCCAAATATATTTTTTAGAGAAAATTATCGAGAGATCTAAACAAAGAAATATACCTGTCATTTTGTGGAGACCAAAAGTTTACGAAGAAGGAAAAAATTCGTACAAGAAATTTAAAGTTGAAAACGTATTCCAAGAAGAAATGAAAAGAATTTCAAAAAAGTTTTCAATTCCTTATATGGACTTTAATGAATCTAATTTATCAAAATGCAATTATTTTAGAGACGCAAGCCATCTCTCTCCAAGGTGCTATACTGAGCTTGGGTATCAACTGACAAAACTCAGCCAGTGAAAGATTTATGGAATAGGGGTTGAATTTACAATTATGTCTCATAATTAGCAGACTACCGCTTTGTGTGTTATTGTATTTCAATAATTTAGGTAGAAAACAAAAAAATATCATTTTTTTTTAATTAAAATCATAAATTTTAATTTTTTCTTGACTGAAAATCCAAAAAAAATAAACTTTTTCTATGGATTGTCACTCTAACATCAAGAGTGCTAAAGTGCAATGGATATATCGCCAAGACATAGAATGATATTAAAGGCTTTGATTGAGGATTTTGTGTCCGGGAATAAGCCTGTAGGCTCCAAGACTCTTTCTACTAATTATGATTTTGGATTGTCTCCGGCAACTATCCGAAGTGTTTTTCGAGATCTGGAAGGAATGGGCTATATCCATTCTTTACACCATTCCGGGGGCAGGGTGCCAACAGAGTATGGGTATAGGTTTTATGTAGATAGTTTACTCTCATTGTATGAATTAACTGTAAAAGAAAAGCAAAGAATTCAAGAGGAGTATTTAAAAAACCAATTGAAGTTGGATCAGATATTGATCGCAACTTGCAGGGTGCTATCTACTCTTTCCAATACTGCGGCTGTAGTTTTTGCTCCTGAAAAAGAATACGTTACTTTAAAACACATTGAATTGGTTCATGTTACAGGTGAAGAGATTCTTATGATCTTGGTTATGAGGACTGGAACTGTAGTGAATCGGAATCTTTTTGTGAGGAGAAATTTTTCACAGGAGTCACTGTATCGAGTATCTAAATTTTTGAACGATCATTTGAAAGGCTTTGATTTGAACGAGATTAAGTTGAGGGTTCTTTCTGATTTGCAAAAAACGAGTTATGGCCCAAGCGAATTTTATGAGATTGCCGAAATTTTACAAAGAGCCTTTGAGCCGGATCAATCGGATGAAAATCTTTATATAGATGGGTTGAAAAACCTTTGGAATAACTTCAGAGATGACGAGAAGGATACTTTAGAGAATGTTCTATTGTTATTGGATACAAAGGGGACTTTAAAAGAATACTTTGCCCAGTATATAAACACAGATGGAGTGCACACCTATATCGGAGAGAGAGAGGACGAGCAGATGTGTGGGGTTTCTATAGTTGCCTCAAGTTATAGGATGGGTGAAAAAAAAATTGGTTCAATGGGAATCATCGGACCTCAGAGAATGGATTATACTCGGGCTTTACCTCTTGTAGAATTCACTTCTAAATTAGTTTCGGAAATGTTGACTAAGTTAAGTAAGTAAGGAGAAGAAATGTCGGAAAAAGTGGAAGAAAAAATTTCAGGAGAGTTGAACGAAGAAAACACTCAAAATGAAACAACGGCAGAAAATAAAAATTTAGAAGAAGAGTTAAAAAAAGCGAAAATCGAAATTGAATCTTTAATGGATTCTTGGGCAAGAGAAAGAGCTGAATTTCAGAATTTTAAAAGAAGAGCTTCTATGGATTATATCAATAGCAAGAAGGAAGCCATTAAGAATTTTGTAGTCAAGTTACTCACACCTTTGGATGATCTTGAAAGAGTAGGGATGGGCGAAAGTATCGTAGAGGAAGCAAAACCTTTTGTAGAAGGAGTAAACCTCATCAAAAGAGAATTGTTTTCAGTATTGGAGAGAGAAAATATTCGGAAAGTAGAACCAAAGGGAGAGGTTTTTGACCCTATGTGTATGGAAGCAATTGCTTTAGAAGAGTCCGGAGATTTTACAGAAGAAAGAGTTTTGGAAGTCTATCAAAGCGGATATGAAATGACTTTAGAGAATAATGAGAAAGTAACACTAAGGCCTTCACGAGTAAAAGTCGGAAGACCAATAAATTAAAGAATAGGAGAAAAGAAATGGCAAAAGAAAAAATCATCGGTATTGATCTTGGAACAACAAATTCCTGTGTCTCTGTAATGGAGGGAGGAGATGTTGTTGTAATACAAAATGCGGAAGGCTCAAGAACTACCCCGTCTATAGTAGCGTTTACTCAAAAAGGGGAAACTCTTGTAGGACAATTTGCGAAGAATCAAGCGATTACGAATGGTCAAAATACAATTCGTTCTGCAAAAAGATTTATTGGTCGCAGATTCAACGAAGTTTCAGGAGAAGCAAAAAATATTTCTTACAAAGTTGTTCGTGCCGGTAACGATGGAGTAAAATTTGAAACGAGTCAGGGTGAGTTTACCCCTCAAGAGATTTCAGCAAAAATTCTTCAGAAGATGAAAGCTACCGCAGAGGACTACCTGAACACAAAAATTACCAAAGCAGTAATTACAGTTCCAGCGTATTTTAATGACGAGCAAAGACAGGCGACTAAGGATGCGGGCAGGATTGCCGGATTAGAAGTAGAAAGAATTATCAACGAGCCAACCGCAGCAGCATTGGCTTATGGATTTGATAAGAAAAAACAAAATGCAAAGATCGTAGTGTATGACCTTGGAGGTGGAACATTCGATGTGAGTGTTTTGGAACTTGGCGATGGTGTATTCGAGGTGAAGTCAACCAATGGAGACACAAATCTTGGTGGAGATGATTTTGACCAAGTAGTGATTGATTGGCTTGTAGAAGAATTTAAAAAGCAAACGGGTATTGATATTTCTAAAGATAAAAACACCCAGCAGAGATTGAAAGAAGCTGCAGAAAAAGCAAAAATTGAATTGTCTGGAACTCAATCAACTCAAATCAATCTACCGTTTATCACTGCAGATGCAAGTGGACCAAAACATTTAGACATGACTTTGACAAGGGCAAAATTTGAGCAATTGACTAAGCACTTAGTAGATAAGACCCGAATCCCATGCAATAATGCTCTAAAAGATGCTGGTCTTTCTGCAAATGAGATTGATGAAGTAATCTTGGTTGGAGGCTCTACCAGAATTCCAGCCGTACAGGACTTGGTAAAAGAGATTTTCGGGAAGGAGCCGAATAGATCTGTAAATCCGGATGAGGTTGTGGCTATGGGTGCTGCAATTCAAGGTGGGGTATTAGCCGGTGAAGTAACAGATGTGTTGCTACTCGATGTGACTCCACTCTCTCTTGGAATTGAAACTTTAGGTGGGGTTATGACTAAGCTCATCGAAAGAAATACTACGATTCCTACCAAGAAATCTCAAGTGTTTTCTACTGCTGCGGATAGCCAGACTACTGTAAGCGTACACGTTCTTCAAGGTGAAAGGGAAATGGCAAAGGACAATAGAACACTCGGTAGGTTTGATCTTGTAGGGATTAATCCGGCTCCGAGAGGTGTTCCTCAAATAGAAGTGTCTTTTGATATAGATGCAAATGGGATTGTGCACGTATCTGCGAAAGACCTTGGAACAGGAAAAGAGCAGAAAATTAGAATTGAATCTTCTTCGGGACTATCAGAAGAGGAAATTCAGAAAATGGTGAAAGATGCTGAAGCCCACGCACAAGAAGACAAAGAAGCAAGGGCAGTCGCAGAAGCTAAAAACGAAACTGAAACTCTTACCTATTCTCTTGAAAAAGCAGTTGCAGAGGCAGGGGACAAGATCACTGCATCGGATAAGCAATTAGCCGAAGACGAGATTAAAAGAGCTAGGGAAGCGATTGCAAGCGGGAACTTAGATAGAATCAATTCTGCAAAAGATTCTATTACTAAAATTTCTACTGAGATTAGCGGCAAGATTTACGGCGGTCAAACTCCTGGAGGGGATCCCGGGTTTCAAGGGTCTGCCGGACCAACAGGTGGAAACACTTCCGATTCTGCAAATGCTAATGGGGAAAAGGTAGTGGACGCTGATTACACTGTGGTGGATGAAGATAAAAAATAGAAAAAAACTATGAGTGAAAAAAGCTACTACGAGATTCTGGGGGTATCCCAAACAGCAACTGACGATGAGATAAAAAAGGCTTATCGTCAGTTAGCCATTCAATACCACCCCGATAAAAATAAAGGCAATAAAGAAGCAGAAGAAAAATTTAAAGAAGCCACAGAGGCTTATGAGGTTCTTCGGGATGCTCAGAAAAGAAAGGCTTACGATCAGTTTGGAAAAGCTGGAGTGGGTGCCGGTGGAGCAGGATTTGGCCAGGGGGCATATACCGATTTTTCTGATATTTTTGGCGGCTTTGAAGATATATTCGGTGATTTTTTTGGCGGGGGCGGGCGAGGTAGCAGAAAATCAGGGCCCAGAAGAGGGAGCGATCTTAGGTACAATTTAGAGATTACCTTGGAGGATGCAGCACTCGGGAAGGAATTTAAAATTGAGATTCCGCGTGCTGAAACCTGTACAGATTGCAAGGGCACGGGGGCGGCCAAAGGGTCTAGCCCAATCACTTGCTCTGAATGTGGTGGAGCAGGTCAAGTCAGAAAAACGCAAGGATTTTTCTCTGTAGCTACTACTTGCGGGAAATGTGGTGGGAGCGGAACTACAATTTCTAATCCTTGCAAGACTTGTCGTGGAAATGGTCTTATTGAAAAGAAAAGAACAATCAACATCAAAATTCCACCTGGAGTTGAGTCCGGCAGTAGGTTGAAAGTTTCAGGAGAAGGTGAAGCAGGACCCAAAGGGGGACCGTCCGGAGATCTTTATGTCGTAACTCATATCAAAAAACATTCTGTATTTGAAAGAGAAGGAAACGATATTATCATAGAAAAGAAAATACCGTTGACAATGGCTTGTCTTGGCGGAGAAATTGAAGTACCGACTATAGAAGGTAAGACAGTGATGATGAAAATTCCAGAGGGAACAGAATCGGGTCAGGTGTTTCGATTGAAAGGAAACGGGATTCCTTATCTAGGCGGTTATGGTAAGGGTGATGAGCATGTAGTTGTGAGAATTGAAATTCCAAAAAAGCTAACCAAAAAACAGAGAGAGCTTTTAGAAGAGTTTGCAAGAGAATCCGGAAATAACGGTAGTTCTCTAAAAAGTAAAATATTTAAGTAAAAGAGCGGAATATGTCCAAAAAAGTAAGAGTAGGTGTAATCGGTGTAGGTCACATGGGACAGTACCATGTGAATGTTGCAAAACAATTAGTAGATGCAGAGTTAGTAGGGGTTTACGATAAAGACCCGGAAAGAAGTAAAATGATTTCGGAAAAGTATAGTACTTCTAATTATTCTACACCCGATGAAATTATTGAAAAGTCAGATGCTGTTGTTATTGCAGCACCTACTTTTTTGCACTATGAAATATCCAAAAAAGCCCTAACTGCAAAAAAACATGTTTTGGTTGAGAAGCCTGTCGCTGAAACTGTAGAAGAAGCCAAAGAATTGGTAGATTTGTCCAAGAAAAATAATCTCATATTTCAAGTGGGGCACGTAGAAAGATACAATGGTGCCATATTGGAGCTTGGAAAAATTGTAAACTCACCTATCTTTATAGAGTCTCGGAGACTTGCTCCATACAATTCCAGAATCAAAGATGTGGGTGTAGTTCTCGATATGATGATTCACGATATTGACATTGTACTCAATTTGGTAAAATCAAAAGTGATTCAACTGTACGCATCTGGTTCGAAAATTGTATCCGATCACGAAGATATTGCTTCTGTGATTATAAAGTTTGAAAATGGTTGTGTAGCAAATATCAATGCTTCAAGGTGTACTCAAGCTAAAATTCGTACTTTAAACATTACTCAAAAAGAAAACTATGTTCGTTTGAATTTTACAGATCAAGAGATTGAGCTACACAGGCAGGCGACTTCAAATATTTTACTTGGTGTAGGTGAGATAAAATACAAACAGGAATCTATTGTAGAAAAAATTTTCGTACACAAGGACAACCCATTAAAACAAGAGCATGAGCACTTTATTAACTGCATTAATGGCAAAGCAACTCCAAACGTAGAAGGGGAAACCGATATTAAGACTTTGGAAATTGCACATAGGATCTTATCGGAGATTTCATCTAAGAAATAAAATGAGCATGTATCCTTCGGTAAAAGGTAAGATACTGATTTCTAATTCCAGTGTTGTAACCGACGATTTTCATAAGACAGTTGTTTTTATGGTGGAGCACGATGCGTCAGGCGCGTTTGGACTTGTAGTAAATAAAAGGTCTAATTACCTTTTGAGAGATGTTGTTTTAGGTCTTCCTTCTCATACAAAAACTGAAGCCCCCATGTATTTTGGAGGTCCTGTCGATCCGAGTTTTATTTCTATACTTCATAATAATAATAAGTTGGAAAATAGTGGGCTTGAAGTTATCCCTGGAGTATTTCTATCAAGAAGTTTTGATCTCTTACTCACACTAATCGAAAATGGTTCCAAGTTTCATATCTTCCACGGATATTCCGGTTGGGGAGCTTTGCAGTTAGAAAGTGAGTTTGAAAGAAAATCATGGGCGACTCACGATGCGAATCCTGAAATTATTTTTTCGGAAGAGCCGGAAATAGTTTGGCGTGAAGCGCTTAGGAGTATGGGAGGAATTTACAAATATTTTGCAGAGAATACAAAAGACCCTATGTTGAATTAACCACAAAATAATGAAGCCGGTACAATTTTTAAAGACAGGCTATCGTAAAATTTTGGGTCAACCGCGTCTTGCTCTTGCATTTGCGGGAGGAGGGTGTAAGGCATTGTACGCTCTTGGAGTTGGTTACACACTAAGGCAATGGGGACTGAAGTTCCATGAGATGAGTGGGGTGAGCGCAGGGGCTGCGTTTATACTTACAATACTTTCCGAAGAAGAGGAGGAGGCTTTAGAATATTTTGAAGAGTTAGTAAAGAGAAATCCTAAAAATATGTATTTTTTAAATTTGCTAAAAGGAAAAAGACCCTTCCCGCATGAAAATATGTATAGGCGTGCAATTCGTAATTCTTTGAATTTGGACAAGATAAAAAAAAGTGGTACGAAAATTTTCATCCTCTCGATTCGAGCTTTTCCGCGTATGGAGAAATATCAAAATTATTACAGAAAGGCAAGACTGATTCCACAAACTGCAAGAGCGATTATTCTTGATGAAAAAGATAAAGAAAGAGGAATCCCGTGCAACCGTGTAGAAAGAATTGTTCACAGGTGGAATTTAACTGAAGTGATATTCACCGAAAAAGATTTTATATACCCTGAGATGGTTGAGCAAATTATTATGAATTCATCCTCGGTTCCGCCTGTCGTATCTTTTCAAAGAATTTCGAATGAATACTATATTGATGGTGGGGTTACAAACAATCTACTTCTTGAAAAATTTTCACCGGGAATTAAAAAGATTGCAGTTCATTATGATGACGTTACTATTGTAGATAAGGATAAGAAACTATTAAGTGAAACTTTTTTGATTCAACCTAAAGGCGGGAAGTTACCTATCACTACTTTTGATTATACAAATGCAAAGAAAGCAAGAGCGACTTATGAATTGGGGAAGGAAGATGCAGAGAAACTTAAAACTAAAATTTATGACTATTTGTATTCATGACGCTACTGCAAAAACCCCTTTCAGGGCTTTTTACAACGCTAGAAAATGGCACTTTTATTGGCTTTTTGAACAATTGCTTTTTCAAAAAACGACTTTTTGCAGGTACGCCATTCATAAAGAGATGTATTTATGAAAATACTTTGCGTTGGGTCTCACCCTGACGATGTAGAGCTTTCTATGGGTGGGACGATTCTTAGGATGCTGAAAAATCGTCACGAAGTCACTATTTTGGATTTGTCGAATGGAGAGCCTACTCCATTTGGGAGCATTGAAACGAGAAAGAAAGAAAGCAGGAAAGCGTCAGATTTACTGGGTGTTAAAAGAATAGAGTTGGATTTTCCGAATCGATTTATTTTAGATACTGTGGAAGGACGAAAAAAAATTGCAGAAATTTTTAGGGAAGTTCGACCTGAAATAATTTTTACACACTATGAATTTGACTCTCATCCAGATCACACAGAATGCTGCAAATTGGTTGAAGCTTCAAAATTCTACTCTAAACTTTCGAAGTCAGATATTTCGGGTGAGCCTTTTTTTCCAAAAAAGATTTTATACTATTTTCCCAATCATATAAAATTAAACATACATCCGTCTTTTTTAGTGGATATAGGAGACTTTTTAGATAAGAAAAAAGAAATTATGGAGTGCTACGAGTCTCAGTTTATCAAAAATGGAAATGGACGTGTAATAGATGAGTTTATTTTATTAAACCGTTATTTCGGGCTTAGAATCGGTAAACTGGCAGCAGAGCCTTTTTTTTCCAGAGAGTCCTTAGATATCACCGAATTGTCAATTTTGTTTTCTTGAGCTTGCAACTAACGTATGGATGAGTTAAAAGAAGTAAAGATAGGAAAATCTTTTTCAGAAATTAAAGAGATTTCATTGAAACATTTCAATAGTAGAGAAAATGAAATTCCCGAAGGCTTTTCAAAAGAAGGATATTTTGATTTACGAAAAAGTTTTTTTAAAAGTATATCGGAGTATATAGGCGAGGATGTATCGAATAAACCCTTAATCATGACAGGGCATCAACCTGAATTTCATCACCCGGGTATATTATGGAAAGATTTTTTGACTTGTAAAATTGCATCAGATATCGGTGGGGTAGCTATCCACCTTTCTGTAGATACAGATGAGTTTGAGATTGGATTCAATTATCCCGAATTTGAGTCTTCTGGAGATGCACAGAAGAAGCACTTATTGATTTCTTCTGAAAATTACGGTATATACAAAAATTCCAATCTTGCAATAGAAGACAAAGAAAAATTACGAAAGAGTGTTCAAATTGCCAAAAAGAGTTCCGAAAAATTTTTAACGAAGAATTCCTTATTGCAGACAATTTCCTGTCTCACTGAAATAGAAAAAAAATTAGACTCTTTTGAAGAAATATCAACAGTCCTTGAGAACCAAAGAATTGCATTTTTAAAAAATATGGGAGTAAGAATTCATTCTATTCCAGTGAGTTTTTTAATTACTCTGCCTGCATTTAAAATCTTTTCTAAGAAAATTCAAGAAAATCTTAGTTTTTTTATTAAAATATTCAATCAAAGTTTGCATGAATACCGATTTTTACACAAGATTAAAAATCCAGCTCAACCCCTCCCTGAAATAAAAGAGGGAGATATGCCTTTTTGGGTTTTAGACGAGAAAACCGGGAAAAGAATTCATGTACCAGAAAGTTATAGTGGCGAAGAACTCATACCGAGAGCGATCACTCTTACTATGTTTATCCGAATTTTTTTGGCAGATTTTTTTATTCATGGGACTGGAGGAGGACGTTATGAGGCAATATCGGATAACGTACTTTTACAGTTCTTTCAAAGAGGATTTTGTGATTATACAATTTCAACTGCAACAATGAATTTAACACCTGTAGATAGGTTTTCGCTTAGCTTCCCCGATGAAAAAACAATTGAAAATTCAATTAGAGATTTAAAACATTCCCCTGAAAAATTTCTATCTCATGAAGACCCATTAGTCATGGAGAAAAAATCTTTGTTCGCAAAATTTCAAGACCCTACTTGCAATAAAAAAGAAATTCATACTCGGTTAGTGCAATTGAACGAAAAAATGTCCGCACTTTTGACAGAAGAAAAAAAATATTGGGAAAAAGAAAAACTTTCTATATTTAGAAATGGTCGCATTGCTGAAATTTTTCAGTCCAGAGACTTCCCTTATTTTTATTACAATATTTCTGAGCTTCAAAAGTTCGCAAAAAATTTATCTTGAAAATTTAATTCTGGTTTTAATAATACACTACTCGATTTCTTCCCAATTTTTTTGCACGGTAGAGTTTTTGATCTACCTTGGATAACAAGTCTGCTACACTTTCGTTATGGTATTGTTGTACTCCAATGGAAAGAGTAGTTGGGCTACCATCCGGCAAAAGAAGCTTTTTTTGGACGTTGGCTCTTAATTTTTCAGATACCAGTAAGGCTTCGTTTAATTTTGTCATTGGAAGGATAACTAAAAATTCTTCTCCTCCAAACCTACTGGAAACATCGTTGATTCTAAGAAATTGAATCAGTATCTCAGAAAATTCAACGAGTATTCGATCTCCTTCAGCGTGTCCCCACGAGTCATTAATTTTTTTGAAAAAGTCAATGTCTATCAGTAGAATTGAAAATGAGTGCTTGTATCTGTTAAAATTTTGAATTTCTTCTTTCAATCTCGCCATTTGATATCTTCTATTGTACAGACCCGTTAAGTGGTCTTTTAGAGATAATTCTTGCAAGACTAAATTTTGCTCTTTTAGTTCTTTTCTTTCTTTTTCATAATTTTTCATTACCAAAGATATGATTAAAAAAATGGCTATACCGGAAACTCCTTGCCCGGTCAGTAAATCAAAAAATCTTTCTTTGGAATTATTATACGGAATTACGAGATCCGGTTGGTTGTATTCTATGATTAGAATCGCTAAAAGATTTACTAAACTCAAAACAGAAATATAGAAACGTGTTTTTCCTCTTGAAAGTATAATTATGCAAATTAAGTGTATTATAAGATAGGTAGTGATAGAGCCTTGACTTCCACCATTTGTAAACCAAAGCAAGTCTCCAAAGAAAAGTAAAACAATCAGAAATAAAAATATGAATTGCTTTCCTTTAGAAAAAGAAATATAAGCAAGCACAAATAAAAATATTCCGGTAGCAATATTTATAGCTTGAACAATCCATGAGAATTTCAGAAAATAATTGGATGGACCGATCAAAAATACAAGTACGAATCCACCGTATAAGGTTGTAAGGTTGAAAATTCTTTTTTCAAGTGGAAAATCTCTATTTCTTTTTCCTCCTTGAAACACAAATGTGTTTAGTCGATTGATAAATTGGTTTTGGTTCATTTATCGAGTTTTCATAATTTATTTTTGTCTAAAACTACAGGGTAAGAATCATCCCTTTCTATTTTATGGGAATCTGTATAGTTTGCATAGTCAAGTATTTATTGAGTTTACTATTTGAAAAAAATAACAGTTATCTATATATTTAAAAAACTTCAAGTAGCCAAGATGGTATTTTTTTTAACTCTTGTGCTCAATTGCAATAGTCTAAATTTAAGAGAACTATCGATCCGGTAAATTTTTGGATAAGGTAGTATAGATTTCTTCTGCAAGTCCCAAAGATTCATTTTTTGAAATATTTTTAGCGTATTCATCGTATAGCATGTCTTCAAAAATTTCTTCTGCATACCCTCCGTGGATTAGGTTTGTTTTTTCAACAGATTTTTTCATCTCTTTTAGCATCATTTTTACGAATATGGATTCAAATTCTACACTTGCATCGTAGAGCTTTTTTCTGTAAGGGTCTGAAGAAATTTCGGATTTAATATTATTGGGCAGTTTTACAGAAGAAGAGGGGAGCTTCCCTTCAATTGTCTTATTTATTTCTTCTCGAAGAATTTCCTGAAATTTAGAATTGCTAAGAGTGTCAGAACTAGGTTTTTTAGATTCCAACCTTTTAATATTTTCAACTTCCTTTCTATCCATTAAATTCAGTCTATTTGTATAGTCGCTAATATTCATTGTATAATAACCTCTGCGTGTAACGCCCCTGCTTTTTTTAAACCGTCTAAAATAGAAATTATATCTTTTGTGGATGCACCGATTTTGTTTAGTGCGTCTACTATATCGGACACTCTTGGAGACTCTTCTATTAGTAATACTTTTTGTTCCGTCTCTTTCGACTTGTCTTCTTTTTTCTTTCCAGTTACGAATAGAGATAAGCCTTGCTTGGAAATCGCTACCTCATCAATTGCTACATTTGCCCCCATTACGATTGTGCCTGTTCTTTCGTTGATTACTACTCTTGCTTTTGACTCAGGGTTTAAAGTTAGGTTTTCTAAATTTGCTAAAAATTCTACAGGTTTTACGTTAGGCGGAACACTTACTTCAATCTCTGTAGGAGAGAGGGAAACCGGTTTAGAAGATAATTTTTCTTCTAAAAGTTTTGTCAAAGTATTTAAGGTAGAGAAATCTTGGTCTTCCAATACTATTTTAAATTTACCGGATTCGAGGAAGTTTCCTTGAATTTCTCTTTCTACTATGGCTCCTCTGTGTATTAGACCTGTAGTACGATTTTCTTTTTTACCATAGCCTTGACTTCTATCTTCTTTTCCACCGAAAGATATTACCCCGCTTGCCACTGCGATCACTTCTCCATTTGCAGATTTCAGAGGGGATTGAACAAGGACTCCACCTTCTAAACTTTTTGCATCTCCTATAGAAGAGACCGTTACATCGAGCCTATCCCCATTTTTTGAATAGGATGGAATTTTTGTAGTTATGATTACGGATGCGATATTACGAGTTTGGAATGAGGAAGAAGAGCTTAGTCCTAAGTTCTTTAAAAAGTTTTTCATACTTTCACTTGTTAATGCGCTTTTGGTATCCCCTGTACCAGAAAGACCTACTACAATCCCGTAACCTGTGATTTGGTTTTCTCTTATTCCTTCGATCCTTGCAATATCTTTTAGCCTAATCTCAACAGCGAATAATGTTGAGACTTGAAAAATAAAAGAAAAAATAAAGCTGAGTCGAAAAATCATTCGCTTTCTCCAAGCATTTTTTTCAAATTTTTTAAAATGATTTCTTGTTTTTCGTTTTCCGATAGCTCTGCCTTTACGCTTACACTTCCGTCTGGATTTTTAGTTTCTTTTAGTCTTACGTCTGGGCTAGTAAGAATTTCTTCGGATATACTTCCCTGAAACTCCATTTTCAAGTTGGCTATTAAATCACTCGAAATTATTTTATCTTCTTTTAAATCTTTTGGAGAGGCGATCCCTGTGAGCCTTAGCACATTTTTTTCTTTATCAATATAGGTTTCTTTAGTACCTGCAATAATTAAATTTCCAGTATTTGGATCTATCTCTGTCACAAGAACCGAAAGAGAGCCAAGAATTTTTCCGGAAGATTTTGATTTACCGTTCTTTTTTTTTGCTAGGCTTCTATCTGAATTGAATGGAGTTAGGTCCGATACAATTTTTTTGTCTGGAATAGATTTAATTGTATGAGACTCATCCTTTTTTCCTTCAAACTCATATTCTGATTTTAAACCGTCTTTTAAAACTACTTTAATCACAGATCCGACTTTGATTTTTTGTCCTGATGAATACGGGTCAGTATCTATCCAAAGAGATTGGGAAAATAAACTAAAAGAAAAATAGAGTAAACTAAAAAAAAAGTATTTTAAAAAAAATGAAAGCATTGTTTTCCGCATAAATAAAGATTTATCGATTAGTCTTTCTAATCTTGTTTTGATTTTAGAATTTTTCTTACTCAATTATTACGCTTCCCCTATCTGCAACCCTAGCAGTCAATATTGAATGGTTGGAATGCCCATTCACTTGAACTAAGTCACCTAAGTTTCCTGAAGTTCTTGCCCTTGATTTTCCTTTTACTACAAGGTTGCCTTTAGTGAATACAATAGTTACCTCAGAGCCTTTCTCCACTAAAAAAGAATTTCTGATTTCTTTTTTCCGAATTGGTTTATTTTCTTCGATTTCTCCAAGAACAGTGAATCCGGTTACGTCTTCTGAAAAAAGATCCTTGTTGTCTTCTTCGCTGTAAAAGGAGCGAATTTCAAAGTCATTTTTACTTAGAATTTTTCCTTTGCTGATTTTTCTTTTTGAAACTACTGCGGTTATTTTTTTCTCTAATAAAAAATTTAGTCTTACTGTATGGATTTTTTCGTTTTGAAAATATATGTCTAGTGGAAAAATTCTTCTACCAGAAATTAGGTTTTTAGGAAAATTTGCCCATCGAAATTCAACCCCTGATTCAGGTAGATTAATTTTTTTTCCATTATAGGTGATTTTCAATTCACTTTTTTCTATCCCCGATTTAGAAGAAATTTCGCTCAGTAAAGATTCTTCTAATTCAGATTTTGTAAATTCTTTGGTGAAAGGAATTAGGATGCTATTTTTTCCAAAAACTTTTTCTGATATATTGTTACTAACCAATATTTTTTCAAGTTCATTGATACTTAAAATTTTCGGGCTAATTAAATTACTAAAAATTTTAATATTCCAAGTTTTTTCATGAAAATTAGAAATATCTTTCAACCAAACTTCGTTTGAATTCAGTAAGACCCTCGGCTTTAAAAAAATTCCTTCTTTCGCAAAATCTTCAGAGCTTAAGGGAACAGTAAAAGTTAAAGCGAATAACGTAAGGTAACTTGAATACAAGCGATAGCGATTGGATCGACCGTAAGGGTTGGAGACTTTGCATGGCAAAGCGGACAATCGAAATGATAGCGTAGTCGTGAAAAAAACGGCAAGCACCTCTACCATTTTAGAATATATCTTTCTAATTAAAAATACCATTTTATCTCTTTAGAGATATTGCAGTCGAAAGCATATTGTCCGAGGTCTGGATTGCCTTAGAGTTTGACTCGTAAGCTCTTTGAGCTACAATCATATTCACCATTTCTTCTACGATTTTGACGTTACTCATTTCTAAGAAGCCTTGCAAAATATTTCCCATTCCCTCCATACCGGGGGTACCGGGAATTTCTGGGCCAGAGGCAACAGTTTCTCTAAATAGATTTTTACCGATTGCTTGAAGTCCTGCCGGGTTTACAAATCTATAAAGCTCAATTTGTCCTATCACGGTTGGTCGAATATCACTTCCAATTTTTACGGTTACCTCTCCACCCTCTGCAATCGAAAGAGTATTTAAAATTGCATTTTCCGGTAAAACGATTGGAGGCTCAAATAAATAACCGTTAGACGTAACCACTTGCTGGTTAGAGTCTATTTTGAAAGAGCCGTCTCTTGTGTAAGAAAATGTACCGTCCGGCATTTGTATTTTAAAAAAACCCATTTCTCCTGTAATCGCCATGTCCAATTTATTTCCTGTAGCTTGGAATGAGCCTATTTCAAATAATTTTTGAGAGGCAGCTGCCCTAACCCCATGACCTACGTTTACGCCTGTAGGGATTTCACTTACTGCGGTAGCAGGAGTTCCCGCAAGCACTTGATGTTGATAAACCAAGTCTTCAAAGTCAGCACGATTTTTTTTAAAACCTGTAGTATTTACGTTTGCCAAGTTATTGGAGATTGTGTCGATATGAAATTGTTGGGCTATCATTCCTGTAGCAGCTGTCCAAAGTGAGCGCATCATAGTTATTCCCTCTACTTAGCTCTATCGGTAGTTTTGAAAAAAAGGATTATGTAGTAAACTAGGTTTTTTTAGAAAAACTTCATAGTTTTAAGCCATTTAGCCACATAACGTATTTCACATCCATCAGGGAAAGTTTTTTCTCTATCTAAATTTTTAACTAGTTGAATCTTTTTTGCTTGAGGAAAGTATCTAGAAAAAGCACGAAAATTTGGTGATAGATTCGTTTCTGATAATTTCACTTCTATTAGGGTTGTAATTTTTTTATCAATTTCTATTAGGAAGTCAATTTCTTTTTTTTCTTTGGAGCGAAGGTAGTATAGATTGGTACTTGTCCCTTTTACATCCTCCATATAATGTAATTCTTTTAAAATAGCGCAAGCTACAACGTTTTCTAACTTCACTCCTTCATCTCCGCTTACTTGTCCAGTATCAAAAAAGTAGTATTTTGGCTCTTTTAATAAAGCTCGGGCAATATTCTTGTGGTATGGCTTTATTTTAAAAATAACGTAAAGATTTTCTAAAATTTGAAGCCAGTGTTTTATCGTTTTAGAGCTGTATTGCAAATCTTCGGACAGTGAGGTATAAGAAATAGATGACCCGACTCTTTCCCTCATTAACTCAATCAAGGTTTCTATTGAAGAAATATCTCTGACTTTCTCTAAGTCGAGTAAGTCTTGCCTGATGATTATATCTTGGTGTGTTTTTTTCCATCGCCTGTAATATTCTATTTTTCCGTTCAAATAGGGCTCAGGGAATCCACCGACTGTAAGTAATTTTTCTAAAATCTTATTTTCATCTTTTTCATTAGAAAATTTATAGAGTTCTTTAATATCTAAAGGGTGGAGACGATAGGCGAAATACCTTCCGGCTAAGGAATCTCCTGATTTCCTGTATGTATCCAATCTTGCACTTCCTGTTACAAGTATTCCGGGGTTTATTCCCTCTGTGTCATAAATGCCTTTTAAAAAAGATTTCCAGTTTTTCATTTTATGAATTTCATCGAATATAATTATTTTATTTTTTCTATCCCAAGATTTTTCTAATAGTATCTTACGGTGTTCTTTTAAATCATAATTGATGTATTCAGATGTTAAGGAGAGATTTTTTGAAAGTGTTGTCTTGCCAGATTGACGGGGTCCAGATAAAATTACAAATTTTGAAGATAAATCTTTTTGAATAAACTCACTGATATATCGTTTCATAATTAGACTTCCTACTATTCTGGAGTCTTCTTCAATTTAGTCAAGACTATTCTGGAGTCTTCTTTAATTTAGTCGAGACTATTCTGGAGCCTAATTCAATTCAGTTGTATTTTTTTTTGGATTTCTGAGAATTCCCCACCAATCCCTTTTTCTTTAGCTAAAATATTTCCTTTTTCTGAAATCAGTGTAACTATGGCTGAGTGGGAGATTTCACCGTCGTCCATTTTTTTAAAATCTGTTTCTAATACAATGGATAGCTCTCGAATTGCATCTTTGTTTCCACTTAATAGAATCCACCTTGATTCATTTAGTTGCATTTTTTCGATATAGGCTTTCATCTTTTCGGGAGAATCTTTTTCTTCGTCTAAAGATACCATTACAAATTTACTTTTTTTTAGTGTACTTTTAGAGAGGCTTTTCTCTAATTTTTTAATATCGCTCACGATTCTAGGACACACAGAATTACAAGAACTGTAAAACATGGATATAAAAACTAAATTTCCCATAAGCTCTTTTAGTTTCATTTCTTTTCCATTTTGGTCTTTCCAAACCGATTCTAAAACGTAAGGCGAAATAGCCGGTTCTTTGGAAATTTCAGACTCTTCTTTTTTGCAAAAACTAAAAAGTAAAGTCGTAATTAGAATAGAGATTTGTAATTTTTTAGTCATAGTATTTTTTTTTGAATAGGTACATCTAAGGCACAACGAAACCCAAGATTTGCTATTGTATATCTCCCTTTTAGACCACTTCTAAACGCAAACCGCATGTAAGAAGCGTAATTTTTAAAATCTTTTAAAGCAAGGCTTGCTCCACCACAAAATAAATTCCTGTCTAGATCCGAATCGGAGCGAGAGTCTTCGGTTACAGATGCAGTGTTAAAATCATCAACCCATTCCCAAACAGAGCCAATTAGGTCGTATGCACCTGACTTACTTTTCCACACAGTCCCTACTTTTGGGAAAATTTTTGGGTTGGGTTTAGAATACCACTCTAAGATTTTATCGTTGTCTTTTTGAGTGTGTGTCCCGCTATCCGTAGCTGCAAATTCCCATTCTGTGACTGTTGGAAGCCTTTTTCCTTTCCACTTACAATAAGCCCTTGCACTAAACCAAGACACATAAGTCACGGGAGAATCTTCATTACAAGAAGAAAATATTCCACAGTCTTTTAATTTAGCTAAATAGTTTGAGTCTGCATAGATCGGTAAAATATTTTCTTTTTGCCATGATGGATTTTCCTTTAAGAATTTCTGATAATCTTTATTGGTAACAGGGTAGGTGTCTAAGAAAAAGGATTGTACTTTTGCTTTTATTTTTTGGTTTGCAAAAGGAGGAAAAAAATTCCCTCCTTCTACTAAAACCATATTTTCAAAATTAGGATTTGAAAAAACTGCCTGAACAGTTAAAAAAAAGATAAACAGGTGAGACTGAAAAAAAATTATCTTTTTCAAAAAGTGTGAATTCAAGGCTTATCTCTCTGGTTTTACCTCGTCCGCATGGATTACATGACCTGCGTTTCCCCAACTGTTATAAACATAAGTTAGTACATCTGCTACATCTTCATCTCCAAGAGTTTGAGGAGGCATGACGTTGTCGTATTTTTTTCCGTTTACGGTAATCGGACCACTGATCCCTTTTACAACCGTGTGGATTGCCCTTTTTTTATCTTTGTTTAAAAAGTCGCTTTTTGCGAGGGGTGGAAATGAACCGGGAGAGCCTTGTCCTTCTCCTAAGTGGCAAGCAACACAAATTTCAGAATAAATCTTTTTTCCTGATGCAATTTTTTCTTCTTTGGTTTTTTCGACTCCAGCTTTTGGAGCTTCTGCTGATTTTTCTTGGTTGGAGTTTGTGTCCGACTTTTCTGAGTTTTGTTCTCCGCAATTCCAAGCTAAAAGAAATGATATTCCAAATAATAAAACTAAAATTGTTTTACTAAAATTTTTCAATCTATCGTTCATAATTTTTCCTTTTTATAAGTTTTGTAATGGTTTTTTTTGATAGACCATTCTTAATTCCATGTTTTTGGAATTTATCATTTATAAAAGAAATAATTTTTACTGCTTTGGTTTTTTTATAGGAATGAAAAATTAGAGTATTTCCAAAAAATTTAACTTGGATTTTATGACGCTATTGCAAAAACCCCTTTCAGGGCTTTTTACAACGCTAGAAAATGACACTTTTATTGGCTTTTTGAACAATTGCTTTTTCAAAAAACGACTTTTTGCAGGTACGCCATTTTATAAATACAGCAAAGCCACTTGCTCAATTTTTTAAAAAGTCATTTTCCTGAAACTATATATTTTAATTCATTTTAAAAATTTGTACCGTGCAAATTATTTTAAAATAGAAGTTACCTCTGTATAAATATGTACCTTTAGATAATCCCCTTCAGGAAAAGAATATAGAACAGGGTGGTCTGCTTCATTTCTTAACCGAATCGGTTTTTTATATTTTTTCTTGGATTTAGATAGACTGTCTTTACAAATCCTTTCAAATTCATTTTTATGGATCCTATTGGAGCAAGAGCATAAAATGAGAGTTCCTTTCTCGGATAGAAAGGGCAGGCTGTCTTCGATGAAACGAGAATAAATCAATTTTGCTTTTGTAACATCTTTTGCATTAGAAGTTAGACTTGGTGGGTCTATTAGAATCACGTCAAAAAACTCATTTAGCTCTTCTAAGTATTTTGATAAATTTTTAAATAAATCTAATTTCTTTACTATGTGTTTTTTTCTGGTAGAATCTGTAAGATTTTTTAGATGAGTTTGAATAGAGGTCTCACTATCTTCTAAAGAATAAATAGACTTCGCCCCAGTTCTTTCTATAACTACGGAAGTCAAACCGTTGTTCGAAAATAGGTTCAAAACTTTTTTGCCTTGAAATAGTTTTTGATTTGTTATAATAAAATCTCTCAGGTTACGGAGATCATCGTAAGTACCACCTTTTTGAGATTGCAGGTTTATATTATACTCTAAATTTCTGTAATGGAGAAGTGTATTATTTTGGAGAGTGCCTTTCAGTAATTTAAGATTTTCTTTGGAGTGAGGGAGGTTTTCCTTGCCGATCCTGCGAGGAATTTTAAGTAGAATATTTTTTGCTTTTACAGAAAATTTTTTTTCTAAATAGTAATTTAAAACGCGGCTAACGTATCTTGAATATACCGAAAGTGAGTCAGAATACACCATAACAATTAGGGAATTTCCATGCATATCTATCGTGATTCCTGGAAATCCGTCATTTTCCCCATGAATCCACCTGAGGCTATCCGTGTATTCTAAAAGAGGAAGTCTTTTTTTTATAGCGGTGAATACCATACCGTGCACTTCTTGAAGAGAAAAATTTTCTCCAAAATAGATTATTCGAATTGCAATTAAGCCATTAGAGGAATAAATCCCTATACCGGAAGTTTTTGGCGAGTCGTCGGATACAATTTCAACCAACCTGCCGTTTCGAAATTCTTTTTTGTTTTTGATTTGACGATTGAATATCCAAGGGTGTTTTTTTTGAAAGGAAAGTTTTGTCTTTCCATTTAAAAAATACTTTCCTATGGTCTTCAGAGAAATTTATCCACGGTTTAAAATGCTGATAACTAAATCCGGATCATCAGAAATAATTCCATCCACATTCATATCGATCATGCGTTGTATTTCTTCTTTAGAATTTACAGTCCAAGGGATTACTCTGATCCCCATAGATCGAATTTTTTGGACATGCTCTTTTGTAATCCATTGGTAGTTTGGTGAAATCGTATCTGCCTCTATCCCGATTGCAGTCTGCGCGTAATCAACTAAGTTCCCTTCAAAAAGAGCGACAAGTTTTGCTTTTGGATAGAGTCTTTTGATTATAGTCAGGGTCCTGTAGTCAAAGGACTGAAAATAAACTCGGTCTAAAAAGTTTTCCCCTTTTAGTACGTTTATGAGTAGCTCACTGAATTCTAAAGGGGAAACAGTCCATTTTTCTAAGCCGGGAGAAATCTTGGTTTCAATATTGAGTTTTACTTTGTCTTTCCCTGATTTTTTTACTAAGTGAATAACGTCCGTAAGCAGTGGCCTTGAAGTTTTGGGAATTGATTTTTGATTTGGGAATCTTTTTTGAGTTATACTACCACAGTCGTATTTTTTTATTTCGTCATAATTTAGGGTTATTATGGGAATACCCTCGTTTAGTAATCTTCCTTCAGGAGATAAGCAGTCTTCTTTTTCTAAAAAAAGATCATGGCTCACTACTAACTTTTTATCTTTACTCACAACAACGTCCAATTCCAATACGTCAATATTTTTAGAAAGAGCGTATTCAAAAGAAGGTAGAGTGTTCCCCGGAAACTTGGCTCTGGCTCCCTGATGTCCTTGAATTTCGATGACTGGTTTTTCTAAGAGTCTTGGTCTTATACCGCAATGAATAAATAGAAAAATATTTACGATGTAAAATAATCTTTTCATACTGCCATAAACCACAATTCTTTGAAAATATCTATCAAAAATTAGAAAAAGTATTTTATTCTTTAATACATGGATTTTTCGATCCGATACTCAGGTAATAACGAATTTTTCTTGGAAAATTTTGTAAAAATAGGTTGCACAAATACTTTTCATTTGCAAGAGTGGAGTTAGAAATTTTTCTAAACCTTTTAGAGCCAAAAATATAGATGACCCACCTGCAGAAGAAAATTCTATTAGTTGAAGACAACGAAATGGTGTCTATGGTGCATTTACAGGCTTTAGAAAGTTTTGGTTTTTTAAGCACACACGCCTCCAATGGTGAAGAAGCTATTCAATTTGCAGAGAAATCTGAAATCGATCTAGTGATTATGGACATTGATCTCGGAGAAGGGATGAATGGATTGGAAACAGCAAAAAGAATTCAAAAGTCAAAAGATGTTCCAATTTTATTTTTTTCTTCCCATAACGAAAAAGAAATTGTTGAGAAGGCAAGAGATATTTCCAGATATGGTTATGTTACAAAAGGATCAGGGCTGCCTGTTCTAAAAACCTCGATTGATGTTGCACTCGGGTTTCATGATACAGAAAAGAAATTAAGCCATTTTTTGACTTCAAAGTAAATTCAGAGAGTTCACTACAGCAAAAAGTTATTTGTAAATAGATCGATTAAAAAAAATAGTCAAGCCGCAATTTACACGAACATAAACAAATTCCTCTAATCAAATTTTTTAAAAAAATCTCCTGGTTTTATCTATTCTTATAAAGGAAAAATTTGAGTAACCCCTATACCCATAGGGGTATATTGTTCTGGACAAAATTTTGCAGTGAAAAAAAATTGGATATAGAGAAATATTATGGAAAAAATTATTATTGTAGGCGGGGTTGCCGGTGGGGCTACAGCAGCAGCCAGAATTCGCAGAATTTCCGAGGCTTGTGAGATTACTATTATCGAAAAGGGACCTTATGTGTCTTATGCGAATTGCGGTCTCCCTTATTTTATTTCTGGAGAGATTCAAAAAAGATCTCAGTTGCTACTTCAGACTCCTGATGGGTTTTGGGGACGCTATAAAATCCAAGTTTTCATAGAAACAGAAGCTGTAGAAATCAATCGAGAAAATAAGAAGATTAAGATACAAAATTCTGATGGTGAAAAATGGTTAGAATACGATAAGTGTATTTTAGCGCAAGGGGGAAACCCAGTCATTCCTGAACTACCCGGATCAAATTCGCCTAACGTATTCAAATTGTGGAATGTTCCCGATATGGATCGAATCCATGATTTTATAAACAAAGAAAAGCCAGTGAGCGCTGTAGTTGTAGGAGGAGGGTTTATCGGTATTGAAATGGGTGAAGCATTTCATCTAAGAAAACTCGACACTACAATAGTAGAGCTTTCTAATCAAGTTATGGCAACTATGGATAAGGAGTTTGGGTATTACGCTCAGAAAAAATTAGAATCGTCCGGGGTGAAAGTGATAGCAGGACTTGGAGTCAAATCTATCGAGTCGTCCACTAAAGAAGTAATTCTAAGCGATGGTCGAAAGATTCCTGCCGGGATTGTTTTATTTTCTGTTGGAGTTAGACCTGAATTGAATCTCGCAAAAAGTTGTGGGTTAGAAATCGGAAAATCCGGCGGGCTTTTAGTGAACGAATATTTACAAACCTCTGATCCAAATATTTTTGCAGCGGGGGATATGGTAGAAATACTTCATAAAGTTTCAGGGAAAAAGGTTAGAGTTCCTCTTGCAGGACCTGCCAATAGACAAGGTAGAATCGTTGGAACAAATGTGCTCGGTGGAAAAATTCCTTACCGTGGTTCCATAGGCACAAGTGTGGTGAAGATTTTTGATTCTACTCTTGCATCTACAGGGCTTTCTGAAAAAGCTGCAGTGGATGCAGGATTTGAAGTAGGGGTAGCAATCATTCACAAAAATAACCACGCTTCTTACTACCCAGGGTCTGAAGAGATTACATTGAAATTGGTTTACGATAAGAAAAATTCAAGGGTTCTGGGTGCACAAGGTTTCGGAAAAAGTGGGGTAGAGAAAAGGATTGATGTTATTTCTGTTGCAATCCACGGGAAGATGACCTTGGAAGATTTGTCGGAATTGGACTTAGCGTATTCTCCACCCTATTCTAGTGCAAACGACCCTGTAAATATGATCGCATTCATAGCAGAAAATTCAAGATCAGGGTTTAGTCCAACTGTGACTTCAAGGGAGTTGAAAAATCAATTTTCGGAAAATAATTCTGTGTTACTCGATGTTAGAAACTTAGGTGAATATTCTAAAGGACATATTCTGAATAGCCTGAATATTCCTGTGGATGAGCTAAGATTTCGGATTTCTGAAATCCCGAAAAATAAAAAATTATTCGTGTATTGCAGGGTTGGTTTTAGAGGACATTTGGCTACAAGGATTCTATTGCAAAATGGATTTAAAGATGTCTGGAATGTTAGTGGTGGAATTTTAAGTATTTTAGCAGAAGGAGAATTTGAGGAGGTGAAAGAATGAGTATTAGCACTTTATGGTTTATCATTGCAATTGTAGTGATTTTTGGAATTCAGTTTTTATTAAAAAGGAGAGGAAGAGTGTCACAAAATATTCTAATTGAAAAAATTCAGTCTGGGGCGAAAATCATCGACGTAAGAACTAAAGATGAGTTTCAAGATGGACATTATAATAAAGCGATTAACATCCCTTTAAATACCTTGTCTTCAAGACTTGGTGAATTAGGAGATAAAAGTAAGCCAATAGTTTTGTATTGCGCATCAGGTGTAAGAAGTGCATCGGCAACTCAACTATTAAAATCAAACGGTTTTATAGATGTAGTCAATGCCGGTGGGCTTGGAGATATGCCGTAAATTATTACGGCATATTTTTTTTTTGAAAGTTACTTTTTTCCCATTCCTATATTTTTAGCGCCAACTAAAATAGACATATTTCCTGAAGGGTGCTTATTTTCACGCATCAATTGGTGTGCGGTTGCTGTTTCTTCAAATGTATAAGTCTTGGAAAGTACAGGATCTACTTTTTTTGCAATTACAAGCTCATTCAATTCGCGAGCGTTATCGTCGTTTGCAAAATGAGAGCCTTGTAGTCTTTTTTGACGCATCCACAAATATCTTAAATCGCAAGTAGCATTGAACCCGCTTGTTCCAGCACAAATTACAACCATACCACCTGTCTCACAAACAAACACAGAGGTAGGAAGAGTTGACTCACCCGGGTGCTCAAATACAATTCTTGGATTTTTTCCTTTTCCTGCAATATCCCAAATTGCTTTTCCGAAATCTCTCGCCTTTTTAGTCCACTCTGCAAAAGCCTCAGGCTTGTTTATATCAGAAGTTAAAGCTCCCCAGTGTTTGAAATTGTTTCTGTTTATCACACCGGTTGCGCCTAACTTCTTACAAAATTCGATCTTATCGTCAGAGCTTACTACTGCAATTGGAACTCCACCCGCAGCTTTTACGATTTGAATCGCCATTGCTCCAAGCCCTCCAGCCCCTCCCCAGATTAAAACTACATCGTCCGGCTTTACATTATTTGGTTTCCAGTGGTGGAGCATTCTGTATGCAGTTGCAGCCACAAGCATATAAGCCGCAGACTCCTCCCATGAAAGGTGCTTTGGTTTTGGGAGACATTGGTGGTCTTGCACTTTACAAAATTGAGCAAATGAGCCCCAGTTAGTTTCATAACCCCAGATTAACTGTGATGGTGCAAACATCGGGTCGTTTCCTGCCTTCACCCAAGGGTCTTCCTTTTCCCAAACTCCACAGTGGATTACAACTTCATCTCCTACTTTTACGTTTTTTACGTCTTTCCCTATTTTCCATACGATTCCTGAAGCGTCTGATCCGCCTATGTGAAACTTTTCGGACTCTCCCTTTTTATTTCGTGCACCAATTACATCCACCGGAAATCCAAGAGCTGCCCATACATTGTTGTAGTTTACTCCAGCAGCCATAACCGCAACCAATACTTCGTCACCTTTTATTTCAGGGACTTCAATTTCTTCGTGTTGAAATGCTTTTGTAGGCTCTCCAAATCTTTCGGGTCGAATCACTTGAGCGTGCATTTTTTTGGGAACTACTCCTGAATCCGGTAGCTCACCTATTGGTACAATATCTAATTCTTTCATAAGGTCAGAAAAAATTTATCTAATAGAATTTCGAGTAAAAAACTAGTATATTTTAGTTGAATTGTCTGTAATGTTACACTCTTTGTTGAGATTTGGGACTTTTCGTGCAAAAATGTGGGATCTTCAATTCAGAGGACTGATAACGGAATTCTGAGGTTGGAAATAGTGGAAGTAGAATCTTTTCTAAATAGGTTTTATTTTTTAGGATGAGGTTTTGAGCTTTAGTAGAGTTTTTGAAATTTCGCTTTTAGTGCAGTTTTTGCACTTTTCGTGTGAAAATGTGGGATCTCCACTCTTTTCAGTAAAGTGCATGTTTTATACCAATTGTTCACCTTTCACGCAAAAATGTGGGATCTCCAATTCGGAGGACTGATGCTTGAAGTCTGAGGTCGGAAATAGATGAGGTAGGATTTTTGCAAATAGGTGTATCTTTTAGGATGAGGTTTTGAGCCTTAGTAGAGTTTTTGAAATTTCGCTTTTAGTGCAGATTTTACACTTTTCGTGCAAAAATGTGGGAACTCCATCGTTTTCGAGAAATTACGCTTTTAGTGCAGATTTGGGACTTTTTCTGTAAAAGTTAAAAAAATTTCTAAAAAAACGATAAAATTTTTTTTCTAAAGCAAACTTTTTTTACCTTATAAATGAGAGCAGAAAAATTTACTTTAAGGAGAAATTTATGAACCCACAAAAATATGTAGAAACACAACCGAGCTTGCTTGTTCCGGCAAAATATATGGACGAGTTCAATAGAAGAACGACGGGTTTTTCGAGACAAAAATATTTGCACGCACTGTTGAATAGATACAGAAATGTGATTCTTTGGGGTACTTTTGAGAAAATGGATAGAGTAAAGAAAGCGTATCAAGAAGTCGGACAAAATTTGCAGAAGAAGAATTTTACCCCGAATAACGAGGATTGGATAGACTATACAAATATCCCCCGTTATTCGGCAATAAAACCCGCCGATTATGTCGTTTTAACTATGCCTTTTTTGACATTCACCGGCGATCTTTGAAGTCCAAGAAAATTCTTTAAAGCTAAACGACTTACTTTTGAAGCGTCCATTTCGTTTGTCTTTGCGTATTCTTGAACTGCATTATACAAATCATCTTCAAGTTTAACATGTAAACTTTTGACTTTTGTTATCGCCATGTTTCCGAAACCTCCTTGTGAGAGATTTCGGGTAGTTCTATCGTCAACCACGCTTATCGTTCCAATCCGAGACATGGACATCATTTTGACCATGGCGGAAAATCTGTCAAGCGAAAAGTAGAATAATATTCTACTTTTTTTATAGAGGACGAAAAAAAAATTAGGGGAGTGGGTGTTTAGTGGGTTAGTCTGCTTTTAAAAGGATTAAATCATCATGGTAATAATGTTTTAAAATGCTGTAATTCTCCTTAGAAACGTATAACGGAAAACCATATTCGATGGCAAGGGATAACAAATAATAAAGATTGTCTCTCAATAGAGGATTTCCGGATTTTTCTTTCCTTGAAAAAAAATTACGAATCCCTGAATAAATAACTACTGTTTTTTCTCCAATTTGCATTGGCTCAATACCACTAAGAAAATCCTTTATTTTAAAAACGGAAATGTCTTTTTTTTCCGCTTTATAATAAAGCTCTGCAACTTCAACAATCGGCAAATAAGAAATTGTTTCTTCTGATATATCCAGTTTTCCGCTTTTTAACAATAAAAAAGAATCTTTATCAAGAATGATCTCATTTGCTTCCAAGTAATTTATTTATCTCCTTTCCTGATAAAGGAATTTCTTTTTTAAATTCAGAAGCACTAATTCCACCTTTTGCAGACTTCTTTTTCTTATATTCGGGGATTTGTAAAACTTTTGGTTTTTTCTTGGTTTTCGTTCTCATACCCATATTATCGCCCTTTATTTCATTTTGTCAAGTTGGTTTTTATGTAATCTCTGAGTCCATTATTCTAACTCCTTTAGGCTTTTTTCAATTTCTTGATACTCTAAAGTATCCTTGATTTTCGGACTTACTCCGAAAGTTCCTATCATGGAATCAAAAATTTTTTTCAGATTCTTTAAAACTGTTTTTACGTGCGTTAGTTCCTGAGCCTGTATCATGTTTTTCCTCCATTAGACATTATCAACTACCGTTAAACCTTCCATCCCCATTTCAGGAATATATTTTTTTGCAATTCCTTGTCCGATACCGACAAGCAAATTTACAAAATTATCTATTGTTTCCGGTGAAATATTTTTGATTGCTTCCATTGCTATTTCACCCAACATCGAAGATTTTTCTTTTCTTGGGTTTTTGTATTCCAGGCGAAGTTTTTCTTCATTAAGTGTTAATCGTTCTTGATACATTTCATCTTTAAATGACATTCTTTCTAAAAAGCTATTCTGAACATTTTCAACTTTTGCCTCAAATGCGTTTTTTATCGCTTCAAGTCTTGCCTCTGTGATTTTATTTTGAGCGTCCAAGACTTCTCTGTCCATGATTTTTTTTATGTTTAAAACTTCTGTAAGTTGATCAAAGTTAGAAATTTGTGTTTGTTGTTGACGTTGAACTATCGGGGCAAGATTTTCTTTTTCTTTGATAAATCCATTTTTGATTTTTTTCCATCTATGAAAATTTCATATTGAATAAATGGAGAGTCAAAAAATATTTCTGATTCCAAAATAGAATAATCTGGAATTTGTCGAACATCTGAAACCTCGTGAATGTCCAGCCCGTCCGAAAATGCAATTTTCAAAGTAGAATCCTTTGATTTGTGTTTCGGTCATTTTGTTTTCTCCTGAAAAATGTATTCAAGCTCGTCATCTGTAATTTCTTGTAATGTAGTTAGATAATAAGAATCATCTGGAATTTCATCTACAATGATTTCTTTTTGTCGGAAACTCAACTTTTTTGTGTTCCACGCCTAACGCATGTTTTTCCGAACATACAATATTCCGGCAAATCTTCTATAAGTAAATCACGTTCACATTTTTCTTCGTCAGGTTCTTTTTTGCATTCAGTCTTTACACTATCCGCCCACTCTTTCACTGTGTCTTTGTAATATAAGAATTTACCGCCACGTTTTCCGTCTTTTCGTTTCTCTTTTTCCCAACCTGCATACCACTTTCACGAATAAAATCATTTAGTTTTCTGTGTTTCACTGTTTTTCACCAAACAACCATTTTTTTCAATCTCAGTTAATCTATGAGTTACCAATTTCATTTTTTTTAACAAATCGTCAAATCGTGTTTTTAATACTTTGGTTTCAGAATCATTATTTTTTTAAACATGCCTAAAAAATATTGCAAAACTTATTTTTCAAAAGTCCTAAAAAATCTTTTTACCCACATAAGTAACGCTTTTTGGACACTTACTCCACGTCAGAAATATTTTCTTCGTGAATAAATTGATTTTTTTCCTGAAATTCTTTCAAAAGAATTTGATATTTTTTATTTTTCTCGAACTTCTCACGACCTTTCAAAAGTTTTTCGTGAGAATATTTTTCTCCATAGGTTTCCAAAAGCTCTACTTTCAAAAATCCCCTAAACCTCGTAGAAACTTCCTGATTTTTTAATTTTTGAAAATTGCAAAATTGTTCTGTTTGTTCTTTTTTACCTTATAAAGAAGAGCAGAAAAATTTACTTTAAGAAGAAATTTATGAGACCCATTTAATTTAGAAACTCATCAGAGCTTGCTTGTTCAGCAAAATATATGGACGAGTTCAATAGTTAACGAGGTTTATTGTTTTGCAGGAAATACCTGCTACGCAATTGTTGAACAGATACAGAAATGTGATTAAATTGGGGGACTTTTGAGAAATGTAGAGTTATATAAGCAGTATCAAGAAGTTTCCATTTTTCGCCATTGTTAGAAAACAATTTTTCGTGTTCAAATATGAGGACTGATTTGAGCTTGGGATTCTTGCAGATTGGCTCGGCACCACGAAGACCGCACTTTTTACTCTTTTGTTAGTGCTTGATCTTGCCGAATGGGACATAATTCTTCCAAGCCGGTTCTTCGAGAGTGGAGTTCCCACCCCGGTAACCACGATTGCGGGGGGATCTTACCTCTCCAAGAGAAAAACGACCCGTTACGACAGACTGATACGACACAAACCCGACGAATAAGAAGAAAAAGACAAAAAAATAGGATAGGGGTTACTCTCTAATTATCATTAAATCTTTTGACAAAACATAAACATGATTAGAATTCCCAATTAGAAAAATATTAAAATATTTTTCTCCGGTAATGCTTATTTCTTTTCTTTTAGCGGATAACATTTTCTGTATTTCAGGAAAGGCATTTATTGGAAAAGAAATAATTCGACCATCATCAAGATGTAATGACAAGCGATCTTTTTTAATATTTATTGTAAGAATATTTAGCTCAGCGAAGGTTACTACTTTTTTCTTCTCTTTTCTCATCCGCACGGTTTCCTTAATCAAAAAAAATTGCTTTAAAATTAATGTTTCTTTATAATTAGATCCTTTGACAACAATATATTACAAGAGGTCTGAGGATCGACCTTTTATTTTCAAAGCCTCTTGATCTTTTAATTCTAATTTATTGAATTGTCCTTTTGTAATATATAACCTTACGAAAAAAGGAGTCTTTATTTCATTGGATTTTAACTGAAACCTATTTCCAAAGCCCCACTTTAGAATTTTTTTTGATTTTATATCTAACTCAATAAAATATCTGATATCTTTATCTTGCTTTTTCATCAGAAACTCCTTGTTTTCTACCCGTAGCTCATAGAATGCAAATTCGGAAAGTAATGCGATATCTTTTTAAAAAAAGAAAAGAAAAACAGTAGTGCCACGGGGAATTAGAACTCCTGATTTCACAGGATAAAAACCTGTTGTCCTAATCATTTTGAAAAGAAAAACAGTAGTGCCACGGGGAATTGAACCCCGATTACCAGGATGAAAACCTGGTGTCCTAACCATTAGACGATGGCACCAAAATTAGTAATTATGAGTCGTTCGGGATTCGAACCCGAGACCCTCTCCTTAAAAGGGAGATGCTCTACCGACTGAGCTAACGACTCCTATGTTTTTACTAAAATATTTAAAAAGGCTCTGCCGTCAACAATGTTTGAAAGAAAAGTTGCAAATTTTCATAGAATTAGAGTATCTCCTCTGTCTGGACCTGTAGATAGAATAGAAATTGGAACTCCGACTAATTCTTGAATTTTTTTAAGAAAATTTTTACAATTATCCGGTAGATTGTTAAAATTTTTGACTCCCATGATATTTTCTTTCCAGCCCGGAAATTCTTCGTACAATACTTTTATATTTTCTAAACCATGAGAAGGAAAGTAATCGATTTTTTTTCCTTTGTACTCATATCCTACACCGACTGGTATTTTATCGTACTGGCTTAAAATATCAATTTTTGTCATACATAAAGAATCGAGTCCGTTTACTCTTGCAGAATGTTTCATCACTTCTACGTCAAACCATCCACACCTTCTCGGTCTGCCTGTAGTGGCTCCATATTCTCCACCCAGGTCGCGAAGTTTTTGTCCTTCTTCTCCAAATATTTCTGTAGGGAAGGGCCCTTCACCGACTCTGGTAGTATAAGCCTTAGTGATTCCGTAAACTTTTTTTAAATATTGATACGATATTCCTGTTCCGCATAACGCACCACCGGTTGTAGGGTTAGAGCTTGTAACATAAGGGTATGTCCCAAAATCCACATCGAGTCCTGTGCCTTGTGCTCCTTCCAATAAAACTTTTTTCCCTTTGCTTAGCTCGGTATTTAAAAAATAGGAAGTATTTGTAATAATGTGGGCAACTTTTTCTCGGAAAGGGTTAATTTTTTCCATAATTTCTTCAAAACTAACTTCTGGAAGTCCATAGAATTTTGTTAATTCAGCATTTTTTTGTTTTACGATAGTACGAACTTTTTCTTTTAAAATGTCGAGATCCAATATATCTCCTGCCCGGAGTCCTACTCGCATCATTTTGTCTGCATAGCAAATTCCGATTCCTCTTTTTGTAGTTCCGATTTTTCTGTCAGTGGAAGAAGAGGACTCTTTGAATGCATCAATGGATTTATGGTAGGGGAGAATTATGTGGCAGGAGTCACTAATCAGTAACTTTTCAAAAACTCTAAATCCGTCTGAAACTAATTTTTCACATTCTTGCAAAAATGATTCCGGATCGAGTACAACACCATTACCGATTACGCATAACGTATTGTCATAAATCACACCGGAAGGAACTAAGTGAAAAATATATTTTTTCCCATCTACAACAACTGTATGACCTGCATTAGCTCCACCTTGGTATCTTACAATAATATCAGTATCTTTACTAAGGTAATCAATAACTTTTGCCTTCCCTTCATCACCCCATTGTGCACCAACTACTAAACTTGCAGGCATATCAAACTCCTATTCTTTCGTTTTTTAATAACTCTTCTACAATATCCATGCTCATGGCAAAACCACATGCATTTTTTTGAACACCGGAATACCTCTCGTATAAGTGGTCATAAGCTCCTCCCATAAATACAGGGTCAGAAATATTTCCTGAGTATGCGTGAAAAACAAAGCCGGTATAGTAATTCAAATCTCGAATCAGGGAAAAATCTAAACAAAAATCGAAGGCTCTTTTTTTCTCATTCCAAACAGAGAGTATATTTTCTGTTTCGGAAATTAGATTTTCAAGTTTTAAATCGTACTTTTTTGAAATATGAAGAATATCTGTCTTTAGATTATGGAAATCAAAATTGAATAGAATAGATCGTATTAGATTTTGGAAATCAACTGGAACTTCTTTATCTTGAAAAAAACCGTTCAAACTAGGGGTATTTTTAGAATAGACTATATCGGAAAACAATTCTTTTTCTGTAGAATTTAAATTTAGGAAAGTGCTGATTTTTTCAAATACCAAAGTATTTCCCAAGACCAAGGTGATAGGATAAGGGAAATTTATATTCAAAAATAAATTTTCCAATTCTTCCAATAAACCTATAAAAGTATGGTAATCGGATCTACCTATGATTTCTGCTCCTAACTGAAAAGTCTCTCTTTTGGATCCGTTTTTTCTTTGGCTGTCTTTGATTACCCTACTGGAGTAAAAAACCTTTTGAGTTTCAGTCGGATAAGAAAAACTCGCCATACCTTTTACTACTTGAATCGTCAAATCAAAACTGGGGGAAATTTCGCTCCCCGATAGGTCTTTATATTTTAAGAGGTGGGTTTTTTCCATTTCGCTCAAGTGACCTGAAAAAGAAGAGCTGAAGTCAAAGGAGGGTGGAATTACCTCTAAATATCCATTTTTCATAAAAAATTTATGAATTTTATCTAAAAGTTTTCTTCTATACGTGCTTTTTTCCGGGCTTAGGAAATGAAACCCGTCAGGGATCCATTTTAACTCACCTGATTTCCCTATTGTTTTTTGTAATTTATCCATGAATTTCTTTTAGCCTTCACAAGAATAATTTTCACTAAAAATAACACAATCAAAAGAGAAAATTTTGTTGGACAAGTTCAAATCCAAATAGAAAGATTGAATACTTACATAGACACAGAGAGGGCAAGATGGCAGAAAAAGAAGCAACCGTAGGCAGATGGCACAAAGAATTTTTTGAAAATATTCATATCTTTTTGAAATCTGGGATGAGTGAGCCTGATGCGAAGGCTCTTTTGGAAAAGTTTTTAATGCTTTCGGGCTCGACTCCAATGCCTCCGGTTATGAATATATTCAAAGAGCCGGAATCTATCGAGACTATATCGGTTTACACGGAAAGGCAAGAAAAAGCACGAGATTTTATGAATCAGTTTCTTGCACCGATTATGAAAAATTTTAAGGTAGAAGGATTGGAAAATCTTGAAGAGGTCTCCAAATTAATAGGAAAATACCCGATTACTCTAATTTCTAACCATTTGAGTCACTTGGACGCGCCCGCTATTTTTCAATTGATATATAATTCGAGTGAATACGGTAAAAAATTTGCAGAGAATATGGTATTTATTGCGGGGAGGCTTGCTTTTGAGCCCGATTTTACTCGTCTTGGACTTTATATGTTTGGTACACTTTTGGTTTGCTCTAAAAGAGACATGTCAGACAATCCGAGTTTATCCGATCTTATGACTAAAATCAATATGAGGTCTTTTAGACTATCTCAAAAATTACAGGGTGAGGGTAAAGTTCTTTGTATTTTTCCGGAAGGGACAAGATCCAGAGACGGAAGACTTATGGCTTTCGTGGATACTGTGTACCACTATGTAGCCAATAAAGTAGTTATTCCGATTTCTCTCGAAGGAACAGAAAAAATTCTACCTACAACCGGATTTTTATTTAACGCAGCTCAAGGTAGAATTGTGATAGGTAAACCTGTGCTTGTAGGAGAGCTATCCAAAAAGTTGATGGAAAGTTTTCCTGCCCATATAGAGCAGATTAAATTTCCTGAGATTGGAGACAAGAAGCAGTTTTTGATTGATAACCTTGCACTTCTTGTAGGCTCTAATTTACACAAGCACCACCACGGGACATACAGAAACTTGTATAATGGAGACGCTTACGATCCTAAGCATAATGTACTGATTCAAAAGCCTAAGTCTCCCGAGGAAAATATTGTAGTGATCGGATCGAGCAATATGTCGGTCGCTGTTGGGACTTTACTTGCAAATAAAAATGTGACTGTTACGATATACCAGCCTAATAAAGAGTTGAGTGAGCAGTGTGAATTAGAAAGAAGAGACATTGAACACTACCCTCTGTACAAACTTCCACCGAATATCCGATTTACAAGCGATCCAGAAATTCTATCCAATGCTACTTTATTTGTGCAAGGAGCAAATCCTTGGGAGCTTGATACGATTTACCCTACAATTAAAAATTATATTCAAAAAAATAAGGCTCCCATTGTAAACGTGATTAAGGGATTTACTGGATCCCCTAAGGGTCTTATTTTAGACGACTTAGTGAATATATTCGGAATTGAAGAAGAAAGATTGTCCGTTGTAGCCGGAGCCTGCTACCCGGATCAAATCATGGAAAGAAAAATTTCAGGATTTGAAGTCGCAGCTACAAATAAGGACTTACTCCCCAAAATAAAAAAGCTATTCTCAACCGGATATATTTTTTCGAGAAGAGCGATAAACGAGACAGACGTGAAAGGTGTTCAACTCGGTGGTGCTTTAAAAACAATCTATGCTCTTTCTATGGGAATTGTGGAGGGGTATTTTAAACAAAACTTAGGTGGCAATGTTGACAATACCTTGTTTCATCTATCCAACCGATTTTTTAAAGAAATGACTGAAATTGGAATACACCTTGGAGGACACAAGGAAACATTTCAAGGGTTATCCGGGTTGACTGATTTTATGTTGGCTTGTTTTGGATCTGATACAAGAGACAGAAAACATGGATTTGATTTGGCAATGGGAAACCAATTAGATAAAATGTCCAATGGATTTTATGGATTAAGAGTCCTTCCGAATTTGATAAAAATTACGAAAGAAGAATACCCTGTAGTTGCAAGTGCATATTCAGTTGTAATCCAGAAAAAGAATTTGGACGAAATAATCACGAATATGCAGGGAGAACTTTTAAAACCAAGAAGTTAAATTTTCTTGTTGGATTGCTTTTTTATAGGTAGCGTGTACCTTTAAAAAAGTCTTTCTTGGAAATATATACGAAAAAAAAACTCACGGAAATTGCTATTTCCTAATGATGCAAAAACCGTTTTAAGGTTTTGATAAAAGAGTTTGTATATAAAAAGTAAACCGGTATGGAAAGTAAAAATACTCCAAGTCCCCACAGTGCTTCTACAGGTTTTTCATAGACAATAGCTCCAAGGATTGCAGAGTTTATTGCAATAAAAAATAAGGGAGTAAAAGGATAGAAAGGGATTTTGTATTCAGAATACAATTTTCTTTTTATAAACAGGAAGGTTGAGGCTGCGGTTAGAATAGATAAAAATAAAATCCCTGCCGTGACAAAGTAAACAAGACTTTCTAAGTCTTTGATGATAATAAAAATACTCGCATAAAGCGCCTGAAAAAAAATTGCGATATAGGGTGAATTGTATTTTGGGTGGAGCTTGGCAAGGCTTTGGAAAAATAACCCGTCATTTGCAAGTGCAAAATAGATTCTGGAACCACCAATGATAATTCCAGATAGAGAGCTGAGTATAATCCAGAGAAACAAAAATGATAGAAGGGGCAGAATTTTATCACCGAATAAATATTTTGAAGAGACAATCCCTATCCCTTCATTTGATTTCATTTCATGGACAGGAAGAGAAACTAAAAATAAAAAGTTTATCAAAATATAAAATAGACTAATTAAGCTGCATGCGATTACGATTGCTCTAGGAATGTTTTTCTTTGGGTCTTTGATCTCACCCGCAATATAGGTTACCATATTCCATCCAAAATACGAAAAAGTTATAGGGATGAGTCCGAATAGTAAATTTCCAAAAGAGATTTTTTCTGTATTTAAAAAAGGATCAGAAAAAAAAGAATAATTTTTATTTCCTATAATAAATCCAAAAAAAATAAAAAGTATAAGTCCTCCAAATTTCACAACGGTTAGAAGGTTTTGTATTCTAAAGGATGCTTGGATTCCGAAATAACCAATAGCACTTAGAGTGTAAACAGATAGTAAAGCAAATACTTGGGTTGACCCAAATTGAATATTCAAGCCTATAAAATTTAGTTGAAAAGAAATAGACTCTAAAAAATTTTCAGGAAAAAAATACATTAAATATTTTGAAAAAGCAAGTGATAAGGCAGAAATTGTAGCAGAAAAAGTAATTAGTAAAGAAATCCATCCGCTAAGAAAACCAACAAAAGGGTTATAGGCTTCTTTTAAATATATATAGTCTCCACCTGCTTTTGGGAACAAAATTGCAGGATAGGAATAGGTGAGTGCACCGGCTATCGCAACTAAGCCTCCCAGAATCCAAAGAAATAATACTAAATATGGGTTTTCCACCTTAGAAAGTATAAACCCTGATGTAAAAAAAATTCCGGATCCAATCACTGTTCCGAATATTAAAGAAACAGAATCAAACAGAGATAGAGTTCTTTTGAATTCCAATTTATTTTTTAGGTTGTGTGAATATACGTCTATACAAATCAGATTCTAAGATAGACTTAGGGTCTAACTTCTTTTTTAGGTTTTTAAATTTCTCTAAATTTGTTTTCGGGAAAGCTCTTTGTACAATTTCCGGACGAAGAGTTAAGTCTTTTGCAAGGTAAAATTTCCCTTTCGATGTTAGCACGATTTCGTCTAACTCATAAATCATGCTCCAGAGATTTTCTTTGTTCTTTTTAGTTACAGGAAAATCCATTGCCATAGAATATCCGTCAACAGAGTGGGTGAGTAGAAAAGGATCGGGCCTATGTTTTTTGAATACTGAAAGAAATGAGACGATCTTTCTTTTTTGACAAGTCGTGAAAATTTCTGTAAACCCTTCTAATGCATTTTCCTTCGGTAAAAAACATTGGTATTGAATCATGCTTCCGGGTTTATAAATAAATTTCCAATTTGGTACATAGTCTAATAAAAATGCGTACTCTGCGTGACCTTGTAAGTATTCCTTAGGCTCAAACTTAGAGCTGATAAATTTTACTAAATTTAATATTTTTAAGCCATAGTAATTGGCAAAGGGTAGAAAAAATAGCCACATGATGGACTTGGGGATGATTCCAAAAAACTTTAAAGGCAAGTTTTGTTTTTCTAAAGATAAGTTTTCTGGAAAATCAGGGTCTTCTCCTTCAGATAAATTTATCGCTTTGTGGATCACCCCTCTACCTAAAGACTTTCCTTTTGAATACGAGTCCACCCAGCCTACTAAATAGTCTGAAGATTTTTCCTCTTTTTCAAAGTAGTCTATCATTTCTTTTAGGTTTTCTACTCTTTTAGGGAAGACTTTTAATTTACCGGAGTTTAATTTTTTTAGTTTTAGTGTGACTGTGAGAAATGCACCAAGCATCCCAAACCCACTGATTGCAGAAAAGAAAATTTCTTTATTTTTGTTTCTGTTTGCAGTAAGAATTTTACCGTTTGGAGTCATAAATGTAAATTCTAAAACATGCTCTCCAATTGTGCCTACCTTGAAATTATTTTTACCGTGTACATTCATGGAGAGTAAACCACCAAGAGAAGGGTGCATTGTGCCGCTCACTACTGGTGGCCAAAAACCTTCTTCAATGGAAAATTCCCATAGATGCTTTAGGCTGGCTCCTGACTGAATTTTGATAACCCCTTTTGTTTTATCCCAGTTTAGTATCTGGTTAAAATTGGACATGTCTATGATGAGACCTTTTTCATTTGTGGAGGCATCGCCATAGCTGCAACCTCCACCTCTAAAAGTGAGTTTGGTTTTGTTCTTATTTGCGAATTCGAAGATTTCTCTTATCTCTTCTTCTGTTTCCGGTTTTAAAACAGGACTCATCGAAAAGTGTGTCATGCCCCATCCACTGACTTTTTCTGGTGAAGGAATTTTGATTTCTTTAAGTTTTTTTTTCATTCTATTTATACCGACAGCTTTTTAAAAATAAATGAAGGAATATTTCTAATCACAAGACCTACAAGTGCCCACCTTACAGGAACATAAATTTTTTCTTTTCCTTTATTGACTGCATCTATAATAATCTTGGCTGCAAGGTTTGCAGAAATAACCCAAAATAGATTTTGCATTCCTTTTGTCATTTCCGTGTCAATAAACCCCGGTTTGACTGTAAGGACTTGGATTCCTTTTTTAGAAAGCCTATTTCTAAGAGACTCAAGATAGGTGTTGATCGCAGCCTTGGAAGTATTGTAGGCAGGGTTTCCTACTCGACCTCTGTCCCCGGCAATAGAAGAGATTCCAATGATTTTTCCTTTTCCCTGTTTTTGAAAATATTCTGCTGCCAAGTTTAGCCAAGAAATTGCACCAAGTAAATTTACGTTAAGAGTGCGTATGTCTTTTTCGGTATTGAATTCGTCTATTTCTACTTTTTCCATAATCCCGGAAGCATAATAGATTTCGTCAAGCCCTCCCATATTTTTCACAGCTTTCTCAAATGCACTCCTTGCTTTTTCAATATCAGTGACATCGTGCTTTATTGCATACCCTGAGTTTTTATCTGTAGAGGACTCGTCTATAATTTTTTTGCACTCTTTGTCCCTTCTTGCTACAAGGGACACTATGTTTCCCGATTGCAATAACTCTCTTGCTATTTCAGAGCCGATTCCACTGGAGGCTCCAACTATGATTATCTTTTTACTCATAGCCCTACATTAATTAGGAGTCGATTTTTTTCAATCCAAAGAATTCTAATTTGTGTTGGGCTTTTCTTAATTTTGACCGATTTTAGATATTGATGGAAAAACTTGAAATAGAAAAAATTATTTTTCATTCCATAATGCAGGAGCTTTCTCATACTGCAGGGGAGCTTTCTATTTTGGAAGTGAAAGAAATGATATTTCAATCACTTCAAAGGATGTCAGATTTTACGGTAGAGTGGGCTGAAACAAAAAAATTCGGGAGAAATAAATTGTTTCTCGGGAAAGGAAACACGGCTTTACTACTCGATATGAGTGAAATTATTACAGGAATTCAAACAGCATGGAAAGAATATCAAGATTCATTAAGCACATAATTTGAAATACATAACTAAAACAGTTTGGATATTATCTCTTGTGAGTCTATTTACGGATATGGCTAGCGAAATGCTCTATCCTATAATGCCTCTATATTTAAAAACAATCGGGTTTTCAGTAATATCAATCGGAGTATTGGAAGGAATTGCAGAGGCTACGGCTGGGCTAAGCAAGGGGTATTTTGGTAAATTTTCAGATAATTCAAGAAAAAGACTTCCATTTGTACAAATTGGATATGCCCTAAGTACTATTTCAAAACCAATGATGGCGATTTTTTCTTATCCGCTTTGGATATTTTTTGCAAGAACATTAGATCGCTTTGGAAAAGGAATCCGAACAGGAGCAAGAGACGCAATTCTATCCGATGAAGGAAGGGTTGAAACCAAAGGAAAAATTTTTGGGTTTCATCGGTCTATGGATACACTTGGGGCAGTAATTGGACCACTTTTTGCTCTGGCTTATCTCTACTTTTATCCGGAAGAATATAAATATCTTTTTTACATAGCGTTTGTGCCGGGAGTTTTTTCGATACTTGCTTCGTTTCTTTTAAAAGAAAAAAAACAGCCTTTCACAGCTTCTAACTCAAACTCAAAAACATCCATCTTCTCTTTTTTACAATATTTAAAAGAAAGCCCTAAAGAATATAAAAAGCTCATCTTTGGATTATTGATATTTACTTTATTTAATAGCTCCGATCTATTTTTATTGCTGAAAGTAAAAGAGGCTGGGTTTAGTGATTCGGAAGTAATTGGAGTTTATGTTTTTTATAATTTTATTTATGCGTTATTTGCTTTTCCGATTGGAATACTGGCGGATAAAATCGGCTTAAAAACTATTTTCATATCAGGGCTTTTTTTATTCGCAATTGTGTACTTTGGCATGGCTTCCAATAAAAATCTTATACTTTATATTTTTCTTTTTTTACTGTATGGGGTCTATTCTGCCGCAACTGAAGGTGTTTCAAAAGCATGGATAACAAATATAACAGACAAAAAAGACACAGCTACAGCAATTGGAGTGTTTGCTGGGTTTCAAAGTATTTGCACAATGCTTGCAAGCACTATTACAGGTTTTATTTGGTTTCAATTCGGTGCTAATTTTGCGTTTATATCAACAGCAGTGGTAACGATACTAGTAGCCTTATATTTTCTTTGGGTGGATGTTTCAGAAAAAAATATTCTTCCCTTAGATGAAATATGAAAATATAAAAAATAGTATTATTGAATTTAAAAAATTTCACAGAAATACAATCGAGTTTGTTGTCACGGAAGAAAAATTAAGATAGAGTTACAAGAAGTGAAAAAAATCATATCGGATGAAAAAAAGCTCCAAGAACGAGCCAAAAAAAATCCACTGTTATAAAACAGTGGATTTTTAAAAAACAATGCAGAAGAATTTTATTTCTTTGCGTCTTTTGTTGCAGGTGCTGCAGGAGCAGCTTTTTTATCGTTTTTCTTTTTGTCGCCAGCGATTAAGCTAACACTTACGATAGAAAGCACTGCAATCATGCTTAGTACAAGTTTTTTCATTTTTATCTCCTAATTTTGGATAGTATGTATCCATTTGGAAAATAATTTTTGAATTTAATTTAGTCAATTAAAAATTTACAAAATTTATATAGGAAGTCGAAAAGAAAAATATTAAAAGCTGATCGGATTGAAAGAATAATAGAAATGAAAAATAAAAAACCTGGCAACGTCCTACTCTCCCATACAGCGAACCATACAGTACCATTGGCGATGAGGAGCTTGACTTCCGTGTTCGGGATGGGAACGGGTATTTCCCCCTCTCTATCGTCACCAGGATTTGATACCATTGTTTTTTACCTGAGTTAAATTGCAAGCACAAATAGAAAAAAAGGATAAAAAAAAATTAAATAATTCGATTTTTTTTTAGGTCTATAATTGCGTTTTCTGAGTAACCCAAGACTTTAAATACCTCTAAATTGTGCTCACCGTGCTCAGGTGCGTGCAATCTGTATTCGCAAGGTGTTTCTGAAAATCTAAAAGGTGCTGCAAACTGTGGAATTTTTCCGTAAACAGGGTGTTCAAAATAAAATATGGATTTTCTTTCTTTCAAGTGTGGGTCTTGAAACACTTCAGAAATTTTTTTCACAAGTGTCAGGCAAGTGTCTTTGTTTTCAAATATATTTTTTAATGAGTCTTCATTTTGTTTTAAAAAGTAGTCTCTAATTTTTTCTTTTATATTACCAAAATTTTTTTCTTGATATGGAAATTCTTCTAAGATACTTTCTAAATTTGTATGACGTAAAAAAGTTCGAAAAAATCTTTCTTCTAAAGCACCTAAAAAAACATACCTATTGTTTTGGATTTCATAAACTGAGTAGTTGGGTAATTTTCCTGAAAGAATCTCATCTCCTCTTTTTGGATTTGTATTTTCAGAAATATACCCACCTGCATAAAGAGACAAGAATTGCAAGGAGCCTTCCATCATAGAAACATCAATTCTTTGACCTTTGCCGGTTTTTTCCCTGGAATATAGTGCAGCCAGAATTCCAGAGAGTGCGATTAGAGTTCCCCCCCCAATATCGGCAACTTGAAATCCTGCCAGAGAAGGAGGAGAGTCTTTTGTACCCATTTGATCTAATAGACCGGACAGGGATAGATAGTTTCCGTCGTGTCCTGCTAAATCTTTATAAGGTCCTGAGATTCCATAACCAGAAATACCGCAATAAATAAGTCGGGGAAATTTTTCTTTTAGAGTATCATAGCCAATTCCCATTTCGTCTAACGTAGATGGGCGAAATCCTTCGAGTAGTATATCCGATTTTTCTAATAAACGAAAAAGAATTTCTTTTGATTCCGGTTTTTTTAGATTTAAAGTAATTGCTTTTTTATTTCTATTGAGTAAGTGAAACGAGCCGGCAAAGCCGTTTTCGTTTTTTTGCATGGCTCTTGTCCCGTCGTACGCTCTTGGGTTTTCAACTTTTATTACCTCTGCTCCCATATCTCCAAGATACATAGAGCAAAGCGGCCCGGGCAACAAAAGACTTAGGTCAACAACTCTGATTCCGGCTAACGCACCTTTATTCATTTTACATATCCTTGTTTTTTTAATATATTTAGTGCATCCTTTTCTAATATCCCTGAGTTTTGTGTGTAGGAATTATTTTCTCCATTTTTCCAGACCTGTATTCTGAAATGTCTTGGTAAATCTGGTTTCCTGTTTTTTGAAAGATACAAATCTGAGCATGAAGTATTTGAAATTTTACAAGTTCCAGGAAAGACATCCATTTCTCCGACTCCTATTTCTCCCTTGTGGATTGGATTGTTGTCCAAGCTAATAGAGATTTCAGGAAGAGTGATGTCGGGATAGATTTTAAATCGAAATTGCAATAGTTCTTCGTCACCGAATATCTTATCTATTTGAAATCCATTTCCTGTTGTTATAAATTTTTCCGATTGCATTGAATTTTTTTCAGAAATAAAAATGGCTTTTCCGATTTTGGATGAGACTTTTAAATTCAACCTATGTCCTTTTTTTTTGTTTGGGTTTGCAATTCTAAATACATAGAACGAATCTTCGGTTTGAAAAGTGTTCATAGAATGACTCAAATCATTTTCTATTTCTAAATTTTGGATGGGTGAGTGCTCATTCGGATCATTTTTTAAATCATATAGAAAAGACGGCTCTTCTTGAATTTTCCCATCCCAGGAAAATCCGGTTCTATGGAATTTATAAGTTTTCTGTTTTAGCTTAAATCCATTTTTTCTATACGTCATTACACCTCTACTTTCACCGTAGTATTCCCTGTCTTTGGTTTCAAGTCCTTCGATCACGGGTTTTAAACTTTCTCCATTTGGTAAATGGTTGGGTTTGAATTTTAGATAATCTAAAAGTGTAGGGAAAATATCAATAGAGCGTACTTGGGTAGTGATTATTCTTCCTGTTTCTTGGTTTGGAAGTTTTATGATTAGAGGTGTTTGAATATCTTCTTCGTATAGCCCTTGTCCGTGTCCGAATAAAGTGTAGATTCCCGAAAATTTAGAAATTGAATGCGACCTGTCCATTACTTCTCCGTGGTCAGAGGTAATGAGAATAAATGAGTTGTCGAATAAATTATTTTCTTTTAAATGTTTAAAAAATCTGTTTAGTTCAGAATCAACGAATGCAACTTCTCCAAGGTACGATTTTTTTCTATAGTCTTCACTTTCAGATATTTTCACTTGGTGTAAAAACTTTTCCGGTGGAGTGTAAGGACGATGGGGGTCGTTGTAATTTAAGAATAGAAAAAATGGTCTTTCTTTTAGTGACGCTTTTCTTTTGTTTAAAAAAGAAATGGACTTTTCTGTAATTGGAATTGTATCTTTTTCTATTAAGGAAAAATCAAAAACTTTTTCAAACCCTGTATCAACTCCAAGGTATCTGTGATCTGTAACAAAAGGATTATTTCCGATCATCGCTGACTCGTAACCATTCACAGAAAAAAGTGCGGGTAGTGGAAGTATATCCGAGTTATAAAAGGCTCGTCTTTCTTCCGGGAAAACCGGATAGTCCCAGAAATTTATAAAAGTTTTCGACGGATACATTCCTGTAAAAAAAATCATTGTAGAGGGTCTTGTCCAAGAAGAGTTTACTGAATGGTTTGTAAAATACATGGATCTTTTTGCGAAGGTATCTATTGCAGGGGATGCTTCATATTCTGTTCCTGATACTCCGATTGCGTCTTTACGAAGCGAGTCGATTACGATAAATATTACATTCGGACGATTTTCAGTGCTTTCTTTTTGTAAAATTAATTCTGATATGTATATCAAATTTCCAGTATTTTCAATTGTTAAAATATTTTCACTTGTTTCAGAAACTATTTTTTCATTTTGTGAAATTTCTGTATTGTTCAAATATATTTGTAAATTTTGTGAAGAGGATTTGTTTTTTTCTGAAAATAACTCTTTAAAATTTAGAGAAGACTTTAGTTTTAGTGTATGGTTGATCTTCCCTTCAATTTTAAAACGAATTTTTCCTTGTTTTGGAATTCTTATCGCTTTGAAGGAATTTTTGACTCCGTGATCTGAAAATTCTTGATTAATAAAAAAATTATTTTCGGAATATTTTTGAAAATAGGTATTGTGGGTTTCTGGCTTTGTGAGTGGGGTATTCGGATAAGTTTCTAAGACAGAAATATTCGGATTTTCATAAAATAGGTTTACAATTTCAGGAAGAGGCTTTATTTTTTTTGATGGATTTATTCGTATTGTGAATTTTTCGGAAGTGAAAAATGAAGCGATTACAAAAAGTCCAAGCGGATAGAACAGGTAACTTTGAATTAGTCCTTTACGAAATAAATTCACAACTCCCTCTTATGAAAATCAAACCTCTGTAAACATTTTTGAACCGGTAAGCCATACTCCAGCAATAATAAATACAATCCCAAGCCATTGAGAGGAGCTTAACTTCTCTTTGAATAGAAAAGAAGATGCTATGAGTACGATTATAAAGCCGGTACTCGTAAATACAGGATAGGCTAAAGAAAGTTTTAATCCTTGTCCAAGCACGTATCTGTATGCGATCAAGGCTATCCCAAAAGAAGCCAATCCTGAAATAAATAACGGATTGAATAGAGTAAGTATAAGCCCTTGAATTTTAGAATCGGCTGATTGAAGTGATTCTTTGTCTTGAAAAGAACTGGATTTAATCAGTATATTCGCCATTGCATTGAATACGATTCCAGCCGAAAATACCAAAAGAACTTTGATTTGCAATTTTTTTTCCTATAGGTGAATTGGTTCTTATAGTAAAATTTCCCTATTGCAGGTCAAGAGAAAATTACGTGGAAAAATTTTCATTAGATTCACTACAAGTTAGCTTAGAAAAAATTTTTGGATTGAAAGAATTCCGAGAAGGTCAGTTGGAAGCGATTCGTTGTATTTTATCGGGGAAAGATACGTTAGTGCTTTTCCCGACAGGTGGGGGAAAGTCTATCACGTATCAATTGCCTGCTGCAATATCTGAAGATAAAACTTGTATAGTGATATCTCCTTTAATCTCATTGATGAAAGATCAGGTAGATGCGTTATCTGCTATTGGAATTCCTTCTACTTTTATAAATTCTTCTCAAGATGAGCTTGAACAAATGAGATCTATCAGCAGATTTGTGACAGGAAAGTTGAAGTTAGTGTATGTGTCCCCTGAAAAGGCAACATCAGAATATTTTTTAAAAATTGTATCTCAAATCAGTGTGAGTTTTATAGCAATTGATGAAGCCCATTGTATTTCACAGTGGGGACACGATTTTAGGAAAGAATACAGAGATTTACTAAAACTCAGAAAAGTTTGTGGAGAAAAAATTCCTGTAATTGCAGTTACGGCAACCGCAACCGAAAGGGTAATTTCAGATATTTGTGAAAGTTTGAAAATGCAAGACCCTAAGATTGTAAAAAGGAGTTTTTATAGAAAGAATCTTTCCTTTAAAGTAGAATTTACAGAGAGTGAGAGAGACAAAGAAATCCATCTTGAAGAGATTTTAATAAAGCACAACTTCAATAATAAAAATTCCGGTAAAGCGATCATTTATTGTGCAACACGAGTGCAGGTAGATGGAGTTTATGAAAAACTAAAAAATTCAGGATTTAGAGTAGGTAAATACCATGCGGGTCGGTCAGCCACAGCAAGAGAAAATATGCAGAATTCATACTTTACAGGAAAAGTAAATATACTGATAGCGACTAACGCATTTGGAATGGGGGTTGACTACCCTGATATTCGGCTCGTAGTGCATTACCAAACTCCTTCGTCATTAGAGCATTATTTTCAGGAATCCGGACGAGCCGGAAGAGACGGTAAAAATTCTGAATGTGTTTTATTTTTTCAGAATAAAGATGTATCTACACAGAGATTTATATTGCAAAAAGGCAGTCACAATTCCAGAAATTTAGAGCTACTTACTAAAATGAAAGAATATTCTTTTACTTCAATTTGCAGACAAAAATTTCTATGCAACTATTTTGGGGAGGCTTTGGATAAATGCGATTCTTGCGATAATTGCAAAAACAAAAAATCGAATTATAAAAGAGATTTGCTAATTGAAAAAGAAGAATTTATTCGAAATGAAAAATTAAAAAAATCTTCACATGAATTTACGAATGAAGAAATAGAAATTATTCTAAACTTGTTTGAATTCTATCCGGGGTTTTATGGAAAAAATATTTTATGCCAAATTCTAAGAGGAAAAAAAACAAAAGATATACTAAAAAGAAAACTAGAGAAGTCCGAGCTTTACGGGAAACTAAAAAATATTCCTGATGAATCTATACTTTTGCTTTTTGAGAAGATGCTCGAAAAAAATGAATTAAAAGTTGCAGGAAAAAAATACCCAAAGCTATACCATATAAAATTTCCTCCTATTGACAAATCTAGTTTAATAAAAAAAACTTCAGTCCCAAAAAAATCTGCAACTTTACTCAAAGAGTTGAAAAATTATAGAGACAGGGAAGCGAGAAGACTAAAGTGGAAAAAATACATGGTGTTTCAAAATGCTGTCTTAAAAAGAATTTCAGAGCAAAAACCAGAAAATAAGGTAGAGCTATTAAACATTAAAGGGGTCGGGAATTCTAAGGCTGAAAAGTTTGGAGAGGGAATTTTGAGTATCTTAGAAAAATTTTAAGTGACCTTTTTTTTAGTTCGATAAGTTTATCTATTTGTGGACACTGAAGAGCCTAAAGAATCTGAAGCAAAATCTAAGAGTTGGTGGAAATTCAGAAAAATAAATAAGTTTCCAAGTTTTGTAGAAATCTTAGAAAAAGGTCTAGATAGAGAATTATTCTTTGATCCAGACAAAGAAAAAAAACCAATTCCCGTAGAAGATCTGCCTGTAGATTTTGCTCTAAGACAATCTGGGTTTGTCCGAAAGGCTTATGAAAAAATATTTCCAGTCTCTCACATATTCCGTATAACGCACAAATACAATAGAGAATTTTTGGATAATTTTATGCCTATAACGAATGAAGATTATATTGGACGCGGCTCGTATAAGTTTGTGTATAAACTTCCTTGGAATCAAGTTGTAAAAGTCGGCAAGTCTAAGTTTTTATCTGATCCACTTTTTGGATCCCTGTATAAAGAAGTTTCTAAAAATTTAGAAAAGTATCTGAAACCCGAAGAATTGCAACTAAAAGAGTTTTTAGAAAGAAAAACATTTTTTCAATCTTCCAAAGAAGAAATAGATTTTAAATTCAAAAGGTTGGGTCTCGAAAGATTGCAATATTGGAAGATTAAATCTTTGATTCCTGATCTTGTGATGCCTACTCGATTTTTTATGGGGCTTAGATACCGTGCGAATCCTTTTCAGATTCCTTTGGTTACTCTCACCCCTTGCGACAACCAGAAGTTAATTGCAGGAAAACATTTGAAAGAGTTTGTGAAACTAAATGAAAAAATAAAACAAAACGTGATAGGTGAAATGCTGTTTCCAAAATGGAAGCTAAATTTTGATACTCATAAATTCGGTGTTATCGGAAAAGGGAAGCTGAAAAAAATTGCATTTGATTTTCACAGGGTGATTGAGGTTACACAATATTTGGCGGAAAAAGAAAAAATGATTTTTGACTTGCACTCAGAAAATATTATCATCACGATTCCTGATTTTGAATTGAAGATTTTTGATTACCATGTATTCGATGATTATCTATATGAGCCGAGTAAGGAAAATCCGTCTCCCGAAATAGACCATATCGAGACTATTCGGGAATTTATACGCTCTTTTGAATTATAAAAAATGAAAAAAAATCATTTAACTGAAATAAATTTTTGTTTCATTTGTTTATTTTTTTATAATGAATAAAAATTTAATTGAAACTATAAGGAGATAGAAATAATTTATTTATAATTGTATGATGAAGAAAATTTTTAAAAATTGGGATATGTTTTTTTACTTTTTTCAAAAATCTTATTTTGCAGGAACCGTTATTTGCTTAATTCTCTTTTTCATTTCTTGCCATAAGTCTAAGTTGGACAATCCATTGAGTATCGGCGATTCATCTTTTTTTGCGATGCAGGGGCTTAGGTGTGCAATGGGTCAGGATAGTGTATTTTGTCCTCACGAAAATCCATGGGTAATCAGTGTATCCCCTGCGGATTCTACTACAAGTGTATCCATTCAAAATACGATTTCAGTGACTTTTAACAAGCCGATGAATTCTTCTACACTTACAACCCAAGGTTCGGATGGAACGTGTAGTGGGTCATTTCAGGTGAGCGCAAATGATTTTTCTAGCTGCGTTGGTGGGACGCTTACTTCCTCTAATCCGAGCTTTACTTTTACACCAAATCCGAATTTATGTGTGGGAAATACCTACAAAGTCAAAATTACTACTGCAGCCAAAGACCTTGTGGGTAATTCTTTTTCAAATGATTATGTTACTTCAGGGTTTTCTACAATCAATCCTAAAGTGGGTAGTGGGGCTGGAGCCTGGGTTACTACTTTTGCTATTTCTTGCAACACATTGTACGCAGGGGGGACTTTTACAATATTTGGAGGACAATCAAGAAATTATCTTGCGAGTGTTGACCTTCAAACCGGAAATGTAACTTCATGGGACCCAAACCCAAATGGTCAGCCAAGTGCAATTGCAATTTCTGGATCCACTGTCTATATTGGTGGTGCATTTACGACAATTGCAGGGACTTCACGAAATTATATCGCTTCTTTTAATAAAGACACAGGAATTTTAAATTCTTGGAATCCAAACAGTTCCGGGAGTATATACTCAATTGCGGTCAGTGGCGACACTGTATATATTGGTGGATCATTTACCACAATAGGTGTTAATTCTAGAACAAATATTGCTTCAATAGATGCAACTACTGGCCTTGTAACTCCTTGGAACAGTAGCACTAACAACGCAGTTTATGGTTTAACTTTGAATAATTCGACTTTGTATGTTGCAGGATCATTTAATTTGCTTGGTGGGAGTGGAAGAGTTAGAATTGGAGCTTTAAATACAAATACTGCTTCATTAGATCCATGGAATCCAAATCCGAGTGGAGGCTCTCTTGTAAATTCTACATACATTACGGGGAATAGTGTTTTTGTATGTGGGAATTTTACAAATATAGGGGGTCAATCAAGAACATTTGTTGGGGAGTTGGACATATCCACTGCACTTGCAACGAACTTAAATTTGATAATTACCGGTGCTTCGACTCAATCCGTGGCTAAAAAGAACAATTTAGTATATATTGGGGGCAGCTATAGTATCATCGGTGGGCAATCTAGAAATAATCTATCTTCAATAAATTATTTAACAGGCCTTGTGACTTCATGGAATCCAAATCCTGATAATGCCTTATACGATGTAAAAATTATAGGAAATATTATCTATGTCGTTGGAATGTTTGCAAATATTTCAGGCCAGCCTCGTGGTGGAATTGCTGCATTTGACGAGGCTACGGGTAGTTTACTTCCTTGAAAAAAATATTTTTAATTTGGTCATTACGCTTTTATGAATAAATATTGTGACTTGCATTCCCATTTATACGGGGCAATTGATGCAGAAATACTTTTGCAAATAGGGAAAGAAAATCCTACTCCTCGTTGGGATATATTTATTGAATTACACGAAAAGCTTTTTCATGAAAAAATCGATCCAAATACTTTTTTTTTGAAATACGGAGATATTAATGAATTTAAAAAATTGTCCCATTTTAAGTCGAGAGCACCTTTTTTAGAGTTTCAATCCAAGTTCAATTTGGTAATTGCTTTGACAAAGTTTCAACCGGAAGAAATTAAAAGAGTCTGTATGGACGTTATGCGAAAAGATATGTCTTTTGGGGCGAGTTTTTCAGAGTATAGAATTATGTATTCTCCATTAGAAACAGAAAAAGGCTACCACGAAAAAACAATTACGGCCTGCGAAGGACTAAAAGAAGCAGAAGGGGTTTTGGAAAAAATCCAAGGAAGACTCATTGTTTCACTACATAGAGACGGGGATTTTTATACACAATACAAATGGCTAAAAAACTGCATGAAAAATAGCGAAGTAGTTAGAAAATATTTGGTCGGTATCGATTTTTGCGGAGTAGAAGAAAATTTTCCTCCAAAAGAAAAAAAAGACTTTTTTCAAACTGTAAATTCTGATAACTTAATAGAACCTCAATACGCCCTTTCTATTCTTTACCATGTAGGGGAAAGTTTTGGGGATAAGACCCCGATTTCTACAGTACGGTGGATTTATGAGACTTCAAAAAATGGAGCTCACAGGCTTGGGCATTGCCTTGCTCTCGGATTAGATCCAAAAATATTTACCGGGAAAAATTTTGTAGAAAAAGTTTCTGAAAGAATAGACGAGCTAAAATTTGAAATAGACAACTATAAAGAAATAGGTAAGTTTGGGAGTTTGCAACCAATTGAAAAAAAAATAGTAGAGTTGGGAAATTTACAAAATAGAAACTTAGACGAATTGGTTACTACCTTATTTGATAGTTATTCAGAAATGGAATTGAAAACCTTTCAGGAATTTGCAATGAAAAAACTTGCGGAAAATAAAACGGTTATTGAGTCTTGTCCGACCTCTAATCTTAGGATAGGCAGGATGGAAAAAAAAGAAAACCACCCGTTAAAAAGATTTATCGAAAAAGGATTAAGGGTAACTATCGGAACAGATGATTCTGGGATTTTCGATACAAATATTCAAAAAGAGTATGAACTGGCAGAGTCCATTGGAGTAGCTTTTACAGACTTAGAAAAAATTAGAGAAGACTCATTTTTATACTTATCTGAAAAACTTTCCGGAAAAAATTGAGACACTTCTGCATAAACCCTAAAATAGTTTTTTTCATTTTTAGCCAAAAATGATTTTATGGCAGGTGGAAAATTATTTTTGATCGGGAAAATCTCCAGGCTTAGTTCTCCACCTTCTGTGAACCCAAAAGTACTGTTCGGGGAATAGCTTTATTTCTTCTTCCAATAACTTCACCCATTTTTCTGTGTAAAACCGAAGTGCTTTTTCTTTTGTTTCAAATTTCTCTTTTTCGATAAACCCAATGTCTTTCATCCTCATTAAGACCCTTCCTTTTTCAAGGCTTGTAATTGAGTAAAAAAGTAATCTCGAATTTGCAGCGTAAGCCATCATCACAGGGCCAACATAAGTTGACGCTGGCCGATTGAAAAAATTAATAAAAATTCCGGCTTTTCCTGCGTTTTGATCCGGACCAAAAGCAGTCCAATATCCTTTCTTGATTGCCTTTAGTACAGACACGGATTCTTCCATCGGGTACAGAATAATTTTATTTTTGGAACGCATTTTAAAAATCATAGAGTCAACTAATGGATTTCTGATTTTTTTGTACATTCCCACTCCTTGAAAACGAAGCCCAACAAGTTGAACAAAAATTTCCCAAACTCCAAGGTGACCCATTACAATGACGGCAGATTTATTCTCGGCTCGAATTTTTTTTTCAAGCTCAAGAGATTTCTCTTCATAGATTAAATACTTATTTACCCATTTTTTGTCTATCCTCGGTGCGAACAACGTACTACCGAGAAGAATGCCGATATGACGGAAGTGTTTTTTTACAAGATCAGAGATTTCTTTTTCGGTTTTTGTCGGAAAAGCAAAACATAGATTTTCTTTTGCGATCTTTTTATGCTTTTTTGCAAATGGATAAAAAAAGTTTACGATACAAACTCCAAGAAACAAACAAACCCTGTAGGGAAGAATTCTGAAGGGAAAATAAAATACACTTGCAGTTAAAAATAATATAAGATTAGAAAATTTTTTCATATTGAGTTTTCTTTTATTCTTATAGATGCACGCATTTCGCCTAACGTTTCTGCTTTTATCCATGCGTTATGTGCACTGATCGTATCTTTTAATTCCATGTAACAATTCCCTAAATACAACCATACACATCCATCTTCGGGGACTAATTTTAAATAGTCTAAATAATCCCTAATTGCACTTTCAAAATCTGTCAAAATAGCGTAAGCACAAGCTCTTCCAAACAGCGCATTTGAGACTTTGTTGTTTGAGTTTAAAATTTTATCAAAATAAATTAAGGCAGATTCAGGCTCTCCCAATTCGGTGAGACAAATTCCAAGATTGCAATTTGCATAAATATGCTCCGGAAGATAGGCTATTGCCTCTTCAAAAAATTTACTTGCTCTATTTAAGTCCTGTACATTAAAAAAAACATTGCCTAATTGAAATAGTGACTCTCCGATAATTTGTTCATCTTCGTCATCGCTTAGATTAATTGCATCTTCAAATTCTGAGATCGCTTTTTCAGGAAGATGAAATGTCATGTACGCTAGCCCAAGCGTATAATGAGATATTGGATTCTCAGGGCTTAAATTTACTGCTTGTTGTAAATCTTTTATTGAGTTGTGATCATCTTCCAACTCAATGTATGCCATTCCTCTTTCAATATGCAAAGAGACATTATCCGGGTCGTTCTCCAATAGCCTAGTTAAAACTTTAATAGCTTCTTCAAATTCTTTATTTTCAGAATATGTTATGGCTGAATTAAACTTTGCATTATCAGGTTCCATGTATAAAGGATTTTTAATATTTAAGATGAGTCAAACTATTTTTATCTATATAGGCTACTCAGTGGGGCTATTCAGAAGATTAGTGGAGAGGGCTGAAATCTTTTTTAATAGATTTATCTTTTAGGATAAGGTTTTGAGTTTCCGTTTTTAGTGCAGTTTTTGCACTTTTCGTGCTAAAATGTGGGATCTCCACTCTTTTCAGTAAAGTGCATGTTTTATACCAATTGTTCACCTTTCACGCAAAATGTGGGAACTCCAATTTTTTAGAAAATTTCAGAGTTTACGCCTTTAGTACAGATTTGGGACTTTTTCGTGCTAAAAAAATTTTCCAAAAATTGCAAAATTTTTTATCTAAAGCAAACTTTTTTACCTTATAGTTCAGAGCAAAGAAAAATTTACTTAAGGATGAAATTTATGAACCTACAAAATTTACAAGAAACACAATCAGATCTTGCTTTGTTCCGGCAAAATACATGGACGAGTTTAATAGAAGAACGACAGGTTTTTCGAGACGAAAATATTTGCGCACTGTTGAATAGATACAGAAACGTGATTCTTTGAAAGTGTATTTGAGAAGATGGAGAGGGTGAAAAGGCTTACAGAAAAGTCGGACAAAATTTGCAGAAGAAGTAATTTACCCCAAATAACGATGACTGGATTGAGCTTGGCATTCTTGCAGACTGGCACGGCACCACAAGACCGCTCTTTTACTCTTCTGTTAGTGCTTGACCTTGCCGAATGGGACATAATTCTCCTCACCAGATTCTTCGAGAATGGAGTTCCCACCCCGGTAACCACGATTGCGGGGGGAGCTTACCTCTCCAAGAGAAAAACTACCCGATATAATAGACTAAAACGACATAAACCCGACGAAAAAGAGAAAAAATTCAAAAAAATCTAACTTTAAAAAAAAAGAGCACCTTAAACAGGCGCTCTTTTCATATAACAGACTCGTATTTACTACTGAGCTGGTGGTGTTGAAGATGGAGCGATTGTCTTGATAGTGGTAGATGGAGGTGTTACATCAGAGAAGAATGTAATTTTCTTTACTTCGCTTTCGTTACCTACGTTATCAATAGCTTTTGCTTCGATACTGTGCTCACCTTGAGTAGTGATAGACACTGGCTCTGTGTAGGGTGTAAAATCAGAAGCTGAATCAATCTTGATTAAAACCTTAAAGACTCCACTTTCGTTATCTGTAGCTTTTGCAGAAATTGTTGTGCCTTTTTTAGAGTAATTCTTTCCATCAACTGTAAGAAAAGGAATAGATTCTTTTAATTCAACGGTAGGCTTTGTGTCGTCAACATTGATAATGTAAGTTGACTCATTGCTAGTATTTCCTGCGTTGTCGGTTGCTGAAAACTTTACAACGTGCATTCCTGATTTTTCAATTTTGATTGCTTGGTTAGTGTATTCTTGTTTTGTTTCGTTGTCAATTTGATACTCAATTTTTTTTACACCGGAAACCTTATCGTCTGCCTTGAAAGTATAAGTTGTCTTTGGAGAAGCAAAATTTTTTCCTTCAAGTATAAATGGAGGCTCACTGGGTGCAATCGCAACACTTGGGTTAGTGTTATCTACAATAACGATAAGCGCTTTTAAAGGCTCTTTATTTTCTGCCTTGTCTACAGCACGGTAGTTGATTGTAGTTTGACCTTCCTCTGATAAAGAAATAGGTGTACTATATTTTTGGAATTCTCCTCCATTGATTCTGTATTCGATATACTCGACTTGAGTATTGTCGTCAGTTGCTTTAAGCTCAAATGAGGTTTTTGAATTTACAAAAATTGCAGAAGCTGTAGCTGGTTGGTCTGATGCTGGATCATTCTTTGGCTTATCTTCTGGTTTTGTTTGTGGGCTTGTATTGGCTTCGGGGTTATCTGCGTTTGTATTGCCTGGTGCATCTTGACCGACTATTGAAAATACGAATATCAATGCGGACAAAACAAATATTTTTATAAGTGATGACTGTTTCATCGATTTTTTCTCCTAATATGTGATTTATTTAGTTGATTTTAGTCCATATTACAGTGTGTAATGCTATTGTCAAGATAGAGAAATGTATAAATATTTTCTTTTTATAAATTTTTTTTGTATTTATCATATATTTTTATATAGTAATTTTTCTGTGTTTGCGGATGAAAATCTATCAGAAAGGGTTTGGAGGATAAAAAACATCGAAGATTTTGAAAAAAACTCTCTATCTCATAAAAATTTGAGAATCATCGGGAATGAGGAGAATTCTCCAGAAGTTAGAATGAGCAGGAATGTAACTGCACCGATTCCAAATTCAACTAGGAGCCTACTACTTCGATTTTTTTCTACAGGCAATACTTTTCCGGTGGAGATATTTTTTGATAAACCTTTAGAAATTGGGGAATTTGTAAAAGAGTTTACTTTTCATATATATTCTTCAGGGAATGGTTCCAGGGTTTTCTTTTATTTAATAGATGTAAAAGGTGAAGTGCATAAAATATTTATATCCAATTTAACTTTTCAAGGTTGGAAGGCAATTCGAGTAGGTTTAGATACCAAGTTTGAGCAAAACGATCTTGTATTAAACCACTCATCCAAGGTATATTTTACAGGGTTTTTAATCGAGCCAAGAGAAAAAATTTTAAAAAATAAAGAAGACCTACTCGCAATAGACGATATATTTGTCACTATAAGAGAAAAATATAAGATTATCAAAAAATTGGATCAGTTGATCGAGTAAATTTTTTATATTTATCCAAAGAGTAAGTCCACAGCTTTTGAAAATAGGTTATAAATTCTTTTAGAGTAAGGAAACCACCATAGTTCTTTTTTAAATATCCAAAACCATCTATTCTTCATAATAGATTGGGATTGAGCAAATGCACGAATTCCTTCTTTCCCGTGCACTCTTCCAAGGCCACTTTCTTTAAACCCGCCAAAAGGAAGATCAGAGATCATGTAATTTGTCAGGCAATCATTAATACAAACTGACCCTGATTTTATACTCTCAGCGACTCTTTTCGCTTTTTTTGAATCTTTCGTCCAGACTGATGCGTTGAGTCCATAGTTTGTGTCGTTGGCTAAGTTTATCGCTTCCTCTTCGCTTGAAAATTCCATAATAGCGATTTCTGGTCCGAAAGTTTCTTCTTTCATGATTTTCATTTCATGGCTTACATTTACAACTACAGATGGCTCATGGAAGAGTCCATCGTGTCCGAGTTTTCTTGATCCTCCGAGAATTAGATTGGCACCTTTCTTTTTAGCGTCAGAGTAGTGAGACTCTACAATTTCGACTTGTTTATCAAAAGTCATAGACCCCACGCTTGGGAAATTCTCTGTAAGACCTTGCCTTACGTGATTGTATTCATTTTTTACTATTTCAATAAATTTCTGGAAAACAGATTTTTCTACATAGACTCTTTCTACAGAAATACAAGTTTGTCCCGAATTAAAAAAACCTCCCCAAAGCGCACCTTTGGCAGCTCTTACAAGATCAGCGTCTTCAAATACAATCATTGGGTCTTTTCCACCAAGCTCCAAGATGACAGGCTTTAACATTTTTCCGCAAGCCTCACCTATGATCCTACCTGTTCTTGTGGATCCTGTGAAGCAGATCATGTCTGTATTTTTAGATTCAACGAGTGCTGCGCCTGTTTCACCTTTACCTGTAATCACTTGCAATGCACCATCTGGGAGTCCGGCTCTTTTAAAAAATTCTTGTACTTTTAGAGTAGTGTATGGAGTGATCTCTGAGGGTTTTATCACAACAGTGTTCCCTGCCATTAGTGCATTTAGGATTGGATTTAGACTTAAGATAAGAGGGTAATTCCAAGGGGAAATAATTCCTACAACTCCAAAAGGGTGATAGTTTACATAACAGCTTTTCATTTGCATAAGACCGGAAGATCTTTTTTCATTAGATAAGTATTTGATTCCTTTTTTTGCAACGTAGGTTGTGGCTTCGCACTCTGCAAATACTTCTATAAGTGCGTCCATTCTGGTTTTTCCAGTTTCTTCGCAAATAGTAGAAATCATTTCTTCTCTACTCTGAGCCAAGATTTTACGAAATTTAAGGATAATTTTGGACCTATCTTTTAAAGAAAGTTTGGACCATGTGGAGTATTCTTTCTTGGCGATTAAAATTTTCTCTTCTACCATTTCTCGACTAAATACAGGCAGCTCCCCGATTGGTTTTAGTGTTGCCGGATTTAGTACGGTGAACATTTCTTTGGTTTTCTTTTTAGAAATTTTAGAAGTCTTAGAAATTTTTAAAGAAATCGATTTTTTCTTTAGGTTAGAAGTAGTTATTTTTTTCATAATTTCCATTTTCAGTTTTTCTTTCTAATTGGACAAGAGATTTTTTAATTATTGAAATACATTTTTCAAATCTTTTTTCTTTTGCAAATGCGCTAATGGATGCTGGAAAAAAATTCCCTGAAAAAAATACCGATTCTAAATTGTTTTCAGAGATTCCACCGATTGGAGCCAGTGCAATTTTAGAATGCAATTTAGCCGAATTTAGAAATTCTGCTCCCAGAACAGGATAATCACTTCTTTTCGTGTTTGTGGGGAAAATGGGTCCAATTCCAGAATAGTCCCAATCTTGTGGACTTAGATTTTCTAAGTCTGAAACACTGTGGGAGGATGTGCCTTTTATGATGTTAGAAGAAAATAATTCTTCTTTTTCTGTCCTTGTTAAAGTTTCAAAGTCTTCTTTCCCTAAGTGCAGCCCATAAGCCTTTTCACGGATTGCAAATTTCCAAAAATCATTAATTATGATTGGAAGATTTTTTATTTTTTTTAGAAAATAGAAATACTTATCGGAGTATTCTTTTTCGGAAAAGGATTTGCCTCTAAGTTGAAAAAACGGGATGTATTCGGACTTAGACTCCCATAACTCGATTAAGTTTTCTGGTTCAATAGAATTGAGTGTGCAATAGTCTAAATCTAAAATTGGGTAGAGTCCAATCGGTTTTGAAAAATTTTTCAAAAAAAATTATCCCCCGCCTACAAATCGAATTATTTCAATAGAATCGGATGAGGAAATCTTTTCTATTGGCCAATTTTCTTTATCTACAATAGATCCATTTTTTTCTATGGCTACGCTATTTTTAGATAGATTGAGGTGATCCAATAAATCGTCAATAGTATGTATCTTTTTAGATAAAAAATCGAAAATTTTTCCGTTAACAGTCAAATGAAAGCTCCTCCAAAATCCTAAAAAAAGGCTACAATCGAATTTTACACTTTATTCCTTAGACCAATATTTTGTAATTCTTAAATTTTCATTTTATTCATAGAAATTTTTTTGCATGGACTAAAAAATCAGAAAAGATGAAAAAATTTTATATTTTTAGAGGCACTGTGCTATAATTGGCACAATTATTGCATTCAAGTTTATATAGTAAATTTATTACACAGGATGGATTGTATGAAGTGGAAAAATCGTTTTATTTTGATTTGGGTCGTATTTTTAGGGGTTTTGCCGAACTTAGTGTTTGGGCAAGATACAATTGAACAAGCAGTAGTTCCAGCTATTCCAAGTTTAGATAAGGGAGATACAGCCTGGTTGATTATTTCTTCAGCAATGGTCTTCTTTATGATCCCTGGTTTAGCTTTATTTTATGGAGGAATTGTACGATCTAAGAACGTACTATCTACCATGATGCATAGTTTTATAGCAATTCTTGTAATTTCTATACAATGGGCGATATTTGGTTATAGTTTTGCTTTTTCTGGGTCGTCCCCTTATCACGGCGATTTTCAGATGCTTCTATTGGGGCAAATAAACGAAAACACTCTAGAGGGTACGATTCCAAAATATGTTCACTTTTTGTTTCAGGGAATGTTCGCTATAATCACCCCTGCACTAATTTCCGGTGCAATTGCAGAGAGGGTCAAGCTATCTGGGTACATAGTTTTTATTTTTCTTTGGGCGACTTTTGTTTATGATCCTGTGGCTCACTGGGTTTGGGCATCGGAAGGATTTTTGTTTAAGAAAGGAGCTTTGGATTTTGCCGGTGGAACTGTGGTTCATTTAATATCCGGTGTTGCCGGATTAGCCACAGCCTTAGTAATAGGCAGAAGAAAAGGAGAATTAAAATCTATTGCAAACCCAAACAATATGACTTATACTTTAATAGGAGCAGGGCTTCTTTGGTTTGGGTGGTTTGGTTTTAACGGGGGTTCAGGTCTTGTATTGAATGGAATTGCTGCGAGGGCATTTGTGGTCACTTTGATTGCACCGGCTGCAGCGGGTATATCATGGCTTGCAGTAGAGTATTTTCATACTAAAAAAGCAACAGCCTTAGGAGCAGCTTCTGGAATTGTTGCAGGGCTTGTAGTTATTACACCGGCTTCGGGTTATGTAGGTGTGGGTAGTTCCTTGATTATGGGGTTTATGGTTTCTCCCTTGTGCTACGGAGCTATTTTATTGAAAGGGAAATGGAAGTATGACGATGCGTTAGACGCATTCGGGATCCACGGGGTTGGTGGTGCGTTTGGTGCAATTTTAACCGGAGTATTCGCAATCTCTCTGGCTACAGGAGTGAAATCAGTTTTTGAGCAGGTGTATCTCCAGATTTTTAGCGTAATTGTTACCGGGTTGTATTCTTTTGTATTGTCGTATATCTTAGCGTTTGCAATAGAAAAAACTATAGGGTTTAGAATTGAGGAGACAAAGGAAATTAATGGTCTTGACGAAGAGATTCACGGAGAGAAAGGATATAGTATTTAAAAAGGAGAAATTATGAAATTAATCATAGCGATCATTCAACCAAATAAATTGGAAGAAGTAAAAGCAGAGTTAACGAAGAATGAAATCTTTAGACTGACTGTGAGTGAAGTACGAGGTTATGGTCAGCAAAAAGGAAGAACAGCAGTTTTCAGAGGTCACGAGTACGATATAAATTTGTTGCCAAAAGTCCGTTTAGAAATTGCCGTAAACGATGCATTTGTAAAGCCGACAGTGGATGCAATTTTGAAGTCGGCAAAAACAGGGGAGGGTAAGATCGGAGACGGGAAAATATTTATATTGCCGATAGAAGAAGTGATTCGCATAAGGACTGGAGAAAAAGGCTCTACTGCGATTTAGAGTGGTTTAGCTACGGGGTGGTGCTAGCTACCCCGTTCTAATTTTTCATTTAGTATAGACTTTTGATTTTTTCTTTGAACTTGTCGTTTGGAATAAGACCCTCACTATCTTGGGAATACTCAGGTCGAATTCTGTCTAAATAATACATTTGCACTTTGCCTTTATTTTTTGCTTCTACCTCTCCTCGGAATCTGCACTCAAAATAATGATTCACTAAGTTGTGTGTGGTAGAAGAAATATTGATTTCCCCGGTCGCCCCGCTCGACTCCATTCTACTCGCCATATTGACTGTATCTCCCCAAACATCGTAATTGAATTTTTTTTCTCCAACCACTCCTGCGATCACCGGTCCCGAATGAATTCCTATTCGCAATTCCCAAAACGGAAGCCCTAAGGATTTTTTAATATCTTTCATCTGATTCATAAATGCTCGAATCTCTAAAGAAGCAAGACAAGCATCTATTGCATGAGTCTTATTCGATTTTGGTAAACCACCTGCGCACATGTAGCTGTCACCGATTGTTTTAAGTTTTTCTAAATTGTATCTTTCTGTAATATTGTCAAATTGTGAAAAGCAACCATCCAATTCTTTGATTAACTCTCTCGGAGTTAGAATTTCTGCAATTTGAGTGAATCCTTTGAAGTCTGTAAATAAAATAGTCGCATTTTCAAAATAGTTCGGCTCTACTTGTCCCTTTTGTTTTAATTCCACCGCAACTTCTTCAGGCAAAATATTTAAAAGAAGTTGATCCGATTTTTGCCTTTCTAAATTGACTTCTTGAAATAGTTTAGAGCTGTAAATGATACCCGCGAGATGTTCCCCAAGTATGGAAAGTTTATTTATATCGTCTTTGGATAATTCCATTTTACCGGTATTGTACAAATCTAAAAATCCTATTGGTTCATTTTGGAGTACAAGTGGAATGATTAGTATAGATTCCATTTTTGTCATTTCTTGGTTGAAAAGCTCTTCCGGTGTCATTCCTGATTTTCTGATTTTGGGAGCATAGAAAGGTCTTTTTGCTTTAAAAGCAAGTGCGTGTGCTCCTTTCACATTTTTGATTTTTGTAGTATAGTTCTCGCTTTTTTTTCGGTCAGAATCTGTTACAAAATCCGGCATTTGATTGTCGATTGAAACAAGGCTTTCTTTATCTTTGTCAACAATCGCTAAACCGTAATAATTGATATTGTAGTTTGACTTGATATAAGAGTGAACTTTTTTCATAACTACAGAAAAATCTAAGTCTTCGTTTAAGCTCTTCAGTAATTTATTTAGAGCTTCTGTTTCGTATTTTTGATTTTCAGTTTCATTTTTTGCTTCGTCTGTTTTTTTCAATAATAGTGAGTTGTAAATTGCACCGGTGATATGCCTGCTGAAATTTTCAATTCTACGAATTTCTTCTTTAGCGAATTTTATTTTTCTGGAATAGGATGTCAAAAGCATCAACCCGAAAGGATTGTTTTGAATTACTAAGGGAATCGCATGAAAACAATCGTAATTTAGAGTCCGAATCATTTCTCCCGGTATGTCATTTGGAATATTATTTTTATCTACTTCGGACATATAAAATGCTTTTTTTCGGACAAAGATTTTGTATAGCAACCCACCTTCTTTTTCATTCAAAGGAAGAATCAATTTTCGAGAATATTCAATCATATTTTTATCAACCTTAGGCATGGTTGTATTGAATGTATATAGTACATTTTTTTCTTCGTCTTTTAGCATTACAATAGTTCCATCAATCGAAAACTCATTGTCAAAATATTGAAAAATTAAATCGAATATGTTGTTTAGCTTGGATTCTGAATTAATATTTTTTGTAATTTCGTTGATTTTTTCGATTTCATTTTTTGCTTTTTCTAATTGAAAAGTCCTTTCTTCTACCTTTGATTCTAAGTTTTCATTCAACTCTTTCAGTTCGCTATTAGCTTTAGAAATAGTGGCGGTCATTTCATTGAAGTTTTGAGCAAGCTCACCGATTTCATCCTTAGTTTCAATTTTTACAATCGTATTTAATTTTCCTTGTTTTAGAGAATTTATGGAGCTCATTAAATTTTGAATAGGCTGGGATAGGAATGAGCTTAGCTTAATAGAAACAATTACTAAAATAATCGAGGTCAATAAAAGTGTAGATAAAATAATTGTTTTAATAATAGTCAGGCTTTCATTGATTTCATCCGTGTAAATGGACGTGGCAATAAGCCAATCTATTTCAGGGATGTATTTGAAGTAGGCGATTTTTTCTCTTCTTTCATTTTCGTTTGGATTTTTCCAGTCATAAATAATTTTTCCATTTTTCTTTTTTAGCATTTCTCTGATAAAATAAATTCCTTTGGAGTCTTTGGAGTCGTAAGTTTCTTGACCTTCTATGAATGGGTGAACTATTACTTTTCCGTTCTTGTCTAAAATATACATGTACCCGCTTTTTTGAAATTTGATAGATAAAATTTCTTCTCTAAAATCTGAAGGCTCTATAAAATGGTTGAATTCTGACTTATACGAAGATGCCCATACGATTAAATCCCAAGGCTCGAAATATTCTAAACCTGCGGCTTTTAGCCTCTCGCTTTCTTCACCCGGATTTTTCCAAGGGTATTCTAAGTATCCTGTCTTCATGGCAGTTGCCTTTTTCATAAAATCAGCTTTACTCGCATCTGTTCCTTCTGCCTTCGGGTGGATGGTTAAAATTCCCTTACTTGAAACTCCGGCTACATAACCTGTCTCTCCAATTTTTGCAAAGTTGGACCGCAAGAAAATATCTTTGACCTTATTGTATGCTTCTTTTTCAGATAGGTTCCCTTTTTTATATTCGCTGTAATAATACTCTGCGATATTTTTTCCTCTGGTCGCAACCGTCCTAAGATGATTTCTTACAGAGCTTGTAATCACTGTTCTTACAAGGCTTACAGTGTTGTTTGTAATATTTTCCATTGAGGAATCTATATAGGTTTGAACTATATTTTTTATCGAGAAGTATAGGATACTTCCACTGATTAAAACAAGTATTAAAAAAATTGAATTGCCGATGAGTAGTTTTTCTCTGATTTTCATTTGTGTTTCGTCTAAATTTTCCCTTATACAACTTGAATTTGATTTTTTTTAAATAGCTTTTTAATTTCTATAAATTTTTCTTCAGGGTATGGAGGGAGATTTAATTTTTCTGAAGTTCTGCCGATACCGTCTAATTTATTTTCGTAAAAATTGTGGTATTTCAGAAGTGAAATTTTACTAACATTCAACCCTTTTAAAAAACAAATAAAATCTTGTAAATTGACATCTGTGTCAGTTATATTTTGAATTAGAGGAATTCTAAATAGAATCGGGAATTTTTTTTTAGAAAAATTTCTTGCATTGTTTAGAATTATTTTGTTATCAACCCCTGTAAATTTTTTATGGGATTCTGGATGAAATAATTTTAGATCGAAGTAGATCATATCTAATTTTCTAAAAATATTTTCTAATTTTTCAAAAGAAAATAAACCGTTTGTTTCTATATTGGTATGAATGTCGTGGGCTTTGCATAAATTTAGAACTTCTTCTAAAAATTCAATTTGGGTGCTCGCCTCTCCTCCAGAAAAAGTTACACCTCCATTATTTTTATAGTAGGGAATATCTTTTATGATTTCTTCAAAAATTTCTTTGGAAGAATAATCCTTTCCGATTAAACTAAGTGATCCGGTCGGACATACGTTTATACATACCCCGCAGGAGTTACACTTATCGTAGTCTATTTTATTATTTTTATTTTTAGAAATTGCATGAGTTGGGCATGCAGCAATACAGTCTCCGAATCCTTGGCAAGAATTTGGCTGAAAAAGAATTTGATTTTCTTTTTTTTGGCTTTCCGGATTTTGGCACCAGACACATTTCATATTGCAGCCTTTGAAAAAAATAATCGTTCTAATCCCCGGCCCGTCGTGGACCGAAAATCTCTGAATATCAAATACCCTTCCTTGCAATTCGACTAACGCATCTTTTGAAGAGTTCTGTTTAGTATCTCAAGCTGCATCTTTGGGCTTAGATCGACAAAATAGGAAGAATACCCGGAAATTCTTACAATTAGATTTCTGTGCTTTTCCGGATGCAGAATTGCGTCTTGTAAAACTTCGGGCTTTAATATATTTACTTGGAGTTGCATTCCACCCGATTGAAAATATCCTTCGATAAGTATGCTTAATATGCTTGGGTTGTCGTTAATTATATCGTAGTCAAATTTTACGTTTAGATTTACTCCGTTTGCAAATACAGAGTGGTCAATAGATGTAACAGAATGAAACATAGCAGTGGGTCCGAGTCTGTCAACCCCATCTGTAGGAGAAATTCCATTAGATAAAGACTCCCCTTTGAGCCTTCCAGAGGGTAGTGCGGGCATTCTTTTTCCAAAAGCTCTGTGGCAGGTCATGGAATATAGCCCCGGCATCCAGTTCCCGCCTCTTGTATTTTTATTTTCAGAGATTAGCCTATCGAATATTGTAGCTAGTTTTTTTGCGATTTCGTCACAGGGCTTATGGTCGTTTCCGAATTTGGGTAGTTGAAGGATTCTTGCTCTCATTTTTTCAAACCCTTTAAAATTCTTTTTGCAAGCCTTAGCAAAATCACCCAAGGAATAATCTTTTCTTTGGAAAACAAATTCATAAATGGAATACACTGAATCGGCTAAATCTGCAAGCCCCACTCCTTGGATTCCGGATGCGTTATAATTTGCTCCACCTTCGGTTAGGTCTTTTGCATTTTCGATGCACCCAGTAACTGTAGTAGAAGAAAATGGTACTGGGTGGAATTTTGCGTTTGCTTTTTCGATATAGTCTAAGTCTTCTTTTAGGTTGGAAATTAAAACTTTCACAACAGACTCAAGCTCAATTAGAAAATCTTCAAAACTAAGGATGTTTTTTAGTTTTTTCGTTTTTAAAAATCTTTTTGAAAATAGATTTTTATTTAGCCTTTTTCCCTCTCCGAGTAGAATTTCAAGAGCTAAGGGAAGATTCATTAAGGCAGCATCAGACGAGGTAACCGATTCACCTGTAATCGCAGGCTCTACACAACCTACTGTAGAGTAATTCCAAACTACTTTTTTCGGAAAACCCCTTTTTAATAGAGAAGGTATGATTACGTCGTCGTTATAAATTGCAGGGGAGCCACTACCTTTTTTGAGTACAGAAAATACTTTTTCCTTGTAACTTTCCTTAGAAGATTTACTAAACCTTGCGTGCCAGTTGGGTTGCCTTGTAGGAAAAGCGTCCAATACTTTCAGAAATATTGCAGTTAGCTCGTTGGACAAATCTTTACCCTTAGAATCTACGCCACCGAGTGTAATCGCTTGACCGATTGGAAAGCCCCCAAAGTATTCTGTTATGCGATTAGAGAATAGAGGAAAAATTTCTGATAGTTTTAAAGAGAATGCGCATAACGTATCTTTCACTTTTCCTTCGTCAAAATTTCCAGACTTTTTTTCAGATAGATAAATCGGATACAGATATTGGTCTATCCTTCCAAGGCTGATTCCCTGATCTAAGGATTCAATTTGGATCGCCATCTGAAAAAACCAAATAGTTTGCAAGGCTTCTGTAAGGTTTTTTGCGGGGTATTTTGGTGAGTTCTTTAAAACTATCGCAATATCTGTACGGCCTTTTTCTATTGCTAATTTTCTGTATCGATCCGAGAAATTTTCTAAGGCTTCAAGAACTATAATTTGAGAGTTTAAAAAATCTAGCTCGCTTTCGCCTAACTTCTTTGATTTTTTTACCTTTTCTATATCTTTTTTTAGTCCGGATGTACCTTTTTGTAAAATGTTTTCATAATTCGGTAAAAAATGTGCAATCCCGCCTGCTTCGTTTATAATGTATTTTACTGCACTTAGTTGGTCCGAGATATACCGAACTCTTTTCCAAAATGGAAAAGCCTTAAAGGCTAAATTTCTTGTACTCCAATAAAGCATTACAAAAAATAGTTTCCATTTTTTGTCTTTTGGAATAGAAATTGGGTTTGTTTTTCTTTTTTCAAATCGAAACAAGTCCTCCAGCATAAATCCACCTGTAAGCTCAGGCTGGCAAATTGCACCGAGCCTATTTTCTGTATGAGTGCCGACGAGAATTTCATCGGGATAGATTTCTATACTTCTTTTGTTTAAATGGTATGAGAATGCATTCGCCATTTTCAGATATACTGAAGAATAGTCCTTGGATTTTTTTCTAAAAAACTCAGTATAGTGAATTGCTCTTTCTTCGCCAATTGTGACTTTTTCTTGTTTGTATTGTTGTGAAAGATTTTTAATCTTGTTTGAAGTTGTCCAATTCTGTGTTTTTATTTTCATGTCTTTATTATACTTACAATAAAATTATTTTCAATCCTTTTTATTTTTTTTTTTACCCTCGAAATTGACTTAAAATATGTCTCAATATACGTTTTAATATACAATTTAGAAATTTTTTTCAACCATTGTTTTATTTTTAATAACTCATTCGTCGAAGTTCATAGAGAAAGGGTAAGATGAAAATTCAGAATTCAAGTACTGCAAAAGGAATAGTGGTCTTCTTAGTTCTTCTATTTCCGTATTGTATGGTCGATGCGAGACTGAATAGGATTCAAGAATTCCCTGATGTGAAAACCAGAAAGGCATACCTTTTACTTCAATCCCAAAATCTAAAACAATCTTGTGTTTTACAAGCAATCGAAATTCAATTAATTCAAGATTTTGGAATTACTCAAGGGAAAAAAAATTATTCGATTTCAATCTATCCTGAATATTTTTCTCTCCCCTTTATCCAAAAGTTTTACAGATTCACTACACTCCCACCACCCACTACTTCTCTTAGTTAAATAAATATACAATTTTTATTTTTCTTTAGAAGTTTCAGAAAAATAGAATTTAAGATTTTCAAGGAAAAAAGAAAATCTATGAGTTTGCTATATAGAAAAAAAGATATTTTAAATTATAAGGAGATCAATTAACATGAGAAATTTATATTTTCTCACTATACTTACCCTATTTTCACTAGGTTGCGGAACTACTCAACAATTGGATCTATACAACCCCTATCCGGATAAGCAGCTCATCTTGGACGGAACAAACGTTTCTTGTACCGATTCCTATGAAAGAAAACTCTGGTACATATTGTATGGGAATTACCAACTAAATCATATAAACACAAGAGAGCTTTTTCCTGTATTGGATTACACATACAAGATAGAGCAGGTAGCCACAGTTGGAGATAAAATCTTGTCTATATTTACCGGCTTATTTTTATCTGTGAGCAGAAAGACCTTAGTCGTAAAGACCTGTCAATCTGTTGCGAAACTACAAAAACCAGAAGTCGCTGAGCCTGATGAGGAAGAAGTCTCTACCCCGGAAAAAATAGACCCTAAGGTTGACTCCAAGATAGAAGAATTAGAAAAAGAAGTTTCATTTCTAAAAGGAAAAATTTCAGGCATAGAGACTACAGTGGGTTGGATGAATTCACCTTCTCAACACGAAACAAAAGATTCAGATACAAAACAACAAGCACACCATAGAGGAATGGGAGAGGAGAGTGAAGACACAACTTCTAAGATTTTGTCTATGCAACCAAAAGAAGTTTCTAGACATTCGTTTTTATTCAAAATCGGCTCATCTCAAATAGCCAAAAACGATAAAGCAAAAATCAAAAGTTTAAAAGAAATCTTTCAAAAACCATTTTCTAAGATTTTAGTTATAGGCTCTGCGGACTCTACTGGAAATTTTAAAAACAACTTAAATCTATCTTGGAGAAGGGCTGAAGCAGTTAGGAACGAAATTACAAAACTTGGAATTCCAAAGGATAGAATTATAATTTCAGGTGCAGGTGAAAATAAAGGAAGAGAGTCGTCTGCAGATGAAAGTTTAAGAAGAGTGGACATCTATTTAGTGCAAGGAGGAGAGTAATGAAAAAGTTAATTTTTAGCGTATTTTTTGCAAGTCTCTTTATATTGAATTGTGGAGTTGCAATGGGTGCTCTTGGTCTGGATGACAGTGGCACCAATGATAAAAAAGACCTTCTCATGGGCGTTCTTGGGCTGGCTTTAGCTTCGGGAAGTTCTTCAAGTAATTTGGAAATAGACACAACTGTTCCCGGATCATGGGAAGAGGGAGTGAGTATTCGACCGATTATTTATGTTAAGTTCAAGACTGACTTGGATTCTAGTACGATTACTACAGATAACATTAAGTTAATGGAAGGTGCTACAGAGTTTGGAATTAGTTTAAAAGCTCAATCTACAAATTCTATCTTAATTACTCCAGTCGGAGATTTAAGAATCAACACTTCTTATACAGTGAAATTACTTACAGGGCTTAAAGACAGTAGTGGTTTGGCTTTGGGTGAAGAATACAATTGGAGTTTCACAACCTCCAGCTCAGAAGCTGACTCAGGTAGTGTAATTACTTTTGCCGGAAGTGGAACTGCCGGAAATGCAGATGGAACAGGAACTGCTGCGAGCTTTAATGGACCTCAGTATTTGGTAGGAGAGCTTTATGGTGCTTCTATTTTCATTACAGACACAGGGAACCACAGAATCCGAAAAATTGTTCTATCCAGTCAAGTAGTAACTACAGTTGCAGGCTCTACTTCCGGTTATACTGCAGGCACCGGAGTTGCAGCCAGATTCAACTCTCCAAAAGGAATATTTTTGGCTACGATAAGTGGAGTTACTTATTATTTTGTATCGGATAGCGGAAATAACGGAATCCGAAAAATGACCGCAGCCTATGTGGTTTCTAACACTTATGGAACAAATACAAATGCTGCAGGATTTGTGATAGCAAATAATTCTACTTCCCAAAGGTATAGAAACCCTGAGGGGTTTGCTGTAGATTTAGCGATTGGACACCAGTATATTGCAGATACAGGAAACCATTGTATTCGTAGAGCCAATTATGCAGGCCAAGGTGTAAGCAATTCGGCTTCGAATACTACTTGTTTTGCAGGTGCAAACCCTTCTGGTGGTATTGGAACGGCAGGATTTACAAATGGAGCAAACACCTTAGCCAGATTTAACAACCCGAAAGGATTGGCGGTAGATAATGATGGAAATATATATGTAGCGGATTCAGGAAACCATAGCATTAGAATCATCACTCCATCAGGAGTTGTGGGGACAATTGCAGGGAATGGAACTTCCGGTTATGCGAATGGGCTTGGGAGTGCAGCAAGGTTTAGCTCTCCTGCGGGGATTGTATCGGATGGAGCCAACACACTGTATGTAACAGATACAGGAAATTGTGCTATAAGAAAACTAACCCTATCCAGTGATAAGTCCACAGCTAACGTTTCAACATTTGCAGGTGCTAATACAGATGTAACTTCTGGAAATTGCAGCTTGGTAAATGGTACAAGATTGACCTCCAGATTCAACTCACCAAAAGGTTTGTGGAGAGATTCCAACGGGAATTTATATATCACCGATACCGGAAACAACGTAATACGGAAAATATCTCCTTAATTTAAGATAGCAACTCTTTGGCCTTTAGTTTTGTTTCACTTAAAGGCCGTCTTTTTGAAAAGGAGGTTTTTATGAAGGTTGGGTTAATGGGTTTTGGAAAAACCGGGAAGGCTGTTGCTTCAGTAATTTTAAAAAATGAGAAAATGAAATTAGAATGGGTGATTCGTAAGTCTGAAATTTTAGAACAACGCTCTGTCTCAGAATTTTTAGGAGAAAATATAGAAGACCAAGGAAGAATTTATTCAATTCAAAAAATTAGAATATCAAAATTATTAGACGAGCACCCTGTAGATGTAATCATAGATTTTTCATCTGAAGAAGGAATTCATTATTATGGAGAAGAGGCTGTAAAAAGAAAGATAAAAATCATAAGTGCAGTATCACACTACGACAATAAAATTATTCAAAAGTTAAAAAACTATTCTAAAAAAACGGCAGTATTTTGGTCTCCAAATATTACAATTGGAGTAAACTATTTAATCATAGCTACAAAGTTCTTAAGGAAAATTGCTCCGGATATTGACATGGTTATTTTAGAAGAGCACTTTAAAGAAAAGTTAGAAGTGTCAGGGACTGCAAAAGTGATTGCCGAGAATTTGAATATAGATCATACAGAAATTAAATCCACTAGAGCTGGAGGAATTATTGGAAAGCATGAGATTATATGTGGTTTTCCATTTCAAACGGTCAGACTTACTCATGAATCTATTGCGAGAGAGGCTTTTGGGAACGGGGTAGTTTTTGTTGCTGAAAATTTAGAAGAGAAGACAAAGGGTTTCTTTTCATTTGAAGAGCTTTTGTTGCCATATTTTTCAGATAGATACAATTAGTTAAAAAACTTTTACGATGATTAAAGTAATATCATCTTCTTGAATCGAATCTTCTGTAAACTCTCTGGATGAATTATAAATCAGTTCTACGATTTCTTTTGCGTTTAGGTTTCGATTGTCATGCAAAATTTTAACGGTATTTTCAAATCCAAACCTATCTTTGGATTTTTTCCTTGCTTCAAAAAGTCCATCTGTTGCAAAAAGGCAAATATCCCCATTTTCCAATAGCAACCTTGAAGAATTTTCATATTTCACAGAATCTTGGATCCCAAGGGGCAAGTTCATGCTTTTTAACTCGTGCTTGATTTGCCCGTCTTTATCAATTATATATCCGGAAGTGTGACCTGCGCTTGAAAATAGAATGGATTTTTCTATTGGATCTAAACTGGCTAAAAAAAGAGTCACAAATCTTTTCCTGTCAGAAATATCTTCAAACAAAACATGGTTTAAGTTTTCTAAAATTTTTCCAAGGTCAATAAAATTCAGGCAAAACGCCCTTAAATAAGCTCTGGTAGAAGACATTAAGAGAGATGGACCCAGACCATGACCACTAACGTCCCCAACTACAAGTCCGATAGTATTGTCCAACATCTGTATAAAATCAAAATAGTCTCCACCGGTTTCTTCTGCCGGATAAGAATTCCCTGCAATGTCAAATCCGGCTAATTTAGGAGGGCTTTGAGGAAATAACCCGCTTTGAATGATTTTAGCAATTTTCAATTGCTCATTTTTCTCTTTTAGGATTTCTTGAATTTGCTGACGGTGTAACCGAATTTTGAATTCTCGAATCTCTCTTTCAATTGCAGGAAGAAGTCTTGTCATATTGTGCTTCATAATATAGTCAACAGCACCAAGTCTCATCGCCTCAACCGCTATCTCTTCTCCAACGCTTCCTGAAATCAGAATAAAAGGCAGATCAATCTTTTCTGATTTTATAAACTCTAAAGCCTCCAAACCATTAAAACTTGGAAGTGAATAATCAGCCAAGATGATATCAAAATTATTTTTAGAAATGGAATTTTTAAGCCCTTGGATGCTGTCTACACTTGTGTGGATTGGAGTAAAATTATTTTTCTTCAATAACCTAAGAATCAACTCGATGTCTTCTTCTGAGTCTTCTATAAATAAAATATTAATATTTTTATCGTTTTCCATCGGGGGTGTCGAATTCAGAAAAAAATCTCAGTTTCGATGAAAGTCAATTTCTATCTGAAAAAATTAAATAGTGGAAAATAATTTCTGATTAGTCAAGATATTTTTTGAATCACTAAAAAAAAGGAATTCCTAATCGCACTGTTTTGCTGATTCAGAAATATAGTTCTTTGGCAATCGGACATTACCGAATGGGCATAATCCCCCTACTCGATTTAGGAGGGTGGAGTTCCCACATAGATAGTCGCGTCTATAAAGCCCCTCTAAAAGAAAATCTCCGGCATGATAGGCAAATACGATATAATTTGTGAATTTAAAGTAAAAAGCTCTGAAAAATAGGGGAAAACAAAAGCAAATAGGTTGGAAAAAGTTGAATTACAGGTCGCGTACTTTCAGAAAAAACTTGCCAAAATAAGAGCCGTAGTTTTAGTGTTCAAGTATTGAACATATTTTAAAAAATATGTGACTCACGCGGCAAAGCTATGCTTTCAGACGAAATACGACATAAAATCTTTCGAGCAATCGAAGAAAATCCTGAAATTAGCCAAAGAATACTCGCAGATCAATTGGGTGTTAGCCTTGGAAAAGCAAATTATTGTATTCAAGCACTAATGACAAAGGGTTGGATCAAAGCCCGAAATTTCAAAAACAGCAAAAATAAATTATCTTATTCGTATCTTTTGACTCCAAGCGGAATTGAAGAAAAAGCAAGACTCACTGTTCGCTATTTGAAAAACAAGATGCAAGAATACGAAATATTGAAAAAGGAAATAGAAGAGCTTTCCAAAGAAGTAAAGGAATCTGAATTTCTAACATTTCCTTAACTGTGTAGATAGAAGTGAATAATTTTAAATAAGGTCGGAGTTTTATGGAACAAAATAATATAGAAAATGATGAAGTTTCCTTGGTCGATATCGCTAAAACTTTAGTGATTCGACGGTTTTGGTTTCTTGGCTTTTTTATGTTTGCTTTTCTTTTGACGTTGGTTTTTGCATTTATAAAATATCAAAAAGTGAAAGAGATGCAAAACGCACCGGCAGAGTACGTTAGGTACACTACGTATTTATCGGTTGGATTAGTTAATTCTACAGGAAATTTATTGATTGAACCACTCAAATCGATTGAGATTGAGCTAAATGAGGTATACACCAAGGAATTAAATAACAAATTTTCGATTAATATAGTTCATGATTGGGAAAAAATGGGAAACCTGATGAAAATTGTCACTCAAATTCCTTTATCAGAGGATAATAAGACAATTAGTCTTGAAATAGAAAAATACCATAGAATAGTTTTACAACCAATTATAGATAGGCATAATAGGTTTTACAACGATATTGCTGAAAAGAATGCAAGACAAGGGGTAAATTCAACTCATGTAAGTAGGACAGAAATAGTCTCACTTGCACAAAAGGCAACCCTCCAAAGTGATTCTCTATCTAAACTTACTCCAACAAATATTTTAATATTTGGATTTTGTGTAAGTATATTAATTGGGTTAGTCGGTGTATTTTTTTTAGAATTTACGGTGCAGGTAAAGAAATCATTAAAAGGACATTAAAATATGAAAGAAATAATAAATAATTATACATCAAAGTTGGTTAAAGCTTTTACTGATGAGAATATGAGGCAAATTGAAATACTTGGAAATAGCTTATTCGATGTGTGGAAGACAAAAAGAACAGTGTATATTTGTGGAAATGGAGGCAGTGCAGGGAATGCAATTCATTTAGCAAATGACTTTAATTATGGAATTGATAAAGCAAAAGGTATTGGATTGAGAATTGAAGCTCTTCCTGCAAACTCATCAATTATTACTTGTATTGCCAATGATGAAGGATACGATCAAATTTTTGCACAGCAGTTAAGGGTTAAAGCAGATCGGGATGATGTCTTGATTGTTCTTTCTGGTAGTGGGAATTCACCTAATATTTTGCGTGCACTTGAAACTGGAAATGAAATTGGAATGAAAACATTTGCATTATTAGGTTATAAAGGAGGAAGATGTAAGGAACTCGCACAGCATCCAATTCATTTTTCAATTGATGATATGCAGATATCCGAAGATTTACAACTTATTGTTGGACATATTTTAATGCAGTGGCTTAGTACAAAATCAAAGGAAGTAAACTAATGAAAGCAATTGTAACCGGAGGGGCTGGATTTATAGGAAGTCATATTGTTGATGTTCTTCTTGAAAATAATTATGAAGTAATTGTTTTGGATAATTTTAGTACTGGGCGTAGAATTAATTTAGATTCTGTAAAGGATAAAGTTGAGATTATTGAATGTGATATTTCTGTTCAAGGGAATTGGATAAAAAAATTCAAGGGAATAGATAAAGTTTTTCATATTGCTGCTCTAGCTGATATTGTACCGAGCATTCAAAGTCCTGATGCGTATTTTCAATCAAATGTTGTTGGTACTTTTAATATAATGCAAGCATGCAGATTAAATAATGTAAGACGAGTGGTATATGCAGCTTCTTCCTCATGTTATGGAATTCCTGATGTTTATCCAACTCCTGAAAATGCACCTATTCAGCCTCAATATCCATATGCACTTACTAAGAGAATGGGGGAGGAAATTGTAATTCATTGGGCAAAAGTTTACAAATTGCCTGCACTGTCTTTAAGATTTTTTAATGTTTATGGACCTAGATCCAGAACTTCAGGTACCTATGGAGCAGTATTTGGAGTATTCCTTGCTCAAAAATTAGCAGGAAATCCTTTGACTGTTGTGGGTGATGGCAGTCAGACAAGAGATTTTACTTATGTTCGTGATGTAGCAGAGGCTGTTTTTGTAGCGGCTAATTCAAATAAAGTTGGAGAAATTTATAACGTTGGAAGTGGAGCAACAATTTCAGTAAATCGAATAGTTGAGTTATTGGGGGGTGAAAAAGTATTTATACCAAAGCGTCCAGGTGAGCCAGATTGTACCTTTGCAGATATATCAAAGATCAAAGCTGAATTGAAATGGTGCCCTAAAGTAAGTATCGAAGAGGGGGTCTCTCAATTATTAAAAAATATTGAATATTGGAGGGAAGCGCCAGTCTGGACCCCTGAAAAAATTCAGGAAGCAACAAATGATTGGTTTAAATACTTGGGAAACTAAGATTGAAAGATATTGTATGTGTATTACTTTCAGCTGGAATTGGCTCAAGGCTAAAGCCTTTGACTAATGAGTTGCCAAAATGCCTTATGCCTATTAATGGAAAGCCTCTATTAGAGATATGGTTAGATACACTTCAATTATTGGATATTAAAAAAGTATTAATTAATCTTCATTATAAAAAGGAATTAGTTATCGAGTTTATGAAGCGACCAAAATTTCGTGACTGGGTTGATACAGTTTATGAGGCGGATCTATTGGGTACAGCTGGAACTTTACGACAGAATTACTTCTATTTGAAAGATAAAGTAATTTTAATGGTTCATGCTGATAATTTATGTATATGCAATTTTAGAAAGTTTTTAGAATATCATATCAATTTTCGACCGAAGCCAGCTTTGATGACAATGATGACCTTTCACACTATAACTCCTGAAACATGTGGAATTGTCGAAGTTGATAAGAAGGGAATAGTTTGGAAATTTCATGAAAAGGTAAAAAATCCTCCATCCAACTTAGCCAATGCAGCAATTTATCTACTGGAGCCTGAGATACTTGAGTGGATAATGGAACAAGAAAATATATCAGATTTTAGTACACAAGTAATTCCTTATTTTATGGGCAAAATTGCTACTTGGAAAAATGATGGGATTATGAGAGATATTGGCAATATAGAATCACTTAAGATAGCGCAAAAAGAAGTTCAATTCGATGATTATAAGATTGAAGATGAATGGCAAAAATTATATAAATCTCATCCCATACATAATTTAATTTTACAAAGTTAATGAGTCAAAATTCAAACAAAATATTTATAGTCCGCAATATCACTGATTTGAACAGTATAGGTAAAGGAGATGATATAGTTTTATGTTATGGGCATTTTAACATTATTCACCCTGGGCACATTCGCTTTTTGCAATATGCAAGAACTTTGGGCAAAAAATTAATCGTAGCTGTCTGGGGAGATCGGTTGGTACAGGAAAATCAAAGATCAAAATATTTTTCACAATTGGAAAGAGCGGAAGGGGTTGCCTCTATTCATTTTGTAGATATGGTTTATATTTTAGATAAAATGACCATTGATATTTTTATTTCTAATATAAAACCAGCCAAATTTGTATTAGGAAAAGAGTTTGAGAATACGTCAAGAAAAGATATCAAGGATGCGATTGCTTCATTGGATTCTTATGGTGGAAAGATACAATACCATGCGGGTGAAATTCATTATGCAAGCTCTGAACTATTACATGGTAGTCAACAGGATATAGAATCGGAAAGGAGACATTTATTTCTTCAATCCTGTCATAGACAGGGAATTGAAATGAGTCGATTGATAGACCGAGTAGAGCAATTCCCTAAAGCGAAAATATTAGTTATTGGTGACACAATTGTCGATCAGTATGTTGCATGCGAAGCAGTAGGAATGAGTGCAGAGGCTCCGGTATTGGTAGTCAAAGAAATTGAGTCAAAAGAATTTGTCGGTGGAGCTGGAATTGTTGCTGCACATTTGAAAGCATTAGGAACAAATGCAATATTTTTATCTGTTATTGGAGATGACTCTAATGCAGAAATTGTACAGAGCGAACTTGAAAAGCAAGGTGTGGGTGTATATCTTATCAAAGATGATTCAAGGCCAACAACTTTTAAAATACGTTATATGGTCGAAAATCAAAAACTCTTTAGAGTCAGCCGATTAAAAGATCATCCTATATCTAAGATTATAGAAGATAGAGTAATTGAAAAATTAAGACATTTGTCTGAAAAAATCAGCGGAATATTAATTTCAGATTTTGTATATGGAGTTATAACCGAAAGAGTTCTTGAGGAGATTATAAAGATATCGCAGAAAAAAAACATTTTACTTTTCGGGGATCTTCAATGTAGTAGTCAGGTGGGAAATGTTGCAAAATTTAAAAAATTTGATGTAATATGTCCTACGGAAAAGGAAGCAAGAATCGCATTAAGTAATCAACAGGATGGGATTGAAACTATTGCAAATATGTTATTCAAAGAAACCGAAGCTAAGAATTTAGTTATTAAGCTTGGAGCTGATGGGTTTATTTCTTATAGCAGAGATTCACTTGATAATTTTATTCATAAAGAACATTTTCCTGCTTTAGTTTCCAATCCTGTGGATGTCGCAGGTGCAGGAGATTCTTTACTTGCTGCACTTTCTGCAAGTATGTGTTCGGGTGCAAATTTAATGGAGTCTTCTGCAATTGGTGCATGTATGGCAGCTCTTGCAGTGCAAACTGTCGGAAATATTCCTGTTACATACAATAAATTACAAAGTTTTATTAAAAAATTGGAGAAAGCATGAAGGATATGATAAAAAAAATTTTTATAACCGGTGGAGCGGGTTATGTGGGTGCAATGCTGGTGCCTAAATTATTAGAAAAAGAATATAAAGTTACCGTACTAGATTTAATGATCTATGGTGAAGATGTAATTAAGGACCATCCTAATTTAGTAAAAATTAAGGGTGATATCCGTGACCTCGATTTATTAAAAAAAATAATTCCAGGTCATGATGCAGTAATTCATTTGGCTTGTATTTCTAATGACCCTAGTTTTGAGCTAAATCCAAATCTTGGAAAATCCATCAACCTCGACGCATTTCGTCCCTTGGTTGAAATCAGTAAAGCGTCTAAAGTGAAAAGGTTTATCTACGCTTCCTCTTCTTCTGTTTATGGTGTAAAAGAAGAGCCAAATGTAACGGAAGATTTTTCTTTGGAGCCGCTTACTGATTATTCTAAGTTTAAAGCTGATTGTGAAAAAATATTGGCAGAATACCAGTCTCCCGAATTTACAACTGTTACTATCAGACCGGCAACAGTTTGTGGGTATTCAACGAGACAAAGGTTGGATGTTGTTGTAAATATTTTGACTAATCTTGCATATCACAAAAGAGAGGTAAGTGTTTTTGGAGGAAAGCAGCTCAGACCAAATATTCATATTGATGATATGGTTGATGCGTATATAGCACTTTTGGAGGCTCCGACAGAAAAAATTGCTGGTGAGATTTTTAATGCGGGTTATTTGAATTTTACAGTCGCAGAAATTTCTGATATGGTAAAAGAAGTGATAGGTGAAGATGTGAAGCTGGTAACTACTCCTACAAATGATAACAGATCGTATCACATTTCTTCTGAAAAAATTTATAATAAGTTAGGGTTTAGAGCAAATCGTTCTATTAAACTAGCAGTTGAAGATTTGAAAAAAGCATTTGAAAATGGATTGCTTCCTGATTCATTTACAAATGAAAAGTATTTTAATATAAAAAGGATGCAGTCTGTAGATTTGAGGTGAAAAAATGAAAGTTAGATATAGCTATTTAAAACAGCAGTTTGAAAATTGTGATGATCTTTGGGATGAGCTAAAGAGATTTGTGCCGACAGGCGATTTTACCTTAGGTAAGCCTCTTCAAGAATTTGAAGCTAAGTTTGCAAAACTTATTGGAACAAAACATGCAATAGGGGTGAATTCCGGAACAGATGCAATTAAATTATCTTTAAAGGCCCTCGGTGTTGGTCATGGAGATGAAGTGATTACTACAGCCAATACATTTGTTGCCACTGTGGGAGCGATAGTAGAGCTTGGGGCAAAACCTGTTTTTGTGGACTGTAATGATACTTTTTGTATGGATGTGGATTTACTTGAAAAAGCAATTACTTCAAAAACAAAGGCAATTGTACCAGTTCACTTTACTGGCTACATGACCGATATGAGGAAGCTTCTTCCAATTGCAAAGAAACACAATTTACCGATTGTTGAGGATGCTTGCCAGTCGATTCTAGGTGCAATTGATAGTAAAAAAGCGGGAACATGGGGAAACGCTGGGGCATTTTCTCTGCACCCGTTAAAGAACTTGAACGTTTGGTCTGATGGTGGTGTTATTGTAACTGATGACGATAACTTAGCTGAAACTTTAAAGCTCTTGAGAAATCATGGATTAATTGATAGGGATAATGTAGAAATTCTAGGCTACAATTCCAGATTAGACACTATTCAGGCAGTAGTCGGAAATTGGCTTATTCCCCATGCAGTAGATATTTCTAATAAAAGAATCGAGAATGCAAATTATTATGATAGTCAATTAGGTAAAATCAATGGAATTACTTTACCTCCAAGACCTGCAGATTTCAGGATTGTATATCATTTGTATATAGTATTTGCAGAGAAAAGAGATGCGTTATTGGAATATTGTGTAAAAAAAGGAATCGAAGCCAAAGTTCACTATCCTATTCCAATCTATCGTCAGAGAGCTTTAAAGGCTTATGGTTACAAAGAAGGCGACTTTCCTGTTTCAGATGAGCACACAAAAAAAATAATTACTTTTCCATGCGACCAGCATTTATCGAAAGAGGAAATGGATTATGTTGTTTCAACTGTAAAAGAGTTTTATTCATAGTTTTTAAGTTAATTATTTTTCATGAAATTTTTTAATAAGAATTTAATAAACTCCGAAAAAGGCAACTACCGGTCAGATATTGATGGGCTTCGAGCAATTGCAGTTCTTGCCGTAATCGGTTTTCACATTTTTCCGGAATGGGTGAAAGGGGGGTTTGTAGGCGTAGATATATTTTTTGTTATATCCGGATATTTGATAACAGGAATAATTGTAGATGGTCTTGAAAAAGAAAATTTCAGTTTTTTGAATTTCTATTCTCGGCGCATAAAAAGAATTTTTCCCGCATTGTTTCTGGTGCTTGCATTTTGTCTGACTCTTGGCTGGTTTTTATTCCTGCCAAATGAATACAGACAATTGGGTAAGCATATAGCAGGTGGTGGAGCATTTATATCCAATTTTATTCTTTGGATGGAAGCAGGTTATTTTGATACAGCATCAGAACTAAAACCATTACTTCATTTATGGTCATTGGGTATTGAAGAACAGTTTTATATATTCTGGCCGCTTCTGCTATTTATTGTTTGGAAAATAAGGGTTGGTCTGTTCGCAGTAACATTGTTAGTAACTGTAATTTCTTTTGTATTGAATATTTATGGTGCATATACTCATAAAGTAGCCAATTTTTATCTTCCGATTACCAGAATCTGGGAATTGCTGATTGGAGCTTGCCTTGCTCATTTGAGCAGAATCAAGTCTGAACAAGTCCAGTCAGGTCAGGTCAGGTCAGGTCAGGTCAGGTCAGGTCAGGTCAGGTCAGGTCAGGTATTGGTATAATATTAATAGCCATATCAATTGGGGTATTTAACAAGGATACTCGATTTCCGGGTTTTTCTGCTTTACTGCCTACAGTAGGGGCTTTCCTGATAATTTCAGCTGGAACTGGAACTTGGTTAAATCGCAAAATTTTAGGCAGCCGATTTCTTGTATTTATAGGGCTAATCAGTTATCCTCTATATCTTTGGCATTGGCCATTATTTGTTTTTTGGAATAGTTCTTCAGATGTAGTTTTATCAATTAAGATACGGATTCTAATAATCGGATTAAGTATTCTGTTTGCTTTTATTACTTATCAACTTATAGAAAACAAAATTCGGCATAATCCAAAAAAATCTATTGCTGCGGCAATTTTCGCATTAATGTTGGCCTTATCAGGAGTTGGTTTATTTTTATATAGAAGTCATGGCTTTCCAGAAAGGTTACCTGAGTTTATTAAAAATTTAAAAACACCAAACCTGACTGATGATTCTATACCTGAACTACAGGCATGGAGAATAAACAAATGTTTTCTTCATAAGACAGGTAGCAAGTTTTCAGAAACCGAATGTGTTGACCCGGAATCAATAAAAGGGCCGTTAGTGTTTATATGGGGCGACTCCCATGCCGCATCTTTATATTCCGGACTTAGCAAGCTTCAAGAGAAATATGAATTTAGAGTTGCTCAATTTACACAAAGTAAATGCCCACCGTGGATTTATAGTAACACATCCGAGCTGGATGAGTGTGAAAGTAAAAATCAATTCATTCTTGAAAAGATAAAAAATTTGATACCGGATACAGTACTGCTTTATGCAAATTGGAGTGATAATTGGGAACGCCAGAAAGGAGAGGTAAATTTACCCAAGAGTATTTCAAAATTAAAATCCTATGGAATAAAAAGAATTATTTTACTCGGGCCAACTCCTCAATGGAAAGTTTCAATACAAATGGCGATTGTTCAAAGTTTTAAATTGTCATTAAAATGGAATCAAATCTTCCCCAAACGAATAAAAAATACTTTACATCAAAATTTTCTTTCGGATTGGGGAGAGGCACAAAAAAATATTGCATTGCAGAATAATATAATTTATATATCTTCCCAGGAAGTACTTTGCAATGTTGATGGTTGTTTAACGAGTATTACTGACAATGAAAATGAACTCACTTTTCTTGATAGTGGACATTTATCCCCATTCGGTGCCACATTTCTTGTTGAGAGTTTTATAGACAGGCTATTTCCAGAACCCTTAAATAGAAAAAAATGAAATCTACAGCTTTTAAAGCTATTATTAAAACAATTTACTTTTGATTTTTCGTTATCAGGAAAATTATTGATGGTATTTTCGATTTGCGAAATGTTGTTCTGACTATTTTATTAAAAGATAATAAATATGTCTTACAGCTCAGAAGTAATAAGGTGGGAATTCCTCACCCCGGGATCTGGGGTTTATTCGGAGGACAACTGGAATCGGGAGAAAAACCTATTACAGGAATTGTACGTGAGATCAAAGAAGAACTAAATGTTCAGATTCCGGATGAAAAATTTAAAGTTTTCACTTCATTTTCGGAATACCATGATTTTTATAAAGAAGAGATTCATTATCATATTTTTTCTGCGGATTTTACGGATTTCTGGGGTAAACATGAATTGTTAGAAGGACAGGGAGTTGACTGTTTCACTTTTAGTGAATTGAGTCAAGTGAAAGTTCCGGAAACCATTATCAGAATTTTAAAAGATTTTCATAACAAAAATAAAAAGACTTAACTCTATTTTAAAAAATTAAAAACAATTATGTATAGGATCAGGAAATGAATAAAAAAATACCTTATGTAAATATACAAGAACAATGGGCATCAGACAAGGAAGAATTGTTGCCAATCATAGATTCATTACTTGGGTCAGGACAATATATTGGCGGAAAGGAAATTTCAGATTTTGAAACAAGTGTAGCTGCACTTTGCGATGTGCGTTATGCGGTAGCTCTTAACAGTGGAACCGACGCATTGGTTCTAGGACTGTCTGCACTTGGTGTAAAACCAGGAGATGAAGTGATCACTCCACCGAACTCATTTATTGCATCAACTGCTGCTATTGTACATCTGAATGCAGTTCCTGTGTTTGCAGATGTGTTAGAGGATCAAAACATTGACCCAAAGGAAATCGAGAAACTAATTACCAAAAAAACCAAAGCTATCATGCCAGTTCATTTAACTGGAAGAATGGCAAGGATGAACGAAATTATGGATATTGCTAAAAAATTTTCAATCTCCGTAATAGAAGATGCAGCTCAATCAATTGGTTCAAAATACGAGAATAAAATGAGTGGCTCAATTGGAAATGTGGGTTGCTTTTCTACTCATCCTCTAAAAAATTTAAATGCATGTGGTGATGGTGGATTTCTTACAACTAATGATGAGTTGATCTATAAGAAAGTTAGCTTTGCGAGAAATCATGGTCTGATTGACAGAAATACAGTTGAAAGTTTTGGGTTTGTTTCTAGAATGGATGCTTTACAAGCAGCTATATTAAACTACAGGTTAAAAAAGTTACCGGATTTAATTGAGAAAAGAAGAAATAATGCAGAAAAATATAGGAGACAATTAAACCCAAAGCATATATATATCCCAGAAGACAAACCAAATGAATTTAATACTTATCATACATTTGTGATTCAAGTTGAGAAAAGAGATGAACTTCAAGAATATTTGCTCGCTAATGGTATTGAAACTGCAATTCATTATCCTATTCCTATTCATCTTCAACCCGCAAGTAAAAAACTTGGGTATAAGTTGGGCGATTTTCCAAAAACAGAAAGTCAGGCAAAAAGGATTTTAACCCTCCCGATAAATCAATACATTAAACCGGAAGAATTGGAAAGAGTTGCAGATACTGTGAATCAATTTTATAAATAGGTGAAATTTATTGAAAACTAAATTATTAAACTTATATAAATCGGCTTTGAAAATTAGGTTAACTGAAGAAACTATTGCAAATAGATACCCTGAAAATAAGATGAGGTGTCCTACTCATTTAAGTATTGGCCAAGAAGGGGTAGCTGCTTCAGCAGGTATGGCTTTGAAAAAAAATGACTTTGCTGTAAGTACACATAGAGGTCACGCTCATTATTTAGGGAAGGGTGGTAGTATAAAAGGTTTGATTTCCGAGCTATATGGAAAGAAAACAGGGTGTAGCGGGGGAATAGGTGGGTCGATGCATTTGTGCGATTTGTCTTGTGGTTTTGTAGGTACTACTGCAATTGTCGGAAATAGTATACCATTAGGAGTCGGGCTTGGTCTTTCTATACAATTAAACAAAACAAACCAAGTAAGCTGCATATTTTTTGGAGATGGTTCTACTGAAGAAGGTGTGTTTTATGAATCGGTTAACTTTGCTATAATTAAAAATTTACCCGTAATTTTTATTTGTGAAAATAATCTATATTCAGTCTATTCTCCCTTGTCAGTAAGGCAGCCAAAAGATAGAAAAATCTATGAAATGGTTAGTTCCTTGGGTATGAAATCCTTGAGTGGCGATGGAAACGATCCGTATCAAGTATTTCTAACAATCAATGAATCCTTAGACCGAATCCGAAAAGGAGGCGGGCCTGAATTTTTAGAATTTTCTACATATAGATATAGAGAGCACTGTGGACCTTATTTTGACAATGATATTGGATATAGGACAGAGGCAGAATATCTTGAGTGGAAAATAAAGGATCCAGTATTTCGATTGGAAAATGAAGTTAAAAAATTTGGTTTAACGGATAAAGAAATAGAGAAAATCCAAAATGAAGTATTAAATGAAATTGAGGATGCATTTCAGTTTGCAGAAAATTCTGAATTTCCTAATTATAAAGAATCTTGTTTGGTTGAATATAAGAAATGAAAAAATTGATGACGTTTGCAAATGGGATAAATAATGCTTTGCATTTGGCAATGAGAAAAAGTAATTCTGTTATTTGTTTTGGGTTGGGAATTGATGATCCAAAAAGAATTTTTGGAACAACTGCAGGCTTGGTAGAAGAATTTGGAAAAGAAAGAGTATTTGATATGCCTACAGCAGAAAACGGTATGACAGGAGTAGGGATTGGTGCCTCTTTAAACGGGATTATACCTATCATGGTTCACCAACGATTAGATTTCTTTTTATTGGCCATGGATCAGGTTGTAAACTCAGCGGCAAAATGGTATTATATGTTTGGCCAAAAACAATCTATTCCAATTACAATTCGATTGATTATTGGTCATGGGTGGGGACAGGGACCTACACATTGTCAAAATCTTCAGTCATGGTTCGCTCATATACCTGGATTAAAAGTGGTTATGCCAGCAACTACAAAAGATGCGAAAGGGCTTTTATTATCATCAATCTTTGATGATAATCCTGTAATATTCTTAGAGCATAGATGGTTGCACAATATTTCAGAAGAGATTGAGGAAGGCTATTATGAAATTCCTATAGGAAAAGCAAAAGTCGTTACTGAGGGAAAGGATATTACAATTGTATCTTACTCCTACATGACTGTCGAAGCGATTCATGCGGAAAATGTATTAAAAAAATATGGAATATCTTGTGAGGTTATTGATTTAAGGACAATTCGTCCCTTGGATTGGGATACTGTCTTTGGCTCAGTAGAGAAAACTGGTAAGTTATTAGCGTTAGATTCAGCTTCACCATTTTCCTCAATTTCAAGTGAAATAGTCGCCAGAGTTTCTTTAGAGAAATTTAGCTCACTAAAGTCTCATCCTCTCAGAATTGCCCAACCTGATTTTGCATCACCAGCAAGCTTTGGATTAACTAAAGAATATTATAATGGTGCAAAAGAAATTGTAATTGAGGTTTGTAAGTATTTTGGGATTCAGCCTGAAAAAGATGATCTAGAAAAATTAGTTAAAACCCCCCATGACGTACCCGGTGACTGGTTTAAAGGGCCTTTTTAAAGCAAAGAAAATTTTAAAATTCCAATTAAGAAAAACTTATAGACAGACTTAATCAGTCAAGGGAATAGTTTAGATGAATAATGATTTTATTGAATATAGGAATTTAATTGCAATATATAAATTTTTATATAAATATATTAGAGTTTCTTAAACACTGTTACTGAAGTAATATATTTTAATAAAGGAAAAATTTATGTTTAACAACTATGCAGAAATTGATACACCAAAAACGAGTGAGACATGGAATAAACTTGATGATCAAGCAAGGCTCGATCTAGTTATATCGGCAACAAACCAAAATCCTATTTTTCAATTAATTTCTCCTACACGCACCACAAAATCAGGACAAGTTTTAATTACATTAACTGAAAACATTCCTGCCAGTAAGAGGGGAATGTTAATTTTAGATTATGAAGAATTTTTAAAAAATAAAATTGATCAAGGGATAAATGTTTGGTGTGAGTCGCTTGGAGATAAAAATTCTCTTAGAAATTTACGTGGTATTCAAATAAAATCTTAGAAACAAGGAGCTATATATGGAAGATAAAAAGATTACTGTAGCAACGAAAGAAGGAGACTTGATTTTAGATTCTCATAAGTTGTCTTATCATTATGATAGAGTTAAAGCATGGGAAAATGGTGAGAAAATTGCACCGGTTAGCGTTGACATGGCTCTAACGCGATCCTGTGGAGCCATGTGCAAGTTTTGCTATGCAATGATGCAAGAACCGCAGGAGAGACCTCCGATAAAGGAGAATGAAGCTCTAAATTTGTTAGATGACTTTGCTGAAATTGGTGTAAAAGGGGTCTCCTTGATTTCAGATGGGGAAAGCACTTTGTCAAAAGTTTATGTTCCATTTATCCAACATGCACATAAAATTGGTATAGATGTGGGAAATGCCACAAATGCCTGGGAGTGGGAGCCAGAAAAAATTGAGAAAGTACTTCCTTATTTAACCTGGGTGAGATTTACCGTAGCTGCGGGAAGACCGGAAAGCTATGCAAAAATTATGTATAAAGGACCATCATACACTAAAGTTTTTGATCGTGCTATGTCGCATATTAAGTATGCTATAGATTTAAAGAAAAGAAAAAAATTAAATGTAACATTAGGAATTCAGATGGTTTTGATGCCAGAATTTAAAGATGAAATTATTCCATTTGCTAAATTAGCTGTTGACTTAGGTGCAGATTATGGAGTAATTAAACATTGCTCTGATGACGAGAATCATACTCTTGGGGTTGATTATGATCAATATGAAAGTATGTATAGTTTATTGCAAGAGGCAGAATCATTAAGCAATGAAGAGACAAAGATAATTGTGAAATGGGAAAAAATCAAAGACAAAGGTATCCCGTCCTACAAAAGATTTTATGGACCACAATTTTTATTACAAATCAGTGGAAGTGGATTAATCGCACCTTCTGGTATGTTTTTTAATGCAAGATATTCAAAGTTGCATATGGGTAATTTTACAGATGAAAGGTTTATAGATATTTTTAAGTCTGATAGGTATACCAGAATTATGCAATATTTAGCCTCGCCTGCTTTTGATGCTCAAACAATGATGGGGACTTTACCTATTCAGCACTATGTAAGTATTGCATTAGATAATCATATTAAAGGAATCGAAAGGCTTCGTCCTGCACAAGGTCCGAATCCATTGCACGTTAATTTTCTGTAAATTTAATTTAAAATTTTAATGCCAGACTTTTCTCTATTTGCACGGTTTTTTAAGCATTTACCAAGGGAATTTCAAAGAGAAATAGTTTTATTTCTGTTCCTAAGCATCCTTACTTCTTTTCTTGAGGTATTAAGCATAGGCTCTGTTTTACCTTTGCTTGGTGTTTTAACATCTCCTGAAACAGTTTTTAAAATTGAACTGTTAATTCCTATATATCATTATTTGGGTATTCAAAGTTCAGCAGACTTATTACTGCCAATAACTGTTTTATTTGCGAGTTTTGCCTTGTTTGCCGGTATTGCAAGAATTTCGATTCTATCTTATAGTACAAAATTAAGTTTTAGGGTCTCATCTGTGTTAAGTTTGGATATATATAAAAAAACTTTGTATCAACCATATTATATTCATATTTCAAGAAATAATAGTGAGGTGATTAGCGGGATCATTAATAAAGCAAATGGGGTGATGGGGAGTTTGATGCAACCTACACTTGGATTAATAAATTCTGGGATAATGTTAATTACTATCTTATTTGCAGTTATAGCAATTAATCCAGTTATTGCTATTGGCACATTTTTTAGTTTTGGGGTTTTTTATTTTATAATAGCTTTTTATTCAAAAGAAACACTCACACGTAATGGGAAAGTAATTTCTTTAGAATCTAATAATGTTTTAAAAGTATTGAATGAAGGGCTTGGAGGTATTAGAGATATTTTATTGGATGGGACTCAAAAAGTATATTATGAGATTTATGAAAAATCAGACTATCTGTTAAGAAAGGCCTCCGCGAGCAATTATCTTATAAACAATAGTCCCCGATTAGTAATCGAAGTCTTTGGAATGATATTGATTTCAGCGATTGCATATATTTTAAGCGATAATATAAAGGGTGGCTTAACGTCTTCTGCTATTCCATTATTGGGTTCATTGGCTCTTGCTGCTCAACGACTATTACCAGTGATGCAACAGGCATATTCCTCCTGGAGTATTTTGCGGTCAAGTAGGCATAGCTTACTTAATGTTTTAGAGTTGTTAGAGCAGCCAATGCCTATATATTCAGATACTATTGGTACAGGGGGAATAGTTTTTAGTTCCAAACTTGAGTTAGTTAATATCTGTTTTAAATACTCAAATTCAGAGCCTTATGTTTTAAAAAACATCAGTTTTGACATTTTGAAAGGGAGTAAAATTGGGATTATAGGCAAAACAGGAAGTGGTAAAAGTACTTTAACCGATATAATTATGGGATTATTAACTCCTTTTAAAGGTAAAATTTTCGTAGATAATATTGTACTAACCATGGAAAATATTCAGTCTTGGCAGAAAAACATAGCTCATGTTCCGCAGAATATTTTTTTTTCCGATGCTACAATTATCGAAAATATTGCTTTTGGTGTTAAGACAGAAGATATAGATTTTAATAAAGTAAAAGAATCAGCAAGAAAAGCCCAAATTTCAGAGTTTATTGAATCCTTGAAAGATGGTTATAATACAATGGCAGGGGAAAGGGGAGTTCGATTTTCAGGAGGACAGAAGCAAAGAATAGGAATTGCTAGAGCTTTGTATAAAAACGCATCATTAATTATTTTTGATGAGGCTACAAGTGCGTTAGATAACGAAACCGAAAAATCAGTAATGGAAGCAATAGAAAATTTAGAAAAGGATTTAACAATAATCATAATAGCTCACAGATTAAGTACAATAAAGAATTGTGATTTTATAATTGAGTTAAACAAAGGAGAAGTTCTTCGCAAAGGTAATTATAGGGAACTTTTCATGGAGTAACAAAATAGAAGTTATTTATGTTTAAGATTAATAATTTTTTTAAAAGACAAATTCAGCACATACGACTTGGAGGGAAAAAGGAAGTTATACGAAAATTATATCGTTTTAAAGATTTTTTCTTCCACTACACGATTTTTCTCATTTATCTCCCGTTTATAGCTATCTTTATTTTGATTATTCGAATTATTAGCCCATTTTTTTTGATTAGGCTCGAGCCCCTAATTTATTGGAGGTTAGGTCATTTTGCTGCGAATGTTGAACTATACTTATGTGAAAAAGAAGAAGGAATCAATGTCCCTATTAAGCGATATTTTGATATATGGTACCAAGAACTAAATGATTGCAATTTACAATTAAAAAAAATGTGGATGCGAATAATTAATATAAAAACAGGAAGCTTCTTTGCCTTAGCAGATAGATTAAATAGAAAAATACCGGGATTTAATAAGTTTACAATCGGTACAAATACCTGTTGTGACAGAGATGTGAATAATTTGCTGGATAAATATCCTGCGCACTTAAGTTTTACGCAAGAAGAAGAGATTGAGGGAGAAAGGCAATTAAAATTGTTTGGAGTTCCAAATAATGGGAAGTTTATCTGTATTACTGTTAGAGATTCAGCATATTTGGATAATCAGAGTAATAGTTCAAACTTAAGAGTAGATTGGTCTTACCATAATTATAGAGATGGAGATATTCAAAATTATGTTCCAGCTCTCGTTGCATTAGCAGAAAAGGGTTATGTTATTTTTAGAATGGGTGCAGTTGTGAATAAAAAAATGTCTGTTTCTCATAAGAATATAATCGATTATGCAGTGAGTGATTTACGAAATGATTTTATGGATATTTATTTAGGCGCTAAATGTGAATTTTGTATTTCTACTGGTACTGGATTTGATGCAGTGCCTTTCATATTTAGAAGGCCAATTATATACATGAATCATGTCCCTCTTGGAATCATAGCTACATTTAGTGATAAATTCATAGCAACTACAAAGCTTCATTGGCTTAAAAATGAAAAAAGATACATGAATTTTAAGGAGATTTTTGATTCTGGAGCGGGATATTTTATGAGGTCAAGTGAATTTGAGTCTTCTGGAATTGATTTAATCGAAACTTCTCCAGAAGAAATTATTGAAGGAGTCATGGAAATGGAATCAAGAATTAAAGGAGAATGGGAAGATACAATTCAGGATACCGAACTTCAAAAGAAGTTTTGGGAGGTATTTCAGAAAAAAGAAATGCACGGTGAAATAAAATCTAAAATTAGCACAACATTTCTTCGTAGATATCAGTATTTATTATGAAAATTTTTTTTATGGAATGTTTTGATGAATTTTATTAAAATGAAATTAAAATTTATGCTTTTGAATTTATTTAAGAGTAATTTTCAAGTTAAAAAAATTATTGTAATTAAAATTTTTTGGTATCTTTGTATTTTTATATTTTCTCCAGTGGGATTTATTATCTTTATATTAATACGAATCATTAAGCCTTTAATTTTGATTAGAATTCAATTGCTAATAAGTGAAAGAATTGGTCATTTTTCAGGGAACACAGAATTATATTTATGTGAATTGGATGCTGGAGTGAATAAACCTAAAGGTCGTTTTATAGATATTTGGTATAACAACTATCCAATTTGCAATTATCAATTAAATAGAATGATAAAGAGAAAGCTACACGTTTTTCCAACATTTTTATTTTCATCAGTAAATTATTTTAATACTCTTTTTCCAGGTGGCGATATTCATCGAATTGGTGACAATTCAGCAAATGATAGAGATGTTCATAATCTATTAGATCAATACCCTGCCCATATTCAGTTTACTGAAAGAGAAGAAAAAAAAGGATTGGATGGTTTATTAGCACTTGGAATTGAAAAAGGAAGTAAATTTATTTGTTTGCATATTAGAGATGATAGTTATTTAAAGTCTGCTCTTCCTTGGAGAGATTGGTCTTATCACGATTACCGTAACTGCAATATCCAAAACTATGGTAAGGCAGCATTAGAATTGGCAGAAATGGGTTATTATGTAATACGAATGGGGGTAAAGGTAAAAGAGCCTTTGAATGTATTTCATCCAAAAATTATCGATTATTCATATAATGGCCTTCGTTCAGATTTTATGGATATTTATTTAGGTGCAAAATGTGAATTTTGTATTTCAAATGGCACTGGATTTGATGGAGTTCCATATATTTTTAGAAGACCGATTTTATACGTTGATCATGTTCCTATTGGTATTATCTCAACTTTTAGTGATAAATTTCTTATTACAGTGAAAAAGCATTGGTCAAGAGAAAAAAAACGATTTCTAACTATTCAAGAGATTTTTGAAATGAATGCGGCTTATTATATGTCAAGCAGAGAAGACGGCCTTGGTATCGGTGTTGATTTGTATGAAAGCACCCCGGAAGAAATTAAATCAGTAGTTCTTGAAATGGAATCGAGAGTTCGCGGGTCTTGGAAGATTACAAAAGAAGATGAGGATTTGCAAAAAAAGTTTTGGAAACATTTTCAAAAAGTAGATGATATAGGGAATGTTTGGCATGGAGAAATTCGAGCGAAAATCGGATCTGATTTTTTAAGAAGCAACATAGATTTGCTAAGGTAAAACCTACTCACTAAACACCTCATCATTTAACCAAGATCTTATTAAAATAGCAATTCCTATATAAAAAAAATCTATAACAACAACCTTAGCATGAACACCCTTAATCTTATCGGCCGCACCGACCCGCTCTTTACCCGCGATTTAGCACACCACGAAACTGAACTTTCAAGTATCGTTTCAGCATCGCGGTTTTTAGTTTTGGGTGGGGCAGGCTCAATTGGCCAAGCGGTTGTTAAGGAAATTTTTAAGCGCAAACCGCAAAAGTTGCATGTGGTTGATGTCAGCGAAAATAATTTAGTCGAGCTGGTTCGCGATATTCGCAGTTCGTTTGGTTATATCGACGGTGATTTCAAAACTTTTGCGCTTGATATTGGCTCGGTAGAGTATGATGCTTTTTTTGAGTGGGATGGAGAGTATGATTATGTGTTGAACCTTTCGGCACTCAAGCATGTGCGCAGTGAAAAAGACGCCTTTACTTTGATGCGTATGGTTCAAACCAATATTCTCAATACCGAAAAAACGCTAAAGCAGGCCATCCGCGCGGGTGTAAAAAAATATTTTTGTGTATCGACCGATAAGGCCGCCAACCCCGTGAATATGATGGGAGCGTCAAAACGTATTATGGAAATGTTTTTAATGCGCCGTAGTCTTGAGATCAATATCTCGACGGCACGGTTTGCGAATGTTGCATTTTCAGACGGTTCACTTTTGCATGGCTTTGACCAGCGCATTCAAAAGCGGCAGCCCATTGTGGCACCGAATGACGTGAAGCGTTATTTTGTCACTCCACAAGAATCGGGAGAGCTTTGTTTAATGTCGTGTATTTTAGGCGATAACAGAGACATCTTTTTTCCTAAGCTGAGTGAAGAGTTGCATTTAATTACGTTTGCTGAAATAGCCACCCATTACTTAAAGTTGAGAGGTTATGAACCGGAGTTGTGCAACAGTGAAGACGAAGCGCGCGAGCTCGCAAAAACGTTGCCCGAACAAGGTAAATGGCCATGTCTTTTCACGAAAAGCGACACAACCGGTGAAAAAGATTTCGAGGAGTTTTTTACCGAAAACGAAACTCTTGATATGACTCGCTTTGAGAAATTAGGTATCATTAAAAATGATGCAGTTTTCAATGATGCACTATTGAATACATTCGAGCAGAAAATAACTCAGATGAAGGCAAATTTATCATGGACAAAAGAAGATATTGTTCGATTGTTTTTTGAGCTGCTACCTGATTTTGATTACAAGGATACCGGTAAATATCTTGATAGCAAAATGTAAAATTTTATGGTAGATAAATTAATTTCATTTATACGAGATATTTATCAAACGAATGAATACATCCCACTGCATGCGCCGCAGTTTCGTGGTAATGAAAAAAAGTACATAGCCGAAACGATTGATAGCACGTTTGTTTCAAGCGTGGGTAAGTTTGTAGACGACTTTGAAAATAAAATTGCAACATTTACCGGTTCGCCTCGCGCCGTTGCCACCGTAAACGGCACGGCTGCGCTTTCAACCGCACTCTATATGGCCGGTGTGGGGCAGGATGATTTAGTCATTACGCAGGCTCTCACGTTCGTAGCGACGTGCAATGCTATTTATCACTTGGGTGCGAAGCCGGTTTTGATTGATATTGAATCACAAGCGTTTGGTTTATGCCCCGTTGCGACAGGGAAATGGCTCGATAAAAATGCACGTTTAGATGAGGATGGACATTGTGTTCACAAAGAGACTGCCAAGAAAATAAAAGCAATCGTCCCGATGCACACCTTTGGCCACCCTGTGCAGCTCGACGAATTTTTGCAAATAGCAAAAAACTGGAATTTAGTTTTAATTGAAGACGCTGCCGAGAGTCTGGGCTCTTTTTACAAAGAACGCCACACTGGTACTTGGGGAGATTTCGGGATCTTAAGTTTTAACGGCAATAAAATTATCACCACGGGTGGCGGTGGCATGTTACTCTGTGCCAACCCCGATGACGGCGTAAGAGCGAAGCACTTGACAACGACCGCCAAGAGGCCGCACCCGTATGAATTTTATCATGACGAACCCGGGTTTAATTTTCGAATGCCCAACTTGAATGCAGCATTGGGCTGTGCTCAAATGGAGCAGTTAAATAGCTTTCTTGAAAGCAAACGAAAAATTGCAAAACATTACGAAGAGTTCTTCTCGAACAGCGATTATATTTTTGTAAAAGAACCTGCGTATGCTCGTTCAAACTACTGGCTCAATTCGGTATATTGCCCGAGTATTGAAAAACGCAACGAGCTGCTTGCGAAAACAAACAGTGCTGGTGTTATGACAAGACCGGTGTGGCAGTTGATGCACCGCTTACCCGCTTTCGAAGGTGCACTGCGTGGGGAGCTACCCAATGCCGAAGCGGCAGAGGCGCACCTGGTGAGTTTGCCAAGCTCGGTGGTGTAGAATTATTTATTGATAGGTATGATTGAAAAGGGCGAGTCTCAAAGTGTTGAGTTTAAACAGTCTTGGCGTGATGAGTATTTGAAGACAATTGCTGCCTTCGCTAATACTGATGGCGGTACGTTATTTATAGGTATAGATGATAAAGGTAAAGTTGTAGGTATAGAGAATATAAAAGACCTTTTAAATCTTTTACCGAATAAAATTAATTCGAGGTTAGGAATTGTTGCCGATGTTTTAGGGTTGTCAAAGAATCGAAAAGCATATATAAAGGTAGAGGTCGCAAAAAATTTCGCACCTATTTCTTTTAATGGAAAGTTTTATAAAAGAAGTGGTAGTAGCACTATAGAATTGAATGGTTCAAATCTCACTAACTTTTTGTTAAAAAAGTATGGCAAAACTTGGGATGATGTTATTGAAGATAGGTTTAACTTAAACGAAGTAAATTTAGATACGGTAAAAAAGTTTAAGCAACTCGCTATCGATAGAATACCTAATATTACTAACGAAGACAGTATTGAAGATTTGTTTAGAAAACTTAACTTATACGATGGACAATATTTAAAACGAGCTGCTGTTTTGCTTTTTGCTAAAAACCCACAGCAATATTATATACAATCGCATTCAAAAATTGGTAAATTCTTAAGTGAAACAGAAGTTCAAAGTAGCGACATTATTGAAGGTAATTTAATTGATCAAGTAGATACGATTATGGATATTTTGAGGCTTAAATATCTAAAAGCGTATATCTCTTATGACGGTGTACATCGTCGAGAAAAATTAGAATATCCTTATGAAGCACTCCGCGAAGCTATTATTAACGCTTTAATCCATCGAGATTATTCAAATTCGTCAAACTTGCAGATTAAAGTGTATGAACTGTACCCGAAAAAGTGTAGAAATTTTAGCCTTTAAAAGAGGATAAAAATGACCAAGGGACCAAAAACAAGGGAAACATATACAGAGGAATTCAAAAAGGATGCAGTAAATCATTTTATTTCATCCGGCAAATCAGCAAAAGAAATTGCTTCCAATTTAGGAATACGAAAAGATCTTTTGTATCATTGGAGAAAGAATTTACAATTCAAGAAAGGTGATATAATGGAAAAGAAAATCGATCCCAAAGATATTGAAATCCAACAGCTTCAGTATGAATTGTCCGAAGCAAAGATGGAACGTGATATCTTAAAAAAGGCTATGGCCGTTCTCTCAAAACTACAGAAATAATAGTATCTGTGATAAATGAAAACCGTAAGGAATATACGGTAGAGAGAATGTGCAGGGTTTTAGGAATATCACCCAGTAACTATTACAAGAAGCGGAGAGCCAATTCTTCTGAAAGAAAATTTCAAGATGGAATTCTGAAACGAAAGATATTGAATATTTACGAAGAGAACGAAAAAGTTTATGGAGCGAGGAGAATTGTAAAAGAGCTACATCAACAGGAAAATTTTATAGGGAAAAGAAGAGTAAAAAGACTCATGAAAGAGCTGAAAATACAGGGTATTCAACCTGCAAGATTTCAAGTCACAACAACTGTAACGAATCAAAATCTCCCAGTCTCTCCAAATCTCCTGGATCGAAATTTTTTTGCATATGCACCAAATAAAGTTTGGGTTTCTGATATTACATATATCAAAATAAAAAATGGATTTTATTATTTGTGTGTAATCGTCGATTTATATTCCAGAAAAGTAGTTGGCTGGTCGTTGAAAAACCATATGAAAAAAGAACTTGTGATTGATGCTCTCAGAAGTGCCATCAGAAAAAGGAAGCCTGCTTCGGGATTAATATTTCATTCGGACAGAGGTTCTCAATATCAAAGCAATCTGTTCCGGAAAATTTTATTCTGGAATGGTTTTGAATCCAGTATGAGCCGCAAAGGAGATTGTTGGGATAATGCAGTTGCAGAATCTTTTTTCAAGACAATCAAAACAGAATTGATTTATAGAAATAAATTTGAAAATTATGAAGAATTGAGAAAAGATGTTTTCAAATATATTGAAGTATTTTACAATAGGAAAAGACTTCATTCTTTCATTGGCTATCAAAGCCCTTCAAAGTTTGAAGAAAAATTTGTGGCTTAAAAATCTCTCCACTAAAACGGGTACACCTCAGTATGCTGATAAGCTTATTATATTTAATGGTGCGACCTTGAGTGTCGAAGTCCCAATAGAAAAATTTATTATACCACATCAGTCAAAACCCTATAACCCTGTAATGGCGTCAGTTTTTTATAAATGTGGTTTTATAGAAAATTGGGGTAGAGGGACTATTAGTATTGTCAATGATTGCAAAAAGTATGGTTTACCAAAGCCGACTTTTGAGTATGAGTGGGGTGCTGTAAAAGTTAGCTTTTTTAAGTCGCGAGTAAATGAGGGAGTAAATGAACTTTTTTCACTTATAAGATTAAATCCTAACAAACGATCAAAATTTTTCGCTACTCAAATGAAGACATCTGTTAAGAATATAGAAAGATGGTTAAAGAAACTAAAAGAAGAAGATAAAATAGAATTTCGTGGTGCGCCTAAAACAGGTGGTTATTTTGCAAAGTGAAACTACAAAACCTGAAATCATTCTCGTCGGCGGTGGCGGCCATTGTCGTAGTGTTATTGATGTTATTGAATTGCAAGATACATATAAAATTCTTGGAATTGTAGATTTACCCCAAAATGTTGGTAAAACCGTTTTGGGATATCCGGTGTTGGGTGACGATGCACAATTATCCGTGTTGTATAAAAAAGCACACCAGGCAGTCATAACTATTGGGCACATTAAAGATAATGCTGCGCGAGTGCGAGTGTATGAACAACTCAAAAAAACTGGCTACACGCTGCCTGTGATTATCTCTCCCCTTGCGTATGTTTCAAAGTATGCTAAGATAGGTGAGGGTACTGTGGTGATGCACCATGCCATTGTCAATGCTAATGCCGAAGTTGGTGTAAACTGTATCATCAATACAAAGGCACTCGTAGAGCATGATGCAGTTATTGAAAATCATTGTCACATTGCAACTGCGGCTGTTATTAACGGCGGTGTTCGAGTTTGTGAAAATAGTTTTGTCGGTAGCAATGTTACTTCAAAGCAAGGCGTTGTTGTTTCGGGTTTTATAAAAGCAGGCAGTATAGTAAAATGAAAGCAGTTTTTATCATTGCAGAGGCGGGAGTGAATCATAATGGTTCGCTTGATATAGCTAAAAAGCTTGTGGATGCCGCCAGTGAAGCGGGTGCCAATGCTGTTAAATTTCAGACTTTCAAAGCGAATCATCTTGTTAGTAAAAATGCCGAAAAAGCCGATTATCAAAAACAGACAACTAAAAGCAGTGAATCCCAATACGAGATGATAAAAAAATTAGAACTCACTGAAGATGCTCATAAAGAACTCATCGCCTATTGCAAACAAAAAAATATTGAGTTTCTTTCGACTCCCTTTGATCACGAAAGTATCAATCTGTTACATGAACTTGGCTTAGCCACATTTAAGATACCCAGCGGTGAAATTACCAATTTGCCTTATTTAGAGCACATTGGTCGCTATAACAAAAATATTATTCTTTCAACCGGAATGGCGACTTTGGGTGAAATTGAATCGGCCATCGATGTATTGGCTCACGCCGGTACTGAACGTGAAAAAATTAGTGTGTTGCATGCCAATACTGAATACCCCACGCCGATGCACGATGTAAATTTGCGAGCGATGCAAACTATTGGTGCAGCTTTTGGTTTGCCTTACGGTTATAGCGACCACACTCTGGGTATTGAAGTGCCTATTGCCGCAGTGGCAATGGGAGCGACCATTATCGAAAAACATTTTACACTTGATAAAAATTTGCCCGGCCCTGACCACAAAGCAAGCCTTGAACCGCAAGAATTAGTGGCGATGGTGAAGGCTATCCGTAATATTGAAAAAGCGTTAGGCAGTGCGATTAAACAGCCCAGCCCCAGCGAAGCAAAAAATAAACCGATTGCCCGAAAGTCGTTGGTGGCTAAGACAGCAATCAAGAAAGGTGAAATTTTTAGCGAACAAAATTTGACGGTCAAGCGCCCCGGGCACGGCATTAGCCCCATGCGTTGGCACGAGTATATTGGCAAGCAAGCCGAGCGTGATTATGCTGAAGATGAGTTGATATGAATGCAATCGAATTATTAGATATAATTAGTGCTGGCGAGACGAGTAAAGTACAGTTCAAAGAAAGTTTACCAAACCCAGAAAGTATGAGCCGTGAAATGGTTGCCATGGCTAACTCGCTTGGTGGTATGATATTCATCGGCGTTAAAGATAAAACAGGAGCTATTGTCGGTTTAGCTCAAGATCAAATTGAATATGCTGATCGAAAACTTGCAGAGTTTGCAGACAACCTTAAACCGCCTATATACATTACAACAGAAGTAATTAAAATTAAGGATAATAGCACCAGTAAGAATGTATTGGTCGTCCATATTAATCAGGGCATAAACAAGCCGTATAATACCGCGCAAGGCGAAATATATGTAAAGCAAGGTTCAAATAAACGGCTGTTGACCGATAATTCAGAAATTTTACGATTGTTTCAAACAAGTGCAAACCTGCTTGCAGATGAAATGGAAGTATATAACACTTCTATTGATGACATTGATGAAAAAATATTTTCTGATTATTTTAAAAAAGAATTTGAAAGATCTTACCAAGAAAAGGGGCTTACCTTTGAACAGGCGCTGAAGGCCAAAAAAGCATTGAGAAATAATCGATTGACGCTTGCGGGGTTGCTCTTTTTCGGCAAGGAGCCTCAAAGTATAAAACCCGCGTTTACCATTAAGGCCGTCTCATATTTTGGAAACGATATTTCTGAAAATCAATATAGAAGCAAGCCAAAAGACTTTACTGGCACAATTCCAGTGCTTTTCGAGAAAGGTATGGATTTTTTAAAAAGTAATCTGATGTTCATTCAATCAGGAGAAAGCTTTAATTCACCTGGAAAACTTGAAGTTTCAAGTATTGCGCTCGAAGAATTGTTGCAAAATGCGCTTGTACATCGAGATTATTTCAAGAATTCACCAATAAGATTGCAGATATTTGAGAATCGTATCGAAATAATTAGTCCGGGTAAGTTGCCCAATAGTTTAACTGTTGAAGAAATAAAATTTGGAAACCCTGTAATAAGAAATAACCAAATTGTTTCTTTTAGTATTCATACTTTACCTTTTAGTGGGTTGGGTTCTGGTATTAAAAGAGCACTATCACAGCAGCCCAATATTGAACTGATTAACGATATAGAGGGCGAACAATTTCGTGTGATTATTCCAAGACCTGAAAAACAGTAAATGGCTAAAAGATGGACATAGCTAAACGTAAAATCTGTGTCATTACCGGCACCCGCGCTGAATATGAGTTGATATGAATGCAATCGAATTATTAGATATAATTAGTGCTGGCGAGACAAGTAAGGTACAGTTTAAAAGAGAGATTGATAATGATGATTCTATTGCTGCTGAATTGATTGCTTTGTCTAACTCAAAAGGGGGAATAATTTTATTTGGAGTTGAAGATAAAAAGGGCACGGTATTGGGCTTAAATTATGAGCAGTTGCAATTATACAATAATAGAATTGCAACAATTGCCAACGAAAAAATAAAGCCACAAATATTTCTTTATACTGAAGTTGTTTCAGTGCCTTCGGGAACGGCAGAAAAGAAAATTTTGGTTGTAGAGGTTTCTGAAGGAATTGCGAAACCATATAAAGATAAAAACGGCACAATCTGGATAAAACAAGGTTCAGACAAAAGAAGGTTAATCGACAACAATGAGCAAGTGAGGCTGTTTCAACAAAGTGGAATCTTGTATTTAGATGAAATGGTTATTCCACAAACCTCTATTGATGACATCAACCTTGTAAAGGTAGAGCAATACATCAAAGTAATTCAAAAAAGAGAAGCCGATGAAAAAATTGAAATATCAGAAGCTTTATTAACGAATTTGAATATATTGAAAGACGCTCGTCTCACATTAGGCGGACTTTTATTCTTTGCGAAAAATCCGCAGAAATATAGACCTGCCTTTTGTATAAAAGCAATATCATTTTTTGGAAACAGTATTGGTGGAACGGATTATCGAAGCAGTCAGGATATTGAAGGTACTATTCCTGAGATTTTTGAAGATACAATGCGTTTTTTCAAAACAAATCTATATCATATTCAGGCGGGTCAGAATTTTAATTCTATCGGCAAATTAGAAGTTTCACAAACCGCATTAGAAGAATTATTGCAGAATGCTTTGGTACATAGAGATTATTCAAAAAATTCTCCAGTACGAGTGATGATTTTTGATGACCGAATTGAAATTATAAGCCCAGGAACATTACCCAACAGTCTTACGGTTGAAAATATAAAAATGGGAAATGCAGTCGTTAGAAATAATCTTTTAGTCTCTTATTGCTCAAAACTGATGAATTATCGTGGTTTTGGTTCGGGCGTTGCTCGTGCACTATCGCAGCAGCCCAATATTGACCTGATTAACGATATAGAGGGTGAACAATTTCGGGTGATTATTCCAAGGCCTGAAAAACAGTAAATTATCAAAAGATGAACATGGCTAAACGTAAAATCTGTGTTATCACCGGCACCCGCGCTGAATATGGGTTGTTGTATTGGTTGATGAAAGAAATAGAGGCCGATGTAGACTTGCAGTTACAACTTATTGTAACAGGTATGCATCTTAGCCCCGAGTTTGGTTTAACATATAAAGAAATCGAAAAAGACTTTAAGATTGATAAAAAGATAGAAATACTTTTGTCGTCAGACACATCTATAGGTATTTCAAAATCAATGGGGCTTGCACAAATTAGTTTCGCCGAAGCGTTTGATGAACTAAAGCCCGAAATTGTTGTCGTATTGGGAGATCGATTTGAGATTTTTGCGGCAGCGAGTGCTGCGATGATTGCACGCTTACCGATTGCCCATTTGCACGGTGGTGAAACAACAGAAGGTGCGTTTGACGAAGCAATGCGTCATAGTGTAACCAAGATGAGTCACTTGCACTTTACTGCAACCGAAGAGTATCGAAAGCGAGTGATTCAACTTGGCGAAGAACCTGATAGAGTTTTTAACGTCGGTGGTATGGGTGTTGAAAATATTAAAAGACTTAAACTTTTGACTAAAACTGAATTTGAAGAATCGATACGGTTTAAGCTGGCTAAAAAAAATTTGTTGGTGACTTTTCACCCCGTGACATTAGAGGCGTCAACGTCTGAAAAACAATTTAGTGAATTGTTGCGTGCATTAGATAATCTTACCGAAACACATATTATATTTACCAAAGCAAACAGTGACACCGATGGCCGTATCATCAATCAAATGATTGATGATTATGTAAATCAGAATTCATATAAATCGACTGCATTTACCTCATTGGGTCAACTGAGATATCTTAGCGCATTGCAATTTGTCGATGCGGTGGTGGGCAATAGCTCCAGTGGATTAGCTGAGGCTCCCAGTTTTAAGATCGGGACGATTAATATCGGTGATAGGCAAAAAGGGAGAATAAAGGCCGAGAGTGTAATTGATTGTGAGCCAAATTATGAATCAATTTTACAGGCATTCAAAAAATTATATTCAACAGAATTTCAATATGAATTATCCAAAGTGGTGAATCCTTATGGTGACGGGCAGGCGAGTAAAAAGATTGTTGAAGTATTAAAGAGCTTTCAGCTTAAGAATCTCTTAAAGAAGAAGTTTTATGATATCAACTTTAGTTTTTCATAATATTAAAATAATATAACTACTTAAAGAAATAATCCCATGAAAAACTGGCAATCCACACTTTTAGAAAAACACGCCACCATCCGAGATGCCATGCGTCTTTTAGTTAAGAGTTCGCTGCGCATTTTGTTAGTTTGCGATGAGAATCTAAAACTTTTGGGTACGATAACCGACGGCGACATCCGCCGTGCATTACTTGCCGACGCAAATATGCAAGACATTGCCGGGAAGGTGATGAACAGCCGCCCTTTATCGGTTAAGGCAAGCTCAAGTCGTGAAGAGCGGCTTTCACTCATGCAAAAAGAAGATCTTACTGCGATACCTATTGTTGATGATGAAAACAAAGTGCTCGGTCTTGAAACTCTGCATCAAGCGATGCAGCCCGAGCCGCGCGCAAACTCCGTGTTTATTATGGCGGGCGGTTTTGGTACACGCCTTGCGCCGCTTACCGACCATTGCCCTAAGCCAATGCTGCGTATAGGCGAAAAGCCCATGCTTGAACATCTTATTTTGCAATTTATGAGTTTTGGTTTTTCTCGATTTTATATATCCACCCATTATTTACCAGATATAATAAAAGAATATTTTGGAGATGGCAGTAAGTGGAGTATTGAAATAAAATATGTGCATGAAAATGAACCCCTTGGAACCGGTGGGGCTCTTGGGTTATTGCCAATGAATATTGGAGATTTGCCTCTTATTATGGTGAATGGTGATGTTTTGACTAAATTAAACTATATTAAGTTATTGCAATACCATGAAAAAAATAATTTTGATGCAACAATTTGTGTGCGTGAAGACGAGCATCGTGTTCCTTTTGGCGTAATTGAAACTAAAAATGAGCTAGTATATAGTATGGTTGAAAAACCAACCTATCGCTATAAAATCAACACAGGGATATATATATTAGATACAAAAATCGTAAACAGTGTAAGGGTAGGGCAAAAAATTGATATGCCTACTCTTTTAGATGAGCACCTTAAATCCGGTAAAAAAGTTGGAACATATACCAGTTATGACTACTGGCTTGATATTGGGCAGATGAAAGACTACCAAAAAGCACAGGAAGATATTAAAATTTATTTTAAAAATGAAAGAGTAAGCAAGTTTGAATAGAGTTGCAGTAGTTGGGCTTGGAAACATTTCCAAGCGTCATCGAGCGAATATTAAAAAACTTTATCCAGAATCTGAAGTTGTTGCAATTTCAGCAAGCGGTAAAAATTCTTCTCAAGAAGTTTCCAATTTAGATAAATATTATTCTAACTTAAAAGACTCAGTTGAAAAAAAAATTGATATGGCGATAATTGCATCTCCTGCAACTTTACACGCAGAGCACGCAAATTTTTTTATTCGCTTGGGCATTCCTGTCTTAATAGAGAAGCCATTGACTTCAAGTGAAATAGATTCTCAGTCGATAGTTGAATCATCTGAAAAGTTTCAAATTCCAGTAGCGATTAATTATTGTTTACGTTATCTTTCGAGTAGTCAAAAAATTTTGAGCCTTTTAAAAGAAGAGAGGATAGGAAAAATTTATAATGTATTTGCAGAGGTTGGACAATATTTACCGGATTGGAGAAGTGGTAAAAATTATAGAGAAACTGTTTCTGCAAGCGATACTCTTGGTGGTGGAGTTTTGTTAGAGTTGAGTCATGAGTTTGATTATTTGCAATGGCTATTTGGTGAGCTAAGTCCCTATTCTGCAATTTTACGATCGTCAGATGAACTTTCCTTGAAGGTAGAAGATGTAGCTGATGTAGTGCTTCTTGGAAGTAAAGGCGAAGTAATTTCCGTGCACTTAGACTTTTTGCAAAAAAAAGCATATAGAAAATGTAGAATGGTTGGAAGTTTAGGTGCGATAGAGTGGAATTTAATTCAAAATCAAATTACACTAATTACTGCAAAAGGAGAAGAGTTAATATTTGATGAAAGTAATTTAGATCGAAATGAAATGTATTTGAATGTGCTTCTTGACTTTGAAAGGAAAATCCAAGGCAAAAAACAAGAATGTGTTACTTTGAAAGAAGCAATGAATACGGTCATACTCATTCAAAAAATTAAATCAATTGCTTTGAAAAAATAAAACTTATGAAGATTTTTGCTTTCGTATTTGCTCGTGGAGGCTCAAAGGGTTTACCAGGTAAGAATATTATGGAATTAGATGGTAAGCCGTTACTTAAGTATTCGATTGATATAGCGAGAAGTATAGAAAGTATTGAGAAGATTTTTGTGTCAACAGACGATTCTTCTATTGCAAATATAGCCAGAGAGAACGGGGCAATTGTAATTGAACGCCCGAAAACCTTAGCAGAAGACAATTCGCCTGAATGGTTAGCTTGGCAGCATTCTATTCAATGGGTGACGGAAAACCATGGTAGTTTTGATTATTTTGTAAGTCTTCCTGCTACAAGCCCTCTTCGAAATAAAGAAGATATTGAAAACTCTATTGCAAAGATGCAATTGGAAGATGCTGATATTTGCGTTGCATACACTCCAGCTAATAGAAGTCCCTATTTTAATATGGTGAAAGTAAACGAAGAAGGTTGTTTAGAGCTTGTAAACAAACCTGATTCAGCAATTGTCAGAAGACAAGATGCACCAAAGGTATATGATTTAACAACTGTAGTTTATGTAAGTAAGCCCAAACATATATTGGAAAACTTTGGTTTGTTTTCAGGGAGAGTAGCAGGAATTGAAGTACCAAAAGAAAGAGCAGTCGATATTGATGATATTTATGATTTTAGGCTTGCAGAGATAATTTTAAGAGAAAGTAAAAAGAAGTGATATGTTAAAAGATAAGGTGGTAGTAATTACAGGTGGTGCCGGACGAATCGGTAGTGCTTTTATAGATGCGGTTTCTCGTCAAAACGGCATTGGTGTAATTGCAGATTTAGATGCAACCCAAGCAGAAATTCTAAAAAATAAAATTTTGGAGAAAGATCCTAATCGCAAATTGGAACTATTTGAATTGGACATTACCCTACCTCAGTCTGTTCAATCGATTTTAGAGTATTTGCATAAAAAGTATGGTAAAATTGATGCGCTTGTAAATAATGCATACCCGAGAAATAAAAATTTCGGGAAAAAATTCTTTGATGTAAGCAGTCAAGATTTTTCTGATTTTGTAAGTTTGCACCTTGGAGGGTATTTTAACATGAGTCAAAAATTTATTCAATATTTTCTGACTCAAGGATACGGCAATATAATAAATATCTCTTCGATTCAAGGTGTAGTTGCGCCTGCCTTTGAAACTTATGTTGGCACGGATATGCACTCACCCATTGAATATACGGTTGCAAAACATGGTCTTATCGGGATGACGAAATATATGGCGAAGATGTTTAAAAAAGATAAAATTCGAGTAAATGCTATTAGTCCCGGGGGAATATTGGATAAACAACCTGAAAAGTTTTTAACACAATATAAGAACAGATGTGGTGTTAAGGGAATGCTTGATGCAGAGGATTTGACTGGCATCTTAGTATATTTATTGAGTGATTCAAGTGAATATATGACCGGTCAAAACTTAATCGTAGATGATGGTTTTGTACTTTAGAAAGGAATAGGGTATGACAAAAGTAATTTACTGTAAAAATTGTATGAATATGTCCACCAGACCCAGGATCAAGTTTGATGATCGGGGCTGGTGCAACGCATGTCAGTGGATGGAAGAAAAGAAAAAGCTTGATTGGTCTGTTAGAGAAAAAGAGCTTTTGGAATTACTGGAAAAAAATAGAAATAAGCACGCAACATTTGACTGTATAGTTCCTGTAAGCGGGGGCAAAGATGGCTCGTATGTGTCTTACTCTTTAAAACATAAATACAAAATGCGGCCTCTTACCGTTACGATTCGACCTCCATTAGAACTTGAACTTGGGCATACCAATTTACTGAATTTTACACAAAGCGGTTATGATCATATTCATATAACTCCCGATTCTGAGATTATGCGCAGAATGAATAAAATGGGATTCATTGAAAAAGGTTTTCCTTATTACGGCTGGCTTACAGCAATTATGACTGCTGTGATTCGTGTTGCAATCAATTTCAAAATTCCTTTGCTCTTTTACGGTGAAGATGGGGAGGTAGAATACGGAGGTTCAACCGAATCGAAGTACAATCCGATTTATGATATTCATTATATGAAGAAAATTTATCTGGAAGGCGGTCATGACAGATTTTTAAACCAGTGTGGGACTCCGGAAGAACTTTACTTTTTCAATTTTCCGTCTGATGAAGAAATCAAAAATGCAGATCTTTCATTCACGCATTGGTCTTACTATGAGGCGTGGGATTCATACAGGAATTATCTGGTGGCAAAGGAGCATTGCGGTCTGGTAGAGCAAGAATCTCCGAATTCCGGAACATTTACCAATTTTGCACAAAATGATCAGGCTTTGTATTCCCTACATGCATATCTTATGTATTTGAAATTCGGGTTCGGAAGAGCCACACAAGATGCAGGAATTGAAATTCGTCGCGGTGCAATGACAAGAGATCAGGCAATAGAACTGATCAAACTATATGATAACCAGTATCCTGAAGAATTTATTCAGGATTATCTGAAATACTACCAAATGAGTATGGAAGTGTTTGATGCAGTTCTGGATAAATGGGTGAACAAAAATATATTCAAAAAAGAAAAAGGCCGTTGGATGCCTACTTTTATTCCGGGCGAAGATTTTGAATGTTAGTAGGAGTTGTGAACTATGGCGCCGGTAATCTGTATTCAATCATGGGTGCTTTGGAGTATTTACAAGCACCTTATGAACTGATTAGTGATGGGAAAAGATTATCCGGTTGTTCTCATATTCTTTTGCCAGGTGTAGGTTCTTTTCGTAAAGCAATCTCAAAGCTGAATGAACTGGATTTGAGTAATCCTATTATCGAATGTGCAAAAATTTCAAAAATCCCAACACTGGGAATTTGTCTGGGGATGCAACTATTGTGCGGATCGAGTGATGAGGATGGATTTACAGAAGGGCTGAAACTTGTTGAAGGTCATTTCTCATTGTTTGACAGTTTAAAAAGAAAAGTTCCCCACATAGGATTTGATTCTGTTTATCCCGACAAAAATTCAAGATTGTTCGGAGGAATTATTGAAAAAGCCGACTTTTATTTTGTTCACAGTTACAGACTTATTGATACGGAGGAAGATATAAAGTATTCATATACCGAACACGACGGGGAGCGATTTATATCTGCTTTTGAAAAAGAAAATATTTTCGGAACACAATTTCATCCTGAATTGAGTCAAAAAAATGGGCTTAGGTTAATTAAGAATTTTCTGGAGGTAAATTCTTGGCAAAAAAAAGACTAATCTTCACTCTTCATTATAATTCAGGATTTTTTTGTCTTAGCCGCAATTTCAGACTTCAAAAAGCGGGAGATCTGAACTGGCTGAATAAAAATTATAATTTTCCAAAGATTGCTTTTTCTATTGATGAACTGGTCGTACTGGATGTAAACCGGGAAAACCGGAGTCCAGAATTTTTTCAAGAAGTATTGCGGGAATTGGCAAAAGAAATTTTTGTTCCGATTGCTGCCGGAGGCGGTATCAGGACTTTTCAGGATGCAAAAAATTTATTTGAAAACGGAGCGGATAAAATAGTAGTAAATTCGGTATTGTATAAAAATCCTGATGTTGTTAAATCTATTGCTGAGGTTTATGGGGCACAAAGTATGGTTGCTTCTATTGACTACAATCTAAACCAAATGAATGTTCCAGAAGTGTATATTGAAAATGGAACTGAAAAGATTAATTTGTCATTAAGCGAATATCTTAATCAGGTAAATAAATTACCTGTTGGCGAAATATATCTTCATTCAATGCGTCAAGATGGGACAGGACAGGGATACGATATGAATTTATATTCTATTTTATTTGGATTGTTGCAAAAGCCATTAATTGTTTCCGGGGGAGCAGGCAATCGTTACCACTTTGAGGAAGCATTGTCTATGGAATATATAGACGCTGTTTCCACAGCAAATTTATTTAACTTTATCGGGAACGGTTTGCCAGGAGCAAGGGAATATCTGCTTGAGAAAAATATCAATCTGCCTGTTTTTGAAAGTTAGAAGTTTTCTATAGGTGACGGGTATTTAAAAGGATAAAAGCAAATGATTAGAAAAATTATTTACTTGATTGTTAGAAAGATATTTCATACCTTTTGGTATTTACATAAGCCTTTGGTTAAAAAAAATATTAAATATAAAGATATTCATAAGGGTGAGACATGTTTGATATTTGGAAATGGAGCTTCTTTGAAGTATTATGATTTTAAAGTGCTACCTAAGATTCCAGCGATTGCCTGTAATTTTTCTCCTATTGACAAGAGAATGAAAGATGTGGATTTTAGATATTGGGTATTGGCAGATTCGTATGGATTTTATCCGTATTATTATCATTTGCATAGTCACTCATTTCGAGAGAATTTCTTTATTGTAAAAGGGAAAAGCCTTTTAACAAAAAACCAAGATAAGATTATTTTTACAAGTATAACTAGTCTTTATGCACCAAAAAAAGGATTAGGGGAGTTGGTATATTTTAATCATTATGGAGATAAGAAGAAAGCAAGCTACGACCTTGCAGGAAGTTTTACGATTAGCAAAAGTTCTCTTCATGCAATGATTGGAGTTGCCAAGTATATGGGTTTTAAAAAAGTAATACTACTTGGTTGTGATTATTTAGGATTGCCAAAATTAGAAGGACATTTCTATTCAGACAGAGTTCCAGCGTTCGGCGAGGATAGTCCGGAGTATCAGCTCCCAGTCACGAAATTACTACAATCGCTCGGATTAGAAATTGTATTAATTTTTCCGAAAGGGATAAAAAATCCTGATTTTCCGTCTTATTCTTTTGAAGAATATTTTGGGACTAAGGATAAGTATCAAGAGAATATAGAATTTATTGACCCTGAATTTTTAAGGTTAATGAGAGAAGCGGCAAAAGTTGGACAAGTGTATATGTGATGGTTTTTAGTAAGGCTTAGACACGAGGAAGAATGAAAAAAAAAATAAACAGATATATAGTATCAATTATAGCTTTATTTTTTAGATTTACTGCTTGGTTTGAATTTAAAATACTTAGACAAGCAAAATTTCAATCGTTAGATCAAAGGCAAGAATATGTATTTTCTTCAGTTGAATGGGAAGGGGGACGAGAACATTATGTTTGTTTTCCATATGACCAAGCGATATCTAAGCATGTATATGTTGATGGTCATTTTGGTTGGACGCATGTTCCGCGAGTGTTAAAAATACTGGGTTCTGATTTTAAATTAAAAACACTGATAGACATAGGGGCAAATATTGGAACAATTTCGATCCCTATTGTGAAAAGAGGTTTGGCGGAAAGAGCAATTGCGTTTGAACCTGAACCTAGAAATTTTCGTACACTTATGGCGAATATATATATAAATGGGCTGGCTGATAAAATCGTAGCATATAATCTAGCTTTAGGCTCTGAGGAGAAAGACGTTATATTTGAATTATCAACAGACAATAGCGGTGATCATAGAGTAACGGTAAGTGAACAAGATGGAATGTATTCTGAATCTCGGAGAAAAAAAATAACTGTAAAATCAAAATCTTTGGATGAAATGTTTCCTGTTTCAAAGAATAATGAGTGTCTTATTTGGATGGATACACAAGGATACGAGGGAAAAATTTTAGAAGGAGCGAAAGAAATTTGTAAGGCAAGAATACCAATGGTAAATTGAATTTTGGCCTTATGGACTTATTCGATCTGATTCTTATGAACCTTGAAATGTGGAATGCTTTATTATAAATACTATTATGATTTAGCAGAAGTGAATCCAAATAAAATGGAAGTCACAGAAAATGCTATAGATATCCTATTCGATAAATTTAAACACAATGATGGTTGGATGGATTTGCTTTTATTGTAATTGTAGATATTCAGTAGAATTTCGTCTTTTTGCGGTAGGGTTATAAAATGCAATAAATTAGGAAAAAATGGAAAAAGATTTAGATATAGAATCACGAAGAATTGTCGGGGGTCATGTTACATTTGCCCAAGCTCATCAGGATTTATTTGTAAGGAAAATGCTGAATTTTAAAAGGCAAGGTTTCTATCTGGAGATTGGAGCTGGAGAGCCTAAGCAATCGAATAATACCTATATTTTAGAATCCGAATTAGGCTGGAATGGTTTTTCCCTTGATATTGATTCCAAAATAGTGGAAGATTATAATTTAGCTCGTAAAAACTTGGCTCTAAAACAAGATGCGACTAATTTTGATTATGCTTCAGAATTTCGTAAAAGAAGCTTTCCAAAACAGATCGATTATCTCTCTCTGGACATTGATCCTGCCGAGATCACATACCAAGCCCTCTTAAAGCTACCTCATACTGAATATCGGTTTTCTATTATTACATACGAACACGATAATTATTTGAGTGGTAGTGAATGGATGAATAAGTCTCGTGCTTTTTGGTTAGAACTTGGCTATATAAGAGTTGTTTCTAATGTCAAATGTCGGGAAAGAGACTTTGAAGATTGGTATGTAGATCCTTATGTAATATCTGAAGAAATCTATAAACCGTTTGTGGCAGAAAATATTGAATGTGCAGAGATATTTGTCAGTAAATAAAGCGATTCACGCGAATAGAAAGGAAACATATGAACAAAAAAGTAAAAGAAATAACGGAGTGTAGGATTAGTGGAAGTAAGAATTTGATTTCTGTTTTGAATCTCGGCGAACAGGTATTAACAGGTGTATTTCCAAGTGATAAAAAAGATCAAATAACTTCTGGCCCACTTGAGCTAGTTCTTTGTCCGGATAGTGGGTTGTTGCAGTTAAAACATTCTTATGATCTCGATGAAATGTATGGAATGAATTACGGTTATCGATCTGGACTCAATCAAACAATGGTAAAGCATCTACAGGAAAAGGTAAATTTTTTAGTTAGACTGTGTCCACTTGCGTTAGGCGATGTTGTATTGGATATCGGTAGTAATGATGCAACCACGCTTAAGTCATACAATGTAGATGGATTGAAACGTATCGGAATTGATCCAACAGGTAAAAAGTTTTTTGAATACTATACAGATGGAATAGAGCTTGTTTCTGATTTTTTTACTGCTACGGCTTATCGTCATAAATTTCCAAACCAAGGGGCTAAGATCATTACTTCGATTGCAATGTTTTATGATTTGGAATCACCTAAGAAATTTGTTCTGGATATAGCGGATGTATTAGATTTAGATGGAATCTGGCATTTTGAGCAGAGCTATATGCCTACAATGTTACGCATGAATGCTTTTGATACAGTCTGTCATGAGCATTTGGAATACTATTCACTCGGAGTTGTTAAAAAATTATTAGAAGAATGTGGGCTTCGAGTCATCGATGTCCAAATGAATTCCATCAATGGTGGCAGTTTTGCTGTAACCGCAGCTAGAAAAGGTTCAACGCATAAAGCAAATGATGCAATTATCAACTGGATGCTAGAACAAGAAGATAGAATGGGCTTACAAAGTCCAGCTCCCTATCGTCGCTTCGAGGAAAGAGTTTTTCAACATAAGGAAAATCTTTTGAGCCTTGTCCGAGCATTGACATCCGATGGAAAAAAAGTAATTGGCTATGGAGCGTCCACTAAGGGTAATGTGCTACTACAGTTTTGTGGACTAACAGAAAAGGATATTCTCTATATCGCTGAAGTGAATCCAAATAAATATGGGGCTTACACACCGGGAACACTCATTCCAATTATTTCCGAAGAAGAAGCAAGAAAGATGAAGCCTGACTATATGCTAGTCTTGCCTTGGCATTTTAGAGAGTCGATTATTCAAAGGGAACAAGAATATCTATCAGGTGGTGGTAAATTGATTTTTCCTCTACCCGAAATAGAAATTTTATGATAAAAGCTGAAATGAAAAAAACATTCTTTAAAGATACTGTTCTTCCAAGAATTAGTTTTCCTCTTTATTGGATAACAAGAATTATCCTGATACCACTCGGAGTTTTTTTTTTCTCGAAAGTAAAGAGAGAAACTACTACGGGTAATTCTATTTGTCTAGAAGCAGGAGCAATTGGTTGGCTTTCTATAGAATTTAAAGAATTGTATACGACTGCCTGTGAATATATAGGCAAGGAACGCGTTCAGAAAGTGGTAATCCAAAAAGATAAGGGCTACTTTGAACAAGTAAAAGAAGCAGTTAATCAGCATAAGCCTAACCATTATTTTTATGATCCGAGAACTGGAAATCAAAATTGGTTCAAGGCTATTGTGGAAGCATTTCGTATCGTTTTTTTATTTTCTAGTAGGGGAATTATTCCGATTGTTTTACTTGCAGATTATTCTTATCGAACTTGGAGGGTGCAAGCTGTTATCCTCACTGCTCTTAGAGGGGTTGTAATTAGTTTTTTAGCACCTAGTGAGGGTTATCCGCTATTCCCGCATAACAGGATAGTAGCCCCAAATCTAATGCCTTTATCTATGACAACTCTTTCTATGCTTGATAAGATCAATGATGCTCGTCCTAAAAAATTAGAAAAGAAAGCTCTCTTTGTTGGATCGCTTTATGAACCAAGGACTACATTTTTAAAATCCGTCGCTACAATATTAAAGACAAAAAAACTTACTTTAGAAATCAGAGGACGAATTCCTGGAGAGCATAGAAAGTCCGATGAAGAATATTGGAAAATTTTAAGTCATTCGGCGGTTATCGTTACAACAGCCGAGCAAATTGATTTACCGATTAACGATTGGAAGTGGATAACACAGTTGACTTATAGATATTTAGAAACTCTTGCTGCAGGAACTTTGCTTATTGCACCTGAAGTGCCGGGGATTAAAAGATATTTTATACCAGGCGAACATTTTATTTCGTATAATTCTATCCAAGATGCTGTAGAGAAAATTCAATTTTATCTTACTAATAAAAAGGAAAGAGAAAAAATTGCAGCTTGTGGAAGAGAGCGAGCTCGTCAATTGATAATGAGTAGAATTTATTGGCTGAGTATAGACACAGTTCTCGGCAAAGATTCATTGACTTGATTCCTATGAAAAGAATTTTTTTGTAACCAAGTATCCTTTTCTGGAGAGAGATTATCAAAACTTTGGGATCGAGAAGTATATGGAAAAAAATGAATTCAAAGAGGTAAGTTATTTTTACAATTTTGGAGATAAAGATGGTAATAATTGTGATCTGGCAGATAACTTTTCAGTTTGTTTTAGTTCTCTATCAGCAATGATAGGAATTGCAAAATATATGGGATTTTCAAAAGCGATTTTAATTGGGTGCGATTATTTGGGGTTACCAAGAATGGAAAGCCATTTTTATTCAGATAAACAACCTTTTTTTAGTAAAGATTCAATAAATGAATATACAAACAGTATTCAATTGGCATCAAATGGAATAGATATTTTTGTAATTTTAACAAAGTCAGCAACCTCATCCCTATTTTCTTATGCTACTTATGAAGATTATTTTAGAGTAAAAGAAAAATACCAGGAAAATACGGAATTTATTGATGAGTTTTATATAAGATTATTAAGAGATGCATCATCCAAAAATTTAGTTTATATGTAATAGATAAGAATTTAGTATAAATGAAAAAAAAAGTTGTATATATTTCTCATGTAAAGTTTTCTTCAAAAATAGCAGAACATTGGCTTTATGATGATTTAGAAAAAAATGGGTTTGCTTGTGAGTATCTTAATGTTAGTTTATTATGTAGAAATGGCTATATCTTTGATTTGGAACCTTATAGAAATGAAATAATTATTAGATGTTTTTCAGAGTTTAATAATTATATAAAAGATCTAAAAAATCGCAATGCTATTTATATTTTGTTATTTTTGCCCCATAAGTTTTCTTTTATTAAAATTTATAGATATTTGGCAAAACAAAATTGCCGTAAGATTTATTTTTCATGGGGAACTTTTAAAAAAAATAAAAAGTAATTCATTCCAGCGAAGAGCGTTTTGGTCCCGTATAAAAAATTTTATTTTTAGGATTTATAATAAGTTTTTTATTGGATTTTATAAGCAATTAAATTTAATTTCTCCTTTTGATATAATTTTTACCGCAGGCAATAATATGAAAAGTACGAGGGAATTATTCTATCAAAAAATTTCGATTAATTTATGTGATAATGACGCTTATCTCAGTGTAAGAGAAAAAGAGTGTTGGGTAACAACAGATAAATATGTTGTGTTTTTAGATTCCGGTATGGTCAATCATTTATATGATCCGGATATATACAAAATGGTGCCTCAAGTTTATTATAACAAAATGAATTCGGTGTTTAGAATTATTGAAAAATCTGGTTTGCGAGTAATAATTGCATCTCATCCGACCATTGATTATAATAAAAGTATTTTTGAAGATAGAGAAATTATTAAATTTAATACAGCTCAGTTAGTAAAGTATTGTGAGTTTGTAATAGTTCATCAATCAACATCTCACTCATATGCGATATTATTTAAAAAACCAATAATAATAATAATAATGATAACAACAGATGAAATGAAATACCATGTATTTGATAATCCTGTAGACTCGATGCAGGGAATTGCTTCAGAGTTAAACCTCAAAATCTTTAGAGCAGAGAGCTTTGATAATTTAGAATACATGGACTCTCTGTCTATTAATAACGAACTATATGAATGTTATAAATTTAATTATTTAGTTAGTCGTGGTGTTGAAAATAAGAAAAATAGAGGGTGTAGGAAATTTTGTGTAAAATCCTTTTCCGTTTAAATTTCCATTCTCCCTTCAAAATTTATTGCAAACTGATTAATCGCAGCACCCCAATCCCGGATAGGCATGGTCCATTTTTTTGATGCATTCTGCAGAGCCAGATACAACAGTTTTTTTGCCGCATCATCATTGGGAAATGAAGCCCGGTTTTGATCACTTTTCAGAAGCGTCATATTCAAAGACTCGATTGCATTGGTTGTGTAAATTACTTTTCTGATTTCTGCCGGATAGGCAAGAAAAGGAATTATCTCATTCCATCTGTTTTCCCAGGATTTTGAAATCATCGGATATTTTGAATCCCATTTTTAGAAAATTCCTGAAGTTTTAATTTTGCTTCCTCAACGTTCACTGCACGATAGATTTTTTCAAGTCAGATGAAAGCTCTTTTCGATTTTTAAAGGAAACATACTTCAGAGAATTTCTGACCATATGAACGATACAAAGCTGAACTTCGGCATTTGGATAAATAGTTTTAATCGCTCCCGAAAACCGGTAAGTCCATCAACACAGGCAATCAATATATCCTGCAACCCACGGTTTTTAGTTCAGTCAGGATTTGGAGCCAGAACTTGGATCCTTCATTTTCTTCAATCCAGAAGCCCAAAACCTCTTTTAAACCGTTCATATTGACGCCGATAGCCATATGAACAGCCTTGTTTTTGACCTGACCATCGTCTCTAATTTTGACCCTCAATGCATCAAGATAAATAATCGGATAGATTGAATCAATAGGTCTGGTCTGCCATTTTACTACTTCTTCGATTACACCATCTGTTACTGTGGAGATCAGATCAGAGAAACTTCAACCTGATAGATTTCCTGAAGATGAGCCTGGATGTCGCGTGTCGTCATTCCTCGCCGCATACATAAAATTATTTTATCATCAAATCCATTCAATGGGTCTGGTTTTTCTTGATTATCTTCGGTTCAAATTCAGATTCCGGTCTCTGGAACGTCGATTTCCAGGTTTCAAAATCCCTTGATAGTCTTTTTCAAAAACCATTAGGAATTGCCGGCACCATTTTGCCGAGAATGTTTTCATAACCCAATTCATGGGTCAGTTCCTGCCGCATAGCCTTCTCGACTATAGCTTTGGTTAATTCTTTCAGAAGACCATTTTCACCGATCAATTCTTCAGGATTTTTGTATTCCTTGATCAACTCTTCAAGGAGCTCGTCTTTCTGGATTTTGTTTTGCCATATTCTTTACCCTCTTTTATTTTCGGAGTAAAGATATTTACACAAAATTAATTACACCTTCTTTCAGTCCTTACAAATACCTTTAAAAAATCATCGATTACCGCAACAACCTTTTTAGTAAAGAGGATTCCTCTTTCTCGTAACTGATCAAGACAAGAAAGAACTACTTCTGTATTTTCGGTAGAACCTTGAGAAATCGATAGAAAATGCTTCTCGCCTAACGTATCAACATCGAGAATAACAATGACTACATCACCTCCAATGTGGATGAAATCAACCATTATGACCCAGAAAATTCGGTCTGCTATTTTTCTAGAATTCAGTTCATTCAAATACGATCTGGATTCCTTAATGAAGTGCCGAGAGAAATAGAACTTTTCGATATGCCAAATTCTTCTTCTAATTCTCGAACAACATCATCATAGGAACATGTAATCAATCCTGAGATCATTAACTTAAATACATGGTTGAATAGCGCAGTTTTATCCTTCATTTTTTGATATGATTCCGATTGAATTTCTTTATTATGCTGACGGACTCTTGGTTTTCCAATTGGAACTTTCTTACCGTTTAAAATAATACTGCCCTTGTCACTACCAGCTCGGTGGGCAAGACCTCCTTTTTTATGCTGAAACGATGAACCGCAAAGAAGAGTTACTTCTTCTTCGATGATACCCGTAATCATTTTAACAGCACTTTTACGAACGAAACGTTCTATTTCAGTCACAGCATATTTGCGAAAATCGTTCATACTCATTTTTTTTGATTGATCAGAGGATTGAGATTTGTTTTGTTTGTTCATTGGGAACCTTTTATTATTTATTTTTTTGCCAAAAACCATAGTTAATGTATGAAAAATTTGTCGCATAGCCGTGTCCGATTTTCCGGGGGAAGATCACTATTTGAAAATATACTATTTAAGCAAAGGAAAAAAAATGATAGTTTTAGGTATTAATGAAGACCATAATGCAACTGCTGCCTTAATCAAAGATGGAGAGGTCATTGCTTGCTCGTCCGAAGAAAGATTTTCTCGCGTAAAAAATGATTCAGAATATCCATTTAAGGCTATAAATTCAATTTTAGAGTCAACTGGCATAACTCCAGAACAAATTGATGCTATTGCTTTTGCCACTGAAACTATAGATGCTATCCAACTACGAACAAAAAGAATAACACGATACTCTATAAGCGATTATGTAAAAGAGATGCATGAACACTGGAGAAAGGTTTTATATGAGAATAAGTCTTCTACTTTTTGGGAAGATTTATTGAATGATGGGCGTTTTAATAAACCTAATGAAAATTACTATGATTACAGTTATATGGATAAAATGCCACAGGAACTGTGGCAGCAATTAGCAAGTGAAGAGAGAAAAAATACTGTTCATAGACACTTATCTATTTCAAAAGAAAAAATCAAAGCCATAGACCATCACACATCGCATGCTTACTATGCATATTTTGCATCGCCATATAGCGTTTCTCAAAAAGCAACGATTATTACTGCAGACGGTTGGGGAGATGGTTGTAATGCAACTATTAGTATTGTTGAAAAAGGAAAAATTAAGGAAATTCATCGAACAGGTATGTGTCATCTTGCAAGAATATATCGATGGATTACTCTTCTTTTAGGAATGAAACCTAATGAGCATGAGTACAAAGTAATGGGGCTTGCAGCATATGCTCAAGATTATGTGAGAGATCCGGCGTATGCAATTTTAAAAGAAACTCTTGTGGTTGATGGGATTGACTTTCGATGGAAAAATAAACCGACCGATATGTATTTTTACTTTCAGGAAAAGTTTGAGGGTTTGAGATTTGATGGAATTGCTGCTGGATTACAGTTATGGCTTGAGGATATGCTTTCGGACTGGGTAACTAATGTGATGAAACATACCAAAACAGACATTCTTTATTTTAGCGGCGGATTGGCTATGAATGTGAAAGCAAATAAGGTTATCGCTGAATTGCCGGTTATAAAAAAATTGTATGTCTCCCCTAGCGGAGGCGATGAGTCTTTAGCAATTGGTGCTGCATATGTTGCTGCAAAGAATGCCGGGGATACACCTCGAACCTTACAGAATGCATATTTAGGTTATGCACCAACAGTTGAAGAGGCAAATGTTTCAGCTCGTCCGTTTCGAAGTGATTCTGCATTTAATGTGATCGATAATCCTGACAATGAATTCATAGCAGACTTGCTTGCAAATGGAAAAGTGCTTGGTAGATGTGTTGGAAAAATGGAGTTTGGAGCAAGGGCTCTCGGAAACCGTTCTATTCTCTGTAATCCGTCTAATTTTGATAATTTAAGAATTATCAATGAAAAAATAAAGTTTCGGGATTTTTGGATGCCTTTTACTCCCTCAATCCTCTTTGAACGTGGAAACGATTATTTGGTAAATCCAAAACAATTGGATGCTTACTACATGGCGCTGGCTTTTGACAGTACATCCATGGCAAAAAATCATATTAAAGCAGCTATGCATCCATACGATTTTTCTATCAGGGCGCAACTTGTTAAACAAGAAATGAATCCTGAGTATTATGCATTAATCAAAGCATTTGAACAAAAGACCGGAATCGGGGCACTTCTGAATACTTCTCTGAATCTTCATGGATCGCCTATCGTATGCAATGCGGAAGATGCTATTGAAACTTTAGTAAAATCAGGATTGGATGGCATGCTCCTGCCCGGTATTCTGATAATAAAAAAGGAATCAATTTTAAAATGACAGTGAAATCCTGGATACATGATCAGACTGATCTGAATATTGCACAGTTTGATACTGCAATGGAAATTTATTATCCGGAATCAAAAAGTTATGTCCGCGACCCCGGGGAGCATATCAAAAGAATTTGTGAAGAGTGCAATTATCTGGAAGCTGTAAAATTGATTGAATGGAATAAATATTTGTCGCCCGGCTCTTCTGTGATGGATATGGGATGCGGAGGCGGATGGTTAACTGCATACCTTTCAAAATTTGAATTTGTGAAAACAATATATGCACTTGATTCGAGTAAGCAGTATCTTTCCGGAATGATGCCTCAGGTTGTAAAACTTATGGAAGGAAAAATTAAAAAGGTGCTTGGATTGGTGCGAATAGTATTATACTTCCAGGTGTAACCATTGGAGTGAATTCTGTTGTTGGGGCTGGAAGCATCATTACAAAAAGTGTACCGGATTATACAGTTGCTGCCGGTAATCCTGCAAAACTAATTAAACGGCTATTATAATTTTTTTTAATTAAATAAGATATTAAATGTCACAAATACCAGTTAATCGAAGATATGTATTAATTTATCCATATAAATTCGTGGATACTCTTTATACTATAATGGGATTGGATGGATTCAGTGCCACAACAGAAATTGTAATTTTAGATATATCACATGTTCTTAATAGGGAATTCTCCAATGCGATTAAAGCACTTTCAACATTAGGGAATATTAAGAAGATAGGTTCATTACGTGATTTCATATCAGAAATTAAAAACATCAGGGAACAATCGGAAAATATCAAAACCTGTGTAAATTATATGATCCCCATGAACTCTATTGTAGAATATATCATTAACTTGATAGGATATTTTTATATCAGAAACAGCAGTATAAAAGTTATAAATTTTATCAACACTGGTCTTCCCGTTTTTGATCAAAAGAGTAAGAAATCAAATTGGCTTACAAAAATAAAAGAGCTGTCATCCTTCAGACATTTTTTCAATAAAAAAAAGGCTTTTTTCTGGTATAGAATTCCTTCCCCGATGAACTCACTTATATCGCACAAACTGATAGCAGGAAATTACTATCTTGATAAAGTTTTTAATGAAGCTCAAAAATATAAAATTTTGAAAGGACATAGTTTTGACTTCGACAGATGTTTATCATTAAAAAAAGGCAATATACAAAAACAGGATACAGGTGTAATAGTTTTTTTGGATGAACCGGGACCGATGTTTGCAAGTGACTATAAAATTACCGGTGAAACAGTTTATAAGACAATTGAAGTTTGGTATCCGGCTCTTTGTAGGTTTTTTGATAGGCTTGAATTCTTGTTCAATGCAAGGGTGGTCATTGCTGCGCATTACAAAAGTGCTTTTACCTCACCTTCGGAAGTATTTGGCGGTCGTGAAGTTTATTATGGACGAACCAGGGAACTTATTGAAAATGCAAATCTTGTAATTACAGAGCAAAGCACTGCAGTTTCTTATGCTGTAATATATAAAAAACCGATTTATTACATTTATTCTGATGAGTCAAAACAAGATATTTGGCTTATGAATTTTATGAAAAATATATCTGAACTTCTTGGTCAGCCTTTGTTGAGTATTAATCATTTAGAATGTATTCCAAAAACTTATCCTTTAGTGGATAGAAATAAATATTTTCATTATCTGAATGAGTTTTTGACTTCATTTGGTGAAGGAAGAACAAATTCAGAGATCATTGAACAGGAAGTATTAATATAAAAATATGAATAATAAAATCAAAAAAGAAAATTACAATATGAAAAGAATCCTAAAAAAATTAATTGATCCTAAGTTTCTATTAAGTATTCCTTCTAGAATAAAGTATATTCTAATACGATTTTATCATGAAAAGATTTTGTTTAAATCTGCATCAAAGGAAGTTATTTTTACAAGTATATGGAAAATTAACTATTGGGGGAATCATGAGAGTTTATCCGGTATCGGTTCAACTCTTGAGCAGACTGAAAAATTACGTGAGCAATTACCAAATATGTTTTTTAAATTCGGAATAAATTCAGTTTTTGACGCTCCCTGCGGAGATCTGAACTGGATGCAGCATATTTTAAAAAAAGGTGGCTTCAATTATCTGGGCGGGGATATCGTAAGTGCTATTGTTGAGAAAAATAATAAAAAATTTAGTAATCAAAATGTAAATTTTATAAAATTCGATATTACCAGAGACACATTTCCGATTGCTGATTTATGGATATGTCGCGCAGTATTGTATCATCTTTCTAATTTGGATATTTATCTGGCTCTTGAGAAGTTTACAGAATCAAAAATAAAATATATCCTAACTACAAATTGCGTAACAGATAATAATCATGTAAATAAAGATATACATACAGGGGATTGGAGATCTCTTAACCTTACTCTGCCACCATTCAATTTTCCAAAAGACCCTCTCTGGGAAATAGATGATTATGTTGATCCACATCCACCTATGACTATTTCTTTATGGACTAAAGAGCAGGTCGAAAGTGTATTACCAAACCTTCGAAAAATATACAAACATTGAATATTTGTTTTTTTACAGAAAATTCTTACAAAGGCGGATTAGATACTTTCTTAATAAATCTATTTAACGCTTGGCCGGACAAAGAAGATGAGCTGACTCTTGTCTGTAATGATAATCATCCAGGTCTTGAAACTATTGTAGAAAAAATAGTTCGTCCCATAAAGATCAAAACATATAGTAGGGTGTTTATCAGTAAGATTGTGCAAGGTAATAGTCAGTTAAATATAATTCGTAAACTCTTTATGTTGGCTTTTATTGTATTGCAATATCCGATACTTTTTCCTTGGTATGTAATTACTCTGACTTTATTTTTTCGTAAGAGCTTCTACGATCGTCTGATAGTTGTGAATGGAGGTTACCCTGCAAGTTTGCTTTGTCGGTGTGCGGCGATCGCATGGAGACTATCGAGGAAACAGTCTCTTGTAATATTTAATTTTCACAACTCTGCAGTGAAACCATCCTGGTATTTTTGGGTACCTGAATATTTTATTGATCTTGCTGTTTTATGGTCGTGTTCGAAATTAGTGAGTGTATCGAAGAATTGTCTTGGATCTTTAAATAACCGGAAAGCCTTCCGTGGTTGTAACAAATTGTATTACATTTATAATGGTATTGAGGATCCGGCAGAAAAAATAGAATATATTGATTGCAAAGAAAAGATTCAACAAACAGGACAAAAATATTGTTTAATGCTTGCGACTTATGAACAAAGAAAAGGGCATACTTTTCTTTTACAGGCTTTTCAATTTGTGGTTAAAGATTTTCCGGATGTTGTTTTAAAAATCTACGGCTACGGTAAACCTATTGAAAAACAGATTGTTGCTGATGAAGTTAAACGACTCTCGCTTGAAAACAATGTTATGCTAAATGACTTTACACCGGATACTGCTTTTTTGATTGCCAATGCAAGTGTAATTGTTGTTCCATCACAGGAATATGAATCATTTGGTTTAACAATAATAGAAGCAATGGCTTTCGGTGTTCCGGTTGTCACAACCGATGTTGGTGGAATGCCTGAGGTACTTTCTGGAAGCAATGCAGGTTTTGTTTGTTCAAAGAGTGATCCGGAAACATTTGGTCGCACAATCTGTAAAATTTTCAGAGATTCTTCTTTAGCAACAGAACTGAGCAAAAATGGAAGAATGGTGTTTGAAGAAAGATTTACTGCTAATAAAATGGCAATAAGTTATAGAGATTTAATAAAGTGAAAATATTGAAAACAATTCGGAAGGTTATAAGAAATGCAATTTCTCCTGTATGGTTATTGGACAGAAGAATGGATATTTCTACACGAAAAATTCTTTCCGAATGCGTGAAGAAAAATTCAAAATGGCTCGATGTCGGTTGTGGACTTAAACCATTTGCATCAAGTTTTAACCATGCCAGTTATACAGGAATTGATGTTGAGGTGAGTGGAAGATCTGAAGACTTAAAAAAACCTGATAAGTTTTTTGATGGTGTCAATATTCCATATAAAGATAGACAGTTTGATGGAATCCTTTGCACACAGGTTCTTGAACATGTAGAGAATCTGGATTCACTGTTAGCAGAATGCAATCGCGTATTAAAAACAGGCGGAATCTTCGTAGTATCTGTTCCGTTTGTATATAAAGAACATGAACAACCACATGATTTTAGACGTTTTACCAGTTTTGGATTGAAGCAGACTTTTTCCCGCTTTTTTTTTCATACAACGTCGAGTGAAAAATGTCTTTCTGCGATTGAAACGATTGCAACATTATTTAGTGTCTATGTGAATAATAATATCGGAGTAAGAAATAAATTTGTACTTATTTTAACAGGATGTTTAATCACATTACCGATTCTTGTAACTTCAATTTTTCTATCAAAATTCTTCCTGACAATAGGGAGTTATTCTGTGTGCTGGTAAATCATTCAGTGAAGATTAAAAATCTAAAAAAGATAAGAGAAACAAAATGAATAGACTTGGTTTAATAAAAAAAATAATGCTGAAAATTTTGCGAAAGTTCAGACTCAAATTGTTCAAAATCGGACCTTACTCTATTTTTGATTTTGAGAGTTTTCTATATCGTCACCTTGAAGTTCATAAAACACTGACCTTTATTCAGATAGGTGCTAATGACGGGATTATGAACGATCCTATCTATCAATTTAATATAGAAAATAAAGATGTCGTTTCAGGTTTTGTAATTGAGCCATTGCCTGATATTTTTGAAAAATTAGTTAAGAATTATAAGAGATGCCCTAATATTTTACCTTTTAATCTTGCTATACATCAATCAAAAAAAGAAGCGACTTTGTATAGAGTTAAACCAGAATATGAAAATAAGGTTTCTGATTTTGCCAAAGGGATAGCCTCTTTTAACTCTTCGCATTGGAAAAAAACTACTCTTATTCCAAACGATGACTATATGGAGGAAATTAAGGTTTCGTGTGTATCGTTTTTTGAATTTATAAAAGCCAATTCAATTAAAAATCTTGACCTACTTTTATTGGATACTGAAGGCTACGACTATGAAATATTGATGTCTATAGATTTTAATAAAATAAAACCTAAAATAATAAGATTTGAGCATGGAATTCGCAATCAGGTAATGAGTAAAACTCAGTTTATTCAGTTGTGCAAACATTTGAACAAACATGGGTATCAAATAATAGGCGAAAGTTACGATGCAACTGCATATCTTTTAGATTCAGATAGCTTAATTTTTTGATATAGTATTTTAATAAAAATATTCTTGAATTCTAATTTTTGTAAGCCAATCGCTGGAGTAAAATTCCAAAATTATAATATTTTTAGACGGGTTAAGAAAAATAATTTTAGCAATTACATTCCTAAGGGGTATTGCCTCTTATTACTAGTGAAAAAGCTATTACTCGAATTCATTATAGGTGCTTATGGGTTTTAAAATTCAAGGGAATATTCATTGGAAAAAAAAAGAATCTTAATCACCGGTGGAACCGGGTTACTGGGGAAAGCTTTGATTGCTACAGCTCCGGTGGATGCAATAATTGCAGTTACTTATATGAACGATATGATATCCAATTTGCCGGCTTCGATTGAATCAAAAAAAATCAATCTAGAGTATGCTGATGATCTGGTTCGTTTTGTGAAAGAATTTAAGCCTGATGTTCTTTTTCATACTGCAGGAATCGGGAGTGTGGACGATGCTGAAAAAAATCAGACTCATGCAAAAAAAATTAATTACGATATTCTAGCTCCTTTAGTGGAATGTTTAAATGAAATTCATTCCACTTTAGTATTTATTTCTTCTAATGCGGTATATGACGGCGAATCGCCACCTTATAATGAAGAATCAGAGCAGAGGGCAGTAAATTATTACGGTCAGTTAAAAATTCTATCAGAAAAGTATGTTCGGGAAAATTCCAGTCAATATATTATTATTCGCCCAATTTTGATCTATGGGTGGCCACAGGAAGGAAGAAGGGACAATCCTTTTAGCTGGATCATAAAAAAGCTTTCAAATAATGAACCCATGAAATTGGTAAACGATACAGTTACCATGCCTTTGTTGGATAGAGATTGCGCGAATGTATGCTGGAAGTCTCTTTCTTTTCCCGGTCAGAGTTTTAATGTAGCAGGTTCAGAAAAGACCACTTTTTATGATTTTGGAAAAGTAATTGCTGAGGAATTTGGATTCAACTCGGATTTGTTATCCCCTGTTGGTAGCGATGCATTTCCAACGATTGCAAAAAGACCCAGAGATACATCATACGATATTTCAAAAATTCGAACTTTGCTAGAGTTCCATCCTGTGGGAATTCGGGAAGGAGCAAGGTATTTAAAGGAAACCAGATCCTCTTGAAAATTCTGGTTATTGGAGAAAAAAATTGGCATGGCCGTTGGGTTGAAGGGACTTATGAAGCTTTTCAAAAGGTCGCCGATGCAGATATTTTCTTTTACAAAGAAGAATCGCGGAATGTTTTTTTCAGGGGGTGCAATTTCCTTAGAAGGAAAATTCGGGTATTCGATGCTTTATATTCTCGTATTTTTAATATCAGAAGAAAAATTATTCAATTAGTAAAAAGAAATAATTATGATATGGTTTTTATTTTAAAAGGAGGAGATATCCAGGAAGAAATTCTTGCCGATATAAAAAAACATGTTCCTTTGCTTGCAAACTGGTGGGTAGATGATCCTTTTAACAAAGATGCAAATCAAAATCTTTACAAATATTACGATTTCTTTTTTATTTTTGATAGCTATTATATCCCTAAAATTCAAAAACTTGGGGTTCGACATGTTCACTGGTTGCCTTGCGCATTCAATCCCGCAAGTTATTTTCCGGGAGAAGTAAATCCAAAATATGTTACAGACCTTGCTTTTGTGGCATCGTATTTTCCTCCAAGGGAGGAATTGTTTATTCACCTGAAAAACGAAAAACTCGATATTTCCATCTGGGGTCCAGGTTGGGAGAAATCGCCTCTAGAAAAGTTTTTTCAAATGTATCCAAATTCATTAAAAGGAATCAATCTTCCAAATTCTGAAGCGGCAAGTCTTTACAGATCTGCAAAAATTTGTTTGAATCTGAACCACAATCATAGCAAGATTGACGGCATCAATCAGAGAATGCTGGAAATTATTGCATGTGGGGGCTTTCAAATTTGTGATTTCCGTGATGGCTTTTCATCGATTTTTGAAGACAAAAAAGAAATTGTTTATTTCAGGAAACCGGAAGAAATTCCTGGTCTAATTGATTTCTATCTGAAAAATGAGGACTTGAGAAAGTCCATCGTCCAAAAGGGATTGAAAAAGGTCAATGAGGAGCATAGTTTCGATGCAAGAGTAAAAGAAGTTCTACGGATAGTTAGCGGCTAAGAAATATTCATTTTTTTGAATTTAATCACAAAAACAAAATATAGTCTTTTTGAAGAGAAAAATGAACTGGATACACCAGGATTTTCAATACTAAATTTTATTATGACAAATCATGAATGCTTTATTAAATCATTTAATAAATGAATAATGTTTAATAATTCCCGATTCAGAATTTAATATGGAAGATTAAAAAGGAGTTAGTTTTGTTTGCCAATCCATTTTCAATAACTATTTCGACAAGGAAATTCTTTATGATTATTTCTTTGTTGCTTGTGCTTGCGTTAACTTTAGTGGGCTCCCCGATGTTATTTGAAAGATTAAAATTCGTAAACTCATTTACAAGGTTATATTTAGGAATCTTGGCATTGGTTTTCCTGGCTTTGGGCAATAAAAGATTTCATTATATAGATATTTTGATTTTGTTTTTTGTCTTAGGGAATTTTTGCATAGAGTTTTTATGGAAAAGTAAAGTTCAAAATATTTTATCCTATCTATCAATCATTTTGGTTTATGCTTTGTTTTTTAGGCTGTTGAAACTGGAAAAAGTATACCAGGATTTATTCTTAAAGATGTGGGTGAAATTAGGCTACATCGCTTCATTTGTGTTTTTATCTTTATTTTTCCTGAATCAGTTTACATCGATCAATACCGATATATTCAACTTGGAGTCCTTACTTGATCTCAGTCCAAATAACTTTAAGTTTCATCTGATGGGCATTACTCTAAATAAAATCTATGGATCGTCAATAATAACAAGAGTTTATGGATTTTTTGTTGAGCCACAATATGCAGGATTTTATTTTACAATGAATTTGCTTATAGCTTGTTATATCGGTAAATTTCGGAATAAAAAGCTATGGGTACTGATGAATTTATTGGCTGGTACAGTCACTTTTTCTTCAACTTTCTTTTTATCTTTAATCCCAATAAGTGTTTTAGCTTTTACTGGAAATAATTTTCGTTTTGTGTTTTATTTGATGCTTACCATTTTCTCATTATTTTGTATTTTCGAATATGAGAATATGAAACAAATGGAAATATTGAATCTGACTTCATTTGGAGATAGAGAAGATAGAATACGAGGTGCTTTAGTTGTATTAGAAAAGGCGACTCAACCTGATTTCTATTTTGGCCATGGTGTGGATTTCCAGAATACTTTTGGAGGAAAGCCCTTCTCTGCGGGATTTTTTGTTGCCTTGGTCGAAAGAGGTTTAATTGGATTACTTTTTGTATTTATAATGATTTTTTGTGCAATTGGAAAGAAATATACAGCGGGAATAATTTTGCTTCTCTATCTTTTGGCTGCTCCCCTTTATGTGAATTATCTATTCTGGATAAGTATTTTGGCGATTTGGGCAGGAGCAGAAAGAGGAAAAGAATTGAGGGAAAAAAGAATTTTAGCTAATCCATGATTCTTGGAATTGATGCTTCAAACATTCGTGGCGGTGGAGGAGTAACTCATATTGTTGAGTTATTGAAATCAGCAAATCCTTTTCAATACGGATTTGATAAAGTGTTGGTATGGGGTGGATCCGGAACCCTGGAAAAAATTGAGGATAGGCCTTGGTTGACGAAATGTGATGAGCCTTTGTTGAATAAATCTTTGCCGTTCCGGGTTTACTGGCAGAGATTTATTCTTTCCCGGCGTGCAAGGGCTTTTCATTGCGATATTTTATTTATACCCGGTAGTTCTTATTCTGGGAGTTTTCGACCCTACGTGACTTTGAGTCAAAACCTGCTTCCATTTGAATGGAAAGAAATGAGGCGTTATGGTTTTTCCTGGCAGATGATTCGGCTAATCATACTGCGTATATTGCAGTCTTCAACATTCAAAAATGCGGATGGAATGATTTTTCTCACACAGTATGCCAGAGATTCTGTATTAAAAGTAATCGGGAAAACAAATGGGATTTCCACCATCATTCCTCATGGGATAAATTTTGATTTTCGATGGCCGGTAAAAGTCCAAAAGAAAATTTCAACATATACAAAAAAAAAACCATTTCGAATACTTTATGTATCTACTGTGGATGTTTATAAACATCAGGATAATGTCTGTGAGGCAGTTTGGGCGTTAGTAAAAAAAGGGTATTCTCTCAGGCTGGATTTGGTAGGTCCATCTTTTCATTCTCTGTCATTGAAAAAATTGAAAGCAATATTGGAACTGACTGTGGAAGATTCTTTTCTGTATTATCATGGATCTATTCCTCATGGTGAACTAAAAAGTTGGTACAAACAGGCAGATCTTTTTGTTTTTGCTTCCAGTTGTGAGAATATGCCGATCATTTTAATGGAGTCTATGGTTGCTGGTCTTCCAATTGCATTGTCGAACAGGGGACCTATGCCAGAAGTTCTACAGGAAGATGGAGAATATTTTGATCCTGAAAATTCTTTTAGTATAGAGAAGGCAATTCAGAAATTAATAGAATCTCCTGCACTTCGAAAAAAAATGGCTAATGGGTCTTCTGCAAGGACAAAACTGTATAGCTGGAAAAAAAGTTCTAATGATAATTTTCAATTCTTTCAAAAAATAGCGCAAATACAAATGGAAAAAAAGAAAAATGTTTAATAAAAAAAATCTATTAATCACAGGTGGAACGGGTTCATTTGGAAAGGCAGTATTGAATCGGTTTTTAGCTAGCGATATTGCTGAAATCAGAATTTTTAGCAGGGACGAAAAGAAGCAGGATGATCTTAGGAAAAAATACAATAATCAAAAATTAAAATTTTTTATCGGCGATGTCAGGGACATGGATTCAATTCGGGGTGCTCTTAGGGGAGTGGATTATGTTTTTCATGCCGCGGCTCTTAAGCAAGTTCCATCTTGTGAGTTTCATCCAATGGAAGCAGTGAAAACGAATGTATTGGGAACCGAGAATGTAATTGAAGCCGGAATTCAATGTGGAGTCAGTAGGATTATCTGTTTGAGTACAGACAAGGCAGTCTATCCAATCAACGCTATGGGAATTTCCAAGGCGATGATGGAGAAGGTGATGGTAGCTAAGTCTCGAAGTTTAGAAAATTCCGGGATGGTAGTATGTGGCACTCGTTATGGAAACGTGATGGCATCTCGTGGTTCTGTGATTCCTTTATTTATAGAGCAGTTGCAGAATAATAAATCTTTTACAATTACTGATCCTTCAATGACTAGATTTATGATGACTCTGGAGGATGCGGTCGAACTTGTTTTATACGCATTTCAGAATGGACAAAACGGGGATATATTTGTACAAAAAGCACCTGCAGCAACTATTGAAACTTTAGCAAGAGCTATTTTGGAGCTTTTTCAAAAGCAAAATCACCCAATAGATATAATTGGTACAAGGCACGGTGAAAAATTATATGAAACCCTTCTAAGTAGGGAAGAAATGGCAAATGCAGAAGATCAGGGAAGTTATTACAGAATTCCTCCAGATTTAAGAGATTTGAATTATGGAAAATTCGTAGAAACAGGTGAGAAAAAAATTTCTAATTCGGAGGATTATAATTCTCACAACACCACAAGGCTTGATATTGAAGGAATGAAAAATTTACTTTTGAAATTAGAGTTTATTCGTAATCTTTTAGATGGAAAGCCAGCAGAATTTATAGATTAAAATGCGTGTTTTAGTAACCGGCGATAACGGATTTATATCTAAAAATTTAATTTCTTTCTTAAAGGAAAAATTAGAATTTCAAGTATTTTCTTTTTCTAGAGATGTTACTGATGAAAACTTGGACTCTCTTGTAAAAAAATCAGATTTTATTTTTCATCTTGCAGGTGTCAATAGACCAAAAGAAGTTAGTGAGTTTAAAAACATTAATGTAGGTGTCACAGAAAAAATCTGTAAGTCTCTACGAACTACAAATAGAAAGATTCCTATTGTGTTCTCGTCATCCATTCAAGCAGAGCTAAATAATGATTACGGTCAAAGTAAACTTGAGGCAGAAAAAATTTTATTAAATTTAGAAAATGAAACAGGCTCACCAGTTTTTATTTTTCGTATGCCCAATGTATTTGGTAAATGGTCTAAACCAAATTACAATTCTGTTGTAGCTACGTTTTGCTATAATATTTCCCATGATTTACCTATTCAGATTAATAATCCAGAAACTGAAATTATTCTTGTCTATATAGACGATGTAGTAGAAAAATTTTATTCTATACTGAAAAGCCCTCATGATAAAAAAGAGGATACTGTAATCCACCCTCAATACAAAATTAGTTTGGGAGAATTGGCAAAACTATTGTACAAATTTAGAGACAGTCGAAAAAACCTAGTTACTGAAAAGGTAGGCTGTGGGTTCGTGCGATCGTTGTACTCAACTTACATGAGTTATTTAGAGCCTGAAAATTTTAAATATACTCTTCCTTCTTATACAGATGAAAGAGGTGAGTTTGTTGAAATGTTGAAAACAACCGACTCAGGTCAGTTTTCTTTTTTTACCGCCAAGCCAGGCGTTACGAGGGGAGGCCACTACCACCATACGAAAACAGAAAAGTTTTTAGTGATAAAAGGAAAGGCTAAGTTTGGATTTAGACATCTCATTACAAATGAAAATCATACAATTTACACTTCGGGGGATTTTCCTGAAATCGTAGAGACCATTCCTGGTTGGGTTCACGACATCACAAACGTTGGTGAAGAAGAGATGATCGTAATGCTTTGGGCTAATGAAATTTTTGATCGGTCAAAACCTGACACTTATAGCCAAAAGGTTTTAGTATAAATTTATGAAAAAATTAAAGGTAGCCACAGTTGTAGGTACAAGACCAGAGATTATTCGTTTGTCTCGAGTACTTGCAAAGTTAGACGAGTATTGTGAACATATACTGATTCATACGGGTCAGAATTATGATTATGAATTGAATCAGATATTTTTTGATGAGCTTTGTATTCGTAAACCAGATTATTTTTTAAACTCTGCCGGAAACACAGGTGCTGAAACTATTGGAAAGGTAATCATTTCTGTAGATTCTGTTTTAGCTGAGGTGTCGCCTGACGCACTTTTAGTTCTTGGGGATACAAATAGTTGTCTTTCTGTAATTCCTGCCAAAAGAAGAAAGATTCCAGTATTTCACATGGAAGCAGGAAACAGGTGCTTTGATGAAAGAGTTCCAGAAGAAATCAATAGAAAAATCGTAGATCACACTGCAGATATAAATTTGACGTATAGTTCCATTGCAAGAGAATATTTATTGAGGGAAGGGCTTTCACCTGATAAGGTGATAAAAACAGGTAGTCCGATGTTTGAGGTATTGAATTACTACAAAGTAAAAATAGAATCATCAACGATTTTAAACAAATTTGATTTAAAGGAAAAAGAATATTTTGTAGTAAGCGCCCACAGAGAAGAAAATATAGATTCAGAAAAAAATTTTAAGAATTTAATACTGATTTTAAACACAATTGCAGAAAAATATGGTTACCCGGTTATTGTTTCTACTCATCCAAGAACAAGTAAAAAAATTCAATCTACAGGTGTCAAACTACACGAGAAAATTCAAACTTTAAAACCTCTTGGGTTTTTTGATTACAATTATCTTCAAATTCATTCAAAAGTCGCAATTTCTGATAGCGGTACAATTAATGAAGAGTCATCTATTTTAAATTTTCCTGCTTTGAATATACGTGAAGCCCATGAAAGGCCGGAAGGCATGGAAGAGGCAAGTGTTATGATGGTAGGATTAAATCTGGAAAGAGTATTGCAAGCCATACCAATTTTAGAAAACCAACCCCGTGGAGAACATAGAAGTCTAAGATTAGTTTCTGATTACAGTATGCCTAACGTTTCAGAAAAGGTTGTCCGAATCATTCAAAGTTACACAGACTATATCAATAGAACAGTTTGGAAAAAATACTAATAATGTATAACCAAGAAATTGCAGAAACTATTTTAAAAGGAGAAGATAGCTTCAATCAATTCAAAGAGGTTATTCTTGATTCTAAAAAACTAGCAGAGGAAATGGTTGCTTTTTCTAATGCGGAAGGGGGAAATATATTTATTGGAGTTGCAGATAATGGTGAGGTTAAAGGATTGAGTGATAGCCAAATTCATAGTTTCAATCAATTAATCTCGAATACAGCAAATGAAAATGTCAAACCTCCGATTTATCCAATTACTCAGGTAGTTGAATTTGAAAGTAAAAGGATTATAATTATTACTATAAGAAAAGGAATAAATAAACCCTACCAAACTGGTACTGGTTTATTTTATACAAAATCAGGTAGCGATAAAAAAAAAATATCTCAAGAAGAATTAAGAAGATTATTTGCAGAGTCTAAGAATCTGTATGCAGACGAAGAAATATTATTGAAAACCGATATTTCTGACTTGAATCTTCAACTCTTTTATCAATTCTTGGAAAAGAAAGATAGTCAAGTTTTTACTGAATTAAAATCTGGAAGACTAACAATTGAAACTATATTAAAAAATTTAGACTTGATTGATGATGGTCATTTGACTCTTGCGGGTAATCTACTTTTTGGTTTACAACCTCAAAAATTTTCAAAATCCTTTTATATAGATTGTGTATATTTTGATGGAAATGATGTTAGTGTAAATAGGTTTATCACCAAAGAGCGCATTGAAGGATCATTTTCTGATTTATTTAAACAATCAATACATTTTTTAAAAAGTACTCTAAAGAGATTTCAGGATTCTGAAAATTTTAATACTATAGGCAGATTAGAAATCCCCGAAGAAACACTTTCTGAATTGATTATCAATGCAATGGTTCATCGAGATTATTATATCAACTCTTCGGTAAAGATATTTTTATTTTTGGATCGCTTAGAGATTCGTTCTCCGGGAAAACTCCCAAATTCTCTAACAATTGAAAAAATGAAAAGTGGAATTTCGATTCATCGCAATCCAATACTCAATTCCCTATCACAGTATATTTTACCATATAGTGGTCTCGGTAGTGGAATTAAACGAGCATTGAGCTATTTTCCACACATTGAATTTATCAATGATGTTTCAAAAGAAGAATTTACCTGTATATTAAAACGGAAATAATCGAAACGTATCTAGAACTCTATGAAAATCTGCCTAATCGTTGACGACTATCTACCCAATAGTATAAAAGTCGCGGCAAAGATGATGCACGAACTTGCGGTTGAGTTTGTTAATTTAGGGCACGATGTGATGGTAGTCACACCAGACTCTCGTATTAAAAATAAATACGAAGAAAGTATTTTAGATGGAGTCAAAGTTTACAGTTTTCGATCTGGTGAAATAAAAAATGTATCTAAGTTAAAAAGAGCAATTAATGAATCTTTACTTTCTTACAGGGCTTGGAGTTCTTTAAAAGAAGTATTTCAAAAAAAACCACAGGACTATATAGTGTATTATTCTCCTTCTATATTTTGGGGAAGCTTAGTCTGGAAAATAAAAAATCTATGGAATGTGAAGACCTATCTTGTACTAAGAGATATTTTTCCTCAGTGGGCTTTGGACAACGGATTATTAAAAAAACATTCTATTATTACGAAATACTTTTTATTTTTTGAAAAGAAGTGTTATGACTCTGCAAACACAATTGGAGTCATGTCTAAAAAAAACCTTGATTGGTTTAAGGATTACTATAAAGGAAATGCAAAAGTAGAGCTATTATTCAACTGGGCAGAGAACTCTCCGGTTGTATTAAAATCCAAACCCTATAGAAAAAAATTAGGCTTAGAAAAAAAACTCGTTTTTTTTTATGGGGGAAACATTGGACACGCTCAAGATATGAGCCAAGTTATCAATTTGGCAAAATCTATGCTAAATTTTCCTAAGGTTCATTTTGTATTGGTTGGTGCAGGTGATGAGGTGGGCTTGGTCAAATATTCTATCCAAGAATTTAATTTAAAAAACATGACTTTACTTTCGCCTGTCCCGCAGGGTGAGTTTAAAAAACTAATGGCTGAATTTGATGTTGGACTATTTTGCCTTCATAGAAATCATACTACACACAATTTTCCGGGTAAGATTTTGGGGTACATGGTACAAGGTATGCCTATTCTTGGAAGCGTAAACCTTGGCAATGACCTAAAAGAGATTATTGAAGAAGCAAACGCAGGGTATGTATCTATTTCAGGGGATGAAGATCTACTTTTATCTAATGCAAAGCAATTCTTGAAATCAGGTGTAATAAAAATTACGGGTAAAAATTCTAAAAAACTATTAGAAAAAAAATTTTCGGTATCCTCAGCTGCCAAGTCTATATTAAATAGATTATAATTTTTCATTCATAATAATTTGTTTTGAGTTACAAAAAACCTTCCTAAACAAAGAATAAAGTTAGTCTAAAAGGGACATTGAAATCGCCTTATGAAAAACCTTTATGTAAAATCTATTCTCTTTCATTTTATTTTTGGATTTCTTCCTTCTTTACTTCTTTTTCTCTACGGAGCTTATCTTCTAAAAGATTATATTGCAAGCGGTCTTGTCCCAAGTTTTATTCAGGTAACCACAAATTCGCCTAAATATTTTTTATCTCTTAGCTTTTTAATAATTTGGATTTTTTTTTATATTGTATTATTCTCGTTTAAACTATTGAAAATAAACTATAAAAAAGAAATATTTTCAATTTTCATTCTATTTGTAATTTCTATTCCTGTATTTATAAGTGGGCCGTTTTTTCAACCCCCGTCTGACCCAGTTTTCCATTCAGGGTTAGTTTGGGACTTTCTAAATAAAAATGAATTTAATTATATCAATAGAGCAATAATTATAAAATCTATTTTTGCATCCTTGAATTATTTAACAACTCCAATGGAATTTGTCTCTAAGATTCGGTTGGTTTTAGCTCTTCATATCATTTCATCTGCGATGATGATCCTATCTACCTATATTTCATCCCGACTTTTTGGACTTAATTTAAAGTGGGCAATTTTTTCTACAATTCTGTTTATTGTATTTTTTGGAACGAGCTTTTTTGGTTTTATAGGATACTATTCACTTGCTCCGGCTTCAGTCAATTTTGCGTTTTATTGGCTTATTAGCTCTCTACTATTTCGTTCTATATTGATTTACAAGGTAAATAAGAATTTTTTCTTTTCTAAGTTTTTTTTAGTTTCGGTAATAGGAATTTCTTTAACTCCAATTATGTATTATAGCCATAGACAAGAAGCAGGATTTTTCTTTTTTGTTTATTTTCTCTCAATTGTAGTTTTATTAATAAAAATTTTATATAGAAGCAAATTAAAGCCAATTATTAAAATAATAATTTTAGGTTTTGTTTTCCTGATTTTATTTTTTCCGAATTCTATTTTTTTAAATTCAAAAAACCCAATATTTGTAGTCAAGGAATTTGAAACTTATGGAGAGCATACTTTTGATTTCTATCCTTGGTTGTTTGGAAATATTTTTGAAAAAAGAGCTAAGGAGACTTTCGGAATACTCGGTTTTATTCCTATCATCGTATTTCTTGGAGTTTTTTTCTATAATCGAATTATGAAAAGAATTCTGTCAGAAAAAGAAGGCATGTTCTATTTTGAAATGCTTCCGGGGCTACTTCCTTTTTGGATAATTTTACTTCCTTTGAATTTATATATTTGGATCAAGGGTGCACATTCAGGAGTATTTTGGAGATTTGCCTATACTTCTTTTTTTTGGGTCTCAATTGGTTGTATTTTTCAGAGAATGGAAACTAAGTTAAACTTCTCAATTAGTAAATTTTGGAATAGATGCTTTCATTCATGAAAATTTTTTTTCTTAGACAAAGTTTTTATATTTTCTCTGTAGTATTAATTGTTTCACTTTCTTATATAGGAAGGAAGCCCGTTTATGGGAAATTAAAATTTGTTTTATTAGATACATTTTCTCATTATGAAAATATTTCAGACTCACTCGATTCCAAATTTTTCAGGTTAAACTTACAGAACACAATTTCTTCCGATCCGGTAACTTTATATTCTTTGTATTCGGCTTTTGGAATAAATCTATTTAATCCAGACTATAGATTTAGGAACTATCTTTCGTACAATAATTATAAACTCGATTTAAACACCTTGATTCAAGATAGCCACAAATCCAATTCTGATTGTATCATCAATTTGAAAGGATTCCCTGATACTTGGGTTCCGCACTTGACTCTTCACTGGGACTATAATATTAGCAATACTTCGAGGCTTTACAGTTATAACGGCTATAGCGGAAAAAAATTAGCCATTCCAATCGAAAATAAATTTAAAGAAAAGTGCATAGTGCTAAAAGACAAGGAGCTGGCTTGGGAGAATGGTGAAAATTTCAGGTATAGAAGTCCCAATCTAAACCATACCCCACAACAGGAAGATATTCATATTTTGCAATTTAGAAAGAACTATCTTAAAGGCGCTTACAATATACTAATCGACGTAGGCTTTCTAACTCAAACCAAAGAAAAGTTATTAGATTACTTAGCCGCAAATGAAATCTATAGAATTCATGAAATCTTTATCACCCACCCGCACAAAGACCATTATACCGGCTTGTACGATCTTGTTGAATTTGGAATACCAATCGGAAAAGTGTGGATGAACTCACCTTCAAAAAAAAATTGTGACAAAGAAATCCCTTGGGGTTGTGATTTCAAAGACTTAGAAAAATTAAAAAACTTATTGAAACAAAAAAAAATTCAATACGAAGAAATTTATCATTCCAACCCAAACGAGCCACTGACAATGTACAAGGATGAGTATAACATGCTTTCTATTCTATATGCGAGTGAGTCCACTCATCCGGAACTTGGAGAAATGGATATAAATGATCTTTCTCTGATTATGAAATTAGAAACAAACGGAATTCGTTATTTATTTACAGGAGATTTGAATAAAAATTTAAGTAATTTTTTAAAAGGAAACTCTGCGTTTCAGGCAGATATTTTAAAAGTTCCTCACCACGGTACTGAGTCTGTAGCAAGTAATGAATTTTTTGATACTGTAAGTCCAAAGATAGGGATTGTTCCATCACCACAACATTTATGGTGTAGCGAAAGAAGTTCTAGAATACGAAATTATTTTAAAAGTAAAAGAACTAAGATGTATGTATCAGGTTTTCATGGAGATATTTTGATTCGCCATTTTATAAATAAGGATTTCCAAATTTCTACCGAATTGAATCCAAGATTGGTTTGTAACTAAGCGTATTTTATGGGTGAGAATATTGACTTTGAATTTACGGTAATTGGTGCGGGTGTAGTAGGTCTTTCTATTGCAAAATCGCTGACAGAAAAATCAAAAAGTGTTCTTGTGATTGAAAAAGAAAATAAAATCGGAACAGGGATTAGTTCAAGAAACAGTCAAGTAATTCACGCAGGAATGTACTACCCTACAAATTCTTTAAAAGCGAAACTTTGTGTAGAAGGGAATCGTTTAATGTATGAGTATTGTGATAAAAAAAATATTTCTCATTCTAAAATTGGGAAGTACATAGTAGCCGTAAATAAAGAAGATGAATATAGGTTAGAAGATATATTCCAACAAGGCCAGATAAATGGGGTAGAAGGTTTACTGTGGAAGTCAAAAAAAGAAATGGAGTCTGTAGAGCCAAATGTAAAAGCAACTAAAGCAATATTCTCACCCAACACAGGTATTGTGGATGTACATTCTTTTATGAATTCTATGGAGCTGGACATTTTGCAAAATAGGGGAGAATTTGCTTTTAATCATACAGTGAGTGGAATTGAGAAAAAAGAAAGTGGGTATAGAATTTCTTTAAGGTGTGGAGATGAAGAAAATTCAGTATCTTCCAAATATGTGATAAATTCTGCCGGACTTTATTCTGATACAATTGCTAAGTTGGCTGGATTGGATATACAGGAAGAAAATTATACTTTGCATTTTTGTAAAGGAGATTATTTTCGTTATTCAAAAAGAGGTATGGTAAATAAACTCATTTATCCCGTACCTTCTAAAAATTTATTCGGGCTTGGGGTTCACGCCACTTTGGAATTGGACGGTAGTATTAAGTTTGGTCCTGACGTAGAATATTTAAAAGAAAAAAATGAAGTATATTCGGTAGATTTCAATAAGAGAGAAAGTTTTTTCAAAGCTGTGAGTGAATATTTGAGTGGAATAAAAATTGAAGATCTTCATCCAGATCAGTCCGGTATTCGACCTAAATTGCAAGGGGAAGGAGAGCTATTTAGGGATTTTGTAATTTCTGAAGAGACGGAAAAAGGTTTACCCGGATTTATCAATCTTATTGGTATTGAGTCTCCCGGTTTAACAAGCTCGCTTGCAATCGGAAAATCTATTTTAGAAAAATTATGATTAGTTCAAGTTATACAAGAAGGCATTCCAGATTCTACGAAAAAATTTTACTGAGTTTTCTATTTCAATTTATAATTGGTGGGATTTTGCTGATTTTATTGAGCGTAGTGCCAAAGTGGGGAGCTTATTTTTGGAAGACTATAGATTTGAATAGCACTTATGTAATGTACGGAAATATCATTTCTTTTGGTGTATGTTTATTTATTTTAAGAAAGCTATTTCGTTTTCCGGGTTCTCAGTCTTCAGCGTATATATTTCCCACTGTTTTGGCTATCTATGGAGTGTTGATTTTAGTATTTTTAGTCAATAGATTCAACTACAGCAATGTTTCTCTTTTGATAGGTTTTCTAACTACACTTTTTTGGTGCTATGTAGGGTATTTTATTGGGAATCGGTATAGAATAAATCGTTATGCCATTGTACCTTTTGGGGATATAACTCATTTTCAGAATATACATAACGCATTATTTGTAGTATTGAAAGAGCCAGACTTGAAAGAAGAAAGATTCAACGCTATAATAGCCGACTTGCATTCTAAAAAGCTCACACCTGAATGGGAAAAATTTTTAGCTAAGTGTATTCTTTCAAGGATCCCTGTATTCCACACTAAGCAAATTAAAGAGTCTCTCACAGGAAGAGTCAAAATAGATCACTTATCTGAAAATGAATTTGGGTCGCTTTTGCCTTCTAATTTTTACGAAAATATAAAAAGGGTTATAGATGTATTGGCTGCAATAGTTTTACTCCCAATACTCGTCCCTTTTTTTATTGCAATCGGAATTTTAATTCGTTTAGAAAGCAAGGGCTCTATTTTTTTTTTACAGAAAAGGATGGGGTTTAGAGGAAAGCCTTTCACTATGTTAAAATTTAGAAGTATGTATATCGAAAGAAAAGGGAAGGGGTTTACAGACAAAAATCAAGACCCAAGGATTACTCGAATAGGAAAATTTATTCGTAAATTCAGGATTGATGAGCTTCCTCAAGTGTTCAATATCTTAATCGGTCAGATGAGTTTTATTGGTCCTAGACCTGAATCTTTGGAATTATCTAATTGGTACGAAAAGGACGTTCCTTTTTTTAGTTATAGGCACGTAGTTCGTCCCGGAATTTCCGGTTGGGCTCAAGTCGAGCAAGGATACGCAGCCGAGGTAGAAGGAATGAATATTAAGCTCGAATACGATTTTTATTACATTAAACACTTTTCGTTTTGGTTGGATACTCTTATCACTTTTAAAACAATCAAAACAATTTTTACTGGATTTGGAGCAAGGTAGGGTTTACAATACAAGCTAAATTATGAAATTTTTTCTTGATATTTTTAAAAATAGAAATCTGTTATTTTCTTTGGCGATTCAGGATTTTAAGCAAAGATACCTAGGGAATTATCTTGGGATTGTGTGGGCTTTTACCGGACCACTTATGACCGTGGTAATTTTATTTTTTGTATTTCAGGTTGGGTTTCGTTCAGCCCCAACAGATGGAGTTCCATTTTTCTTATGGCTTGTTTCCGGGATGTTTCCTTGGTTTTTTCTATCTGAATCTATTTCTTCCGGTTCGATGTCTATAATTGATAAACCCTATCTTGTAAAAAAGATTGTATTTAGAGTGAGTACTCTACCTGTGATCAAATTAATTAGCGCACTTTTTATCCATGCCTTTTTTTTACTGCTTTTGACTGTGATACTCTTCTATTACGGATATTTTCCAAAGCTAATCTGGATCCAAGTTTTGTATTACTTATTCGCTACACAGATTTTTGTCTTAGGAATAAGCTGGGCAACTTCTTCTGTAATTGTTTTTGTAAAAGATTTGAGTCAGATGATCGGTATATTTTTGCAATTCGGGTTTTGGCTTACGCCGATTATCTGGTCGCATAAGATGATGCCGGAACAATATTTATTTTATTTAAAATTAAACCCTGCGTATTATTTGGTGCAAGGGTACAGAGACTCGGTTCTATACAATACTTGGTTTTGGGAAAAACCTTACTATACCTTATATTTCTGGGTTGTTACAATTTGTATTTTTTTATTTGGCGCATTTTTATTCAATAGGCTTAGACCACATTTTGCAGATGCGTTGTAAATTTTATATAAGATGAATTTATTATTTTTTTTAGTCGGAGAAGTATCTTGACCGATATTGCAATTCAAGTTAAAAACATAACTAAGATTTATCCTTTGTACAAATCACCGAAAGATAGAATACTCGAAGCCTTAAGTCCATTTAGAAAAAAATACCATGAGGATTTTTATGCTCTTAATGATGTAAGTTTTGAAGTAAAAAAAGGAGAGACTGTAGGGGTTGTAGGCGTAAACGGATCCGGTAAGTCAACACTTCTGAAAATCATCACTGGAGTATTGACACAGAGTAGAGGTGAGGTGATCGTGAATGGCTCTATTTCTTCCTTATTGGAGCTTGGAACGGGATTCAATCCTGAGTTTACAGGAATGGAAAATATTTATTTTTTTGGAATGCTTAACGGCAAGCTGAAAAAAGAAATGAAAAAATCTGTTGATAGCATTATAAATTTTGCAGACATCGGAGACTTTATTTACCAGCCGGTAAAATCTTATTCCAGTGGAATGTTTGTTCGCTTGGCATTTGCGTGTGCAATCAATATTAGCCCTGAAATTTTAATCGTTGACGAGGCATTATCTGTAGGGGATGCAAAATTTCAGGCAAAGTGTTTTAGTAAATTGAAAGAATTGATTCGCTTGGGAACTACAGTTCTTTTTGTATCTCATTCTATAGAGCAAATTACTACTCATTGTGATCACGCAATTTTATTAGATCACGGGAAAATTTTAGAGAAAGGATCGCCTAAAAAAATTGTAAATAGATATTTGGATTTACTGTTTGGAAAAAAATCAGAAGTAGCAGGTGAAAATGAGAGCGCAGAGCCAACACCTTCTAATTTCCAAATACAAGATTCTGAATTAAATTCTAAATTTGAAAATCGTCCTTATTTTAATCCTTCGGAATACAGATGGGGTGATAGGGAAGCAGAAATTGTAGATTTTGTACTGTATCAGGAAGGAGAGAAATTTCCTTCTATTTTGGTTAGAAATAAAAATATACTTTTGGAGTTTCGTGTTGTATTCAAACAAAATATTTTATTTCCTGTATTCGGGTTTGCTTTAAAGACGAAGGAAGGAGTTACGATTTATAACACAAATACAGACTGTCAAAAAAGTATCGGAATATCAAATGTTCATTCTGGAAGTGAATGGTTCGTAAAAATAGACATGAATATGATTTTGTGTAGTGGGGATTTTTTTATTTCTGTCGGGATTGCAAGTAAGTCTTCGAGTGGAGAAGTGATTCCTCATGACAGAAGATACGATTCTATTCACCTTCTTGTCGAGCCGGTTTTAGAGTTTACAGGACTTGTAGATTTGAATGCAAAAATTTCTGTCACAGGAAATAAATCTTGATTGGTGAAATTAAAAGGTTAGGGTTTCAAAAAAATCCTGATACCTCTGTATGGGTTTTACCCGAAAAGAAAAATTTTACTTATAGCGATGGAGAGAAAGTTGAAAATTACATACTACACTCCATACAAAAATCCAAAGATAGAAGTACTTTTTCAAGTGAGTTAAAAGGATATATTAAAGACTGGCCATCTCTGTATCACTTAAGTAATAGGCGAGCGAATATTTTAAAACCGTTTGCAAATATTTTACAAGGTAAAACTGTTTTAGAAATTGGTTGCGGTTGCGGGGCACTATCCAGATTTCTCGGAGAGATTGGTGCTACTCTAATTTCAGTAGAAGGAAGTTACAGAAGATCACAGATCGCAAGAGAAAGATGCAAGGATTTAGAAAATGTAGAGGTAGTTTGCGGTACTAGCGAAGATATTACTAAACTTAAAAATTTTGATTTTGTAATTCTAAACGGAGTATTGGAATATTCAACCATGTTTCTTGGAGAAGACGGGCCGAGTCAATTGTTAAAATCTTGTCACAACCAATTGAAAGAAAATGGTGCTCTAATACTGGCAATTGAAAATAGGCTTGGGTTAAAATATTTATCTGGTCAAAATGAGGATCACGCCGGAAAGCCAATGTATGGAATTAATGATTCTTACGATAGGGGGGAATTTAAAACTTGGGGTAGGCACGAACTACTTAGCTTGATTTCTATCTCTGGTTTTAAAGAAACCCAAGAGTATATCCCGCTTCCTGATTATAAATTGCCTGTTTCTATAGTAACTCCTTATGGTTGGAAAAATTTTCAGGAAGAGCTTATGATGCTCGCAATTGACTCCGTATCGGAAGATCCCCAGAGAAAAAGTGAAGATAGTTTTTCTTTGGAGATGGGGTATAAAAATACTTGGAGTAACGGGCTTGCCTTGGAGCTTTCCAATTCGTTTTTGATGGTTGCACAAAAAGGAGATCCTAAATTGGTTGTTTCATCCAATACGCTTGCGTACAATTACTTAGATTATTATGGAAAAAATTCTATTACTTCTATAGAGTCTAAATCAAGTTCTATTATCGAGAAAAAATATTCATTAGAAGATGTATTTTTGACTAAGCCTCTAGAATCAAAAAATTATTTGACCGGTAGAAATTATTGGTTGGAGTTAGTTCGGATTTTGAATAAGCCGAATTGGGATATTCAAATAATTTCAGAGTGGGCTAAGGTCTGGAAAAATGCAGTGATAGAATGTTGTAAAATTCCAAAAGACTCTAAGCCAGATTTAAGATTGAATTCAAGATTTGTAGATGCAGTGCCTTGTAATCTATATTTTGATACAAATGGAATTTTTCAGTTTAAGTTAATTGACAACGAAAGCAGAGGAAATGAGGTTTTTTTTGGTAGTGTAATATACTTTGGACTACTTATATCTTTTTCAAAAATCTCTACTGTGGAATATTCAAACTCTACATATAATTTGAGTTTTGCAGAAATACTTTTAAAAATCTTTTTGGACTTATTTCAAGATTCGGAAGCAATAAAAACAATTGAGTCTGACTGGAAAGTATTTTTTGAATCAGAAGAAGAATATACTATGTTAAAGAAAAAATATTTTTCACAAAGAAATTCTATACTAAACTACAAAAATAGAATCGATGAATTGGAGAGAAATCTAAACCAAATATACCAATCTTTTGGTTGGCGGATTGCTACTCCTATTCGATTTTTCTTTACCCTATTTAAAAAAACATTTCAATTGATTTACAGGAAAAGGTAGAATATTGGATTCAAAGTTGGAAATAGTAAAAAGAAAGCTCATTCAAAATTCCTTCATTCGAGAAGGGGAATTGATTAGTTTTGTGCCGAGTTATGGATCTTTTCTTAGGTTAGACGATCAAGAAACCCATAAATTTAGAATAGAGGTGGGTGGTATTCCTAAATACTTTTTAAGAATAGGAAAAGGCCTCAAATGGTTAAAGGAAAAATACGAATTGCTTTCCGTATTTCAAGGAATTTATCCATGTATTATTATTTTTTTTACTGAAAGCGGGGAAGATTTTTTATTGGAAGAGTTTATCGAAGGGGATACGATTGAAAAAATATTAGATAAAAACCCTGAAAGAAAAAATGAAATGATAGAAAAGGTAAAATTGTTTCATGATGAGTTGAATAAAAGTTGTAAAGTATCTACTTATGAAAATGCCAAGTTGGAATTAGAAAGTTTAGTCAAGAAGTTTACGAGTTTTCGTTTTGTTACAAACCTCGATACAATTCTTATTCAGTCGATCATCCAACCTGAGATTATAAAGTTACTGTCTAACAGAGATTCTTTTTATAAAAGGCTTACTCAAGGAGACTTCATCGACAGAAATATTATTATTGCAAGCAGCGGGCAATTCAAGATTGGTGATTTAGAATTTACACACGAGACTCATTTCTTTGAAGAAGAGTTGATTCGATTTTTTAGCTTTTCTTCATCGATTAAGGGATTTAAGTTAAATCTTCCTAAATATGACCCTCTTAGTGAAATTTATTTTAATCTAAATCAGATGAAGTTAGTCGGGGAAAATCATAAAGAGTTTATTACTCCACCGAGTTTTAATCATCATTTAAAAGAGATAATGAGAATACTTAAGGATAACTCGGAAAGTTTTGAGTATTCTAGAATGATTGAAGTATTTTGTGATGAGTTGCAGAATTCTTTACAAAGTAACTATAATTCTTTACAAAGTAACTATAATTCTTTACAAAGTAACTATAATAGTGTTGTAAATAGTTGTACTTGGAAAATTGGAAGAATTTTTACAAAACCATTTCAAATTATTTTTTCTTTTTTCAGGAAATGATTTTAGGATTTGATTGGTTTAAAGGTAGTTGAATTTGGTAAGAAAAATGCAAAATAGTAAAAATATATTAGCAATAACAATTGGTAGAGAAGCTGAATCTGTATTTAAGAAAATACTAATACATATTTTAAAAAAGAAATATACAATAAAAGAAGTTTTCGTAGAGAACTTTGTACAAGGATTCTCTATTTTTTTAAAAGAAAGGTATTCTTTTCTTGTGGTTACTCACCCGAATAGATGGATTCAAAAGAATAGAGATTCAAGTAATATTCTTGCAAGGTGTATAGAAGTTTTAGAGGACAACGAGCACTATGCAGTTTGTCAACCGGCTATAATATATGGTAGATTAGAGAAAGAGTATATTCATATTACTAAACAAAAAAAAACTCACACTTATTTAAAATTTATAGATGATTCCTATTTAGTAGTCAAGGGGAATGTAGCGAATAATTTTAGTCCGGGGCATTTTATTCAAGACGGAAAAATGGACTGGAATAGTTACATTAAAGAAATTAATTTCTATGGTTATGAAAGTTTAAGAATTTGTAAAGAATATTTAGAGGTGAAAAAGTTATACGCCTCCCAAAATGAGTCTAAAAATATTTTGGACTCTGTTGATTTGATTAATCAAATTTTTAGTAAAAAACATTTTGATGTAGGTATCGATCTATCCTCCTTGGATCCTATTTTTAATGGGACAAGCGAATACGCTATAGGTTTGTTGGATGGTTTGGTGGATAAGCTAAAAACTCAAAATATTAGTTTCCAGATCATTGCGAATAATTTGACTATTGAAAAATTTAAATTAGAGAAGTATAAGGAATACATAGTCGAGTCAAATTTGAGAGGGAATAGTTTTTACAAAATTTTATTTATCCCTCAACAAATTTTTTCCTTGAATACAATGGAGATAATTAGCCAAAATTGTTTGAAATATATTTTTACGATGCTTGATGCGATTGCCCTTAGGTGTAAATATATCAGTGAGAAAATCTCGATTGATATTTCTAGCTCAATAGCTTTCAGATTTTCAGAAAATATTTTAAGTATATCAAAATCTTCTGCAAGTGATATAGAGTCCTATTTCGCAGAGAGAAGAATAGATGGAAAAGTATTGCCGATACTTCTAACCAAAGAGGCTAAATGTAAAGAAAGTGAAGTCCAAAATGCCCCAGAGTTTAATGAGAGAAACTATGTTTTAATTATTGGAAATGGCTTTAAGCACAAGGCGTTGGAAAGAACACTAAACGAATTGAGTGATACAAAACTGAAAGTAGTTGTAATTGCAGATGAAAGAATTAGAGAAAAGTTTGGAAAAAGTTTTCAGATTTTTACGAGTGGTCGGTTGTCCGAGAAGTTAGTGGATATTTTGTATGCAAATTCAAGACTAATTTTATACCCAAGTCTTTATGAAGGTTTTGGTTTACCTGTACTTGGTGCGATTCAATTAGGAAAACCAATTTTAGTGTACAATTCAGATGTAAACAGAGAGTTAAAAAAGGAATTTGATAGAATTCATTGTATCCACTTTTTTGATACGTTTTCTGAACTCTCTGGAAAATTGCAGGAATTAAATAATGAAAATATCGAAAACTATAAGCCTAATTCTGTAAACAGAAAATGGAAGGATGTGGGTGAAGAGACCGCAGGTGTAATTATAAAAAATCTTAAATCCAATATAGACTTTGATCGAATCAACGAAAGAATCCTATCTATGAAAGAACTAAAAAAAATACAGGATTCCTTACCGCTTCATCACCTGAAAAATTTTAAAACTCTATTGAAATTTGTTATACAAATCATTATCAATAAGCTAAAAAATAGAATCTATTATTGGCTTACAATTTTGAAGTTGAGAAGTTATGATTAAAATTATGTTGGGCAGAATCAAAAGATCTTTAGTGTTTCGGTTTAAAAAATATTTTCTTAAACCTAAAATTCAATTTAGAAAGGTGAGTATGGATGAAGTCCATTCGTTAAAATACAAGCCTCTCATCAGCGTAATCGTACCTGTTTACAATATCGAAAAAAAATATCTAACGAAATGTATCGAGTCAGTTAGAAATCAAATATACCCAAATTGGGAGCTTTGTCTTTTTGATGACTGTTCTGATTTAAAGGAAACTATTTCTACTTTAAAATACTATGAAAGGGTTGATGATAGAATAAAAATTAGATATTCCGATAAAAATCTAAATATATCCAATGCTATGAATCGATGCGTAGAATTGAGTACGGGTGAGTTTTTATCATTCTTAGACAATGACGATATGCTACACCCAAACGCACTTTTTTGTGTAGCTGAAGCCCTGAATAAAGATAAGGATATAGAATATATATATACAGACGAAGACAAAATAGACACAAGAGGAAAACACTCCGAGTTGTATTTTAAGCCAGACTATTCCCCAGAACTACTCCATTGTGTTATGTACTTCTTGCATTTAATTACAATACGAAAATCCCTTTTTCAGAAAGTTGGTGGGTTTAGGCACGAATATTCAGGTGCCCAAGACTACGATCTTGCACTAAGAATCACAAGAGAAACTAAAAAGATTTATCATATTCCAGAAATTTTATATCATTGGAGAAAAATTCCGGGGTCTGCCGCAGATACAGTAGATGCTAAACCGCAAGCCCTGCTCAATGCTAAAAAAGCCTTAGAAGAACATGTGAAAATTTGCTCTAACGGAAAGGCTTTTGTAGAAGACGGGTTACTTCCCGGCACTTTTCGTTTAAGGTATAAATTTGCAACAGAGCCTAAGGTAACAATTTTAATCCCTACCCATAACGGGAAAAGGACGTTAGGCGGTAGAGAAGAGTTTGTATTGGTTGAAAATTTAGTGCAAAGCATTCTTTCAATAACCAAGTACAACAACTATGAGATTAAGGTCATTGACAATAACAATACAACGGAAAATCTAAAAAACTATTATAAAAAGAATAAAATAGATTTAATCAATTATGCTTTGGATGAGAGTAAGAAGTTTAATTTTGCAGAAAAAGCAAATTTTTGTTTTTCAACCGTAAACACCGAATACGTAGTACTATTAAACGATGATATGGAAGTTCGTAATTCTGGTTGGCTTTCAGCTTTATTAGAGCCTATGCAGAGTGAAGGTGTTGGAATTGTAGGTGGAAAACTACTCTATCCAAATGAATCCATTCAGCATGCTGGAATTGTTTTAGAGCCTGAGAGACGTGTAGTGCATATTTTTCATGGGCTTCTAAAAGGTAGTATCGGAGAGTATGGGTTTACCCATTTAATTAGAAATTATTCTGCAGTAACTGGTGCATGTATTATGACGAAAAAGTCAATTATTGATGAGCTAAATGGATTTGACTTGAAATTAGGAATTGATTTTAATGATATTGATTTTTGTCTTAGAGCCGGTGAAAAAGGGTATCGTACAGTTTACACTCCTTATTGTGAATTGTTTCATTTTGAACAAAGTTCTATAAAAAGATCCGATCAAGATTCGGAAGAAAAAAAAATATTTATTGATAGGTGGAAAAATAGTTTAAACAATGATCCATTTTCAAATAAAAATAGACGTTATTAATCCAAGAGAGAATTGAAGGGTTGAAATTATGAAAGCAGTAATATTAGCAGGTGGACTTGGAACTAGAATTAGCGAAGAAACCCATTTAAAGCCAAAGCCTATGATAGAGATTGGAGGTAAACCCATTCTCTGGCATATAATGAAAATTTATTCTTAACACGGAATTGAAGATTTTATTATATGTTGTGGTTATAAGGGGTATGTTATCAAAGAATATTTTGCAAATTATTTTTTGCACATGTCTGATGTTACTTTTGATATGAACAATAATAAAATGGAAGTTCACCAAAAATACGCAGAGTCGTGGAGGGTGACCCTTGTGGATACCGGAGAGAATACAATGACTGGCGGTCGCTTAAAAAGAGTCGGGGAGTATTTAAAAGACGAGGAAGCGTTTTGTTTTACCTATGGAGACGGGTTGGCTGATATAAATATTTCTGATCTAACTTCTTTTCATAAAAATCATAAAAAGCTCGCTACAGTAACCGCAGTTCAACCACCCGGAAGATATGGATCTTTGGAGTTACAAGAAAGCCAAGTGTCAGGATTCGTTGAAAAGCCGAAAGGGGATGGTGCTTGGATCAATGGAGGATTTTTTGTTTTGTCTCCAAAAGTAATTCCTTATATCGGTGGAGATGGGGATAGCTGGGAAGCTGCACCCTTGACAAATCTTGCGAGAGACAAAGAGTTAATGGCATACTCACATACCGGATTTTGGCAACCTATGGATACGTTACGCGACAAGAATCATTTAGAAGATTTATGGCAATCCGGTAAGGCCCCATGGAAAAAATGGAAATAAATTCTTTCTGGAAGGGAAAAAAAGTATTATTAACCGGTCATACCGGATTCAAAGGGTCATGGCTCACTTTATGGCTAAAAAAACTTGGTGCTGAAATTTATGGTGTTTCCTTGGATCCGATCACAGTGCCATCAATTTTTCAGTTGGCAGGGATTTCCAATGAGGTAAAAATTGATTCCAGAATTGATATTAGAAATTTAAACGAGCTTACAAAATTCTTTCAAGAAATCAAACCTGAAGTTGTGTTTCACTTGGCTGCACAAGCTCTCGTACTTGATTCATACACAAATCCTGTAGATACGTATTCTACAAATGTGATGGGAACGGTAAATGTACTTGAAGCAATTCGCCTAACTTCCTCTGTTAAGGGTGCAGTAATCGTAACTACAGACAAATGCTATGAGAATAAAGAATGGTTTTGGGGTTATAGGGAAACAGAGAGTATGGGTGGACACGATCCTTATTCGAGTAGTAAGGGTTGTGCGGAGATCGTAACCTCTGCGTATAGAAGCAGTTTTTTTGGTGAAGGGAAAACTGCAATTGCAACCGCAAGAGCCGGCAATGTGATTGGAGGAGGGGACTGGTCTAAGGATCGACTACTTCCAGATTTTTTTAAATCAATAGAAAAGAAAGAGCCTTTGTTCTTACGTTTTCCGAATGCAATTCGACCTTGGCAACATGTTTTAGAGCCTATAGGTGGGTATGTACTTCTTGCAGAAAAACTTCTTGGTGAAGATAAGCAAAATTTCTCGGAAGCGTGGAATTTTGGTCCATTCGATGAAGATACAAAAACTGTGGAGTGGATAGCAAAAACTGTTTGCAAGCAATTTCCGGAAAGCTCTTATAAAATAGACAATAGTGCAAAAAAGCACGAAGCTAATTATTTGAAATTAGATATTAGTAAGGCAAGAATGAAATTGGGTTGGAGTCCCAAATGGAATACACTTCATGCGTTAGACGCTACTATTGAATGGTATAAGTCTTATCAATCTGGAAAGGATATGAATGAATTTACGAGAAGTCAGATTGATTCGTATATATCTTATACAAGGAAGGACTAACATTGTCTTCTAATTTGAAATTTTTAGATACACCAATTAATGGACTATACATCATTGAAAGAAATATTGTCTCAGACGATAGAGGGTATTTCTTTAGAATTTTTGCAAAGGAAGAATTGTTAAAAATAGGCCACACGAAGCCGATAGTGCACATCAATTTTTCTCATGCAAATAATAGATATACAACCAAGGGGTTGCACTTTCAATACCCGCCATATTCTGAAATAAAAATTGTGACTTGTGTGAAAGGAGAGGTCTTTGATTTTGTTGTGGATTTGAGAAAGAACTCTCCTCATTTTTTGAAATGGTTTGGAATTACACTTTCAGAAAAAAATAAAAAAAGCATTTATATTCCTGAAGGATTTGCTCACGGTTTTCAATCCATTTCAGAAGATTCTGAGCTAATATATTTGCACACCGAAAGCTATAGGAAGGAAAGTGAAGGGGGGATCAACATTTTTGATCCAAAAATTGGAATTCAATTACCTTCGCCTCCGGTAAATTTATCCGATAGGGATAAAAATTTTTCTTTTTTAAATAATGATTTTGAAGGCGTAACAATTGTATGAAATGTAGGCACTGTAATTCTGAGTTAAAATTTGTATTTGCTGATTTAGGGACATCCCCTCCATCGAATTCCTTTTTAAGAGAAGACCAGCTAAAAAAACCTGAGCTATTCTATCCTTTAAGGGTACTTGTTTGTGAAGTTTGCTTTTTAGTTCAAGCGGAAGATTTTACCAATCGAGAAGAATTTTTTTCCAATGACTACGCCTACTTTAGCTCTTTTTCAACTACTTGGCTGACTCATGCCAAAAATTATATCGAAAAGGTTGTGTCTAAATTTCTGCTTGATAAAGATAGTTTTGTAGTTGAGGTTGCTTCCAATGACGGATATTTATTGCAATTTGTAAAAAATTTACTCATACCTTGTCTCGGAATAGAGCCTACAAAAAGTACGGCTGACGCTGCCACTTTAAAAGGAATTCCTACTCTTCAGGAATTTTTTGGAAAAAAATTGGCAGAGTCTCTTGTAAAGGAAAATCGAAAAGCTGACCTCACAGTTGCGAATAACGTCCTTGCCCATGTTCCCGATATAAATGACTTTGTGAGCGGGTTTGCGACTCTATTGAAAGATACAGGTGTTTCAACATTTGAATTTCCTCATTTAATGCAGCTTGTGAATCACACCCAATTTGACACTATTTATCACGAACACTATTCTTATCTTTCACTTTTTTCAGTTCAAAAAATATTTTCTGCAAATGGATTGGAAGTGTTTGATGTAGAAGAGCTTCAAACTCACGGAGGTAGTCTTAGAGTTTATGCTCAAAAGAAAAATATTGGCAAACACAAAATTACAGACAGTGTAGTGAAACTGATAGAAGAAGAAAAACAGCTTGGAATTGATAATTTAAGTTTTTATAAAGGGTTTCAAAAAGAAATCAATGTTGTTAAAAACCGAATGCTGGAGTTTTTGATTCAAGCTACTGAAAAAAATAAACTTGTTGCAGGCTATGGAGCTGCAGCAAAAGGAAATACATTTATAAATTATTCTGGACTACGGTCGGACCTAATATCTTTTGTGGTAGATAAAAATCCTTACAAACAAAATAAGTTTTTGCCTGGAAGTAGAATTCCAATCTACGACGAGACTCGTATTAAAGAAGAAAAGCCAGATTATATAGTGATTTTCCCTTGGAATTTAAAAGCAGAAATTCAAAACCAACTTTCTTATATCAGAGAGTGGGGTGGAAAATTTGTAGTCGCTATACCTGAGTTGGAAGTATTTTAAGTTATTCGATTTATGAAAGTACTCGTAACCGGTGGGACAGGTTTTATAGGGCAATACGTTATTCGGGATCTGTTAAAACGAAAAGATATTGAAATAATTTCTACAACCAGAAACATTCAAAACGCAAGGTTCTTAGATTTTTATTCTAGGGTAGAATTTATAGAATTTGATCTTTCTAGGCCAAACGAAAAATTCTTTTTGGAATATGCGAAAATTGACTCACTCATTCATCTTGCATGGGACGGGCTTCCGAATTATAAAGAAAATTTTCATATAGAAAAAAATTTATTTGAAAGCTACTTTTTTTGTAAAAAATTTATTGAATTGGGTTTGAAAAATCTAACTGTTGTCGGTACTTGTTTTGAATACGGAATTGTGAATGGTGCCTTGCACGAAGAGATGGACTCTAAGCCTGCTAATCCATACTCTATTGCTAAGGATTCTCTCAGGAAGTTTTTGGAAGTTTTGCAAAAGAAAAATAATTTCTCATTTAAGTGGATTCGTCTATTTTATATGTATGGAAAAGGTCAGTCTTCAAACTCCATTATTTCTCAATTGGAGAATTCAATACAGAGTAGAGAGAAGGTATTCAATATGTCGGGAGGAGATCAACTCCGAGATTACCTGCCTGTTGAAAAAATTGCAGAGTATATTTGTGAATGCTCACTACAATATAGGGTTCAAGGAATTATAAATTGTTGTAGTGGTAAACCAATTTCTATAAGAAGTCTTGTAGAAAATTATTTGAAAGAAAAAAATGTTGAGATGAAGCTGAATCTGGGTTTTTACCCTTACCCTGATTATGAGCCGATGGCTTTTTGGGGAGATGATACGAAATTGAAAAGTATTCTAAGAAATATTGATTAAAACAAAAAAAACAAAAGTATTTGCAGTGTTAGTTTGCTATAACCCAAGCTACGAAATTATTTTCAAAACTTTGGAAAGTATCATTGCTCAAGTAGAAAAGATGTATGTTATAGACAACTCGGACGATGAATCTAAAATCTTAAGGAAGGATTTTCCATTATGGGATCATGAAAAAATAGAATTTATTTCACTCGGAAAAAATACAGGAATTGCTTTTGCACAAAATATCGGAATAAAAAAGTCAATTCAAAATAAAGCAGACTATATTTTACTTAGTGACCAAGATACTATTTATCCAAAAAATTATGTAAAAGAAATACTAAAAATTCTAAAAAATCATGAGAATAAAGAAAAAATTGCAGCAATTGCACCCGATTTTTTAGAAATGAATCGGGGCGGCAAGAGGCAAGGGTTTGTGAGGTTTGAAGGTATTTCTTTAAAAAAAATATTTCCAATAACTGGATGTCATACAATCACTCAAGCAATTGCTTCCGGCAAAATAATCTCGGCAAATGCACTCGAAAAAATTGGTTTCATGGAGGAGAAATTATTTATTGATTGGGTAGATTTAGAGTGGTGCTGGCGTGCATTAGCAAAAGGATTTTTTATTATAGGTTGCGCCGATGTTGTGATTCAACACACTTTAGGGGATACAGTCAGCTCTGTATTTAATAAAAACTACCCTATTCGTTCCCCTTTAAGGCATTACTATATCATCCGCAATGCGGTTCATTTGTCTTTAAGAAGTAAGTATATTACACTAAGGATGAGAATTCATTTATTTGTAAAGTCTATCAGAAATACAATTGGCTTTACTGTTTTAGGAAAACCCCATCTCAAACATTTTAGATTCGTTATACTCGGTTTTTATCATGGGTTGAAAGGAAGACTTGGAAAGTATTAGAGAATTTTTTCTAATTTGACTCATTTGAATAAGAACTTATTTTGCCATTAAAGGTTTATAGAAACAATTTTTTAAAATAATTTTACCATCGGCTATAACATGAAAACATATATACTTGGAATTTCTGGATACTACCACGATAGTGCAGCAACATTAATCCTCGATGGAGAGATTATTTCCGCAGCACAGGAAGAAAGATTCAGTCGAAAAAAGCACGATGCAAGATTTCCCGTAAATGCTGTTGAGTATTGTTTGAGGGAAGCGGGTATTCAATTGAGGGACGTGCATAGTATTGTTTTTTATGACAAGCCTTTACTGAAATTTGAAAGACTTTTAGAAACCTATATAGCTTATGCTCCTTTTGGAATCCGATCTTATTTTAATGCGATGACTGTATGGTTAAAAGAGAAGTTACTTTTAAAAGTTCTCTTAAAAAAAGAATTTGCAAGAATTGGAAATTGCAAAACTAAAGAAATTCCAAAGTTGTTATTTTCCGGCCACCACCAATCTCATGCAGCTTCGGCTTTTTTCACTTCTCCTTTTGAGAAGGCGGCAGTTATGTGTTTGGATGGAGTAGGTGAGTGGGCAGCAAGCTCAGTCTGGTTGGGTGAAGGAAACAAATTAACTCCACTTTGGGAAATGGACTTTCCTCATTCTCTTGGGCTACTCTATTCTGCCTTTACTTACTATACCGGGTTTAAAGTAAACTCCGGGGAATACAAGGTAATGGGGCTTGCACCTTATGGTGAGCCTAAGTATGTAGATTTAATTTACAAGCACTTGATAGATTTAAAAGAAGATGGAACATTTCGTCTCAATATGAAATATTTTAATTTTGCGACCGGACTAACCATGACCAATAAAAAGTTCTCTGAGCTTTTTGGCTCTCCCCCAAGAAAATCTGAGTCTGGTCTAACTCAAAGAGAAATGGATTTGGCGAGGTCTGTTCAGGACGTTACCGAAGAAATCATGCTAAGACTTGCAAGAACAGTTCGTAAAGAAACAGGAATGGAAAATCTTTGCCTTGCAGGAGGAGTCGCTTTAAACTGTGTCGCAAACGGAAAAATTGTAAAAGAGAAGATTTTTAAGAATATATTCATTCAGCCTGCTGCAGGAGATGCTGGTGGTGCGTTAGGCGCTGCACTATCCGGCTGGTATGAGTACGAAAATAAACCACGAGTTGTCAAAAAGCAAGACTCTATGAAAGGCTCCTATCTCGGACCAAAAATAGATGTAGCCGAAGCAAAAAAATATTTTGAATCTATTGGTGCTAAGTTTACCCAATATGAAAATGGAAAATTGGAGCAAGACCTTGCAGAAATATTATCTAACGGAAATGTAGTCGGGTATGTGCAAGGGAGAATGGAGTTTGGCCCAAGGGCGCTTGGAGGTCGATCCATAATAGGAGATGCAAGAAATACAAAAATGCAATCGGTTATGAATTTAAAAATCAAATATAGAGAATCTTTTCGTCCCTTTGCACCAGCGGTACTTGCAGAAAAAGTAAGTGAGTATTTTGATTTGGAAACAATAAGCCCTTATATGCTCCTCGTCGCACCAATTCAATCGAGTAAAAGAATTGCAATGACTCAAAATGAAGAGAAATTATTTGGAATTGATAAATTGAATATTCCTCGCTCAGAAATTCCTGCTGTCACGCATGTTGATTATTCGGCAAGAGTTCAAACCGTTCACAAAGAGACAAATCCAAACTTCTATAATCTTCTCATTGAGTTTGAGAAAAAAACGGGTTGTGCAGTTTTAGTGAATACCTCATTCAACGTAAGGGGTGAGCCGATTGTGAATTCTTACCAGGATGCGTACAGGTGTTTTATGAGAACTGAAATGGATTATCTTGTAATAGAAAACTTATTACTAAATAAAAAAGACCAACCAGAATTTTCCAAAGACGATTCTTGGAAAAATGAGTTTGAATTGGATTAGATTTTGAAACGAAGGAATATTTATTTGGAAATATTCTCTACTCATGTGAAGAGAATTGAGAGGTTATTATGATTGAATTGTTGGCTGATTTGTGGGAGTTTTTAAAGGTAAGAAAAAAGTTTTGGCTCTTACCCATTATAGTTGTCTTGCTTTTACTTGGTGCATTAATAGTGTTTTCTCAAGGCTCTGCTGTTGCTCCTTTTATTTACACATTGTTCTAACCAATTTGATTTTGAATAAAAAAACAGAGGTTTAGAAGGAAATATGTCAGATATAGAATTCAATTTAGAATCAATGAAAAGCGAATATAGAAAATTCGGAATACTCGTAGGTTGTATTTTTGGAGGAGTGTTTGGACTTTTAATTCCTTATCTAAAACACGGCGATCTAAATATTTGGTTTATAATGGTAGGAGGAATTTTAATCTTACTGGGATCAATTTTCCCTTTGAGCTTAAAATATTTTTATATAGTTTGGATGAAAATAGGTGAGATTCTCGGTTGGATTAATTCCAGAATTATTTTGGGATTTGTGTTTTATTTTTTAATTACCCCAATTGGTGTATTGAAGAAAATTTTCGGTACAGACTCCATGCAAAGAAGTTTCAGTAAGAAATTGCAAAGCTATAGAATTCAAAGTGAAGCCAGAAGCCCAAAAGAGATGGAAAAGCCATTTTGATTTAGTTTTATAATTGAAACTTTTAGAATTTTTTAAGCAAATTAGTAAAAAAATTGTATCGTAAATATACAAATTTTTTGTCTATAGTTCAACTTTTTGTAAATAAAAATAAAGAAATAGCGTTAAATTTAGTTCTATGAATACTAAACTCGAAGAAAAAAACTTTGGATTTTTTAAAGTTGCCTGTGCAATTCCTGAGTTAAAAATTGCAGACGTATATTTTAACTCAAAAGAAATTGTCAGGCTTTCCAAAGAGATTAGTAAAAAAGGGGCAAGGCTCATAGTCTTCCCCGAGCTATCTCTTACAGGGTATTCATGTGGAGATTTATTTTATCAGTCTCATTTACTATATGCTTGTTGGAATGCGTTAGGCGATATACAAAATCAAACAAAGGAATTAGACTGTGTAGTAGTATTGGGTCTTCCCATTAAGTTTGAATCTAAGTTGTATAACTCTGCCGCAATTTTATTCGCTGGAAAAATCTTGGGCATAGTTCCAAAATCTTTTATCCCAAACACATACGAGTTTTATGAGAAAAGATGGTTTCAATCCGGTAGTAAACTTACAGGTAGAGAAATCAATTTTGGTAAAGAGAAAGTGCCCTTTGGTGTGGACTTGATTTTTTCAGAAAATGGCGAGAATGGTATTTCAATCGGTGTGGAAATTTGTGAAGACTTGTGGATGGTAAGCCCTCCGAGTAATGACTATAGTTTGGCAGGTGCTACAATTATCGCAAATCTTTCTGCGAGTAACGAATTACTCGGAAAGTATGAATACAGGAAAAGTTTAATCGAGAATCAATCTGCAAAATGCAACGCAGCCTACATTTATTCCTCGTCGGGAGTAAATGAATCTTCAAGCGACATGGTATTTTCTGGGCATGGAGTCATTACCGAAAATGGAAAAATTCTAAATGAAACAAATAGGTTTTGTTTTTCTTCCGATTATGCTTTGGCTGACATAGACTTACAAATTTTATCTTCTGAAAGACTGAAAAATGAGTCTTTTTCTGAATTTGAATTTTCAAAGAATTATAGAAAAATCGAATTCAGATTTAAGGAAGCCTCTATGTTAAAAAGTGCAAATTCTGTATCGAGGGTTTTTATAAAAAATCCATTTGTTCCTGAAAAAATAGATAAAAGAAATCAAAATTGCAGAGAAATTATTTCTATTCAGTCTTATGGTTTAGCAAAAAGATTAAAATCTACAGGAATACAAAAAGTTGTTTTAGGGGTTTCGGGTGGTCTGGATTCTACACTTGCACTTTTAGTATCTGTTGAATCATTTAAAATTCTTGGTATTCCTTTAAAAAATATTTATACTTTTAGCCTTCCTGGTTTTGGAACAACTGAAAGGACAAAAAATAATTCAAAGAGGTTGTCTGGGCTTTTACAGATTTCTTATGAAACAATTTCGATACATGAGTCGATGGAGATTCATTTTAAAAATATCGGACAAGACCCAAATCAGTTTGACTCTACGTTCGAAAATTCTCAAGCAAGAGAGAGAACTCAAATTCTGATGGATCTTGCAAATAAATTAGGGGGGATTGTAGTCGGAACGGGAGATTTATCTGAGATTGCACTTGGTTGGTGCACATACAATGCGGATCATATTTCTATGTACAATGTAAACTGTGGCGTTCCTAAAACTCTTGTTCGTTATTTAATAGAGTGGTTTAGTGAAAATATTTTTTCTGAAGAGATTTCTGAAGTCTTGAAAGATATTTGCAACACTCCAATCTCTCCTGAATTACTTCCTTCCGATGGAAAAGAAATTACACAAAAGACTGAAAATATAATTGGACCTTACGAGTTGCACGATTTCTTTTTGTATCATTTTATTCGGTTTCAGTTTTCTCCTTCAAAAATTTTGTTTATGGCTGAAAAAGCGTATCATTCGATTTACTCCAGAAAAGATATTTTGAAATGGATGAAAGTATTTTTTTCTAGATTTTTTCAAAATCAATTTAAGCGTTCTGCAATGCCCGATGGTCCCAAAATTGGCTCGGTAGCTTTATCTCAAAGAGGGGATTGGAGAATGCCGAGTGATATAGACTCGTCTCTATGGCTTAGAGAAATAGAAGAATTGTCTAACTCCTGAAAATTTTCAAACGGATAGGGGAAGGGACCCTCTGATGGAATTTTTTGAATATAGTTATCCCTAAAATTTTTATCTTGCATTCTACAGACTTTGGATCTTTTTTTATAAGGCTCTATTGAAGTCATTTTTTCCCAAAGCACTCTGATGGAACTGTCCGGATACTTTCCGAAAGAAATCGGAGTGAAGTCGCAAGGACACATTTCTCCAAAAGCTGTTAAGTAGAATTGAGTATTGGCAGCAAAACAAAATGCACTACCACACTCGCTTGTCATTGTAGATTGCACAGATAGCCCGGGGTAGGTTTCTAATTTTCGAAAACGTCTAACAAGTTCATTGATCTTTAATCTATCTTCTGTTTGTAAAACACAGCTATCGTCTTGCAACCACTTCCCGCTCGGAATTGCATCAAAAAATGTAACTTCTTTTGCTCCATTATTTTTTGCAAATTCCATCATATTTTCAAAAACTCCCTCCCTCAATCTTTCTCCTGTCAAATATGAAGAAATACCGGGTATAAGACCCGCATCATTCATATTTTGAATTCCTTTCAATAATTTCTGAAAAAGTCCTTTTCGTAATCTAAGCCTATCGTGCTCCTCCGGGTCAGTCGAGTCAACGGAAACAAAGGCACCGAGTAAGCCGGATTCTTTTAATCTTTCACAGGTCTCTTTGGATAAAAATTCTCCGTTGGTAAACATAATCACATTGGCTTTATCTTTTGGGATAGATTCAATTAAATCAAAAATTCCTTTGAATAGAAGAGGCTCTCCTCCAAGTAAAATTATATTTGTAACTCCAAGTTCTACTGTTTCTAAAATTGCAGATTTTAATTCACTTAGAGATAACTCTTTTTTTCCTTTGCTTTTATTGTAATAGACAGCAGAGCAATGTTCGCATTCGCATTGGCAAAGTCTTGTGAGTGAAATTGTAGCACTTGCGGGTAGCCTTTTTCTGTTAAACTTTCTCATAAGTCTTACATCCAATGATCGTGTTCCAGACAGGGTTGCGATTGGTGGTTGATAAAGCGAAAATACAGGTGAGCCGTGTATCACGCTAATTACTTTGTAGGTATTTGCTTTTTGTAAATATTCATTGATATAGATTACTTCTTTTTCTAAAAGAGAAAGATTATTTAGTTGCAATTTTTTATTTTGATAGGTTACTTCAAATCTCAATATTCATTTCCAATCGGGTAATTATTTTTTCTACTCTATCCAAAAATTCTAAATCGCTTTTGGTTTCAATAAGTAAATTCTCCCATTTGGCATGGCATTGGCAAATTTTCTTTGATTCATCTCTTTCAAAAATGTCTATATTTTGGTTCTTGTTGTAATCCTCAATCAAAGAAAAAAATCGTAAATCGCATAACGCACAATTAGAAGCCATTGAAATAGAAGGAACAGTGTATCTTGGAGGACTAATATATATCGGAGTATTCAAATTGAGCTTACCTTTCTTTCTAAGTATCTCAGTAACAGACCAAAGCATTAGAGGTTTATAAAATCCGTTATTGTACAGGATTTCTGTGAGAGTGAATTTTTCCACAGTGGGTAGCTCAAAATCTATTCGATAAATTTTTGCTTTTTCTAAAAAAGTTAGACTATCAATTGCATCTTGAATAGATTCACTTTCTGTTAAAAAAGGAGGACCGAGCATCATAAGGGCCACTATAGATACGTTGTAATTGTTTAGCATCTCAGATGTTTTTAAAAAATGAGAATTGGAAAAATTTTTATTTATACAGATTTTTCTGACCAAGGGGTTTGAAGACTCAAATCCAAGTGCAATTTCTAATTCTTTATCAGTAGAGTTCTTTAAAATTTTGATTTTTTCTTCTGTAATATCGGATAGCTTTGATTCTAAAGTTATTCTTTTAATAAAAGGGTACTTCGAGATTCTTTCTATGATTTTCAGTAGCGCTGAAAAATTAATTTCTTGGTTGGAAAGCATGCTTCCGTCGTTGTATAAACTGATAATAGGAAATTTTTCTATTTCATTTTTATATTTTGTCAATGTATTTTCTAATTGTGTTAAGTAATCTGAATCTTGAATCTTATTCCCTTGATTTGTTGCAGTATAAAACCCGCAAAAAGTACAACCACCTCCTTTTTCGACCCATAAACAACCACTTCCTCTAAAAAAAATAATCAATCTATCTACTAACTTCCCATCCCAAATAGTTTTTCTGGTTTCAGTGAAAACAGGCTCTGTGAGAGAAAAGGAATTCAAATTGGACTTTTTTGATTCGCTTCTAATTTTTCTTAATATGCTTTGAATTCGCTTTGCAAGAGATTGCTTCTGGTGGATTGAGTTTTTTAAAATATTGCTTTGGTTCAAAATCTTAATGTGTATTAAATAAGTTTTTTTAAATAATCTTTATCTTTCAAGTGGGATGGAAAAAGAAGCGGGATTTTTTTATTTTCTTTTTTACTCCACCTTCTGTATGCGGAAGAAGATTTTTTATAAGTATCGTATTCGTCTTTTTTCCTGAGTAGTAGCTTTTCCCAAAATAAAAAATGTCCGTCTATATACTCTTGTCGTATATCACTTAGCCTTGAGGAAAGCGGGCAACTCGTTAAAAATTCTTTCATAAAAATGAGCCCAACAAGCACTCCTCTTTTGTCTAAGTAAGGCTCAAAAGGGAAGGTTCTGCAACTTATGGATCTATTTTCCCTTTCACAAAAAGCGACTCCTTTGCATTCACAAAATAGAGTGTCCTCTCCCTCGTGTGTTGACTTCAATTTTTTTTCTTGAGCTGTTTTCGGCTCCCATACCCTCCAAAGTTCACTTCTCGATTTTAAAAGCTGAAATTCTTTTCTATATAAAAATGGAACTGCGTTTTTAGGAACACAACAAAACGGAACTCCATCATTTTGATCCTTGCATAAACTTCCACAATCAAAATTAGTTAGCTCTTCATTTAGCAGTGTATAATAATAAGAAATTTCTTCAACGGTCAATTCACCGAATATTTCTTTTTCTTTTTTTTTCATTTGAAAAATAGTTTATTCAGGTCTCATTAGTGGAAAAAATATTGTATCTCGTATGGAAGGACTGTTTGTCAGTAGCATTACCAATCTGTCGATTCCGATTCCAAGTCCACCTGTCGGTGGCATCCCATATTCTAAAGCTCTTATAAAATCGTTATCCATCATAAACGCTTCTTCGTCTCCTGCCTCCCTTCTTTTCACTTGTTCCTCAAACCGTGCCTTTTGATCGAATGGATCATTCAATTCAGAAAAAGCGTTGCCCATTTCCCTGCCCACTATGTAAGGCTCAAACCTTTCTACGAGGTTTGGATCACCCTCTTTAGACTTTGCAAGGGGAGAAATTGCTTTTGGAAAATCAGTGATAAATGTCGGCTGGATCAAGTTTGGCTCTACCTTTTCACTGAATACTTCATCTGCAATTTGCCAGATTGAGGTAAGACCTTCTGTTTTGATTCCAATTTTTTTAGCTTGACTTTCAGCGTCGTCTAACGTATGGATTTTAGAAAAATCTATTCCTGAATATTCTAAAATAGAGCCGAGGTAGGTTTTTCTTTTCCATGGTGGAGTAATATCAATTAAATCTTGTCCATATTGAAATTTTAATCCCTTCCCAATTGCGACTGCAACATGGGTGATTAACTTTTCGGTAAGGTGGAGCATTGTCTCCATATCACTGTAAGCCATATAGGCTTCCATCATAGTAAATTCAGGGTTGTGCTTGATTGAAATTCCTTCATTTCTGAAATTTCTATTCAATTCAAATACTCTATCCATTCCGCCAACAATTAATCTTTTTAAATATAGTTCAGGTGCAATCCTGAGATACAACTGCATATCGAGGGTGTTGTGGTGGGTGATAAATGGTTTCGCTGCTGCACCACCTGGAATTGTTTGCATCATCGGAGTTTCCACTTCCAAAAATCCTTCCTTGGTGAGAAAATTTCTGATTTCGGAAATTATCTTACTTCTTAACACAAACACTTCTTTGACATGATCGTTTACAACCAAGTCCACATAACGCATCCTGTACCGCAGTTCTTTGTCTGCAAAGGCATCATACACTACACCATCTTTTTCTTTAACCACGGGAAGTGGACGGATACATTTCGCAAGTAGTGTGGTAGAAGTTAGGTGAATCGACACTTCCCCTTTTTGAGTCTTGAATAGATATCCGGTGATTCCGATTTGATCTCCTATATCAAAGTGTTTGAATATTTCGTAGTTTTCTTCTCCGAGGTCGTCTTTGGTTCCATATAACTGGATGATTCCGTCTTTGTCCTTTAAATGAAAAAAACTTGCTTTCCCCATTACTCGTTTTGAGTGTACTCTTCCGGCTAACGTATAAATTTTTGTTTTATCAGATTTTGACTCATCAAAATTTTGGATGAGTGAGATTGAATACGAATCAGGAAAAAATTTTGCAGGGTAGGGGTTGATTCCCTTTTTCTTCAAGGCTTCAACTTTTTCGATTCTTTGACCTATTAACTCATTTTGCTCTTCATTTTCTAAAGACATGATGATTTCCTCTTATTGTGTAGTAGATGTATTTGACTAACTCTTTTGTAACAAGCTCAATTCCTTCTTCTGAACTAAACCAATTTGTGGAAGTGTATTTCCCTTTTTCAGGGTACACTGAAACCTGAATTCCGAGAGGATGCAACACACTCCTATAAGATAGATAGACTCTGTTGGACTCAAATTCTCCGGCTTGGATGATTACAGATTTTACAGAAGTCTTTAAAAGATATTTTGCAGTTTCTTGAATTGTATTGGTAGTGGGTGGTAACTTAGAAGAGTTGATTTTTAACAGGAAAAATTTATCTTCCAAGATTCCGGCTTTTACAATCGCCGATTGAACATCACTGATATAGTTTGCACTCATTCCAATTGAATGATTGCTTAAAAAACTCTCATCAAAAATGATAAGCATGTTTTCAGCTCTTTTCTTTTTTAGAATATCTGCGGCAATCTGGATTTGTTTTTCGGAAACTGGAGAGCGAATTTCAAGAATAAGAGTTTCAGACTTCTTCCATTCTGTGCCACCGATTAAAAATAAAGGTGATCCAAAGTACAGGATAAATAAAATTATGATAGGAGTTAAAAATCCAAAACTGAATAGTTTTAACTTTTGTAAAAAATCTTTTACCGGAATGTTTAAAGAATCATTTTGCATTTTGTTATTGCTAAAGTCTTATTTGTGAATGTGATGACAAGAATATAATTATTCAACTGTAAATATAGATAATAGTATTGACCGTATAATATGAGTTCAAATTCTGTAAAAGTACCGCTCGGATGGTGGAATTGGTAGACACGCAAGCTTGAGGTGCTTGTGCCGCAAGGTGTGGGGGTTCAAGTCCCCCTTCGAGCATAAGGGAATTGAACGCAAGCAAAGCGACAGAAATGAAGGGTCCATAGAGAGCGAGATTTCTGAAAAATTGACAGGATATCAATTTTAGCGACCGAGCCGGCCTGTAGAAAAAATTCTGGAGGATTTTTTTGGAAGGCAAGTCCCCCTTCGAGTATTTTCCTCCGAGCAGATAAGTTCGATTTGTGCCAAAGAATAGCTAATCGCAGTTTCTGTTCTTAAAACTGAACTTGACAAGGATAACTTCTGAAATCCCATTTCTTGGAATCTATCCAGTTCTGATTCTGAAAATCCACTTTCCGGACCGATCAAATTTGAAATAGACTCGGCTTTTGAGATTTGTGACTTGAATAAATTCATAGATTGCCCGTTAGGGTGAAAAACAAATTTTACATCACTGTTAGAAATTTCAAAAACTTCTTTTACATTTTTTAATATCTTTATCTTAGGAAGATGTATTTTTTTTCCTTGCTCTAACCCAAGAATTAATTCTTTGTTTAAATTTTCTGAATTCCAGATCGGAGAATTTAGGTAAGATTTTTCTGATTTTCTTGCAATAAAAAAAAACACTTCTTCTACTTGCAAAGTGGCTGCCAATTGGAGTATTTTTTTTATGGTCTGAGGTCTCTGAATAGAGGAAAACAGCCTGATGCAGGGAAAAGTTTTACCTTGAACAGTTTCTTCTTCTCGTCGAAACAATCCATACACTATGTTATCTTCTATCTTTTCAATATGAAATAAACCGTAGTCCCGGTTCAGGGTTCCTGCTTGCAAAGTATCTTTTGGTTTTGATTTTAATATTTGAATGATGTGGGAAGATTTTCTTTCAATTAATTTAAAATAATTATCATAAATTTTTTCACTTTCCTCTAAAATCAGCAAATTCATTGTTTAAAAATATGAGTCAATTTATTGAACACAAATACAAAAATCTGAGTGAGGCGTTGAAATTCAAGTCAAAAGTAACGTCATTGGATTTAAGTGATGAAAACTTATTTGAGATGCCTAAAGAGATTATTCATTTCTATAATTTAAGAGAATTATTTTTGAACAGAAACAACTTAAAGGAAATCCCAGAGTGGATAGGGGAGCTGACCAATTTAGAGGTCTTGTATCTAAAAGAAAATTATATCGAAAAAATTTCTCCATCTATTGGAGATTTGTCCTCTCTTGAATTATTGAATCTTGAGAGAAATTACATTCAATATTTACCGGACGAGTTAAGCAATTTAAAAAAATTAGAATACCTTGATTTAGATCACAACTCCATTCAGAATTTGAATTTGAGTCTGTTTTCTTTGATTAGGTTGAGCTATTTAATTTTAGACTCTAATAGAATTGAGGAAATTCCAAAAGAAATATCAAGACTGAGAAATTTGCAAAATCTATATTTAGATAACAATTGTTTGCAAAGAATTAGCCCTGAAATCGGGAATTTAATTCGTTTGGAAGATTTGTATTTACGGAACAATCGTTTGGAAAGTCTTCCTCCTGCAATAGGTAAATTAATGAGTCTTCGATATTTAGATTTAGATAAAAATATATTGACTTATTTACCTGAAGAAATTACAGAAATTACTTTGTTATCAGAATTGTACTTAGCTGAAAATAAAATAGCAAGACTACCGGAGAAGATTAGAAATTGGAAAAACCTTGAGCAATTGATTTTAATCGGAAATCCTATTTCTGAAAAAGAAAGATTGAGACTACAAAATGATCTGCCTGAAACCCTTATTTATTTCTGAAAATTTATTTTAAAAATCTAAGTTTCGTATTCAGGTTTTGTCCTGTCGTCTATTTCCGGGGATTTTTCTTCGGGAGTTTCCTCTTCACCTTGAGGAAAATCATCTGGTTTGGATTTTAATTCGTGAACTTCCTTTTTTGGAGTATTTATTGAGCAAATTTGGTAAATATTTAAAAATACAAATACAAAAAGAAGAGTCGGAATAACTTTTTTAATATTTATTTTTGAAAATTGAAAATTATTTTTTAATAAATAAATTGGCAGGTATAGAATATCTAAAACTTTTTCTTTGAAATCTTTTAAGCTGTTTTTTTTAGAATTTGGAAGAGAGTATTCAAATCTGCCGAGATGGTAGGTTAGTGGGTCATCAGGGTCTATAGTAAACGAATGGTTGCAACGCGGGCATTTAATAGTTAAGGTTCCCTTATCAATAGGGAACCTTAATTCGGAATCACAAGATGGACAGGAGCGAATATAATTCAATTTTCGCTCCTTTAGGATATATTAGTATTTGAGAGAATCTCTAAGTACTCTATTGCTTTCTCTGTATCTGGCATTCCCATCGCGATCGTTATAATCAAAAATTTTGGTAAGCAGTCTGTCAAAATAATCTAAGTGTTTTATATAATAAGTTTGCTTAAAAATATTCCTGATTGGGTTTGTTTTAGTATTCTCAACACCAGCCATGCTGTATTTTCCTAAACCTTTTTCTGATTGTTTTTCAGGTGCATTGTATTCAGGATATCCGTCGTGTTGATAGAATACAGCTATTTTATCGTCGTGGGCCGGAGTGGAATTTGGTGCATTGTCAACTACCTCAGAAATATTGATATCTTCTTCTGCGAAGTTATGTAGATAGATTCTACTTCTAATTTTAGTAAGTTTTCTTGGCGGCTCTCTTCTTGGGTCTTCAGCATTGGAAGAAGTTCCTTCATAAAAAAGTACTAAAAATTTATTTTTTGCACCTAAGTTTTGTTCTGTTTTTCCGTCTTCAGAATTTACAAAATCAAATACTTCCACTCTGATGCAATTGTTGGCTGGGTCTTCCTGATTTGGAGAAAGAACGCAATCGTCACCGTTTGCTTTTCCTTTGAATAAAACAGTTCTGAACGGCAACACAGTAGTTTTCATTTTAATAAGAACTGTGTGCTTGGTTAGTTGTTCGTTTAGATTAAATATTTTAGAATCTAATATCTTTTCTGTTTCTTGAACGGCTTTACTGAACTGTGCGTTCATTTTGTCTTCATTTTCATTTTTTACTTGCGCACCTTGAGCAAAAAGGCTTAGTCCGATAAAAAATGTCAAAATTGTAATAATATTTTTCATAACTTCTGATTCCCTTGTGTTTAGACTAATTTATTTAGACAATTTTAGAGTATATAAAATTATCTTATAGATAATATCGGAATTGAAAACTTAAAAATTAATTTTTAGAAAAAAAAATAGCTTAAAAATTTTTTATTTTGCTAATATCTTAATACTATCCAAATAGACTTGGGTTGGGGGAGGGGCAAAATCTAATTTTTTTTCAATAATTTGGGTAGTCCATTTTCTTTCGACATAATCACAGAAATCTTTTATATTTCTACCGCTAAAACCATCCATTTCTTTGGATAGACTGATTCTGTCGTTTTTAAGCAAGTGGATTGCGTAGGCACCTAAAATTTCAGCCCTTTCTGATAGATTCGGCAAAGGAAAATAGATTACTTTGTCAAATCTTGAAACTAATGCACTGTCCAAGTCCTTCTTTCGATTTGTGGCACCAATTGTGATTGTAGATGGTTTGCCTTCAAAACCGTCTAATTTTCTAAGTAGTACCGAAAGCATTTTTCTGGTAGCTTCAAACATTCCTTCTTCCCTGTTTCCGGCGAGAGAGTCTATTTCATCCAAGAAAATCAGAGCCGATGGAAATAGAGAAGCTGCATCAAATATATATGCGAGGTTTTGAGAGCTTTCTCCGTAGTATTTGCTTAGTATGGATTCTATCGGGACATAAATTAGTGGAATTTCACACTTATAGGACACCAATTTTGCCATTGTAGTTTTTCCTACACCCGGATCACCTTCAAACAAAACTGCTCTGGGTCTGTTTTTTGCAGGAAATTTTCGAGTTAGTTTAGTCATCTCATCAAAAAGACTCGGATTTTGGATCGGAAAGATAATTGACTCTAAGATTTCTCTTTTCACATTTTCATAACCAGCTATATGATCAAAGTCCAAGGTATTATTTTTGGCTTTTTCTTCAGAAGGATCAAATACGGTAGTGCCTAACTTGATGAGCAGCTCCTTTGGGTTTATGGACTTTGCGGTCGATTCTGAATTCAGATACTTGAAAATAGAGATTATCGCATAGATTTCATCCATTTTCAAATTGCCTTTCTTGGATATTTCTACCAAATTTTCCCTAAAAATCGAAAACCGAAATTTGATATTGTCTAAAATAGAATCCTTAGAAAATAGATTTTCGTTTAATGCTTGAAATGAGTAAAAATTTTCTTCAAAAGTATGAATTCTTATATTTTCTATGTGTTTTTTTATTATGGATAGACAATCAAAAATTTTTTCCTTGGAAAGACTCTTAGTCAGGAATTTTACTTTGATTTCATTCTTTTCAGGAAAAATTTCAGGAAGTGAAATTTTTTCATTTTTTATATTGTCTAATCCTGATATTTCTTTTAGAATGAATTCTTTAGAGGACAAAAAGTCTATTTCATTCGTTTGAGATTCGTTTTTTGTTTCCATTTTATTTGCTTGTATAAATTAAGTTTCGGTAAAAATTTTAAAACTACCGAAAGAATAAATAGAATAAAATTTTGAGGTTAGCATGGGTGAAGGTTCACTTTCAGCAGAAGATATAGACGCATTATTAACAGGTGGAACTCCATCGGGATCGGGTAGTAGTTCAGGGGCAGACATGAATGACCTAGATTCACTTCTTGGTGGAGACAGTGGCTCAAAAGGTTCTACCCCATCTTTTGACGCTGTGGCAGCTGCGCTTGGTCCTTCCTCTATGCCTGCTCCACCCCCTCCTAAACAATCTTCTCATTCTAAGTCAGGAAGTTCGAATACCTCCAATTTGAATTTGTTAATGGATGTCGCCATGTCCCTTACTGTGGAGTTTGGCAGGACAAATATGATGATCAAGGATGTTTTGCATTTATCTGAGGGTGCTGTTGTAGAATTGGACAAGACATCGGGGGATGATTTAGACTTGTTGGTAAACGGTAAAATATTCGGCAAGGGAAGACTGATTGTTCTGGATGATTTTTATGGCATTCAAATTACACAAGTGATTGACCCAATGGCAAGGCTTAAGGAAATGAAGTTTTAGTTTAATCAAAGGGAGTAAAATTATGAAGTTACAATTCATTGTATTTGTTTTGGTAGTTGCAGTTTCTTGCAACAAAGACACATCAAGAAAAAATTTAAAGTTCGGGTTACCGGTTGAACAAATGAAGGTTGATACTACCGGCGATGGTGTTATGGATACTTGGGGCTATTATTTGAATGACCCGGGAAATATTAGAATCATCTATGAAGAGATAGATAAAAACTTAGACGGGTTCAGCGATGAATTGATTTGGGCTGGCTCTGCTGTTTTTACTCCTAAGGATCGCGCAGAGAAAGAAGTGGTCAAGGTTCACGAAGAAGTAGATACGGACTACGATGGTAAAGTGGATACGATCAAATGGCTGCTTCCGAATGATTTTTACGCATTGGCGCAGTCTGATACAGACAGAGACGGATATTTTGAGACTACCTCTTACTATAGCTTTAAAAAAAATATAGTTCGTAAAGAAAAAGATACAAATAAAGACGGTAAGCCTGATGTGATTTTATGGGAAACTCGCGGTGAAATTGATACAGATTTTGACTCTACCCCGGACAAATTTGTAATCGCAAAATCCAACTTGGAATTAGAAGAAATTGTAAAAGATAAAACGAAACACCAAAGTCTATCAGAAAAGAATTCTTGGTTTTTAAATCAAAACCTTGTTCCTGAAAATGAGCGATCAATTATTGGTAGCGGGTATTTTGTAAATAAGACTAAGAAGTAAGGTCTGAACTATGATTTATATGATTAAGTGATTTACTTTAAAGTTACCAAAATCGGAAACAAAACAGTTTCAATATGAAATACAAAGCCATCAGGAAGACTGTGTTTCAAACATTGTAAGTCTTTTTGTGTTTTAAGATTCTCTCATCTTCCCCAAATTGAAGAAATAAATCTATTCTACCAGCTTCCGGAACTCCCACCCCCTCCAAAACTACCTCCACCCCCTCCAAAACTTCCTCCTCCCCCTCCACTTGAAATCCCACTAAAACTAGAGCTGCTACCACTACCACCAAAATTTGATTTATATTTTTTGAAAATTTTTTTACCAGAAGGAAAAAATCCAAAATAAATTTTTGTGATAAACATAAACAAAATATAAGCGGGTAGAAGAATAGCACCCCATTTTCCAAAGATGATTAGTGGAAATGTTCCGTAAAATGGCATTAAGAAAATGTAGAGAAACCAACCTATATAAGGAGCCATTGCAGCAAAATAAGTAAAAGGCGTGATAACTACAAAAAATATGACTCCTGTAAATATGCGAACAAATAATGGAATATTTGAATCGTCCATTGTATTTATAAAATCAATATAACTTTCTTGAAAATCTTCATTCGACTTCTCTTCTGGCACAGTGTAAATTCCTTGAATGACTCCAAGTATTGAGTCCACTCCACGCTCTACTCCAGTTGAAAATTCTCCTGATTTGAAAAAAGGAGTAATTTCTTTTCGAATAATTCGATTGCAGATAGCATCTGTGAGGGCATCTTCTAACCCATAACCAACTTCGATTCTAAGTTTGCTATCTTCCTTGGCAATTAATAGCAATACTCCATTGTCTTTCTTTTTTCGTCCAAGTTTCCATGAGCTTGCCACTTTCAACGAATATTCTTCTAAATTTTCTCCTTCAAGGGTAGGGATTACTAATACTACCACTTGGTTTGATGTTTTGGATTCGTGCTCTTTTAATTTGAATTCAATAGAGTTTTTTGTTTCGTTCGATAAAATCCCAGTTTTATCTATGACTCTTCCAGACAACAAAGGAACGTCTAATGAATGGATAGAATGAGCCGATAAAAATACTAAAAAGAAAACAAGATACCTAAAAATCCCTTGAAGATATAAATTTGTTCTTATAAAACTTTCGATTTGCAATTCTAACTTTTCTGAAAAATTCATCTACTATCTCCATTACGCAATTATTGGATAGTTCAATTGTATCTCATATTTGAACCAGAGATTTTTGAATAAATTTTCTATATTCTTAGAGCAGCAAAATTTATTTAATAAAAAAAACTATAAACCTTGGTTATTCAGCTTTTAACTATTGCAACTAACCTTATCCCTTAGGGTCAAATGTTTTAGAAATAGTTTTTAATGCAGACTGAATATTTGTCATATCCATAGGCAGTACAACCTCAGTATCTGATTTTGCTAAGTTTGCAATTTGAGCAATAAAATTTTGTGCAATTTGTAAACGAACTGCTTCCTTTCCACCGGGCCCTTGAATAGAAGATGCAACAGATTCGATACCTTTTGCCATTGCGAGTGATACAGACTCGATCTCGCTGGACTTTCCCTCTGCTTCGTTGATTCTTTTTTGCTTTTCTCCTTCTGATTTGTTGATTGCCTCAGTCTTTAAACCTTCTGACCTATTGATCCTTGAGTCCCTGTCTCCTTCTGACAAAGAGATTTCTGCTTTTTTATTCAACTCGGCTGTTTTTTGTTTTTCCATAGCTTCGGTCACGGATTTGGGTGGGGTGAGGTTACGAATCTCGTATCTGTTTACTTTGATTCCCCAAGGCTCTGCAGCTTGATCGATTACCTCTACAATTCTGTGGTTGATAGAATCTCTCGCCTCAAAGGTTTTGTCTAACTCCAAGTTTCCAATCACGGCTCTCATTGTAGTTTGAGCTAATTGGATTGATGCAAATCTGTAGTCTTCTATACCATAAGATGCTTTTTGTGGATCCATAACTTTTAAGTAAAGAATACCGTCCACCTTAACCTGTACGTTATCCTTGGTGATACAAATCTGAGGATGGACTTCAATTGCCTGTTCTTTGAGTGTTTGCTCATATGTTACTCTGTCAAAAAAAGGAATAAGCAAATGAAGACCGGCGTGCAAGGTTTTATGGTATTTACCGAGTCTTTCTACTATGAGCACATCTTGTGCTGGAACTACACGAATTGATCTTGCGAATTTATAAATTACATAGACAAAAAATATTGCCCAAAATATTAGTGCGATGATATCCATTATTTCTTTTCTCCTTTTACTGTCGGGCTGATAGAAGGCAGAGTATTTGTTACCTTTGATAGCCCCTGAAATATCCCAAGTATGTTTGCAACATTTGTTGGAATTACAGTTGTTTTAGATGTTGTGATCACCTTTCCAAGGCTGGTGAGGTAATTTTGTGCAATTTGTAATTCAACTGCTTCACTTCCACCCTTATTGGATATTGCAGAGGAAATTGCTTTTAAACCGGAAGCAGTGGCGGTTGCAATTAGCTCGATTTCTTTTGCCTTTCCTTCTGCTTCATTGATTAGTTTCATCTTATCTCCCTCAGAGATATTGATCGCTTCTTGTCTTTCTCCCATAGAGCGATTGATTCTGGAAGCTCTTTCTCCTTCAGAAATAGTAATCTCTGCTCTCTTTTCTCTTTCTGCCCTCATCTGTTGCTCCATTGACATGAGAACTTGTTTTGGAGGAGTAATATTTCGTATCTCATATCTGGAGACCTTGATTCCCCAAGGCTCTGTTGCGTGGTCGATTTGGCGAACTACATTGGAATTGATTTCGTCTCTTTCTGCAAATGTATCGTCGAGATGAAGTTTTCCTATTTCAGAACGAAGAGTGGTTTGTGCAAGTTGGGTAGTAGCCAAAAGAAAATTATCTATTCCGTAAGATGCTTTCTGTGGATCCATTACCTTCATATATAAGATTCCGTCCACTTCAACTGGTACGTTGTCTTTTGTGATACACTCTTGAGGTGGGACATCTATCGCAATTTCTTTCAGACTGTGTCTGTAGTGGATCTTATCAACTAATGGAATCAAGAAATGAAAACCAGCATAGAGTGCACCCTTGTAAACTCCGAAACGCTCTTTGATATAGGCGTATTGTTGAGGGACTACTATAAATGTTTTCAGAACAAGTATAGTAAGAAGAATAAATACTATCGTAACGACAAAAAACATGAATTTCTCCTGTTGGTTATTATTTTAGTGAAACTTTTCTACAATAAATGTCAAGTTATTTCTTGAAAGAATTTTTACTTTACTACCTTTTTGAATTACTTCGTTCATACAGATTGCATCCCATTCAGTTCCTTCAAACCGAATACGCCCTCCTTTTTTATCAGGTAGGATTTTTCTAATGACTTTTGCTTCTTTACCGTAGAAGTCTATGTCTGAAGGAGGCTCAAAAGTTTCCGTAGAGGGAAACAGGTTTTTTAAGAATTTTCCACCGATTAAAATAGTAAGTAGAGAGGATATTAGCCAGACAAAAATTTGAATTACGAAACTCAAATCTATGAATAAGGAGATGATTCCGGCAAAGATAGCACCAATTCCAAAAAATATAATAAAAATACCCGGTACAAAAAATTCTGAGATTGCAAGAATTATTCCGGCAAGGATCCAGATCATGGCAGAATTATTGGACAATAAAAAATCACTCATAATTCACTTTATGGGATTAGAAAGTAAAATCCGTCTATCCTTTTTTTATTTAAAAGCCTCTTCTAAAAACTCAATTAATTCTTTTGTGTGAATTTTTACCTGTCCGGCTGCCGGGCTTGGAGATTCTTTTCTGCCGACATATTTAAACCTTTCTTTTTTCGGTATGAATTTGTTGATACGATTTTCTATAAATCCCCAAGCTCCTTGATTTTCCGGCTCTTCTTGTACCCAAAGAAAATCTTTTGCGTTTTTAAATTTTGAAATGACTTCTTGTATTTCTTTTTCGGGAAAAGGATAGAGTTGCTCTATACGAATCAGGGCTGTGTCTTGTTTTTTTCTTTTATTTTTTTCTTCCAATAGATCGTAATAAACTTTTCCGGTAGAGAGGATTAATTTTGTAACAGAGTCTGGATGGGTAACAGTCTTGTCGTTCAACACTTCTCTAAACGCACCTTTGGAAATATCTTCTAAAGAAGAACTTGCTTGCGCAAAGCGTAAAAGACTTTTTGGGGACAAAATGATTAGTGGCTTACGGAAATTCCTAAGCATCTGTCTTCTAAGTAAATGGAAATACTGGGCAGGGGTAGTGCAATTGCAAATCTGAATGTTGTCTAATGCACATAGTTGAAGTAGTCTTTCTAATCTCGCACTGGAGTGCTCAGGTCCTTGACCCTCATAGCCGTGAGGGAGTAGCACTACAAGACCACTCATTTTTTGCCATTTGATTTCTGAGCTTGAAATAAATTGATCAAATATAACCTGTGCCGTATTTGCAAAATCACCAAACTGCGCTTCCCAAATTACCAAGGCATTTGGATCTGAGAGAGAATATCCATACTCATAACCCAAGACTGCGTATTCCGATAAGGAAGAATTGATCACTTCAAAATTTCCTTGCTTTTCTGAAATATGGCAAAGAGGAGAGTATTTTTTTCCGTTGTTTGAATCTACTAAAATTGCGTGTCTGTGTGAGAAAGTTCCTCTTTGCGCATCTTGACCTGATAGGCGAATCCTGAAACCATTTTCTAAAATTGATCCAAAAGAAAGTAATTCTGCAAAGCCCCAGTCAATAGGAATTTCACCTATTGCCATTTTTTTCCTATTTTCGATAAGACGAATAAGTTTTGGGTTTGGGTGAAAGTCTTTTGGTATTTCGGTGAGTGCTCTTACGATTGCCTCCATCTGGTTGGACAGAAGTTTTGTAGCAGGCTCGGAGTCCAAAGGCTCTTTTGAATAATTTGACCATAGCCCTTTCATTGTATCCACTTGCATTCTAATATCTCTTTCTTTTGCTCTTTGGAAAGAATCCTCTAACCCTTTCTTTACTCCATTTTTTATAAAGTCTATATCTTCTTGCACAAATTCAGATTGTTGCGCAGCAAGGCGGGCTTCATAAATTTTAGAGGTGGACTTATGGTTTTTGATTATATCGTACATCAGTGGTTGGGTAAAAGCCGGCTCGTCTGTTTCGTTATGCCCGAGCCTTCTATAGCAGATTAGATCAATGATAACATCTTTATGGAATTTTTGTCTGTATTCAAGGCATAGTTTTACTACTCTTAGTGCAGCTTCTGGGTCGTCTCCGTTTACGTGAAAAATAGGTATTTGAAAACCTTTGGCAAGGTCAGTTGCGTACAAAGTGGATCTAGATTCGTTTGGAAGAGTCGTAAATCCTATTTGATTATTTATCACTATATGAAAAGTTCCACCCGTAGTATATCCTTCTATATTCATGAGGTTGAGAGTTTCTGCAACTACTCCTTGTCCTGCAAATGCAGCGTCTCCATGGATTAAAATAGGCATATACTTAACGCCCAATTTGTCTTTTTCGATAGCTTGCTTGGCTCTAACGTTTCCGGTTATCACAGGGTTTACTGCTTCTAAATGGCTTGGATTAAAACCGAGAGATAGCTTCACTTCTTTTTTTGCCTTGGTCATTTTAGTGTTGTGGTAACCAAGGTGGTATTTTACGTCAGCGTAGTGTTCGTCTTCCCCTGTTTTTTCTTCAAATTCTGCAAATATAAGCCCTGCCGGTTTTTCTATAATATTTACGAGTACATTTAGCCTTCCTCTGTGTGCCATCCCGATTACAAGCTGGTTCATGTCGTGCTTGCCTGCTTCTTCTACAATTGTGTCAAGGATAGGAATCAGTGTTTCTCCACCTTCTAAAGAAAATCTTTTTTTACCTACAAATTTTTTTGCTAAAAATTCTTCAAAATATTCTGCTTGAAATACTTTTTCAAATAGCCTTAGTTTTTCACCCTTTGTTAAATCTTTTACGTATTCGGTGGATTCCATTTTACTTTGGAGCCATTCTCTTTCTTCATCATTCACTAAATAGTAGTGCTCAGAGCCAATCGTTGAACAATAGAATTTTTCAAACCAGTCGATTACTTCTTTTAACTTAGCCTTGCCTACACCTCCTATCCCGGATTCTACAACAGTGTTTAAATCTATTTCGGTTAGGTTATTTAACTTTTGGTCTATAAATTTTCTGTTTGGTTTATTGATTCCGAGTGGGTCTAAAGTGGCTGCAAGGTGGCCTTGTCTTCTATACGCATTTTGGAGGTTTAAAATTCCCATTTCATGAAGAGGGGGGGGGGATTTTTCGATTGAAGGAGAAACAAGTCCGGTTGACTTGCCGTTTGTGTATTTTTGGCTGTCAAGCTCCGAGAAAAACTTTCTCCAGTCTTCCGAAACAGAAGAAGGGTTTTTAGAGTATTCCTCATAAAGCCCTTCGAGAAGAAGTGTATTGTCTCCGTATAATAGCATGGAATTTTCTGAATTCATAAAGTTCTCCTGATTGTGTGATTAATAAGTACGATAGAATCAACCACCGTGGATACTCCATTTGTCCACAGACATTGCAGCTTCTTTTACTACTTCGGAAAGGGTAGGATGGGCGTGAAAAGCTCTGGCAATGTCTTCAGAGGATGCGCCAAACTCTAAAGCAATTGCAGCCTCTGCAATCATATCCGAGGCTCTAGGCCCAACGATGTAAATTCCAAGAATCTTATCCGTTTTTTTATCGGCTAAGATTTTTACTTGTCCGTCATGCTCGTTCATGGCTTTACTTCTTCCATTGGCTTTGAAAAAAGATTTTCCTACCTTGTATTCTATTCTTTTAGACTGCAATTCTTCTTCTCCAAGACCCACCCAGGCTACCTCGGGCCAAACATATACTATGTAAGGGCAGGCGTTGTAGTTTACGTGGGATTTTTGTCCTGCAAGAATTTCTGCCACTGCAATCCCTTCTTCTTCTGCTTTATGAGCAAGCATTGGCCCTTCAACGATGTCGCCTATCGCATATACACCGGGTATATTTGTACGAAAGTTAGAATCTATTTCAATCCTATTTCTGGAGTTGAATCGGACACCTATTTCTTTTGCGCCGAGTCCTTCAAAATAGGGCTTTCTGCCAACTGCCACAAGAACTACATCTCCTGTTATTTCAATTGTGTCTTTCTCAGAATTTTCAGCTTTTACGATAATTTCTGAGCCTTTTTTTTCTTTTCCTGTTACTTTGTGGCCAAAGTAAAATTCAAAGCCTTGGTTAGTGAGTAGTCTTTGTGCATAGTCTGACATTTGTTTGTCTGCGGTTCCAAATAACTTCGTTTGTAGCTCGATTACAGATACCTTCGCGCCAAGTCTTCCCCAAACAGATCCTAATTCAAGCCCGATTACGCCTGCACCTATTACGATTAAATGTTTTGGAACTTTTGGAAGATTGATTGCGTGATCGCTTGTAACTATGGATTTTCCGTCGATTTCAAAACCGGGGATATCTATGGGGGATGAGCCTGTTGCAATAATTATATATTTAGTTTGGAGAGTTACTTTTTTGGAATCTTCCAAAGTGACTTCTACAGAGTTTGAAGAAAGTATTTTTCCTGTTCCGTGGAATCTTTCTATTTTATTTTTCTTCATAAGAAAATTTACGCCTTCGCAGACTTCGGATACTATCTTGTCTTTTCTTTCGAGCAGGGTTTTTAAATCCAATTGGACTTCACCTGTTTTGATACCGTGGTCTTTTAGTTTGTGTTTTGCTTTATGGTATTCTTCTGATGAGTCAAGGAGTGCTTTGGAAGGGATGCATCCCACGTTTAAACAAGTTCCCCCAAGAGTTTTTCTTTTTTCAATAATTGAAACATTTAGTCCTAATTGAGCAGCACGAATTGCAGCCACATAACCACCAGGTCCGGCTCCTATTACAACAACATCAAATTCATTAGCCATTTTCACACCTCCAATAAAAGTCTTGCAGGGTCTTCTATTGCCTCTTTGATCTTCACAAGAAATAGTACTGCTTCTTTTCCGTCTATGATTCTGTGATCATAGGATAGTGCAAGATACATCATAGAGCGAATTTTGATTTCGTCGTTTATCACTACCGCTCTTTTCGTGATATTGTGAAGTCCTAGGATTCCGCTTTGAGGAGGGTTCAAGATTGGGGTGGACATCATAGAGCCGTATATCCCTCCATTGGAAATAGAAAAAGTTCCACCTTGCATTTCTTCGAGAGAGATTTTTCCGGTTTTTACTTTTTCTGCAAGCCTTAGAATTTCTTGTTCGATTCCGGCAAAGCTAAACCTGTCAGCATCTTGAATTACAGGAACTACAAGCCCTTTTGGTCCACCGACCGCAACCCCGATATTGTAGTAGTTTTTATAAACTATATCGTTGCCTCGAATTTCTGCGTTCACTGCGGGAAAGGATTTTAGTGCAGAGATTGCCGCTTTCGTAAAAAAACTCATAAACCCAAGCCCTACTTGGTGGGTTTCTTTGAATTTTTCTTTGTATTTATTTCTAAGCTCCATGACCCCTGTCATATCTACTTCATTGAAAGTAGTAAGAATCGCTGCAGTTGACTGAGCATATACTAATCTATCTGCGATAGTTTTTCTTAGCTTGGTCATAGGGACTACTGTTTCTCTATCTCCCGAAATTTCTTTTTTTGGAGTTTGAGATTGGGAATCTTGGGTCTTTGAAGGTTTTGACTCGATATAATTTAATACATCCCCTTTTGTGATTTGCTCTCTTTTCCCGGTTCCTTGGATTTCTTTTGGGTCCAAGTTGTTATTGGCGACTAATTTATTTACTGCGGGTGAGAGAGTTTCGTTTTTCGTTTCCAGTTTTTTGTCCGGCACTTTTTCGGTCTGAGTGGTGCTTGGAGGAGAAGTAGTATTTACAGGTGCGTCGGCAATTGCTTTTTTTTCTATTGAGCCGATTGTTTCTTTCGGGTGAACTACCTCTCCTGTTTTTTTAATTATACTTTGTATAATACCGGAAGAGGGTGCTCTCACTTCCATTGTAACTTTATCAGTTTCTAACTCTACCAAGACTTCGTCTTCTTGAACAAAATCTCCTTCTTTTTTTGACCAGTTTAAAAGAGTTGCTTCGGTGATTGATTCGCCCATTTCCGGGACTTTAATTTCTACTGACATAGCCGACCTTTTTCTTTATTGCTAAAATAAGTATTCTTTCTATCCATATTAATAATTAGAAAGTAGTGTAAAGTAAAAAAGAATTCTCGCTATTTCTTGAATTTTTGCCTAAGCCCTTCCATCAAATCGTGAACGCATTTTTCGACATAATTATAGAATTTATCGTTCATAGGCTCAAGAGGGAGTTTTTTCTTGATTTGTTTGATTCTTTCAAATGACTCTCTTATAAAATCCAAGAATTTTCTTTGGCTAATTCCGAGCTTGTCTAACTCTTCAGAATATTCAGTGTACATTTTGTTTATCTTGTCTAAGTAATTGTCTTTTAAAAAGTAAAAGCGTATATCGGTTGTAGTCAGTTCGTTTATAATTTTCTGCCATTCTATTTGAAGTTTCGTTTGATTAATATTAATTTTCCCTTCTTTTCGAGGAGGTTCTTCATGAGTGGTGATTTCTTTTGCCATAGATTCATCTCCTGCTTTAGGTAAGTTATCGCCTTTTTTGGATTTCTGAAATATATTAGTGAATTTTGCCATCTGTAAATTTATTATCGGTAAATTTCTTGAATTACATAAGGTGTCATAATGAAATTAGAATAGAATGTTTTTGGTAAAAGAGAGAATTGTTTGATAGATTTCAGGGATCTTATTTTTTAAGTCTTCACTATTTTTGTATGGAGAGTTTAATAACGCCTTTGTTGCCAGTGATTTTCCTAGCCCAGGAATTTCTCTGAAAGCCAAGTCTGTAAATTGGTTTATGGGGATCGGGTAGGGGAGTGCATTTATGGATCTTTCTGAAAATCCTGTTACGATTACATCAATTCGATCGGTAAATAATTCGTAACTTTGTTTGAAAAATGGAATTTTAATCGTGATCGGGTAACTTCCGAGTTGTCTTCCAAGAAAATATCCTTCACTTTTTTTTTCAAGTATGACATTTCTTAACACAGATCCGAGTGGAAAAGTTTTTTTCAACATCTGTTTGTCAATCTCTTCTCTGATTTTATCTCTATAGAATAGAAATCTATTCTCGTTAAACTTTTTATTTTTTATGAAATTTGTGCTTCGAGATAGTTTTGTTTTTTTATAAACAATTACTTGTCGAATATTGATTCTTCTAAGCAGTAAGCCCGAATCTAAAACTTTTTTTAAAAATAGATAATTCTTTTTAAATGTATCTTTGGACTCTCCTGCAAGCCCCCCTATAAAGTTTAGCCCGGGTAAGAGTTTGGGTATTCCATTTATTCTTTTTTGTCCGTATTTATTTACTAGTTCAATTGCAAGTAGCGCTTCTTTTTCGCTGCATTTTAAACTATTTGCCAAAATCACTTCTTCGTCAACGCTTTCTATTCCCATAGCGGCTGTATCGCCTTCTGTATTGTAATCACATAAAATTTTGAGAACTTCTTCAGACTCATTTGGAAAATTGGCGATTACCCCGGGATTGATATTGTCGAGGTGTAGAAGTTTTAAGTCCGGTGCAGATTTTCTGATTCCTAAATATAGATTTTCGATACTTTTCGGGTTTGGTTTTGGAAAACTATTTTGGAAACTATTCATATCTGGAAGATAGGTCAATAGATCAGCTTGTCTTCCTATTCTAAAAAACAGATTCCCATTTTTGTACAATTCTTTTACTTCTTCTGTAATTCCATGCGTTAGGCGAAATTCTGGCTTACCATAAAAGCCTTCCGTACAAAAAGAGCAAAATACGTCTCTTGTGCAGCCGCGATAGGTTTCTAACTCAATGATTAAATTTGGAAAGTTTGGGTGCAGGTTTGTGATAAACCCGCCTCTGACTGAATAATCGTCTATATCTTGGTACGTTCTTTTTAGTCGAAGGTTGTTATTTTCCAATTTTAATTTAGTTCGAGTAATTCCAAGTGAAGAAACTAATTCACAATATTTTTCTATATCTCCTCTTATGAGTATTCCACCTTTGTTGTAAATTTCTTCTTTGATTTCCTTGGAAGCGTATTTAACGGGCCCACCGATGAGTGTAGTTCCACCTTTATTTGAAGTTTTTAGCTTTTCTAAGAGTTTGTAAATTTCGGCTACTGTTCCTATTTGCCCACCGAGGTATTTTCCTGGAACTGTAGAGCCTGCAATAATTATCACAAGATCATAGCCTTCTTCTAACTCAAATTCTTTTTCTCTCAGTTTATCAATTGTGATATAATAAATCTGATTTTCTTTTAAGCCTCCTTTCATAAGCGCACCTGCCGCATAACGTATATAAGGAGAAATATAAGGAGGGACACCAAAACAGGCTGGCTCGTCCACATAGAAATCAATGATTAAGGCTCGCATATTAAAGGTAGGTCAATAACTCTTCCACGTCTTTGAATTGTATTTTACTATTTATACTGATTCTTAGTCTGGATTCTTTTACAGTGGGTGGACGGATTGCACGAATATCAAAATTTTTTTCTTTTAACTCTTTTGATTTATGTAAAGATTTTTCTTCTGAAAATAATACCAAAGGTATGATTTGACTTTTAGAATTTAAAACCTCGTATCCTTTTTCTTTTAGAGAGTTTCTTAAGATTTCTGAGATTTGTAAAATATGTTTTCTCTCTTCATCCATTTTTTTTGCAATAGAAATTGCAGTGGACAGGGAATGAGCAATTGCGGGTAAAATAGACGTAGAAAAAATGAATGGTCTCATTTTGTTAATTAAATATTGTTTTATTATTTCTGAAGAGGCAATAAATCCACCTTCTAATCCGAGTGACTTCCCACCTGTAAAAATTCGTACATCTATATCGGACTCATCTATGGAAGGAAATAGTTTCCTATCAAGAGAAACTCCTCCTCCTTTTTCTCCAAATACTCCGAGTGCGTGAGCCTCATCTAATATCAATAAAGCGCCAAATTCTTTTTTTAACTCAACTAACTCATCTACCAAGGCGATGTCTCCGTCCATACTGAAAACTGTTTCAGACACAATTATTTTTGGAGAGCTTTTGTCTGACTTTTCTAGAAGACTTCTAAGGTGAGAAGTGTTTCTATGGTTGAAATATTTTTTGACTGCACCGGATATTCTTATTCCATCTAATATTGATGCGTGGTTTAACCTATCTGTAAAAATGATTGTCTTTGGGTTTGCAATCGAATCTAGTAAACCCAGATTTGCAGAGTATCCATTTGACACAAGTAGGGAGGTTTCACTCTTTACCCAATTGGCGAGATCAGTTTCTGCTTTTTCAAAAGAATCTCTATGCCCTCGAATAAGTCTTGATGCGGTGGAGCCTAAATAGTAAAAATCGAGACCTTCTTTAAAACTTTTTATAATTTCAGGGTGTTTAGAAAGATTTAGATAGTCGTTTGAGGAAAAATCCCTCGAATGAGGAAAAGATAGTGACCTAAATAAATTTTTTGAATTTAGAGATTGCAACTCTTTTTCAAAAAAAAATCTCCAGTTACTTTCAAGCATTTTGAATTAGACTAATGGCGGGGACAAAAATACAATTGGATTGGTCGAAGAAAAATAAAAAAAAATTAAGAAAAAAGCTGTAGAGTCCTACAGCCTTTGAAATCTCTAAAATCAAATCATGTCAGAGACATCTTTTCTTTCAGAAATCAATTCTTCGTGTGTAATGTTGAATTTTTCTTTTGCAAAGTCGTTTAAAGGTACATCTTTAACGATTTCGTATTTATTTCCGTCTGATCTAACCGGATACCCAAAGATTAGACCTTTTTCTACTCCATAGCTTCCGTCAGAGGTTACAGCTACACTAAACCAATCACCTTTTGGAGTAGGTGTGGTCAATTGACGAACTGTATCTACAACTGCATTGGCAGCGCTTGCAGCACTGGATGCACCGCGGGCTGCAATGATCGCAGCTCCTCTTTTTTGGACAGTGGATATAAAATCACCTTTTAACCAAGCGTCGTCCTTGATTAAGTCTGTGGCCGGTTTTCCATTGATCTTAGCGTTGTAAAAGTCAGGGTATTGGGTTGCAGAATGGTTTCCCCATATCGCAAGATTGGTTACGCTGGAAACCGGAACTTCTGCTTTTTGTGCCAATTGAGTCTTGGCTCTATTTTCGTCTAATTTAGTGAGCGCAAACCACCTGTCGGTAGGAATATTTTTTGCGTTATTCATAGCAATTAAACAATTTGTGTTGCAAGGATTCCCCACTACAAGAACTCTCACATCGCTTGCAGCTTTGGCTTCTATAGACTTCCCTTGTTTTGTGAAAATCCCACCATTGATTTTTAAGAGATCCCCTCTCTCCATACCTGCTTTTCTGGGAACCGAGCCTACAAGGAGAGCCCAATTTACGTTATTGAACGCCACATCCAATTCAGAAGAAATTGTGACTTTTTGAAGAAGTGGAAATGCGCAATCATCCAATTCCATGACTACACCTTTTAGCGCCGGGAGCGCTGCTTCCAATTCTAATAATTGCAATTCTACCGCAGTATCTGGACCAAACATCTGTCCCGATGCTATACGAAATAATAGGGAATAACCGATTTGCCCTGCGGCACCGGTGACTGCTACTTTAACTGTTTTACTCATTTGTTTTTCACCTCAATTTTTTAGTTCTTTGTCTATAATTTTTGTAAAAGCTTGTAAGGGTTGAGCACCGGCAACCATGATTCCATTGATGAAAAATGCCGGAGTTCCATCTACTCCTAGTTTCTGGCCGTCTGCAATGTCTTGTTCGATTTCTTTTTCTAAAGAAGCTGAGTTTTTCAGGCATTCTTCAAATTGTCCAGAGTCTAAACCGGCTTTTTTGGCTAAAAATTTTACATTTTCCTTAGTCAAATTCCCCGTATTTTCAAATAGAATATTAAAATATTCCCAGTATTTTCCTTGAGGAATGGCACAATTCACTGCGAGATGAGCAAATTTTGCATTTTGATGGAAAGGGAGAGGGTAGTCTCTGAAAACCCAGCGAATCTTATCCTTATACATTTCCCTTAGCTGTTTGTTTACAGGTTGACTTCTTTGACAATAAGGGCATTCAAAGTCTGAGAATTCTACTATAGTCACCTTTGCATCTTTAGGTCCTATAGAAGGGTTATTTTTTTCTTCTACAGTGAGTCTTTCTTCTGGTAGTGGCTGAATGTTGATCTTCACCTTATCTTTGTATTTTTCTTTGATCCCTGCGATAACACCATTTTTTGCATCGTTGTCGTGTCTCATTTTAAGAGCGTTTATAATTTCCCCTTTCACTGATTCTAAGGATTTCCCATTCAATTGGCTTTTGTATTGATTATATACTTTTTCGATTTCCAAGTCGGTAGGGGTGTAGGACTTCCCATCGGATAAGACTTCTTCCGATTTCTTATTTTGGGCTTTTGCTTCCATTTCGATCAATTTACGGGTTACAAACTCCTCAAAAGCGTAAGTTAATGTGTTGATTTGGTCTGTTTTTAGCTTTCTAAATACCTCAGGAAGCTCTTTGGCTACGTCTTTTTCGGAGTATCTTGTCCAGCCGATATAAACTGAATTTGCGTGAAAATAGTAATCAATTACTGCGGGAAGGCTAAATCCTAGGTAAATTACAAAAACAGCCAGCCCGATTAAAATTTGATTTTTTTTAAGATTTTCAGTCAATTTGCTAAAAATCTGAGATTTTCCTTGTTCCATTCCTACCCCGGTAATAAGTTAATTTTTAGAAAAAAATGGCAATATCTCTATAAATGGCATACCTGCAAAAAGTCGTTTTTTGAAAAAGCAATTATTCAAAAAGCCAATAAAAGCTCCATTTTTTAGCGTTGAAAAGCCCTGAAAGGGGTTTTTGCAGTAGCGTCATAAATAAAACTTCATATAAGGAAATACCGAAAAATTTAGTATTTTTTTCTAGTTATGACCAGATTTTTATTATTTTTTACGGTGGCAAATGGAAAATATTGAAAAATCGTCTTAATTTTTTAAATTTACATCCGATACAAACAATAAGGATAGCAAGGCAAATTTAGGGAAGTGAACCTGGAAACGGAGGTTTAGGTTTATGACAATTTCAAATATTAATACAAGCCCTGTCGGGACATGGCCTAATCCGAATAAAGCGGATTTGGAAAATATAAAAAATATTGAGTCAACCGATAAGGTAAATTTCGAATCAGATGAAAAAAAACTCACTGATGAAGCAGTAAAAAAATTAGAAGCAGCACTCGATTCTTTGGTGTTAAAACCAAGTCCGGTAAGTATTGAAGAAAGAATGGATCAGGTGATCAGTTTTGAAGAAATGAAAAGTTTGTTGTCTATGGTAACAAAATCGTCCAAGATAACCGAAGATCGAAAAATGCCGCATTTAATTGATGTAAAGAGGTAAAATTGCCTTTTTGTGCTATTGTAATTTTAGATAGTGCGATTAATTTTCTGTGGGTTGTTTTTTTTCTATCCCTTTTAGGGCTTAGTGGAATATTTTTTCATCAATTTTTATACCCAATATTAAAAAAAGATAGGTCTTCTAATGAATACCCTGTTAGGGTCGGAGATGAATACATTATCGTAGTCGATGAATTATCCAGAGTGTTTAACTTTTCTATAGGTAAACTGACCGGCAATCTTCCGACTCGGTGTATCGCCATTTCTGATGACCATTTAAGCTTTCAATTTAAAAAAAATCGAGAATCAGAAGAATACGATATTTTTATAAATCGTAACTCACCTGTACTTTTTAAGGCTCCTCGTACACAAAATTTTATTAAGATGGACTCAACTGAAAAATTAGAAAGCTATGAGTTAATCGGAAAAAACGCTGAATTTCGGATTTCTGATAAAATTGCAAAAGACCGGATGATAAATTATATTGAGTTGACTTTGGGGTCTTCTTTTTTCTTTACAAAACTCGGAAAAGAGAGGATGAGATTTATAATAAATGTCACAAAGATTCATCCTGGGCTGAATACAAGGGTTCAGTCTAAGGACGAAACTTACAATTGGGGGAAAGGGGACGATACGGAAGAAATATCAGAAGATGAGGATTCAGAAGATTAAAGGATTTTTATTGTACTCCCTTTGTAATCAGGTTCAATCTGGAAAAATCGGAAACGGGTGTTTGTTTTTTTTGTAATGGAACAAATTTCTTTTTCTAAATTTTTTACTAAATGTTTTTTTCTTATCTTTTCCATAAAAAAAAGAATTGTAGGTCCGCTACCGGAAAGTGCAAAACCGATTTGGTTTTTTTTAGAGTAGATTTGGATTTCTTGTAAAAGGGCTTCATTTTGAATTCTATAGGGAGTATGAACTTGGTCGTCTAAGGCAAGTAAGAGGTCTTCAAATTTACTGTTATGGATATACTCCATCCATGTACCCACTCTCGCCATATTGAAAATTACGTCTTTTGTAGAATAGTGTAAAGGCAATTTCTTCCTTGAGTGGTTTGTGTCTGTTTCGTAACAGGGAATAAATACAAATAAGTCAATATTCGACGGAATCTTTTTTTTGAAATAGTGCAGCTTTTCGTTTTCTGTGAAATACGCAAAAACAAATCCTCCAAGATATGCCGGAGTAGTGTTATCGGGGTGCCCTTCCAATTTTGCGAGTTGAAAAAGTATTTCGTTTTCCTTTGGTGGAGTAATCTCTTTGTAGAATTTTTTGTGAATCGTATTGGCTGCAATAAAACCAGCCACACATGCACTCGCACTTGAACCTAAACCCCCTTTTAACGGAAGAGAAAGATCCATGACAATGTTGTAAGGGATTCTATTTTTGTCTGGTAGAAAAATTTCAAAATATTTATTGTAGGAAAAATACACTAAATCGTCTTTCCTTGAGAAAGGGGTGGCTTTTCCGTTTTTTAATATAGATTGAAAATTTGCATCACTTGAAAATTCAAAGAAAAATGAGTTGTATGTTTTTAAAGCAAGTCCCATAAGATCAAACCCCGGGCCTAAGTTTGCAGAAGTTCCTGGCACTTTAATCTTTAAGCGAAATGGTTTTTGCATTGAGAAATAACTAAAAATATTGGATTTACCACTAATTTTTTTTTGTTTTGCTTGTTTGCAAGAAATAAATCTTAGCTCGAACAGTTTGCCAAAAGCGCAAGGAGCGCTTTGGAAGAGAGTTGTCTTTTTAATTTTCCCTCAATAAATTTTGATGCTAAAATCAGTTTTTCTAAATTGATATTTGTTTCAAAATTTTCTCTATGGAGTAAATACACCAAGTCTTCTGTAGCCAGATTTCCAGATGCACCCCTAGCATAAGGACACCCTCCAAGTCCACCTGAGGAAGAATCGAAAGAGCGAATCCCGTATTCTAAAGAAGTTTCTACGTTGGCTATTGCCATTCCGTAAGTATCGTGGTAGTGGCCTGCAAAAATTTTTGCTGGAAAGTTTTTTAAAACAATATCAAAAAGTTTTCGGAAATCTGCCGGTACTCCTTTTCCTATAGTCTCTCCAAGTGAAATTTCATAGACTCCGAGGTCGTGTAACTTTTTAGTAATTTCTAAAACTTTTTCGGGTGAGATTTTTCCTTCGTACGGGCATTCAATAATTGTAGAGATATACCCTCTGACTTTGATTTTATCTTGAACTGCTCGCTTTGCGATTTCTGAAAAAACTTCCAGAGATTCTTCGATTGTTTTGTTAATATTTTTTTTAGTAAATGTTTCTGAGGTAGCAGTAAAAACAGCTATTTCTTTAAAGCCGGATCGGATTGCAGATTCATAGCCTTTCAAGTTTGGAGTAAGACAAGAATATTCTATTTCCTGAAAATTCAAATTTTCTGATAATTCAACAGCATCAGAAAGTTGGGGGATAGCGCCTTGTTTTACAAAAGATGTAGCTTCAATATTTTGGATTCCTGAATTTTTTAGAAGTCGAATAAATTCTAACTTGTCTTTGGTCTCAATTGGAATTTTTTCATTTTGAAGACCGTCTCTTGGAGCAACCTCGGTAATTTTAATTTTTTCTTTCACTGTAAATCCTTTTTCTTTATTTCAAATAGCGTGTTTTCATTTTATCAAAATTGAAAAATATATTTTAGAATAGTCCAACCTATTCCAGTTTTCAGGTCGGCTAAAATTTGGACTGTGCCCATAGTATAAAGTTTGTGTATATATACAGTAAATACAACGAGCAAGACAAGAAAATAAAAGAAATTGTTTTTTAGGAAATGAAACTGGAAAAAATCTTTTTTCAATAAAAGCCGGATCATTGTATGAATATAAAAAAAAGCAAACGAAAAGAATACAGGAATTCCGAGTTTGTGGTACGATAGGGATATAGATATATTCCCCTGCAACAGAAAGATAAATGACCTCGATAGACCACAACCCGGACAATCCAGCCCTGTGAGATTTTTGAATAAGCAAACCGTAAAATGATTGTGGTAGTTGGAGCCGGATGTCGTAATAGATTGTATCAATAGATAGATTCCTGCAAGCGTGAAACTGGCTAAGATTAATTTTTCTTTAGTTAGGGAATGTATTGTAGTTTTGAGATTCATTTCAAAAATTTAATTTTATAAAGATGTATTCTGCCGAATAAAAAATAGATTCAATATTTTTCTTTTCTAGTATAATGGTCTTATTCGTTTTTCAATTGTCAAGGAATAAATCGCTTATCTGTCGGAATCAAATGAGCTTGTAAAAATAGAATCCGTCGATTGTGCAATTGATGTAGAAGAAATTTACGAAAAGTCTGGAATTATAAACTCATAGACTTGTTATCAGTTTGGGATTTTTTTCTCAAGAAAATCTTTTACAATTATCACTTTGCATCTTTTAAGATTTTCTATTGTTTTTGGATTTCCAAAAAGTTTTAAAGTGTCTTCCGTGGAAATAGAAAAATTTGTTTTGTATTCACCGGTTGCGCTTAACGCATACACATAGTATGGGTTCTCCCCAACTTTTTTATGTTTCATCGCTCGAATGGGGTCTTGTTGAAATAGTACATAGCCTCGGTCTATTGCATAATTTTTGGATACGAGTTCTGGAGAGTAAATTTCTAACCCTCTGTCTGTTGTAATTCTTGGGAGTAACGATGTTTGACTTTTTAAGTGTCTAACGTCCACGATGAGTCCAGTGTATTCTGTAGGATTTGGAATTTTTGGAAATTCAGGAAAATCTTCTGTTTGGAAACCAATGTCTAAGAAATTCATTAGACCGCCTTTTCCTGTAAAAGGAATTGCAATTTCTGAAATGACTTTGTTCCCACGGATAATTACTTTATAGTCCCCGAGTTCTTTTTGAAATAGCTTATTGAATTTTTCTCTGAATTTTTCGCTATTTTGAATTTTATCGAGAATAGAATTTTCTGTGTCAAATTTCAGATTTTCTATGGACGCTGAAATTTCAGAGATTAGTCTATCTTTGGATTTTTTTCTGGTTTTTGCGATGGATTCTGTTATGTTTAGAGCGGTATCCGGTTTTCCTAAATCCGGATCAGTACTTTCAAATATTACGGGTAGTACTGGTTCTTCTACCCTTGTAATAATTTTCATGTTCGACCAATCAATTTTTGTTCCCCCTGACTTAATTTCGATCAGTTGCTCCGAACTGAACACAGAAAGATCAGAAAGTAAAAAAATAGCGATCAGTGCAAAAAATTTTCTCATTAGTATTTATTTCGGAAAAAAGACAAATTTTTTTTGTAAAAATACCGGATTTGAGCGTAGAAAAAAATAAGAATGAATCAAAATTTTATACCTTTTAGAGAGTATTCTTTGTAGTCTGGAAAAGAGGTACAAATATTTTGGAATGGGAATGTTTGGCTTTCGATTTCAGGGAAAAGAATAGTGTTAGAAAAGTTGGGAATAGGAAAAAACTATAAGCGGACATTTCGTTTTCATTGTATATTTCTACTTTTTTTAGTCCCGGAATTCCTTTTTAGTCAGGATCAGGAATTTATAAGACAGATTTTTCCGGATGAGAGAGAGCTTGTGAAAAATTCCAAAGATGAAGAAAAAAATTACTCTGTGACTCAAATCCAAAAGAAGCTAATTCGTCGAGTTTTTGATACGTTAAGCGACCGAGAGATCGACACATACCTAAGACAGATGGGTCTTCCTGTGTCCGGGTCTATTTATGTTAAAAAAAGAAGATTGAGAGATGCAGTCGGCGGTGACGAAGAAGGTAAATCCAAGGAGCTGCCTGAGCCGGAATTGACGAGTGAGAAAAAAATGCCCATTGTAATAGAGAATGCGAGTGAGGGAGAGCTGATGAGTGTTGACAAGACAAACTCAGGAGTTTTGATCTTACGTGGAAATGTAAAATTAAAAGTAGGGAAGGGAAAACTAATTGCAAATTCGGTTTTTGTAGATTCTAAAAAACAAGAAATTTACGCAGAGGGGGGAATTGAATTTAAAGATGGCGGAATATCAATCAAGGGTGATAAATTTATTTATGATGTGAAATTGCAAAGAGGGGTTGTTTACGACACAAAGGCGAGCTATTACCCTGCTTATTTTGTAGGAAAGAAAATTAAGAAGTTAGACGAGAAGCGTTACCTATTAGAAATGGGATACTTCACGGCTTGTGGAGCTGAAGTTCCACACTACACCTTCAAAGCTGGTAAAATTATCCTGTATCAAGACGAGACTATGGTTGCGACTAATCTTCGTTATCAAGTAGGCGGAACTACACTTTTTTGGTTTCCAATGCTATACACTTCTAATCTTGGAAGTGGTTGGGTGACTCAAATCGGTCATAACATGACCCAAGGTTGGTTTTTTCAAAACTCCTATCAATGGTCTGTGCCATCTGCCACCCAGAGTAGTTGGATTCCTATGGGATACAAAGCCAAGTTAGATTGGTACGAAAAAAGCGGGCAGGTAGCGGCTCTCGACACTTGGAAACTTAGCCCGTCTTTAAATTATATTTTAGACCTTGGATATGCAAACCATAAAAACTATTCCATCACCTCTGCTTTTGATGATAGGTTTAGAAGAGGAGGGCTTGGGAATGTAGCTACCACAAATCAGGTGGACAGAGGTGAATACCACCCTTTCAAAGGAAATTCTCCTTTTGAAAGATTTGGAAACGCATACTATTCTCAAGAGCTTGCGTCGAGAGGAATAGCTAACAGAGATATTGGAGTTCAATACGAGCCTTGGTGGAAGATGAGGTTTATTTTAAATGCAAAAAAAAATAATAACGAAAAAGACGGAACTAGAAATTTTCAGATAAACTACGAAAATTATAACAACTCCAGATATGAGTACGAGTACGGAAATCGGTACGAGCCTACGAATACACTTCGAGCCATATACAATAGAAGAAATCAGAGATTTGGAATGATGAGACAAAATTTAGGCTGGACGATGGACTATTCTGAAAACAGGGGAGACTTGAGTGTAAATGTAAGTGCAAAGAGGAATTTGATATTCAATATACTTACCCCATCGTCAAGATCGAATTATTTTCCGATCATAGACCAAGTTCCGACTACAACAATCAAAAATTCATCTCAAATTGGGAGCCTTCCCTATTTTGATAGTCCTGTGTATTGGGACATTACTTTGAATAATTCTCTTACAAGGTATTATGGTGCGGTAACGAAAACACCTCTCAAGACTCCTACCTTGGAAGGAAGTACGGATGATCCTTTCGGGCAATACAAAGCCTCTCTCATTCGTACTCAAATTCTTACTTTGGGAGAAACCGGGTTCAAGACAACAATGAATTTTGGAAGTTACGCTTCTCTTTCTCCCTCTGTGTATTATGGTGCAAGAAAAGAAAGTGCAGAAAGACCCAATCCTTCCGTAAACGATGTGGCTCTTGACAGGGTGTTAAGAAGAGAAAGTTATGAATTTTTAAAGCAGGCTCATAATTTCAGACTCGGTGCACCGGTTCTATTTTTAAATGTAAATTACCGAAAAATTGAAGCTCGAAAATCGGAATTACCGGAAAAAGTAGTAGGTAAAAATCGGGTGCACGAAGCAGAAATTTCTTTGGAGAGCATGGCGTTTCAAGATTTTGAATTTTCGATTCGCACAATCCGAGATTTGAGAACTCCTTCTCCGGAATACAATCCTCAGCCTATGGAGCGTGAGAGATGGTATTTTTCTGTTTTTAGAGCGTCCGGGTTTTTTGATTTTATTGAAGGGTTCGGAAATAAAAAGGCATCCTATTTAGAAAGCCAGAGGAGTTTTTATTCTGGAATTTTTGTAAACAATGATTTTGTGTACCACACTGCACTTGGAAGACCGCTTTCCAATAACTTGACTATCGCTTATCAGCTTGGGGGGTTCTCTCTTCCGTTTGTAAAGAATTTTCGTAACTTGGAAATTGGAGGAACTTGGTACCACGTGTATAACTCACCGATCTTAGATGGGTATAGATTTTATATTCAGTCGGATATTCAGGTTACAAAAAATACCGGTTTTGAACTCCAATTGGATTCGAGGGTAACCCAACCTTGGCGACTTACAGATCAGATGACTGCAACAAACGCTTATGGAACAAGCACTTATAGTCAGTCCATGAGTACGGTTTATCAACCAACTAATCTTGACAAAGATATTTTGACCGGAATGGGAGTTGACGGACTCCAAGGAAGGCAGACTACAGCGTTCAACGTAAATAAATTTATGTTAGTGTTAAAACATAATTTGCATAATTGGGAGTATAGACTTGGTTACAGTATGGATCTTCGATCTATTGCGGGTGGTTCTTCCTTTGACAACCAAGTTATATTCTACGACCAATCTGTATTTTTTACAATATCTCTAATCAATGTCAACCTTGGGCAAGGAGATTCTACAGAGTCCACAAGGTCGAGGCTTTACAGATTCAGAAAAAAACCTTTGCAGGTCGGACAAAAATCATCTATTACATCGGAGGCTTATTAATATGCTAAAAGAGAGAAGTCAATCTTTTAAAGTTTTATTTGTAGGAATTGATTTATTGAGTTCTATTATTAGTTTTGGTATCGCTTTTGCTATACGTTACTTTGTTCAAGATGAATCTTTTTTCTATATCGGAATTATAGATATTTCTAATTACGCTTTACTCGGCGTTACCCTTGCGATTACTCAAGTGGCTGCTTTTATTTCTATTGATTTGTATCACCCTAGAAGAGGGCTTTCTATCTTAGATGAGTTTTTAGCGATTGTAAGCGGGGTTTTGTTGAATCTGCTTATTATACTTTCTCTTTTATTTTTTTTCCGAAAGGAAAGTTTTTCAAGGCTTGTAATCATTTATTATACGGTAATCAATATTGTAGTGACGAGTTTTATTCATTCAGTAATGAGGGGTATCCTGAAGAATTTAAGAAAAAGAGGGTACAATCTTAGAAAAGTAATTATTATCGGAACAGGGAAATCTGCCATTCGTTTTGCAGAGATTATTAAAAAACACAATATCTATGGTTACAAGGTAGAAGGACTTCTTAGGTCTAAGTCTTCTCTACCTAAGGGAGTCGATCTGAAGGTGCTCGGAAGTGTTAAGGATATCGAAAAAATTATCAAAGAGCACAAGCCCGATCTTTTTGTTTATGCGCTAAATCTAAAAGAAGGCGAGTATCTAAAAAGTATAATTGAAATATGTGACTTTGAAAATGTGGATTTGAAAATTATTCCTGACTTTACGGAGTTCATAACCGCAAAGGGGAGAGTAGAGGACATTGAGGGCTTGCCTATAATCTCTATTAGAAATATTCCGATTCGTCTCGGTTATAACCGATTTATCAAAAGAACGTTTGATTTTATTTTTTCTTCCATGTTCATACTTTTCTTTTCTCCATTTTATGTTTTGATTGCTCTACTTGTCAAACTTTCATCTAAAGGAGAGATTTTTATACGACAAGAAAGAGTGGGACTTGATAATAAGAAATTCTTTATGTTGAAATTTCGATCTATGTATGTGCAAGATAAACAAAAATCAGATACAGTTTGGACTACAAAAAATGATCCAAGAGTCACACCGATTGGTCAAATTTTAAGAAAATTATCGTTGGATGAAACTCCTCAGTTTTTCAATGTGTTCATGGGAAGTATGTCTGTAGTAGGTCCAAGACCTGAAAGACCTTTTTATGTAGAAGAGTTCAAGAAAAAACACACCCAATACATGCGCCGTCACGCAGTGAAAGCAGGAATAACAGGTTGGGCACAGATAAATGGGCTTAGGGGAGATACTTCAATTGAAGAAAGAATCGAGGCAGATATTTTCTATATTGAAAATTGGTCGCTTTTATTCGATTTGAAAATTGTACTACTCACTCCATTGAAAGGAATGTTAAGTAAAAATGCGTATTAGAGGATAAAGATGAATAAAAAAGAATTATTAGAAATTGCAAATCTTGCAAAATTGAAAATTGGCGAAGGAGAAATTTCTTCGTTTTTGGAAGACTTCAATAGTATCGTAAGTTATGTGGATTCAGTAAAAGAGTTGAATGTGACTGATATGGACATGGATGAAATTTATCTGAATCATGAAAATTCTTTGAGATTGGATGAGGTGCAAAATACTTTAACAAGAGATTCCATTTCTTCTTTTGCACCAAAGTTTGAGAATGGATATATTGTAGTTCCAAGGGTGATTGAAACATGAATTTTATGAAATATTCCGAAATCAAAAAAAATCTAAATGAGAAAAAGATTTCCTCTGAAGAAGTTTGCAAAATCTACCTGAAAAGAATTGAAGAAGTAGAACCAAAGATAAACGCTTTTTTAGAAATGAATTTTGAAGAAATTATGCGTCAGGCGAAATTGAGTGACCAGAGGAGAAGTTCTGGAAAGCCACTTTCTGAATTGGATGGGATTCCGATAGGAATAAAAGACAATATATGTATTCAAGGAGTAAAAACTACTTGTGCCTCTAAGATTTTAGAAAATTTTATTTCTCCGTACGATGCAACTGCTATAACCAAGTTAAAAGAAAAGGGGCTTGTACTTTTTCCAAGACTGAATATGGATGAATTTGCAATGGGGTCTTCGACAGAAAATTCTGCATTCCAGATTACTAAAAATCCGTTTGATACTACAAGAATTCCGGGTGGATCCAGTGGTGGCTCGGCAGCATCGGTGGCAGCTTCAATGCTTCCTATTGCATTAGGCTCTGATACTGGAGGCTCTATACGTCAGCCGGCATCGCTTTGTGGAGTGTGGGGTTTAAAACCGACTTATGGTACTGTGTCTCGTTATGGACTTGTGGCTTACGCATCGAGTTTAGATCAGATTGGTCCAATATCCAATGATCCGACAGGTATTTCCGATATTTTAGAAGTAATTTCTGGATTCGATTCAAATGATAGTACCTCTGCAAAAAGAAAGTCGTTTTCTTTTTCATCTTCTGATAAAGTTGCGATAAAAGATTTAAAAATCGGAATTATGGCAAATGAAGGAAAAGACTGGGACGCGGACGTATATAAAGAATTTCAGAGAGCCATTGAAATCTTAAAAAAAAGTGGTGCTAAAATTTATGAATTAGACTTTTCTTTGCATTCTTATTCGATTCCAATTTATTATTTAATAGCCACGGCAGAATGCTCGTCCAACTTATCTCGCTTCGACGGAATTCGATTCGGGCTAAGAAAAGAATCTTCTAAATTAGAAGATCTGTATTTAGATTCGAGGACAGAAGGGTTTGGGAAAGAAGTAAAAAGAAGAATTATACTTGGCACTTTTGCGCTTTCTTCAGGGTATTACGAAGCGTATTACGGTAAAGCACTTGCTGCAAGAAGAGTTATTCGGAAAAACTATAAAGATTTTTTTGAAAAAGTAGATTTTATTTTACAGCCTACTTCTCCTACGACTGCGTTTAAAATTGGAGAGAAAACAAAAGATCCAATTCAGATGTACAAAGCAGATATTATGACTACAAGCGTCAACCTTGCTGGAATTGGAGCTATAAGTATTCCTCTCGGGAAAGATTCCAAGGGTCTGCCAATCGGTTTACAAATTTCCGCAGATTCTTTTCAAGAAGGAAGGCTTCTTAGTTTTGTAAATGAATTGGATCGCTTGGGGGAGTTTATGATTGAGCTACCGAGGACGATTCAATAAATATGTCGGCTCTCACTAAAAGAGTAATTCCTTGTTTAGACGTAAAAAATGGAAGAGTAGTAAAGGGTGTTAATTTTGTAAATTTGCAAGATGCAGGGGATCCTGTTGAATGTGCAAAAACTTACGAGAAGAATTTAGCCGATGAGCTTTGCTTTCTCGATATAACAGCCTCTGTAGATAAAAGAGATATTCTAATCCACTTGGTCGAAGAGGTAGCCAATACTATATTTATTCCTTTCACAGTCGGTGGAGGAATCAGGACGTTAGCCGACATTCGTTATGTACTTACGAGGGGGGCAGATAAAGTATCCATAAACACCGCAGGGTTTCAAAATCCGAAACTTTTTAAAGAAGCGAGTGAAATTTATGGCTCTCAGTGCATAGTTTGTGCTATAGATGCAAAATTTAACAAAGAAAGAGAACGTCAAGAAGTTTACTTAAATGGCGGACGCACTGAAACAGGAAGAGAAATCTTGGATTGGGCATTGGAGGCAGAAAGTTACGGGTGTGGCGAAATCTTACTCACTTCAATGGATAGGGATGGCACAAAGGATGGTTACGATATTCCTTTATTGAAGTTAGTCACTTCCAATGTAAAAATTCCTGTGATTGCTAGCGGAGGAGCAGGTGGTGCCGAGCATCTTGTAGAGGCAATCTTACGAGGAGGAGCAGACGCAGTTTTAGCAGCGTCTATTTTTCATTTTCAGGAAGAATCGATTCTCGAAGTTAAAAAAAGTATGAGGGAAATGGGAATTTCAGTCAGATTATGAATGGCTTCTCAAATTCTATTGATCTTATTGTAATCGGAATATTTTTATTTTTCACTTTTGGTTTGTCCCTATTTTTTAGAAAAAGAAATCAGAGTCTTAGAGAGTATTTTCAGAGCGAAGGGAAACTTTCTTGGTTTGTGGCGGGTACTGGAATGGTGGCTACAACTTTTGCGGCTGACACTCCTCTGGCAGTTACAGAGCTTGTTTTTGAAAACGGAATTTCAGGAAATTGGGTTTGGTGGTCAATGTCGGTTGGTTCCATTATTACCGCATATTTTTTTGCTCCACTTTGGAAAAGATCGGGTGCTATTACAGATATAGAGTTGATAAAAATTCGCTACAGTGGTAAAGCCTCTGAAGTTTTAAGAATAATTAAGTCGATATACTTCGGTTTATTCGTAAATGTACTGGTGATGTCTTGGGTAAATTTGGCTCTATTGAAAATAGTAAAAACTCTCATGCCACAGTTTTATCCTGAAGTCTTGGTTATTGTATTTTTTTTATTCGCTTTTGTTTATACTGCTGTAGTGGGTCTTACAGGTATATCGTACTTAGATACATTTCAGTTTTTTTTTGCAATGTTTGGTTGTGTTCTATTAAGTGTATATGCAATAGGGCTTCCAGAGATTGGCGGAATCAGTGGGCTAATAGAAAAATTACCCAAAGAGAAACTTTTTATGATGCCAGATTTTTCGATAGAATCAAATAGCAAAGGAGTTTGGACTTTCGTAATTCTTTTATGCGTAGTGTGGTGGTCGAGCTGGTATCCGGGAGCAGAGCCGGGAGGAGGTGGGTATATCGCACAACGCATCATGGCTACAAAAAATGTTCGATCTTCGGTTTATTCTGCTTTGTATTTTACAATAGCCCATTATTTTCTAAGACCATGGCCTTGGATTTTGGTTGCTCTTGTCGGTGTAGTGTTGTATCCGGGGCTTTCTCAAAATGAAAGTGGCAATGGCTTTGTACTTGTGATGCAAAAGGCTCTACCTGAGGGGATGTTTGGATTACTCATTGCTGGTTTTATTGCAGCGTATCTTTCTACTATTGCTACCCACTTGAATTGGGGAGCATCTTATATCGTGAACGATTTTTATAAGCCATACGTTAGACGAAATAGAGAAGATGTACATTATATCCGATTTTCCATGTTTATTCAATTTGTATTTGTTGTAGTATCATTATTCATCACTTTTTTTTGGATACAAACCGTATCCGGAGTTTGGGTTTTCTTGATAGAGTGTGCTTCAGGGATTGGTTTCGTACTAATGGCAAGATGGTACTGGTGGAGAATAAACGTTTTTAGCGAAATTGGGGCTTTTGTGTTTTCTATAATTTTTTATGTAATAGGAAAGTATGGCTTTCACTTACAGTTTCCTTTTACGGTTGCATTCACATCCTTTTCAACTGTAGCGTGTGTCGTCCTAATTTCTTTTTTTACTCCTTCTACCGATAAAAAAATATTGGAAAATTTTTATAAGACCGTGAAGCCATCGGGACTGCTCTGGAAAAGATGGGCTAAGTCGAACGGAGTTTTCTTGAATAGAGAAGGAGTTTCTATTCTTAGGTTGATACTTTTATCTGTTGCAGGCCTTGGACTAATTTTTAGCGGACTTTTGAATTGGATTTTTATATTTTGGCAAATACCTATATTTTTTATATTCTATTTTTGTTTTTTGTATTTCACTTTATATAACAATAAGGTATTTTCCTGTTGAGTATTCAGAAAAAAATTAAATCTATCCAGAGTTTTAGTTACTATAGTATTGCAAAAGTTTTTGTAATTGTATTTTTTATTGCACGACCCGTACATTCTGAAGAAGCTAAAAATAACTCCTCATTTTATTTGAGTGAAAGTAAAAAATTAGACGAGAATGAGTTAAGGCATAAAAAAGAAGGATGGTATCCTACTGCCCTACCTATTGTTTCTTATGACCCGGTAATAGGAAATGGATTTGGCGTAATAGGAAACTTATTCGATAACGGAAAAAAAAATTCTCCTTTGTTTGAATACCAACCTTACGTTTATAAAACAAGTATATATCTATTCAAATCTTCGGGGAGAGCAGAATCTTATGGAATAGATTTTGACTCACCTTATCTATTCAATACACCTTATAGGTTAAAGTTGAGTTTAAGCTATGATAGAAATCCAAATACGCAATATTTTGGAATAGGGGAATCAACTATGAAACCTCTAACGTATAGAACAAAGAACCTATCGTCAGAGAACTTGCACGAAAATGCACAATTTTCAGAAATGGAAGATGCCTATTCCTATAGAAGACCATCTAATTCGCCTAACGCTCCAAGGTATGTAAGTGATGTCGATAAGAACGTTTACGATTTTGGGTCAACTACATTAAGTATCTTACTTGACAGAACTTTTTTTGGTGCCTTTCGGATTTTATTCTCTCCCGAATTTTCACAAAATGTGATCCGAACCTACGATTATAAAACAGACAATCCAAATAGACAAAATTCAAATTTGAAGAAAGCAAAAGACCCTCTTACCGGTTGGGAGAGCTTGACACCAAACGGTAAATCACAATTAACAGAAGACTATGAAAGTAAAAAAATTTTAGGTTATCATGGAGGTAATATAAATTACATTAGATTTGGTTTGATGTATGATACCAGAGATTTTGAGCCTGACCCCGATAGTGGAGTTGTTGTGGAGTTGAACCACGCAAAAGTTGGAAAACTCACAGGCTCAGATTTTGAATTTTCTAAAACTTTATTGCAATTCAAATATTTTAAAATGCCTTTGCCGCAATATTTTGAAGAGCTTGTAATTTCCAGTCGAGCTTTAATTAATTATACAAAGGGGAGTGCACCTTTTTTTGAATACAAATATATTTGGAGTGCTGACGGGCCGATAGACGGGCTTGGAGGACTTCAAACTATTCGAGGGTATCGTCAAGAAAGATTTGTAGCTCCGGTAATGGGTGTCGCCAATTTAGAGATTCGATGGAGGTTTGCGACTATTAAAAAAGGTGATGAACTTTTTACGTTTAGCCTTGTTCCTTTTTTTGATACAGGTAGAGTTTGGGAGGATCCGAATCATATTCATTTGAAGGGTTATGCAAGGTCACACGGTATTGGGCTTAGAGCAATCTGGAATCAAGCCACTGTAGTTCTTTTGGATTATGCAAAATCAAAAGAGGGCAGCCAAGTATTTTTGGATTTTAATCATATTTTTTAATATGTGAAAAAGACAGAATTATGGATAAAAACATTAAAAAAATTAAAACAAAACTTTTTTAAAATGGTCAATAGAATCTGCCATGCTGTTATCGATACTATCTTGAATACTTTTGATAATCGTAAAATTAATTAGATAAATCAATAAAATAAACAAAAGATAGGAAAATATAATAGTATAAACTTTTATTTTCAGTGTGAGCATCTTTTCATACAATTTCTTGTTTAGATACAAATGGAGTGAGTTATTGAATTCGATATAGTTGCTTGTTAGGTTACTCATTTCACGAAAAGCCGGAATGAAGTTAGAGCTTTCTGAGTTGGATAGATTTTTATCAATGGACTTAGACAACTTTTTTGTATTCAACAAAAGAGAATCGAATTGAGCAATAGTTTTATTGTCTAAGTCGGGGCTATATTTTTTAGCAAACTCCATTCCGGTAGAGATTTGTTCTGAATAGATATCTATGGAAGATGCGATTCCTTTGATTTTTAATTTTTCAGAAATAGGGAGCGTTGATTTAGAAAAAGCCATGGCACTTTCTAATTTCAGTTGCCCGAGACTTTCTAAAAGATGGGGTAGAATTCTTGTAGTTAGTAGTTCGATATAAAGAGTGTCGGAAGATGAATCTTTATTTAAGTTAGTAGAGTCTGCGAAATATTTACTTAGGTATAGATATTTTGTGATTAAATTTGTGTGCTTGGTTAAATTCGCCTCCAGGGATTTTTGTTTATCATTTTTTAAGGAGAACCAATCAACAGAAATATCTTGATGGGCAGTTTCATCAAAAAAATAGTTTCTTGTTTCATTTTGTAAGATAGATATTTTATTTAGAGTTTCTTCAATTTGTTTTTCACTTTGAATAAGCTTTTCTTTAAAATTAGAATCCCCACTTAGTAGAATAGCACTCGAGGCTCTATGTGTTGAGATTTTTTCTGTTAAGTCTGAAAAATAAATTAGATAGTCAGACCCAAAGCTTTTTTTTTGATAGAAGTCGTATTCTTGTGTAAATCGGACAAGAGAAGAGGCAGAAATGATTGTGAGTATAGTAAGAAAAAAGATATTTAGAAAAATTAGTCTTGTTTGAATTGAATAGCGATATATCCAATGCAAATATTTGAGCTTAAAGTCTGTAAATTTTTTCCCATTCGATAGGCGATTGTATAAACGTTGAGCTTTATTTATCTGTCTTTCGGTTGGTTTTTTTCTGACAGAAATATACCCTAATACATTTCCTTTCTCATCAAACGTGGGACTAATAAGCGCATCTACCCAGTAGAAGCCACCCGATTTTGTTTTGTTTTTTAATACCCCTCTCCAAGGAATTCTTTTATGAAGATGGTTCCACATATTTTCAAAAATACTTTTTGGTATATCGGAGTGGCGGATGATATTGTGAGATTTTCCTAACAGCTCTTTCTCTGAAAATCCGCTAATTTGGATGAAATCGTCATTTACATAAGTGATGACTCCTTTTAGGTTTGTTTTTGAAATGATTCTTGAATCATCACTCAATACAACTTCTTCTTTGTGAAGACTGTCTTTTGACTTGTCTAATTTTATATTCAATTTCAAAAACCTTCTCAATAAATATTGGACGATATTTTTTTATATTTAGTCTAACCGTAAAAAAAATGTAAGTGTAAATATAAGGATTTTTATGATTTTATCACCTAAGATTAGAATAAATATAAAAATCTATTTTTGTCAATAAATATCTTTAGTGACACATCCCATAATAAGACTCTGGATGTTTGAATTTTCCTTGTTCTATTCTATATTTCAGACAATTTAGAGAGAAAATCTAAATTGAATGCTTTTTGTAGATAAATAATTTGGTCTAAGAAATGAAAAGCACTGACCTGTTATGAGTTTTCTTTTTGAAGAAAATATAGTGTTAAAAGAAAAAATCAAGAATTTAAAAAATTCTTCCGGTTGCTATCTTTGGAAAAATAAAAATTCAGAAATTATTTACGTAGGGAAGGCTACCGATATTTCTTCAAGAGTCAGGAGCTATCTCAATCCTAACCAGAGCGACTTAAAGACAAGATACCTTCAAAGTGAAATTTATGATTTAGATTGGATTTTAACAAATTCAGAAGTAGAGGCTTTGATTTTAGAAGCCAACCTGATTAAAAAATACAACCCAAGGTTTAACGTAAGGTTGAAGGATGATAAAAAGTATCCTTACATCTGCGTATCTACAGACGAAGAATTTCCTATGGTTTATCTCACTCGAAATGTAAAAGACGACAAGAAGAAATATTTTGGACCCTTTACCGATGTAAAAGGAGCGAGGGACCTACTTTCTGTAATCCATAAATTTTTTCCTATTCGCAAAACGTATCAAAAACTTCCGGCAAAACCAAAACGCCCCTGTATAAATTTTCAAATGGGAAGATGCTTGGCTCCTTGCACTGGAAAGGTAACTCAGGATGAGTATTGGGTAATTGTAAACCAAGTATTAAAATTTTTGGAAGGAAAAAAGGAGGATTTGATAAAAGAATTAAAACTCAAAATGGGAAATCATTCTAAAAATTTAGAATACGAAGCAGCGAAACGATACAGGGATATTATTCAAAATGTAAGCCTCTATCAGAAAAAGCAATTGGTTGTGAGTATCGATGGAGGCGATGAAGATATTTTTGCTTTTGCAAGAAGAGATGATGATGGGCAGGCAGTAATTTTTGAAGTTAGAGAGGGAAAGTTAGAATCCAAAAAAACTTTTGCCTTGCAAGGGTTGGAATATTCAACACAAAGAGAGGTGATTAGCTCATTTTTAAGAGATTATTATGTAAACGCGAAGTTTATTCCGAGAACAATTTTTCTTCCTGAGAACATAAAAGACGAAGCAAATGTTTTGTTAGAGCATATTGCTAAAATAACCGGCTTTTCGGTAAAGATAAAGTTCCCTTCCAAAGGTGAAAAAGCCTCCCTCATTCGGCTTGCGGAAAGAAATGCAGAGCTGAATTTAACAGAAAGAATTTTAGCGCTAAAATACAAAGACCAGTCTTCTGCACTAAAAGAGCTGAAAGAAATTTTGAAGTTAGGCGATACACCTAACATCATTGAGTGTTATGATATTAGCCATTTTCAAGGTAGTGAGCCTGTTGCAAGCGGGGTGATGTTCTTAGAAGGTAAGCCATTCAAAACCGGATATAGAAATTACCGGATAAAAAGCCATAAAGGAATCAATGACCCTGCCATGATCCACGAAGTGATTGCAAGAAGGCTACAGAAACTTTTAAATGAAGGGGAATCGATCCCTGATCTTATTGTGATTGATGGGGGGCTAACCCAGTTGACCAGAGCTTGTGAGGCAGCGCTTGCCTTAGACTTGAAAAATCTTCCTATCATAGGGCTTGCCAAAAAAAGAGAAGAAATATATTTTCCGGGAGAGAAAACTCCCTACCAATTCGATAAAAATTCTCCTGCGATGAGACTTCTCAGGCATATCCGAGACGAGACACATAGGTTTGGGGTGAAATTCCACAGAAGTAGAAGAAACAAAGAAACCTTAAAGTCCATTCTTAGTGAAATCAGTGATATAGGAATTGAAAGAAGAAAAAGTATATCGGCTTATTTTGCCGGTAAAAAGAAAATACAAGATGCGAGTAAGAATGAATTAATGGAAATTCCCGGAATCGGAGAAAAGTTAGCAAATTCTATTTACGAAAAAATTCAAACTCTATCAAGAAAAAATTGAAACGATGTCGTATAACGTCTTTAATTCAACTGAATAGTCTAAAATTTCCCCTTCTACTGCATGGCCAAAAGTGCAAAAAGCAAAAGGGGTGTCTGCATTGACACTGGCGTCTCTATCGGAGGCTCTGTCTCCTACCATTAGAATTTGGTTCCCAGACAATTGGTATTTTTGTTTGTAGTGGATTAATATATCTCCCTTAGTCTGTATGTCTTTATAATTTAATATTGCTATATCATCAAAAAATTGAATTGCATCGATTCTTTTTAAAATCGTTTCCACATATTTTCTTCTTCCATTGGAGGCTGCAGTGATCAAAAAATTTCTTTTTTTTAGTTCATGGATTGTCTCTTTTGCATTCGGATAAATATACCCTTCACCGTTTTCGATTCTTTTACATAAAAAATCTAATACACTGTCCGAAATAATATCCCTATCGTTTTCAGGAAGCTCGGGGAGAAGATTTTGAAAAATAGTTTTTACAGGCTTGCCGATTTGTAGCATGATTTTTTCGTGGGATGGCATTGAAATCGGCTTTCCGAATTTTTCTGAAAAATTTTGAATAGATTCTTTGTAAACGTCTGAAATAATACCTTCTGATGAAAATACAGTTCCGTCTATATCAAAGGCGATCATTTTTATTTTTGAAGGCTCTAAATTTAACATGAATTTGTTTACCGAAAATCTATTTTTTTTCTATGGTGTTTTTTGGCTATATTGATTTTGTATAAACTGTATGTCTATTCAAGAGGAAATTAAGGAAAATAGAAAAGCTCTTTTTCAAAAAGTGGAGTGGAATAATTACACGAGCCAGTTGAGAAATCGAGTTCATTCTGCGGATTTAAAAAAATATTTTTTACTCACCGAAAGTGAGAAGGAAGGAATCTTAAAGTCTATTCGGTTGAATGTAGGAGTAACTCCTTACTATTTGTCTCTTTCTGATCCCTTTGACTACAATTGTCCTATTCGAAAAATGATCGTTCCAAGAATTGAAGAAAGTATTTTTTCACATGAAGAGTCTTTGGATCCTTTGCACGAAGAAAGGCTTTCCCCTGTTACAGGTTTAACCCGAATGTATAAGGATAGAGTACTCTTATTTGCCAACCATGAGTGTTCTGTATATTGCAGGCACTGTATGAGAGGAAGAAAAGTTTCGGATAATAAAAACAGGATGGACAAAGAAAAGTTAGAGTCTTGTTTTCAGTATATCGAAAAAAATGAAGATATAACCGATGTAGTTATATCTGGTGGAGATCCTTTTAATTTATCTGATTCAAAAATAGATTGGATTTTGAAAAAATTGCATAGCATCCAGAATGTAAAAATTGCAAGAATCGGTACGCGTAACCCGGTCACTTTGCCAATGCGACTAACGCACAACCTATTAAAAATTATCGAGAAATACAATAATGACTTTCTTTCTATATTTTGCAACACCCAGTTCAATCACGAGAAAGAATGTACAGAAGAAGCCAAGGGTGCCATATTAAAATTGTTGAAAGCAGGGGTGAGTGTAGGAAACCAGTGTGTTATTTTAAAAGGAATCAATGATTCAGGCGAGGTTATGTTGTCCTTGCATAAAAAACTTTTGGAGCTGAGGGTTAGAGCATACTATATGTATGACCCGGAGCTGATACCCGGTTCAAGGGGATTTAGAACTCCTTTGCAAAAAGGAATAGAAATTATAGAATACATGAGAGGAAAAATTGCTGGAATGGGGATTCCGAGTTTTGTAACTGATCTTCCCGGAGGTGGTGGAAAGGTGACTCTATCACCAAACTGGTATATTGGCTTTCACAAAAAATCTAGAAACCACGTTTTTCAATCGGCTGCCAAAAAAACCTACCACTTTAGCTTTGAGCCAATCGATTCAAGCTATGATAGCTTATACAAAGAAATCGACGATGAGTTATATCAAAAAATACAAAACGAAATGGAATCTAAATGAAAAAAATAGTTTTACTCAACGCAGATATAAGCGATAGTTTTTCTAATTTGAAAAATACATTTAAGCAAGAATGGGAATCTAAAGATAGTATAGAAAAATTAAAACATACAATACAAAAACTTGGGTACAGTGCAATTTTAATCGAGCCGAAAAAAGATTATGATAAACTTTTAACAATTTGTAAAAAAATCATAAAAGAGGTTCATCTTGGTAAAATACATAGAGAAGAAGTTATATTTTTTAATTTAGTAGAAGGTTTTTTTTCCAGAAATAGAGAAGGCTATATCCCTTCTATTGCAGAGTTTTTTGGATTTCCTCATACCGGGTCGGATTCTTACGCTCAATCCATCACTCTGAATAAAAATTTATGCAAGCTATTTGCTAAGAAATTAAAAATTCCTGTAAAAAATCATTTTCTAATTAGAAATAATGAAGAATTAAAAAAAATCAAACTGAAAAGTAAAAAATATTTTTGGAAGCCCAATCTAGAAGGATCCGGGATTGCTATTGATATCAAAAATATTTTGAGTAGTCAAAATGATTTGACTCACTTGGAGAAAGAAATTAATAAATACTCGGAGTTACTAATCGAAGAGTATCTTCCGGGAGACGAGTTGACTATAGGCGTTATGGGGAATCGAGGAAAATATAAGGCTACACAACTTGCAAAAGTTACTTACCCGGGGAGAGTCTATGGATATGCAGTTAAGTCAAAGTCAAAAATGCCGGAAAGATTAGAGTTCGGATTTGACAAAGATCAAGAAAAGAAACTGCAAGGCTACTCTATCAGGCTTTCGGAAGAGATTGGAGTGAGTGGTTATGCAAGATATGATTTTAAATGCGATGAAAAAGGGAACCCTTATTTTTTAGAAGGGAATTTGACTTGTGGTTTGAGTATTCAATACAGTACTTTTCCGATTTGTTATACTCATTCGTTTCAGAAGAAGTATTCCGATATGGTAGAAGAAATTCTAAATTTAGCGGTTGAAGAGTTTAAAGAAAAAAGATTCTTGTACGGAAAGATGCGATTAGAGTAGATTATGATTCCTTTTGAATATAAACTCATCAGAAGAAGAGGGCATAAAAACATATCTATAAGTGTATATAGAGATAGAAGGGTGATTGTAACTGTAGATAGAAATATTACTAATTCACAGCTAAGAGAATTTATAGAAGAAAAGACTTCTTGGGTCAAGAGTCGAATAAACAGTCTTCCACCGGAAAAAAAAAGCCCCCAGTTCAAAGATGGACAAAAATTTTTATTTGCAAATCAATTGTACGAATTGAAAATTTGTAATTCCAATGTAAATTCAATTGAGTACGAGAATTCATGTCTCTTCGTGAAGGTTAAAAATAAATTAAAAGAAAACGAAAGGTCTCAGATGATAAAGCAACTGATGATTGTATTTTGCAAGAGGATGATGAAGGTGTTGGTTGCAGAAAAAATTCAAAACTATAAAAACCTAATCGGAAAAGAACCAAATAATATTCGGATCAAAGACTGCAAGACAAAATGGGGGAGTGCATCGAGTTTAGGGAATTTGAATTTTCATTGGAAAATATTGTTACTTCCGGAAAATATCCAGAATTATATTATACTCCATGAGATGACGCATCTGATACATCCAAACCATTCTAAGGAATTTTATACATTTTTAGAAAAAGTATATCCAGATAGAAAAGATGCCGAGCTCTGGTTGAAAAAAAATGGGAACGATATTGACATCGAGCCTATGGATGAATATAGAAATCAGTGACGAGTTATTTTTTTTAGAATTTGTAAAAATAAGATTCCAAAAAGTGGGACTAAGGGCAGATACAAAAATAGGGTAAAATATCTGTACCCTCTCAAATACGGGAAAAGTTTTCTAATCCCAAAAAAGTGAGGGTATCGAGTATTGCGAAAAATAAACTGAGTGTTTCCTGTCAATAGCTCCAAGGATAAGTCCTTGTGAATATTTTGGATTTCTTTGTCACTCAAGTTTCTAAAGGACAAAAAATGGATATTTTTATTCAGGCATCTTTCTTGTAAGTAATTTGCTGTCTTTGTGCAAAATGGGCATTTCCCGTCATAAAAAAATACATCCATCTCTATTCAGAAAAATCTGCCTCCAAGGCTAACATAAACTTACAAATTTCTGGAATTTGTGTAACTTGTAACCCGATCCAATAAATATTCCAATTTTGAAATTTTTGAAATCCGTCGCATTCTTTTTGATACCAAGAATTGATCGGGTTATTTGGATTAGCTCTCCAAAAAATTGTTTGAAATTTTATTTTCATTTTATCCCAGATTTCCCTACCAATTCCTTCGCCTCTTGCAATTTCATCTACTGCAAATTTTGAGAGGAGGATTCCGAATTCAGTGTTTTGAAAAATGGCAGCACCTCTGTAATCAGATTCAATGAGTATTCCAAGAATTTCTTTTTTAAAAAATTTATCCTGAATTTTTTTTTGAAAAGCATTTTCGATCAATGATTTTAGTTTCATTTCATTAATTTTTTTATAGTCTTCAAAGAACTGAATTTTACTCCCCTTTTTAATAAAGGTACCGTTTCCCTTGATTGTGAATAATTCTTTTAGTAACAGGGCAGGGGAGGTAATGGCAATGGCTAATCTGGAATTTTTGGACTTTTCTAATAGAAATTTAGAGTTGTCTAATAATTTTTTGTCAAATTCATCTAAAGAATTTTGTTCTATGATTGGGTCATAGTCTGTTTCTAAATTGATTAAAGAAATTATTTTGTTGCTATTCTTTTTTTTTAGACCGGCTCTCTCTCTTAAAAATATTAATTTGTTTACGAATAGATTGTTTGCAATTGTCTTCAAGTATTCAAGGGTAGAAATTTTATTTTCATCAAAAACTAAAACAGGAATTCTTTTGGAGGAAATGCATTTCACGATTTCATCAAGAGTGTTATTTTCCGAGTAAAAAATATCAATCGGAAACAAAAAAAAATTTTCTGAAGATTTGAATTTTTCATAGATATTCTTAAAAAATATTTTTAAATAGTCTTCTGAAGTCTTTTCGATTACCACAGTCGGGTATAGGTTTAAGTTGTACAAAAAATTCAAATCATAATAGAAAGTTAAAAAGGATTCAGTTAAAGCCCCCTCGTCTATATAAATGATCGCAAATTTTTCAGGGCTTTGGGAACGAAAGTTTTTTAAGAAAACCTCTGAGTCTCTTGTGTTTGCAGTGATCTCTAAAAATTTTAATAGAGTGTCCTTGCCTTTCATTTCAATTGATTTCATAATTTACAATTTTTGCTTTCCAGTTTGCGATTGTGAGGTTGAGTGAGCTCTTTTGTTTCAGTTTTAAATAACCGAGTAGAGATTTATCTCCAGTGATTATCGTAAAAATAAAATTTTTGAAATTCTGTTTTATAAACTTGGAAAGATTTCCATACAAAATTTTTGCAGAATCTTTGTCTTCTAACCTTTCTCCATAAGGAGGGTTTGTGATTATATATCCTTGGTCAAAATTATTTTGGACTTCTGAAAAGTCTTTATTCTCAAATCGAATCCAATCTTCCACTCCTGCGTTTTTTGCATTCTCTATTGCAGAATTGATTGCGTGTATATTTTTATCGTAACCAAAAAGTAAAACTGAATTTGGTTTTGGAGAATTTCGCATTTCTGCTTTACCGAATAATCGATTGAATAAAGTTGAAGAGTTCATGCTTTTTATATTGATATGGGAGTTCTTTAAAAGAAGTGCTGCTTCAATTAAGATTGTTCCAGATCCACACATCGGGTCAATGATGACTTCTTCATTTTCCCAGCCAGAAAATTCCAACACTGCTTGTGCAATATTTTCACGCAAAGGTGCAACTCCACCCGAAGTCCTGTATCCCCTATTTGTAATCGAAGTAGGTGTGATGCTAAGTGAAATACTTGCATAGTTTTGATGTGAGCGAAGTATTATCAGAATATCCGGTTTGAATTTTTCTATTTGTGGCTCTTCTCCGATTTTTTTTCTAAACCTATCTAAGATAGAATCTTTGAGTCTGTACATCGCAAATCTAGAATGGCTTAAATTGTCTTTTGTATTTGATTCGATTTTGAAAGTTGTTCGGTTGGATAAAAAATTTTCCCAAGGAATTAAAATCGTTTTGTCATAAAGCTCATCCGGGTGAGTCAACTGAAACTTTGCGATTTCAAAACTTATTTTAGATGAAAATCGCGTAGAGAGGAAAAAATTTTTTAAGTTTTCTTTTTTCCCTGTAAAAAAAACTCCTCCCCTATTTTTGGAAATAATTTTTAAAGAATGGCTTGTGATTTCTCTTTCCAAAAAATCGTGTAAACCTTCTGCTACACTGGAATGGTATTGGAATTTTTCGGGGTCTATAGTTTTATCTTTCAAGAATTTAGAACCATTTTTTTAGTTCTCTTTTGTAAAACAGTGAAATTAACTACTCCCATTTCTGCAAATAGAAATTGTAATTTTCTAATTATAAAAAATTTTACAACTAAATGATTTTTTGTAGTTAGATAATTGTCAAAAAACCCCTTATTAACTAAATAGTTATTTAATAGGTATTAATTTGTATTTTTCTTCAAGAAAAGCTGGATCGCACACCCTAAAATTCTCATTATTCGTGGTTTTTTTACTAATTTGCTCTTTTGGTATAGCCTCGGAGGATTTAAGTATTGCAGAAAAAATCTGGAAACTTAGTCAAAACGACGAAATCAGCCAAAGCCAAAAAAAAACTCCATCGAATGGGCAAAAAGTGATTCGTTTGACAATCCAAGATGCGGTCAAATACGTTATTGAAAACAATATAACCGTAAAAAACGCAAAATACGAAATTATTAAAGCAGATTCAGATTTAATTAAGAATGATTCTAAGTTTTTATGGAAGGTCTTGGGAACGGTAGAGTCTTTTCGATCCACTCTCCCGAATAATAGATTGAATGTATTTACAGGAACTAAGATTTCCAATGACAAGTTTAGTGCAGGTATTGAAAAACAATTTGCAACAGGAACTTATTTTAAGTTAGAAGCAAGTGCTGTCCGATTTGACTCCAACGCATTTGAATCTTCTTCTACTCCTGCAGATTTTAAATTTATGGCAGTTCCTCCTATGTACACGGGTGCGGTTTCTTTTACTTTAAGTCAGGAGCTTTTGAAAAGTAGCTTTGGTAAAACTGAAAAAAATCAGGTGAAGATTTTAGAAAATCAAACTGCCATGAAAAGAGAAGAATTGATCTATCAATTGTCTGGACTCATTGTGCAAGTTTTGGTGGATTATTGGAGCCTTACAATTTATGATTCTGCTGTTCAAACTTATGAAAAATTGCTAAAAAATACGATTGAAATTCGGGACTTAACGAGACGAAAACAAAATCTTGGGCTTGCTGAAAAATTTGAAATCAATCAGTGGAATTCTGCCCTCGCCGGTGTAAAAAGCCAATTAGAAAAAACAAAACAAGATAGAGAAGAAACAAAAATCAAGCTGCTTAGAATATTGAATGTGGATCCGACTTCGGAGGTCACAGGGCTTACAGATTTGACTGAGAACGCCGTTGCATTGAAAAAAACAATTTCAGAGGATATAGACTACGCTTACCAAAATCGAATTGATTTAAGAAATGTAATACGAGAAAAAGAGATTTCAGAGCTTAGTTTAACCAATGCTGAAAAAGAGGATATTCCTTCGCTAAAAGTGTCTGCCACGTATTCATCGAGAGGGCAAAACCTCATTTCTCCACAGGAAAATTATTTGAATACAGAGCACGCTATTCTGTCTATGAAATACCCTGAGTACAGAGGAGATGTGAAACTCAGTTACCCGCTATGGGACAAAGGAATTAAATCAAATATACGGGATGCATTGGCTACAAGAGAGCAAGTGAAACTAAAAGAGAAAAAATTAAGAGATGAAATTTTAGACGAAGTGAAAACCAGAAGAGAAGCTATTGAAGCGAGCTTTGAAATTTTACACAAATCGCAAAACATGGAAAATGAATTAGAGAGGTTTTACAAAGGAGTGATGGGGCAGTTTCGACAAGGCAAGTACCCTGCAATCGCAGTCAAAAATGCACTTGATGCTTATGTTCAGTCCCAATTAGGTACGATCCAGTCAAAAGTAAACTACAATATCAATATACTAAGGTACGATTTGTCTAAGAATTATATTTTTGAAAAGTATGGTGTAGATATAGTAAAAATTATTTCAGAGATTAGGTAATGCAGCAAAAAGATTTAGACACCGAGAAAAAGATACTATTGGCTGCGCGGAAAGTTTTTGCAGAATTTGGTTTTGGTGCTGCTAGAATTGACGAGATTGCAAAGATCGCAAAAGTAAATAAAGCAATGATCTACTACCATTTCAAGAATAAAGAAGATTTGTATCTTGCGGTAATTCACTCTTTTTTTGATTTTGATTTTCTTTCCAACGAAGAATTGAACCATGTAGAAGGCAAAAGCTGTTGGGAAATTCTATTAAAGACGATCCATTCTTTTGAAAAAAATATTCAAAAAGACAATATTGAAAAGTCTATGCTTATCTGTAGAGAAATGGTGAGTCGTGGTCAAATTTTTCAGATTATGAGAGAGAAATATTGGATCCCTTTTTTTGAGAGAATTCAGAACCTGATTCAGAAAGGAATCTCTACCGGAGAATTTTCCACTTCGGAGAACCCTTATTTTCTTACGTTTTCTATTGTGGCTCACGTAGTGTTTTATTATATCAGTGGAGTAACTTACAAAGATTCCAGTCTTTACCCAAAGCTATTTCCTGAAAATTATTCCGAAAAAATGGAAAAATATATAATCAGTTTTCTTAAAAAACAGCTAAACATTGAATCTTAAAATACATAGATTCAAAAATTTGATAAAATCACCATGAAAAAACCGGTTTTAGGGTTCTTGCAGAAGTGTCATAACTGAAATATTCCTTGACAGAGACCCTGCAAATAGAACAATATAATCCTTAAGAAAAGCCATGCTTATATCTCATCATAGAATACACAATCATCTGATGGTCTCTGTACTGAAGGATATTCTAATGGATAATTCTAGAGATTTTTACGTGGAGTTGCAAAACCTTCTCGATGACACTTCTATCGAAAAAATCAGCTTGAATTTGGGTGAAGTAAGATATATGGACTCATCCGGGATCGGGACTGTAATCCGAACCGCAAGTGAGCAGAAACCTTCGGGTAGGATGGTGTCTGTTTTTAGTTTAAGTAAATCTCTCAATTCTGTATTTAAATTATCAGGGCTACAAAACATACTTGTAATCCATACTAAGGAAGAATTTATTGAGAAATACCCTGAATTTAAGGATATTTTAGGTTAGATTCCGATGAAATTTTTAGTTAATTTAATAATTTGTTTATCTCTTTTTCGTTGCTCTACTGGTTTTGACAGTAGAAAATTAGTTTATAATACTTCAGATTCTGCATACTATCTTTTAGAGAAAGATCAGTTTCCGAATAAAAAATTAGTTTCAGGTGCGTTTTTGCACCCTTTCACTATGGATGAATCTAAGATAATGGACATTTTGGGGAATTTAAAAGTGAAAAAGAAGAATTCATTTGGAGAGACCTCGATTTATATTTTTTCTTTAGGTGAATTAAAGCTAATATCTCGAGATCTGTCCCAATTATTCGGAAATTTAAAAGAAAAAGAAGGAGCTGTATTTATATCTAAGTTTGACGATATAAAATCAGTTCTATCTACCTACAAAAGAACAACTGGATTAATCTGGGTCGATTCTAACGGGTTAAATTTACTATTTGGAGAAATCAAATCTGCTCTTCCGAGAGATTATAAAAGTTTTTTTGACTGGACCAATATTCGTCCGATTAGTATGAACGTAGTCGCTGACGAGAATGAAATCGAGGAAGACTCATTTTTTCAATTCAATACAGTGTCTGGATTCAAAAACAGAAAGTGGCTTATTTTTAAATTGGACGACCTTTCGAAGTACAAGTTTCAAGAGAGGTTAGAAACAAGAAAATTAACCAGAGACGAAGAAACTTCAAGACTGCCAAAATCAGAAGCAATTATTAAAAACTCAGAAACAAAATAGCTTCTTATCAAAGATTTTTTTAAAAAAATGCAAAAATTTTTATAAAAAGTGAACATTTTTATAAATTAGCACTCTAAACAAAAGAGTGACAATAAAATCTGTCACTTAAATAGCTTTAGTGATAAAGGAGAGTCTATGTTTTTCAATTTATTGAATAATCGTTTTTCGGACCCTTGGGGTAGTGAATCCTATCCGGGAATCTGGAAGAATATGGATATTTTAGGTGGGGTGACTTCAAAGTACGCTAAATCACCCGTGAATGTATATTCCAACGATGAAGAAGTGATCGTGTCTATTTTCGCACCGGGTGTTTTGCTTGAGAATATTGATATCGGTATAGAAGAGAAAGTTCTATCAGTCGGAGTGAAATCAGGCAAACAAGAATTTGAAGGGTTTGAGGTTTTGAGATCAGAAATATCGGATAAGAATTTCACCCGAAAATTGGAACTTCCTTTTGAAGTGGAATCAGAAAAAGTGGAGGCAAAATATGTGAATGGTGTGTTGACTATTCAGCTTCCAAAATCTGAAAAATTGAAACCTAAAAAAGTACAAATTAAAGTAGAAAACTAAAATTTTTTATATAAGGAGAAAAATATGGTACAAGAACTTGTTAGAGAAAACACTGAAAACTCAGTAAAAGAAGAAACGAAAAGATTAGAGTTTGTTCCAGATGTGAATATCTATGAATCTGAGAACACATTAATTTTGTTTGTAGATATGCCCGGGGTAGATGAAAAGTCTGTTGATATTACTCTAAACGAAGATATTTTGTCTATTCAGGGAAAGACTTCTCTGGAGATCCCAAAAGAATACAAAAGGATCTATTCTGAGTATAGGATTGGAGATTTTAAGAGAGACTTTAAAGTTTCTAAGCCTGTGGATTTAGAGAATGCAGAGGCAGTAATGAAAAACGGCCAACTGAAGTTGACTTTAAAAAAGTTGAAACCGGAAGCCAGAAAAATTGCGGTAAAGTCTGAATAAGAAAAATCTTTAAGATTCGATGGATGCAGATTTATAGAGATAAGTCTGCATCTAATTTTTTAAAATTTCTGGAAATACTCAATTGTTTTTAAAGTAATTGGAATTGAGCAATTACCGTGGCCACCCCAGCTCAAAGGGCCGATTTCTTTTTCTATGTTTTTTGCACCTTGACCTATAAAATAATTGTAGGCTGTTTCAGAATTGAGTGGGGGGACATCCTTATCTCCTTCACAGGCAAATAGCTTTACCGGAACATTTGGGGTAAAGTTGTAAGTGTTATTTTCTGAAATATAATTTTTCAATCCTGTTTCACCAGCTCCTGAATAATCCGATACAAACTTTGGATTTAAAAGTGAGTCTGTATTTTTGGGAAGATTTTTTGTGATTTCGTATCCGTCCTCTCTTTGGAAAATACCGGTTGAGAAGATTTGTGCAACACTCTCCGAAAAATAATCAGAGAGGGGTCTATTGATTTTGTAAATTGAGTTATAAGCACCTAAAACAAAACTGATATATACATTCACGTTGGACAAAAGAGGATTGGATGGCTTTATAATGTTTGTTGCAGTTGTAGAAAGATCGTAAGGACCAGAACCGGGAGAGGATGCTGTAATCTTTAAATTGTATATCGGATTGTTTGTCAATTCTTTTAATGTAGAAAGAGAGGCCATCCCGCCTTCTGAATATCCTGTTAAAAAGATTTTTTCATTCAGTGGAATTTTATTGTATTCACAAAATTTTTTAATAGCTCGAATCATGTCTATTGTACTGGAGGCAAGAGTTGCTGCATGTAGGTAGGGGTGTTGGAGAAAATTTGTTTTCCCGTATCCGATGTAGTCCGGAACTAAAGTAATGAAGCCATTGGCAGAAAACACAGCTCCACTCAGTCTCCAAATTGTATTGAATCCTATTTCTGTTCCGTGGTTATAACTGATTATTGGAAGTGCGGTATTTTTCCATGGAATCCAGACTGCACCGGAGGCTCGAATTAGACTCCCTGATGTATCAATCGTTTCATATACAATTTCGTGCATTGTCGCCCCGTTCTGTATATTCAAATTGTATTGGGAGCCTGCACCTAAAAAAGAATTTACTCCAAGTCTTAATTGAAACGAATCAACTCGGATCAAGTCTTGAGAAGAAATCAATCTTCCTCTTTTTTGAGAGTCTAAATTGGTATAATCAACAAGAGGGCCGGGTATAAAAGCACAGCCGAAATAGCAACCTATAAGATTGGAGAGATTTTCCTTGTCCTTACTTTTTTGTTTATTATCCGGTATTGCATTGCAGTAGGAAACTAAAATAGATAGGGTGGCTACCTTAAAAAGAAAAATAAAATATTTAGAATTAGAAATCATAAGAGATAGTTTGAAATTATAGAAGAAAGGTTTTGAAATTGTAAGTCTGAAAATTGAGTTTTAGGGATTTTAGATGTCAACGCCAACTGAATATAATCAAGACCTATGTTTGAGTCTGTGTACCTTGGTACGATATGAAAATGCAAGTGTGGGACTTTTTCAGAAATACTAACTGTATAGATTTTTTTTGGGGAAAAATTTTTCTCTACCCAATCTCCGGACTTTTTGAATAGGGATCCTATTTCATTTGCGGATTCTACAGAAAGCTCAGAAAGATTTTCTATGTGGGCTTTTGGTTCGAGATACAAATACCCAGGACAATTTTTTTCTATTTCGGAGTGGCGAAGTATCCAGTAATTTGTAATTTCTAATATATCTGGAATTTTATTTTTATGAATTGCACAAATTGTACAGTCCATTCAAATTAAATACCTTCTGAGTGTTGTATAAATGCTTTGTATCTGTCGTAAACCTCAGTGATATAATCGAGAGAAGAGCAAAACTTAACAATAGAGTGAAAGAAGCGGTATTTTTCGATATCTAAAACTTTCCCATTTTTATCTTTTTGTTCTTTGAGTAGGTTGCGAATCATTCCAATAAATCCGGATCGAATTGAAGTGTCATAACCCGATCTATTGAATCTATACTCTGAAAGAATATCTACAAAGCCTTTTGCATAAACTAAAAATACTTCTTTGTCGTGCAACAGTTTTGCCTGTTCGTCTTTTGAAAATGTGTTTATATAATTATTGAATAGAGTCAGCTCTACCGCATCCTGAACTGAAAGAGATAGTTTTTTTACGTCTTGGTAAAAATTCGATGTAATGCTATAAGTTACAAAATCTCTCCATGACTGTTCGGTAGTTTTGATAGTATTCAGGTCATTGATGTTCATATTCTTTATAACAAAAAACAGTTAATTTTAGTTTTTTCTCCTATTAATCTTTTCTTAACCCGAAAAATTAGTCCGATTATTAATGTATTAGAATGGATTTTTTATGTCAAAGTTTTTTATTGCTTTTATAATATTATTCGTATTTTCCTGCAAAGACGGTAAGGAATCCGGTTTTTTGGGTGTAAAAACGCCAATTTTAGATTGGCTGCAAAATACCGCCGGTCACCCGGGGTATATTGAAAAAAAAAGTATCATTTTGGGCTTGGTCGATCGGATTAAGAAAGAAAACTATTCTTTACAAGAGTATTTACGGGGAAGGTTAATCTTTGAAGGGGTTTTACAAGCCATTCTAAGTGGAAACAAGGAAGCCTCAAGACAGTGGACCCAGGAATTAGAATCCATCCAAAATCTTGGAGGGCTTAGAATCGGCAAAAAAGGGGAGGTCATATTTTCTTTTGGAGATTGGACAGATCTGTATTCAGACGGGTATTCAAAAACCAAGCTAAAAAAATCTTTACTAATCCAGAAAATTCAAACAGACGAAGAAAACGAGGTCACATTTTTTATCAGAAATCGTAGTGGATATTTCCCTGTTGATTTTTCCTATATCGGATTTGAGGGTGAATTTTTTCTTTTTCAGGGGGATGGCAGTTTACGTTATGCGAAATCTGATTCTGTTGATTATTCCATCCGACATGAAAAGTTTAGAGAAAATTTTTCTGATATAAAAAAATCTCACCCAAATTCTGAAGTATATATTTATGAAGATTTGACTCTTTACTATATCCCAGGAAAAACACCCCTATCTTTTTATATATTTTTACTCTTGAAAATTGCTATTCTATTTTCATTTTTCATTTTTTGTATTTTTGGATATAAGGAAGTAAAACAGTCTATAGAAAAATATAGATTAGAAGAAAAAGAAAGAAGCCATAAGGTGAGCCTGTTTCAACAAAATAGCTCAACTTCAGAATTTCGTTTGCCTTTATTAGAAAAAAAAGAAATCAAAAAAGACTCATCCTATTCTATAGAGGCAGAAAAAGAGTCAGACAAAAAATTGGAAGACGGCAAAAAAGATTCTGTGGATCGTTTTATAACAGAGCTTGTAGCTAAACAAGAAAACACAAAACTGACTTTGGCAGAGAAAGGCATGAAATATTCTAAAATTGAAAAAATAGAGTAAAATTTAAGTTTTTAAAATAAAAATTTCTTTCTTTTTTTTTAGAATTCATTTTTTTAATCTTTAAGCGAAAACGCTTATGAAAATTGAATCTATTTACAGACATTTCCTAGTGACTCCGGTGCAAGAGATCCCAGTAATTAGTACTGAAACAGATGAGCTTGTCGGTTTTTTATCCAAAAATAAAATTTTATTGGAAATGAGTGATCTTTCCTTGTCTGGAAAAGTTTATGAAAAAATCCCCAAGCACTTATTGGAAAAAACATTCCATGAAAATCTAATCGTATTTTTTCAATCCAATCGACTTATTCCGGTTTTGTCGGAGACAGGTGAAAAAGTAGGAGAATGGGATAAGCCCAGATTTCTCGCAGAGTTTTCTAAGTCTGTAAAAAAAGAAGAAGAGAAAGAAAAACCAATAGTAGAAAAAAAACAATTGGTCTCTCCTGATGAAAAGATTCAATGGTTTACTTCTTTAATCTTAGAGAATTTTCCGGATCCTCTAATTGCAACGGATATAGAAGGGAATTCGGTTTTTTACAATGAAAAATTTGAAAAAGAAATTTTAGTGAAACCAAGTTTTCGTAACTCAATTGTATTTGCAGAAAGGTTTTTAAGAGATTTGAATAAAGATCTGTTTGCGAATTTTTTGAAAACCAATAGTATTGAAAATTTAAAAGGCTCTCCGAACCAATTCTTGCAGACTTATATAAAACAGGTAGATCGAATTTTGAGAGTGATTCCTTTGGAGAAAAAAGACAAAACTCTCGGATTCTTGTATCAGTTTATCTTGCCCGGCAATAGGCTCTCTGTAATGGGAGAAGATGGAATGAGTTTTCCTTCTATAGAAGAGGCGTTTCACAATAAGCTACCTCTTGAGGTTGTTTTGAATGAAACTGAAAGCAGGTACATTTACTACTATTTGAAATCTAACGGAAATAACATTTCCCATACTGCAAAGGCTCTAGGAATTCCAAGATCTACTTTACAAAATCGAATTCGTCAGTTAAACCTTACAAAAAAAATGAAAACTACTATAGAAGATACCCCGATTGAAAGAAAAACCAAACCCGTCAAGAAAGTACTTCCAAAACTGCGATCGAAAAAAATTGTATCAAAGAAAAAAAAGCCTGTTTCTGTTAAAAATAGTTTGAAAAAAAATATAAAAACTATTGGAAAAAACAAAGAAAAAATAAAGAAATCCTTGACAGTTAAATCTAAGAAAAATAAATAGATTTTGGAACGCTCAGAAGTTCTCTATTAGATCACATCTTAATTCAATCAAATTAAATTAAAAGGCAAGCACCCTAAAAAAGGACATGACAATTACAAAAAAAAATTCTGAACAACCTATTATTCAAGCAGAGGTCGATACTGAAAATCTTACAGTTGTAGATTCTCCATCTCAGGAAATCTCAAACAATGGTTCCAACTCCGACCACAGAAATCACAAAAAGAAAAAAAAGCACTACGAGGGACCGACACCGGATCCGATTGATTTAGTCGCTCTAAAGCAAAAAGCAATAGGCGAGCTTACCGAAATGGCAAAGTCCATGGGGGTAGAAAATACCAACGGTTTAAAAAAACAAAATCTAATATTTGCAATTTTGCAAGCACAAACCGAAAGAGATGGACAAGTCCATGCAGTCGGTGTAATGGAGAAACTCCCAGACGGGTATGGCTTTTTACGATCCCCCGATTACAACTATGTGCCTGGACCGGATGATATTTATGTATCTCCTTCTCAAATTAAACTTTTTGGTTTAAGAACCGGAGACACAGTAGAAGGTCAAATCCGTCCTCCCAAAGAATCGGAAAGGTTTTTTGCATTGCTTAGAGTTGAGTTAATCAACGGGGTTTCACCTGAGATTGCAAGTAGAAGAGTTTTATTTGATAACCTGACTCCACTCTACCCAAATGAAAGACTCGTGTTGGAATTTGATCCTTCTCATTTAGATACAAGGATTTTAGATCTTATGGTTCCAATCGGAAAAGGGCAGAGAGGATTAATCGTTGCACCTCCCAGAACTGGTAAAACTGTAATTATGCAAAATATTGCAAATGCAATTACAAGAAATCACCCCGAAGTGTATTTGATCGTACTTTTGATAGACGAAAGACCGGAAGAAGTTACAGACATGGCGCGTAACGTAAAAGGTGAAGTGGTCAGCTCTACATTTGATGAGCCAGCCCAAAGACACGTACAAGTCGCAGAAATGGTAATAGAAAAAGCAAAAAGACTCGTAGAGCACGGTAGAGATGTTGTAATTTTATTAGACTCGATTACAAGGCTTGCCAGAGCCTACAACCAAGTTATCCCAACATCCGGTAAAATCTTATCCGGTGGTGTGGATTCAAACGCCCTTCATAAACCAAAAAGATTTTTTGGTGCAGCAAGAAATATTGAAGGTGGAGGCTCTCTCACTATTATTGCTACTGCACTAATAGACACAGGCTCTAAAATGGATGAAGTAATTTTTGAAGAGTTTAAAGGAACAGGAAACATGGAAGCCCACTTAGATCGAAAATTGTCCGACAAGAGAATCTTTCCGGCTATTGATATCAACAGATCCGGAACCAGAAAAGAAGAGCTTTTGCAAAAACCAGACGTTCTCCAAAAAGTATTTATTTTGCGAAAGGTACTTTCCCCTATGAGCATTACAGAAAGTATGGAATTGCTCTTAGATAAAATGCGGGGAACTAAGACAAATGACGCATTTTTAGCAAGCATGAATTCTTAAAAAAGGTGAGAAAGTTATGAAAGAAGGAATCCATCCAAAATATATTGACGCAAAGATTAAATGTTCTTGTGGTGCTGTTATTGAAACCCGATCCAGTGCGGGTGATATACAAGTTGAAATTTGTTCAAGTTGCCATCCGTTTTATACCGGAAAGTCTAAATTGGTAGATACAACGGGTAGAGTGGATAAATTTAAGAAAAAATACAAAATGAAATAGGCCCTACGTAGCACAAGCCTTTTGCACGATGTGGCGAAGTCCAACCCAGCCCTTGCAAGCAAGCGATGCAAGAGCTGAGGAAGCGAGTAAGCTACGTTATCAGTTGTTGCATTTGAAGGTGTAATTAATTTTAGAAATATCTTTTACCCGAAAATAAAAAGAGGTAAAGAATATGGCAAAACAAAATCCAGAAAAGACGAGCTCCTTGAAGAGTTGATCAAGGAATACAAAATCCTGAAATAATTGATCGGTGAAAATGGTCTTTAAAAAGAATTAACCAAAGCTATAGTCGAGAAGGCTGGATGGCAGGTCGAGTCAACCCATGAATTGGGTTATGAAAACATTCTCGTCAAAATGGTGCCGGCAATTCCCCGCAATGGTTTTCGAAAAAGACTATCAAGATGCGATTTTGAAACCTGAAATCGACGTTCCAATTAACCGAAATTCCGAATTTGAACTTAGATAATCAAGAAAACCAGACCCATTGGAATGGATTTGATGATAAAATAATTTCTATGTATTAGCGAGGAATGACGACACGAACATCCAGGCTCATCTTCAGGAAATCTATCAGGTTGGAAGTTTCTCCTGATCTGATCTCCACAGTAACAGATGGTGTAATCGAAGAAGTAGTAAAATGGCAGACCAGACCTATTGATTCAATCTATCCGATTATTTATCTTGATGCATTGAGTTCTGTCAAATAGAGACGATGGTCAGGTCAAAAACAAGGCTGTTCATATGGCTATCGGCGTCATGCATGAACGGTTTAAAAGAGGTTTTGAGTCTGGATCCCAGAAAATTAGGATCCGTTCTGGCTCCAAATCCTGACTGAACTAAAAACCGTGGGTTGCAGGATATATTGATTGCCTGTGTTGATGGACTTACCAAGTTTTCCGGAAGCGATTAAAACTATTTATCCAAATGCCAAGTTCAGCTTTGTATCGTTCATATGGTCAGAAATTTCTGAAGCATGTTTCCTTTAAAAATCGAAAGAGAGCTTTCATCTGATTGAAAAATCTATCGTGCAGTACTAACGTTGAGGAAGCAAAATTAAAACTTCAGGAATTTTCTAAAATGGATTCAAATATCCGATGATTTCAAAACTTTGGAAAACAGATGGAATGAGATAATTCAACTTTCTTGCCTATCCGGCAGAAATCAGAAAAGTAATTTACACAACCAATGCAATCGAGTCTTTGAATATGACGTTTTCGGAAAAGTGATCAAACCGGGCTTCATTTCCAGAATGATGATGCGGCAAAAAAACTGTTGTATCTGGCTCTGCAGAATGCATCAAAAAAATGGACCATGCCTATCCGGGATTGGGGTGCTGCGATTAATCAGTTTGCAATAAATTTTGAAGGGAGAATGGAAATTTAAACGGAAAAGGATTTTACACAAAATTTCCTACACCCTCTTGCATTTATTTCACAGTCCAGTTTTCAATTTTTAAATTGTGAACTTTTTTGAATTCTTTTGTATTATTTGTTACAAGAATTGCATTCTTTGCTAATACTGTCGCAGCAATTATATAATCATTCGGACCTATAATAGCTCCTTTCAATTCCAATAATGATCTAATTTTCGAGTATGCAATTGAGCAAGTATCATCAAACGAAATAACTTCGAATGGTTCAAGAAACCTATTTATATTAGCTAAATTTCTAGTTTTATTCTGACTTTTTTCAGCGCCATAAAGAAGCTCAGCTTTAACAATAGATGGAATTTTTATATTATTCGGATTAGTATTTTGAATATTATCTACTATCGGTTGATATAATCCTTTAAGGAAATATACGCATATATTTGTATCTAAAAAATAAATCATAAACTTTCTCTTTTAGAATCATGGTTAAAGGATAATTGCTTAATTTTAAATGATTCATCAGCGATAGAACCAAATAAGTCAAAAAATCCTTGTGGATAATCTTCTTTTATTACTTTTTTAATATTTTTACCTACCCATTTAGAAATCGAAATTTTTTCTTTATTCGCAGCTTTCTCTATTTTGGTTAAAGTATCTTTGTCGATGTATAGTGATATTTGTGGCACAGGAAACCTCCTATGTTAAAGATAGTTAATAGTATGAAGATGTCAAGTATATTTGCAAGTATAGTTTAAATGCAATTGCAGTCTAATTAGGGTCATACACACAATCTTTAGAAAATCCTTCCGGGCTAATCTTTAGCCCTTGGATTAGTCTTGCCCAGAAATTTACTTGGGCTATTGTGTAATCTATTGCGACAATTTCGCTTTCGCTGAAATATATTTTTAAATCACTGTAGATTTTATCAGTAACTAAAACAGGACTTTTGGATAAGAGTTTTGAATATTGGATACATACTTTTTCTTTTTTGGAAAAGCTTTTTATGTTATTAAATAATTTTTCGTCTTGAAGACTAAGTAACTCTTTACTTGTTATATAGAACTTGGAATAGTTTTCCGAATTCATATCTATACAAAACGGACAATTTACGGATAGGGACGCTTGGATTCTGATTAGTTTCAAAATTCTTTTGTCTAACCCTTTGTGCTTATTTACGATAAGCGATTCGAGTAGAAATGCGCCTAACGCACCTTTTGGATAGTGACACAAAAGCCTTGCGGGTAGTAATTTTTTTTTAGTGATCTTTTCTGCAAAATAGATAAGTATGCGAAAAAAAATTGGTTTTTTTTTGGCTCAGATATAAATAAGTTATTTTTTTTCATTTTATATTTTGAAAAACTACGCACCTATTGGAATTTGTGCCTTTTAGGTTATTGTCCACTTTCCAGCAATTGGAAAGTTTGGTAAATTTTTGTGAATTTATATAAGTCTTTTTCCAATAGAGTGAGGTGTCTTTTGCGTTCTGGATAATCTCTTTTTCTAGGGAGATTTGGTTATTTCCTTTTTGAACTTCGCCAACTTCCATTACAATATATGAATTTTTTTTCAACACTCTAGATGATTCTTTAAAAACATCGGAAATGAATTTATTCCATTCAGAAAGATTTTTGAATATGCTGATTCTTGGCTCTTCTTGTAAACCAAGAAACCATTTTCTCATCCAGTTGTCTTTTGCGTAATCTACCTTGTCTAAAAATGGAGGTGAGGTAATAATTAAATCAACTGATGAATCTTTCAATAGAGAAATATTGGTCGCACTTTGATTTAAGTATAAATTGTTCGCGGAAAATTCATGATAGAACGGGGGGAGTGGTTTAGAAAGATCTCTTTTCATTTTAGAATAGATTCTGGGTTTTACTTCTCTATACTCCGGCTTTTGATTTCGTTTGATGTTATTTTTTTCTTGAGATTTTGGTTCGATAGAAATTTGAGGGAAGGTATATACTGAAAAAAAACCCGGGCTATGACCGTGGAGTCTGGAGAGAGCTGTCAAAATAATGTATTTGATTTCAGGTGAATTGTCTTTTATAAAAATTTTTTTTAAATTTTTTATTTCATTCAAAGTGTCTTTATGGAAGAAGTGGAGCATATCTTCATCATTGCTTTCTTCTGTTGTTTTTGTTTTTAGATTCAGTTTATTTAGGGTTTTTTCTAAATCAGAAATAGAAGGAATGTTTTTTCTGGATTCTGCGAGAAAGTTTGATACAGGGTTGATATCGTTGTGTATTCCAAAATGACCTTCTAAATTGGCTTGAATGCAAGTCGTACCTCTCCCACCAAACGGATCGAGTACTATAGATTTTTTTTTATTCAAATACTTATTCATAAAAAAAGAAGGAAGCTCAGGCTTAAAAGAAGCCCTGTAACTCACTACATAGTGAATAGGGTGGGATTGCCTTTGCATGGATGTCCAGAATTCTCCTACTTCGGTTTTATTGTCTTTTAGAGATAAATTATTTCTATTCATTCTTCCTGTCTTGCCCTCGACTATGGAATAAATATCGGTACAGAGACTCATAGCAATGAAGGAATATTTTTAGCTATAAAAAATACGTTATGCGGAATGCTATACGACATAAGTAAAATAAAATTGAAGAATGATTATAAAAAAGTGTTTTTAGATGCTTTTTTTTGATTGGATTTTTAGTGAAAATTTCAAGAATGTAAAACTTTGGAGAAAAGTATGGATGTTGGAAGGATCGACCTCTTTTTTCGGAGGGGGATTAGTTTTGTTACGATTATTTTTGGTGTCGCTCAATTACTTATTTTAGAAAAAAATATTTGGATAGACGGAATTTTTGTAATTTGTATGGCGGGGGTTGTAGGCTATTACACAAACTATCTTGCGATTAGAATGCTTTTTCAGCCAAAACAGGGTAAGGTATTGGGCTGGGAAGGACTTGTCCCAAAAAATAAGGCGAACATCGCAAAAAGTTTGGGAGAAAGTATTCAAAAAAATTTATTGGCTCCCGACATTTTATTAGAATATGTTTACGAAAAAAAACTAATTCAAAAAGGCACTAAGCGTTTAGAGAAATGGTTGGATGAGATTTTACAAAATGAAGATGTCCGAAAAAAAGTAACTTCTAAGATTATAGGCTCTCTTCAAGAAAAAGGGCCGGAGATTTTGTCTCAGACGTTTAACTTAGTGGAAGACACATTAAAAGATATTGCCGGAAGTCCGAAAGAAATAGAAAAACTTTGGGTAGAAATCCGTAAAAGAATTATAGAATACATTCAGTCAAAAGAAAATAGAGAAACCATCGTTGAGCTAATCAAAAAGTTGGTTTCAGAGCAAATCCCTGAATTGTCTATTATTTTGAATAACGCCATTGATGAATATTTAAAACAAAAAAATACCATAGGCACAATTGGTTTTGGGATTAAGAAAATTATTTCTTTTGACAATAACGCACTCCAAGAACTATTACAAGATTTTATTGAGAATGATGAAACTACAGACAAATTTTTGGGAGTACTAGATATATTGGTTGTAGATATTCAAAAAAAAATTTCTTCTTTGGAGACCCAAGAATATATTTTGCTAAAGATGAAAGATTGGGTTGATACGATGAGCAAGTATTCTAAAGATACTATTTTGCCAGCGGCAATCGATCGATTACAAAAATTTTTAGAAGATAAGAAAAATTGGGAAAAGATAGGAGATTATTCATTTAAAATTTTAGATTATGCGAAAGAAAAACTGATTGAATACATGCGATCACCCGAAGGAAGTAGATACTTAAAAATTCAAATCGGAAATATTGTTCATCAAATTAATATTACCCATCTTGTTCAAGAGCAAGTAATGAAGCTGGATACTGACGAGTTAGAAAAAATGATCTTAGACAATACGGGTGGAAATTTAGTTATGATCCAGTTTCTTGGTGGAGTGCTCGGACTTATTGCAGGTTTTATTCAGGTGCATATTTATTTTGCTCTACCTGTTCTTGGTTTGACATTTCTTGCGTGGGTGTCGTACTATCGAAATCAGAAAAAGTTTTTGAAATAAATCGAGTTTCTTTTTTATTGAATATATCAAAATTATTTGTAGAGTAGTTTTTTTAAGTTTCCTATCGGAGTTTTTAATGCAAACAAATTTGAATTACCTAAACCAAGAATTAAAACTTCCTTGTGGGGCAGTTTTAAAAAACAGGATCGGAAAATCTGCCATGAGTGAAAACATGGCAAACAAAGACCATAAGATAAATCAAAAATTTATACACCTTTATAAAAGATGGGCTTATGGTGGTGCGGGTTTACTTTTGACTGGAAACATTATGATAGACAGTAAGGCTTTAGGTGAGCCAAGAAATGTGGTTTTTGAAAAGGAAAATATAGACCCATTATTGAAAGATTGGGCAAATTCTGGAAAAGAAAACAACACCCATTTCTGGACACAGTTGAATCATCCAGGGAAGCAAGCCCCTAAGTTTTTAAGCAAGTCACCTGTAGCTCCCTCTGCCATCCCATTTCGCTCTCCTTTAAATAAGGCATTTTCTACACCGAGAGAATTGACTGAAAAAGAAATTTATGAAATCATAGAAAGGTTTACCTTTGCGGCAAAACTATCAAAAGATAGCGGGTTTAGCGGAGTTCAGATTCATGGAGCACATGGGTATTTAGTTAGCCAATTTCTATCCCCAAAGCATAACATAAGAGAAGACGATTGGGGAGGAACTCCTAAAAAGAGGATGAGGTTTGTTTCAAAATTATACGAGTCTATTAGAAAAGAAGTAGGAAAAAATTTTCCTGTCGGAATTAAATTGAATTCTGCTGATTTTCAAAGAGGCGGATTTACTAAACATGAATCTATGGAAGTGGTAGAGTATTTATCGTCAGAGGGAATGGACCTGATCGAAATTTCTGGAGGGACTTATGAGTCACCTGTAATGATGGGAGAAACCAAAAAGGAAAGCACGAAAGAAAGAGAAGCCTATTTTTTGGATTATTGTGAAGAAGTAAGAAAAAAAGTAAAAACTCCTCTAATGTTGACAGGAGGGTTTAGGAGTCTTGAAACAATGAATAAGGCGATTCAAAGTGGTGTTTGTGATTTAATAGGTCTTGGGCGTTCTATTGTGATTCAACCTGAATTTCCTAATGACTTACTCTCTGGAAAAAATATAAAAAGTATGGTTAAGCCCTTGTCCACCGGGATTAAAATTTTAGATTCTATTATTCCTTTAGAAATAACTTGGTACACAGAGCAAATTCATAGAATAGGCAAGGGACTAAACCCAATTCCTGACAGAAACGCACTCGCTTCTGCCATTCATACAGTTTTAGATTTTGGGCTGGAAGGATTGAAAAGAGTAAGAGTATAAATAATATAAGGGTCTACATGAAAGAAAAAAAAATACCATTAAGAAATGAAGTAAAAGAAAAGGATAAGTGGGATCTTTCCACATTGTACAAATCAGAATCGGAATGGGAAAAAGATTATGAACTATTAAAAAAAGAGATTGATGAGTATTCTAAATTTAGGGGGAATTTATCTAAATCAATTGATTTTTTAATTTCTGCAATAGAGTTTGATCTATCGTTTTCGAGGCGTTTTGAAAAATTATATACTTACGCTCACTTGAAAAGTGATGAAGACAAGACGAATAGCAAGTATTTTTCTTTAGTGGAAAAATCTATGATACTCCATACGAAAGCGTCCTCTGAATCAAGTTTTTTGAATCCGGAAATCCAATCTCTACCGGAAGACAGAAAGTTCGAGCTAATGAAAAATTCTAAGTACGAGAAATATAAGTTTTACTTTGAAGAGCTATTTCGTTACAAGCCCCATACGAGGTCTATTGAAGTAGAAGAAATTTTAGCCATGGGAGGAGATGCGATAGGCGCTGCCTCAGATATTTTTAGTCAATTAGACAACGCAGACTTGAATTTTGGGATTATTGAAAATGAGAAAGGAGAAAAAATAGAGCTAAGCCACGGAAATTTTAATTCTTGCTTACAAAGCAGAGACAGAAGCTTTAGGAAGAGAGCTTTTGAAAAATACTACTCGGTGTATGACGCACACAAACACACTATAGCTACTTCTTTTTCGTCTTCTGTAAAAAAAGACAAGTTTTATGCAAACGTGAGAAATTTTAATTCTTGCAGAGAAGCGAGTTTATTTGCAAACAATGTAAATCCAAAAGTATATGATAGTTTAATTTCTGCAGTTACTTCTAATATAGACCCACTTGTGAAGTATCTAAACTTTAGGAAAAAAGTTTTAGGCTTAGACGATCTTCATTTTTATGATACATATCTGCCTTTAGTCAGCTCTGTAAATTTTACAATGAGCTATGAAGAAGGAGTACAAACTTGTTGTGAAGCTTTGGAGATTCTTGGAGAGGAGTATGTTTCCACTTTAAGAAAAGGATTACTCGAAGGCTGGGTGGACAGGTATGAAAATAGAGGGAAAAGAAGCGGGGCGTATTCTTCTGGTTGTTATGACTCTTACCCTTATATACTTTTAAACTACGACGAAAATAATATCAACTCTCTTTTTACTCTGATCCACGAGGCGGGGCATTCTATGCACACCCACTATTCCAAAACCCAACCGTATATGTACAGCTCGTATTCTATATTTGTAGCAGAGGTTGCCTCTACATTCAACGAAGTTTTACTTAGTAATTATTTATTACAAAAATTCAAAAATGATAATTCCATGACCTCGTATATTTTAAACAGGCAAATCGACGATATACGGGGAACTATGATCCGTCAAACTATGTTTGCGGAATTTGAAGACGTTATGCATAAATTTGCAGATAGAGATGAGCCAATTTCCTTAGAGCTTATTCGGTCTGAATACAGAACACTTTTAAGCAAGTACTTTAAGAATGGAATCGTGATAGACGACCTCTTGGAATTAGAAGCGCTTAGGATACCTCATTTCTATTCTGCGTTCTATGTTTACCAATACGCTACCGGAATTTCTGCGGCAATATCACTCGCTAAAAAAGTATTGAGTGGCGACAAAAATTCTAAATCTGATTACTTGAAGTTCCTTAGTTTGGGAGGGTCTGTTTATCCGGTAGATGGGTTAAAAATTGCAGGGGTGGACATGACACAACCGGAACCGGTGAATAACGCAGTAAATTATTTTGGTGAATTAGTGGATAAGTTTATTTCAAATTTTTCTTTTTCCGGTAAAAGTTAGAATTATATTTATTTACAATTATTTCGTAAAATAAAAATAAGTAGCATGCAAACAATTCGATTAAAAAAACTACCAATATATATTTTTGTAATCAGCCTGATTTTCCCTTCTATTCTTTTGGGTCAGGGAATATTTAAAAAACCTTCTTTCTCTTTTGAAAGAGTGGAAATCCAAGACATTACTTTGTCTGAGGTTATTTTAAAACTCCACACTACAGTGACCAATCCCTATCCTATAAGCATCCCGAATACAGATATAACGATTGGTATGCAAATAGAAGGAAAGAATTTCACTACTTTAAAAGGTAACCCCGGCTCTTTAACTGCAAATTCTACCCAGCCTCTACCTTTTAGTGTCAAGGTAAAATACGATGATTTACTTAGTATATACAAAGCCATTAAAGGAAAGTCTAAAGAAATTATTCTCGTAAAACTGAAAGGGAATTTAGACATACCCATTCCGGCACAGGTGAAAAAATATTTTCCTTTTGTGCCGATTCCTCCGAAAGTTTCATTTCCTTTTGAAGCAGAAAGAGAAATTCCAAGCGTACTGCCTTCTATTTCAATCGTCAATTTTAAAATTATAAAACCTTCCTTGAACGATATAAAGGTTTCAAACGCTACAACTCCGGATGCTGTAGTAAAAAAAGCAGCAGGTTTCCTAAATAATCTATTAGATTCCAAAAAGGGGAATATTACCTCTGCGGTAAAAGCCGGTCTGGAAGAAATCGAGGTAAATGTAAACACAGAGTTTGATATAGTTTTGAAAAATGAATCAAACGCAGTCCTCCAATTTGAAAATATGAAGTATGAACTCTTTCTTGGAAAAGAAAAATTTTTATCTGGAGATTCTGAGGCGATTAAAAATTCGGGGAAGGAATCAGTAATTACAGTAAAGACTACATTTCCGTTGAAAAGTCTTTCTCAATCTGTTGCCAATGCAGTAAAACTAAGAAGCACAGATTTCAGGCTCACTGGATCCTCCGGAATAAAAATTCCAGCTCTACCAAACGAAGGCGTGATGAGTTTTAAGTACGATAAATCAGGAAAATTTAGCTGGTAAACCCCAGCTAAATTTAGCCTACACCTATTCAAAAAAATCGTTAAATTTTCCGAGATTGGTTTTTAGTTTTTCGAAAGATTCTTTGGAAGAGTTTAATTCATTTCCTTTTAGAGATTTGATGTCTTCTAATAATAAGGCAATGTATTTATGCAGCTCTTCGTGGCTTTTGCCCTTCATTGTGCAAGAGGCAAAAATAGAGTCTATACTTGCAGTAGAAATTTTTGCAAACTCATTATAATCTTGAACTGTAAGTTTTCCTTTCTTCTTGTCCTCAAACTTTTTTAAGTCTTCTGTCAATTTAGCAAAACCAGATTTTGTGGGTGAGTCTGACTGCCATTTTTTCCCGTTATCCAATTCGGGATACCCTGCTTTTGCGTGGTGGTGCTCGCTTGATTCGTGGTGGTGCTCACAATTTCCAAAATAGAAAATTATGGAAATTACTAACAAAAAAGATTTTAACATACTAACTCCTATTGAATTTTGTTTTATTTGTTAGACGTTTTTAATTTTATTTATGTAAAGTTTTTTTTGTAAATTCAGTGTATAGAAATTTTAATGGATAGATTTGTATGAAATCGAAAATAGGGAGAAGTCATTATGCAACAAGAAAAAATCCTTTGCACTTTTCCTAAGTTTTATTTCTTTGGAAATGAAGAATTGTGTTTTTAGAAGAATATCGTAAGCTAAAACTTTAATCATAACTCAAAATATTTTTTTTAATATGAAGCATTTACAAATTGCAATAAGTTTATTACTCCCTTGGGTAGCGATGTATTTACGGTGGATTTTGGGGCAGCAAATTGCTCCTTACACTTGGGTCGTACTTTTTCCTGCTGTTCTTACAAGTACTTACTTGGGTGGATACCGGGTTGGAATTATAAATACTTTTGTGTGTGCGTTTGGTGCGATATATTTTTTCATCCCTCCGGAGTTTTCATTTTCCGTAAAGCCAAGTTCTTACTTTTCTATTTTTATATTTATCATTTTTAGTCTTACCTCTACTTATATTTTTTATAAATGGGAAAGAAGGCTGAAGTTTTACTTACAAATTATAGAAAGCATGACAGATGCGGTTTATCTTATAAAAAAAGATACGGGGAAAATAGTTTATACAAACTCCGTATTGGATCGTATTTTTGGTTATAAAAAAAAGGAAGTAATAGGAAAATACGAGAGTTTACTCAAGCCCAAAGAAATCAGTCAAGAATTAGAAGCCAAAAAAGAAGAATTGCAAAAGCAGTTTGGTTTGAACTCTAAGATAGAATTGAGTTTGAAAAAGGATGGAAGCCTTTTTTGGACAAAAAGTCGCACTACGAATTTTCGACACGTTGATTTTGAAGAAGTGTCTTTAGTAATTTTAGAAGATATATCTAAAGAAGTTATTTCTATTTCAGAAAATACAATTTTAGAGAAAAGGTCTCAGGCTATGCTTGAAGCTATTCCGGATCTTGTGTTTCGGCTCAATTCTCAAGGGGTATTTTTAGATTATAAGGCAGACGAAAAAGAGTTGTTTCATCAAGCCAATTCTATTATCGGAAAATCTTTTCAAGACACTATGCCTCAAAATATAGTCACTTTAGTAGATAAGGTGATGAAAAAAGTTTTTTCTACTCAGTCTCTTGAAACTTTTGAGTATGAATTGGACATACCAAAATTAGGAGTTCAACAGTATGAGGCAAGAATTATTCCTGTGGCTTTAGACGAGGTGATTGTAATTGTCAGAAATGTAACCGATAAACACAAAATAGCAAAAACTTTATCTGAAAGCGAAAAGAAATATCGTTTATTAGCAGAAAATTCTACTGATGTAATCTGGGTTTTAAATTTAACAGAGAATAGGTTTACGTATATCAGTCCGTCTATTTTTTCTCTTAGAGGTCTAACTCCAGAAGAAGCTATGAATGAATCACTTGAAGACTCACTTTCACCTGAATCCGTTAAGAAAGTGAAGGATAGTGTATCTAAAAGACTCCCAATATTTTTGGCATATCCCAATGACCCAATAATCAGTTATGACGAGTTGCAACAATACAAAAAAAATGGAGAGTTGATCTGGATCGAAACCGCAACCCGTTATCAATTTAACGAAAATAAGGAAGTTGAAGTTCTCGGAATTACTCGCAATATTGAAAAGCGAAAGCAAATCGAGAATGAGCTTAGGGAAGCAAAAAAAATAGCGGAGAAATCCAATCGGTTAAAAAGCGAATTTTTGGCAAATATGAGCCACGAAATACGAACACCACTCAATGGGATTTTGGGTCTTGTGTATTTACTTCAAGATACTCAAATGTCAAAAGAACAAAAAGACTATCTATCTCGAATCACAAATGCGTCATCTCTACTTATTGAAATTTTAAACAATATATTAGACTTTTCCAAGATCGAGGCTGGGTACCAAACTCTTGAGGAAGGAGAGTTTAAGCTTGAAGAAGTTATTTCTTATATGAATGGAATATTTTCTCCAAAAGCAAAAAGTAAAGGAATCCATTTTTTTATTTCTGTAGAAAACGGTGTTCCCAATTTTTTGTATGGAGATAAACTTCACATAAACCAAATACTTCAAAATTTAGTCAGCAACTCTTTAAAATTCACGGAGAAGGGAGAAATACAGGTTCAATTTTCCGTAAAAGAATTTATGGAGAATGATTTTGTATTGTCCGTGATTGTCCGAGATACCGGAATTGGAATACCGGAATCATTCTTGCCTACTTTGTTTAACTCTTTTGCACAAGCCGATGAGTCCAATGCGAGGAAATACGGTGGAACGGGTCTTGGTCTTGCGATTTGCAAAAAACTCGTTCATTTAATGGGAGGAGAAATTGAAGTACAAAGCGTAGTAGGTGAAGGAACTACTTTCCGATTTACTGTTCGACTAAAAAAAATAAAAAGTATTTCGCCTGAAAATAAAATTTCAAATTCTGATAATGCAACTGAGCTTTCAGAAAGTTCAAATGAAATTGAATTATTGAAAAAGACAAGGATTCTACTCGCAGAGGACAACGACCTTAACCAGCTAATCGCAAAAAAAGTATTTCAGAAACTGGGCTTGAATTTAGAAATTGCAGAAAATGGTTTAAAGGCTGTAGAGCTTATTTCTAAAAATAATTACGATGCAGTACTTATGGATGTGCAGATGCCTATTATGGATGGAATAGAAGCTACAAAAAGGATTCGTCTTGACAAAAAAAACCAAAACTTGCCAATCATTGCAGTATCGGCGGCAGCCATGGCTGAAGACAGGGAAAAGAGTATTTCTGCAGGGATGAACGATCATATTGCAAAACCATTCGAGCCTGTAATTCTTATAAATACCTTGCAAAAATGGATATTTGGGAATAAGTCTTGAGTTTTTTGTAAGTAAATAATATGAAAAAAATAATTGACAACCACACACACACACACACAGTGGAAAAAAATAAATAAAGGATATTAAAAATGCAAAAAAAAATTACATCACTAATCATTTTAACGGTTTTCGGTATTTTACTGAATAACTGCTCTACCAAAAAGGAAGAAGACAATTCTGCTCTTCTATTATTGCTACTTGCAAATTCAAGAAGTAGTACTTCTACGAGTTCTACTAATTCTTGCAGTTCAGCAAGCTCCCTATCTTACGCTACTTCTAGCTCAGGTTCAGTTTCAAGTAGTAGCTATCAATACTATAAATACACTGCAAGTACAAGTGGGACTTACTATGTTACATTGACTGCATCTACCGGCGATCCAGACCTGTATATGAATGTTGACTCCACAACTTGCCCTACAAAAACCAATTATACTTATTCATCAAGTAATGCTGGCTCCGAGAATAGATCAGTTTATTTATATTCTGGCGAAACAGTAAATATTGGTGTATATGGATTTAGTTCCTCATCATATTCAATAAGTATCTCCAGATAATTGAAAAATTTCCTAGTTAAACAGCAAAATACTGTTTAACTCAAAATTTTTTAAACCCATTCTAAAAAGTATGGGTTTTTTTGTATTCAAGATTAGGGGAGTTTTAGAGTTTTTCATTCAATAAAGATAGGTTTTTATTTGTTGATTCAGGGAGTGAATTTAAAATCATTACAAGCATGGGTAATGTTTTCATAGCTGGAATCAAGGTGAATACCTTTGATTTTCCAAGCTCAGCTTCTGTTTTTCCATCAAGTCTTGTAGAGACAGACTCTACAATAAAAAATCTAAAAAATATACTATACCCTATGTCGGAGGGTTACCCGATTCTACTTGTAGGGGATGCAGGTGTAGGTAAGAATGCTCTTATTTATCATATAAACTATAAAAGAAACCACCCAACCTACAGGTTTAGTTTTAACGAGGACACCTTACCAGAAGACCTAATCGGCTCTTACCGTTTACTTATGGACGGTAGCGGTTTTGAGTGGATTAGCGGCCCCCTAACTACCTCGATTGTAACGGGCGCTTCTTTTGTGGCGGACGAGATGAATTTAGCATCACCCGACGTAATCAAAAGATTTTCTACTGTGTATGAAAATTCTTATCTCGACCTAATCGAAGGAGACAACTCTCGTAAACTTGCAAAAGAAGGGTTTAACTTTATAGGCACTCAAAATCCGGCAGAAGGTTTCGAGGGAAGAAAATCTTTACCTTTTGATATAATAAAAAATTTTGCAGTTGTGTATATCGACCCTTACTCCCCTGATGAGATTCTTTATATTTTAAAAAAATTGTACCCTGCTTTACACGAATCGGTTATAAAAGCTTGTATTCGAATCACTTTGGAAACAGAGAAAAAAATCCAGTTGGGAAATCTCGGTAAGGGAGACTTAGAAAAATACCATTTTAATATACGGTCTTTAAAAAAAATCTGCAACAGGTTAACATTCTTTGATTACAAAGAAAAATTTGTAATGTACAGGGAGTTGACAAATATATTCTCTGAGCCATTCAGAAAAAGCGAAGATAGGGAAGATGTGGAGTCTCTAATCAAAAAAGAATTAGACTTACAAGAAAGTGTTTCTTGCCCTGCCGTAAAGTTTGATTACAAAAATTCTACACTTTACTGCAATGATAAAAAGCTAAAGGTCAACGATGAAATAAAAGTCAAAAATCTATTATCAAAGATTCCGATGACAGAAAAAGTTGGTATCTTTTTGGAAAAGGCAATTACAGCACTTGCCATGAAAGAAAATCTTCTAATCGAGTTTAGCGAAGAAAAAGACCCGAGTTTTCTTTTGAATTTTCTTTCCAATATTTGCGGGGATTCAAATGAAACTGTAAATTTGTGCAAGGGAATCCATACAAGCGACATACTCGGAGCCTTGAAGCCGATAGATACAGGAAAAGTGGATTGGATAGATGGTCCTCTATCTAAGGGAATCAGAAATGACTCTACTATTTTGATTACAGGTCTGGAAGCTGCGGGAGCCGAGTTAGTAGAAAAATTGAATATGCTTACAGATGATGCAAGATCTATAACCCTCCCACCTGAGAGTGGTGAGTCTAAACCTCTTTCTTTAAAAGAAAATTCTAGAATTATCGCATTAAAACTTTTTAGAAAAACAAAATCTACCCCTACAATTTCCAGAGCTTTTAGAAATCGGTTTACGAGTGTTTTATTTCCTGATTTAGAAGATCGGGATACTTTGACAGAGATACTAGGGTTTTATTTACCAGATTCTTCTCTAGTGTCTGTCTTGGTAAATTTTCATCTAAAAATAAAAGACCTATCCTCAAAAAGAGTGATCGGATCTGCAAATATTCAAGCCTATATTTTTGGGTTGAACAATCTTTTTCGATGGAAGGATTTAATCCTATTTAGTGGGGAATCAGACGATTTAAAAGAAGTAATCCTTAGAGGGGGAAAAATTTCTTATATAAATCAAATTTCAGACCCTAAAGAAAGAAACGATACGGAAAGAATTTTGGAGTCTATTCTTTCAAGCGGCAATTTACCCGATGACCTCAAAGAAAAACTTGAGGATAAAAAAAAAACTTTTACGATTCAGTCTGAAATAGAAAAAACAAAGTGGTGGGATCCAAGCCTTCACAAAAGAGATGCAAATACCGGAAAAGCTGAACTGAAAAATTCAGGTAGCCCTCTAAAAAAGGGAATAGAAATCAACACTCCTGAAACAGGTGGAAACACAAAAGAGGGACCTGACGCATGGTATGGAAAAGACACTCGCGGAAACATGGGTCAAGGGGAGCCAGCGGGTGGAGGTGGAGCATGGGGATATAGAACTGAAGAGTTGTATAAAAATTTCTTAGCGAAAAGAAAAATCCTTTGGTCTTACACTATTTTAGTTTCGCTTTCTGAATTCAAAAGCGTTTTCGGGAAGGCTTTGGAAGAAACAGAATTGAATCTTGAAAAATTATTTGATCCTGAAATTGATATTTCTCGTTCTTATCAAACTCAAGGCAGAAGAATAGACGCAAGGAAATATATTTCATTTAAAAATGGAAGAGGAGACTCTAAGGTTTTTGATAAAACAATTATTGATAAAAGTGATGAAAGACTAAAAGGAGTAGAAGTAGTATTCTTCGTGAGTAAGGCAAGAAGAATTTTTAATTTTGAGTATTCCATAGCCACACTTTCTGCCATGCTTACAAGCTCGTATATTTTAAACGAGCACGAGGTTGATTTTTCTATTTACGCTTATTCGGATCGGTTGAATAGAAAAGAAACAATCGACCTCATTCGTTTGAAAAGTTTTGAAGATGTCTATGACGAAAAAAAGGAAGAAGAAATTTTTAATTCACTTTGTGTTGACTGGCAGGGAGACTCTGTAGAAGAGTATAGGATCATCGAAAATTGTGATAGATTTTTTTCAACTGATGCACAGACTAAAATCATTGTGTTTATTTCTGATTTCAGAGGGCAGAGAGGGAAAATGTATCTCGAAGACGAAATAAACAGCAGAGAGTCCAAAAAATTAATAGAAGAAGTTTTAAAAAATACGAATAAGTCTTATATTTTTCTGGGAGTAGGGATTGGAAACCGCTATATAGCAGAAAATATTTTTCCTCATTCTATTCAAGTCACCTCAGAAAATTTTCAAAGTATGCCGAATTTAATTGGAACAGAGCTATCAAAGTTGATACTGACCTACCACTCTATACGGAACTAATGAAACCTAAGAAAACTGAAGAGAAAACTAAAAACTTTGAGGCAGCCATAAACAAAAAGGCAAGGTTCAATTTTGAGCTTTTGAGCTTTGTGGAGACAGGAATCGTGCTGAATGGTTCTGAGGTCAAATCTCTCCGCGAAAAAAAAGCTAATCTTACCGATGCTTTTGCAACAATTAAAAATGGTGAAGTGTTCCTACAAAATTTTCATATCACACCCTATTTTAATAGAGGGTATTCTGAACAGCCAGAAGTTCGTCCAAGAAAATTACTCTTAAAAAGAAATGAAATATTAAAATTAGAAAAACAAATTAAAGAAAAAGGGCTTACTCTTGTCGCTACGAAATGCTATTTTAAAAATAATAAATTTGCTAAAATAGAGTTAGCAATTGCAAAGCCTAAAAAGAACTACGATAAAAGAGAAACTCTTATGAAAAAGGATGCCAAGTTGGAAGTAGAAAGAGCACTAAAGGCGAGAAATCGAAATTGAAAAGACTCCCACTTGTATCTATTGTAGGCCGTCAAAACGTTGGTAAATCTACACTATTCAATTCTATCTTAAAAAAAAACATAGCGATCACATACAATTTTCCGGGTGTGACTCGAGATGTTTTAAGATTTCATGTAAAAAAAGAAGACCCTAAGTTAGAATTTATTTTATGCGATACACCGGGGCTTGACATTGAAAACACAAATGATCTAACCTCTTCGATCATAGAAATCAGCTTTAAGCAATTAGTAGAATCGGATCTTATTATTTTTGTAATGGACAAAAATGAAATTACAAGCTATGACCACAAACTGATTAGCCTCTTAAAAAGGGACAAAAGACTTCATAACAAAAATATCATTTATTGTATAAATAAATCGGACTCCCCTGAAGAAGATTATGATTTAGATGAATTTTACAGGTATGGGCTTAGTGAGGTAATCCCAATATCTGCACTCGGCAGGAGAAATATTAAACTTCTTTTAGAAAAGCTTTCTTTTTACTTAAAGGACATAAAATATTCCGAAGATGAGAAAATTGATTTCAGAATTAGCTTTGTCGGAAAACCGAACTCTGGAAAGTCGAGCCTCTTGAATGCAATTGTAGGAGAAAGCGTTTCTGTTGTGAGCGATATTCCCGGAACTACTCGAGATCCGGTAAACACTATAATTCAATTCAACGGTCAAGCAATAGAAATCCTCGACACTGCCGGAATCCGCAAATCCAGTAAGAGTGCAGAAAAGTTAGAATTTTACTCATATCAAAGAACATTGAAAACAATGGAGTCATCCGATATTGTAGTGCATCTAATCGACGCAGAAAAGGGAGTCGGAGAATTTGATAAAAAGATTTTTTCCTATATACGAAGAGCAGGAAAGGCGATGGTTTTGGCAATCAATAAGTGGGATTTGATTCCCGAGAAGTCCAACAATACTTTAAAAGACTACAAGGACAAGATGCTTTCCAGATTTCCTGCATTAAAAGATACACCAATTCTAAGTATAAGCGCAAAAACCAAGCAAAGAATCCACAAACTTCTAATTGAATGCGTTAGACTCCATTCTAAAACAACTTTGAAAATCTCAACATCAAAACTAAACGAAACGATTCAGAAAATTTTTCATAGCGGAAAAATTGAAGCTATGTCCAAAAAGAAACCGAGATTGTATTACTCTACTCAAGTTTCTTCGTCTCCTTTTAAGCTACTGTTTTTTGTAAACGACGAATCCCTGTTTCAGGAGAATTTAATTTCTTATTTAAGAAATCAAATTTCAAAAGAATTTGGATTGTCTGGAATTTTTGTGGAAATTGAACTAAGAGTAGATAAGGATAAAAGGAGAAAAGAAAAAAAATGATCGTCCTGATTTTGATTTTTTCTTTCCTTTTAGGCTCACTTCCATTTGGGTACTGGATCGTAAAATGGAATACAGGACAAGACATTCGGGAATTGGGCAGCAAAAACCCAGGAGCTACAAATGAAGGAAGAGTTTTGGGGAGGAAATTCGGTGTTTTGATTTTAGTTTTAGATGCGATGAAAGGTGCTCTTCCACCTTTTCTTGTAGCGCAATTTTACCAAAGCGAAAACCTAATCCAAATTCAATTGCTGTGTGGGACTCTTTCTATTTTAGGTCATATATTCAGCCCTTTTCTTTTGTTTAGGGGCGGCAAGGGGGTTGCCACTGCATTTGGTTTTTTTTTATTTATGGCTACAATCCCGTGTCTTATTACGACTCTTATTTTTGTTTTGGGATATAAATTATCCGGGTTTGTTTCTGTAGGCTCTGTGATAGGTTCGATCACTTTACCTATAACATACTTCTTATTGAATCGAATTCATATTCTTGAAATGAAGTTGGACGAAATCTCTATTCTTTCAACGATGGTCTTTGCCTCTATTTTTATTTTGATTCGTCATATTCCAAATCTCAAAAGATTATTGACTGGACAGGAATTAAAAGCTATAGAATAAAATATGCTGGAATCCTTTGATACAGAGTCAGCCCTAACTATAGATGAAAAAATTTATGTATTGGATGAGTTTATAAAAGAGCACCCTCAATCGGGAATTCAGGATTTGTATAGATGGTTGTATTCGGGGGAGTTTGGACAAATTGATTTGAGTGGAATTTTAAAGGGAGAGTCTAATATACCGCAATTACAAAAAATCCTTGATGATATTAAATCGGAAGCAATATCGGAAGATTTGATCAAAAGAGTTTGGGATCCGGTTGGCTTTTCCATGAGGTTTGTAACAGTCTATGTTACAGAATACTACAATAGAGAGTGCCCCCTGAAAAGATTAGTCAACTTAATTGAAAGAGCGCCTGCGTTTCAAGGGAGTCGGATGCAATTCAAATTAGATTGGAGTTTTTTAAAAGACTATTTGACTAAGACCGTGAAAAAATTCGATAAGCAAGACTTTTATAACTTTGAAGATAAGATAGGATTTTATCAATTGCCGGAAATAAATTTTTCGGATGTGTATTTATCGAACTATCCTACTAAATACAGAGTTGTTCCGAGAAAGTTATTTTTAGGGTATTTCCCTGAGTTTGACGATAAACACGATTTGAAAGTATCCAAATCCAAATCCTTATTGGGTGAAATGTAGTTTACAAATTATCCGGTTATTATTGAATACTAAAAGAGGTTAGAGATGCTAAATGAAATAAATGCTTCACTGAAAAACAATGTTGCGAGCCACCAGTTTTCTCAGTCTCAATTTACAATTTCCAAAATGCCCGACAGACTTCATCCTCTTTCCAATATGCAAAATGAAGTCACAGCCCCAAAATCTTTGGCAGAAGTTGGAGTGAACACGGACGGAGAGGTGCTTAGAAGAGGTTACCTCATAGACATGAATGCCTAAGTTGCGTTACTGAGTAGTCCCCTTTTTAAAAATAAAATTTCTTTTCTCAAAGAATCGGACAATAGCTTTTTCTTTTTTTCAGGGTCTAACTCTTTTTCGTGTCTAAGTAAATAGATTTCAGTTTTTCTAATCATTTCTTTTAAGTAGGGGAGATCGTTAAGTTTTAATTTTAATTCATTCAAAAATTCACTATCGTCGAGCTGCAAATTTTCTAAATTTTCGATTAAGTTTTTAAATTCATTTAGCTCATTTATAAATGTATTTTTGGAAATATGAATTTTGTCTTTTTGCACAGATTTTGATTCTTTCCAGGGTGGTAAATTTTTCCAGGGGAAATTATGAATGCCGTAATTGTATAATAATTTCTCGGCTTCTTTCGTGCTAACAGAAACTGTATTTTCGATATTGGAGCCATTCTCGTTTATATTGTAAACTGGAAAGTCAACTGTTTTAGACGATTCTTCAAACCAGTGCTTGTACAAGTCTAAAACATAGTCTGTCAAAACCTCTCCACCTACACAGGATTGTGTCTTGTAAGTAGTTCTTTTTCTAATAATAGACTCGTTTATATATTCTAAACTTTTTTTTCTAGAAACTAAGGTAAGCCATTTTTCATTGTGGTGAGTACCTGTAGAGTGGATTTCTCTACCGGTGTATGCGAGGTCTTGACCGATTAAAAAAATTGGAGAGAACCCCATGATTCGAAGTGCATCGAATGCGGTAGTGGCTACACTTCCACCACTTTGCACGTCTCCAAATTTCCCAAGCAATTTTTCTGATGTGTCTCCACCTGCAGTTGTTTCACGAATCGGTTTTCCTGAAGCATCAACTTGGAATTTGGAAGTCACACTATGGACAATAGAAATAGAATTCAAATTTCTTAACAAGGGAGGAGAGGCTACAAGGTCAGCAAAGATCGGGATAGTTTTTAAGTCTTCTCCTAAAAAGTGAAAAAATGAGTGGGTTTGCGCGTCTAATGTCATAACTCCGTCTGGAATTATATCGAATTTGTTTAATACTTTAAGCGAGGTGTCGCAGGAGAATAGAAAAACTTTTTCTCTTACACTTTTTATAAAGTCTATATTTTTTCTTAAACTGGGTCCGGCAGAAACAAGGAGTGCCGGAATATTGGAAAATGATTTTTCTAATTCTTGAAATTTGTATCTAGGAATTTTAGAGTCATAAAAATTGCATATATTTACGATGCTATTTTTCACCCAGATTCTCTCAAATTCAAACTTAGTAAGAAGGTCACTCATCTTAGAAGAAAATATATTTTTGATTTTTTCTTCTACAGTATCATAAAAATTTTTATTGAGTTGTATGCTGGACTGATTTTTTAAAACAACTACACCGGATAGTTTTTCGATTGGTAATGAATCCAAATAATTCCAGAGTAAACTCACCATTTTTTCTCCAAAGAAAATATGCCTTCCGGGAACCTCGGCTACCCGAATTAGAAATTTATCCCAAAGTAAAGAAAATAACTCTTCACTTTCCTCGATGATTAGAACAATTTGCCCCTCTCTTAATCCATTATTTATTTCATCCATTGTATGGGGATTTCCACTCCCCAAAATCACAACTACAGAATTGTCTGAGATTTTTTTTTCGTTGATTAATCTTTTTGCTTGAGTGAGAGGAGAAACACTGCTTGCTAAAATTTGATTTTTATAGGAAACGAAGTATTCCCCTTTTTTACTCGCTTCTTGAATAGAAAAAGCATTATGAGTTTCAGAAGGCTTTTCACTAAAATAAAATTTTAGATAGGGCTTCTTTCGGAAAATTTCTTCAAATTGGTTTAGGGACATAATTCTCTTGATTCAAATATCACTCTTTTCTATCTTGGTTAATAGGATCAAGAAAAATGTATTTAAAGAGTTTGAATATTGTTGGATTTAAAACCTTTGCAGATGAGACAGAAATCTTATTTGACCCCGGGTTTACTGCTGTAGTTGGACCAAATGGTTGTGGAAAGTCGAATATTGTGGATGCGATCAAATGGGTTTTGGGCGAAAAGAACGCAAAAGGATTGCGTGGTGAAAAAATGGATGATGTGATTTTTCATGGTACAGAAACACGAAATCCTGCGGGTTTTTCTGAGGTAACTGTAAGTTTTGACAATTCAAAAAAGACATTTGCAATCGAATTTCCGGTTTTAAAAATCACGAGAAGACTCTACCCCGATGGAAATAACGAATACTATATCAATGACTCAAGAGCAATACGAAAAGATGTAGAAAAAATTTTAATGGATACAGGGGTCGGTAAATCTTCCTATTCTGTAATGGAGCAGGGAAGGGTTGATTCAATTTTAAATGCAAAGCCAGAAGACAGACGACTCATTTTTGACGAGGCTGCAGGTATTTCTAGATTCAAATTGGAAAGAACTGAAACTATTAAAAAACTCAGCGACACAAATCAGAATTTACTAAGAATCTCCGATGTTTTGAAATCTATGGAATCGGATTTGGAATTAAAGGAAAAGCAATCCGAAAAAGCAAAGGAGTATTTTTCTCTTAAAACAGATCTTACGAACACTGATAAGAATTTGAGATATTTAAAATTGCGGACTATGAAGGAGAAATTGAGAAAGGCAGAGGAGGAGTTAACTCTTACAAAAAAGAAAAATAGTGAAATTTTAGAAAAAATTTCAAGAGAGTCCAATCAATTGGAGCTTTTTGAAGAACAACGATTCTCTTTAGAAAAAAAAATCATAGACATCGATAAAAAATTATCTGAATATTTATCACGAAAAGAAATTCACAAAGAAAAAATTGAAAAAAATTTGAGTATCATAAAAGAATTTGAGGAAAGAGAAAAGGAATTAGATTCTGAAATTCAAAAATCCAAGATACAATCTGATTCAAACCAAAGAGAGCTTCTTGAATTAGAAGAAAAACTCAAAGAGCTTCATCTCGAAGTTTCTGATTATGAAAACAAGTTAAAAGAATTCAAAACTAAAAAAATAGAATTAGAAAAAGCAATAGAAAATAATTTAGAAGAGCACAAAAAATGTGAAGAAAAGATTCGGCACAATGAAAAAGAGCTTTCACTTCTTAGGGAAAATTTAAAAGAAGTTACAATTTCTATGATTGGACAGATTGAAGAAAAAAAAAGAATCGCAACCCGGATTTCTTCTGAAAGAAATGAATTGAAAAATTTTTTAATTCAGTCAATGGATCAAATTATACAAGAAATCCAAGATAGTTTAAATATACTGCATAGCGGGAATATTCAAGGTTTAGAAGTAAGTCTTGCAAATCTGAAACTCGTAGAATACAATTCAAAACTTACTGAGTTTATTCGTATAGAAGACTCATTTTTTTCTGTACTATTCGAAAACGAAGGAATTTTTTCAGATAAGGAAAAAATAGATCAAAGAATAGAAGACATTATGCTTGAAAATGAAAATTTTTCTAGAACTAAGAATGAAGTTTTTCAAGAAATTGAAAAGTACAGGATTCACTTAGAAAAAGAAAAAGATTCTATTGTGAGCGTAGAAAAACTTATTTTAGAAACCAAGGCAAAAATATCAGAAAAGCTAATCATACAAAATAGTATTGATAAAAAACAATTAGAAGTGGCCTCCAAGATTTTGGAATTAGAGGGTAGCAAAGACCAGCTAAAAATAAAAAAAAGTCACTATTCTAAAGAATTAAAAGAATTAGAAGAAAAGGTAGAAGAATCCACAACAGAGCTTATCGGTATTAGTAAAAATCTGGAAAAAGAAAAGCAAGACTTGCAAGGTTTATTTAACAGTATTCAAAGTTTGAAATTGTCTTCTCAGAAGGATCAGGAAGATTTCAAAAATTTGCTGCCTATACTTACAGATCAAGAAAGAAAAACTACAGGGGTGAGAGTGCAGATCGAATCTTTGTGTGAAGAATTATACAATGATTATTCTATTTCTGAAATGGAATTAGAAGAAGAAAAATCTCCACTAAAATTAGTTCAATCTTCTGAAGAAAATCGTTTAAGAACCCTAAAATCTGAGATTGGTTTACTCGGCTCGATCAATCCGCTTGCGATTGATGAATACAGAAATTTAAAAGAAATTTACGACCATAATAAATCACAAAAAGAAGATGTAGAAGAAAGTAAGAAAAAGATTGAGTCCATATTAAAAAATTTGGATAAAGAATCTGAAAAAGTATTTTTAGAGAATTTTGAAATCATTAAGGCAAACTTTCAAGAAACATTTTCTACGCTTTTTAATGGGGGAAGGGCAATTTTAGAGCTTACAGAGCCAAACGATCCATTGAATTCCGGAATTGAGATTATCGCAGAGCCTCCGGGAAAGCATGTACAAAACTTGAGATTGCTGTCCGGTGGAGAAAAATCTCTGACTGTGATTGCCTTGCTATTCGGTATATATATGTTAAAGCCATCTCCATTTTGTTTTCTGGATGAAATAGATGCAGCCTTAGACGAGATAAATAAGATTCGTTTTTGTCAAATATTGGATAAATTTAAAAATACCAGCCAGTTTATTGTAGTCACCCACGCTCCTCCTACTATTTCCAGAGCAAATACAGTATTTGGTGTGACAAATGAAGAGCCAGGAGTGTCTAAACTTGTATCCTTGAAGTTAGACGAAGCCCACTCCTTTTCAGGAAAATCTAAATTGGCAGTCTAATTAATAGTATGGAATATTCTTTTAACGAAAATGTATTTGACGAAGATGTATTAAAAATCGGGAATAGAATATTTCGATCTAGACTCTTTCTTGGAACAGGAAAATTTTCTTCATCCAAAGAAATGGAAAAGTCGATCTGTTCTTCTGAAACTGAAATAGTTACTGTAGCCCTTAGAAGGGTTGACTTAAGTAACCCAAGAGACGATATATTAACCCACATTGATAGAGGGAAGGTCTTGTTATTGCCAAACACAAGTGGTGCAAGAAATTCTGAAGAAGCAGTAAGGATCGCAAGATTGGCTAGATCCCTTGGCGCAGGGGATTGGGTAAAATTAGAAGTAACACCAGACCCTGTGTATTTGCTTCCGGACCCTATTGAGACTTTGAAGGCAGCAGAGATTTTAGCAAAAGAAGGGTTTTTTGTAATGCCCTATATTAACGCAGATCCAATTCTTTGCAAGCATCTCGAAGATGTAGGGTGTGTTTCTGTAATGCCTCTTGGTTCCCCGATTGGTTCTAACTCAGGTATTAAAACAAAGGTAAACTTAGAAATTATTATTTCAGAGTCTAAAGTTCCGGTAGTAGTAGATGCGGGGCTCGGGAAGCCATCACACGCAGCCGAAGCCATGGAAATGGGCGCAGACGCAGTTCTCGTAAATACTGCAATTGCCATAGCGAAGGATCCGGAAAAAATGAGCCATGCTTTTAAGTTGGCTACAATTGCAGGAAGAATTGCCTATCTAAGTAGAGGAGAAAAGTCTCACTCTTTTTTAAAGTATAAAGCAAACGCATCTAGTCCACTCACCGGATTTTTGGATGAGGAAAAAAGAGATGTTCACTGATATTCATGAAAAGATTTCTTTTTCCGATGCGATAAACAAAGCCCAGTCCAAAACTAAATCAGACACTATAGACTCTCTCGAAAAAGTTTCCAGAAAGATGAAGTTAAACTTTGAGGATTATCTATCCTTGGTGTCTCCCTCTGCGGATGATTTTCTTGAAGACATGGCTTATTACTCCAAGAAGATTACAGAAGATAGATTTGGAAAAACAATCCAATTTTTTATGCCTTTGTATCTATCTAATGAATGTAGGTCGTCTTGTATGTATTGTGGGTTTAGTTATGAAAATAAAATTCCCAGAGTTACACTTAGTTTGGAGGAAATTGAAAGAGAGGCAAAATTAATTTATAATAAAGGAATTCGGCATGTACTTATTTTAACAGGTGAAGATTACTCAAAGACTCCTGTTTCATTTTTATTCGAATCGATTCTCATACTGAAAAAATATTTCTCTTCCATATCTTTAGAAGTGTACCCTTTAAAGATAGAAGAGTATTCTAAATTAATTTCAGTCGGTGCAGACGGGCTAACACTTTATCAGGAGACCTACGATAAGGAGGTGTATGCAAAAGTGCATAAGAGGGGAGTAAAAAAAGATATGGGTTATAGATTGTCTGGCCCTGATCGAGGAGGGATCGCCGGATTTAGACGAATCGGAATTGGTGCACTTCTTGGATTATCCGATCCATTGGGAGAAATGTTTTTTTTAGGATTGCACGCTGAATACCTTATAAAAACCTATTGGAGAAGTCTCGTCCAAGTTTCCTTCCCCAGAATGAGACCTACTAAAAGTGAGTTTCAAATTAATAGGATTGTAAGCGATAGAGAATTTTTAAGATTTATTTTTGCGATTCGATTGTTTCAAAATGATTCTCCTATTGCACTATCCACTCGTGAAAGAGCAGAACTTAGGGACAAACTTTTCGGACTCGGAATAACTACAATATCTGCGGGGTCAAAAACTGAACCGGGTGGATATTCCGGTAGTGATGCTTTGGAACAGTTCAGTATCGAGGACAAGAGAGAAATGGAGGAAGTAGTGGAGAAAATTCGATTATTGGGGATTGACCCGGTTTTAAAAGACTTTGACCGGGCAATCTTGGGTTAGTTTATTTCTTTTTAGAATCGGCTTGCTTTTGAATACAAGCAGCGTAAGCATCACAGGAATCTTTTGAATCATTGTAGCAAGCAATAACTTCTCTTGATTTCTTTTTACAAGTATTCATACAACCGGCTCTGAACTTTTTGTCTTCATCGGGTTTTAGTTTACGTTTGTGCATTTGTTCTGTGCATTCTATAAACTTGTTGCAAGCAGGCTCGCAGCCCTTGTCGATGGAAAAAATTGGTGAAGATAGAAAACTGATTGTGAAAATCAATAATATTAACTTAGTCATATTATCTCCTAATTTGCAAAAATATTTTCAAATTCAACCTAAATATTAAAAATCTTTTAGATCGAAGTCCATCTAACTTTTCGCATAAGAAATAGCGACACAGGGATTCGAACCCCGGACCTGTGGATTATGATTCCATTGCTCTAACCAGCTGAGCTATGTCGCCTTCTAATATAGCTAGTTTTTTTTAAATTCTTTTAGTGTCAAAAACTTTTTAAATAGAATTTGAGTTCGTTTGATTTAAGAAAAAATACACTCCCTCACTATTGGAGTTTTATTGATTTCAAAAGTGAGGAAGGGGAAATATTCTTTATGAGCTTGCCTAAAAATTGATTTTCACGATTTATAAGAAAACTTTTTGCTCTAAAATATTTCTTAAAAAACAAACAACATTTCTGAATAAGTAGGCAATGGCCAAAATTGAGAATCAGAATTCGATTCTAATTTATCTGCGATCTCTCTTACTTCGTTCATGGCAGGAATCACCTTGTCTCTGAAATGAATTGCGTGTTTTAATATATCGTCTTCTTCTACTTTGAGGATTTTTTCCAATTCATCCAATTTTAGTTTTAGATTTCCTGTACTTTCGGCAATTACTTTTAAGTAATCCAACTGAGGCTTTAAGGTTGATTCACTTACAAAGTCTTTTGTATCATCAATACTTTTTGCGATCTCTCCTTGGTATTTTATACAAGCCGGAAGGATTAATCTTCTTCCTATGTCTAAAGTAGAATTCCCTTCTTGATTTATTGTCTTATTGTAATGCTCTAAGATAATATGGAAACGGCTTTCTGTTTCTCTCGGAGAAAGTACTTTGTATTTATCAAATAGTGCAATATTTTCTTTTTTGATTAGTGAAGGCATCGCATCTACAAGTGTTTTGAAATTTGGAAGCCCTCTTTTCTCTGCTTCTATTTTCCATTGACTTGAATAATTATCTCCATTGAAAATAATTTTTTTGTGTTTTTTAATTATACCCGTGAGTAATTTTTGAACTGCTTTTTCAAGAGTCGTGCCTGACTGAATGTCTTTTTCGAGTATTGAAGCGATTTCATCCAAAGATTCTGCTACGATTGTATTTAAAGTAAAATTGGGCGCACCAAGTGATAGTGAAGATGGAACAGCACGGAATTCAAATTTATTTCCAGTAAATGCAAAAGGAGAAGTTCTATTTCTATCCGTTGTGTCTTTAGGAAGAGGTGGGAGAGTTGTGACCCCAATCTCCATCTGACTGTTTGCAATGGAAGTTGTTGCTTCACCTGATTCCAATTGGTTGATGATATCAGTGAGCTGATCCCCCAAGAAAATAGAAATAATCGCCGGAGGAGCTTCGTTTGCACCCAACCTGTGGTCGTTGCCTGGATTTGAAATAGAAACTCTTAGCAAATCACCGTGCTTGTCCACTGCTTGAATTATCGCTGCAAGAAAAACAAGGAACTGTGCATTTTTATGCGGGTTGTTTCCCGGCTCTAAAAGATTTTGTCCGTCGTTAGATCCCATTGACCAGTTGTTGTGTTTCCCAGAACCATTGACTCCCCGAAAAGGCTTTTCGTGAAATAGACAAACCAGCCCATGTTTGGAGGCAATTTTTTTCATTGTATCCATAACAAGTTGGTTGTGGTCTAAAGATACGTTAGTTGTAGTGAATACAGGTGCTAATTCGTATTGAGCCGGCGCTACCTCATTATGCCTTGTTTTTGCATGAACACCCATCTGCCATAACTCGCCTTCGATTTCTTTCATAAACTCAAGAATTCTTGGCTTCACCGAGCCGAAGTAGTGGTCTTCTAATTCCTGTCCTTTGGGCGGCTTTGCACCAAAAAGAGTTCTTCCTGTGGCAATTAAATCCGGTCTTAGATTGTAAAAATTTTTATCTATTAGAAAATATTCCTGCTCTGCACCTACAGTCGGTATCACTCTGGTTGCAGTTGTATTTCCAAAAATCCTAAGCACTCTTAAAGCGTGCTCACTCAAGATATCCATTGATCTTAACAAAGGGGTCTTCATATCCAATGCTTCACCTGTATAAGAGCAAAACGCGGTTGGGATACAAAGAGTGTCGTCTTTTAAAAATGCGGGAGAGGTCGCATCCCATGCAGTGTAACCCCGTGCTTCAAAAGTAGCCCGTATCCCACCGGAAGGAAAAGAAGACGCATCAGGCTCCCCCTTGATTAACTCCTTTCCACTGAACTCCATAATGATTTTACCATTTGAAGAAGGAGATAGGAAGGAGTCGTGTTTTTCTGCTGTAAGCCCTGTTAAAGGATGGAACCAATGTGTAAAGTGTGTCGCACCATTTTCTAAGGCCCAGTCCTTCATCGCATTTGCCACAATATCTGCAATAGATGGCTCTAAGGGCTTACCGTCTTCAATGGTCTTTTTCAAAGACTTATATACATTTCTTGGGAGTTTTTCCTGCATAACGCTATCGCTAAATACTTTCACCCCGAATAATTCTGTAACCGGGGTCTTTTTGAAGTTAAAACCACAATCCATCGGTGTAGTTTTTGTAATCCTAAAAATAGCTTCTTGTCTGACTGTTATTTGATTCATATCTAATCCTTTGCTTTAAATACTAACAAATCGCTCAAATTTTAAGCAAAATGCTTTCTTAAGTAAGAAGTCATTTTGATAAATTCAGAGAATTTATTCTTTACTATTCTTACTGCAAGATTTGTGCCAAATGTATTAAAGTCTGGGTGAATTTGCGGCCGGGTTGTTTGTAAGAAATTCATCTACAATTTTTTGTTTTTTGTCTAATTTGGACAAATGAGTATCAATAATTTTCTCAAAATCTAATTTTCCATGTGAAATATCAAATCTTTCTGATTCTATCGTACCTAAATCGAGATCAATAGGTACTTTGTCTGCTTTATCCGCATAGTCTTTTGCTTTTTTCCAATAATCTTTGGATTCTTTGTAGAAAGAATTTGCAATCTCAAACGATTTTTTTAAATCATAAGCATAATCTAAATTGTAAAAATACAAATGCCTCTTGTCATAGAGAGAGCCGATTCTCATAAGAGATCGCATAATTTGTAAGTTTATGTGCATGAATACCAGTAGTCTGTATTTATAGTAAGCGTTTTCGTCTTTTATTTCACAAAGTGCATTTTTTGGATTTCTAAATCTTTTTTTTAATCCGATTTTTAAAAAATAAATATCTCTTCTTAGCTCATTTTCCCCATAATGGAGTTTCAACCCATATAACTCATAAAAATCTTCTAAAAATTTAGGCTCCCATTTATGGAGTTTATAGGGAATCCAATCTGAAAATTTAGTGTGAGTACCATTTTTTTCATATTCATAGTTATAATCTAAGTCAACCTCGGACTTCAAAGAGCTTGATAATAATACAATTCCAAGTAGTAAAATTAGCTTGGTTCTCACATATTTCTTATCGGCTGATTTGGTCCTGTCTTGTATTAGCTTTTGGTAATTTGTAGCGTATTTCTGATTTCTTGCCCAAGTTTCATTTAAGTGGGATCTCCATCTTTTTAGCAAAGTGCATGCTTTATACCAATTGTGAACCTTTCACGCAAAAATGTGGGATCTCCAAATCGGAGGACTGAAGACTGAAATCCGAGGACTGAAATAGAGGAGCTAGGATTTTTAAATAGTCTTCCTGAAAAAGGAAAGAGCTTGAAATAAAAGGCTTTTTCATGAAAATTGAGCGTATTAAAATTGCCATGTTTTAGAAATTACTTTAAAAGCTGGCAAATAATGAAATCACAAAATCCTCACAAAATACCGTAATGAGATCCAATTATTTCAATCTCGACTGGATCAAATTCTCGATCCCCGACATCCATTATTCAAGCTTTCATTGTCTATCGATTGGAAATCTTTTGAAATAGAATTTGGCTGCCGAGTAGAAAATAAAGGAAGACCTGGACTACCAAATTCTGGCTTGTGGTCTGTAATGCCTTCATTATCTGAAATTTACATACAATGTTTTTCGGATGAAAGGGTCGTAGAACAGTTTATTGAAAATCCTTACTGGCAATTTTTTGTGGTTATGAATTTTTTGGCATAGATTACCCTGTGGAACCGACATCTCAACCAAATGGAGAAATAGGTCGGAGCAGATGGAGTCGAAAAACTTTTAAAAAGAAACAATTTCTTTGGCAAAAAGGGCAGACATCATAACCGAGAATGTGAATTTAAAAATTAATGTTGATACGTTAGTTCAAGAAAAGCAATAGCGTTTACTGACTGACGCACGGTTGTATCATAAAGCAAGAGTTACTCTGGTAAGAGAAGCCCAAAAAGAGAAGTATTAAATTGCAGGCAGTCCTATGAGCGGGTAATCAATAAGCTTCTTTAATCAAACAAGGACGTTATTCACATGCGAGTCAACCTAAACGATCTCGAAAAGAAACGAAAAACTATTGATTTTACTGGGTAGAGTGACACGTGATATTCGTCGTAAAGCAGGCAATCCGGATTTAGGATTTGAAGCTTTAATAAAGAGCCAGAAAAAGTAATCCAACAAAACGAGATGCAACAAAACCAAATCTATAGTTTTCATGCACCGGAAGTTGAATGTATCGTAAAGGGAAGGCATATAAAAATATGAATTCGGCTGTAAAGTGAGCATAGTTTTAACAAGTAGCCAAATAACTGGATTGTTGGAGCTGAAGCGTTACACGACAACCCGTATGACGCATACATACATTAAAAACCTGAGCAATTGATCAGGCAGAAAAGTTATCCTCCGAAAAAGAGCGATTGAAGTTTTCCTTTCGATCAGAACGGTTACAAAGAATCAAGAATCATCCAGAGGATATAATTGTAAATCTTTCAAACAAAAGTAGAAAAAATGACCATCACACAGAAAAAAAGAATGAATCGTAGAAATGCAATTGAACCGATTATTTCACATATAAAGTTTGATCATAGGATGGACAGAAATTTTCTGAAAGGTGTGAAGGGAGATAAAATCAATGCGTTGCTTGCTGGTGCAGGCTTTTAATTTAAGAAAGATCCTTCGGCTTTCTTTTGTTTCCAAATTTTGTATTTGAAAAAATTGAAATTCTTGGCAATAATTCTACCCAAAATGCTATATTTTCAATATGAAAAACGCCACATTTGATTTTTTCAGGGAGGACTAATTACATTTATCTTGTAGATAATTACATTTATCTTGTAGATAGAGGTTTTGAGCTTTAGTAGAGTTTTTGAGATTTCGCTTTTAGTGCAGATTTTACACTTTTCGTGCGAAAATGTGGGAACTCCACTCTTTTAAGTAAAGTGCATGTTTTATACCAATTGTTCACCTTTCACGCAAAAATGTGGGAACTCCATCGTTTTCGGGGATAAAAAAAGATTTCGCATTTAGTGCAGATTTGGGACTTTTTCTGTAAAAGCCAAAAAAATTTTCTAAAAAATGCAAAAATTTTTTTTCTAAAGCAAACTTTTTTTACCTTATAAAGAAGAGCAGAAAATTTTACTTTAAGGAGAAATTTATGAACCCAGAAAAATATGTAGAAACACAATCGAGCTTGCTTGTTCCAGCAAAATACATGGACGAGTTTAATAGAAGAACGACAGGTTTTTCGAGACGAAAATATTTGCACGCATTGTTGAACAGATACAGAAATGTGATTCTTTGGGGAACTTTTGAGAAAATGGATAGAGTAAAGAAAGCGTATCAAGAAGTCGGACAAAATTTGCAGAAGAAGAATTTTACCCCTGAATAACGAGGACTGGATTGAGCTTGGCATTCTTGCAGACTGGCTTGGCACCACAAAGACCGCTCTTTTTACTCTTCTGTTAGTGCTTGACCTTGCCGAATGGGACATAATTCTCCCCAGCAGGTTCTTCGAGAATGGAGTTCCCACCCCGGTAACCACGATTGCGGGGGGAGCCTACCTCTCCAAGAGAAAAACAACCCGCTACAACAGACTAAAACGACACAAACCCGATGGATAAACAAAAAAACAAAAGTAAAAACAAAAAAAACAACACAAGCTTACAAAAAGAATAGTCATGCTACGTCTAAAAAGTTTTTTATCCATTTATCAATTTCTAATATAGACTTATTTAGAAGGCCATATAATTTTTCTTTTTCTTCTTTAGTAAAATTGGAAAGCACAAAATCGGCTACGCTAAAATCCGAGCGAGGGGGTCTTCCGACTCCAAATCGTAACCTATGGAAATCTTTAGAGCCAACTCTATCAATAATATTTCTAAGACCGTTGTGACCCGCGTGCCCACCTTGAAATTTTAGCCTAATATCTTCAAAAGGAATATCTATTTCATCGTGAACTACAAGCATGCAATTAGGGAGTATCCCATTTTTTGATAAAAAAGAAGAAACGGGATTTCCGGAGAGATTCATATAGGTTGTGGGTTTTAGAAGAAAAATGAATTTATTTTCAAGTTCTATTTTTCCAAAAATAGAATTCTTGTCGGATTGAAAAGAAACATTGTATTTTTTTCCTAACTCATCTATAACCATAAAACCAATATTATGCCTGTTGAAAGCATATTCTTTACCGGGATTGCCCAATCCGACTATAAGTAATTTTTGTTTTTCTGTCATGAGTTACTTAGAGGAAGGTTTAGCATTTTTTCAGTTGCTTTGATTGCAGCAGTAATTTGATCCGAATCAACTCCAACAGTTCGAAATGTATTTTCTTCTTCAGAGTCTATGAACTTTCCCCATGTAATAATTGTTTCTACAAGTGCTGAGGTTTTTCCACCGGGTGGAATTCTTACTTGGTAGTCAAGAAGACAAGGAATAGGAATGTTTAGACCTTTCATAATTTTAGAAAGAGCGTCCATAAATGCATCGTATCCACCGTCACCTATTCCAGTTTCTTCATATATTTTATCTTGAGATTTTATTGTGAGTTCTGCCTTTGGGAAGACACCTTTTCCGGAGGTTACGATACAGGAGAGGATTTCTATATGATTTTCTTTTTTTTCTCCTTCTAAGTCGGCAATTAAAAATGGTAGATCTTCTTGGGTGATTGTTTTGTTTTGATCGCCCAACTCAATCACTCTTTCCAAAACTTTTTTTTCTGTTTCAGAACTTAAAACAAGACCTAATTGTTTTAGGTTTTCAGAGATACTTGCCTTCCCTGCAAGTTTGCCAAGCGCATAACTTCTTTTTCTACCAAACCTTTCCGGTAGTATTGGGTTCGCATACAGATTCCCTTTTTTATCTCCATCCGCATGAATCCCGGCAGTTTGGGTAAATACATCTTGTCCAACAATTGGTCTATTTTCAGCAATTCTTTTTCCGCTAAAAATTTCTACTAAGCGACTTCCTTGGGTAATTTTTTTTTCAATGATTCCGGTTTTTACTTTTACTTTATCGTGGAGTGCTGTAACTACAGCTTCGAGCGGAGTATTGCCTGCTCTTTCTCCGAGGCCATTTACGGATACATGAATCCCTTTTACGCCTGCGTTTACTGCTGAGATACAATTTGCAACCGACAAATCGTAATCATTGTGACCGTGGAATTCAAAATGTATGGATGGAAATTTAGTTATCATTTCTTTTGAAAAATGAAATGTTTCTTCTGGAGATAAAATACCAAGTGTATCGGCTAAAAATATTTTTCCAGTATGAAGATTTGAAAGACCCTGTACGAATTCAAATACATACTCAGGTGAATTTTGAATTCCATTAGACCAATCTTCTAAATACACGTTGACTGCAATGTTTTTCTTATCAGCGTAGTTTACAGTTTTTTCAATATCGAATAGATGATCTTTTAAACTTTTTTTTAATTGCTCGGTTAAATGTTTTTTTGATCCTTTTGTTAATAGGTTGATTGTTCTTCCACCGGCTTCGGAAATCCAATCTATACTAAGGTTTTCGTCAACAAAGCCCAAAATTTCGATTCTTTCTGTGAGATTTTCTGTCCTTGCCCAATCAAAGATTTTTTTTACTGAAGATAATTCTCCTTTGGAAACTCTTGCAGATGCAATTTCCACCCTCTTAATATTCATATCTAAAAGTAAAAATTTTGTAATACCAAGTTTTTCATCTCCTGAAAAGCTAACGCCTCTTGTTTGCTCGCCGTCTCTGAGAGTAACATCTAAGATTTCAATATATTTCTCTTTCATAGAGTCCAGATTTTTTCCGTATTTAGTTTAGTCTATTGTTTTAGATTCTCTTTTTTAATTTACTGATCTTTTGTTTGTCTATTCCTAATATTTCTACTTTTGTGCTTCCGGGATTTGGAATGATAAAATTTTCTGTGTTGTAAATTTTTAAGAAATCATTTTCTTTTATATAGGTTTCAACTAATTTTTTTAAAATCCCTTCTCCGATTCCATGTACAACTTCAACAAATGTCTCCCCATTCATAAACGCTTCTTGAATTTCTCTATCCAATTTATATTTCGCTTCTTCAAAACGCATTTTTCTAATATAAATTTCTCGGATGGGCATATTTTTTTCTCCAAAATATTAATTAAATACAACTTCTTCAAATTGCAATATTTTTATTATTGTTAAAAATCTGTTGGTGTATCGTCATCTGAATACGAATTTTTCATAAAAAAAAGAAAAATTCAATTTATAAAAAAAATTAATTTTTTTGGAAATTACGGTATAAGGTTTTATTTCTATTTACAAAATTCTCCGATAATTAATAAGAAAAAATTGTTTTCTTGATTTTCCATTAAGGTGCAGTCTGTTTGGTGAATCAGGTTTATCATAAAAAGGCAGGGGCTATGTTTTTAACCAAGATTCTATCTATAACAGTGTGTATTTTTATTTTGCAAATCCCAATTTTTGGTCAAGAAAATTCTAAACTAAGCGAGAAAGAAGTCCGCTCCTCAAAAAAGATTCAATTTCAAAATAGAACCTCACGTAAGGCGAGTGAAGGGTCAAGGGAAAAGGATATCGAGGTCGGTAAATCCCTGTCCATTAATCTGGAAAAAAAACCAGACAGTAAACACTCAAGAAATGGTGTCAGTGTAAAAAGAATTAATGCAACTGATGATATTCAATTTGGAGCAGATATTATCTCTCTTACTGAACATTCAAACTTTGGGCATATTCACTCTATTCAGAGAATTTTATCAGGGTATATTCAAAATACATTTGAATACAAAGAGTCTGATTCGGATACGATTGCTTTGTATATATTGTATTACAATGCGATGCACAGGGGAAATTTAAGCTATATCCAAAAGAGATACAATAAAGATGTAGTAGGTGCTCTCGATAAAAATAAAATTGGAATATCCAAAACATATAGAGAGTGGAAAGGCAAAACTCAAATTTTGATTCCGGTTGAGAAAAATATTTTAAAGGATAAAAAGAAAGACGTAACTTTAGATGAATTAGAAAAAGAAGTGAATAAAGTTATCGAGAAAAAAGAAAATGGGAAAGAAGATAAAAGCAAGTTTGACGATGTAGTAAAGAAAAAAAATACCGAAGAAAAAAAGCAGATTGAAAAGAAGAAGGAAGAAATCAGAAAAAAAGAAGAACAAATTGCCAAAAAAGAAACAGAAATCAATAAAAGAGAAACCGAATTAAAAAAAGATCCAGAGAAGAATAAAGAAGAAATCAAAAAAGAAGAGGCAAAGAAAGAGGAAGTTAAAAAAGAAAAAGACTCGGTTGAAAAAGAAAAAAAAGAAATAGAAAAGAAGGAAGAGAAGATCGTAAAAAAAGAAGAAAAGTCCGAAAAGAAAGAAACCACAAGTGAGCCTTCTAAATCAAAAAAGGAGGATCCAACAGCAGAGCAAACCAAAAAAGAATTAGAAGCTACAAAGAAAGAGCTTGAAAAAGTTAAGGAAGAAGAGAAAAAAAAGACAGAGTTCGATAAAAACGTAGTTGGTGGAAAAATTCTTTTTTTGAAAACTCTAAAGTATTTGGATCAAGGTCACTATAATAACGAGATGCACGTATTGGATCCCGAGAAAGACGATTCTATTATGAAGGGGGAGTTTAATAATATTTGCGGAAGAACTTTTGAAATTTTCTCAGATAAGGTGCTTCTTATAGGTTTTCAAGACAGTCATTCAAAAAATCACAAACTTACATTTATCGACAAAGATTCTTTGAAATTGGTGAAGATGAGTGAGGTCAATGTATTTTGGAGAACTCCCATGATTATAAAAGGGGAAGAACTTTACGCATTTGAAGAAGAAAATGGGAAAGTGTATTTTGCAAAGTTTGACAAAGAATTAAAAAGAGTATTGAGATCAGATAGCGAGGTTGGACCCAATTCCAATGTTACTTTCTATGGTTCAAAAATTTATATCACAGGCAAAGAAGATTCATCGAATACAGAAATTAAGATATTCAAAAAGGATGATTTAAAGCTATTAAAAAAAATTCAACCTTGATCTAAAAGCTGGTCGATTTTTAGACCGACCTCTGCATTTGCAGGATTATTTTTATGAAACTCTTTTAAGAGGTCAAGAGCTTTTTCTTTTTTCCCGTTATTGCACCAGAGTTCGGCAAGCTCTATTACAGGTCTCCAATCTAAAGGATTTTGATCTTTGAGTGAAACGTAGATTTCTTCTGCTTTACTGTCTTTCCCTTTCAAGGCAAGAGTGGATGCTTTTCCGAGTTTTGCATAATAGTCGTCGTTGGATTGTAGAATTTTATCAAAGCACTCCAACGCCTTATCGTATTTCCCAAGACCACGAAGACTGTCTGCGTACCTATTTAGAATTAATTTATTGTCCGGATCATTTTTTAGAATTTCTTCCCAGAGCACGATTGCTTTTTTAAAGTCTTTGTTTCCTCGATAAGACTCGGCAAGACCGTACAACGCAAAAAAATTACCTTTGTCTAACTTCTTGGCTCTTTCGTAGTATTCTATAGCCTTATCAAAATTTTTAATTTTTCTGTAACTATTTCCAATCTCTGTTAAAATTTTGATATTGTGGGGTTGGATATCAACTAACTTTTCCCACCATAGAATTGCGTCTTGGTATCTCTGACAGGCAAAATACAAATGACCAATCCCTACAATAACGTACTGATCTCGTGGGTTGATTTGCAAAGCAGACATATAATAGTTTTCCGACTCTTTAAAATTTTTTAATTTTCTGTGTGCATCTGCAACTCGACTAAGGATGGAGGCATCAGAAACTGTAAGAGATTTGAACTCTTCTGCAATCTGAATTACTGACTTTAGTTGTTTCATTTCACGGTAGCAGTTCATAAGCCCCATGATAGAAAATTTATTTGTGTTGTCCCACTTCAAACATTCTCTATAATACTTGATTGCTTCATCATAATTTTTTGTTTTATAGTTAAGATCCCCCAGCCCAACTAATCCGTAAGTATTTGTAGGATCGGTTTCTATAAGCTCGTCTAAGCGAATCTTGGCTTCATCGAATTTTTTTTGGTCTAAGAAACGATAGGCATCCTTTGCGAGGCTTTTTACCTTATTGAATTTTTCTTCTTCGGTGTTTGCAACTTCTGAACTATTCATTATAACCAATATTCTATTGACTTCACACAGGTCAAATTTCTATGATATTATAAGAAAGAAATTTATAAATTTCTTTTGATTTTATTAGTAAAATGATTGTTTTAATTGAACATACTTCATAAAAAAGTAAGTCAAAAAGTGGTGAATATGGAAAAAAAAGAAGAATTATTGTCTGGTGCAAAGCTAATGATTGAGCTTTTGCAGGAAAAGGGAGTAGATATTTGTTTTGGTTATCCCGGTGGAGCGATACTGCCATTCTATGACGAGATGTTGAGAAGCTCGATCAAACATATTTTAGTGCGCCATGAGCAAGGAGCAATCCACATGGCGGAAGGATACGCTCGTTCCACAGGGAAGGTTGGTGTGTGTATAGTAACATCAGGACCCGGAGCTACAAATTTAGTGACCGGGCTTGCAGACGCAAAGATGGATTCTATTCCAGTTTTGGCAATTACCGGGCAGGTGGCTACGGACTTAATCGGAACAGATGCTTTTCAGGAAGCAGACATTTATGGGATTACAATACCCATTACTAAATACAATGCACTATTAAAAAATGTAGATGAGGTTTCCAGACATTTTGAGGAAGCGTGGAAGATTGCGCTTGGTGGAAGACCGGGCCCTGTACTTTTGGATTTCCCAAAAGATGTGCAAGTGAAGACTACCAAAATTCATAAGCCCAAAGATTTAAAAATAGATCCCCACCATTATGAAAAATTTGGGATAACAGGTGATATAAAATCTTTGGCAGAAGGGATTAACAAATCCAAGAAGCCTGTTCTTTATGTAGGTGGTGGAGCAATTAGCTCTGGTGCGTATAAAGAAATTTTGAAGTTAGCAGAAAAAGTAGATATCCCTGTTACGACTACTTTAATGGGGCTTGGAGCATTTCCGGGAACCCACGAACTATCGCTTGGGATGCTCGGAATGCACGGAACTGTATATGCGAATCAGGCAGTCATGGAGTGCGATTTTTTATTGAATCTGGGTGCAAGGTTTGACGACAGGGTAGCTACAAAACTCGGTGAATTTGCTCCTTTGGCAAAAATTGCTCACATAGATATAGATGTTGCAGAGTTCAATAAAAGAATATTCGTTGACTACGCCATTCACGGAGATTTAAAAGAAGTTTTGAATTCTCTAATTCCTTTAGTGGAAAAAATAGAAAGAAAAGAGTGGAAAAATAGAATTCAGGAATTGAAAAAAAATCATCCATTAAAGTATGACAATTCAGGTGATTCTGTCAGACCACAGTATTTTTTGGAAAAACTTTACGAAAAGACAAAAGGCAAAGCAATTGTTGCAACCGACGTTGGTCAGCACCAAATGTGGGCGGCACAATATTATAAATTCGACGAGCCAAACCATTGGTTGACTTCGGGTGGGTTGGGCACCATGGGTTATGGTCTTCCGGCAGCCATCGGAGCCAAAATTGGGAATCCAAAGAAAACCGTAATTTGTGTTTCAGGGGACGGCTCTATTCAGATGAACATACAAGAGCTTGGCACTATATCCATGTATAAGGTAGGCGTAAAAATTCTTATCTTTAATAATGGATTTTTGGGAATGGTTAGACAGTGGCAGGAGCTTTTCTACGACGAAAGATACTCTAATTCAGGGTGGGATTTTAATCCCAATTTTATGAAAGTCGCAGAGGGCTACGGAATCCCGTCTATGAAAATTTCAAAGAAAGATGAGATAGATAATGCACTCGAATTTTTTCTGAAAGACGATAATTCAGCCTTATTGGAAGTAGTGATTCCATCTTTGGAAAAAGTGTATCCGATGATACCTTCAGGAAAATCAGCAAAAGATATAATAGAATTTCAAGGGATTAAGAGTACAGAAAATGAAACACGTAATTAGTATTTTAGTAAATAATCATCCGGGTGTAATGAGTCATGTATCCGGTTTATTTACACGCCGAGGATACAATATTGATTCGATCGCTGTGGGCGTAACAGACAACCCTGAAATTTCCTGTATGACAATAGTTGTGAATGGAGATGAAGCGGTTGTAGGTCAGGTAAAAAATCAACTATTAAAATTGACCGATGTATTGAAAGTAGTGGATCTTGCCTACCATGAATCTTTAACAAGAGAGCTTGTGCTAATGACTATAAAGTCAACAAATTCTACAAGATTTGAAATTATTTCTATTTGTGAAGTGTTTCAAGCAAAGATAGTAGATATGACCGATGAGTCTCTCATGGTAGAGTTTGCTGGAAGCTCAAGACAAGTAAATGCAATTATCTTAATGTTGAAGAAATTCGGAATTAGCGAGATTGCAAGAACAGGTCAAATTGCACTTCCTTATCAAACTAAAGAGTGGTAGAGTTAAATTTTTTTTGAATAACTTTTTAACTCTTCACCCACCGAACAGAATACAGTACCATCTCCCAGAATTTCTGTAAGTCTCATCATCAGCTCGTTGGTCGGCTCTATAGAGTAGTGTGGGTGCGCTTTGATTACTTTTTTCTCTGTAGAGGATTGCAATAGGTGAAAGAAAACTGAAGAGTCTCCTTTAAACGAAGTTAAGATCGAATACAGTCGCATTACAAGCTCAGTATTTGCAAAATCTGTAGTGTCAATTTTAATATGAAGAGATCTTTCTAATCTTTTTTCGAGGCTGTCTTCAGATAAAATTTCCATAGAGTTTACGATTACCTGACCTCTTAAATCAGATTCTCCAACTTCTACTTTTTCTAAAATTCCTTTTAGAAAGACCGGGTTGTCTTCTTTAAGCAATTCCTTGAATTTCTGGTAAGTCTTTGGAAAAATCGTACAATCAATTTCACCGGTATAGTCTTCTAATTTGAAATTCATAAATTCTTCATTTTTTTTGGTGAGCTTCAACTGAGGTTTTGTTATAATCCCTGCAAGCTCTATATTCGATCCGGAGTTTACATTGTCAATTTTCTCAATCGTTGAAGTTGGGAGATTTTTTAGTTTGAATTTGAACTTATCCAACGGGTGACCGGATAAGAAAAAGCCAGTAATCAATTTTTCATTTTTTAATTTTTCGTCCAAGCCCCATTCTTCTGAACTTTTGGGTATATTTAAAGAAATAGATTCATTGTCGCTCATTTCAAAAAGAGAAATTTGCCCTTCCGATTTCCTTTCTTGCTCTTTTATGGCATAATTTGTAATCTGGTCTAAAGAGTTGAATAGGCATTTTCGGGTATAACCGAATGAGTCCAATGCTCCTGCTTGGATCAGAGCTTCAAATACTTTTTTGTTTACCAATCGGAGATCGATACTCGTTAAAAATTCCATGAAATTTGAAAAAGACTTTTTGTCTTTTCTTGCCAAGATTATATTTTCACTGGCTAATTCTCCGACTCCTTTCAATGCAGATAAACCAAATCGAATTGTATTGTCTTCTGGAATAGTAAAATTTGAATCTGATTCGTTTACATCCGGGTTTAAGATTTTAATTCCCATTTCTCTTGCGTTATTTACGTATTTAACAATTGTAGAGGTATCGCCGTTTCCAGTAATTAAAAGAGCCGTAAAGTATTCTGTTGGATAATTTGCTTTTAAATAAGCAGTTTGATATGTAATTAAAGCATAAGCTACAGAGTGGGACTTGTTGAACCCATACCCACCGAACTTTTCCAATAAATCAAATAATTCTTTGGCAAATTTTTCTGAATGACCTTTTTGTATTGCGCCTTCTATAAATTTTTTTCTAAGCGGCTCCATAAGCTCAGCCTTCTTTTTTGCCATAGCCTTGCGAAGCATATCGGATTCACCCATAGTGAACCCTCCCACAATTCTGGAGATACTCATCACTTGTTCTTGATAAACCGCAACTCCAAAGGTCTCTTTTAAAACAGTTTCACAGCTTTCGTGAGGATAGGTGACTTTTTGTTTTCCACTTTTTCGATCCAAATAGTCTTGTAACATTCCAGATTCCATAGGCCCCGGACGATATAGAGCAATGAGTGCAACAATCTCTTCAAACGTTTTTACTTGGCTTTTTGCAACAAGGTCAGTGATCCCTGGTGATTCTAACTGAAATATTCCTAGTGTATTCGCTTTTTTCAGGAGGGTGAATGTGGCACTATCGTCTAAAGGAATTTCATCAATTTGAATTTTGATGTTTTTTCTTTTTTCGATGAGCTTTACTGCATAGTCAATCGTTGTGAGGTTGTTCAGACCTAAAATATCCATTTTGATTAGACCGACACTCTCTAAGTTGTCTTTATCGTATTGGGTTACTATTGCTCTTCCACTTTTCCCTTTTTCGGCGACTGTAGATAAAGGTACAACTTCTTCTAATGGGTAGGGGGATATAACAACACCGGCAGCGTGCCTTCCGGGTTGGCGAAAGTTTCCTTCCAATCTATCTGCAATTGCAAATAGCTTCTGGTTAGTTTCATTTTTATTTTGAAACTCTCTTAGGTCTTTAGATATTTCTAAGGCTGACTTTATAGACGTTCCAGGCTTACCCGGAAATGCTTTACTTATTTCATTGGACTCTGCATAGCTTATATTTAAAACCCGTGCAACGTCTTTCAACGCAGCTTTTGCAGCCAAAGAAGAAAATGTGACTATTTGACCTACTCTTTCTTCACCGTATTTTGACTTGATGTAGTTGATAACTTCTTCTCTTCTTTCCACACAAAAGTCTGTGTCAACGTCGGGCATATCTTTTCTGTCCGGGTTGAGAAATCTTTCAAATAGCAGGTTGTATCTTAATGGGTCAACATTGGTCATTCCTATGGCGTAGGAAACAATTGAGCCGGCGGCAGAGCCTCTACCAGGTCCGACCGGTATTTTTTCTCTTCTTGCAAATTCTATATAATCCTGTACAATTAAAAAATACCCGGAAAAATTCATTTTTCGGATCGTATCCATTTCAAAATTTACTCTATCTTGGATTTCTTTTGTTATATGGGAATATCTTTTCTTAATTCCTTCATTGACTAATTCTTCTAAGTAAGTTTCGCTATTGTATCCTTTTGGTACGTCGAATTCTGGTAAGAGGTGATTTCCGAAGCTGAGTTTCAGGTTGCACTTGTCTCGAATTTCAAGAGTTTTTAAAAAGGCTTCAGGAATTTCTGGATACAAAAGACTCATTTCTTCCGGGCTTTTTACAAAAAATTCTGGGTTAAATCCAAATTTTAATTCTTCGTCAATTTTTTTTTGTAGTCCTATTCTGAGTAAAATATCTTGTGCGGAATGGTCTTCCTTGGTTAAGAAGTGAGAATCGTTTGTCAGTACAAGTGGAATATTATTGTTCTTTGAATATTCTATTAAGGATTTTGCAACAATTTCTTGCTCTTTTATCCCATGTTTTTGAATTTCAAGATAGAAGTCTTCTTTCCTGAAAATTTCATGCAGCTTTCCTGCCAACTGAATTGCTTCTTTGTCCTTACCTTCCATAGCTTTTCTTGGGATTTCTCCAGCAAGACAAGCTGAAAGACAGACCAACCCTTCGCTGTGGGATTCTAAAAGCTCGTAATCTATTCTGGCTTTTTTATAAAATCCTTCTGTGTAGGATCTACTTGCTAATTTCAAAATATTTTTATAGCCGATTTCATCTTTGACTAATAAAATTAGGTGGTAAGCACTTCCATCAGGAATACTGTCTAATTCTCTTTCCTCTGATCTGTTTGGTGAAACGTAAAATTCACACCCAATGATTGGTTTAATCCCTTCTTTAGTAGCTTCTCTGTAAAATTCAATTGCCCCAAACATATTACCGTGATCGGTCATAGCGACTGCGCTCATCCCGAGTTTTTTTACGTGTTTCATTAACTCAGGTATTCTTATAGCTCCATCTAACATGGAGTAGGTAGTGTGCAGATGCAAATGTGTAAAATCAGATTCTTTCATGGGACATAATTTTTAGCTGTTAAGTCAGTTTTATAAACATTATGAATCTTTACCGTAAATTTTTGTTATAAATTTCAGAATAATTCAAAAATTTCTATAAAAATTTAGAATTATTGAAATAGAGTTGGTACAGTTTTTGAATATTGTAAATTTAACAGTGAATTTTCACATACGCTGTAGAATAGGTTTAGGCTATTTTTTCTTCAGATTTTAAAATCAATACCGGAGCTTCTTTTCGTTGAATCACTTCTTCTGTAATTACAACTTCTACAATATCTGTTCTGGATGGAATCTGAAACATTAATTCCATCATCGTATCTTCAATGATAGCCCTGAGTCCTCTTGCGCCGGATTCTCTTTTCAAAGCTAATTCTGCAATTGCTGAAATTGCTCCTTCTGTAAATTTGAGTTTTACATTCTCAAGCTCAAACATTTTAATGTATTGCTTCATGATAGAGTTTTTAGGCTCGGTAAAGATTTTTTTCATTGTTTCAACATTAATTTCGTCTAAGGTTGCAAGAATTGGAAGTCGTCCAACGAATTCAGGAATTAAACCAAATTTTAGTAAATCTTCTGGGATCACTTCTTTTAGTGTATCTTCTTTTGAGGCTTCTTTATTGTCAGAACTAAATCCGATCACCTTAACACCAGTTCTTGCTTTCACAATCCTGTCTAAATCTACAAATGCTCCACCGCATATAAATAAAATATTTTTGGTATCAATAGAAATATAATCCTGATGAGGGTGCTTTCGACCGCCTTGAGGAGGAACGTTTGCTAGAGTTCCTTCGATAATTTTTAACAAAGCCTGTTGTACACCTTCGCCACTAACATCTCGTGTAATAGAAGCACTATCTGATTTTCGAGCGATCTTATCAATTTCGTCTATATAGATGATTCCAAGTTCTGCTTTTTTTATATCGTTTTCGGCGTTTTGAATCAACTTAAGTATAATATTCTCAACATCTTCTCCTACATAGCCTGCTTCTGTAAGTGCTGTAGCATCTACAATAGCAAATGGTACTTTTAGTATTTTTGCAAGAGTTTGAGCCAGTAGAGTTTTACCGCTACCTGTCGGACCAATGAGAAGAATATTTGATTTCTCTAATTCTACATCAGACTTTTTTAAATTAAAATGAATTCTTTTATAGTGGTTGTAAACTGCGACCGAAAGAGCTTTCTTAGCGACTTCTTGACCGATTACGTATTGGTCTAAAATTTTTTTGATTTCGTTTGGTTTTGGGACATCACCCAGAGTAGAGGTCTTATCTGATTGATTAGGATCATCTGCGATGATTTCTGTGCAAAGAGCTATACATTCGTCACAAATATAGACTCCGGGCCCTGCAACGAGTCTTTTTACTGAGTCCTGTTCTTTACCGCAAAATGAACAAAATAGTTTTTCATTTCCCATAGATGAACTTTTTTTACTTTTACTCAAAAAATTTTATCCTTTCGTTTTTTCTTTTTTTCTGTCAGTAATTACAACATTGTCTATTAGACCATAGTTCTTTGCTTCTTCTGCGGTCATATAGAAATTTCTTTCTGTATCCTTTTCTATATTTTCGGCAGTTTTACCAGTATGTTTTTGATAAATTTGATTCATAGTAGTTTTTATATGCAAAATTTCTTTTGCTTGTATTTCAATGTCGCTTGCTTGACCTGAGGCACCACCGTAAGGTTGGTGGAGCATGATTCTTGCGTGAGGTAGTGCCGATCTTTTGCCTTTGGCTCCACCTGCGAGTAGTAGAGACGCCATAGAAGAAGCCTGTCCTATGCAAAGTGTTCTTACCTCTGATTTGATGTATTGCATTGTGTCATAAATTGCAAGACCCGAAGAAACATAGCCTCCGGGAGAATTTATATAAAGCCAAATATCTCTTTCTGGGCTTTCTGCATCTAAAAATAACAACTGAGCCGTAATTACATTGGCGTAATCGTCATCAATAGCATTTCCGATAAAGATAATTCTATCTTTTAAGAGTCTTGAAAATATATCGTACTGTCTTTCTCCCCGACTGGTTTGCTCTATTACATAAGGCATAAGAGCCATGTTCACACCTCTCTAATTTTGGTTACGATTTTTATGTATTCGGAAAAAGTAATTTCTTTTGTGGATTTTTTTTCACTTGTGTCATATAAAAAGTTTCTCACTTTTTTAAAAAGCAGGTTTTTTCTTATGTTTTCTTCTTTGCCTTCTTTTTTTAGCTTTTTTAGGATTTTTTCAGGGTTTTCTCCATTAGATTCTTGGATTGCCCAAAGATTTACGTCTTCATCCGTTACCTCAATTTTTTCTTCTTCTGCAATTTTTAGCAGACTAACCCACTCTTTGATAAGTTTTTCCGAGTTCCTATTAAAATTTTCTTTAACTTCATTGAAAGGTTTATCGATCATTTTTGCGTATTCTTCCATAGAAATGTGGGGAAGATTTGCATAATGAACCATCCTATGAAAGTTATCGTTGGTAACCTCGTCTATCATGATACTCGGAATCGTAAACTTGGATTCTTCTATGACCTTGTCTGCCAATTCGTCCATAGCAATGGATTTTAATTCCTTTTGCATGTATCCATATTGAATATTTTTTATTTTTTCTTTTAACTCTGCAAGACTTGGAGTATTGTCCCATTCTAATGCAAGGTCATCATTTAATTCGGGTAAAATTACTTTTTGGATCCCTAAAACTTTAACTGAATACGTAAGTTTATCGTCAGGACTTGAAGGGGTTTCCGAGTCAGTAACATCCCTTGTGTCAATAGTGAATTCTAGTTGTTGACCTGCTTTTACACCGATTAAATGTGACTCGAATTTTTCAAACTTTTTCTCTGCGACTAAATGAACGCTTTCATGCTTCGGAAATCTCAGATTGTTTTTATTTGGAGAAACTGAATATTCAATTTCAACAATATCAAAATTTTCGCTTAATTCATTTTCTTCTTTGAGTTGAGTTTTCATCAACTGATTTTGAATGTCTTTCAGTTTTTCGGCAATATCTTCATCTGCAATTTTTGGTTTTTTTTCTTCGTATTTCAACTTTTTGTATTTATTCAACACTACCTCGGCGGGTGTAAAATAGGTAGCAGTTGCAATCATAGATTTCTTTCTATTAAAATCTTCAATTTTGAACTGGGGGAAACGAATCGGAGCAGGTGTAAGGGCCTCAATGATTTCATTGAACCCATCTTGTAATATGATATTGATTGCATCCTCGGTTACAGAGTCTCCAAGAATTTTTTCTACCATCTCAAGGGGAGCCTTCCCGGGGCGAAAACCGTCAATCTTTACTTTGGATTTTGCATACTCGTAAGCTTTTTTAAATCCTTTTTCAATATCATTTGCAGAAAAAGTAATCTTTAAATCTGCGGTTGCATTGTTGTTTTTTTTTACTTTGTATTCCATAAGATTGATTATGACCTTTGTAGTTAATTATAAAGAAATATTCAGACTCATACCGAATATTTTTGAGCGGGAAACGGGGCTTGAACCCGCGACCCCCTCCTTGGCAAGGAGGTGCTCTACCACTGAGCTATTCCCGCAATAAAAAATTTGCTAAAACCATTTTTGGATAAATAGAACTAATGTAAAGAATTAAATCTTTTTTCAACTTGAATTTATTATCTATGGAGTGAAATGTTTTTAATTTTTTGTAGGAGACTAACTACCTTTTTAACATAGGTCGTAAATATTTATAGACTGTATCCGCCATAATTTTATGGCCTTCTTCGGTAGGGTGGATTCCGTCCAGTTGGTTTAGAGAGTTTTCACCCGCAATTTTCTCCAATAAAAACGGAACAAGGATAATATTTTCTTCTATTTGTATTTCTGGAAAAATTTTTTCAAATTTACGGGCATAGATCGGTCCGAGGTTTGGAAATGTTTTCATTCCGAGTAATAATATCTTACAATCAGGGTATCTTCTTTTTACCATTTGAATAATTTGAATTAAATTGGACTTGATTTGCGACGGTGAAATCCCTCTCATGGAATCATTTGCACCAAGCTCCAATACAAATATATCTGGTTTTTTTGAGAGAGCCCAATCTAGTCTGGAAATCCCACCCGATGTAGTATCTCCGCTTAAACCTGAATTGATCGCAATATAACGAAAGTCTTCCTTGTCTAATTTTTTTTGGATTATTCCTACAAAAGAGTCTTCTTGGGAATCCAACCCCATTCCAGCAGTAAGGCTGTCTCCAAAAAATAGAATAGTTTTGGGAGAAGATTTTGTGTGGGTCGAATTTTCTATAATTTTTTCCTCTGTATGTTTTTCACAATAAAAAACACAAAATAGTAAAAGTAAAAAAATGTATTTCACTAAAAAAACCTCATTATGCACTTTCAAAATTGAATCGAATATGTTTCGTATTTGGTCAAGGGAAATTTAATCCATTGACATCCGTATGGTACCGGATAAAATACGAATAAAGGGCAACTTATGAAAATAAAAATTGTTCATCTCATATTATTGGCTTTTTTGGTAAGTATTTTTTTGACTCACTGCGAGGATAAAAAAAGAGAAAATACGGTAGGGGTTATCAGTTTTGTGAAAGGGAAGGCAGTGGTTGAAAGAAATTCAAAAAAAACTGATCTAAAATACGGAGAGAAGGTTTGGGAAGGGGATAAAATTTTTACATACAATAATTCTGTTTTGGTGTTAGTGTTTCATAATGATCTTGGGGAAATGGAGATTCAATCTAATACGGTTTTAACTATAAATTCATTATTAAAACAAATACAATCTATTCAAGTTCAAAAGGGAAGCGTTTGGACAAGAATCACAAAACTTGGAAAAGGGAATGAATTTTATTTACACACACCAACATCGGTTGCGAGCGTTCGGGGAACAAAATTTTATACATTCCAAATAGGAGCCTATCAAGGTACTTGTCATTGTGAAGGTCAGATTCAATTAGAGCTAAAAGATCAAGAATATAATAAAGTAAATTTAAAAGATATTTTGGTTTTCTATAAAGATAAGAAAAATGTTGTGATAAATCCGGAAGATTGGAAACCGCCTAAATCTAAAGAGGAAAGACACCGACATTCGCAAATAGATAACAGTCCATTGGGTCAGAGAAATAATTTGACTAAGGTAGAATCTGACATGCTATTGAAAACTATTGATGGACTGTTTCAAAAATAAGGAATTTGGACTTTACGCATTTTGAGAACGAAGGTATTTTATTTCGTGTACATAATAATTGTTGTAAAGTCAAAAGCCTTCAATAAACTGTAAATCGAAAATAAAAAATGTATTAATTAGTTACACTATAGGTATATGAACCCAGATAATAAAAAGAAAACCCCAAGAAAACTTAAGTCAAACGAAGAAAAAAAAACTTTTCACCCTAAGGACAAAGAAGATAAAAAACCTTTTCCAAAACGAGAGAATAAAGGTTCGAAAAAGAGTTTTTCTAAGGCTGGAGAATTGCCTAAAAAAGAATTCAGAGACAGAAAATCTTTCGGAGATAAAAAAGAATTCAGAGACAGAAAACCTTTTGGAGATAAAAAAGAATTCAGAGACAGAAAATCTTTCGGTGATAAAAAAGAATTCAGGGACAGAAAACCTTTCGGTGATAAAAATGAATTCAGGGACAGAAAATCTTTCGGAGATAAAAAAGAATTCAGAGACAGAAAACCTTTCGGAGATAAAAAAGAATTCAGGGACAGAAAATCTTTTGGAGATAAAAAAGAATTCAGGGACAGAAAACCTTTCGGAGATAAAAAAGAATTCAGAGACAGAAAATCTTTTGGAGATAAAAAAGAATTCAGGGATAGAAAACCTTTCGGTGATAAAACGGACAATCGAAGAAAAGAATTTTTTAAAAAAAACTATTCTTCAGAAACGAATGACGGCTTTGGGAAATCTACAGAAAGAAAAACTTCTTATCGTTCCGGTTTAGGAGAAGATCGAAATTTTATTAAAAATAGAAATTGGTCGGATAGGTATGAATCTGATACAGAAGAGTTTGATCCATATTCGGTTAGAAGAAGTGAATCTATTCCAAGAGATTCTTTCAGAAAAAATAAAAAGCATGAGTTGGTAGATGAAAAGCATTTTCCAAAGACTACAAAAAATTTTTTAATAAAAAAGAAAAAACCTGATCCAGAAGAAATCCATCGTGAAAAAATCAGCTTACTCTCCAAGTTAAATAAGAATACGAAATTTACTGATATACACGATGACGAGGATGATGAACTTCCTTCTGAGCTTAGAATCAATCGTTTCTTGGCAAAATGTGGGTTTGGGAGCCGTAGAGATTCTGAAAAACTAATCTCTGAAGGGAAGGTAAAAATAAACGGAATAATTGTGAATGATTTTTCTACTAAAATTCAAATAGGGAAAGATGAGGTAGAAGTTAAAGGAGAGATCGTTACCCCGATTTTGCAAAACTTTACAATTGCTTTCAATAAGCCTCCCGGATATATTTCTTCTCACTACGATTTGCACAATGAGAATACGGTATTTCATTTATTGCCAAAAGAATATAAGAGATTTTTTCTTGCAGGTCGGTTGGACATTACCTCTCGGGGTTTAATGATTTTGTCTTCAGACGGTGATCTAATTCAAACACTAAGCCATCCTTCTTTTCATCAAAAAAAAACGTATAGGCTTGTAGTGGAAAATTGCCCTGATGAAAAGAACTTAAGAGAAAGTTTTCTTCGAGGAATCGAGGACGATGGTGAATTTCTTAGAGCTAAGGAAGTTGAGGTATTGGATAAATCGAAAGGACTTGTGAAGGTGGTATTGGAAGAAGGCAGAAAAAGACAATTGCATAGAATGTTTGCAAAAGTTGGTGCCAAAGTTTTGGACCTTCAAAGAATTTCAATAGGAAAACTAAAGTTAGACGATTTAGATATTGCAGAAGGAGAATTCAAAAAGATTGAAAAGGAAGATATTTTTTATTAAAACACAAAAATGAATTTTATATCTATAAAATTTTTAGCCTTATTTATAGTTCTGTACGTTTTCTATTGGAATGTATCTTTAAAAAAGAAAAGAATTTTACTTATTATTGCTTCTTGTATATTTTATTCTTTTTTTAGTTTTAATTTTTTAATTCATTTAATTTTTATAATCCTAATTAATTTTTTAATGATCAAATATTTTTTACAGAAAGAGGTTTTTGTAAAATTAATCGTAGGGGTAAATTTATTCAATCTGATTCTGTTTAAATATTTTTATTTTGTTTTAGAGTTAATCGGTCAAATTTTTGGGATAGGGGTCTTATCTGAAAAAACAGAATTGAATAGATATTTTTCAAGTTTACTAAACTTAAAAGTTTTTGAATTGGTCTTGCCCGCTACAATCAGTTACTATACTTTTCAATTTATTTCTCTTGGGGTGGATTTAAAGAAAAAAGTGATTTCAGAAAAGGTAGAATTTTTCGATATAGCTTCCTATATTTTATTTTTACCGGTGATGATTGCGGGTCCAATTTTACGATACAAAGACATTCGTTCTCAATTTGAAAATCCGACTATGAATGAAAAAGACATGGCAGACGGGCTTTGGTTGATTTTAGTTGGGATTGTAAAGAAGATACTACTCTCTGATTTAATTGCACTCTCTATCTATCCAGTATTCTCAAAACCTGCGGATTACTCCGGTTTATCTCTGCTTTATACGAGTTATTTTTTTGCTTTTCATTTGTACTTAGATTTTTCCGGATTAACAGACATGGCAAGAGGAATCGGAAAGTTACTCGGATTTTCTTTGCCCGAAAATTTTAAGGCTCCTTTTTTTCTTTCCAACTTTGGAGACTTTTGGAGAAGGTGGCACTTGACTTTTTCCTTTTGGATTAGAGATTATATTTATATTCCTCTTGGTGGGTCAAGAAAAGGAGAGCTTAGAACTTCTTTCAATCTACTCATTACATTTATTTTGGGAGGGCTTTGGCATGGCGCAAGTTTGAACTTTGCCTTGTGGGGATTTTTGACAGGAATTTTTTTGTCTATTGAAAGGTTTTTTGGAAATTTACAATTCATGGAAAAGATTCCCAAAATACCTTATCTATCGTTTGGGTTAAAATATTTTTTTGTACTCCATATCTATTTGATTTCGTGGGTTCTTTTTTTTACTCCGGATGTAAAAACGGCTCTTCTTGTAATGAAAAATATAGCTATAATGAAAAAAGGTTTGGAGCTTACGGCTTTAGAAACAGGTTTTTATGTAGGGGTATTCACCTTTCTTTTTCACTCAGTTCAAGAGTGGCCGGATGCCTTTAGAAAGTTTGAAAAATACAAATATAGAATTTTGCCTTTTGGATACATCCTTGTGTTGTTGGTAATGATATCCAATCAGAGTGGTAACTTAGATTTTTTCTATGCAAAATTTTAGGACGCTATTATGAACAAGAAAAATTTTTATATTTACTACCCTTTGATTTTTCTAATTTTTTTATTTTTCATAGATAAAATTTTTAGTATTTCTTTTTTTAAAGAACGTTTTTTACAAACAGGGAATGCAGTCTATTACAAACATAGAGAATTGCTTTTAGAAAAATTAAAAAAAGACACAACTAATAAGAATTTGATCTTGGTGTTTGGTGATTCGAGGGGGTATTCCTATTCTGATCTTGCATTTGAAAAAAATTTTGTAAGAAAGAATTCTTGGAAGGTGTACAATTTCAGTGCAGCTCAGGCAGTTCCTGCGTATTCTTTTTACATGTTCAGGAAAGTTATAGAAAGTAAGGTGAAGCCTAAACTTGTTGTGTTTGCAGTTAGCCCGGAAGGTTTCGATGATTCTAAAAGACTTATATTTAAGCCTTTTTTAAGACTTGGGGCTGATAGAGAATTTATTTCTAAATATTGGAAATTTTTGCCGAAGGAAGACAGGTATGAATATTTTTTAGATAAGATTTTTGTGTATCGATCTTTGGAATTTGATTATAAGCTTTTATTGAATCGAATACAATCAAAATCTCTATCTCAATACGATCCGAAAACAAATTCAGAGATGATGATTTTAAATTTGTACAATGGTGCGCAAGTAGCCTACACAACTTTTCAAAACGATGATACAAAACTAAAAAAAGATTCTCTTAGAATGAAAAATATTTATTTCTCAAATTTTAAAATTGACTCTACTCAATATTTTTTCATTGAAGAAATGTTGAAACTTGCAAAAGAAAATGAAGTTATGGTAAATATTCTTTTCCCAAAAGTGTATCCAGATTATAAAAAAATCTATGATGAGTTTGATTTAAAAAATACATGGTGGAAAAAATTAGAAGAGTTGAGTGAAAACTACCAGATGAAATCTTTCAATTTAAATGAAGTTTCTAACTGTTCGTTATTTTACGACGCATCCCACCAGTCTAGTATTTGTTTTAACGAGCAGTTGAATTTTCTTTTAGATGAATACGAAAAAACCCATTCAAAAAAATAATTTTCTACACGGAAAATATAGTCCAAAAAATCTATGTGCAGACATTTTACGTCCAGATTATATTTTTTGAGTCTTCTAAAAATTTATTAAGACCAATTTCTGTTAGTGGATGCTTAATAAGAGTAGTAAAGGTAGAATAGGGGATGGTAACACAATCGGCACCGCGTAAAGCCGACTCTTTGAAATGGATCGGGTTACGAATGGATGCTGCCAATAGTTTCGTTTGAATCCCATAATTATCATAGATATTTCTGATTTCAGAAATTAACTCCAACCCATCGTGGCTATAGTCGTCTAATCTGCCAATAAACGGTGAAATATAAGTCGCTCCGGCGTTTGCTGCGATTAGAGCTTGTGGAGATGAAAAACAAAGAGTTACATTTGTGTCTATGTTTCTTTTGGATAACTCGCTTACTGCTTTTATTCCTTCGCCAATAAGTGGAATTTTTATCACTACATTTTCTGCAATTTCTTTTAGCTCAAGTGCTTCTTTCAGCATCCCTTCGTAATCTATAGAAATCACTTCGGCACTTACCGGCCCCTTGGTAATTTTGCAGATTTCTTTTATTACTTCTTTGAATTTTCTTTTGCTTTTTGCTATTAAACTTGGATTTGTGGTTACTCCGTCTAAAATTCCAAGGTCTGCAATTTTTTGGATTTCATCGACCTCTGCCGTATCTAAAAAAAGTTTCAATATATCCCCCTAAATGTTAGTTTAATAATTCTTTTAAAGTTTTGATTTCTGGTACTGAGAAGTATTCTTTGTATTCTTTTGCAATCATATCTTTGATACTTGCACTATAATAGTCCATTCTTCTGGAAAATGGTTTTTTTCTATACACATCTTTCCATTGCACTATATACCCTCCTTTGGGAGTGGCTTCATTTGCATTCGTAAGCTCCCAGATCACTGCTCCCCCGATTTTGTTATCATCCAACGATTCCTTCTTAGGTTTACCGTATTTATTTTCTATTTTTAATTTTAGTAAATCGCTTTCCACATAATTAAATAAAACTCCGACTGAATACAAGCTGCCTGTCCCATCGTGTTTCTGGTCTCCAGTTTTCGGATCTAATTCGGTAGAGGAGGTATCTACAATATTTTTTTCACGGGATTCTTTTACTATTGCAGGGGTCTTGTAAAATCTGTAAAGATAGTTAATTCCATTTCTTCTGATTAGAAGGCTTTCGTCTTTCACCTCATTTACGACTTCTATTTTTTCAGTTGAATTTGGATTTTTAGATAAATTTAGAAATTTATCTCGAATGGATTCGTAACTGGCTCCCCATTCAGATTCCCCGAATCCATCCAAACTGGACGATTCAGATTTTGGTCGATCTTGTGCATAACCTACAGTTGTGAGTAACAGGAAAAATAGTATAAGTCGTTTCATGTTAACTATATCGGAAAAAATCGAAAATGGATAAAGATTTATTCGTCCAAAGCGGATGCAATATTTTCAAAATTGATTTTTTGAACAAAAATAGTCTCAAAATAGCTTGTCGCTGAGTTATCAAAATTCGAGTTAATCGAATTTTGGTATGAATACAGTGAAAAGAAAAGGGCAGCGGAAATTAGTGAAATTCTAAATAGAATATTCCTTTTTTGTATTCTCCTTTTTTGGAAAACTTTTCCTGCAATTTCTTCTCCCCATCTTTCGCTTTGAACTTTTTTTTGAATTTGTGAATTTCTAGAGTTTCTCATTTATTTTCTACCTCCATAGATAGTTTTTTTATCATTACTTTCCCGCGAGAATTTCTGCTTTTTACGGTTCCTTTGCTGATATTCAATTTTTCAGAAATCTCTTTTTCGCTATACCCTTTATGGTAGTGGAGTAAAATTTCAGAATATTTTTTTGGGATTTTTTGGAGTAGGGTTAAATATTTTTCGACGAGTCCAACCTCAGAATCAATTTCTTCTGTTTTAGTTTGATTTTTTAATTTTTCGATTTTTTTTTCTTCTTTTTCCAATTTGGAATTCATTCTGATAGATTCATTTTTGGCGATAGTGTATAGCCAAGTGCTTAATAAAGAATCTCCTCGAAAACTATTCTTACTTAGCGATTTGTAAGCCCGGAAATAAGTTTCTTGGGCAACATCGTCAATAGCAAAAGAAAACCTCTCTCTGAGATGTTTGGAAATCGCAGAGAGGACGATCTTTTTTGTAGAGTTTACGATTTTCGCAAATTCTTCTTCAGTCATTGTGTTGAAATCTTTTTTGCATTTTTAGAATCAAATCTCCCAATTTATTTCTTTGCTCTGGATTTAAAACAGAATGAAACTCAATGAATTTTTTTAATATAAAACCTCTAAGTGCGATATGCTTTGCAGATTCAGCCTCAAAATATTTTTGTGCTTTTGCTTCGTCGATTTTTTCTTTTCTGATTTCTTCTACTAATTCTTTTGGTATTCTTTCTCCATGCCCGTGGACTTGAAGTTCTTGTCGTTTTGCAATTACTTCATTTTTCAGTTTTTCTAATACAGCTTTTTGGGTATCGTTCAAATCCAATTCTTTTGTCAATTTCTTAGTGATAAATTCTGTAAATTTTTGAAAAGAGGGTGGGTGGTGTCTTCTGCAAGCTGTAAAAGATACCCCTCCAATGATCATTAGAATTATAAATTTTGTAAATGTTTTCATGTTATTCTCCCTTATGCAAGTGAGACCTGAAATTTTTAATAAGGTTCCATGACTGATTAATAAAATCAGATTGTAAAATTGCTCACTGATTGAAACATAGAATCGTTAGTTTGGCTTAAACCATCTGACATATCTTTTAATGAAAGAGCTTGGGTATTTAGGTCTTCTGCACTTTGAGTTAAAGATTCTGCGCTATAAGATACCTCACTCAAGAAATTTTTCTGAATCATTAAGCTCGATTTGATTTCGTCGGAGTAGCTGTTGATATTGTCTAAATTTTCTGAAATAGTATTTGTTATCTCACTTTGCTTTTCAAATTTTTCTCTGATTTCGTTTGTGTAATTATTGATACTATCAAAATTGTTAATCACCGAGTGGATACTATCAAGAGTCAGATTCACCCTGTCAATCCCGGTTTGAATAGATTTTGAGGAAGTTGAAATGATTGATTCAATGTCTTTCACGCTGTGAAGAGTTTTATCGGCTAACTTGGTAATCTCGGAGGCTACAACTGCAAACCCTCGTCCACTCTCTCCAGCTCTTGCCGCTTCGATGGATGCGTTTAATGACAATAAATTTGTCCTATCAGAGATTTCAGTAATAATCCCTATAAACTCCGAAACTTGTCCTGTGCTTTCTTTTATGTTTTGGATCGCTTTTGCAATATCGCGTATTTCATTTTCACTGGTTAAGATATTGTTTGTGATATGGGTGATGAGGCTGTTTAATTGGTGGGTGATTTGTGCAATGTCTTTAAAAGAATTTATAAATTCTAAAATGATATTACTTACATTTTTTGTCGAGTCAACAGAACTTTCAATATTCTCATTGATTTTCTTAGAAGATTTTGACAATTCTAAAAAAGTAGAATGAAACTCTTTCGATTGTTCTGTCTGTATTCCTGCCGTATAGCTCAAATCAATAGAGTAGTTGGATAACTTTGTCACAATTTTATTATTTTCTAAGGTAGCTTGCTTCATTTTTGAGATCACTTCATAAATTTGATCTTTCATAATATGAACACTTGAAGAAAGCACCCCGATCTCATCTTCAGATTCTTTGATTGTGTAGTCGAACTTCAAGTCTCCCTTGGCTATTTTTTTTGTAACCTCTGTAAGACTTTTTAGAGGAGAGATTTTTTTATTTATAAAATATAGCATTACTCCTCCTCCAAGAATTAAAATAATAGTACTGATTGCAATCATTAGTAGAATAAACTCATTGATCAGATATTTATAGGTCGTACTTGGAATTCCAACATACAATATACCGATTACTTCTCCTTGTCGATTTAGGATTGGCTCGTAAGCAGTTTGATTCATAACACCCAACACATCTGCCGCACCGTAATAGGGTTTATTATTTTTTAATACAGTATTTTCTACGAGAGGAGATACTTTTGTTCCAACCGCTCTTTCTCCGTTCGGCTTTAATACGTTAGTTGTCACTCTTGTATTTCCTAAAAAAATCGAAGCTGTATTTCCTGAAATTTCTTTGATCATGTCAACTATTTCAAAATTATTGTTTATAAGAACCTCTCCCTTATAAAGAGAGTTTCCTCTTGCTGACCAATCTCCTGGCAGTCTAAGTTCCAGAAGCTCTTTTGAAAACCGTATATCCGATTTTAATTCTTGTTGTATTAGCTTTTCAAATTTGTCTTGGAAGGAGATGGAGGTGAATAGTGCAGTGGTGGAAAAACTTATTGCAATAACTATAGCAAATATCAGGGTAATCTGATATTTGATATTATTCAGGATGAGTTTCATGTTTTATTCTCGTATTATTCTTCAATTTCGGGTTCTTTTTTTCTTCCGGTAACTTTGCCTCTGGTAGGAAAATTAATATCTGGAATTTGTTTTCCGCTCATTTTATAAAGTAGTAGGGCCGCTATAATACAAACATTGCATAAAGTAAATAAAAATAGAGTTTGATGGTATAGACCATAAACAGATAAATTGGCAGCAATGAGTGAAACACCCATTCCGCATAAAATAGGAATTTCTTGGCTAAGTAATTTAACTAAGAAATGACCTTCATTTGTAAAAAGTAGATCTCCGAGGATTGCTTCTTTTAAGGAAGTGTAAGTAGCCATTAAAATCCCAAGAATAAAAAAGGACTGAAAAAAATAGTTACCGAATTCATTCGTATAGTGGGGAGAGCCGATTAACCCTCCAAGTAAAGACCAAAGATAAGAGAAAAAAGCAGAAAGAAAAAAAGCGATTCCCCCGTTTTGGATATCACCGTGAGATTCTATTACGGAAAGCATTTCTTTGGGAATGATTCTCAAAAAATCAATCAGCTCTTCTCTGGAAAAAGTATCTTTTTCTCTGTCACCAAAAAGTTTAAAATAATAGTTTAAAACACTGATTACACCGAAGGCTATACCAAAAAAAATTAGAAAAAGTAAAAATTCCATATCAGTGCCTAAAGTGCCTCATCCCTGTAAATACCATAATCAAACCGTGCTTATCCGCAGCCTCAATCACTTCTTCATCTCGAATAGAGCCACCTGGCTGGATGATTGCCTTAGCTCCCACTTTTGCGATTGCATCGATCCCATCTCTAAACGGAAAAAATGCGTCACTTCCCACATAAGTTCCAACAACTGACAGCCCAACTTTTTGTGCTTTTAAAGCTCCAAGCTCTACCGAATCTACCCTTGACATTTGACCTGCGCCTATCCCGATTGTGGAGTTAGTATCTGTGTAAACAATTGCATTGGATTTGATGAATCGAACACAATTCCAAGCAAACCATAACCCTTTAATATCTTCTTCGTCAGGTTTTAGTTTAGTCACTACTCTAAAATCTTTTTCTTGAATTGTATAATAGTCCCTGTCTTGGATTAAGATACCGTGGTGGATTGGTCGTAGGTCTATTTCTAAAAGTGCTTCTTTGAATTTTTCTATTTGGATTAGTCGGATATTTGGTTTTTTTGAAAACACGGATTTTGCTTCTTCTGTGAATTTTTCAGCGATTACTCCTTCTACAAAAACTTCTGTAATTTTAGAGGCTAGTACATCATCTACAACCCCGCTCACCCCGATAATTCCCCCAAACATAGAAATTGGGTCAGTTCTTTTTGCGAGTTCAAAAGACTCAAGGGTAGTTTCTCCACTGCCTATTCCACAGGGGTTTAAGTGCTTGATGATAGATACTGTATTTTTAGGCAAAAGACTTGCGATATGAAAGGCTGCGTCAAAATCGAGCATATTATTAAAAGACAATTCTTTCCCCTGAATAGGAGAAAAATCGCTCTTTGCGAGTAAAGGCTCGTAAAACGCCGCAGTTTGGTGTGGATTTTCACCATATCGCAAGTCTTGCTTTTTTCTAAAGGAAAGTGTAATTTTTTCTGGGTATTTTATTTTTAATAGTGAGGTCAGGTGATTAGAGATCACCGAGTCGTAAGAGGCAGTGTTTCTAAAAGCTTTTACTGCAAGCTCAAAAGAGGTAGTTTTTTTTACCGAGCCACTGTTTTCATCCATTTCTTTTTTTAAAACTTCATAATCGGACAAATCTGTAATTACTACTGTATGTTTATAATTTTTAGCCCCACTCCTAAGCATGGAAGGTCCACCAATGTCAATATTTTCAATTGCCTCTTCTATGGTTACATTTGGTTTTTGAATTGTGGATGCAAATGGGTAAAGGTTTACTATGATTAAGTCAATTGAAGGAATTTTGTGAGAGAGTAATTCTCTTTCGTGCTCTTTATTGTCCGGGTCACCGAGTAGTCCCCCATGGATTTTAGGGTGAAGAGTTTTGACCCTTCCACCAAGTATTTCAGGAAATCCTGTATAAGAATCCACAGAGGTCACATTCACTCCATTTTTACTTAGCTCAGAAAGTGTGCCTCCTGTGGACAAGATTTCTACGCCGTGCTTTTCTAAAAATTTGCCGATTTCGACTAAACCGGTTTTATCGCTTACGGATATTAGTGCTCTTTGGATTTTAATCATTGTAAAATAGTTACCTTTCTACCTATTATTTGAATTTTGTCTTCACAAAAATATTTTACCGAAAGCGGTAATATCTTATGCTCTTCTTTTAGTATTTTATAAGTCAAATCTCTTTCTGAAATCAAATTTTCTATTTTTACTACTGCTTGGAGTATAATCGGACCAGAATCTACTCCTTCGTCAACAAAATGGGTCGTGCAGCCGGTAAATTTTACTCCATAGTCTAAGGCTTGTTTTTGTGAGTTTAAACCAGGAAAAGAAGGCAATAGAGATGGGTGGATATTGATAATTTTATTCGGAAAATTGGAAATAAAATCTTTGTTTAGAATCCTCATATACCCTGCGGTAACAATCAGATCGGGTGAAAAACTAAGGGTTGATTTTATGAGATCCGAGTGAAACTCTTGCTTATTTGAATAATTTTTGTAGGGCAGTACGATTCTTTCTAAATTGTAGTTTTTTGCAATTTCGAGAGCTTTTGCATCAGGGTTGTCTGTAATCAGGGCGACCGGATTTGCGGAAATTTTCCCGGAATGGATAGATTTCATTACGGCTTCAAAATTCGATCCTCTACCGGAACACAAAAAAATGGTTTTTTTCTTTAGCTTTTTTTTGAATAACACTTGCAGACTTTTTTAAAATGATTTAAGTTTCCTAATAACGACCATTAAGACCCCGCCTGTTTTTGTCGAAGAATATTTCAGGAGAAAAAAATGTCGCTTGCAAGAAAAGAAAATTTAGTTTCAGGGTATGACCAATACAAAAAGAATGAAGTGGCTACTGTAAGCCAGGGCAAGCTGATTGTAATGCTGTATGAGGGTGCAATTCGCTTCCTGAAAATTGCTTCGGAAAATATGACTCCACGAAAATACGATTTGGTAAATAACAATATTATCAAAGCCCAAGACATTGTAACCGAGCTGATCTTGGCTTTGAATATGGACGAGGGGGGTAAAATGGCAAACGACCTTTTAAGTATCTATGTATATATCAAAAAACGCCTCCTTGAAGCCAATATGAAGAAGGATTCTGCAATCATTAACGAAATCTTAGGGTATTTTACCAATCTAAAAGAGGCATGGGAAGAAGTGGCCAAAAAAGAAACGAGTGCAGGCAATCAAGTTTCCATTGATAGGGGAGCGGGGTTCTCGATCCGAGGATGAAAAAAAAAGTAGCTAAAAGCCTAAATTTAGAAAGTCTTTACGAAAAAAAAATTACTGTTTTAAGTGAGCTTTCTAAAAACCTGCACAGGCAGATGGATATTCTAAGCTATGGAGATGGTGAAGGAGCTGCAAAAATATCTTTTCAAAACGAAAAGATGATTCAAAAGTTAGACGGAATAGACGAAGAAATCGGGATTGTCGGTGAAAATTCTCCTCAAAATGTCAAAATGATCTTTCTTTCAGAAAAAATTTTTACTCTTTTAGAAGAAATTAGAGGTGCTCATTCTAAAGTAACAGAGCTTTTTGAAAAATCTGTTCACTCTATGAAAAAAGAATTAAATACAATTCAAGCAAAAATTCAATTAAAAAAATATCTTCGTAGTCCCAATTCGTTTTGGAAAACTACAATTTCATAGACGCAGTTCTTTTTTTTGGATTAGAAAAGAATTTCTCTCGAAAAGAATTTCAGAAGGCTTACCACGCCCTATCTATGAAATACCATCCCGACAGGGGAGAATTTACCTCTGACGTTTTATTTATCGAGCTTGTAAAATACAGAGAAGTCATCGAAGAGTATCTAGAGAACCGTGAAAATCTTGACTCCAAGAGTATAAAAAACTCGAAAGATTATCAAATTTACAGAGAGGCTAAATTTATAGAGAATGAATCTATTTTAAATTATTTTAAAAAAAGAGACGGGCTTAAAATTTCATTGAAAGAAAACGAAAACCCTGAGCTAAAGATCTTAAAAACAAAATTAAATTCTGCAAAAGAGAAATACGAAGAGATACTATCAAATTACCCGAAGAGTATATGGTTAGAAGATTCAAAAAATTCGATTCAAAGAATTGAAATCTGGTTTCATTAAAATTTTTATTCAAGGGATAATGAGTGCATTGGAAGATGCAGAAATATTCAAGGTGTTAGAAGTTTGGATTGGGGAAACAGAGCGAAGGGCGCTTCTAATTGCAATATATTGTCCTGAGCTTACTGTGACTTGAAATTTACAAATCCTATTTGTGTTTTCTCCCGGATTCACAGGTGCCAAGCCTCCGGGCTGGGAGCTTATTTCGGCTGAATATTCTATCGGTTGGTTTGGTGTCAATTGCGGGCCTCCTGTACAGCCTGTTCCCTTATTTATATCCGGTGGATTTCTTGCTTCATTTTCCGTATTTCCTACAAATAGTTTATAGTCTGCAAAAAATATTTCAGGGTTTCCAGCTTTAAATACAAGCAGGTAGCCGGAAGGTATAACTGTGACAGTACTAAGAGAAGATGTATTTTGATGAGCTACTGAAACTAAAATAGGTGGGACAGTGCTTTGTTTGGATACTGTATAATTTGTACAAGACAAGATTTGAAAATAGCAAAATAACAGAATAAAAAATGTAATAAAGAATTTCCAAATTTTCATAATTCTATCCGATAAAATACAAAATTGGATAGAGTATGGAATTTGTAATCAATAAAAAAATCGTTCGATGAGTGAAAAATTCTAATAATCAGGTAGTTCAATCGACAATCCATTGAAACGAATTCAAATAATACGATAAGAGTATTCCTAACGCCCTCTGAAACCACACCATTTTGAAAAAGTTTTTTTATTTAGAGAAAATGATTTTCGATATGGACGTTATTTTGTATTCGCACGAATAAAAATCTTTTCTATAATTCAATTTATGCCTAAAAATCGAATAAAAAGCCGATTGCATTACCGCCTAACGTACAGATTTGGATTCAATTGATATTGATTTTAATTCTCAATATTCGTAAAAATAAAAAATTTTAGCAATTTTCTTTTGAATACTTGATTTTTTTTTATGATTAATTTTTATGATTATTTTTCAGTAACTCTAAAGGAAAATTTAGAATGAACAAGCAGGCTATTAAGATAACCGTCTCTCTTGCAGTAATTGCAGTGATTCTTTATCTCATTTTTTCTCCGGCAAGAACTGTCGGATATTCACCGGATCAACCGATTCCGTTCAATCACAAAATACACGCAGGAGATGATAAGATCGATTGTAGATATTGTCATACAACTGTAGAAACTTCGGCACACGCAGGGATTCCGCCTACCGCAACTTGTATGAATTGCCATAAAATGGTAGCACCGAAAAATTCAAATGTCCAATGGTTGAAAAAGCAGTATGAAGAAAATAAACCAATCGAATGGATAAAGGTTCACGATACACCGGATTTTGTATTTTTCAATCACTCAAGACATATTTCGAGGGGTGTGGATTGTTCTAAGTGTCATGGAAATATAGCTGAAGCTGTAAAGGTAAAACAAGTGGAGTCTATGAATATGGGTTTTTGCGTAAATTGTCATCGTGAAAACAACGCTCCAAACGATTGTTCTACTTGTCACAGATAACAAAGGAAATAGATATGTCTGAAAAAATGAATTTTCAAAAAGAAAAAAAATCCCACTGGCAGTCTTACGAGACCAAAGATTCTAAAGAGCTAAAAACACTTCAAAAAACCGAATACTACACTTCACCCGATCCGATTATCGAAAAGATCAAGACCGGAAAAACTGACAGAAAAACTTTCTTGAAGTTGATGGGTGCATCAAGTGCGATGCTTACATTGAATTGTGTAAGAAGACCAGTAGAGAAGATTGTACCTTATGTAAACGCTCCTGAATTTATTAAGCCAGGTGCTTCTAATTATTACACATCTGTATGTGGTGGTTGTTCTGCCGGTTGCGGTATGTTGGTTAGAACTCGCGATGGCCGTCCTCTAAAGTTAGAAGGGAACCCCGATCATCCTGTGTCCAAGGGGGCGTTATGCGTAACCGGTCAAACCTCTATTATGGATTTATATGATCCGGACAGAGCAAAAGAGCCATTTCGTATTGAAAACGGTAAGGCTACTGCGATTGATTGGGCAAAATTAGATTTAGCCATAAAGGAAAAATTAAATACCACAAAAAATAAGACAAGAATCCTAACCGGTGGATTGAATTCTCCTTCTACAATTTCGTTGATTGCTGAATTTTTAAAATCTGTGGGTGGTGGTAAACACTATGAATCGGACTCAACGTCACCGGAAGATGCGATTTCTATTGGGCAGGAAATTTCTTATGGTAAAGGTCTTGTTCCAAATTACAGGTTTGATCTCGCAAAAGTAATTGTATCTGTGGATTCAGACTTTCTTGGAACTTGGATTTCTCCTGTAGAATTTACTAAAGGATTTTCCAAAGGAAGAAACTTAAAAGAAGGACAAAAGTCTTTCAATAAACTGATTTCTGTAGAATCGTTCCCGACTGTGACAGGATCAAACGCAGACGAAAGAGTGGTATTAAAACCAGGTCACCAGAAAAAGTTTTTATTAGCCTTAGCGATTGAGCTTTCTAAGTTAGGAACAAAAGGGAATATTCCAAATTTATCATCTGCCGATCTAGCAAAAGAAATCGGAGTTGAGCTTTCTGTAATTGAAAAAATTGCAAAAGACTTAAATTCCCATAAAGGTGAATCTTTGGTTGTTGCAGGTGGTACTACGGCTCAAACTCAAGATGCAATAGAAATCCAAGTAGCAGTAAATATGCTTAATTCAATTTTGGGTAACGACGGCAAAACAATAGACCACGTATCCAATAGAAGAGATTCTAAAACAAATTACGCTAAAAATTTAGAAGAATTGAAAAAGGAACTCGAAAAAGGTGAAGTAGGGGTTCTTTTCATTCAAGGTGTAAATCTTGCTTATGAACACCCAAACACAGATTGGAAGACCTTATTGTCTAAGGCTGCACTTGTAGTTTCTCTTTCAGACAGGTTAGACGAAACTGCACTCTTGTCCGGCTATTTAGCTACTTCTACTCATTTCTTAGAGTCATGGGGAGATAGCGAATCAGTTAGGGGCGTGATTGCAATTCGTCAACCTACAATTCGTCCTTTATTCAACTATCGATCATTTGAAGATTCATTGATTCAGTGGGCAGGTGGTTCTCTGCTTGGCGGAAAAAATTTCTATGAAATTTTAAAGAATACTTATTCTAAAAAAACGAATTGGGAAAATTTACTTCGTGAAGGCGTGATTGTAAATTCATCTGAGTTAAGTAGGGTAAAACCTGCCAGAGGATTCAAAGGCTCTCTGTCAAACGACTCCACAAAAATCGACGGTCTCTCTTTGGTATTATACACAACAGTTGCCATGGGTGACGGAAGTGGGGCTAACAATTCGTTTAGGCAAGAGCTTCCCGATCCGATTACAAAAGTAACCTGGGACAACTTTGTAGCAATTTCCCCTGTTTTGGGTAAGAAATTAGATATTCGTTCCAATGACTTGGTAAAAGTGAAAACGAGTAACGGAAAAGAAATCACCCTATCTGCGCAGATTCAACCTGCAATGCACTCTGAAGCAGTGGGGGTTGCTCTTGGATACGGTAGAACTGCCGCAGGAAAAGTTGGGAATGGAGTAGGTCAAAATTCTTACCTATTAGCCGTAAGTGGGAATAACGGGAATCAATACTCTGGAATTAGCGTTACCTTGGAAAAAACAGGCAAGAAATACAAACTTGCAACTACTCAAGACCACCACATGATGAATCCTTCTCCGGTAGCAGGTACTAAATGGGAAGAAAGACCATTAATTCAATCTGCAAGTTTTCAAGACTATTTGAAAAAACCGGATGCAGGAATCGTAAAAGAAGAAATTCCTATGATTTCTATAAATGGGGTAAAAACTCCTGCTCGAGGCTTAAATCCTGTCCATGAATACAAAGGGAATAAGTGGGGACTTTCTGTAGATCTTTCTCTTTGCACCGGTTGTGGAGCTTGTGTTGTAGCGTGTCAGGTAGAGAATAATATTCCTGCTGCAGGTAGAAACGAGGTCAGGGTAGGAAGGGAAATGCACTGGCTTAGAATAGATCGTTACTATATAGGCGATCCGGAAAAGCCGGAGACGATGGAAATTGCCCACCAACCTGTGATGTGTCAACATTGCGATAGTGCACCTTGCGAAACAGTTTGTCCGGTTGCAGCTACAACCCACGGTCAAGAAGGTACAAACGACATGGTTTACAACCGTTGTGTCGGAACGAGATACTGCTCTAACAACTGTCCGTATAAGGTAAGAAGGTATAATTGGATGAATCACTGGGTGGATACACCGGATTCAAGAGCACCTAAGCATCTTGCGTTCAACCCGGATGTAACTGTCAGAACCAGAGGGGTTATGGAGAAATGTACATTCTGTGCAGGAAGAGTAGCTGAAAGAAAAATTCAAGCTAAAAATGAGGGCAGGAATTTAAAGGATAGGGAAATCCGAACTGCTTGCGAAGAAACTTGCCCTGCAGATGCTATTGTGTTTGGAAATACGAATGATCCCGAATCAAAAGTTTCCAAATACAGAAAAGACCCAAGGTCATATACAATTTTAGATTTCTTAAACATAGGTCCTCAAGTAGGATATATGACTAGAATTAGAAATAAAGGTTAACAGGCGGAATTCAAGATGTCAATGTCAGAAGCAATTAAAAAAGAATTAGATATAGTTCCTTTAGTAGAAGGAAATAAAACTCTAAAGCAGATAACAGACGAAGTTTTAAAGCCCGTAGATGAGTTTCCTACAAAACTTTGGTGGAGAGCTTTTATTTTAGCTATAACGATTACTGTAATTGATTTTGCAGTAATCGGTTATTTGGTTTATGAAGGTTTATACATACTCGGTATCAACAATCCTGTTGGTTGGGGATTTTTTATCGTGAATTTCGTTTTTTGGATTGGTATCGGTCATGCAGGTACTTTAATTTCAGCAGTATTGTATTTATTTAGGCAAGAATGGAGAACTGGTATCAACCGTGCCGCCGAGGCTATGACAATTTTTGCGGTTATGGTTGCGGCAAGTATGTTGATTATCCACGTAGGTCGCCCTTGGTTTGGTTTTTGGTTATTTCCTTATCCAAACGAAAGAGGACCACTTTGGGTAAATTTCCGATCTCCTTTAATTTGGGATACTTTTGCAGTTTCTACCTATCTGACTATTTCGCTACTATTCTGGTATTTAGGGTTGGTTCCTGATATCGCAGCAATCAGGGATCGGACAAATCATAAAATTAAAAAGATGGTTTATAGTGTTCTTTCTTTTGGGTGGGTTGGTTCTAATAGAGCGTGGACTCACTTGGAAATCGTTGCAATGATTTTAGCGGCACTTTCCACTCCAATCGTATTGTCTGTTCACTCGATAGTAAGTTTTGACTTTGCGATTTCTATCCTTCCAGGTTGGCACACTACAATTTTCCCACCCTATTTCGTAGCCGGTGCGGTATTCTCAGGGTTTGCAATGGTTGTAACGCTCATGGTGATTACAAGAGAAGTGTTTAACTTGAAGCAACTAATCACAATGAAGCACTTAGAAAATATGAACAAGGTGATTATGGTCACCGGTATGATGGTAGGTCTTGCATATAGTACTGAGTTTTTCATAGCTTGGTATTCTGGTAACGAATACGAAGGGTTTACTTTTGTAAATAGAGCCTTTGGTCCTTACGGTTGGGCTTATTGGATTATGGTTTCTTGCAACGTAATTAGTCCTCAAATTTTCTGGTCAAAGAAGCTCAGGACGAGTATCCCTGTGATGTTTGTAGTATCAATTTTTGTGAATATTGGAATGTGGTTTGAAAGATTCGTAATAGTAATGACCACTCATAGAGATTTCTTACCTTCCAGTTGGGCATTGTATATACCTACGATCTATGACTATTTGATGCTTTTAGGCTCTTTTGGTTTATTCTTTGTATTGTTCCTATTGTTTACAAGAATTCTTCCAGTGATTGCAATTGCTGAAGTCAAGACTGTGATGCCTAAAAAAGAAGGAGGACACCACTGATGTATAAGCCAAAATTAGAGCAGTTTCATAAATATCAGGAAACAGAATCAGGAGTATTCGGACTATTCGATACCCAAGAAGAGATTCTGCATGCAGCAAAAAAAACTAAGGAGAAAAACTACTCCTATTTTGATTGTTTTACTCCACTCCCTGTACACGGTTTAGACGATGCTATGGGACTTCCAAGGTCAGGTCTTCCTTGGATTACTTTTATATTTGGAATTGTTGGGTTTGCGGTCGGGTTGTCTTATCAGTATTTAACTCACGCAATCGACTGGCAAATTGTATATTCAGGGAAGGCGTATAACGCATGGCCGGCCTACGTTCCGATATTGTTCGAGGCTACTGTCTTTTTTGCAGGTGTTGCAACTGTTTTTGCTATGTATTACATAACTGGATTGTATAAGTTTGATCGTAAGCCGATTCATCCCGATGTTACAAGTCATAGATTTGCTCTCTGGATTCCGTCTAACGTCGCTGGTTATAACGAAAGTGAAGTAATTCAATTTATAAAAAGCCTTGGAGCCAAAGAAGTGCAGGTAGTAAAAAAATGAAAAATTTCAAAATTATTGTAATTGGTTTTTTCTCTGTATTGTTTATTTTGAATTGTGAGTATAAAACTCCTATTTTAGAATATTTTCCAGATATGGCTGACTCCAGAGCAGTAGAATCTCAAGAAGCTGACGTGCTTTCTGCAAGTATTCTGGGTGGGAATAGAATCCCTCCCGAAGGAACGATCCCAAGAGGATATTATCCATACCCTTACTCAAATGTACAATTTGCAGATGAATTAAAAAATCCTGAAAAGGGTCTTTCCAATCCATTGAAAAAAAGTCTGGCTAATTATAAAAGAGGTGAGGACAGGTATCAAATATATTGTTCCCCGTGCCACGGTGTTACAGGTCAAGGAAATGGTAATGTAGTCGGACCTTCTCCAAGATACCTAATGACCCCGACTCCTCTAACTCAGGAAAGGGTAGTGAAATTTACAGACGGACAAATTTACCACGTAATTACTGTTGGAAAGGGTGTGATGAGTAGCTACGCTTCTCAAATCGAGCCGGAAGATAGATGGAAACTGATTCAATATATCAGAAAATTGCAAGAAGCTGAAAACAACAAAACAAAGGCGGTTAAGTAGGGAAGATGAACGCTGAAATTAGAGACAATTTAGTAACTTATAAACTATCTCCAATGATTAGAAATGTATTATTTGGTATGATGGGTCTTGGAATACTCAGTTTTGTAATAGGGTATTTTGTACTCGGGCATGAGACCGCAAGACATGGACACAGCAATCCTGCCTGGTCTGCTCTCCTTGTGGCCGTTTCTTTTATAATCGGTATTTCTCTATGCGGTATTTTTTTTACTGCACTTAGCAATATCACCGGGTCTTACTGGTCTGTAACGGTTAGAAGGCTCACTGAAAACTACGGTAGATTTATGCCTGTAGTCATTATTTTGCTTATTTTAGTGTTCATAGGGATCCACGATTTATTTGAGTGGTCACACCCTGAGGTAGTAGCATCCGATAAACTAATCAAACACAAAAGTGCTTGGCTTAAAACTCCTTTTTTTGTAGGTAGATTAATCTTTTTTGCGGTGATTTGGTCTTTTTTCGGATACTTTTTTTATAAAAGATCAGTCGATCAAGACTCGGACAAAAATGTATCTCACACAAAATTCAGTGCAAAGTTGTCAGGTGCGTTTATTATAGTGTTTGCGCTAACTCTTTCTGTTACCTCATTTGATTTACTTATGTCTTTGACTCCGCATTGGTTTTCTACTATGTTCGGTGTGTATATTTTTGGAGGGGCTTACCAAACTGTTCTCGCTTCCATGATTATATTTATCTATATTTTAAAAAAGTCAGGATATCTTGGAGACTATGTAAACGAAAACCATATTCACGATATAGGAAAGTTCTTACTTGGGTTTACAGTATTTTGGGCTTATATTGCGTTTAGTCAATTTATGTTAATATGGTATGCGAACCTACCTGAAGAAACTTTTTGGTATGAGATGAGATTGACAGGCGGTTGGACATTTATTACAATACTCATTCCATTTGTAAAATTTGTAATTCCTTTTCTTTGGTTACTAAATCGACCAAATAAAAGAGATATTGAAGTCTTAAACAGGATTAGCGTTTGGATTGTAGTAACTCAAATTTTAGAGCTTTTCTGGATTGTATTTCCGGCTAATTTTGAATACTTTAGTTTTTTGAGTCTTGTCGTCACTTTTGGGGTAACAATTGGTGTTATTGGGCTTTTTGGATTTGTAATTTTGAAAGGGTTGGAATCTGCAAAATTAATTCCGGTAGGCGATCCAAGATTGGAAGAATCTTTGCACCACCATCAATAGGGGAAAAGTATGAATAATAAAAATTTACTAAAAAAAATATTTGCTCTATCCATTGTTTCGTTCTTTATTTTCAATTGCGGCACAAAAGCAGAAATTACATGGAATACAAAGGTTTATGCAGAGCCAAACATAAATTCTAAAGTTGTCGGTGAATTGAAGAAAGGAGATATAGTCACGCCTTCTGATTACTTGAACCACGAAAGACTTCAGAAAGAATTTATTAAGGTGAAAAATTCTAAAATAGAAGGGTATGTTTCTCCAAAATTTGTAGTTATTAATCAACTCCCTGAAAACTCTGTATTTACTTGGGGCTATAAAAAAGACTATAAGCATTTTTATGATCCAAACGATAAAAAACATTATCCTCAAGGTTATGAATGGCCAAATTTAAAAGCTATATCTAAAGAAAAAATTTCTTTGGACGAACTTTTAAAAGGCGAGAAATTAGATTAATACATAGTTTCACTACTATTGTATTTTAAGTTTTTAAACGCAACACGATGAAAAATTTACTTTGTAGTAGGAGATAAAAATGTCTAAAATTCTTGAAGAAGAAAGAAAAAAACTACTATCGGCAAAGACTCCAGAGCAATATATTGAAAGATCCATCAAGTCCAAACTCAAACCCGGTCAAAAAGGAAGTATTACAATTGAGTGGCTAAGAAAAACAGGGTTTACAAGCGAAGATATTCATAAGGCAAGAAACCGTAATGCTCATTGGAGAGCACAAAAAGGTTTAGGAAGCTACGAAAGAAATCAAAGGCGTTTGCAAAAATTTAATTTTTTAGTAAAAAAGAATTCTCAAGCTAAACGCGAATGGACAGAGAAAGACTTAAATAAATTGTATGACATGAATAAAACCATGACGGATTGGGAGCTTGCCAAACACTTTAAAACTACTATCCCATCTATTAACCATCTTCGCAGAAAGTTTCGTCTTGCTGAAGATATTCTTTTAGCGAATAGGGAAAAGCCTAACAAAGGTAAAATTTTAAAATACGCCCAAAGAGCAGAAAAAGTTCTAAGAAAAGAGTTAAACGGTTAGGTTTAATACACCTTCACTTTAAACTTTTTTTTCCATTCTGTATTTAAGTTTTTAACTTCCGATTGTGGAATTGTAATCGTATCCTCTAAGCCGTCGCTGATATACGCATCGGAGGTAGGTGAATTCAACTCTTGAACAATTTTCTTTATGTTTTTATCAAATCCATGGATTCTTCTAACCCGATAAATATTAAAATTTATATCAAAGGGAGAATAACTAAGTCTATTGGAGTAATCAAAAATAATTTTATTTTTATAGGAGTGCCCTTTGTATTTTCCTTCGATCAATAGGTGGTTGTATCTTTCAGGTGGGAAAGAGCCATAAGGAGTCGCCATTGCATAAATCCTAAAATCTGGTAGAAATTTATTTATTTCTCTTTGACAGCCGGCAATTTGCTCTTGAATTCTATCTCTAAACTGATTTAAGTTTGCATGCCAAAGTGTATGGTTTCCTATTTCATAACCATTATTCAATAGAAATTCTGTTTTCATTTTGGTAAATCGTATTTGCCCGAATAGATCGTTTGGAGATTTTGAGCCCGGGGTAACAAAAAAAATCGCAGTTAAGGGGAAATCTGGATTTTTTTTCTTAAACTCTTCCATCATTCCTACCGCACAGTTTGATTTTATTTGTCCATTTTCATCAACCTCAAATTGGCTGATAGAAGAGTCATCAAAAGTAATCAGAACAGGCTTCTTTCCTTTTGGGATTTTTATATTGGCATTAGAAAAATCATTGGTTTGGATCGGAATAAATCCTTCTCTTTTTAGAGTTTGTAAATCTTCCACAAAACCTTTTCTGGATCTCGTAAAATTGGAATCAAAGTCTCCGATTTTATGGTAGGTTAAAACAAAGATTTTTCCGAGTTCGTTTGGCTCTCTTTCTTTTGACATTATGGGTTTTATCAACAAGAATAGAATTGCAAATAGAAAATAGTTTGTAAAAGTTTTCATCTATCGAAAATTTCCTTTAATAGTCTATAGTTATAATAATTAGAAACTACAATTCTACAATAGTCTCTCGATTCTTTAGAAGGAATTTCTTCCAGAAAATGATTAAAATCCCCCTTGTAGTGATTTCTTTTCCATTTTCTTAAATTACCGGGCCCTCCATTGTAAGCTATGGTTGCCCAACGAATATCGCCTTCGTTCATCTTTAATAAATCAGACAAGAATTTAGTTCCGAATTTCACTGAAATGTTTGGGTCAAATAGGGAATAGTCTTTTTCGTTTAGGGCTTTAGCCAAAAATTTTCCGGTTGAAGGGATTACCTGCATTAGACCTTGTGCGTTTGAAACCGATATAGCAGATTCTCGAAAAAAAGATTCTTGCCTCATCACTGCATATACGATATCTTCGCTCACTTGATACGTATCTGAAAATTTTTGAACAATATTTCTATGGGGTCGTGGGTATAGTCTGGATAGAATGGCTGAAGGTAAAAGGATTGGGTCATCTGGGATTTTATTTTTTTTCATAAGCACACGAGTATAAAAAATACTTAGATAGCTATTGAATGACAAATCTCCTAAACCTACATAGAGTAACGCCCGATCCTCTTCTCCTAAATTATTTGAATTAAAATATTTAGAGGCGAGCCAGACCCCTCTTTTTTCTTCACCAATTTTCAGATAGTCTCTTGAAAGATTTAAAAGTCTATGGTTATTTATTTGGTTTATGGAATTATTTAGCCTTGTACCCAATTCAAAACTATTAATGTCGTAGGCGAAACTTAAGTCTTTATTTTGGAGAGTGAGTGCGTAGTCTCTTTGGGGGGTAAGTGAAAGAAATTTCAGGAGATTTTTTTTGTTTGTTAAAGGGTTAGCAGGTTTTGCAATTTGCTCAATCTCTTTCTTAAATTCTTCTTGAATCGTATGCACATAATAAGAACCCGGGCAGTGCTCATAAAAATTTTCTAAATAAGAGAGCAGGGTTTTATAGTCATTGGTATCTTTCAAGAATCTAAAATACCAATACATGAGTCTGCCTTTTACAGGTAGGTTAGGAATTGAGAGAATTGCTTTTTCCCAGTATTCCTTTTTTGCGTAATATGTATTTGCAGAAGTTTTTCCTATCAAGAAGTCGATTAGTTTATCTTGGAATCCGAGATCGTAGGGGTTTTCTTTTAAATAGCTTATCAAAGTATGAAGAAATTTTTCTTCAAGGTGTTTTTTGAAATACAATCGAATAAAAGTTTTTTGAGCGCTAAGTGGAAAAGTCTCTCGAATATATTTTTTCAGTAAATCTTCGGATATATGTATTTCTTTGTTTGCAAAAAGTATTTCGATGATTTCGGATAGAAAAATTTGCTCTTTTTCGGTGAAGTCTGAATGTATCTTTAGAAAATTTGATATTTGAGAAGGTTGGTTTTTAACCAAAAATTTTATAATGTTTTTAACCGATACAGGATTTTCGTACTTCCTGTTGAGTATAATTTTATTTTTTCCATAAAGGAGTTTACTTTCCTTTTGAGATAATTTGCTCAAGATAAAAGATAACTCTACTGAATCTAAATCTTCATAAATAGAGTCCTTTAAGTAGAATTTTAAATCGGAATAAACATTCAATCGTATATAATCCGGGCAATTTGGATCAGAGATTATGGAAATCCAAGTATCTATAGCTCTTTTTTTAGAAGAATTTCTAAAAAGACTTTGAGCATACCTTTGCTTGACTTGAGAGGTCAGTAAAATTCTTTTTTCTTGAGTGCTGAGTTCATCAACTTTTTGAATAACACTCTGATAGTTTTCTGATTCATACAAAACTTTTAATATTTCTTCAAAAGCGTCTAAACAAATTGGATCGTCTTCTTTTGCAAATTTTTCAAGAAAGATCAATTTATTATTTTTAGATAGCATTTTTCTCGAATTGAACTCGTGGTAAAGTTTCCAGAAGGTCAGTCGAATTACAGGGGATTGTCCGGGCATCGGATTGTCCAAAATAGTTTGGAGAGTATGTTCAGTCACAAAATCTACTTGTTTTCCTGTTGCAATTGAAGAATATAACCTGAATTTTTTATCTCTATCCCCAGAAGAAGACTCTTCGTGAAACCTCGCTAAGGCAAAAAATTCGCTTTCTGTACGTGGTGAAGAGTTTTTGAAAATATTTTCAATCTTCTTCCATTGCTTGGATTTTACCAGAAAATACATTTCTTCGTTACCAAATACAGGAAAATGTCCGAAAATAAACAGTAAGAGGATTATTAAAAAATTTTTCTCAACCATTAGATTATTCCATTTCGTTAGAGGGAGCTAAAGTGCCTATTTCTATTTTTGAAGATGTTGAAAAAAAAATACCAGAGTGGAAGGAAATATTTATTGGTCAGGATACTCAAGACCATGAGTTAAAAATAGTATTAAAAAATTCCGATTTTACTCAAGAGTTGCCGGTTTTAGTTTCAGATGGAATGGATTCTGCTATAAAAAAGTTGCAGTACCAGATTATAAAAAACTTTTCCTCCGGAAATTCATTTCATTTGGATCTTGTAAATTTTTTGGAAACGAATCTTTTCGGAAAAATCAGCCTAAAAGAAAAAGTAAGCAATACTTTCTGGATAAATAAAGAAAAATCCTTCTCTGAAAGAGAAACAGAGTTATTACAATTTTTGGTTTCCGAGTTATTATTATTGGTAAAAAAATATAAAGGAAGTCTTGAGAAAGAAATATTGGAAATTGCAATCGCAAGTTTACTGAACGAAGGGAAAATCTCTGAGGTTTTAGAAATATCGAGTGCAATTTCTCTGAACAATTCTATTTCTACAAAACTTTCTCTTTTTATGTATTTGATCGGAGAATCCAAAGAATTGGATTTAGGAAATATGGAGGAAGATTCTATTCTATTTGCATTGTGTGAATTGAAACAGTCAAGAATAAGCGAGACAAAAAAAGAAGCGTTATACGACACTGTAATTTCGGGAAATTCTCAAAATCTAATCGGTGTAGTTTACAATCTGTACTCCAAAAAAATATCCGGAATTAGAAATGCCTTGCCACTATTTCAGATTGTATTAAAAAAATATTCCAACCTTACAATCCCTGAAAAAAAAATATTTATTGATGACTACCTTGCCTTCGGATTTTATTTTAGATCATTTTTCTTAATGAAAAAAGTTTATTCTACAGGTGAAATAAAACAAAAGCTCGCAAACTTAAACTATATCAATGGGAAAAAAAAACATCCAGAACCAAGCCAGCCCAAGGAAGACTCTATTCCATTATCACAAAAATATGAAATGTTGAAGAACCAAGGTCTGATCTACACCTTAACTTCTTTTGAATTACTCACTCTTTTAAATTCTCAGGTAGGTGAAATAGTAAAACAAGATATTTTGGCAGCAATTTCTCGTTTATCAAGTTCCTATTTGATTCAAAGAGCGTATTCTGTCCTACTTTTTTTTGAAAAAAATTATGAATCCTTTTTTCAAGCACAATCTAAATCAGGGAGATTGAAGTATGGTGCAGAAAGCCTTTACCTAAAAGCAATCGCTTTGAAAGAAATTGGTCTGATAGAGGAAGGACATGATATATTGGTTGCTTTGGAAAGAAAATTTCCAGAGTCCTATTTATTAAAGTCTGCGATAGAAAATCACAAGATTTGAAGGGGATTTTTTATGACACTTTAACTATCAAATCATTCAGCAATTTTATTTCCGAGCCTTGCTTTTATGTTTTAAAGATTTTGATCTTTTTTTTCCATTCAAACTCTTCGTTCTTTAGATAATCTTCTGTCATTTTGTATGTGTTTACTCCATTTAGGAAACCGAGCAGAAAGTCATCTCCGACAAGCAACTCTATTGCACTCTTATCCGATCGAAACTCATACACCCCCTGTAAATACTGAAAATTTTCTTTAAAAAAATCATTTGTAACTTTTAAGAATTGAAGAGAAAAAAGTAAGCTATGAAATTTATTTTTATTCTGTACGAAAATTTGAAATCCTCCGCATACTTTATCTCTGTGCTTATGAAAAGTAGGTATAAAAAGAAGGGGTCGAAGATAGAAAAAATCTTTTTGATACCGAATTAATTCATTCCAATAGCTTTGATTGTTTATATCAATGAATGGAGCACCAAAGATTTCAAAGGGTCTGGTTGTTCCTCTGCCTTCAGATAAATTTGTGCCTTCTAACAGGCATTGACCTGTATAAACTGTACAAGTGGAAATTTTAGGAATATTAGGAGAGGGGGGAATCCAAAAATCTTCAGAGTCTTTTTGGGGATAGATTTCTCCAATCGGTATAACAAAAATATTTAAATTGAAATTATTTTCTATGTTGTGATAATTCATTAGTTCAGCAGTGGAAAGCCCGTGCCTGTGCACTATTTTTTTCACACCAACAAAGGACTCGTATTTTTCTTGCAGGGGACTACCTTCTATTTTTCTTCCGATTGGATTGGGTGAATCTACAACGAGTATTTGGATTTTATTAGACGATGTTTTGTTATAGTTGGAGATTTTTTGCAGTATATAATAGGCAGAGGTTAAAAATGTATAGTACCTTGAACCGATGTCTCTTATGTCAATTACAATTAGGTCTAAGTTTTTTAGAGTTTCTTCTCTTATAAAAAGTGAGTTTTCATCCTTTCCATATAGGTTTTCGATTGTGATTGAATCAAAAAAATATTTTAAGGAGTCTCCGGAAACTTGGTCTTGCAATTCGGCAAATAGCCCGTGCTCCGGTAAAAAAATCACACGTAGTTCTAAATAGTCTTTTAGCTTCTGAAAATGGTAAGTTTTATCCCAACCAAAGGCGCTTTGATTTGTAAGTATCCCCGTTCTTGCAGTGCTAAGTCCGGATAGTAGTTTTTTCGATTTGGAAGATATTTTTTTCATTGGGTCGAATCAATATTTTTTAAATTCAAATTATAGAAAATTCTTAAATAAAAATAGAGTTAAGATTGTTAAAATAGAGAGTATTCAATCTTAAAAAGTCATTTTTTTTCAAAAATTAACTGAATTCTTATATTTCAAGTATAATTTCTAAAAAATAGAATTGAAATTATCTATTATAATTATTTTTTAAAAAATAGTGTAGTTTATGGCGGTAGATACAAGCAAAGTAAATCAAAAAATTACTGTGAACGCAGGAGAGGTTTTATTCTCTGAAGGCTCAATTGCAAATTCCTTAAATATTTTGCACGAAGGCTCAATCGTATTTGAAAAAAAGATTAAAACCGGAAATTTTCCATTATTTCAGATAACCGGAGTGAATCTGACACCTGGTGCAATTGCACTTTTTACATCCGGGAGATACCCCTACACGATTAAAGCAGCACAAAACTGTGTTATTTCTACTTATTCCGTAAACCCTGCAACAATTCGTAAAACTATTTCAGGAAAGGTATCCTTGGGGATTACTGTAGCGAGGACTATTTTACGAGAGGTTTTAGAATCTTATAAAAAAATCAATCAGATACAATTACTTGATTCAAAGGTTGCACAATATTCAGACAATTTAAGTATTACTTATTACGCTTTTAGCCCTTCTGTTTTTCCGGATATAAGCCCGGAGAAGCCTGTCCCTTCACCGGCGATGGAAATTCATGACTCTGTTATGAAATTTACCCGAGACAATATAAAAGAATTTTTTGAAAGAGGGGGAAGACTTCCCGAACCTCCATCGGTTGCTTTTTTAAATGAGCCTCATGATCAGTTTGCAAGAGATTATTCTGAAGAGGTTGATTTTGACGATAAAGAATTCATTTTTATGAAAAAACTTTTATCAACAGACCCAAAGATACAGAGCGCACTTTTTGAGGCAGACGTTAGTTTACTTGTTTATGCTTGTGAAAAATTATCCGAAGTGTATTCTGGAATTTTCAACAGCATAGATGAAAAGACGGATGCTCTTTCTTTGAATTGTGGAGTTTTTTTAGGTGGAAACGAAAGCCTGTTAGAAAAGTTTTTTCTATTATTAGATCTTGCAGAAACTGGGTTTGGGGACGCTAAACCAGAAATATTAGTTCCTATTACAGAGCATATTTCTGAAAAAGCTGCGCAAATTTTATCTCAATTCAAGAATTTATTTGGAGTTGGGTATTCCAATCTCTCTCCAAACATCCAAAAGTTTAAAGAGAAATCCACAAAACTATTTGGTACTTTAAAACCAATTGAAATCCAAACAAAAATAGAAACTAATGTAGGAGCCGGAATTGATGTAGAGGCTATCCGAAAAGAATTAGAATCATCTGCCAACAAGATTATTAATTTTGCTGGTCTTGCACCGGACAAGGTCAAAGAATTTTCTGCGTTAATGATAAAACTAAAGCAGATGAAAGACCCATTGGATCCGGACTCTGACGCTAGGAAATTTAGAAGAAATATTACAAAAACGTATTGGGAAATTTACCAGTCTTGCTTTATAAAATATTTGAATCAGGCGAAAAAAGCACCTAAGCCTGTAGAGATGATGTTGCAGTTCGGATTTTTCGATGAAACACTACTCGACAACGATCAGTTGGCTTATCTATACACTTCTTCCGATTACAGTAAGTCCAAAGAAAATACCCCTGTTTGGTATGGGCAAGAGTGGTTAGAGAAAATTTATAAAAAAGAAGTACCAAACTCCTTAGATGAGCTTGGTCAGACTTATTTTGATAAGGTCAAGCTAACTATAAAAGATACAAATATTAAAAAAGAATCTGATTTACCAGCGTCTATGGATACAAACGAAGCCAGACTGAAATTTGAGTTATTGGCTATGTATGAGCCAAATGTTAAATTGACTTCAGGGAGTATCGCAACCCACCTGCCTATTCTCACCCGTAACCATATCATTTTGCCTCTTGATAAATGCAGGATTACAAAAAAACTGATTAGCGATGAGATCGAAGAAATTTTAAAGATAGATTATACCGCATTCAACAGAGAAATAATTTTTAACAATGAAGAGCTTGGGATTCGTAAAGAATTTGTTCAAAGAAGTATTACACCCGATTTTGTAATAGTTCCGTCAATCGGAAGTAAAGTGATGATGTGGCAGGACTTGTCTATTCTGAGAGGCTCCGGCTCCAAAGAAAGCAGGGGAAGAATTATACTGCCTATGTTTGTGACGGGTGACCTAAAAACTATGCTAATGGAAGCAATTGCTGTATTTCGCTGGGAATTGTGTAAAAATATACTGGGTCCGGATTGGAATAATGTTGGGATTCCTTCCATCACATCGGAGTATATGGACTATATTCAATTTTTCAAAAAGAGTAAGGATTTATCTATTGAACTGAAAGAAAAAATTGCTTCTGAATTTAAAAGATTTAGAACAGACAGAGATAAGTTTGTGAACGATTATTTGTATTGGGTGAAATACGAATCCGAAGGGGTTCAAAGACTCAATCGAGTTGTACGAAATATTTTCTATAGACATATTCCATTTACAAAAGTCATTCGAGACAAGGTTTGTAAAATGCCTGCTTATGCAGATACCCACAATCGCTTTGTGAATATTCGTAGTCGTCAACACCGTGAGTTTGAAAACCGTTACAAAAAATACATGGCAAGCGGGTCTCTTCATCCTGCTTTGCAAGAAAATTTAGATTATTACAAGGAATAATATCTTCTTTATTAAGTGTCTTTCTGTTTTGTTTATAAGAAAATTATTCTGAAAGATTGGAATTTATTCGATAATAATATTATATAGAAATAAAAAAAGGAATTCGATTGAAAAAATTTATAAAACAACTAAGAACGAAACTACTATATTCAACTTTGATTTTATCCTGGCTTTTTCTTTCGGGATTTTCTTTTTATATCGGAGTTTCAATTTTGAATTCCGGGAAAAAGGAAGGGAAGGAAGTTCAATCCAATAATTCACATTCTGCATTTAGTTTTGCTTCAATTCAAGATTCGATTGAATCTATAGTATTTAAGGATTCTGCAAGTTCAAAAGAGCCGGGTACCGATTTGAATGAAAATTTGTCCAAATCGAATCAGAAGGACAAATCCGCACAGGAAGTTGATGAGTCAGCGAAACAAGAAAATGAAGGCCTTGAGTTTCGAGCCTCTACTTGGTTTTCAGATTATGAGGCAATGAAAAAAACTGTACACTACTACCACGAGATTCACCCATTTATTTATTCTATGAAGGGTGGACTGACCAACAATGGTCAAATTTTATGTTCTTGGTCAAAACAAAATCGGTTGGATCGAGTGAAAGAGCTGAGGGCATTAAACCCCAAGGTAAAAATTATTCCTACAATTTTCAGATGGGAAAATCCGAAAGAAAAAATTTCTGAAAATATTGGTATGAATTCCAGAAATGATATTCGAGACAAACACATCGAGATTATAATAGGTGAAGTAGAGACTTATGGATATGATGGGATTGATATTGATTACGAGGGAATGAGTTGTAATAAGAAAGAGAAGTTTGAAGAGTTTATTGTTCTTCTTTCTAAAGAGATGAAGAAAAGAAACAAAATTTTATCCATTGCGGTTCACCCCAAGACTCAATCTTCAAAAGAAAAAATGGTAACTTGTAGGGGTCTTCCAAAAAAAATCAAACAAGATTTTCAGGAAAACTGGAGGGGACCTACAACCCATGACTATGAGTTTTTGGCCAAGCACGCCGACCGTATTAAAATTATGGCTTATGAACTTCACCCGAGGAAATACAGGAATCCGGGGCCAGGCCCTCAAGCACCCAATACTTGGATTGCGAATATTATAGAATATGCCAAAACAAAAGTTCCTGCACATAAATTGTATATGGCAATCCCAACCTACGGATACGATTGGGCTTTGAATTGCAAAGCACCCGCAAAGGCTGTGTATTTTTCAGATGCCAATCGAATACGCTCTTTAGGTGTAGAGCACCAGCCAACTGATATTTCTAAAATTTTTGAAAAAAGTGCCAATAGCAAATCGTGGAAAAATTTATCTAAGTTTTTGTATATTCATGAAGACAAAGTGTATGAGGATCCGAGTTTGTGGTATAAGTCTAACGGTTGCGACCGTGTTGCTTTTTATATGAACAGAAAAGCATTTGAAGACAAAATGAATCTTCTACGAAAATACAATTTGGGTGGGTTTTCCTTTTGGCAATTATTAAAAGACAATGACCCGGGTATAAACGATTACCTTGAACTTTTGGTTAGTGGGAAACTTCCCCCGGTTGAACCAATTTCAGTGAAACAGGTTGTAAAGGTAACTCAAGAATCAAAAGAAAAAGACGAAAATGCAAATGAGAATTATCCTGATTCAGAAGAGAAGGATAAAACGAGATAAGAAATTCTGTAACAGAGGATCCTTGTGAGGCTGCACAGTGCATACTTAAGGGTGGGGTAGTTATATTTCCGACTGAAACTGTATATGGAATTGGTGCCTCGGCTAAAGACTTTCAAGCTTGCAGCAGAATTTATACAATTAAAAATAGACCTTCCGACAACCCATTTATATTGCATGTTTTCAATATAGAGGAGGTAAAAAAAATAGCCCATATTTCCAACTTAGCAAATTCTATTTTTGAAATCTATTCTCCAGGTCCCATAACTTTAATATTAAAAAAAAAAGACAAGGATTTATTTTCATCTAACTTAGATACAATCGGTGTTAGAATTCCAAGAAATAAAACAGCTTTAGAGTTTTTGTTGCATGTGGGTGTTCCGATTTGCGCCCCGTCTGCAAATATTTCCGGTAAGCCATCTATCACGAAATTGGAAGACATAGAGAGTGAATTTTCTGAAAAAGTTGACTTGATTCTGAAAGGTGAAGAGCCAGAAATTGGACTTGAGTCAACTGTAATAGACTTTTCAGTGAACCCGCCAATTCTTTTAAGGCACGGAAAAATTTCCTATATAGACTTATTAGAGTATATTCCTGATCTTAGGGTAGTTGAGAATGTAGAAAATGCAATTAAAAGCCCAGGGTTAAAATACAGACACTACGCACCCGATTGTAAGGTGATTCTTTGTGATAACCTTTTAGATATTGAAAGACATGAAAACTCCGCTCAAATAGGTTTTCAATTTCATCTTTCTCTAAATATAAATAAAAAAGTTAAAGACAATTTAGAATATATGAAAGAGTTGTATTCGTTTTTTATTCAATGCGATAAAAATAAAATTCAAACCGCTTATTGTGAAATACCAAATGAAGATAAGTATAAACCTGCCTTGATGGATAGAATATCAAGAGCTATAAAAAAATAATTATTTTTAAGTAAGGGATATTTTATTTTCACTTCAATCTATGCAATGGTTTGAATCTATATCATAAATTTTTTTGTAATTGTATTGCAATTTGAGAAATTAGGTTTTTTTGAAGACGCTCTTCAAAAAAATGTATATCTAAGTTTTGCAAATCTTGTAGCTTCGATCCGATAAATTTAGTGTCTTTGAAAAAACTTTTTAAACTATAACTTGCAGGCTCATAGAGTATGTTTACATTTTTTAGGTTCAACTCATTTTTCATATCTTGGATTGAGTCTATAATCGAGGAATTAGAATCCACCATTTTGTAATGAAAGAAATCTTTCCCACTAAAAACTCTACCATTCGCCAACTTCTCTAATTCTTTTTCCGTGATTTTTCTTGAATCGCACACTCGTTTATAAAATTGAGAGTTGATTCTTTGAATTTCTAATTGAATTAGCTCTTTTGAGGAAGGGCTTAGTTTGCCGTATTCAGAAAAAATTTCCCTATTTTCATAAAAACCAATCCTATCTTTAGTGATACCTAACTTATCGTATAGACCTTTCAAATTGGGTCTAAGTACAATTGTACCTATTGAGCCAGTAATACAAAATTTACTAGAATAGATTTTTTCACAAGCCGTGGAAATGTAATACCCACCAGAAGCTGAAATATTTTGAAAATAGCAATATAGTTTTTTTTCTTTTTTTAGTTTTTCTAATTCCTTATGGATGATCTCGGAAGCAAAAGCTGAGCCTCCACCCGTATCCATTTCTAAAATTACCCCTGCGATTTTTTTGTTGTTTTTTATTTTACGTAAAATTTTTATAAGCGGTTTTGCGTGGATACTGTCTGCTTTTAATTCTTCTTCATCTACATCTCCTTCTTGGATATTTCCTTTTAGAGGGAGGATTAAAATGGATTTTTTTCTTTTTGGGAAAAGTTCAAAATCTTTCTTTTTTTTAAAAAATAAAACTTGAAACTCTGAGGATTCTTTCAAAGAATTTTTGCTATCAGTATTTTTTGGAAAGTCTTTCAAAGAGTAGTTTTCTTCAAAATCTTCTTCATCCAAAAACCCGTCAAAAAAATTTTTTTCTAATAGAAACTGAGATGAAAGAATTGGTTTTTGTAAATCTTTTTCTTTTAAGTTTGTTGATTCTAAAAATCTTTGGACTATAATATCTTTAATAGAATTTACTAAATTTTCTATATTCTCTTTTGCCGGCTTTGAGTATTTGTCTTTAGAAAATATTTCCCCAAAAGATTTATAAGCACCCGACGCGTAGCTTTCTACTTCTACCCCCAATTTTTTTGCAGTCTTTCCGAAGAAAAAAGATTCTGAGGAAGGGAGTATGGATAAAAATTCTCCCGTGTCCATAGTATATTTTTTTTGGAAGTAGGTGAGTAGGTACAATGTTTTTAAATCCCCCGATTCAGTGAATGCTATAGTTTCTTTTCCGGAAGAATTCAGATTTTCGATTTCTCTACAAATAGAATCAACTTCAGCTAAACCGTATTTGATTGGTTTTACCATGAAAAATACTTTTTTGATATAAGGGTTTTTTGAGATCAGTCTAAGATATGTTAAAAAATCTATTAAGAATTCTTCATCGTCTTTACCACTGATAATTTTTAGGATAGTAGATTTTTGAACTGAGGAAAATTTAGATGGAACTTCTACGAGTAAAACTTCTCCTTTTACAAAAATATGAAATACCCAATAGTATAAAAATTGAAGGGTTTTCAATGGTAATAAAATTATTCTGAATATTGGGTAGAGCAATTTGTTTTCCTCTCTTTAAAAGTCAGTTAAAAAAAAGGTTTTTCTCTGGAAAGTTTGTTTTATGTTTGAGCGATTAAAAAAAAGTAGATTCAAGGGAATAAGAAATGTCTGATAATTTTATACGGGTAAGAGGGGCAAGGGAGCACAATTTAAAAAATATCAATATAGATATTCCAAGAGATAAATTGGTTGTAATTACCGGTCTATCCGGATCAGGGAAGTCATCTTTGGCTTTTGATACAATTTATGCAGAAGGGCAAAGACGTTATGTGGAAAGCCTTTCGAGTTACGCAAGACAATTTTTAGGTCAGATGGAAAAACCGGATTTAGACTTAATTGAGGGTTTAAGTCCAGCCATTTCCATCGAGCAGAAAACTACCCATAGAAATCCTCGCTCTACTGTAGGCACTGTTACAGAAATTTACGACTATTTAAGGTTACTATACGCAAGGATTGGAAAACCACATTGCCCTGTTTGCAAAACTTTAATTACCTCTTTATCCGTAGATCAAATCACTGAAAGAATTTTACTTTTTCCTGTTGGTTCAAAGATTCAAATTCTTGCACCGGTAGTCCGCTCTCTAAAAGGTGAGCACAAAGAAATCTTTGACAAGGCGAGAAAAGATGGATTTAACAGAGTAAGAATTAATGGAGAAATTCATTCACTCGATGAAGAATTCCACCTAAAAAAAAATATTAAGTCTAATATTGAAATTGTAGTAGATAGACTTGTGATAAAAGAAGGACTAAACTCAAGACTTGCCGACTCAGTGGAGACTGCTTTAAAAGCATCTAATGGTTTACTCATAGTTGACGATGGAGAAAAAGACCACTTGTATAGTCAAAAACTTTCTTGTCCAAATTGTGATAATGTTTCGATTCCGGAGCTTTCTCCCAGACTATTTTCTTTCAATTCACCTGAAGGTGCTTGCCAAAAATGCGACGGACTTGGGATGCTTTTAGAGTTTGACGAAGAGTTAATCGTAAGCAATCCAGTTCTTTCTCTAATGGATGGTTGTTTTGAAGTATGGGGAAAAAGCGGGGGTTATTGGTATGTTGCAACTATTCATGCTTTAGCAAAAACTCTAAAATTTGATTACAACACTCCTTGGGAAAAATTACCCAAAAAAATTCAGAAGTCCATTCTACACGGTGATTCTTCTGTTAAAATTGATTATGATTTTAGAAAAGAAGATTCCCATTTTGAATTTTCTCGTGAGTTTGAAGGAGTGATCCCTAACTTACAAAGGAGGTATAAAGAAACTAAGTCAGACTCTATGCGTCAATGGATGGAGAGTTATATGACTAACCATCCATGCCCATCTTGTAACGGGAAAAGACTGAATCCGATGAGTCTTTCAGTCTCAATACAAAATACGACTATAGATAAATTTGTATCTTTTTCAGTAGAAAAGGCTTTGGATTTTACTAAGTCACTCGGAATTAAAGGTTCGGATGAAACTATAGCAAAACCAATTTTAAAAGAAATAAACCAAAGGCTTACCTTTTTAAAAGATGTAGGTGTTGGATATCTAACCTTAGATAGAAGTGCAGGTACGCTATCTGGAGGCGAGGCACAGAGGATTCGACTCGCTACCCAAATCGGTTCTAAGTTAATGGGAGTTTTATACATTTTAGATGAGCCTTCTATCGGGCTTCATCAAAGAGATAACACAAAACTACTAAATACACTAAAAGAGCTTAGAGACTTAGGGAATACGGTAATTGTAGTAGAGCACGACGAAGAAACTATGGAGGAGTCTGATTTCATTTTGGATATGGGCCCAGGGGCTGGGATTCATGGAGGAGAAATTGTAGCTAAGGGTAGTCCTGAGGAAATTAAAAAAAATAAAAAGTCCATTACAGGAAAATATTTGAGTGGTGAAAAAACTATTCCTATAAATTCAAGCCCAAGAAAAGGAAATTCAAAATCTATCCAAGTTGTAGGAGCTACTGAAAATAATTTAAAAAACATAGATTTAGAAATTCCACTTGGGCTACTTGTAGTAGTGACTGGTGTATCTGGATCAGGGAAGTCAACCTTAGTAAATGAAATTCTTTATAAATATTTAGCTAACAGGATAATGAAGTCTAAAACAGTTTCAGGAAAACACAAATCAATCAAGGGTATCGAGAATTTAGACAAAGTAATAAATATTGACCAGTCTCCAATTGGCAGAACTCCCAGGTCTAACCCTGCGACTTACACGGGACTATTCACACCCATTAGAGAACTGTATGCAAATTTGGAAGAAGCAAAACTTAGAGGCTATGGCCCCGGCAGATTTAGTTTTAACGTAAGTGGCGGAAGATGTGAGGCGTGCGAAGGAGACGGAATTATAAAAATCGAGATGCACTTTTTACCTGATGTGTATGTTACTTGCGAAGTGTGCAACGGAAAAAGATACAGCAAAGAAACCTTAGAAGTAAAGTTTAAAGGAAGAAATATTTTTGATGTATTGGAGATGACAGTTGAAGACGCATTGGAGTTTTTTCAAAATATTCCATCTGTAAAAAGAAAGTTAGAAACACTAAAAGAAGTCGGGTTGGATTATATAAAACTCGGTCAATCGGCTACCACTTTTTCGGGTGGGGAAGCTCAAAGGATCAAACTATCTACAGAGTTGTCGAAAAGGCCGACTGGTAAAACTCTATATATTTTAGATGAGCCAACAACTGGTCTTCATTTTGAAGACGTAAGAAAACTATTGGTAGTTCTGCAAACCTTAGTTGATAAGGGAAACTCAATGATAGTAATAGAGCACAACTTAGATATAATAAAGAACGCAGACTATATTATTGATATGGGACCTGAAGGAGGAGATGGAGGGGGAGAAGTTATTGCGGTAGGGACTCCGAAAGAAATATCTAAAGTGAATCGTTCTTTTACCGGACAATATCTAAAAAAGATTTTAGGGTCTAAACAATGAATAGCAAAAGTGAGCATTATAAAACAATATACAAACATTGTAATTGATTTGAATCAAATGAAGAGTATGATGTTTATCAATAGAAATAGCTTCAAATATTGTCAAAAAAACATTGACCATATTTAGTTGAGAAAGTGGAAATAAACAACAGGACTTAAAAAATCCTAATAAAAATAAAGGTGTTGATTTATGAGAAAGTTTTTTATAGTTTTAATGGTCGTAGTGGGGCTAATTTCTTTTTCGGGTGTAGTCAATTGTAAAAAGGATTCAGGTCAGGATTCCGGAACCGGAATGTCTGGACTTGACGATGGAGTCTCCCAGAAAAATGCGCTTCAAATTGCAGTAGGGTCAAAAGACCATAGCACTCTTGTTGCAGCGGTAAAGGCAGCTGATCTTGTGGACTCAGTTGCAAACCCGGGACCTTTGACAGTATTTGCTCCAGTCAATTCTGCATTCGAGAAATTACCTAAGGGAACGGTTGAAGATTTGCTAAAGCCGTCCAAAAAGCACGATCTTGTGCATGTATTGGAATACCATGTATGTCTGCCCGGCCGTCCTATTGATTCCTTCACAGATGGGGAAGATATAGAAATGGCAAATGGAGACCACGTTGTGATGAAAGTAAAAAATGGAAAAGTTACAATCAATGGTGCAAATATCGTTGCGAGTATTCCTGCTTCAAACGGTTGGATCCATGTAATAGATTCAGTTCTACTTCCACCTGCTCCTAAAAAATAATGTTGAAACTCTGCCATTTTTTCATTCGTAGAGTTTGTATAAATTGGTAGTGAAATTTCAAGGAAATTCAGGGTATTGAAGATTCATAGATGACCCTTTCGTAGAGGAAGGGTCTTTTAGGATAGGATTTTTGCGAGAGAGTCGTAAAAATTTAACAATAATTCATAATTATAGTTTACAGATAATAATTCAAAGTTAAAATGAGCTAAGTTGAATATATGCCACTATCTCAAGAGCAATTATTAGAACTTCAGAAGTTACAAAAAGCTGTAACTCAATTAGAAAGCATTTTAAAAGTATCCGGGAATGAAGAGCAAAGAAGAAGGATCACGAGCGATATAAAAAAATACCGTGAAAGAATGCAGCAAATCTCCCCTGAGGGTATGCCGGATGAAGTCCATCTCGGAGCTACACAATCTTCTACTTCTGCTAAAAATATCACAGACTCTGTTAAGTCGAATACTCCAAAAGGGAAGGGGATACTTGATAGTTTTCCGGTGATGAAAATTTCTCCAAGCTCCAATGACACTGAAATCAATTTTATCGGTACTCTAATCAATGCAATGGACATTGAATACCTTCCCATTTTGAATGACACCCATATTAAGTTAGATTATTCTCACGCAACAGAAAGAGACGCAGTAGTGAAGCACATGGAGAATATAAGAAGGAATCTAAAAGTTCTCACTGAAACTATCGAAGAATACGCACAAGCCGAAAAGCAGGAATTTAGAGAGCAGCTCGGTAGAATGAAGAATAAACAATCCAGAATTTTTATTGCAGAAGCGTATGAAGTTTTCAAGAAATTCAGGGAATTTTTAGAGAAATTGGATAAAGACATGCAGGAAGGTGGGGGGGTAATTATGAATATTGGAGATAAGATTCGGTTTAACCCCAGATTTGAAAGGGCGACACTTTTAGAAGGAAAGGAAGTTTCCGAGGCTATGAAAGAATTTTTATTATTTACAAAGGAAGCAACCGAGACTATAAATGTACCAAATATCAAAACGAAATGAAAAGTTCTTTTCATTAGATTTGACTAAAAAAATATAAGCATTATAGACTAAAAATTAACGGACGTTCAAATGGCATTAGTAAAAAGTGGATCATCAGAAATAACCAATTCAACTATTGGTGAAAATTCTTATTTCAGTGGAAAATTCTTCATCAATGGCTCTTTAAAAATTGATGGAAAATTTGAAGGAAAATCTCTTCAAGCAGAGCAACTCTATGTTGGAGTTTCCGGAAAAGTAAAAACAAATATTACTGCAGCAAGCGTTATTGTGGAAGGAATTATCATCGGGAATGTAACTGCAAGAAATAGAGTGATGTTGCTACCTACTTCAAAAATTCTAGGTGATATTAAAACTCCTGAACTTATTATTCAGAATGGTGTGATCCTTGAAGGTAGGTGTATGATTTCAAACGATCTCAAGCACTCTGCCAAAGATTTTATTGAATTAGATTATTCCAAAGATTCTCTTTCAGTTGAAAAATTATTCGGGAAGTCATCTCAAAAAGAATAAAATTTGTCTTCAATAATCATCATCTCCGAAGGCGATCCGGCTGGAATAGGGTATGATATTTTAGTAAAGTCAAAAGCCAGATTGATGAATCTGGCTAAAACAAAAAAAATTATCCTAACGAGGTCAGAGTGTAATCTTCAACTTCCATTTTTCAAAGAAATCAATTTGGAAAATCTATCGAAACCTATTCCAAGCGGGCTATACCAGATTACCAAAGATTGTTTAAACAAAACGGAAGGAAAAAATATACACTTAGGAAAGCCTTCAATTGAATCGGGGAAGGTATCCTTTTATTCGTTTCATTTGGCGGTTCAAATTCAAAAACAAATAGGTGGAAATTTAATAACTCTCCCTTTAAGTAAAGAATGGGTGATAAAAAGTGGAGTAAGAAATTTCAGGGGTCACACTGAAGAGCTTTCCATGCTTTATAAAAAACCAACTACTATGTTGATGTATGGTCCCACTATGAAGGTAATTGTTTTGACTACTCATATTCCATTACGAAAAGTAAGTCTTGAATTAAAAAAAATAGACGTTCTGTCGTTGATCAATTCTATCAAAAATTCCACAATTTTTCAAAATCCCAAAATTGCACTTTGCGGGCTAAACCCTCATGCAGGAGAGGATGGAAAAATCGGTACCGAAGAAAAAGAAGTGTTATTAAAAATTGTTGAAAAATTCAGGACAAATAGAATGAATATTTCTGAGCCTATGCCTGCTGACTCTTTATTCCAGAGCGATATACGAAGTAAATATGATTTGATCTTGGCTTGTTACCACGACCAAGGTCTTATTCCTTTTAAATCGATTGAAGGGAAAAAAGGAATCAATGTGACCTTAGGACTGGATTTCTTACGAGTATCTCCAGACCACGGAACTGCTTTCGATATTGCAGGAAAAGGAAATGCAGACCCGACAAGTTTTTGGGAGTGTTTGAATTTTACTGCAAAGAATTGATATGGAATTAATAGAAAAAATTGTATTTCCTCTATTTCTAATTTGGGCAATCGGGATATTTCTTTTATCTTTTCGCAAAGAAATTGATTACTACTACAAAATTACTTTCTTGTTTATTTTTGTATTTTATGGATTTCAGTTTTATCCTGACTTGGTTAAGGCTTATGACCGATTAGAAAAAAATTATACTATAGAAATTGTATCATGGTTGTATGGTTTTGGAAAAGTCACTTTTTATTTTTTACTAATTTTGTGGCCAGTGAGTCTTGTCAGAATATTTTATTCTGCCTCTGAAACTTTGAGTAGAACTCTAATCCATATTTTGATTAGTGTGACTTTACTTTATTGGATCGGATTTTTTTTATATATAAAATTTGAAACTGAAGTAGATTTATTTTTTTATGGAACTTTTGTTCGATGGATAACTATTTAAAAATTTGGGTAACATTTTTTGAAAATTTTCCGGTATAATTCCAGTGCCCCATTTTTCTGCCTAAGCGAGGCTCTTCCTTTTGGTATAAATGCAAATGGAAGTCGGTAGATTTTAATAGTCTCGGAATTTTCTTTAACTCTTTTGTGTAATTTTCACCCATAATATTTTTCATTACACAGGGTTTACTTTTTAAGTCCTCATCAAGATACAAGTTACACAAAGACCTCAGTTGCAAATCAAATTGGGAAAGGTTGGATGCATCCATTGAAAAATGACCAGAATTGTGAGGTCTGGGTGCAAACTCGTTGCAAACTAAATTTCTACCTTTTAGAAAAAATTCCAAAGCAAGTACTCCAACGTAGTTCAATTCTTTTAGAAGAGTTTTAGTCAAAATTTTTGCTTTCATGGAAATATCTTTTTGTATTAGTGCAGGGTTTATGCTTAAATCTAAAATATGATTCTTGTGAATATTCTCTGAAGGCTCGTAGGTGTAAATTTTTCCGTTTGAAAATCTTGCAGCGACAACAGATATTTCTTTATCAAATGGAAAATATTCTTCGGCTATCAAATCTTCTTTTTTATTATGAAAAAATTCTAACGCGTCTTTTTCATTTTTTACTTTTTTTTGACCCTTCCCATCGTAACCAAATCGGATAGTTTTTAAAATACAAGGAAATCCTACTTCGTGTTTGATTTTTTGAATATCGTTTTTCGCTGTAATTTTTAAAAACTTCACGGTGGGAAGACCAACTTTTTGAAAGAAATTTTTTTCGATTAGTCTATTTTGTGAGATTGCAATAGATTTAGGAGAGGGAGAGATAGTTTTGCGATTTTCTAATAACTCAATTTGGAGAAGGGCTTTGATTGGAATATTTTCAAACTCAAATGTCAAAGCATCTACTTCTCGTAAAAAAGAATTCAGTAAAACCTCGTCTTCGTATTCTCCTACAAATCCTATAGCACCCGCTTTGTGTGCCGGAGAATTTTTTTCAGGTGAATAGGAATACACCGTGTATCCTAATTCTTTTGCTTTGGAAGTAAACATCCTTCCTAGTTGTCCACTTCCTAAGATCCCGATTGTCGCAGGAGGCAAAATGGATTTCATTGTAAATCAGATTCTTTGGAGAGTGCGTCTTCTTTTAAACGAATTGCAAACTGAGTGAGTTTCTCTGTAATTTTATCATCATTTACCCCGAGAATCCTTACTGCCAAAATTCCGGCATTGGCAGCTCCACCGACTGCAAGCGAGGCTACAGGAATTCCTTTCGGCATTTGCACAATAGAATATAGGCTGTCTAAGCCGTTCAGCGCTTTGGATTGAATTGGAACTCCAAGTACAGGCAAGGTAGTGAGTGATGCAACCATTCCCGGTAGATGAGCTGCGCCTCCAGCCCCTGCAATGATTACTTTGATTCCTCTATTTTTTGCTTCTTTTGCGAAAGAGAAAAGAAGATCAGGGGATCTGTGAGCAGAAACAATTTTTTTTTCGTAAGAGATTTCAAATTCGGTTAAAATTCCACAGGCTTCTTTCATTGTTTCCCAATCGGAAACTGAGCCCATGATCACAGAAACTTTTGGAGAAGAAAGATTCATTCTAATGATAGTTCAAAAAAAACCACTTGGATTGCAATTAAAAATTTAGGTTGGAAAGTGCTTCTGTAATTCTCTCCATTTTCATAGATCTTGAGCCTTTTACTAACAGGATAGATTTTTTGGGAATGTGGTCTTGGATATAAGATAAAATTGCATTGATAGAATCTGTGCTATCATCGAAGTGTTTGCAAAGTTGATTCTTATTGTATTTGATAAATTCTTGAGAAATATATTTTGAGTCTTTCCCAAAAGTAATTAAACCTTTGATTTTATTATCTTTGAATACTCTCCCTATTTTTGTGTGATAAATTTTAGAAAATTTTCCAAGCTCTTTCATATCTCCAAGCACTGCGTACAGGTTTTTTTTTCCAGACAATTGAATGCTCGAATCTAATGAGCTAATCATGGATTCAGGGTTTGCGTTGTATGTGTCGTTGATCACGGTATATATATTTTTTTCGATTATAAATCTTTTTTCTGGATTTTTAAAACTTTGGATTTGTGAAAGTATTTCTTTTTTCGGAAAATGGATTTCGTTTAATACGTTTAAAACAAGATTTAAGTTTTCTATACTTTTCTCACCTAAGATATTCCACTCAACCTTTTTTGAAAAAACTTTTAATAAAAATCCTGTTTCTTTTTTTTGAACTATGGTTAAGATTTTTTTATTTTTAGGTTGAATTGTTTTTATAAATACATTTTTTAATTTTGCTTTTTGTTGAATGGTTTTTTGAAAAGGTAGATTAGAATGGACAAATACAATCCCGTCCTTTTTCATCCCGTTCAGTATTTCTGATTTTGCTTCTGCAATATTTTTTAAGGAGCCAAGGTGCTCGATATGGGCAGAGCCTATGCTTGTGATAACAGAAATATCAGGCTCTGCAATATCAGAAAGTCTTTCTATTTCTTTTAGATGATTCATTCCTAATTCACAAACTGCAATTTTTGTTTTTTCATTTATTCTAAACAATGTGAAGGGTAGTCCAATTTCGTTATTATAATTTTTTTCTGTAATTACAAGATTTTCACTTCCGATTTTTGACAAGAAGTGCCCAAGTAACTCCTTCGTTGTGGTCTTTCCGCTTGAGCCTGTGATTGCAATCAACAGTGGTGTAAATCTTTTTCTATGAAAATTTGCCAACTTACCAAGGCTATTGAGTGTGTCGTCAACTAAGATTGCTTTAGACTTATCAGAGGATTTGAATTTTTTTAAAACAGGGTGATTTTTTTTGCATAAAAAAAACTTGGTGCCTTTATTCAATGCATCTTGAATGAAATCGTGACCGTCTCTAACTCCTTGAAGTGGAACAAATAGAGATTTTTCATCAGCTTCCATAGAAGATGTAACTATATTTTCAAAGGTAAAATCTTCACTCCAATCTGGGAATGAATTTGGAGTTAAGATTTTCCGTACAGAGTTTAAAGAGTAGTGAAATTCTGTTTTCAATTTTTTCTATTGGTCATTTTTCTTTTAATTCATTTTTTTTCCATAACAAATAAATTGGGGGATAAACAAGCAGTTCCAATAAAAAACTAGTAAAAAGTCCACCAACCATTGGTGCTGCAATTCTTTTCATTATATCTGAGCCGGCTCCTGTTGACCACATGATTGGAAGTAACCCCATAAATCCTGCGAGCACAGTCATAATTTTGGGTCTAACCCTTCCTACGGCACCGTGTAGAATCGCCTCTTTTAACTCTTGAACGGAATTTAATTTTTTGTCTTTTTTAGCTTGGTTGTAGGATAGGTCTAAATACAAAAGCATGAACACACCGGTTTCAGCATCCAAACCAAGTAGGGCAATCATCCCAACCCATACTGCTACAGAAATTTGGTAGTTTAGAAAATACAAAAGGCAAACTGCGCCGATGAGCGAAAATGGAACTGCAAGTAAAACCAGTACAGTTTCTTTGGCGGACTTTGTGTTTAAGTATATCAGTAAAAATATAAGTGCTATCGTGACAGGTAAAATTATTTTTAACCTTTCTCTGACTCGAATCATATTTTCGTATTGTCCACTCCATGTGATTGTGTACCCATCCGGTAGTTGAATTTCTTCAGATATTTTGGTTTTGATTTTCTCTACATAGCCGCCAATATCACTGTCTTTCGTATCTACATAAACATAGCCCGTTAAAAATCCGTTTTCATCTCGAATCATTGCGGGTCCTGTCTTAAATTCTATTTCTGCGATTTCACCGATTGGGATGTGTCCTCCTGTGGAAATGGGAACAAGAATTCTTTTTATCTCGGAGAGAGAGTCTCTAAGGTCTCTAGGATAACGTATGTTTACAGAATACCTTTCTCTTCCTTCGATTGTTTCTGTGATTTCTTCTCCACCTACAGAACTTAGAATAATTTCTTGGGTTTCGTTTACACTTAAATTATAACGAGCTAACTTTTCTCTATCTAATTTGATATCTAAAAAATAACCTCCTACACTTCTTTCTGCAAAAACACTTCTGGTTTTTGGAAAGTCTTTTAAAATTTTCTCAATAGAAACTCCGATACTTTCTATGGTGTATAAAGAAGAACCGTGAATTTTTATTCCTATGGGAGTTCTGACTCCAGTTGAAAGCATATCAATTCTTGCTTTGATCGGCATTGTCCACGCATTGGAAGTACCCGGGTATTGCAATTCTTTGTCGAGCATTTCTACCAACTCGTCTTTTGTGAGTTTTACTTTATCTGGAATAAATAGTCTGAAAAATTTTTGCAGGTTTTCATTCCAGCCTTTATAGAATCTTTCTTTTTTGATTTCCCTCCAATCTTTTTCTGGTTTTAACAGTATCACTGTTTCCATCATGGAAAACGGGGCTGGATCTGTGGAAGTGTCTGCTCTTCCTGATTTTCCGAAAACTGAAATTACCTCTGGAAAGGATTTAATTTTTTTATCCATAGATTGCATTAACTTTTCAGCCTCGCTAACAGAGATGCCCGGTAGGGTTGTAGGCATATATAGTAAAGACTCTTCGTACAGTGGGGGCATAAATTCGCTACCGAGTTTAAAATATAAGGGTATTGTCAGTAAAACTATGACAACCGACAGACCGATAATTTGTTTTGGATAGTTTAGAGTAAATTTACAAAGAGGTAAATAAAAGCGAAATAAAATTTTACTGATAGGGTGACGATGTTCAGGGTAATAGTTACCTACAAAAATAGATGTTGTCACTTTAGAAAGAAAATTGTTATGGAATGTAAAAGGCTCCATTCGAGTAAACAGCATTCTTAACGCAGGGTCTAAAGTAATTGCAAGTAGTGCAGCAATCGCCATAGCAAAATTTTTAGAATAGGCTAGGGGTTTAAACAACCTTCCCTCCTGATCTACCAATGTAAAAATCGGGATGAATGCAACCGAAATCACAAGTAGAGAAAAAAATACAGATGGGCCTACTTCGAGAAGTGCATCTAATCGAATCTTATGGTAATCGCCTTTTCTTCCGTTTGAGTTCCATTCTTCTAATTTTTTATATGCGTTTTCTACTTCTACAATTGCACCGTCAACAAGTACTCCTATTGAGATCGCAATTCCTGCAAGAGACATTATGTTCGAGCCTACACCAAATAGATACAAAGGGATAAAGGACAATAGAACCGATATTGGAATTGTTAAGATTGGAATTATTGCGGATGGGAAGTGCCAAAGAAATATTAAAATTACTATGGAAACTATGATGATCTCCTCCAATAGCTTGAACTTTAAGTTGGAAATGGAGTGCTCTATTAACTCGGATCTATCGTAGATTGTGACAATCTCCATTCCTTTTGGGAGAGTTTTTTTTATTTCTTCTATTTTCCATTTTACTTTTTCAATTACGTTTAAAGCATTTTCACCATGGCGCATGATAACGATTCCGCCTACCGCATCTCCCTCTCCGTTAAAATCAGAGATTCCTCTTCTCATATCAGGTCCGATTGCGACCTTTGCTAAATTCTTTAAAAGAATAGGTGTCCCGTTTTCATCAGAGCCGATTCCTATTTTCTCAAAGTCTTCAATTGATTTAGCGTAGCCTCTTCCTCGAACCATATATTCTGCACCACTAAATTCTAATATCCTTGCGCCAATTTCTTTGTTATTGTCTCTGACTTTTTGTATTATGGTTGACATGGGAATATTCATGGATAGCATTAAAGAAGGGTTTACAGTGATTTGGTATTGTTTTTTGAATCCTCCGATTCCCGCTACCTCAGAAACTCCCGGTATGGACGTTAGTTGGTATCGTAATTTAAAATCTTGATAACTCCTTAGTTCAGAGAGGTCATAACTTCCGGTCTTGTCGATTAGCGCATACTGAAATACCCAGCCGACACCTGTAGCGTCCGGACCGATTTCTGTTTTTACACCGGCCGGTAAAGAGCTTTGAATTTTTGACAAGTATTCTAATACTCTGGATCTTGCCCAGTAAATATCCGTGTTGTCTTGAAATATTACATATACATAAGAAAACCCAAAATCCGAAAATCCTCTAATCGACTTTACCCTTGGTGCGCCAAGCAGGGAAGTGATAATCGGGTAGGTAACTTGGTCTTCTATTATATCAGGGCTTCTATCCCATTTTGAATACACAATTACTTGTGTATCGGAAAGATCGGGGATCGCATCCAAAGGAATTGATTTTAGAGAATAGTAAGAAATTGCAAGCAAGACCAGAGTGATCGCTATTGTTAGTACTTTATTTTCTGCTGAAAATGTTATAATTCTTTTAATCATTGTACCCTACTTGTGGAGTTGTTCATGGTTGGAGGTTTCGCCTAACTTCAACTTTGCTTCAGAATCGAGTAAAAAATTTCCTCCTACGACTACTTCATCCATTTCTTTGAGACCGTTTAAGATTTCATAAAATTCTTCAGTTTCTTGCCCCGTTCTAACAATTTTCGGTAAAAATTTTGATTCACTGATTTTAAGATAGGCTACTTGTTTTTTGCCTGTATCTAAAATAGCTGATTTTGGAGCTGATAGTAATTTTCCTAAATTTACTAATATGACTATTTCCGTAAACATTTGGGGCTTTAATAAGTTCTTAGGGTCATTTACCTCACTTCTCACTCTTAGAGTTCGATTTTTTGTGTTTACAATTGAGTCGATTCCTCGTACTTCTCCCGTGAATATCTCTTTTGGAAATGAACTTGACTTCACTTCTACTTTTTGTCCCAATCTTATGAGAGATATATCGGATTCATAGACTTGGGAATAGATTAAGGACTTTCCATTTTTTCCTCCGGCAATGAGTTGTGTTATGTTTTTATTTTCTTTTGTCCACTCTTGAATTGTGGAATCCGAAAGTCCAAGCTGTTTTAAGCGAATCTTTGCAGATTGAATAAGTGCGTTAGACGACACAGAGTCCTCTTCACTAATTTTTGAATTCCTTACAGCTTCTCGAAATTCTAAAATTGCAGAGTATAGCTCCGGGTCATAAGCTACGTTTCCTGAAAAAGAAACTCTTTTTACCAAATTTCTAAATTCTATCTTAGAAGTTTTAATTCCAATCAGAGCTTCTTTATCTTCAGACAGGTAGAGAGAATTCGGTTCATGGGTCGTATCCTTAGAACTTTCGTTTGAATGCGTGGTGCTTACGGAATCTTTTTTTAGAACGAGGTTCATGTTGCATATCGGACATTTCCCCGAGTGATCACTCGTATAATCCGGGTGCATTGGGCAATACCATATCTCTTGGGTATGAGAATGAGATTTGGAGCATAGATTGAAGGTAGTGATAATCAGGATAATTAAAAAAATAACTCTTAGTGGTTTCATTGATGTTCTCCATTGTGATTGTGGGTGGGACTATTTTCAGGTAGCAAGTAATCGGTTAGCTCAAAAATTGAAATTAAAGAAGTGTATTTTTTTTCTAACAAGTCTTCCCTTGTAAGATGACTATTGTACAAATCCATTTTTAGTTGCAAAGACCCGGATATATCAGAAATTTTTCCCAAAGAAGTGTTCTGTGCAATTTGAGCCTGTTGCAATTGTGGGATTAGTATTTCATCGTGGAGTTTTAGTTGTTTGTCAGCTCCTTGGTATTGGCTTATGAAATTTGTAAAATTTGTTTCCAATTCGATTTCTCTTTTTTTTGTTTCTGAAACACTCATCTTAACTTTCTCTTCTTCTCTTTCGTTTAGAGCCGAGCGTGTTAGAAGAGACCAAACAGGAACTCTCATCGTTAGTCCAAAAGACATTAAATCTCCTCTGTATTCGGTTTGATCCATTATTCTATACTCTAAAGGTCCTTGGTCAACGGCAAATTTTTGATCTTTACGTTTCATATAAGCAAAAAATACTTCTGTTTCCGGAAGATGGGAGAATTGGGTAACTTTCTCTTCGGCTTTGGATTTTTGTATTGAAGCTTCAGAAAATAAGAGTACAGGATTTTTTTTCAGAAATTTTTTTACCGATTGTAAATTTTCTAACTCAATTTTATTCTTTTTTTCTTTCAGAAAATTTAGAAAATTGATTTGAGTAATACGATCTGTTTTTTCTCCAATAGGGTCTGTATAATATTTTAAAGAGGCAACAATAGAATTTTTCGTTTGGTTTAATTCGATTTCTTTGTCTTTTGTAATTGTGATGTTGATCTTATTCTTTACTACATCAATATACGGAATTTTTCCAGCAGAGTAATTTGCCTTAGCAACTTTTTCTATCGAGACCAATGTGTTTAAAATTGAAGAGTTCCACTTGATTTTATTTTCAGTTATGTGCAGTTTCAATAGTAGAATATAAAAATCTTTTAGAAATCTATTCTTTTGCATTTTTGTATAGTGCTCAAATTCAATTGCTGTTAAATTTCCAAGAGTTCGCTCTGAAGAAATTTTACCGGGAAATGGAATTTCTTGAGAAAAGGAATATTCTATACCAGCCATAGATGTGTTTCTTGTACTTGAGTTTTCAAATCTACCATCTTTGGAATAGGGATAGCTTCTGTAAGCGATTCCTATTTTCGGGTCAGGGTAGGTTGACTTGTGAACGCTGTCCGATTTTCGGGAAATCAGCTCACTTTCTAAAGAGAGTATTTCCGGGTGTTTTTTTAATATTGTTTTTGATATATCTTCTAAGCTGTCAGCGGCTATAGATTCAATTGCTATAAAGGTAAAGGTACAGACTACGATGTATAAATATTTCATAAAATTTCTCCAAAATGAATGAATCAGATTGATTACAGATTTGAATTAACTAATAGTTTTGTTTTGGAAAATTTTCAGATTTGAAGATGAATTGTAGTAATGTTTGAAATTAACGGGGAGGGTATTTTTAAATAAGAAAATTGTAAATCTTGTATAGAGGTAGGTTTCTTGAACCGGAAAAAAGATTGTTCTAATAAAGTTGAGGTAGAAAAAATTGGTGAAAAGTATGTGAAGTCAGGTTTATCCAGAATTGCTTTTTCGACTGCTTTGCAGTTGCACTTATCTTTTTTGGAGTTTTCCTTTACCCCATGGCAGGGAGGGAGTTCTAATTTAGTAATTTGAGTCAAAGGGCATGAAGCGTTATTACGCATCAACTCCTTACAGTCGATGGAAAATAAAATCCCGATTATGAGTAGAAAAATAAAAAATTTTCTTTTCATTTGAGTGTTAGACTGATATTTTTCCGAAAATATATACAGATAAAATAAAAATTATATATTTCAGAAAAATTTGTCAAATCAATTTTTTAAAAAAATAATTTCAGTAAAGATAGGATTTAGCAGGGGAAGAAAATGGAGCACCAAAGTTCGCTTTTATCAAACATAGGCCTAAGTATCGTTACCGCCGGAGGGATGGCTTTAATTGCCAGACTACTGAAACAACCGTTGATCTTAGGCTATATTCTTGCCGGAGTTATTTTGGGCAAAGAAATGGGCTTTGCTTTAATTACGGATGGTGCCTCAATTGAGCTGATTTCAGAGATTGGTTTAATTTTTTTATTATTTATCATAGGTTTGGAAATTAAAATAAAAGACCTTGCCAAGATGGGAGTTTCCATGCTCATCATCGGTGTTTGCCAGTTTTACATCACTCTTGCTTTAGCCTATTTTATATTTGGATTTCTACCTGTTCCTTGGATTGGAGAAAAATTCAATATACTCTATCTTTCTGTAGCTATTTCTTTAAGCTCTACGTTGATTGTAGTAAAATTACTTCAAGATAAAATTGAACTTTCTACTGTTTCCGGTCAGTTGACGCTTGGGATACTCGTTTTACAAGATATTTGGGCTATACTTTTTATCGGGTTACAAGCTAATTTAAATAACCCGGAGGCTTCTAAAATCGGTATGTCTTTTCTTGCAATCTCAGGATTGTTTTTTGTTTCTTTTCTTTTTAGTAAATTTGTACTAACAAGAATTTTTCATGCAATTGCCAATAGACCGGAACTTGTGCTTGTTATTTCAATTGCTTGGTGTTTTGCTATATGCGGGGTAGCCGATCTTTTGTCCCTATCTCGAGAGATGGGGGCACTAATTGCAGGTGTTACGATCGCAGCTTTTCCATTCGGTGCAGATGTGATCTCCAAGGTAATAGGCGTAAGAGATTTTTTTGTCACCTTATTTTTTGTTACCTTAGGGCTAAAGGTGCGATCTCCTTCTGTTGAAATTTTACTGCTTTCAGTTGTTATTTTAATTTTCTTGATTTTGTTTAGAATTGTCACAATCACATTTCCTTCTATCGTAACAAAAAAGGGTGCAAGAAACGGTCTAATTGCTTCGTTTAATCTTTCCCAAGTGAGTGAATTTTCACTTGTTATCGTTGCAATAGGAATTTCACTTCAACATGTATCTTCCGAGTTGTCTGATTTGATTTTAACTTCTACGATTTTTTCTGCAATTCTATCTACTTATTTCATTCAATACAACCATGGCTTAGCCTTAAAAATATTAAGCCTATTCAGTAAAAAATACAAAAAAGAAATCGAAGAATTAAATATTGAAGAGGACAAAAAACACAAGCACGGAGATGGTAGAGATATTTTTGTTTTAGGGTATTTTAGGATTGCAATGGAATTTACAGAATACGCTTATGATCTTTCTCCTTCACTTACTAAAAGAATTGTAATTGTTGACTATAACCCAATCCACAGAGAAAAATTGGAAAAAATGGGTTATCGTTGGGCTTATGGAGATATTGCTTCGGTCGAAAGTCTTGTGCACTCCGGACTCAGTGAAGCAAAGTGTATAGTTTGTTCGATTTCTGATACTTTTTTAAAAGGTGTCACAAACGAGCATTTATTAGAAAACCTAAAAAAAATTAATCCAAAAGCGAGGATTATACTTTGTGCAGACGACGAGGCAACAGAAAAAAAATTATTAAAAAAAGGTGCATCTAAGGTAATCGTTCCAGGGCGAATTGCGGGAGAGCTTTTGTTTGAATTAATCTTAGAAGAAAAATAAATATAGATAAGTGTATTAGGTTTTATTTTTTGGGAATAAATTCCAGATTCCCAGAATAGGGGATTTTTACTCTTGCAATAGGGTTTCCAAATTTTTTGTAAAACTCTAGTTTACATTTTTCACCGATTGTATCCGTGTATAGATTAATCCCTGAAAAGTCGTACTTGTAGTAAAATTCTTCAAACTTTTTCCATTCATTTTCGTTAAAGCATCTTGATTGAGAAGGGAAAAGTGGATTAGAATTTTTATCGTAAAGAAATAATTCTTTTAACCCAAGTTTGTTAAATGGAGCTACCTGAGAAGGGTGAACTCTACCGTAGTATTGTCCGATTACTTTTTTTTCGTGAAATTTGGTGAATGAATACGAACCAATTGTTTGAGGGTAAAACGGGCATAGCCCTGTATCCAAGTTTGCACCATAGATACAAAATGGCCAGTCTAAAACTCCTTCCCCTTTGGAATTTTTGATTATTTCCATATAAGCGTAGAATTCTTTTGGGATTTTAGAGTCTATACTGATTCTGAGTTTATACGCATGATTCAACTCTATAAGTGAAATTATGGTAAAAATTATTACTAAAATTTGAAATTGGATCGATTTGAATTTTGTCCAATCAATTCCGAGAGTGAATATTGCAAAAATTGCAGGCAGGACTAAAGTGGCTCTTCCTGAAACTCTCATATATTGAAACCAAGGAAAAATTTTTAAAATTGGAAAAAATTTAGGGTGGTATAAAAAAAATAAAAAAAGCATTACGAGTAGTGGAAGAAATATTTTGATTTTATTTTTTGTGTGGTATAAGCCAAGTATTCCAAGACAAAGAAGAGTAAAGCCCACACTTCCAGTCCCAAGCCCGTCCGGGGTATCTTTAAAAAAAGATTCAAGAAAATCGTTTGAGCGAATAATATTTGGAAAAAAAGGTAAAAATATTCTTAGAGGATTAGACCACCAAACACCTTCTGGGATTTCTTTTGAGGGAAAAGAATAAATATTTTTTCTTACTTCTAAAATTAAAGAAAAATAAAATACAAAAACAATGAAAAAAATAGAGATAGTGAAAATCGAAAAGATTCTATTCTCAAGAATTTTTTTTTTTAATTCCAATAATAAAGAAATTTTATTATCCAAAAAAAGATAAATGAATAAGAAAAAGTAAGTAATTAGAAAAGAAGTAAGGTTAAGTCCGACTACATACCCGAGTTCTTGACCCAAGCCAAGACTAAGGGTCAGTGCCCTAAGTAAAACCAAGTGGAAGTGAATTTTTTTTAGAATGACATAATTCCGGATTAGTAAAAAATCCAATAAAATAGATAGAATTAACCAATGCGTATTGGAAAAAACTAAGTGGTAAGGGTATTTTAAAATAGAATAAAAATTAAAAAAAGTAAGTAGAATAGAAGTGATGATGCTTTGGGTGTCGTTAAAAAATTTTTTTAAAATAAAATAAGAGCCAAAAAAAGTAATAATAAATGTGAATAGAGTATAGAATTTTAGCCAAGGGCCATTTCCAAAAAAATGATAAAAACTCATCCAGAAAAAATCTTTTTCAAAACTCCAAGACTGAAAAACATGGTTAGAGCCAAAAGGAAAAAGTGTGCCATCGTTTATAAACTGAATCTGAGGAAGTGGAGTGAAACTTAAATATTTGTATAAAAAATACCCGGTGTGTTCCCAGTTATTTGTATCCCCATACCCAAAAACAGGCCCGTCAAAATTTTTGATTATTTTTTGAGTAAAAAAAGCAAATAGTAAAAATACTAAAATCCAGAGTAAATATTTTTTAATATTAAAATTTAACGGCATTTTTAACTAACACACAATCTCTCAAATTTTTCTTTAATCGAATAGTAAAATTAAGAATCTAAACCGACCAAGATGTCAAGGATATAAGGGGGAACTAATCGATATTTTAAAAAAAATATTTAAAGTAAAAATTGGTTAGAAAAAAAAAGAATGAAAAATACTTGCAATTCATTTGTAGTAGTCTAAGTAATAAATTGTCCTGTCGGATAGCCGCGCGTATTTTAGCTTAGCTAAAAAAGTGAGGAAAGTCCGGACACCTGGAATTAGAGAACCGGGTAACACCCGGCCCCTCACCACTTTTTCCCCAAGGGGAAAAAGTGGTGAGGGGGGATTAGTGCCACAGAAAATATACCGCCCCTCATCACTTTTTCCCCTTGGGGAAAAAGTGGTGAGGGGTAAGGGTGAAATGGTGGGGTAAGAGCCCACCGCGAGTTTTGTAAAAAACTTGGCAGGGTAAACCCTTCTTGGTGAAATCTCAAGTAAGCAGTCGTTACGAGGCAATTCCCCCAGACTGCGGGTAGAGAGAAAAGATCTTTGAGGAGACTCAAATTGACAAGATAAATGGCTATCTCCAGCCCTTGCATGCAAAGGCTGGAACAGAATCCGGCTTATAGACAGGACAATTTTTCTATGTATGGTTGACATATAAGCTCAAAGAAACATTCTCTATTTATGAGTAAGAGGATTGTATAAAAGTTGATGAGCGAAAAAAAAATTAAAAAGATACTAATTGCCAACCGTGGAGAGATTGCTGCAAGAGTAATCCAAACTTGTAAAAAAATGGGAATTTTATCTGTGGCAGTATATTCGGATGCAGATAGAGATTCACCTTTTGTAAAATTGGCAGACGAATCCGTGTATATCGGAGAGTCAGAGGCAAGAGAGTCCTACTTAAATATACCCAAAATAATTGATGCGTGTAAATCTACAAAAGCAGATGCAGTTCATCCGGGTTATGGTTTCCTATCTGAAAACCCTGATTTTGCAAATTCCCTAATAAAAGAAAATATAGAATTTATCGGACCTACAATCCATGCGATTCAGGTAATGGGAGACAAAATAGGATCTCGGATCGAGATGGAAAAAGCCAACGTTCCGGTTGTTCCGGGCTACAACGGAGAAAACCAAGACTCCGAACACTTACTCCTAAAAGCAAAAGAAATCGGTTTCCCTGTGATGATTAAAGCAAGCGCAGGTGGTGGCGGAAAAGGGATGAGAAGAGTAGAAAATGAAAACGAATTTTTTGAGTCCCTTACATCTGCAAAAAGAGAAGCATTGAATTTTTTTAAAAACGACAAAGTACTTTTAGAGCGTTATGTGAAATCCCCTCGTCATATTGAGTTTCAAGTATTTGGGGATAAACACGGAAACGTAGAGCATATATTTGAAAGAGAGTGCTCTATTCAAAGAAGACACCAGAAGGTAGTAGAGGAATCTCCAGCAGAAAAATTAAGTGAGAGTTTAAGAAAAAAAATGGGAGATGTAGCAGTGAGAGCTGCCAAGTCAATTGGATACCTTGGAGCGGGTACTGTTGAGTTTATTTTGGGTGAGGGTGGAGAATTTTATTTTCTTGAAATGAATACAAGACTTCAAGTGGAGCACCCGGTCACAGAAATGGTAACCGGGCTAGACTTAGTGGAATTACAGATTCGGATCGCAGAGGGACACCCGTTGTATTTTTCTATGGACAAAGAAAAATCGCCAAAACAGAAAGGGCACGCTATAGAAGTTAGAATCTATGCTGAAGATCCGCAGAATAATTTTTTACCGTCGATAGGAAAAATAGAAAAGGTTGTATTTCCTGAAGGCGATGGAATTCGTTTGGACAATGGAGTAGAGGAAGGCTCTGAGGTTAGTATGTTTTACGACCCGATGATCGCAAAACTAATTGTTCACGGAGATTCTAGAGAAAAAGCTATTCAGAAAATGCAAGACGCTCTTGGAAAATTTATTTTATTTGGTCCGGTTACGAATATTCCTTATTTATTGGAAATAATGAGCCATCCAGAATACCAAAAAAATAACATAACGACCCACTTTTTAGACAATAATTTCAAATCTAATTCAAAGTTGAAAGCTGAGCTTATGGCAAAGTACGTCGGTCTATTTGCAATCATCAGCAATTTAAGAAAAAATTCAGCTACGATTTGGGAAAATATGAATAGCTTTCAATTTTGGAATGGTGGTGGAAAAAAAAATCCTCTCCCTTCTAATTATCAATTATTAGAATCATTGGAAACCGACCGGTTTTCTATACTTGGAGAAAATTATGAAGTCCAATTGAGGCTGATCTCGGAAAAAATTCAATGCGAAGTGAAAACATCTACAGAGAGATTTCAAGTAGATTTTCCATTGACTAAGCGGATAGACGAAGAAAGAATCGAATTTTCAGATAACACGACTCTGTATTTTTTTAGAAAAGGAAATACAATTTGTATTCATTACAATCGACTCACCCTAAGAGGTAGTTTTCAAGAAAGAAACTCTGAAACATCTTCTGAAATGGGAAATAAAATTCACAGTCCCATGCCCGGAAAAATTCTGAAGTTAAACGCAGTAAAAGGAAAAATTTTTCATGCAGGAGAAATTATTTTAATCTTAGAAGCAATGAAAATGGAAAATGCGATCAAGGCACAAAAAGAATGTGAGGTCGAGGAAATATTTTGCAAAGAGGGAGAGCTTGTAATGCAAGACACTCTACTTGTGCAATTTGTGTCTAAATCATAGATTGGCTAACTCAAAAATTAGGTTATCTAAGTGCAAGATTGATGTATTGTTCCATTGGAATACACCGTTATGAAAAGTGCAAATTCCTTTTTTAGACCAGTCTTGAATGAGTTTTTCTACTTCCTCTTTTTTCTCCTCGTAAATATGCAAAAAAGAATTCAGTTGTATCGGTAAAAATATCCTAAATAGGGTCAAGGCGAGTTCATCCTTTATGGAAGGAGAGTCAAATTGCAGATTTAATTCTTTGTCGAAATATTTTTGCAAATTTTTAGAATTCGCATAACGTCCCCTTGGTGTAAATCCGTGTGCTCCAGCCCCGAGTCCTAGATAGTATTCCATTGTCCAGTATTTTAGGTTATGTTTTGAATAAAAACCTTCCTTTGCAAAATTGGATACTTCGTAGTGGTAAAAACCAAAACTTTTTAAAAATGGAGAAATCTCTTCTAGTATTTCAGACTGAAGAATTTCGTTTGGTGGTAACGCATTTTTTGTTCGGATTTTTCTAAAATAGGGAGTATTTTTTTCTGCTGTCAAAGAATATAAACTTAAGTGTTGAATTTTTGAGTTTAAGAGTTTTCTTAAATCTTCATAAAAAGTTTCTTTGGTTTGACCGGGTATTCCATAGATTAGATCACAACTAATATTAGAAAACTTGGAATTCTGAAGATTATTTAAAAGGCTATCGTAATTTTTTTTATGGAATATTCTTTCGAGTGTGGTTAAATTTTTTTCTTCAAAGCTCTGAATCCCTACACTTAGCCTATTTATTCCGGCGTTGTGCAATTCATTCAAGTAGTTTGAATTTATATTTTCTGGGTTGCATTCGATTGTAATTTCAGAGCTAAGTTCTAATTGAAGATTTTTTTTTACAAATAGAATAAAGTCTTCGTAGTCTTTAGGGTCGGCTATAGATGGAGTTCCACCTCCGAAAAAAATAGAATCGAGTTTTAGATTAGTAAGTTCTGGCTCGAGTTGGATTCGTGTTAGTAATTCATTTTTATATAAATCAAAAATGAGTTTTAGGTTTTGTGGTGCTTGGCTATTTAACTCTACGGAAAAAAAATCACAATAGGAGCATTTTTGAATGCAGTAGGGAAAATGAATATAGAGTCCTAAATAATTTTCCCTTTTCTGAATAATTTCTATGCAGTTTTTTGCGGATAAACAGAAATTTGTTTTTTCGTTTTTTCCACATATTCAAATTTTACGATTCCATTTGTCAAAGCAAAAAGAGTGTGGTCTTTTCCAACGCCTACATTTTTCCCTGGTTTGAATTTAGTGCCTCTTTGTCTTACTAAAATATTTCCTGCAAGTACCAGCTCCCCACCAAATCTCTTTACCCCAAGTCGCTGTGCGTGGGAATCTCTACCGTTTTTTGATGAACCGCCACCTTTTTTATGTGCCATTTGTTTATTCCTCTAAGTATTCTATTAAAATTTCTTTCGGATATTGAATTTTTAGATTCAATAAGCCCATTTCTACCATTTCAAAAACAGTATTTGTATTTGAATTGATTTTATTCAATTCAAATTCTAAGAGTCCGTTTGATATTTTCTCTGATTTGACTGCCCCTTTTTCCTTACAGTAAATATACAGGCTTTGAGTAAGGATAGATACTGCAGCACAAATTACATTCAGACCGATTTTTTCTTCAATCTTTTCGCTTTTTAAAAAATCATTTCTTGTTACAGAATGACCACTAATTTTTATTTTACTATAATTATTTCCTTGTTTTTTAAACCAAATCTCAATCAAACACTTTCAATTTTTACTACTTGCATTTTTTGAAGGTCTTGTCTGTGACCCCATTGCCTGTGGTAGTTTTTTCTTTTTTTGTATTTGAATCCGTGAATTTTAGGCCCTCTGAGGTCCTCTAAAACTTTTAAAGAAACTTTTGCATCTTTTACAGAAGGCGAGCCAATGTGAATTTTATTTTTATCTGCAAGTAGTAGCACTTTTGCTTCAAATTGAGAGCCTACAGAATTTTCTGTTTTCTCTGTTAGAAAAATATCATTGTTTTGAATTTTGTATTGTTTATTTCCGAGTGAAATTACTGCGTACATGTTTTTTATTCCAAGAATTTATATTATTTTGCCATAATTTCAAAATCCTAAAGTTTGTCAATGAAAATGACAGTGACAGAAAAAGGCACAAAAAATTTATGGTCTCATGGAAATTCGAAACATAGCAATTATTGCACACGTGGATCACGGAAAAACTACTTTACTCGACGTTATTTTAAAATCAACCGGATCACTTACATCCAAAGAAACAAAAGAAAGGGTGATGGATTCAAACGAGTTAGAACAAGAAAGAGGGATAACGATTGTAGCAAAAAACACAGCAGTACAATACAAAAATACTAAGATCAATGTGATCGATACGCCGGGTCACGCCGATTTTGGTGGTGAGGTAGAGAGGGTTTTGATCATGGCCGACTCTTCACTATTGATAGTTGACGCTTTTGAAGGGCCTATGCCCCAGACAAGATTTGTTCTTGGGAAAGCACTGCAAATCGGGCATAAACCGATTTTAGTAGTGAATAAGGTAGATAGGGACGGTTGCCGCCCGAATAAGGTAGTTGACATGGTGTTTGATTTGTTCCATGACCTTGGAGCAACGGATGAGCAGATGGATTTTCCGATTATTTATGCGTCAGCAAAGCAAGGCTGGGCAGTTCACGATCTAAAAGACATACCGGGTAAAGACATTAGCCCTCTATTGGATACAATTTTATCTTATGTTCCTGCTGTGAAGGCAGATGAGTCGAAACCACTTCAATTTCAGTCGGTAAGTTTGGATTACAGTGAATATGTTGGCAGAATTTCAATCGGTAAAATTTATCATGGAACAATTAAGAAAAATCAAGAAGTAGCACTCGTTAGAATCAATGGCAAGGTAACAAATTACAAAATCTCCAAGCTGTATGGATTTGAGGGGTTGAAGCGTAACGAGATTGAGTCTGCCTCTGCCGGGGATATTGTTGCACTTGCAGGGATTCCAGATATTTTTATCGGCGATACAATTGCAGAAACTACAAACCCTATCGGTCTTCCGGCTATAACAATAGATGAGCCTACAGTTTCTATGTATTTTTTGGTAAACAATTCCCCATTTGTAGGGAAGTCCGGTAAATTTGTTACTACCCGAAATATTAGAGAAAGATTAGAAAGAGAGTTACAAACAAATGTAGCTATGAGAATGGAAGAGACAGAAGATAAAGACAGGTTTAAGATTTTAGGTAGGGGAGAATTGCATCTATCTATTTTAATTGAAACTATGAGAAGAGAAGGGTTTGAATTGCAAGTTTCTAGACCTGAGGTAATATTTAAAACAGGAGAAAATGGAGAAAAGTTAGAGCCGATGGAAACTCTTGTAATGGATATGCCCGATAGTTTTACGGGTAGCATTATTTCTGAATTGAATAGAAGAAGAGGGGATTTGGTCCACATGGAGGCTCATCCTTCCGGGATTACAAGGGTGGAATATGTCATCCCCACCAGGGGACTCATAGGTTTTAGAGGATTTTTTGTTTCAGAAACCAAGGGAGAAGGAGTCTTGTCGAGTAGGTTTTTAAAATACGGATCGTATAAAGGAGAAATTCCTGGAAGAAAAAATGGAGCACTTGTTTCCATGGATTCTGGAGAGTCAACGGCTTATGCACTCTGGAAAATCCAAGAAAGGGGAGCTTTGTTTATTGACCCAAACACAGCAGTTTATCCAGGAATGATCATAGGAGAAAATGCGAAAGACAACGATTTGGAGGTAAACCCGGTTAGAGAGAAGAAACTTACAAATGTGAGAGCATCTGGCTCTGATGAAGCAATTCGTCTGACTCCCCCAAGAAGGCTTTCTTTAGAGCAAAATATTGAGTTTTTAGATGAAGACGAGTTATTAGAAGTAACTCCTACCAATCTCAGACTTAGAAAAAAAATTTTAGACCCTACAATGAGAAAAAGAGCAAAATAGGTTGTAAATAAATTTCTTTTGTTAAAAAAATAATTGCCAAAAAAAAACGCTCTATTATAATAATCCAATCAAAAACTTTAAAAGAAGGTAAACCATGGTTGGAGAACAAAGAAACCCTATAGTTACAATCATTCTAATGGTCGTAACTTGCGGTATTTACTACTATATTTGGATGTACAAGATTTCTGATGAACAAAAGGCAAATCTGAATGATGAAACGATCAATCCCAGTATGGATGTGGTTTTAAGTATAGTTACTTGTGGAATTTATGGGATAATTTGGTTTTATAAACAAGGGGAAAAAATGAAAAGACTCTATGAAAAAAAAGGTCTTCCGGCTACAGACGAAGGAACCATTTTTCTTATACTAGGTATCATTTTTCCATTAGCAGCAGTTTATTTAATTCAAGATAAAATCAATAAACTCTATTCTTAACTTTTATACCCGCATTTTTTTCTAAGTGCGGGTCATTTCTTTTTTAGTAAAAATTCCTTACCAAAATTATGCCTTATAGCTTAGTCATAATGGGCTTTTGATTCCTAAGAGACTTGGACGACTGACTCTGGTATAAAGCATTGTAGTGTTAAGATTACGATGCCCGAGTAACTTTTGAATATGACAAACGTCTGTTCCATTTTCAAGCAAATGCGTTGCAAAAGAATGCCTAAGACTATGGCAACTTGCTTCTTTCTTTATGCCCGATTTTTTTAATGCTCTTTTAAAAACTGCCTGCAACGAGCGTGCAGTAAGTGGTTTATGGGAATCCCACCCAGAAGGAAAAAGATAATCATTCTTGTTTTGTTTTTGTACAATTGCAGAAAGCTCATTTTGTAATGACTCGGAAAAAATCGTAAGGCGATCTTTATTACCCTTACCACCTCGAACAGTGATAGTCAATGACTCAAGGTCAACATCTTTTACCTTTAACTTAAGCACCTCAGAAATACGGAGACCTGAAGAATATAGAAGACTGACCATCAAGCGATGCTTGACATTATTGATACTGTGGATAATCTTTTGAATTTCATTCTTTGTTAAAATCTCCGGTAAGCTCTTTGGTCTTCGTATTTTATGAATAAAATCAAAAGTTACATTTTTATTCAAAACCTTATTAAAATAAATAATCATAGCTGAACGCAGATTATTCACATATGATGTCGAAATCTTACGCTCATCTATGATGTATAAAAAATAAATTCGAATATCGCTTGTTTCGAGAGTTTCGATACTTTTCTCATAATTTTCTAAACAGTATCGATGGCAGATTGCGAGAATGTTCAAATAATTTTTCAAAGTCTTCGTTGAGTATTTTTTTAATTTCAAAGTTTCGATAAATTCTTTTTGCCGAGGGATTTTTACTAATGAAGTATCTATTTCTTTCCTTCGCTCATGGGTAGGTAAAATTAACCCCTCTTTTTCAATATCCATAAAAACTCGTCTCGAATAATTCATGGTTTTCAAAAAATGTATCTTCAAAGCAGCAAATTCTTGGTAGTCAATCCTGCCATTTCTCAGCAAAAATTGTCGAATTTTTTCATTAGAAATATATTTCACTTCACAGTTAGCAAAATTCCTAATTTCCAATACAAAAGCCGGTAAAACCTCATTCGAGCTTTGCAAAGCAACACTTTCATTCATAGTATTAACCTGAATATTATACTCATTTTTAATCATTATATAACTTATACTAATAATATCGTATTGTCAAGTTTTTAGTTACTTAATGTGAGTATTTTTTTCGTAATATCAAAATGAAAGTAATAATAATTTTAATAATATCATTGACAATTTTTATTCATATTGTATAATGTTCACCTGAAAAGAGTTATGTGCAACCCTAAATCAAAATTCTGCACGACATTGAAAATATTTTACCGACTTTGCGCTTAATGGACAATCCTACACAAAAACATTGGGACACCGTTTACAAAACTAAAAATCCAAACCAAGTAAGTTGGACACAGGATGTTCCAAAAACTTCTTTGGACTTTATCCATTCTTTCGGTTTGACAAAGACCGCAAAAATTATAGATATCGGCGGTGGCGACAGCAAACTTGTAGATTATTTGCTTGCCGATGGTTTTGAAAATATTACCGTGCTTGACATTTCAGCACAAGCTCTTGCCAAAGCAAAAAAACGTTTGAACGACAAGGCGGAAAAAGTAAATTGGATTGTAAGCGACATCACAGAATTTCAGCCAGACACAACGTTTGATGTTTGGCACGACAGGGCAACATTTCATTTTCTAACAACAGGTGAACAAATTGCAAAGTATTTGGACACAGCCAGAAATTCTGTTTCGGGCTTTTTGACAATCGGAACTTTTTCAGACAACGGACCAGAAAAATGTAGCGGACTTCAAATTAAACAGTACAGCGAAGAAAAATTAACAGCAGAACTTCAAAACGGTTTTGACAAATTAGGTTGCATAACAGAAGACCACATAACGCCATTTGATACGAGACAAAATTTTCTGTTTTGCAGTTTTAAACGACACCAAAATTGACAGGAGGTGAAGGGTATGCACATAACAGGCAGTTTGGCGCAAGTGCGGCTGAAGAATATAAACTCAACTTTTGAGCTACTATCATCGCCTACGCAGCTTTTTGTTTGCTCAAAAGTTTTAAATTAGCAAAAAAAAGCTGCTTCGGCTTGCTGTGGTACATAACTGAACTTTTGGATTTCTATTACCGCACCTGCGCCAAGCTGCAAACCGTTAGCCGTCAGTGTAGCGAACCGCAAAACCGACAGACAAATCGACAAATAACAGAAATTAAAATTGTAACTTTACGACCTTAACAAATTGACTAAATAAATGGCAAGAAAAGTAGAACATTCAATGTTGACTTCGGCAAAAACGAGCAAGAAAGACGAGTTTTATACTCAACTTTCTGACATTGAACGAGAATTGAAGCATTATAAAAATCACTTTAAAGGTAAAGTCGTATTATGTAACTGTGACGACCCGAGAGTTAGTAATTTCTTTCACTTTTTTTCATACAACTTTGAAAGATTTGGACTTAAAAAATTAATTGCTACTTGTTACAAAAATCAAGAAATGGACTTGTTTAGCGAAAACAAATCTGAACAAGCAATTTATTTAGAATATACAGGCGACAAAAACGGAAACAACGTTCCTGATGTAAATGAAATTGGTATCAAAGAACTCAAAGGCGATGGCGATTTTAGAAGCAAAGAATGTATTGAACTTTTGACAGAAGCAGATATTGTTGTAACAAATCCGCCATTTTCATTATTTCGTGAATATGTTGCACAACTAATTGAGTACGACAAAAAATTCTTAATCATTGGAAACATTAATGCTATTTCTTACAAAGAAATTTTCAAACTAATCAAAGAAAATAAAGCGTGGCTAGGTGTAAATATGGGACGTGGAATTTCAGGTTTTATAGTTCCAAAACATTATGAATTGTATGGAACAGAAGCTCGTGTTGATGAAGATGGTAATAGAATTGTAGCAACAAATAATTGTTTGTGGTTAACAAATTTAGATACAGCTAAAAGACACGAAGATATAATTCTATATAAAAACTATACACCAGAAGAATATCCGCGTTATGACAATTATGATGCAATAAATGTTGATAAAACAAAAGAGATACCAATGGATTATAAAGGAACAATGGGAGTTCCAATAACCTTTTTAGACAAATTTAATCCAGACCAGTTTGAAATAATAGGACAAATGGCTACAACAAAAATAGACGATTTTAATTTTGGTTATCCTTATGTAAATGGTTCAAAAATTTATGCAAGAATTTTGATAAAGAACAAAAGATTATGAACATAGAACTTAAAGAAATAACGATACAAGAATTATCTGACGGCTTTCAAGACAACAATGAAAACGGAGTTGTTGGTTTTGGTGGCAAGTTGGACATTCGTCCACCTTACCAACGTGAATTTATTTACAAAGACAAACAAAGAGATGCTGTAATAAATACAATTACCAAAAATTTCCCTCTAAATGTTATGTATTGGGCAGTTCGTGAAGACGGAACTTTTGAAGTCATTGACGGACAACAAAGAACAATTTCAATTTGCCAATATGTGGACGGAGAATTTGCTTTTCAAAACAGATATTTTCACAACTTAAAAGCAGACGAAAAAGAACAAATTTTAAACTACAAATTGATGGTTTATGTTTGTAGCGGAACTGAAAGCGAAAAATTAGAATGGTTTAAAACCATAAATATTGCAGGAGAAAAACTAACTGAACAAGAACTGCGAAACGCAGTTTATACAGGTAGTTGGGTTTCTGACGCTAAACGTTATTTCAGTAAAAGCGGTTGTGTTGCTTATAATATTGGTGGAGATTATTTAAACGGTTCACCAATAAGACAAGAATTTTTAGAAACTGCCATTTATTGGATTTCAGAAGACAAAATTGAAAATTATATGGCAACTCACCAACACGACCCAAACGCAACTGCGTTGTGGATGTATTTTCAATCTGTCATAACTTGGGTAAACGCAACTTTTACCAATAAGCGTAAAAAGTTTATGAAAGGTATTCAATGGGGTTTTCTGTACAATAAATACAAAGATGTAATTTACGATACAAAAGCCATTGAAGAAGAAACAGCAAGATTAATCGCAGACGATGAAGTTGAAAAAAAGAGTGGAATTTACGCTTACATTTTGACAAGAGACGAAAGATATTTAGGAATTAGAACTTTTTCAGACAGCGTAAAACAAAAAATGTACGAAAAACAAAAAGGAGTTTGTCCGATTTGTAAAAAGAATTATGACATTTCTGGAATGGAAGGCGACCACATTACACCTTGGCACGAAGGCGGAAAAACAATAGAAGAAAATTGCCAAATGTTATGCAAAGACGACAACAGACGAAAAAGTGGAAAATAGCGAAAAACAAAACACCGAACGGCTAACAGCAGTTTGGCAAAATGGCGGGTTCAGTGCTAAATTGAACATTTGGTTTTCAAATAAACATTAGTGCTAAATTGAAAGTAAGTGCTTCTAAATCCGCCACTTCGCCAAGCTGCAAAACGTTAGTTGCCATTTTAGACTTGACCATATTTTTCTAGGGACTAATGCCTGAGCTTTACTGTCGTAGGTTCCTTCGACGTCGTGTCTCGGAAAGATGCAAAGTAAAATTATCTGACAGAAAAATCCATAATATAATTTTCAGAATCAACTTTGTAAATTGTTACATCCGTTCGTCCATATCTAAGTAAATCTTCTTTGGTTATAAATTGCCCGTTTTTTAAACCCATACGATATCTGAAATATTCTCCAAGTAAAGAATTATTTAAGGTTGAATGTAATCCCTTACCTCCATCCTGAGCACGAACGCATATTAACTCTTTGCCGTCATCAGTTGTAATTGAAAATGTTTCATATCTATCAGGGAAAAAACCTGACCTGCCTATATCAGCAGGAATATTTATGTAAGCCTGATTCGGATTTCTTTTTTCTCTTTGACCCCAATTTAAACCAGAGCGAGTAGGAACTTCTCCTGTTCTACTATCTAATAGAGTTAAAGTAACTTTATCTAGGTTTAAATAATTTGAGGTTAAAGAGGTTTCAACCTCTCCAATAATATCTTCTACTGTTTTCTTCCCTGCAATTTTCTTTTCAAAAATATCTATATGCTCTTCAATATTTTCAGAATTACAATTTACTGTTTCACCTATTAGACTATTATAATATTGCATACATAATTCAGGATTTTCTAATGTTAAAACTTCTCTCATAGAATTACTGAAAGCGTTCTGAGTATAATTAGCAGAACCAACAAACCCCATTAAAGGCTTATCGTTATTATACCATGCGTAAACTTTTGAATGGATAGGAGGACGATTAATTGTATAGTTGCATCGAAAGTCTACATTGTATTTCTCAGACTGTAAATCAATAAAGGCAAGATGATTTTTCTTTTCAATCCCATCATTTGGAGACATCCCAACTATTAGTTCTAAAGAAAATTGTTTCTTAATTTTTTTAGCAAATTCAAAATGACGCATTGCCATCATTGCAGTAGCATAACCAGAAACCACATACAATTTATTTGCATTCTGATTTAGAGGTTCAATTAAAACTTTATCAAAAAGTCCTGTAGTGATTAAACTCATAATAGTAATAATTTTTGTTAAGATTCAAGATGATTGTATTCTACCCCTGCAATCGTTTTAAGAATTGATTCAAAAATTATTTGAACTCCTTTAGGCGGAACTGCCATACCTAATTGTTTTCGGACAGATTCTTTAGAACCTTTAAATATAAAGTTATCTGGAAAGGTTTGCAATCTAGCGCGCTCTCTATTTGTCAAAGCTCTATTTTCCTTCCAATGATAAACATGAGTTCCTCCGCCTCCGCTACCAGTTATTGTATAAGAAGGTTTATCTGGATGTAACCGCTTATAGATTTGACTCATTTTTACACCTTTTACATTTAGTGTCAAATGTTCCGGTAATGTTGCATTAAATGCATTTTCTCCAGCTTTGATATATTGGAGTCGCTCTACTACTTGAACAGATTGTTTCGTAAACTCTTGATTAGCCGCATCTTTTGGAATCGGAGGAATTGTAATAGCTTGTCGTGCTGTAATTATTTTAGGATTAGAAAGAACTGGAATTTTAAATTTTAACTTCGTATCATTCCTAAATCCTACGATAATAATTCTATGTCTTGCTTGAGGAACTTCATACTCTTCAAATTTATAAAGATGAGAAGTTACATTATAACCAACTTTTGTAAGTTCTTTTATTATTTCTTCAAATGCTTTACCTTCATTTGAATTGCGAAGCCCGCCTACATTCTCAGCTAAAAACCAAGTCGGTTGAAATTGTTTAAGAACTTTTACTCCATAGGAATATAAAGCCCCATAAACTCCATCCATACCTTTTTGCTCCCCAACTACGGAAAAATCATTACAAGGAAATCCAAAAGCCAAAGCGTCAATCTTGGAAAGTTTCTTTATGTCTAAATCTCTAACATCTGTGCATATAACAGACTTTGGATTTTCAGGACAGATATTAGCTCTATAGGTTTCACAAGCGTCTTTATCATAATCAGAAGCCCATTCATGTTCAATAGAATATTGTTTGCCATTATGAGATAACTTAGCATTAATAGCACCTAATCCAATACCACCAGCTCCACAAAATAGTTCACCAAGTTTGAATTTCATAGTTTTAAATATCCTCAATAGGTCAGTATAAGGCATAGTATAAAAAAAGCAGCTATTTTTTAAAAAAAATAATTAGAGTAAAAAAAGATAAAAAACTGAGGAAATCTTAATTATTACGCGTCCAACGTTGGATTTGCAAAATTGCTACAGAATAGGATTTGACAAGCAACTTCGCAAACCCAACATATAAAAGAATCGTATTGTGGAATGGAGTAAGTATTACGCTCGACATCGTGTCTCGGCTGGTTCTCGTAGAAGGCATTAGTCAGACTTTTTAGTAATACACAAGTCTAAAACAGCAACTAACTACGAGTATCCACTGCGGAGGTGAACTATGTCGGAAGCTGTTCACCTCCTTGCTCCAAGCCGGCAAAGTTGTATTAGCCAAACTTTTTAGTATTTTTGTTGAACTTACGCAAGTCCAGCGCCTTCACTCCTGTCACGAAACTTGCAGAAAAGAGCAAGTTTGCGTGCCATCCGTTCAGTCACAGGACTTGCTAGTAGTTGTTGGCTCGGAGACATTGAGAAAATGGAAAGAAAAATGCTTGGGGCATTTTCTTCCCATTTTCTCAACGTCGGATACTCTTAACGTTGTGCGAAAGTGATGCGCCCTAGTTATTAATTTTACTGCGGGCGTCCTGCCCGCCGTTTATAAGCCATCAAGTATCTATGTTAGTAAAAAGGTAGAATACCATTAGCTGATTACATTTTTTGTTTTTCTATAAAATTTATATAACATCGAAACAAACACAGCCACTGTATGTAAAGAATTACGCCATCTTTAGAAATGGATGGTAATTCTGCTAATTTTAATACAGTAGCTATTTGTTTCTTTGTCAGTAAACTCTTTTTCTTAAAAAAACCATATTTAAAAGATTGTTCTATAAATTTTTTATATGCTCCAAACTCTGATTCTGCAATATCAGGGATATGTTTTCTATAAAAGTGAAGCAGTACGGAATCTTTAGAGGGTTTCGGATGGAAATCATCCCTTCTAAAATGAAATATTATATCAATTTCCCAATTCGGTTTTAGAAGTAATGATTTAATAGTTTCTTTTTTTATCCCCATAAATCTCTTTGCCGCTCCCTTTTCTACAATGAGCCACATTTCGTCAGGTGGATTAGGAGCTTTTGTTAATTTATCAATTAGCTGAGTTGTTATAGAAAAAGGGATGTTGGCAAAAACTTTATAACTGATTTTACGAGGCAATGAGTAATTTAAGAAATCCTCATTAATAAGTTTAATATTATTATATTTTTTCAATTTAATCATAGACTTATGATAAAGTACTTCGTCTATTTCGATTGAAAAAAGAAAATTACATTTTTGAGATAGCACACCTGTTAGATGTCCTTTTCCTGTTCCTATCTCAAGAACGGTATCACATTTTGTTATAGTGCTTAGAGAAACAATTTTCTCTATTAAACGTCTATTTGTTAAAAAATTTTGAGAAAAGATGTACTTGTTTTTATTGTTATGTTTACAATTAGGCAATGTATTTCCTCCTGCATTTATATTGGAGCATGTCCCTGTTTTAGTTGAAATTCATAGCGGTTACCCAAGATTAGTACTTGGATAAATAACAATCAAAGGAGTAACCACTATGAACTCAAAAAAAGTAAAAAAGACAAATGTTAAAGAGTCAAGACAAAAAGAATTCAATGAGATTTTATCTCTCTATGACTTCATTGCTCCGAGAAAAGAATTGAAGGAGCTTTACGAACAGGGAGTCAATGAATTTGTAAACGGTATAGCCCTGCTGGCGATCAAGGCAATGATAGATGCCGAAATAGAGAGCAAATGCGGCAAACCTTATGAGCGCTCGACATCCCACGCCTGTTATCGTCATGGCAAACAGAAGACTGGTTATGTTATTGTAAACGGACAAAAGATACAACTGGAAAAGCCGAGGATCGTAAAACGGGGAGGCTCGAAGAAAGAGGAGCCCCTTGAAATGTATAATAATTTTCAGAGAAATAGCATAATTGAGGCCAGTGTAATGGCGAAAATGCTGCATGGTGTATCTACCCGCAACTACAGAGCAGTCGCTGAAGCAATTCAGGATTCATATGGGATAGAAAAATCAAGCGTAAGCCGTCACTTTGTCAAGGCAAGCGCCCGGGCTCTCAAAGAGTTTGATGAGCGTCCAATTGACGGGTACTATCCTATAATTTTCATTGATGGATATGAAATTGGTGGGGACATGATGATTATTGCGTTGGGAGTCAATGAAAATGGCGTAAAAAAGGCCCTTTCGATGCGCCAGGGAGGAACAGAGAATGCCGGTATTATCAATTCCATGTTTGATGACATGGAAAACCGGGGATTGCAAAAGGAACGGCCTGTGCTGTTTGTGATTGACGGAGCGAAGGCCATTTATTCAGCCATAACAAAACGCTTCGATAATTGTTTTATTCAGCGATGCCGGGAGCATAAGAAACGCAACATCATAGATCATGCACCGGAAAAAATGAAAGTTGAAGTTGAACGCAGACTTAATGCGGCATATGCAGAACAAGACTATGAGAAAGCCCTTGCCCTGTTAAATTCATTTGCGAAATGGGCTGACAATATTAATCCTGACATGGGACGTAGTGTCCGCGAAGGCATGGAGGAAACTCTGACAGTTTTAAAACTTGGAGTTTCCCCCTATCTTTATAAGACAGTATACTCTACTAACCCGATAGAAAGCCTTAATAGCTCTCTTGAACGATTTGCTCACAGGGTTAAAAAATGGGGCAAGGGTGACATGAAGAAGAGATGGCTTGCTTCGGCAATACTGCAGAGTGAAGAGCGCATGCACCGTGTTAAAGGGTTCGTAGGGATAAGCTATCTTGTAAAGAACATGGAAAAAATACTTGAAGATCAAAAATTAAAAATTGACAGCAAGGCTGGTTAAAAGTATGAGATTTATACCGCTAAAGAATTTCCACTAACAGCGGGACAATTTCTTTATATTGCTCAAAAAACGAAATGGCAATAAAAATGCAGGCATCCCAATTAGGGGTAAACTTTGCCTGTGCAGCTATATAAAAAAATGAATACTAAATAAGATAAAACATTAATTCACAATAATGTACACATCATTCGCAAAAATGAGAGCAAATAAATAGCATAAGTTACCCATTGTTAGATAGGAGTTTGCAATTTTATTGCCCTTTCTATCTCCTGCGAATAGATGCCATTAAATAATACCTCCTCATTTTATTTAAGTATAGATTATGTTTAATGCTAAAAAAAAGTAGATTTTTTAATCAAACAAATAATACTTTATCAAAGGTTAAAAATTAATAAATACAATGTCAAGTTTTTTATATTATTATCCAGTTTGAGTTTAATGCATGATAGTCGTGGTGAATACTTAAAGCAGGATTATTTTGTTGAATAGTAAAATACATCCATGTATTTTACTGACTTTTTGATTAAGGGCGCATCACCTTCGCACAACAAAGCTTATGCGCTTCACTCCCTGGCGGTCGTTCGGGCTACGCCAAATCGCGGCTATAAGGCTGCCGCGACTTCGCATAAGCAAAACGTTGTGCGACATAGCAACAAAATTAGTATCGCCATCCGTGGCGATTAAAAGGCAAAAGCAAAAGAATTAAAGAAATAGAAATATATTTGTAATGTATAGCAACTTGATTTGTGTGAATGAAATTTAAAAAATGTGATTTACTTTTTTGAATCCAGGTAATATTTATAAATTCAGGAATTGTATTGAAAAGTTTTAAAAGCGTAAAAGGCATGAAGAGCTTGAAGTATTTAAAAGGCGTAAAAGATTTTAAAGAATTAAAAGCGTAAAAGACATGAAGAATTTGAAATGTTTAAAAGGCGTAAAGGCGTAAAAGAAGTAAAAGATTTAAAAAACAAAAAGACAAAGGCGACACATTTGAACTAAAAGGCATCGTGTCAGAAATTTGTTGCAAACTTTTCAGCGTCCATGCTTCAAAGTTTCTGAATGTATAGTAGTGTTGCTACGTCGCACAACACCGCTTATGTGCTCCACTCGCTGTCGCTCGTTCGGGCTACGCCACATCGCGGCAAAAGGCTGCCGCGACGTCACATAAGCAAACGTTAGATGAAAAACCGCGCCAGACTTTTGGTTGAAAAAATATAATATGGTTGATAAAATTATTTCTTAATCCCGCCCCCAAGACGCCCGCCGTCCGTGGCGGGCTAAAGAGAAGAAAAAGGAGTTCAGAAAATGAAAATCGAAAAAGTAATAATTCACAATATCAGATCGATTAAAGATGCGACTATAATATTAAATTCATTTTCTCTTCTTGTAGGTGAGAATAATGCCGGAAAAACAAATGTCATTACTGCTTTAAGACTTTTTTATGAAGAAAGCGGATTGAAATTTTCAAAGGAAAGAGATTTTCCAAAATTTACCACGGACGATAATGAATCATGGATCGATATTGAATATTCATTAACTGACGATGAAGCAACTACTTTAAAGGACGAGTATAAGATCACTCCAAACTCCTTTAAGGTTAGAAGGTTTTTTTTAACAGAAAACAAAGACTTGATTGGAAATATTTATGGTTATGAAAATAATACTTTATCCAGCACCAGTTTTTATGGCTGGAAAAATGTATCCTCAGCGAAATTGGGGACAGTAATCTATATACCTGAAATGAGCAAAACATCTGATAATATGAAATTGTCAGGCCCTTCTCCATTACGAGAAATAACAAATTTTGTATTTAAAAAGGCTGTATTAACCAGCACCGCTTACTCTGAGCTTGGAAAAGCTTTGGAGTCATTCAATGATGAATTTAAGCAGGAATCAACCACAGATGATTTTTCACTCAATGGCTTGGTAAATGATATCAATAATCAAATTTCAAATTGGGAAATATCATTCGGATTTAAAATAGGTTCATTGAAGCCGGAAGATATTGTAAAAAATCTTCTGAATCATTATATCACTGACAGTAATCTTGGTCATAATCAAGTAGATATTGATAACTTAGGACAAGGTCTTCAACGGCACATTATCTACACTTTAATCAGACTTGCTTCAAAATATGTTGATAAAAAGGAACCGAAGAAAAAAGAGTTTTCACCTGACTTTAATCTGATTCTTTTTGAAGAACCAGAAGCATTTCTGCACCCAACACAGCAGGAATTACTCAATTTAAGTTTGAAAGAGATTTCAATAGATAGTCAGGTACTTATAACTACGCATTCAACTACGTTTGTAAGTAAAAACATTTCTGACTTGCCATCCATAATTAAAATTGCTAAAAAAGCAGGTGTATCTGAAAACCGTCAATTAACAAAGATGCAAATTGATGAACTGGTAGCAGATAATACCGGTTTGTATTCCCATTTTTCAGCTTTGTTGATTGATGATAAAACATCACCAGAAATTAAAAAAGCAATAAAAGATCATAATCTTGGTCATTCAACACCGGATATGGATAGAAAACTTAAAGAGGAGGCCTTTCGTTATTCTCTATGGCTTGATTCCGAACGATCAAATTTGTTTTTCTCAAAGCATGTAATTTTATGCGAGGGTGCGACCGAAAAGGCTCTTTTTGACTATCTCCTGGATACAAAGTGGATTGATCTGAAAAAGCGGCAAATTTACATTTTTGATTCACTTGGAAAGTTCAATATTCATAAATTCATGAACCTTCTTGGAAGTCTTGGAATTCGTCATTCGGTTTTGTATGATGGAGATGCAGACAAAGCTTATCAGCAGATAGTGAATGACTATATTACACAAAAAATAACACCATTTACTATTAAAATTGACTCTTTTGATGTTGATTTAGAGAATTACCTGGGAGTTACATTGCCAAATAGAAATGACCAGAAACCCGTCAACGTTCTATTGGCATTAAATGAAGGTAAAATCACCGAAAGTAAGCTGTCTGAGCTTAAAACTAAATTTGAATCTTTAATACAGGAGTAACCCATGCCGACATTACAATTTAAAGGCAAGAATATAATTTGGAATCATCATCTTTCAATTCCTTACCATACCCTAGATGAAGTAGATAAGCTTAATTTTCATGAAGAGAAAAGTAATGGCAATCTCATTATCGAAGGCGACAACCTGCTGGCTTTAAAATCACTGCTTCCTCAATACGCAGGCAAAGTAAAATGTATATTTATCGACCCCCCGTACAATACCGGTAATGAACAATGGATATACAATGATAATGTAAATAATCCAATGTTAAAAGATTGGCTGGGTAAAGAAGTCGGTAAAGATGATTTAACTCGGCACGATAAATGGCTATGCATGATTGTCCCAAGATTAAAATTGTTAAGAGAATTGCTATCAGATGATGGCGCAATATTTATTACTATTGATGACAATGAACAACATTTTTTAAAACAAATAATGGATGAAATATTTGGTGATGAAAATTACTTAGGTACTATCATTTGGCAACACAGCGTTCAAGGTAAAGGGTACGAAGGAAAATTTTCTGTTCATCACAATTATATTATCTGTTATCAGAAGTATAATAATTTTACCCTTAACCTACTAGATAGGACTGATGAAGATAATACACATTACTCAAATCCAGATAACGACCCTAATGGTCTCTGGAGAAATGGTGATATTAGAAATGCTTTATATCGTCCAAATTTGATTTATGATATTAGTACTCCCTCAGGGAAAACGATTAATCCGCCAGAGAATGGTTGGCGTTTTTCTAAAGAAACAATGCAAGAAAAAATGAAACGAAAACAAGTTATATTTAATAAAGATGAAACCCGTTTAATATTTAAAATCTATCTTAAAGATCAAAAAGGTAGAGTTCCAGAAACTATTTGGTTTGCTAAAGACTCTGGTACAACACGCACAGCAAGTGAGTTATTAAAAGAACTATTCGATGGTAAATCACCTTTTGATACTCCTAAGCCAATAGAATTAATAAAGAAAATTATTACCTTAAGTTGTGATAATGGTTGCTTAATCCTCGATTCATTTGCAGGTTCCGGCACGACAATGCACGCTGTAATGGATTTGAATAAAGAAGACGAAGGCAACCGGAAATGTATTCTCATTCAAATGCCAGAAGCAACTGAATCAGATCCAACCAAAAATATCTGTAAAGATATAACTCGCGAACGGATAAAACGGGCAATTGATAAATATGGCTATGATACCGGTTTTAAATATCTTAAAGTCGGTATACCAATAGATGCAGAAACAATGCTTTCCGGAAATCTTCCAACTTACATGCAATTTGCCGATTATGTATATTACTTATGCACTGGTGAAAGCCTGAAAGACAAAAAAAGTATTGATGAGAAGAATTATTTTGTTGGAGAACACAGTAATAGTTTAATTTATCTCATCTACAAACAGAATTTTGATGAGCTGACCCGGATGGCGTTAAACCTCGTTGTTGCTGAAAAAATAATAGCAAATCATCCCAAAAAAAGAATCATTGTTTATGCTCCCGCTTGTTTCTTAGAAGAAGACTATATGAAAGAGAACAGCATTGAGTATGTTGGTATTCCTTATAATCTCTTTCAGAGATCGGAGGCTTAGCCGTGTTTCTGAAAAAATACCAGATTAAAGTTGTATCTGAGCTAAAAGCCTTTTATTCAAAAGCAAGGGAAACTAAGGATGCCTTTGATACTGCAAAAAAAGCATTACCTCCTGAAATGCGGCATACCTTGAACTGGGTACAAACCGCTTTTCAAAATACCGCAAAAGATTACAGAGACCGGCCTACAAATGGTTTTGGTGAATATTACCCCCGCTTTGTTATAAAAGTTCCGACAGGCGGAGGCAAAACGCTTCTTGCAGTAGAATCAATTCGGGAATATCAAAATATTTTTGCCCGTAAACGGACAGGACTTGTTTTGTGGATTGTTCCCAGCGAAACGATCTATTCACAAACAGTCGCAAAATTACGGGATAAGGCCAACCCATTACGTCAATTACTTGATCAGGCAAGCAGTAATAAAACACTCATTCTTGAAAAGGGACAAAGACTTGCGACTCACGATATTGAAGAAAACCTCGTAATACTTTTTGTTATGATTCAGTCAATCAGCCGACAGAATGGAAAGGAAGCATTAAAGGTATTTCAGGATTCAGGTGGTTTTGAAAGTTTTTTCCCGCCTGATAATCGTTTTGACCTTCATGCCGAACTGAAAAATAAATGCCCTAATCTTGATTTGCTTTCAGAAATAGGCCCCATTATTAATACCAGCCTTGGTAATGCTATTCGTTTATCGAAGCCGTTTATTATCATTGATGAGATGCATAAAGTTTTTTCTGAAATGGCGAGAAAAACCATTGATGGCTTAAATCCGGAAATGGTACTAGGACTGACCGCCACGCCGAAAACAGAAATGAATATTCTTGTCTCTATAACAGGTGTCGAGCTTAAAGATGAAGAAATGATAAAACTCGATATGCATATAATACCACCATCCGGGAAAAAGGAAGATGACTGGAAAACAATGCTTAAAGAGATTAAAGCTCATAGAGAAACTCTCGAAGCGAAAACAATCAAATACAAACAAACTTCCGGTGTCTATATTCGCCCGATTGCATTGATTCAAGTCGAAAGAACCGGTAAAGAACAGAGAGGCAAGGGCTTTGTTCACAGTATGGATGTTAAGGAATACTTACAGGAATTAGAAATCAACCCAGATGAAATAGCGATAAAATCAAGCTCACAAAATGACATTGAAGACGTTAATCTGTTTGCGCAAGATTGTAATGTCCGCTATATAATTACAAAGGAAGCCCTTCGTGAAGGGTGGGATTGTTCTTTCGCCTATATGCTTGGGATTATTCCAAATGTAAATTCGGACACTGGAATTACCCAGCTTGTTGGAAGAATTCTTCGTCAACCTTACGCACGTAAAACAGGTATTTCTGAACTTGATGAAAGTTATGTTTACTATTCAAAAGGAGACACCCGTTCCATCCTTGAAAAAGTAGATACCGGATTCAAGAATGAAGGTCTGGAAGACCTTGTCACTGGAATAAAAGTCGATAACAATAATTCTATCAATCAGACAAAACAGGTTAAAATTCGTAAGGATTATAAAAAGAGTTTTGAAAGCTCATTTTATCTTCCTGTTTGGGTAATGATAAACAAAGGTCAGAATAAACGCCGGTTCTCATATGAGCTTGATATAAAGCCTTTCATCAATTACGATTTGTTTTCTATTACTTCCGATTTCGTTAAAAGTCTTCAATCATCATTTAGTGAAGAGACAAAAGAACGGCGATCAATTGTCGTAACTCTTGATTCTCAAAGCAAAGTGCAATCAAAATATGAAATAACCGGAGTTAACGAAACAAAAGAAATCAATATAGATTATCTTACACGCCGTTACACAGAACTCGCAGAAAATCCGTTTTACGCCAGAAAATTGGCAGTATCACATATTGTGGAATTAACAAAATTAATCGGAAAAGAAGCATTAGAAGAGAATTTCGGTTATACATCTGCAATTTTATATAATCATTTGCTTGATTTTAAATTAAAATCAGAAGAATCTCTTTTTTTACAATATATTCAAGACAAGAAGATCGTTCTCGCAGTATCCAATGATACAAGTTTAGGCTTCAAAGTTCCCGATGTGGATACGATTGTGGTCAGTCGAATTCCAAATCCATATAAATACTACCTTTTTGAAGATGTTGACTTAACTTCAATGAATTCACTAGAGCAAAAAGTTGGAGATTTACTGGATAAGCAGGAAAAAATATTATGGTGGTACAGGAATAAAGTATCTAAAAACTGGTATTCAATTCAAGGCTGGCACGAACATAAAATCAGACCAGACTTTGTTGCCGCAAAGAAGAATGATGATGGTAAACTTGAACTTGTTTATATACTCGAAAGCAAGGGTGAGCATTTATTGGGTAACGCAGATACTACCTATAAAAAGAAGGTTCTGGACATCATGACTGAACAAAAGAGAATAAAGAAGATACAGCATTACGAGCAAATGGAACTTCCTTTTGGTCAGGTAAATGATAATGTTGAATTTTATCTTGTAGAACAAGGACAAGAGGAAACTGAAATTAAAAAATATTTCAAATGAAGACCGCCTCCGCACGTCCTGTGCTCCGGCGGAAGAGGGGGGCGGGATTAAGAAATGGCTCATTGTGAGAAAGGCGCGGTTCATCGTCTAACAGCGCATATATGCTGCGCCGGAGTACCGGCTTGGGCTTCGCCACATTTTGCCTTCGCGAGTACGCTACGGCAAAACGTCATATATCCGCGGAACGTTAGCGGGCATTTTTTTAAGATTTAATTCTCAGGAGGAAAAATATGGAAAAACTTTTTACAAAACTAATATTCTTGGTTTTCTTAAACTGTATCGGTATAGATAAACCGATAGTCTTCCTTTCCAGAATCATTGAAGGCCAATAAATTTAAAATTGATATACATAAGATCCTGGGTCTTGATGGAGGTCAGTCACTAAAACCCATGCATCTATTTCTGTTCTATATCGGAAGTCAAAATCAGCCTGTGAACTCTGATCTATATTTTGATGAAAGCAAAACGGTCAGTAGTCCATATATTTTGTCTAATGTCGAAGATGAAGAAGTGACACTTGATACTTTGACCTCAGTTGCATTTGGAGATTTTGAACCAGAAATGAGAAAGGTGCAAATGGCAAATTTGAAAAATATGCAAGACTATATCCAATCGAAAGAGTTTTCTGAAACAGTAAAAATTATTGGAAAGCCTCCAAACTATCAAGAAGGATGGACGTTAAACCAAATACAATCGTCCTATATAGATGAGATAAAGGTTGATGTTCCAAAAGCCAATGATGAGTTATTGATAATCTATAGAAGAATGGTTAACTTTCAGCTATTTAATATGCTCGATATGTACTATAAAGTAGAATTTGATAGTAATACAGTTGATGAAGCATTTCTTGGAAACTGTATTGTAGAACTTTGGGAATTACGGAAAAATATTATTGATGAAATAAAAAGGAGAGGTCTATGAAATATTTAAATATTCTACTAATAATCTTGTTGTCAAACAGTCACTTACATTCTGATTCACTTTCTCCATTGCCTTTACTTGACGAGATAAATAATGCTTTGTATAATAAGAAGGAAAAGGATTTTAAGAATGAACTTGGAAGAGGCATTATTGCAGTATTATACTCAAAGGGAGTTGTAAGAGATAAATTTTCTCAAAGATGTGGCTGTTCTTTAAAAGGTTCAAATCCTAATGATCCAAACAATGTACAACTTCCTGAATATGCACAATTTTCAGATGATGGGACAAATGTTCCTCTCACGGGAGATTCCAGTCTATTAAAAAAATCCCCAAATTTTTACAATAATATATTATTGGGTGATTCAATAACTGCATTGGGAACAGTAATATCATCTGTTGGTGGTGCTTCATATACATGGAATAAGGACTACGCACCTGGGTGGGGAATCGTAAATGGCGGAGTTGGAATGGCAACTTCACAAGACCTTTCAGAATGGTTGGATACCTGTGCCTCACAAAATACCCAATTATGGACACCTGCACCCGATCAGCTTTCATGTGAAAATAACCCTCGTGGTCGATTTTCTTGCAATCCTCCTCCAAACGCAGATAAATATTCAGGCTATGTCCAATTCCAAAATAGAAATGTTTTTGTGATGATAGGCGGAAATGATTTTAATGCTGGTTTATATAAAACCTTACTCGAAACATTTCCCGTCTTAGTTCCTTTTCGTCATAACCATGTCGCAAATCAATTGGATAGGATTATGACATATATAGAAAGACAGTCAGGAACAAGAAAAACATTAATTGGTTATATGCCTTTGCCTTCCTATTATCCCGGATCAGGGGAATCTCTTGTTTCTACTTTAGGACGACTTAACCTTTTCAATAGATATGAAGATTGGTTTGAAAAACTTCCCGATGGAACAACAATTGTTAAGGCGAATTATCTGGATATTCCTGGCGGAAGAACGATAGCAGCGACTGCTTCTTTATTAAACGATTATCTGCAAAAAGCGTTAAGGGGTCAGAATGTAACTTTGACTACAATTCTTGATTGCTTTAGTACAATGCAATTAAATGGAACTGGATTTTGCGATAAAATGCGTGGCGACAATTCTTGGGTTAGTCAAAGACTTATTGAATTGAATCTTGTTATGGCATCTATTGCAAATAGTCGCGGTGCAGGGATGCATACTTTATACTATACATTTGTAGACTATGATGCACTTTCTAAAGGCTACTGGTATGTTGGAAATAGAAATTTTTGGAACATGGAATTTGATGCAAGTAGTACTGAGGATTATTTTTATCAATTAATTCAAGCAAGAGCCAGTAATGACTCGATCCATCCCAATCATTTAGGCTATCAAGCTTATGGAGCTACACTTGATAGAATTTTAAAGCATGAAAAAGCAAATATCAAGCAAACTCCTTTTGCCTATAAGGATGGTTGTTTTATAGAACCCAATGACCCTGGTCCTTATGAAGAATGTATGACTAAAACATACCATGAATGGGTAAATGGGAAATGTATTGATAATACCCCTAAACCACCTCCGCCAGTTGTCGTGCAAAACCCAAATGCTCCCAATAATGAGAGACCGGCGGAAGTGCCACCACCTGCACCTACTTATGAGCCACCTCCAAGACCAGCTGTTGATGATAATACTTTACTTCTGCTTGCCGCTTGTTTTTTCTTTGGAGCGTGTCGTTTATGAAAAATTTAATTATTCTATTAATTATAGCTTTCAACCTTGGTTGCAGCAATCTTCCTCCTTTTCAAGAAAAAGAGAAGAAGGAGAAAGAAAAAGAAAAAACTAATAGTTGCTTGATTTTAATTCTTTTTTATATGAATTGTATAAACTCACAACCTAATAGTCTTACTGATAGGCAAAAAGACAGTAATTGCGGAGGTTCTCAAAACACTGTCTCTGGCCCATGTGTAAACACTTCATTCTAGGGAAAATATATGAAAATATTTAATTTTTTAACTGAGAGACGAAAAAGAATAAAGATACCAACCAGTATAATGATTTTGTCTTTGTTTTTATTTGTATTGCCACTAATCAATATCTCTTACATGGGCTTGAGTAACAATATACCTTTTAAAGACTTTCATAAAATACCATCAAAACTTTCAGTATTTACTAATATTATGTTGTTTGCTCCTATCCTGATTGCTATAATGCTATTCTTAGGTAAGAAAAGAGGATGGTATTTATTTTTAACTTATTCAAGTATCCTAATTTTCCAGAATATTTACTCGTTAGTTGTTCTTCCTAGTATTCAAAATTCAGGAATATTATTCAGGACAATAGTCTGGTTATCATTAGTTATCTACTTCTGCAAAAAAGATATATCCGCTCCTTATTTAAAAATGTATCCAAGAGGTTGGCGAGGAGAAAAGAGAACCCCCTTGAATTATGAGTAAAAATAAAAGGAATCGATTACGTAACAGCAGATGCAAGTCTAAGTGGAATTTTTGTCTTTTTTCCTGAATGCCCCTTCCAGCTAACAGAAGAAATTGAAGTGGAAATATATTTTGAAGAGAAATCTTATAATTTCTCTACTGGAGTTGTAAGAATAGATAACAATGGTATCGGTCTTGCTTTTAGGAATTTAAATAAAGATAAGATAGAATTATTAAAAAAAATTATTGAAAATAGTTAAAAAAACGCCCTATAATAGCGTGTGAGCTTCAACCAGCCCGAACTGAAGGGCTGGTTTCGGGCTTCGCCAAATTTTTCTTCGGTCATGGTTCTTGCAGAGAAGAAGCAAGAACCATGCCCTCGAAAAACTTCTCACACGCTTGAACGTTAGCGGTCATTGTAGAAAAACGCACCCCTAAAAATGACTGAATAAAAAAGATAAGTAAATTCTAAACCTAAAAATGTAAAAAATGAACGACATACTTAATACATACAAACCTGACAACTTTCATACAGTTACTCCATATCTTTTTGTTGACAAACCACAACTCTTAATTGACTTTCTGAAAAATGCCTTTTTTGCGAAAGAAATTAACCGTTCTGTAAACCCAACCAATGGAGATATAGCAAACTGTATTCTGCAAATAGGCGACACTTGCTTTATGATTAGTCAAGCCAGAGAACAATTTGAAGGAATGAGAACAGCACTTTATCTTTTCGTTGACGATGTAGAAGCTGTTCATCAAAGAGCCGTTGACAATGGAGCGAAAATTGAATTTGAACCAGCAGATATGCCATACGAAGACAGACAATCGGGTATAATTGACCCTTGTGGAAATTATTGGTGGATTTCAAAACGACAAGTAAAAAAGGGTTATCACGAATAAAAAAATACACGAAAACAACAACGAACCGCTAACATGGTATTTATTAAAGGCGGGCTGAACGTCATAATTTCAGCGACAGTAATTCTATTAAGCGGTAGTGCAAAGCTTAACTTTTGTACATCTAATCCCGCCCTTCATAAATACCAGAACCGTTGTCCGACATTTTAGCCTCAGCCTTGAACCGAAAGAGGATTGACGCTTGGGACTTTATTTGTGTAGGTTTCCTCGACATCGTGTCTCGGAAAGACTCTATTTTTTTCAAATAGGAGATTCTTTTTTGTGGAAATTCAAGATGTATAAAAATATTATGTCTAATTGAGAATAAACTCCTAAACTTCAAAGGATTTCCGACAATTTTACTATGGCAAATGAAAAAAAAACGGAAGATATTGTTAGGGAACACTTCAAAAGAGACCCACTTTTTAGTGTAATTAAACTTGAAGAGCAGAAATCCTCTAACCGTAGGGTAAATGAATTATTACAACAGTCATCTAAATCTGGTTCTGGGATAGGAAGACCTGAATTTGTAATTACTTTTCCCGCTGGTAATATGGATTATCTCATTGTCATTGAATGTAAAGCAATGACATCATCTCATAAGAGCAAAAAGCTTGACAACCCTAAAGACTTTGCTGTTGACGGAGTTTTGCATTACGCTAAAAATTTATCCAAGAATTTTGATGTAATTGCTATCGCAGTAAGTGGAGAGACTAAGAGTGAACTAATAGTTTCTCATTTTATATTTAAAAAGGGTGCTAAATCCTATTCTGAAAGCAAAGAAGATAAAAATCTTCTTTCAGTAAATGATTATCTTAAACTGTTTAAGAACGAACAGTTTTCTGAAAATTTAAAAAACGTTGATATCGTTCAAAAAGCCATTTATCTTAATGAGTTATATCAGTCTTATTCCGTGACTGAAATCAAAAGATGTACTATGGTAAGTGCCATACTACTTTCATTGTTAGATAATCCATTTAAAAGTGGTTATAAAGAGCATACGACATCTAAGAATTTAGTAAAAGCCATGCTGAATGCTATAGAAAATGTCTTATCATCAAATTCAGTAAAAAGCAAAGATTCGATGATTGGTGAATACAGTACAATATTAAATGAACCAATTTTCAATTCTGATGAAATAAAACATAAGAATAGAAAAGAAAGAGAAAAATCCATAGAAGTAAATAAGGAAATTATATCCTACCTTCATGATAATGTATTTCCATTAATAGATATGGAACAATCTGGATTTGATGTACTTGGTCGTTTTTATACTGAGTTTATACGATATGCAGGAAGTGAGCAGAGCCAAGGACTAGTACTTACTCCTTTTCACATCACGGATTTTTTTTGTGACCTAGCAAAGATAAATAAAAATAGTATAATCTATGATCCAGTTTGTGGAACAGGTGGTTTTTTAATCGCTGGAATGAAAAGAATGTTAAGCCTAGCTGGAAATAATAGCACAAAAAAGGCTGAGATTAAAGCTAATCAGCTTATAGGAGTCGAATTAAGACCGTCTATGTTTACTTATGCTTGTTCAAATATGATGATGAGAGGAGATGGAAAATCAAATATTTATAATGGAGATTGCTTTGCATTTGAAAATATAATTATAAAAAATCATAAGCCTGATGTCGCATTTTTAAACCCTCCTTATGATGTAGGTACTGATGGTCAGATGCGTTTTATTGAACATGCATTAAATGTAGTATCTTCTCAAAATGGTGTTGTTGTAGCAATTGTTCAAATGAGTTGTGCCATAAAAAATGAGAAAGAACTAATAGCTACTAAAAGACGTATATTAGAAAAGCACAGATTAATAGCAGTATTATCTATGCCTGACGACTTGTTCTATCCTGTCGGAGTCGTTACAGCAATAATGATATTTAAAGCAAATGAAAAAAATGAAGGTAAAAAAACATGGTTTGGATATTTTAAAAATGATGGTTTTGAAAAACGAAAACATAGAGGACGAATAGATGCTAGAAATAAGTGGAACTCTATTAAAGAAAAATGGCTATCTGCATATAATAGTTTCGATGAAATACCAGGATTATCTATCAAGCAAGAGGTTATTGCTGAAAATGAATGGTGTGCAGAAGCCTATATGGAGACAGACTACTCTGTAATATCAGAGAAAGATTTCGAGAGTAAAGTAAATGAGTTTATTGCTTTTAAATTTTTAAATAAAGTAGGCACTTAATGATAGTTATAAGCGAGCTCTTTGATATAAAATATGGTAATCAGTTTGATTTTTCTAAAATGGATGTTTCAATAAATCAAGAAGAAGGAATAAATTTTATTAGTCGTAGTTCTCAGAACAATGGGTTTATGGCGAAGGTAGAACGGTTTAATGAGATTGATCCTTTTGAACCAGGTCTTATTACCGTAACTATGGGTGGAAGTTATCTATTATCTTCTTTTGTTCAACCTGAACATTTTTATACAGCTCAAAACATAAAAGTATTAAGAGCAAAAATAGAAATGAGTATTGAAGAAAAATTATTTTATTGTGTTGCTATAGAAAATAATAGATTTAGATATCATTCTCACTCAAGAGAAGCAAATTCTACTTTTGATAATTTACTAGTTCCTGACTTAAAAGAGATACCAAAATTTATAAAAAAATATGCGGCATCTATACCCTTTAAAAAAGAACCTTTAAACAAAAAAAATATTAAGTTAAATATTGAAGATTGGAAGGAATTTGAATTATCATATATTTTTGATATTTATTCGAGTAAAGATGAAAATTTAACCGATAGCATTGAAGTTGGTAATGTACCATATATTTCTTCAACACAATCAAATAATGGTATAGCATCTTTTATTAGTAATGAAGCAACAAATGAAAATAATTGCTTAACCGTTGCGAGAAACGGTTCTGTCGGTTCTACTTTTTATCAACCACTAGACTTCTGTGCATCACCAGACGATATAAGAATTTTTAAACCGAAATTTGTCTTTAATAAATTTATTGGTTTATTCCTCTCGGTGTTAATTGAAAAGGAAAAATACAGATATGCATATGGAAGAAAATTTGGAACTACTCGAATGAAAAAGACAATCATCAAATTACCTGTTGATAAAAAAGGAAATCCTAATTGGAGTTTTATGGAAGAATACATAAAATCTTTACCTTATTCCAGTTGTATATAAATATTTACTAATACACTCGACATCGTGTCGAGGCTATTCATAGTAAACCAGCGTCAATAGGAGTTATCGTTATACGGAGGCTAAAACGATCGGACAACAAAGAGTGAGTCACGCGCCACCGAGAGAAGATTCGGTGGCTTGGTTTCACCACATTTCAAATCTGTCATGAACTTTGCAAACAAAAGCAAAGTTCACGCCAGCTTTGAAACGTCAGCTACTCTTGAACGTTGGCAGCAATGGTAACGGACGACACTACCAAGACCAAACGGACAGAAAAAACGAGCAGACAATGACACAAGACAAAGATTTAATTTTGCCCAACACACATTTTTTTGTTTTTCTGCCACCGCACAAGTGGCACATTTGGTTTTGCCCGACACACAACGCCAACGCTTCGCAAAACCAAAAGAGCCACTTTTTTCCAACGCTTTGAATACAGCGTTTCAGAATTTTACTAACTTTGCCACCAAATGAAGTTTTTTGCATACATATTCAGCATTTACATTTTGGCATTATCAGTAATGCCTTGTAGTGATGCGTCTAATGATTGCAGAAGTAAAACCGAAGTTGCAGAACGTGCAGATGCTCACAGCCACAAGAGCGACCATAACGATACTTGCAGTCCGTTTTGTACTTGTACTTGTTGTGGTACAACGGCAAGTACAAATCTCGGAGTTTATAAACTTTGTATAAAGAAAACCCCTGTAAGTTCAAAAATCACATTCCCAAGACGTGATTTTGTATTAGTTTCCAATTTCTACGGAAACATTTGGCAACCGCCAAAGATTAATGCCTAATACTATCGGCTAATGTACTATTGGTGCAAGCATAACGCTATGCGTTAATCGCTGTGTATCGTCATTTTGTGCATTAACTGTTCTTTCTGTGCCATACAGAAAGAGTTCAAATCCATTCGTATTAATCATTAATCAAATGAATTGTGTTAGACAGTATCATAAAATTTAGCATAAAGAACAAGTTGGTCATTGGTGTTATGACCTTGTTACTTATCATTTGGGGAAGCTGGAGCGTTACCCGCTTACCCATTGATGCCGTACCGGATATTACCAACAATCAGGTACAAATAATTACACTTTGCCCCACGTTAGCAGGGCAGGAAGTGGAACAGTTGGTTACATTCCCCATTGAACAGAGCATTGCCAATCTTCCTGATTTGGAAGAAACCCGAAGCATTTCAAGGTTCGGGCTTTCGGTTATTACCGTTGTTTTTCACGAGGACATCAACATCTATTTTGCACGGCAGCTTGTCAATGAAAAGTTGAAAGAAGCGGAAGAAAAGATACCTAAAGGCATTGGTACACCCGAATTAGCACCTGTCAGTACAGGCTTAGGCGAAGTGTACCAATATATCATACACCCCAAAAAGGGAAGCGAAAGTAAATACAATGCCAAAGACTTGCGCACAATGCAGGATTGGATTGTTGCCCGACAGCTAAACGGAACAAAAGGCATAGCCGAAGTAAACAGTTTTGGTGGCGAACTGAAACAATATGAAGTAGCCGTAAATCCCAACCGCTTAAAGGCAATGGGTGTAAGTGTTACCGATATTTTCAATGCTCTTGAAAAGAACAACCAAAATACAGGCGGTGCATACATTGATAAGAAACCAAATGCTTACTTTATTCGAGGTATTGGTTTGGTTACATCATTGGAAGATGTAAAAAACATAGCTGTAAAAAACACAAACGGCAGTATTCCCATTTTTATAAAAGACGTTGCGGATGTTCGTTTTGGCAATGCAGTCCGTTATGGAGCATTAACCTACAACGGCGAAGTTGATGCCGTTGGCGGTGTGGTAATGATGCTTAAAGGCGAGAACAGTAACGAAGTTGTAAAACGCATCAAAGAAAAATTGCCAGTCATTCAGCAGTCTTTGCCTGATGATGTTGTTATAGAACCCTACTTAGACCGAACCGATTTGGTAGGCAGGGCAATCAGCACCGTAGAAAAGAATTTGATTGAGGGAGCGTTGATTGTAATTTTTGTTTTGGTACTGTTTCTTGGAAACCTAAGAGCAGGGTTAATTGTAGCTTCTGCCATTCCGTTATCAATGCTGTTTGCATTGGGAATGATGAATATTTTCGGAGTAAGTGCCAACCTGATGAGCTTGGGAGCAATTGACTTCGGGCTGATTGTGGACGGTGCGGTTATCATAGTAGAAGCCACTGTACACCATTTGGGTTTGCGAAAATCAATGAACCGATTGACACAATCGGAAATGGACGATGAAGTATTTCTTTCCGCTTCCAAAATCAGGAACAGTGCAGCGTTTGGAGAAATCATTATTTTAATCGTGTACATTCCTATTCTCACATTGGTAGGCGTTGAGGGCAAAATGTTTACACCAATGGCTAAAACAGTAGGATTTGCCATTTTGGGAGCATTGATTTTGTCGCTTACTTATATACCAATGATGTGTGCTTTGTTTTTGTCAAAAAAAGTTTCACACAAAGAAACCATTTCAGACAAGATGATGAACTACCTGCAAAGCATTTACCAACCGCTTTTGCAGAAAGCCGTAAAAATAAAATATTGGATTGTTGCTTCGACCGCTCTACTCTTTGCCTTTTCCCTTTTGCTCTTTAAAAATTTAGGTGGCGAATTTATACCACAATTACAAGAGGGCGATTTTGCGTTTCATTGCATATTGCCACAAGGCAGTTCGTTGAGCCAAAGTATTGAAACTTCAATGCAGGCATCAAGGATTATCAAACAGTTTGATGAAGTAAAAATGGTGGTTGGCAAAACAGGTGCAGCAGAAGTGCCGACAGACCCAATGCCACCCGAAGCCACAGACTTAATGGTCATTTTGAAACCGCAGGATGAATGGAAAACAAAAAAGAGCTATACAGAATTAGGCGATGAAATAAATGAAGCATTGGAAGTAATTCCGGGCGTATTCTTTGAAAAAAACCAACCAATACAAATGCGTTTCAACGAATTGATGACTGGTATCAGGCAAGATGTAGCGGTTAAGATTTTCGGGGAAAATTTGGATAGCCTTTCCATTTATGCCAACAAAGTGAGCAAAGTCATTCAAAGCGTAAATGGAGCAACTTCGCCACAAGTAGAACGGGTAAGCGGATTGCCACAAATCAATGTGGAATACGACAGAACACGCCTTGCCAATTACGGCATCAATGTAGAAGATGTAAACAATGTGGTAAGTACGGCTTTCGCAGGTAAGACCACAGGACAGGTGTTTGAAAATGAAAGGCGTTTTGATTTAGTGGTACGATTAGACAGCACATACAGAACTGACATAGATGATGTAAGTAATTTGATGATACCTACCAACACAGGCAATCAGATACCATTATCACAAGTAGCTAATATCAGCTACAAGTTGGGACCAGCACAAATCAGCCGGGAAGCAAGCAAAAGAAGAATTGTTATCGGCTTCAACGTATCGGGCAGAGATGTACAAAGCGTGGTTGAAGATATTCAGCAGAAATTAAGTGAACAAATAAAACTGCCCACAGGCTATTACTTTACTTATGGCGGACAGTTTGAGAATTTGCAGAAAGCGAGCAAACGCCTGATGATAGCTGTACCAATTTCGCTATTCCTTATTTTTTCATTGCTATACTTTACGTTCCGTTCGGTCAAACAGGCAAGCCTGATTTTTACGGCAATCCCAATGAGTGCCATAGGTGGTGTATTTGCATTAATGCTACGTGGAATGCCTTTCAGTATTAGCGCAGGAATTGGCTTCATTGCATTGTTTGGAGTGGCGGTGCTGAACGGTATAGTATTGATTGGAACTTTCAACCAATTAGAGAAAGACGGAGTAAAAGATATTCTGAAGCGGGTATATGACGGCACAAAAGAAAGGTTGCGACCTGTACTAATGACGGCAACCGTAGCAAGTTTGGGCTTTTTGCCTATGGCATTAAGCACAGGTGCAGGAGCAGAAGTACAAAAACCATTGGCAACCGTTGTAATTGGCGGATTGATTACGGCTACTTTCCTTACGCTGTTTGTATTGCCCTTGCTTTACATCATTTTCAATTCAAAAATCAACATTAAGAGAAAAGGAAAAATGAAATCAGTTACAACCATACTGGTATTTTTGATTTCGGGATTAGGTTACAATGCCAATGCCCAAACCAAGAAAATCATTAGTGTAGATGAAGCCATAAATATTGCGGTGCAGAACAATGGCAACATCAAAGCAAAAGATTGGGAAATCAAATCGGCACAAAGCCTTAAAAGAACGGCAGGCGAACTGCCGAAATTAGATTTTAATGCACAGTTGGGACAATACAACAGTATAAAGTTTGACCAATCTTTTCAAGTAGCACAAACGATACCGTTTCCGACTTTGTTCGGTGCTAAAAAACAACTGATAAATGCCGAAGTAAAAGGCAAAGAATTACAAAGTGAAATAACCGTATTGGAGTTAAAAAATCAAGTGCGTACTTATTTCTATCAAATTCAGTATTTGCAGAATAATCAAAAGCAGTTGTTGTATTTGGATAGTTTGTACAATGATTTTATCAAAGTGGCAGAACTGCGTTACAAAACAGGCGACACCAAAAAAGTAGAAATCAGTACAGCACAAGCCAAGCAAGGCGAAATCAATTTATTGCTGAAACAAAATGGAGTTTATCTCAATAATGCTTATCAAAATTTACAGGCATTGATGAATACAAAAGAACCGTTTGAAGTTGCCAATGATACAGATTTTAAGCCTTTGCAGGTAAGCACTTTGTTAGACAGCACAGCCATTGCAAACCACCCGACAATTAAGGCGTTGTATCAAGATATAATCATTGCAGAACAAACAAAAAAGGTAGAGAAAGCACAGGGTTTGCCCGATTTTACGATTGGTTACACTAATCAGTCTTTAATAGGTTTTCAAACTATAAACGGACAGGAGCAGTATTTTAATTCGGGCAATCGGTTCAGTTATGTAAGCGTTGGTGTTTCTATTCCTTTGACTTTCGGAGCTACAAAAGCAAGGATAAAATCTTTGGACTATCAAAAACAAGCCATTGAAGCCAACACCAAGCAACAGCAAATTTTGTTGGAAACACAGTTTCAAAATGCCATACAGCAGTATCAGCAGGATTTGCAGGAGTTCAATTACTATCAGCAACAAGCCTTGCCTAATGCAAACGATATTGTTTCATCGGCTCAATTAGGTTATCGCACAGGCGATATAAGCTATGTGGAGTATTTGTATGCTTTGCAAACGGCAACAGACATTCAGTTGAATTACCTAAAAAGTATTCAGCAGGTCAATCAATCGGTCATCAATATTTATTCAATAATCAATCAATAATTCGGTATGAAATTCAATATAAAAAATTCAATCGTTTTTCCTTTGGCACTATGCACTTTGCTTGTGATAAGCAGTTGCGGTAGCAAAGACAATCATTCGCATAATGACGAAAATACAAAAGAAACAGGTACTTCTGACGGACACAACCACGAAGAAGAAACGCCAACCATTGCCACGCTTACACAAGAGCAGATAAAAGCCGTTGGCATCACGTTGGGCAAAGTAGAAAACAAGGAACTCACAGCCACTATAAAGGCAAATGGTATGCTTAAAGTTCCAAACAACAACAAAGCAAATGCCACTTCTTTGTATGGTGGAGTTATCAAAACGCTGAATGTGCAAATTGGCGATTATGTAAAGAAAGGACAGGTAATTGCTACGATTGCCAATCCGCAGTTTATACAGTTGCAGGAAGAATATGGTCTTGCCCCCTAAAACTGGAATACAAAAAAAGGGGATAAAGGAGACTTGATAATATGATAAGAAGAAATAACTATGGCAAAGAATTTAAGGAAAAAATAGGTAATGGAAATTTTGTCCGGCAGAGTTCCGTTTCGCGCAAGCTCAAAGGGAAAGGTAAATCCTCAAACAATCCGAAATTGAGAAATGAGATAGATACAGGAAAGTTTGAACAAAATAATCAAACCGAATTTGCTTTAAGGAAACGAGTCGCAGAATTGAAGCACTTGCCAACCTTGCGTTAGATAATCACATTTTAAAAAAGCCCAAAATATCTGCAAGACTGGAAGCAAAAGAGAAATTATCAGGAAGTATCCTGCACCAGAATTTGAATTGTAAAGCCGTAAAGCTTGGAGATCAGTATCTCTTCCTTTATTACCAATCGGATGCAAAGATTAAAAGAAAAACAGGAGGATAAGCAACTAATAGAAAAGATTGAAGCATATCTGGATTTAATGCCTCAATCAGGTTACAGGTCTGCTCACTTATTTTCTGAGAAATGATATGAAAAATCAATCATAAGGAGAGTTTACAGGATCATGCATGAAAACCTTTAAAATGCAGTCCGAAGAGGGCTTATCATCATGCGACCACGGATTCAAAACATAACCTGAAAAAATATCCAAATCTTCTTAAGGACAAGTCAATTAATCATGCACGAGTAATAGTTGGTGATGTTACTTTTTGATGTTCAGGGAAAATCATTATCTGGCATCACTAATGGATATGGAAAACAGAGGTCATCGGACGAGCTGTTTCTGATAAACTTAATAGTGAACTTGTCAGGTCTGCATTTGAGTCGGCTCTCATGAACAGAGGAAGTCTCGAAGGTTACATTCATCATACTGATTCTGATAGAAGATATTGTTCGCATGAATATAGAGAACTTCTGAACAATTCCAAAATACAAATTTCAATGTGTCTTGGTAATGCATATGAAAATGCACACGCAGAATCTTTTAATAAAACTATCAGTATCAAGAGATAAATATCCCCGCGTTATGCTGATAAAATTGAAGCAACCAAAAAGTATTTTCAATTTATTGATCGTATAATTCAATCAGACCTCATTCAGCTTTAGGAGGACTATCTCTCTGCAATTTAAAAAATAAACAAAAATATGATTTTTTCTTTACAGTTTTAGGGGGGCACTTCAATATTTGACTATTGGCAGTAAAATCACTTTTGCAGAACAGGAAGTACAACGCCAAAATGAACTCAATGCAGGAAACGCAGGAGCTTTGAAAAATCTGCAAAACGCAACGGCAGAACTCAATACGCTTCGCACCCGAAAAGCATCATTGCAACAGCAAATACAGCTAATGGGCATCAATCCAAATTCGGTATCAAACAGCAACTTGAAATCTGCATTGGTAGTTACAAGTCCGTTGAATGGAACAATAAGCAATTTGTTTGCAAAGATTGGCAGTTATGTAGATGTTTCTTCGCCTGTTGCCGAAATCGTAGATAACAGTTCATTGCATTTGGATTTACAAGTGTTTGAAAAAGATTTACCGCTTTTGAAAATCGGGCAAACCATTCATTTTACCTTAACCAATAATCCTACTAATGAATACGATGCAAAAGTGTTTAGCATTGGTTCATCATTTGAAAACGAGAGCAAAACCATTGCCGTGCATTGCACCGTTACAGGAAACAAAATAGGTTTGATTGACGGAATGAACATTACAGGAATTGTGAGTTTGAGCAATGCCCTAACACCTGCCGTACCCAATGAAGCCATTGTAAACGCAGACGGGAAAGACTACATTTTTGTTGTTACTGATAAAAAAGCGGAAGAACACCACGAAGAAGAAAGCGAAGAACACAACCACGAAAGTGAAGACCGTAAACACAGCAATGAAGAAAACGGCAACATCAATTTTGAAAAAATAGAAGTTGTAAAAGGCGTTTCCAATATGGGCTACACCGCAATAACTTTTGTACAGGACATTCCTGCCAATGCTCAAATTGTAATCAAAGGAGCATTTTTTGTCAATGCCAAATTATCTATCACAGGAGGACACAATCATTAAAAATTAAAAGCAATGATAAATACAGATAAAAATCACAAGCATATTTACAATGTACAAGGTAAGCAGCTTTGTTGCACACAGGAAGAAAAAATTTACACCAATGCAGGTGCAAAAGAGTTGATAAAAGAAAAGCATCAACACGACCATAGCGATGATGACGGACACGACCACAGCCACAGTGATAGCAACCTTTTCAAAGTGTTTTTGCCAAGCATTATTTCATTGGTGCTATTGCTTGTTGCCGTTTATTTAGACAATTTCCTAAAACCAGAATGGTTTACAGGTTTGGTAAGGATTGTTTGGTATGTGGTGGCTTATATTCCTGTTGGGTTTCCTGTAATCAAAGAAGCCGTTGAAAGCATTGCCAAAGGCGAGATATTTTCCGAATTTCTGTTGATGAGCATTGCCACAATCGGAGCGTTTGCCATTGGCGAATATCCGGAGGGCGTAGCCGTAATGTTGTTTTATGCTGTTGGCGAAGTGTTTCAGACATTGGCGGTAAAAAGAGCAAAAGCAAATATCAAATCTTTGCTTGACCAAAGACCCGATGAAGTAACCGTTTTGCGAAACAACCAACCCCAAACCGTAAAGGCAGAAAGCGTAAACATTGGCGAAATCATACAATTAAAATCGGGCGAAAAATTGGGATTAGACGGAGTTTTGTTATCCGAAACAGCATCATTTAACACCGCAGCTTTAACAGGCGAAAGCAAACCCGATACCAAAGCCAAAGGCGAAACAGTTTTGGCAGGAATGATAAACCTAAACACCGTTGCACAGATAGAAGTTACCACAGCATATACCGATAGTAAGTTGAGTAAAATTTTAGAATTGGTACAAAATGCCACTTCACAAAAAGCACCTACGGAATTGTTTATCCGCAAGTTTGCAAAAATCTACACACCAATAGTAGTGTTGTTAGCCGTTGCCATTTGTTTGCTTCCTTACTTTTTTGTGGCAGATTATCAGTTTACAGATTGGTTGTACAGGGCTTTGGTTTTCTTGGTAATTTCTTGCCCTTGTGCGTTGGTTATTTCCATTCCGTTGGGTTATTTCGGTGGCATTGGTGCAGCAAGTAAAAACGGTATTTTGTTTAAAGGAAGTAACTTTTTAGATGTACTTGCCAATATCCAAAACGTAGTAATGGATAAAACAGGAACAATGACAGAGGGCGTTTTCAAAGTGCAGGAAGTAGTTTTTGACAAAGCATTTAATCAAACAGAAATGCTACAAATGGTGGACGCTTTGGAACGATTGAGTACGCACCCCGTAGCAACTGCCATTCACGAATATGTTGGCAAAACAAATAATGAAATCAAATTAGAAAACACCGAAGAAATTGCAGGACACGGACTGAAAGCCGAAGTAAACGGAAAACAATTATTAGTAGGAAATTTCAAATTGATGAACAAGTTTAACATTCAGCACGATGTTGATGTAAGTAAAATTGTTTACACCATAATTGCCGTTGCTTACGACAACAAATTTGTAGGTTATCTTACAGTTGCCGACAGCATAAAACAAGACTCACAAAATACCATTGACAAGCTGAAAATGCTCAACGTAAAACCGACAATGTTGAGTGGCGACAAAAGTTCGGTTGTGAAATTTGTTGCCGAACAATTAGGAATTGCAAACGCTTTTGGCGACTTGTTGCCCGAAGACAAAGTAAGCAAGGTAAAAGAAATCAAAGCCAAAAATGAAACCGTTGCCTTTGTCGGAGACGGTGTAAATGATGCACCTGTTGTAGCGTTAAGTGATGTCGGTATTGCAATGGGCGGTTTAGGTAGCGATGCCACCATTGAAACAGCAGACGTAGTAATACAAGACGACAAGCCGAGTAAAATACCTATGGCAATCAATATCGGTAAACAGACAAAGAAAATTGTTTGGCAAAATATCACATTGGCATTTGTAGTAAAAGGAATTGTTTTAATACTTGGTGCAGGTGGCTTGGCAACAATGTGGGAAGCCGTTTTTGCCGATGTAGGTGTAGCATTATTGGCAATCTTAAACGCAGTACGAATACAACGAATGAAATTTTGACAAACCAACGCTAAAAGCAAGCACATTTGCAAACCGCACAAGGCGACACACAAGCCAAAGTTTGCAAAAGAGCTTGCTTTTTCCAACGCACGACAGAAAAAACAAAAAAATCTTTCCACGCTTCGCAAAAAATTAAATCTGCCGACACACCAAACCTGACAGACAAATACGAACGGACGGAAAAAACCACAGCTGCCAACATCGGTTTGGCGTTATGGCGGCTGACGTGCATAATTTGAGCTTAGTGCTACTATTAAACTTTTGTACTAAATTTGGGCTGATGTTCCCTGATTGCCGCCACAAACGCCAAGCCGTGAACCGTTAGAGGGCATGAAATATTCTAGCGTTAAAGAAAAATTTACTTAAAATCTTCTATTACATATTTATTTTTTTGGTATTCATTTTAGTTTTTCCTAAGAGTGATTATGATCTTCATTTTGGGTCTGATCAGGCAGAACTATACTCAAGTGCTTCTAAAATTTTAAATCTAAAATTAGAATTTATTGGACATCCAAGTGTTTGGGGCTTTAGCCATCCTGGACCGGCATTACGAATATATTTTCAAATTGTATATTTATTAAGCTTTGGGAATATATTTTTATTTTTTTTAGTTGATACTTTATTTAAGTTATCTCTGTTATTTTATTCTAAAAATCGTCTGAGCAAAACTCTTAAAATCAACTTAGATATTCCATTCCTTTTTATGCTTTCATCGAGCTATTTTATTTTTTTAATCAAAACTCCATGGGCACATGGAATAGTTGCTGTTGGCTTTTTTTTATGTGTGGTATTTCTTGTAGAAGAAAAATATGTTCATCTTTTCGTTTTGTTGAATATTTTAATTCAGGTAAATATTATTTCTGTAATCCCATTTGCATTTATAGTTCTAATCAATTTCAAGAATTGGGTATTTGAAATAAGGGATAAATTTATGAAATATTCTTTAATCGTTTTAATATTATGGTCATTACCTGTTTTTGAAGTCTTAAAAAATAAAGGTGGAAATTTTTTAAAAATTTTTACAGTTGTTTTCCAAAAAGAAGAGTATAGAAACTTGACAGTATCTTCTAATATAGTTTCGCTTTTTATAAATTTTACCTTCCTTTGTTTCTTCTTATTATATCAGTCTTTTTTGTTATTGCGGGAATAAATTTTTTAAAAAAAGATTTTAGCCATTTAAAAATATTAATTGTTTCATTTGCAATTTTTTCTTTTTCCATAATATTTTCAGTTATTCTGTCGAACAATGAATTTTATTATTTTGCATATCTGTATATTTTTTTCCTTGTTCTTGTCGGATATTCTATAGAAAAACTTCCTAAAAAAAGAAAAGAATTTCTGAGTATAGTCTTTTTGATTCTAGTTAGCTATAACTTTTTTTTCTCTTTAAAAAAATATTTATTTATCGATTGGAACGATTATCCATATAGTGAAATTTTTAATAGTAGTTTGATAATATCGGAATATACAAAAAAGTTTGGAATTACGAATTTGTATATAGATGGCGAAAAGGCAGGTGGGTTAGGTCTTTCTTTTTTAATCATTCTTGAAAAACTAGGTTCAAAAATTGACTTTACTGCAAACGCGAAAAGGAATATCAAAATTCATACAAATTCAGACTATTGTTCGAGAAATGAAAAAGTAACGCATGTAAAAGGTTCTAGATTTTGTATCACTGTCTACTAATTTCACGCCCTCTAACAAAGAGTAGCCACTGCGAAGCCACGAGAAGATGTGGCTTCTTGCTCCGAGCCGACTGGTTGTTTAAGTGAAAATTTTTAGTATTTTTGTCAGACTTACGCAACTCCAGTGCCTTCATTCCAGAAAAATTTGGGAACTGATCCAAATTTTTCTTGCATTCAGTCACAGGACTTGCTTTTTGTAGAAGGCACGGAGACATTGAAAAAATGGAAAGAACAATGCTTGGGGCATTTTCTTCCCATTTTTCCAACGTCGGCTACTCTTGAACGTTAGCGGGCATTTTTTTAAGATTTAATTCTCAGGAGGAAAAATATGGAAAAACATTTTACAAAACTAATATTCTTGGTTTTCTTAAACTGTATCGGTATAGATAAACCGATAGTCTTAGAGCCAGAATCATTTAAGGCAAATAAATTTAAAATTGATATACATAAAATTTTAGGTCTCAATGAAGATCAGTCTCTGAAACCTCTTCATCTATTTCTTTTCTTCATTGGGACTCAAAATCAGTTTTTAAACTCCGATTTAAATTTTGATGAAAATAAAGCGGTTAGTAGTCCATATGTTTTGTCTGAAGTCGAAGATAAAGAAGTGACACTTGATACTTTGACATCTGTTGCATTTGGAGATTTTGAGCCAGAAATGAGAAAAGTGCAAATGGTAAATTTGAAAAATATGCAAGAGTATATCCATTCAAAGGAGTTTTCAGAAACAGTCAAAATTATTGGAAAACCTCCAAACTACCAAGAAGGGTGGACGTTAAACCAAATACAATCCTCCTATATAGATGAGATAAAGGCTGATGTTCCAAAAGCAAATGATGAGTTATTGATAATCTATCGAAGAATGCTTAACTTTCAGCTATTTAATATGCTTGATATGTACTATAAAGTGGAATTTGATAGTAAGACAGTTGATGAAGCGTTTCTTGGAAACTGTATTGTAGAACTTTGGGAATTACGGAAAAATATTATTGATGAAATAAAAAGGAGAGGTCTATGAAATATTTAAAAATTCTATTAATAATTTTGTTGTCAAACAGTCACTTACATTCTGATCCACTTTTCCCGTTCTCTCCGATGCCCCTGACGACTCTACTTGATGAGATAAATAATTCTTTGTACAACAAGAAGGAAAAGGATTTTAAGAACGAACTTGGAAGAGGTATTCTTTCAGTATTATACTCAAAAGAAGTTGTAAAAGACAGATTTTCCAAGAGATGTGGCTGTTCTCTAAAAGGATCAAACCCTAATGAACCAAACAATATTCAAATTCCAGAATATACACAATTTTCAGATAACGGAACAAACATTCCTCTTACAGGAGATTCCAGTTTATTAAAAAAATCTCCTAATTTTTACAACAATATATTGCTAGGAGATTCAATAACACAACTAGGCACGACACCTGATCAAAAATATACATGGAATAAGGATTACGCACCCGGATGGGGCATTGTGAACGGTGGGGTTGGTATGGCAACCTCCCAAGATCTTTCCGAATGGCTGGATACATGTGCTTCACAAAGTACCCAGTTATGGGCACCTTTTCCTGAACAACTTCCATGTGAAAATAACCCTCTTGGTCGGTTTTCGTGCAATCCTCCGCCAAATCCAGGTAGATATTCAGGTTATGTACAATTCCAAAATAGAAATGTTTTCGTGATGATAGGTGGAAATGATTTTAATGTTGGTCTCTATAAAACCTTATTGGAAACATTTCCTGTTTTGATTCCTTTTCGTCACAACCATGTTGCCAATCAGTTGGATAGAATTATGACGTATATAGAAAGACAATCAGGTACAAGAAAAACTTTAATAGGTTACATGCCTCTTCCTTCCTATTATCCTGGGTCAGGAGAATCGCTTGTTTCCACTTTATCACGTTTGAATCTCTTTAATAGGTACGAAGACTGGTTTGAAAAACTTCCCGATGGTACAACTATCGTTAAAGCAAATTATCAGGATATTCCTGGTGGAAGAACTATCTCTGCAACAGCTTCCCTGTTGAACGATTATTTACAAAAAGCGTTAAGGGGACAAAATGTAAGTTTAACGACGCTTCTAGATTGCCTTAGTACATTACAACTAACAGGCAAAGGATTTTGTGATAAAATGCGTGGAGACAATTCATGGGTCAGTCAAAGGCTCATAGAATTAAATCTTGTTATGGCATCTATCGCAAGCAATCGAGGTGCTGGAATGCATACTTTATATCACACCTTTGTTGACTACGATGCACTTTCTAAAGGATACTGGTATGTTGGTAATAGAAATTTCTGGAACATGGAATTTGATGCGAATGACACTGAAAATTTTCTTTACCACCTAATTCAATCTCGAGCCAGCAATGACTCGATCCACCCAAATCATTTAGGCTATCAGGCTTATGGAGCTACACTTGATGTAATTTTAAAGCATGAAAAAGCAAATATCAAGCAGACACCATTTTCCTATAAAGATGATTGCTTTATAGAACCAAACGATCCCGGTCCTTATGAAGAATGTATGACTAAAACATACCATGAATGGGTAAATGGAAAATGTATTGACAATACCCCCAAACCGCCTCCGCCAATTGTCGTACAAAACCCAAATGCTCCCAATAATGAGAGACCGGCAGAAGTGCCACCACCAGCACCCACTTATGAGCCACCCCCAAGACCAGCTGTTGATGATAATACGTTACTTTTGCTTGCCGCTTGCTTTTTCTTCGGAGCGTGTCATTTATGAGAATTTTGATTATTCTATTAATTATCGCTTTCAACTTTGATTGTAGCAATTTTCCTCCTTTTAATGAAAAAGAGAAAAAGGATAAAGAACAGAAAAAAATCGAGAGTTGCCTTATTTCATATTTAATTTGTATTTCTCAATCGCCCGAAGGAGGAAGCCCAATAGGTTCTTGTGCAACAAGCACAGCAGGTTATGTTTCACAAGCATGTATCGGAAATTCTATGTAGGAAAATTCTATGAAAATATTTAATTTTTTAAGTGAAAGACGGAAAAGAATAAAGATACCAACCAGTATAGTGATTTTGTCTTTGTTTTTATTTGTATTACCTCTAGTCAATATCTCTTATATGGGCTTGAGCAACAATATATTTATTAAAGACCTTTATAAAATACCATCAAGGCTTTCGGTATTTACTAATATTATGTTGTTTGCTCCTATCCTGATTGCTATAATGCTATTCTTAGGAAAGAAAAGAGGATGGTATTTATTTTTAGCTTATTCAAGTATCCTAATTTTCCAGAATATTTACTCGTTAGTTGTTCTTCCTAGTATTCAAAATTCAGGAATATTATTCAGGACAATAGTCTGGTTGTCATTAGTTATCTACTTCTGCAAAAAAGATATATCCGCTCCTTATTTAAAAATGTATCCAAGAGGTTGGCGAGGTGAAAAGAGAACCCCTTTGAAATTGCGAGTAAAAATAAAAGGAATAGATTACGTAACAGCAGATGCAAGTTTAAGTGGAATTTTTGTCTTTTTTCCCAATTGCCCTTTTCAATTAACAGAAGAAGTTGAAGTGGAAATATATTTTGAAAAGAAATCTTATAATTTCTCTACTGGAGTTGTAAGAATAGATAACAATGGTATCGGTCTTGCTTTTAGGAATTTAGATAAAGAAAAGACAGAATTATTAAAAAAAATTATTATAAATAGTTAAAAAAACGCCCGCTAACATAGCGTGTGAGCTTCAACCAGCCCGAACTGATGGGCTGGTTTCGGGCTTCGCCAAATTTTGTGCCAGTCACATTTTTTGCAGAGAAGAAGCAAAAAATGCGCCTGCCCCAAAACTTCTCACACGCTTGAACGTTAGGCGACATTTTAGTTTCGAACTCGAATATTGTCTAATAAAATAACGCCAAGTCCTTCCGCTGTAGGTTTCCTCGACATCGTTTCTCGGAAAGACTTTAAATTTGTTAAGGTTTTTGACTAAAAAGTCATTTTTTATGTCTCTAAAAAAATCTTGTAATCTTAATATAGCTACTTAAAATGGGATCAAATGCTTCTATTTTTATATAGTAAGGGATCGATACATGAAAATTAAAGATTTTGATGAAAAAGAAAATACAGGATTATTTGAGGGATTTTCAGAATCTAACGAAATTCAAAGATCAGAAAAAAAACTAGACTTTGTATACAATGTTGAGTTAAAAGATAATATTAAATTTATTGACTCCTTTGAAAACGGAAGCCTAAAATTGATAGTTACCTCCCCTCCTTACAATATTGGGAAATCATATGAGAAAAAAACTCCATTAGAAAATTATGTTGAGTCACAAAAAGAATTAATTCAGAAATGTTATGATAAATTACATCCCGAAGGCTCTATATGCTGGCAAGTCGGAAACAATGTGAACAAAGGTGAGATTTATCCGTTAGACATTATCCTCTATCCAATTTTTAAAGACTTGGGATTAAAATTAAGAAATAGAATTGTTTGGCATTTTGAGCATGGACTTCACTGTAGTAATAGATTATCGGGTCGTTACGAAACTATTTTATGGTTTACGAAATCAGACAATTATACTTTTAATTTAGACCCAATTCGCGTACCATCGAAATATCCGAATAAAAAATATTTTAAAGGTCCTAAAGCGGGGCAAATTTCAGGTAATCCGTTAGGAAAAAATCCGGGAGACTTATGGATAATACCAAATGTGAAATCTAATCATGTTGAAAAAACAAATCATCCTTGTCAATTCCCTATTGAACTAATTGAAAGGTTGGTATTGTCCTTAACCAATGAGGAAGATAAAGTATTCGATCCATATATGGGTGTTGGATCATCTGTATTAGCCGCTCTTTTACATAATCGCGAAGGGTATGGATGTGATATAGAAAGTGAGTATGTGAAAATTGCAAAACAAAGAATTAATGATTTAAAACATGGGAGATTAAAAACAAGACCTATGGGTAAACCAGTATATGATCCTTCATTACCGAATGGTGGTCACAGGTGAAAATAGTTGAACAATATTCGCATTTAAATGGATTGGAATACATTTTAGTACATAAACCAAAACTTTGGAAAGAAATTGAAAAAGTAATTAAATCTGTGGACGCAGAAGAATGTAAAACTAAAATTTCAAAGGAAGAGAGGATTAAAGGTAAAATGCTATACTCTCCTATTGATATGAATAAAAAAATGAAAGAAGGTTTTACTGAACTAAACTGGCTTGAAGACAGAACAAGCTATTGGGTAACAGGTGACGCAAGACTTATTAGAAGAACTCTTCATCTACCAGCCGATGAACAGAAGAAAGAAATTATCGAAGCTGGATTGACGCCTATCTTTTCTTATAATCAAACAGATTTTGTCAAAGAGAGAATTGCTGTTGAAGTTCAATTTGGTAAATATGCTTTTGTTGCTTTTGATTTATTTGTAAAACATATGGCTTTCTATGTAGGAGATAAAATTGACGTAGGAGTAGAAATTCTACCAATGAAAAGTTTACAAGCTGAAATGTCTTCGGGTCCTTCTTATTATGAAGGAGAGCTTTATAATTTAATCAGAGAAGGTAGAGGTGTTCCTGCTGTTCCGCTTGTCCTATTAGGAATTGCCCCATAAATAAAAAATCGTATTTAGCCCGACATCGTGTCGGGACTGGTTTTAGTTTAGGGCGTTATTTTGGCTTTGTCGTAATAGACGCAACTAAAACGTCTGCCTAACAAAGAGTAGCCACTGCGAAGCCACGAGAAGATGTGGCTTCTTGCTCCGAGCCGCTGGTTGTTTAAGTGAAATTTATTGGTTTATTTGGAAAGCTAACGCAAGTCCAGTGCCTTCACTACTGTCACGAAACTTGCAGAAAAGAGCAAGTTTGCGCGCCATCCGTTCAGTCACAGGACTTGCTAGTCATACGGTGGCTCGGAGACATGACTTTTAAATTCAAAAGGTGCTACCGCACTTTCGAATTTAAAAGTCACGTCGGCTACTCTTAACGTTATGTGCCATTGTCTCGCTAACTTTTTTTGACGCCGCCGTCCGTGGCGGCGAAAAGAGATAATATTGATAAATACAAGAAGGTATTATGAAAAAATCTAAATTCAATATAGACTTATTCAAATCTTATTACGAGTCATTTGATTTTTCAACAAAAATAACCACTTGGAAACAATATTCAAATACATTTAAAGAGATTTGGAAAAGTAAAATCAACAAAGGTTCTGGTACAAAATCAGACTATGATGAAATTGTATTTCTTATTGATTCTAATGCACGAGGAAGAACAAAAAAAGATGATGTTGTGGCAAAAACATATATCAGATATGGAACATGGTATCGCATGTTTGGTGATATTACTTCCAAGAGTGACCTTCGTTCTTTAATGAATAATATTCTATCCTCAACTGATTACAATGAAATATTAAAATTATTGAACGATCTTGCAGCCTTAAATGAAAAAAATAAAAATGGTCTTACCGGAGAAAGCGGTATTATTTTAAATTCCTTATTATTCTTAAATAATCCCGAATTATTCATTTGTTCAGTTTCATTACGGCATAGAATCGATATTATAAACTATTTTTCATTTGATGAATTAAAAGAATATGAACAACTTTCATATGGTGAAAAAATTATAAGGACAAATGAAATCATATTAAACGGTTTTAAATCAATAATGACCGAATTAAAATTAGATGATTCTGTTGATAATTTCATATTTCCACGATTTATTTCAGAATATATCTATTCTGATAGCATACGAAATTCTATATGGAAAAAAAGTGACGATGAAGCAACTGTAGATGTATCTGATGATAACGATATTGAAAAACAAAACTTTTATCTCGAAAAGTATCTGGAAAATTTTCTTTTTACAAATTGGGAATCAACGGATCTGGGAAAAAAATATGAGATTATTGTTGAAAATGGTGAACCGGTTAGCCTTCAATATAAAACTGATATTGGGAAAATTGATTTACTTGTAAAAGATAAATCTTCCGGTGATTATCTTGTAATTGAATTAAAAAGATCACAAACCAGTGATGATACAATAGGACAAGTTACAAGGTATATGGGCTGGGTCAAAAAAAACTTAGCTAGAAATAAAAAAGTAAAAGGCTTAATAATCGCTGAAAGTTTTGATGATAAAATTAAATATTCTCTTGATATGGTAAAAGATATTGAATTGATGTCATATCATATTCAATTCAAATTGAAAAATGAAGGTTGAAAAACAGCCTCCGCCATCCGTGGCTTCGGCTGACTTTTTGTGTAATCGCGAGCCAACGGCACATAACGTAGCTGTTGAATAATAGTAAAATTTACATCAATAAAGGCTGCCTTTAAAGATTTTTACAAATTTTTAGATTTCGATTTCACCTAACGCACTTTTTTAAATCTGATGATTGCTCTTTTACCCTATCATTAGTTTCAAGGTCTCAAAGTAGATTAAATTTCCCTTTAGTCACTATCTTTTCAATGTTGTGAACCATGCACCACAAAAGCCACTGAATATTGACCTTTGCTTTTGTCCGCAAGCTGAAATAATCCAGCCCCTTGTTAAACCGTATATTTCCGAATACCGGCTCGATTATACTCATCCGCTTCGAATAAATTTTCCTGCCCTCTTTTGAATCTATTTTTTCACGCATCTTTTCTGTTTCCGGAACATTTACCCCATCATAAATATTAAGTTCGCGTCTATCCTGATTTTCTGAAATACAATTCGATTTCAATGGACATGCAGAACAGGATGCTTTTTTTGTGCCGTAACGACGTCCGTAGCTGTGACCATTTGTAAATCCTCCCCAACGATTTAGTGACTCTCCATTCGGACAAATGTATTCGTCCTTTTCCGAAACATATGTAAAATCCTTTTCGATATATCTCTTGTATTCTCTCGGATTTTTTTCTTCGCGATGTCTGTCACGGGTTTTAAATTTGGGATCTCTTTTCCTGGCATTCTGATCCGGAATATATGCGTCGATTTTTTTCTCTGCAAGATATTCAAGATTCGACTCCTTGAAATAGCCGTTATCTGCAAGAATTTTTGTATCACTTATTTTTCTGTTCATTTGATTGATTATTTTTTCTGCTCCTTCAATCATTGGCTTTAAGAGATCATATTCCTGACCCTCGCCGAATGCTTCAGCCTCTACGATTATCTGATTTTCAGAATCAGCTACAGCTACTCCATTGTAACCCTGAATAACTCCGTGTGATGTTTTCATTTTAGATGAATCATTGTCCGTTATGTTACTTTGCTTTTCATGATTTCGCTTACCCATTTTCTTTTCATTATTTGCAAGAAAATCTGTGATCTTCTCCATTTTCTTGTCCAATTTATCAATCCGCTTGAAATTATTTTCATCTGGATCAGAGTTTTTGTGTTCTTCCATGATCTCCCTGATTTTTGCTTTTATTTTACTTTTCTTGCTCTCAAGCTCTGAAATTGTTCCGCTCCATTCCTTTGATGCGTTAGACGAAATCTTACATCCGTCAATTGCAAGAGTTCCGGATTTGATTAGTCCAAGCTCAAAACAAATCAGAACTACCTGCTCAAATATGTCTTTGACTTCTTTATCCATCGAGGAAACAAAATTTGCAATTGTAGAATGATCCGGTTTTTCATTTTCTGCCAGTGCCATAAACGTGAGATTTTTGTTACAGGCAATTTCAATTTCTCTAGACGAAGTAATTCCTTTGTAATAAGCAAATAAAATAATTTTTAGTAGAATCTTGGGGTTGTATGCCTTTCTGCCGATCACGTCATTATGGTATTTCAAAATTAATTTACTTAAATCGATTTTATCTTTTTCGAAAAGAACTGAAAGTGTATGTTCAAAACTTCCTTCAATGATCTGATCTTTTAGATTTACTGCAAGGATTAGTCCCTGTGAAGGTTCTGTATTCTTGAATTTTCCCATTTTTTGATACCCCTTTTTTACTTATGAAATAGTATGTGTTAAATGGGTACTATTTTTCGACAGCCAGAACACCGCGTCTGCAATGGCGGTAATTTTATCAGTCTTGTTTTTGAAAGTTGGTTTCCAAACGTAACGTGTTGCGTTTAAAGGGCCTTCTTTCAGAATGTCGGAAAGTTTTATAGAGTAACAGTTCTCTGTTCTTTTATATTTTGCCTTGTCTTTGGAATACAGTTTCCATTGATTAAAAATACAAGTTGGTTTGTCAGAATACAAGTCGTTTTCTTCCTCTCTACCTGTGCTGTCAATTCCTACTTGTTTTGCAACTCCCATAAAAACAGTATAGTCAGCAAGTTTTTCTTTCTTTCCCTTTTTGCGTAAAAACAGCAATGAAGATTTTATACCTGCACCAAAATGACTAAATGCAGATTCAGGAAGTGAAATTGATGCTTGAAGTTCACAATGTTCTAAAATGTAATCTCTAACATATTGAAGCGATGTATTTGTCATTACACCTTCGGGAACAACAATTGCAATTCTTCCTGTTCCTGGTTTAGCAAACTCTATACAACGTTCTATAAAAAGTATTTCGCTTTTTTGTGTTGGACGCTCTGAATCTCCATTCATTCCCAAATCAAAGTCTTTTAGGTAAGCACTTTCTTTCTTTTTGATTGTTGCCCCGAAAGGTGGGTTTGAAAGTATTATGTCGTATGATTCCTCTTTGAAGTCTGCATTTAGTTTTTGAAACTCTGTAAATTTTGCCAGTGCATCGTGTCCGATAACGTTTGTATGCCCGTCATCGTGAATAATCATATTCATTTTGCAGACCCTTGCAATTTGGTCGTTAATTTCAATTCCGAAAAGTCGTTTTTCAGCAAAGTTGTGCCAGTGAGTAAATGCTTCAAATTCGTCATAGTTTGCTTCTGCAAATGCACGAACTTCGTCCATTGCATACAAAAGGAAACCACCACTACCACAGGATGGGTCAATGACTTTATGTTCTTGTTTTGGCTCAACCATTTTGACACAAAATTGAACAACTGGTCTTGGTGTGAAGAATTGTCCCATTTTACCAATGAAAAAGTCCTTCATAAATATTTCAAAGGCTACTCCTTTTGTGTCAAGGTCGGTTTTGCCTAAAGAAAGTTGTTGTAAGTGTTCAACTACATTATAAACTATGTCAGCCGAAAGATTAATTCGGTCTTTGAAAACTTGTGGGTCGTCTTTTTTAGCTTGGGAATAGATTTCCTGTATTCTGTCAAAAACTTCTTCATAAGTTTCGTGTGAACCAATTTGAAACTTATATTCTTCTTTTTTCTTAGTTCCCTTTTCGTCTTTTAGTTTACAGAATAGAAGTTTTGCAACTTCGTCAAATGCGGCAGTCGGGGCAAGTTTACCACCTTGCCAAACTGTGCTATGTGATTTCTTTAAAGCACCAATTAAATCTTCTCTGAAAACAATTTTAAGGTCGTTGGTCTTGTCGCCTTTTATAAATTTATATTTTGGGGCTTTACCATACTTTACAGGAATGTCAGCAATTACATTTTTTTCTCTCTCGCTTTGTTTGAAACCTGCAACATTAAAAGCTGTCCTTGTATTACCAGCAACAACAATTGCAAATTTTGCTCTTTTACTGTTGGCGTTTCCAAATGCTTGTTCAATTGCTTGGGTAAACTCAGAATCTGTTATTCCGTCACGTTTTGCCTCAACAACTAAATAGGGAACTTTACATTCTTCGTCCTCATAGATTACAATGTCTGCCCTGTCGTCAGGAGTTCTTCTTTCTACTTTTACCTCAATGTCAATGCGTTCTTTTGGATATTGATAGTCCAACACAAGTTCTACAAAGTATGATGCACGGACTGTTTCCTCTGGGTTTTTAAAGGAAGTCGCATAGTTTCGAGAGCAGATATATGTAATTCTACTTTCGTCCTCATTGAATTGAATGATTTTGGCTTTTAAACCTCTGTCTATATTGGTCTTAAAAATCGAATCTTTTTCTGTTGTTTCTGTCATTTTACAAAGGTGTCTTTTTATGTTTTTGTCAGTCTATAAATTACTGTTTTGTTGTTGTCTGTTGTCAGTTTGCACGGTCGTCATAGCATTGGGCATAACGTTGGATTTACCCGACGTTTCGCCGCAAGGCGAAATGTGCCCGGAGCCACTCGCGGCAAAGCACAAAACAAGCGTCCCGCTTGTGCTTTGTCCGCGATCTTCGTGGCGGAGCGGCCGAGCACCCGAGGAGCTACGGCACCGCAGGGAGCGCAGCGGGTAAATTTTGTTGTCTGAAGTAATTGCGCCTGTGAGCCCGGTTAGGAGGGCCGGGCGACTAAGATTTAGCCCTCATAACGACGAAAATAGCGTGTTTTAGTGACAAATGTCTTTTTGAAATGATTGTGAGAAAAATCATCCGTTTTCTGGTATTTAATATATAGAGGGTGGTATATGCTCTCCGGAGCAATTTATTTACATCGCGTCGAAATCGGGTCAACGACCGTACAGGCCTGCACTGACCCGGTATAGTCACTACAAGGCGATATGGCAGACGCATTGGTCTGATTTTCTGAATGCGTACCCAGAGCACTATGAAGCTAAATTCGGCAAAATCGACGAATGGAAAATCAGCGAAGCGAAGAAACTCTTAACCTGTGGCCAATTTGGGAGAGGCTTTCAATGGCATGAATGTGAATCATGTAAAGTGGTCTTGGCGGTACCTTTTTCATGCAAAAGCCGCCTTTGCCTGTCCTGTTACCATAAACGCGTATTCGGTTGGTCGATTCATTTATCAAAGGTGCTGAATCCGGCGTTAATGCACTTTCACGTGGTCTTTACCATGCCCGGTCAGCTGGCGGATTTACTTTTTGCGCGAAGAATCAACCCGCGGTTTTTGAATCTTCTCGCCGCAAGAGTTTACACGAAACGGCAACGCGCTACCGCAGACGTCGACGAATCTTTTAAACCGGGAATCTTGAGCACAGTTCATCTGGCCGGCAACAGCTTGAACTTTAACCCGCACGTTCATGCCATCGCCACGCGCGATCTCGTAAACCCCAAGACCGGAGAGATTAGAGAAGTGAGTTTTATGCCCTACCAGACGATACGTTACGATTGGCAAAGAGCAGTTTGCCGCTTTTTGCGACGGCGAAAGATGCTGTCGAAAGAGGAATATGATTTTTTCTTGAAAAAGTACGCGAAGGGATTTCACGTGTATTTTCAGAGGATCGCCGGAGAAACGAGCGACGTGATTTTCAAGACCGCACAATATATCGCCTTCGGTCTTTTTCACAACAGCCAGATTGAAAACGTCGATCACGAAAAAAGCACACTGAGGTTTAGATTCAAGAGCCACGTAGACGCGCAAAGCCGGGAGAAAACATTCAGCTCGTTGGTGATGCCGATTCAGGAGTTCATGGCTCGCATGCTCTTTTTCTTGCCTGATAGACATGAAAAATCTATACGCTACTACGGCATCTATGTGCGGCCGGCAAAAACTGCCGCTGTCAAACAGGCTGAAAAACTCTGCCTGTGGGCAGAGGGTATAAAGTCTTCCTTTGACAAACCGAACCCAACGGCATGCCCCCTGTGTCAGAAAAACATGCGAACATTTACAATTTTTGCGCGAGACGCGCTTCGCTTCGAGAAGCGCCTTCGCAGCAAATACTTCCTTGCCGACGGTTATTTTTTCCTAAAATCGACCAGAGCACCGCCTGAAAGGCCATAAACCCCATTAATTGTTTCTGACAGCCATTTTTTACGCATTAAGACTGCGACGGGGATGTTACACGCCATTCAGAAAAAAGCCTGAAAAATCGCGTTTTCGGCGAAAAATATAGCCCTTTAAGGCCGTAACTTCCCATAACCCGTCATTCTGTCACCTCCAAAAACAGGCTTTACACCCGAGAGATGATGAGTTCCGTCGGCTCCAATGGGGAGTAAGTTCTTATATACTTAAAGCTATCGGCAACAGTTTTTTCTGAAAAAGGTTTTGTATATCCATTTTAAGGTTTTCATATTTTTATCTTTTGTTCAATAATTGTTTTGCACTATCAGAAGCACAGATTAATCCTGCTCCTAACATAATTATATCTTTGATTACAAGTCGCCCTGCACCCGACAAATAAGGAAAGCCAAATTGAGGTGTGGGAAAATCGCCCCCCAAATTGGGAACATATACTTCGGGGGTGGTTATCAAAAATGATAAGGTCACCAAAGACATTCCAAAAGTTAACATACCTCCAATAAAACCGATTTTGGCAGACCAAATTCCCAATAAAGTAAAAATTCCGATCATCACAATTACGGTTCCTAAACCATAGGAAAAAATGTAAGTATTGTTTTTCTTATGCCAGTCAATGTTCTTCTGAACTGTTTTGCCCTCGGGGTTTTTATATTCTTTGTATTCAGGAGCTTCTTTATCATAAAAGAAACTCATTAGCGGACTATTGGCAACAAAAGGAACGATCCCGTCTGCTTCATACTGAAACGCTTTCAATCCACCAATCCAAGCCATCACAATAAAAATTGCTATGCGTAAAAGGTTGATGAACTGTTTTTGACTATCGGCAACTATTTTAATTAATTTCTCCATGTCTATTCGTTGATTAAACTCGTTTTTAAATTCACCTTCTCCTTGTTTTTATATTTTCACACTTCGAAGTCTAAGTGCATTTGCAATTACGGAAACTGAACTAAAACTCATTGCAAGTGCTGCTATCATTGGAGAGAGCAATATTCCGAAAAACGGAAATAATACACCTGCTGCAATTGGGATTCCTAATATGTTATAGACAAGGGCGAAAAACAGGTTCTGCTTAATGTTTTTCATTACAGCATCACTTAAATTTCTGGCTTTCACAATTCCGTGTAAATCGCCTTTTACCAAAGTTATCATAGCACTTTCAATGGCTACATCTGTGCCTGTTCCCATTGCTATACCAACATCACTTTTTGCTAATGCCGGTGCATCATTAATTCCGTCTCCTGCCATTGCCACCACGTTCCCTTTTTCTTGTAGTTTCTCCACTTCTTTCAGTTTATCTTCGGGCAACATACTTGCTTTAAAATCTGTAAGTTTTAGCTCTGAAGCTACTGCTTGTGCGGTGTCGTGATTATCGCCTGTCAGCATGATAACTGCTATGCCTTTTTCTTGTAATTCTTTAATGGCTTTGGCACTTGTTGCTTTTATTTTGTCACCAATAACCACATAACCAACCACCGAATTGTCTATTGCCAGATAAGAAACGGTCTTTCCTTGTTTTTGAAATGCTTTCGCTTCATCTTCCATTTTAGAACTGATTTCAGCTTTAGCATATTCCATCATTTTTGGATTTCCCAAAGCAACGTTCTTACCATTGATAGTAGCTTCAACACCTTTTCCTGTAACAGCATTAAAATTTTCCGATTTGATTATTTCAGCATTGTTTTCTTTTCCGTATTTAACGGTTGCTTCGGCTAAAGGATGTTCGCTATTTGTGTTCAATGAAACAATGTATTGAAGTACTTCGCTTTCTCTAAAACCATTATTGAAAGAACCGATACTTTCTACGGTTGGTTTTCCTTCCGTAATCGTTCCTGTTTTATCAACGATTAAGGTGTCTATTTTGTGGAATTTTTCAAGTGCTTCGGCATTTTTAATCAACACGCCATTTTGGGCACCTTTGCCTACGCCAACCATTACAGACATTGGGGTTGCCAAGCCTAAAGCACACGGACAAGCAATAATTAAAACCGCTATTGCATTGACCAAAGCATAAACATAAGCAGGTTCCGGCCCCCAAACTGCCCAAACAATGAAGGTGCTTACCGCAATGAGAACTACAATCGGTACAAAATATCCCGACACTCTATCGGCTAAATTTTGAATAGGGGCACGGCTTCTACTGGCATCATTTACCATTTTAATAATTTGAGAAAGCAAGGTATCGCTACCCACTTTTTCGGCTTTCATCAAAAAGGTTTGGTTGCCATTGATTGTTCCGCTGCTAACTTTATCACCCATAGTTTTATTTACAGGAATCGGTTCTCCCGTAATCATAGATTCGTCAATGGTTGTATCACCTTCGGTGATCACTCCATCAACAGGGATTTTTTCACCGGGTTTTACTTTAAGAATATCGTTTAATTCTATTTTGTCGATGCTGACTTCCACTTCTTCGCCATTAACCATTTTTGTGGCTTTATTGGGTGCTAATTTCAACAATTCTTTTACTGCCGAATTGGTTCTACTATGTGCACGAGCTTCTAAAAGTTGCCCCAACAAAACCAAGGTTAAAATAACGGTTGCTGCTTCAAAATAAACGTGGACTGCTCCGTGATGTGATTTAAATTGTTCGGGAAAAAAATCCGGAAAAAGCATACCCACCACACTGAACAACCAAGCTACACCTGCACCAATTCCGATAAGGGTAAACATATTAAGATTCCAGGTTTTGATGCTTCGATAAGCTCGTTCAAAAAACATCCAAGTGGCATAAAACACGACAGGAATGGATAGAAAAAACTGCACCCAGTTCCATTGTTTTTGTCCCATCAGCTCATATAAAGGATTGTTTGGAATCATTTCGCTCATTGCGATGAAGAAAATGGGCAATGTAAATGCGGTTGCAATCCAAAACTTCTTTGATAATTTTTTATAGGTCTTTTCTTCCGAAGAAAGGTCGGCTTGCATGGGTACTAAATCCATTCCACAAATGGGGCAGGAGCCAGGTTCGTCTTGTACAATTTCAGGGTGCATTGGACACGTCCACTGTTCTGTATTGGAAGTTGATAGATTTTGTTCCTCCACCAAATCCATTCCGCAGACTGGGCAATCACCAGCTTTGTCGTATGTTTTATCGCCTTCGCAACGCATCGGGCAATAAAATACGCCCGTTCCTTTTCCTTTTGGTTTGTCGTGCTGTTTGGGTTCTGAATGGTGATGATGTTCTCCTAAATTATGGATACTATATCTTCCACCATCATTTTTTAAGGCTTCCTGAAATGTTTCCAAGTGAATATGTTTTTCCATTTCAATAGTCGCTTCTGCTTTTTCTAAATCAACAGCAACTTTTGAAACGCCTTGTACTTTTGAAAGTGTTTCTTCTACGTGCTTACGGCAACCGTTACAGGTCATTCCGTGTATGTGATATGTGTGTTTCATTGTTTTGAACTTCCCCCGATAAATCGGACACTCGTTAAGCAATTAATTTTGCAAACTTTATAGGACTGTTATATCCTAGTGAAGAATGCCTTTCTCCTAGTATTATAAAAACAATCTATATAGTCAAACAGAATGTTTTCTAATTCTAAAAAACTTACCTTTCCAGGTAGTCTATAAATACATTCCTTTTTTAATGTTCCAAAAAATGATTCTTGGACAGAATTGTCATAACAATTTCCTTTACGGCTCATACTTTGTAAAGCTCCATTCATCTTGACTGTTTCCTTTATTAAATCTGATGCATATTGAGACCCCCGGTCCGTGTGAAATAATCCTCCTTTCTTTATTGGCCTTCTGAAAAAAGCTTTATCAATTGCGACTTTTATATCTTCACTTTTCATCTCTTTTGATAAATGCCAGCCTATAACTTCTCTATTCCCCAAGTCTAAGACTGTTGTCAAATAGCTGAATCCTCCTATGGTTTCAATATAGGTTATATCGGATACATAATTCATTCCAATTTCACCCACATGGAAAGCTTGATTTAATATATTAGGGAAAATTGGGAATTTGTGATTTGAATCAGTTGTGCAAATTCTAAACGTTTTAGGCTTATTTGGACTTATATAATTGTTTTTCATGATTTTTGCTATTCTGTTCTTTCCGACATTTAAACCCTCATCCCTTAAATCTTCAGCAATTCTGGGACTACCATAAAGGTTTAAGCTGTTCGTAAAGGAAGTTTTTATCCTTTCAAGAATATAGATATTCTCAATAGTCCGATTGGATGGTGCTCTATCTACAAATTCATAATATCCGCTCGTAGAAACTTCTAAGAGTTCAGCCATCTTCTTAATAGAAAAGGAATCCGTATGATTTTGAATCCATTTAAACTTCATTTCCTTGGTTTCAAGAAGATGGCCACGGACTTTTTTAAAATATCCCTTTCTTCTCTTAACTCTGCAATTTCTTCTCTAAGGCGAAGGTTCTCATCTTCCAGTGTTGCTTTTTGAGGACTATTTTCTTCTGCTAAAAAAGTATCTTTCCATTTCTTTAAAGTGGCATCAGTAATTCCTAAATATAGCCCTTTAAGGCCGTAACTTCCCATAACCCGTCATTCTGTCACCTCCAAAAACAGGCTTTATACCCGAGAGATGATGAGTTCCGTCGGCTCCAATGGGGAGTAAGTTCTTATATACTAACTTACCCCAAGGGAGATGGTTTTCATGCGGTTCGTTTTTTACTACAAACTTCGGGGTCTATGGGGGGCCCCATGCTCTATATTGGCCAACCGAAAAAGTTAAAAGATCATAATGGCTGCCGAGATGACCTGGGTAAACCTTTGGCAGAAGGTTGTGTAATGCAGTCTGGGGTCAGTATGCCTTTGAATATACTGGGTCCGGGAGTAACGATTACAACAGATAACAGATATAAGAATAATCCTAAAACTCCACATATTGCTTTGGACATTGCTGCACCATGTGGTACCCCAATTTATGCACAGTTTGATGGAAAAGTACAAGTCAAGGAAGGCAATACTGCATTAGAGAAATGCCAAAATATTGTTGTGGCAGGCGATAATTTTGAAAAATATCAAAATTCTGGTCTTTCAGATTGTGCAAATACGATTATAGTTCGGTATTCTAAGAATATTACCGTTAAATATACGCATCTTCTGCATTCTAAACTGACCCCGGATGGTGCTGTGATAAAACAGGTGTATGAGCATTGTGAAAGATGGGGACTGAAATTAAACAGTGTCAATATTTCTGCCTATACCATTCCTGTAAAGAACGGTCAGGAAATTCGCCAAGGCGATTTAATAGGGTATATTGATAGTTCGGGTTTTAGTACCGGTTCCCATTTGCATTATGAATTAAAGTACCAAAATGAACCAAAACGAATTTTAGATTTTAACTGGATTGCACATAAAGATGAAATTGAAGAGTATTCCAGGAAATTAAAAATTAATTCCGGGAAGCAGTGAGAGTTAATAATGAAAATAAATCAGTTTAAAATTTTTTTGGGTGTAGGTTTTCTGTTTGTTTTGCAAACTTTAAAAATTTGGGCTTATCCACAATTCAAAGTTAGAATTTCAAATATCATGATTGAACAAAATTATCAAAAAAAGAATGCCACTTTTTATGAAGAGCCAAATTATCGTTCTGCTAACGTGACATTAAAACACATACCGGATTATTTTTATATTACAGAAGTGGAAGATTTAGAGAATATTGTCGATAAAAATAGTGCTCCCTGGTATGGTTTATATAGAGACGGTCGTTTAGTCTGGACGGTTGAATATAAATCTTTGGCGGTGGGGTATACTAAAAATTTTCAGACGAAGAAAAAAAAAGTAACTTTGTCAAATGAAGATTATTACCGTCTGACCGGGTGTTATTTTAAGGAAGAATCAGATGTTCGGCTTGTATCTATTGAAGAAGAGTATGTGGAGTACCCGGTCATTCAAATGGAGGATTTCAAGCTAATTCAGATGGAAGGTTTTTTCGGAGGGGTAAACCCAAAGTATATGTGCATTATTGCACGAGGCCAGTACTGGATCATACACCATAGCTCGTCAGGTTTTGGTTTTAGCAATTCTTTTCTTTTGAGTATGGATAAGACGGGAGCCGATAAATTTGCTTATTCTCATTGTTTTGGGGAATGCACTAAAATTGAAAAGGGTACTATACACTTTCAGGCCAATGACCGGGTGGTTGTTACGGATACTGAAGATACCCCACCACAAGTTCCAACCAATGGCGCCTTTTATAAAGCAACCGATCATCTCTTTTATCTATTGCCCAAGTACTATTATCTAATGGGCAATCACCCCGATTTCAAGCCTTTTCGACAGCAATTTCATGCCAGTCGCAAATACAAAGTAAAAGTAAAAGCCTTGAAACTACGATCACAAAATAATACTGATGGAAAAGTATTGGCTACTTTATCTGAGAATGAAATTGTAACTTCCTTGGAAGTAGATGAATATCAATTTATTGACGGCATTTCTGCCCCATGGCTGAAAGTGAAAACCAAAAACGGCCAGGAAGGTTATGCTTTCGGGGGTTACCTGGGACTTGTCGATTGAATTGTATCTATTTTCTTTGCTCACAAATACTCGTGCTGCCGCAAAAATATAGCCCTTTAAGGCCGTAACTTCCCATAACTTGTCATTTTGTCACCCTGTGAATCGAGCTTTACACCTGAGAGATCATGGGGCCCGTAGGCCCTAATGGAGAGTAATTTCCTATATACTAATCCCAATCACGTTGCCGCGCCGACACGATGTCGGCGAATAACAAAGGCGCAATTATTTCAGAACAACGTTTCCGGGCTATGCGACGTTGACCGTAGCGCGACGAAGGCCAATGTGCCGAAGGCCGAGGAGCATAGCGACGAAGCGCATAGCCCGTGTTCTGGCTGTCGAAAATAATGCCCATTTAACACATACTATTTCATAAGTAAAAAGGGTATCAAAAAATGGGAAAATTCAAGAATACAGAACCTTCACAGGGACTAATCCTTTGCAGTAAATCTAAAAAGATCAGATCATTGAAGGAAGTTTTGAACATACACTTTCAGTTCTTTTCAGAAAAAAAGATAAAATCGATTTAAATAAATTAATTTGAAATACCATAATGACGTGATCGGCAGAAAGGCATACAACCCAAGATTCTACTAAAAATTATTTTATTTGCTTATTACAAAGAATTACTTCGTCAGAGAAATTGAAATTGCCTGTAACAAAAATCTCACGTTTATGGCACTGGCAGAAAATGAAAAACCGGATCATTCTACAATTGCAAATTTTGTTTCCTCGATGGATAAAGAAGTCAAAGACATATTTGAGCAGGTAGTTCTGATTTGTTTTGAGCTTGACTAATCAAACCGGAACTCTTGCAATTGACGGATGTAAGATTTCGTCTAACGCATCAAAGGAATGGAGCGGAACAATTTCAGAGCTTGAGACAAAGAAGGAAAATAAAAGAAAAATCAATGAGATCATGGAAGAACACAAAAACTCTGATCCAGATGAAAATAATTTCAAGCGGATTGATAAATTGGACAAGAAAATGGAGAAGATCACAGATTTTCTTTGCAAATAATGAAAAGAAATGGGTAAGCGAAATCATGAAAAGCAAAGTAACATAACGGACAATGATTCATCTAAAATGAAAACATCACACGGAGTTATTCAGGGTTACAATGGAGTAGCTGTAGCTGATTCTGAAAATCAGATAATCGTAGAGGCTGAAGCATCTGGCGAGGGTCAGAATATGATCTCTTAAAGCCAATGATTGAAGGAGCAGAAAAAATAATCAATCAAATGAACAGAAAATAAGTGATACAAAAATTCTTGCAGATAACGGCTATTTCAAGGAGTCGAATCTTGAATATCTTGCAGAGAAAAAATCGACGCATATATTCCGGATCAGAATGCCAGAAAAGAGATCCCAAATTTAAACCCGTGACAGACATCGCGAAGAAAAAATCAGAGAATACAAGAGATATATCGAAAAGGATTTTACATATGTTTCGGAAAAGGACGAATACATTTGTCCGAATGGAGAGTCACTAAATCGTTGGGGAGGATTTACAAATGGTCACAGCTACGGACGTCGTTACGGCACAAAAAGCATCCTGTTCTGCATGTCCATTGAAATCGAATTGTATTTCAGAAAATCAGGATAGACGCGAACTTAATATTTATGATGGGGTAAATGTTCCGGAAACAGAAAGATGCGTGAAAAATAGATTCAAAAGAGGGCAGGAAAATTTATTCAGAGCGGATGAGTATAATCGAGCCGGTATTCGGAAATATACGGTTTAACAAGGGCTGAATTATTTCAGCTTGCGGACAAAAGCAAAGGTTAATATTCAGTGGCTTTTGTGGTGCATGGTTCACAACATTGAAAGATAGTGACTAAAGGAAATTTAATCTACTTTGAGACCTTGAACTAATGATAGGGTAAAAGAGCAATCATCAGATTTAAAAAAGTGCGTTAGGTGAAATCGAAATCTAAAAATTTGTAAAAATCTTTAAAGGCAGCCTTTATTGATGTAAATTTTACTATTATTCAACAGCTACGTTATCGGCTGTTGCGTTTTTGTTTCACACCCAGTTTTCTATTTTTAATCCTTCTACTCTTTCAAATTCTTTTACATTGTTTGTAACGAGAATTAATTTTTTTGATTTTGCTTGAGCTGAGATCAGTAAATCCATTGGTCCAATTATTTTACCTTTTTTTGTTAAATCTGCTTTAATTGTTCCAAACTCAACAGCATCAGTATCATCAAAATTTAAGATGTTGAAGATCGATAAAAATTCAATTAACGAAATTTTATTTTTTTCTGGATATATACTTTTAGCTACACCATATTCTAATTCAGCAACAGTAATTGATGAAATATAAATATCTTTTTTCGATTTAGTTTTTAATCTTTTCAAAACTTCAATCGGTTTTTTCTTAATTATGTAGATGCAAATGTTAGTATCAAGTAAATACATTACATATCTTCTCTTTCTTGATTTTTTCCCTGTTCTCGTCCTTCATCCATAAAATCTTCGGTGAAACTGTTTAAGCCATGAAGAAATACTTCCCAGGATTTATCATGAGGAAGTAGTATTACGGCATCTCCAACTTTTTGGATAAGAACATCTTTTCCGGAGAATTGAAATTCTTTTGGTAATCTAACAGCTTGACTTCTACCGTTGATAAATAATTTTGCACTTTGCATGATAGTTTCCTCTCTATATATAGTATATATCAAGGTATATATTTTGTCAAGTTTAAAAACGCAATTGCCGCTAACGTTTTGCGGCTTTGCGTTGTGGGGGATTTTTAGCACTAATGTTCATACGAAGCACAAATGTTGAACCTTGCACAAATGTTTCTACGAAGTACGTCAGCCCCCATAACGCAAAACCGCTGTTACCAGCCGTTATTCTTCTGTCACTACTGTTGTTTCTTTGACTTCCATTGTGTCCATTTCGTCAAATGTCAGTCCATTTAATTTTGTTTTTAAGTCTGTCAAAATTGTATTTACTCTGCTCTCACTAAAGATGTCAATTGCATTGTCAGGCATTTCGTCCGCTCTTGCCCATTCTAAAATGTTTATTGAAAGTAAATGTGTCGGCATAATTGCAATATATTCAGGCTTATCATAGTCTTTCATATACTCAAGCGGATTTCTATTGGTTATGTCAAGGTTTGTTATTTGTGTCAAGTAAGCGATGTTCATTAAACTGTCGCTTGTAATTTTGTTTTTATGTTGGTTGTTTAAAACGTATTCCGAATTTGTCGGGAATATGTGATGCAAATTAGGTTTGTCTGTTGTAAAGAAAAAGTTTTGAACTAAAACGTCTCTGTCGCAATGTTCCCAGTCTTTTGGTTGAGCACTTGCATAAAGTGATAAAACAGCTCTACTCATTCTTCCTTTTGAACTGTAAGTCGCTGAACGAAGTTTTTGTTTGTCAATTAAGAACCTGTCAAATTGATAAGGCTGTTTTGTTTTTTCGTTGTTCAAAAATTCAATGTGTTGAGCCAACTGCGTTGTATTACTTAACAAGTCGTCATTGTGGAAACTATTAAACCAAAAATACTTTTTCAAAAAGTCATAATTGGGCGAACTGTTTTTATAAAAATATGCTGTAATTGTAAAGTAGAAATAGCGAAACGGTATTAAATAAGGAGTTTTCAAATGTAAATGGTTCTCGAAAAAGTCGAATGTTTTTAGCATTGCAATTTTCGTTTCTTCCCAAACCGCTAAAATGTGTTCTGTTTTTATTTCGTTCAAATAGCGGTCTGTAATATTTCTAACTCCACTGTTTGGAACATTTTGATTTATTAAAACTGGTCTTGCCCCCTAAAACTGGAATACAAAAAAAGGGGATAAAGGAGACTTGATAATATGATAAGAAGAAATAACTATGGCAAAGAATTTAAGGAACAAATAGTAATGGAAATTTTGTCCGGGCAGAGTTCCGTTTCGCAAATAGCTCAAAGGGAAAAGGTAAATCCTCAAACAATCCGAAATTGGAGAAATGAGATAGATACAGGAAAGTTTGAACAAAATAATCAAACCGAATTTGCTTTAAGGAAACGAGTCGCAGAATTGGAAGGTGCACTTGCCAACCTTGCGTTAGATAATCACATTTTAAAAAAAGCCCAAAAATATCTGCAAGACTGGAAGCAAAAAGAGAAATTATCAGGAAGTATCTCGCACCAGAATTTGGAATTGTAAAAAGCTGTAAAGCTTTGGAGATCAGTATCTCTTCCTTTTATTACCAATCGGATGCAAAGATTAAAAGAAAACAGGAGGATAAGCAACTAATAGAAAAGATTGAAGCATATCTGGATTTAATGCCTCAATCAGGTTACAGGTCTGTCACTTATTTTCTGAGAAATGATATGAAAATCAATCATAAGCGAGTTTACAGGATCATGCATGAAAACCTTTTAAAATGCAGTCCGAAGAGGGCTTATCATCATGCGACCACGGATTCAAAACATAACCTGAAAAAATATCCAAATCTTCTTAAGGACAAGTCAATTAATCATGCACGAGTAATAGTTGGTGATGTTACTTTTTTTGATGTTCAGGGGAAAAATCATTATCTGGCATCACTAATGGATATGGAAAACAGAGAGGTCATCGGACGAGCTGTTTCTGATAAACTTAATAGTGAACTTGTCAGGTCTGCATTTGAGTCGGCTCTCATGAACAGAGGAAGTCTCGAAGGTTACATTCATCATACTGATTCTGATAGAAGATATTGTTCGCATGAATATATAGAACTTCTGAACAATTCCAAAATACAAATTTCAATGTGTCTTGGTAATGCATATGAAAATGCACACGCAGAATCTTTTAATAAAACTATCAAGTATCAAGAGATAAATATCTCCTGTTATGCTGATAAAATTGAAACAGCCAAAAGTATTTTTCAATTTATTGATCGGTACAATTCAATCAGACCTCATTCAGCTTTAGGAGGACTATCTCCTCTGCAATTTAAAAATAAACAAAAAATATGATTTTTTTCTTTACAGTTTTAGGGGGGCACTTCAAACCGCAAGAATTTGCAGATAATCAATGTCGCTTATTTTCAAAAACTCACTGTTGTTGTGCCCTCTGAAATCGTCAATTAAGTCACGCAGATAAAATCCGCTATCGGCTTGTGTAGTTGTTGTTTGTTGAACCGAAGGCTTAAATGTTTTTGCAACAACTATGTCAAAGATGTTAAGCGGTTTGCCTGCTTGGTTAATCCTTTCAAATATTTGACATACTTCCGAAACTTGTATTCCTTTTACTTCAATAAAGGAAATTCTGTAGTTGTCAAGCACTCCTTTGATTTTTGAAAGTTCTGCAAGTATGGAATGATTGAAGTCCTTATTTACAAGTTCGCTATTGAACACACTTGTTTGAACAGTCGTAAAATTATTTTTAATGTCAATGAGCTTCACAATTAACCCATCATCAAATCTTTTTTTCTTACCGATGTTTGGTCGAATTTCTCCATTTCTATCGTCAATGTCATTCCAAAAAAGAAAACGATTGCGATAACTTTCATCATCAATTTAGTTGTCTGGCGGAATAGTCAAATCCACATAAAGTAATGGGTTGAAATTCGGTCTGTTTTCAATAGTTCCACCATATAATGAAGTCAGCAAAGATGTTGTTCGTTGTTGTCCATCAAGTATGTATTGATATTCGGTTCTGCTAAAATTTGTATCAGTTATTTGGTGTCCACCAATTTGTCTGTGGTTTTGAAGTTTCAAATCAGTTTTCCATATCAGAATACTTCCCAAAGGATAAAACTTGTAAATACTGTCCCAAAGTTTTTTTACATTTTCCTGTTCCCAAACAACGTCTCGCTGAAAAGTCGGAATTTGATAATTTTTTGCTATCAACTCGTCAAGGTAAGTTGTCAGTCCTTTGTTGGTTGGAAAAATTCTGTCTGTATAATTCATTTTTTATTATTGTTCGTTAGTGTTGTGTCGTCCGTTATAATGGCTGGTAACGTTCGAGTTTATGCGTCGAGCCGAACTTGTGAGGCTTGACCCGCAGGCGTAGCGAGCAATGCGAGCGAAGGCATAAACTCTGTTAGCCGATGGAATCCTCACGTAGCTCGAGAAAATGAAGCCACGGATGGCATCTTTTTTTGTTTATTAATGTCTTTTACAAATTCTGTGTAGACATGTATTTTGGAAAGAGTCGTTTCAATTTTTCTACTCTCCTCCAATAAATCATAATCATTTTGCAGAGTGAGCCAAAATTGAGGTGGAAGATTAAAAAATTTTCCGAGTTTCAGCGCATTAGTAGCAGAAATGCTTCGTTTTCCTGAAATTATTTCGCTTAATCTTGATTGTGGGATACCCGTAATCTTGGATACCTTGTAAGCTGGATAACCCCATTGGCTTTAGAAATTCTCATCTAAAATCTCACCAGGGTGTATATTTCTTATTTTATTTTTCATGATATCTCCTCAATGGTAATCAACAATTTCGACATCAAAGGCATGGCCATCAATCCAGGTAAAGCAAATCCTCCATTGGTCATTGATTCGAATACTATGCTGGCCTTTACGATCATTTCTTAACGCTTCCAGAAAATTTTTTGGTGGAATCCTTAAATTTTCCAATTCCAAAGCACCATTAATAAGCCTAAGTTTCCGTAAAGCTACATCTGAAATTTGATTTGGAATTCTTTTTGAAAATTCACCTTTCCAAATTTTTTCAGTATCTTTGTCATGAAACGATTTGATCACATCCTAATGCTTACACAATACGTATACAATGTCAAGCAAAAAATCAACTCTCTACCCTGGACACGGATGTCCAGAGTTTAGAATTTAATTGTGAGAATTCTTTCGCCTAACGGACAAGCGGTAGCCGCAGTTGCTTGCGTGTCTGCACTTTCCGCTAAAAGTTTATTCCAAAGTTTCAAATTTGCACTTCTGTTCGGTAACCTTCAATGCAAGCAATTGTCGGCTAACGCATGTTATACGTATTTTACTTTTTATAAATTAACTGCGTACCAAAATACTACTTTTTGAAATGCGAAGCATTTCAAAAACTGTCAACAAATAATAATCACTCGCTAAAAGTCGCCTACTAAACAAGCGTTGTCTAAAAATCATCGGCTAACAATAAATGCGATAGCATAATATAAAATTCGCTAAAAATTGGTATTGCCCCCTAAAACTGGAATACAAAAAAAGGGGATAAAGGAGACTTGATAATATGATAAGAAGAAATAACTATGGCAAAGAATTTAAGAAACAAATAGTAATGGAAATTTTGTCCGGCAGAGTTCCGTTTCGCAAATAGCTCAAAGGAAAAGGTAAATCCTCAAACAATCCGAAATTGGAGAAATCAGAGATAGATACAGGAAAGTTTGAACAAAATAATCAAACCGAATTTGCTTTTAAGGAAACGAGTCGCAGAATTGGAAGGTGCAATTTTGCCAACCTTTGCGTTAGATAATCACATTTTAAAAAAGCCCAAAAATATCTGCAAGACTGGAAGCAAAAAGAGAAATTATCAGGAAGCATCCGCACCAGAATTTGAATTGTAAAAGCTGTAAAGCTTTGAGATCAGTATCTCTTCCTTTTATTACCAATCGGATGCAAAGATTAAAAAGAAACAGGAGGATAAGCAACTATTAGAAAAGATTGAAGTTAATATCTGGATTTAATGCCTCAATCAGGTTACAGGTCTGTCACTTATTTTCTGAGAAATGATATGAAAATCAATCATAAGCGAGTTTACAGGATCATGCATGAAAACCTTTTTAAAATGCAGTCCGAAGAGGGCTTATCATCATGCGACCACGGATTCAAAAACATAACCTGAAAAATATCCAAATCTTCTTAAGGACAAGTCAATTAATCATGCACGAGTAATAGTTGGTGATGTTACTTTTTGATGTTCAGGGGAAAATCAATATCTGGCATCACTAATGGATATGGAAAACAGAGAGGTCATCGGACGAGCTGTTTCTGATAAACTTAATAGTGAACTTGTCAGGTCTGCATTTGAGTCGGCTCCCCTAAGGAACAGAGGAAGTCTCGAAGGTTACATCTCATCATACTGATTCTGATAGAAGATATTGTTCGCATGAATATATAGAACTTCTTGAACAATTCCAAAATACAAATTTCATGTGTCTTGGTAATGCATATGAAAATGCACGCAGAATCTTTTAATAAAACTATCAAGTATCAAGAGATAAATATCTCCTGTTATGCTGATAAAATTGAAGCAGCCAAAAGTATTTTTCAATTTATTGATCGGTACAATTCAATCAGACCTCATTCAGCTTTAGGAGGACTATCTCCTCTGCAATTTAAAAATAAACAAAAAATATGATTTTTTTCTTTACAGTTTTAGGGGGGCACTTCAAAAACAAAGCAATGAATAAAAGTTTTCTCATAGTATTTCACGGACAAATTGTTAATGGTAAAATCATTGACATTGGTAACGACCCATGTTTTGACAATCCACCAAGTTGGGGCATTTGCAGACCACCGACAAGACGAGCAGTAAAAATTGGCGACACATTAATTTTCATCGCAAAAGTTGGCAATGAGTATTTTCTCAAAGGTTGGTTTCAAGTTGGACTATGTTTCTGCTCTCAATAAATTTCCTTCAAGACAAAATGTGATTATTTCTACGACACCTTCGACACATCCAATCAAATGGCGTTACAAGGATTTGCAAAACAATTATTCTAAAACTCACGGACAAAAAACACCAAACTTTCTTATTGACCTTAATTCAATCATCGGGACTTTCTATCATAGCCAAACTGACGACCACGAAACGGACAATTGGAAGTGCAGAAGAATTTTCCATTGCACATCCAAGCAATTTGAAAAATGTATCACGACAAACAGTTGTTTAAAAAGCAGTTCATCACTCACTGCTGACGAATACAAAAACTATATTGTTGCAGAGCCAAATCAATGGGCTGACTTAGATAGTTTAAGAATTACGTTCGAAGAGATAGTTAAAGCAACAAAATTTCCAACTCCAATTAGGACACCAAAAGGGCAACATAATGTTTTGCGGTTTGACGACTATCTACAAAAATTATTTACATTTATTGACACTAAAAAAAGTAATGCTAAGAACTAACCTACACAGCTACGGACAGAAAGAAGCCCGTACCGCTAACAGCACCTACCCAAAAGGCGGGGTTTCGTGCTCCGCAGACAGTTTTGTGGTAGCCGAAAGTTCAGTTCTCCGAATTAAGTTTAGTGGTAAAAATCCCGCCCTTCGGGTAGCTGCAAAACGTTGTAGGCAATGCTAAAAAGACGGACACCTAAAGATTTAACAACAATTTTAACGACATTTGAGCTATGCAGATAAACATATTTGGTGAAGTAGAAACATTCGGAGTTACAATAGAACAAGCGGCAAAAACCGCTAATGTATCAACTGCAACAATTAGGAATTGGATTAAGACAGGTTACTTAATTCAATCTAGCAAGGGAGTTATTTCTCAAGAGTCTTTAGAGAAATTCATAAGTGAGATAGCTGGCAAAGAAAAATTAAATTCAAGGGCTAATAAGTTACTGAAAGACGAACACGACCATAAAGAGGTATCTGATAAAGTAAGCGAACTGATAAAAAAGTTCAAAGGAGAAAGAATAGGTATTGAATACGAAAGCTCACTCTCAGATTCACATCGAAACAAAGTAGGGGTATATTACACACCATCTTGGATTGTGAAAGATTTGTTTAAGAACATAAAAGTTACCCCCAATTTAAGATTTTTAGACCCTTGCTGCGGTTCAGGTAATTTTCTAATTGAAGCAATCAAACAAGGGGTTGCACCTGAAAATGTGTATGGGTTTGACATAGATGAAAATGCTGTTTTAATCGCTAAGCAGAGAATAAAAGATGAGTTCAGCTATGAAACAGAAAATGTAAAGGTTGGCGACTTTTTGCAAGAAGCAATCAAAATGAGCAGGGAAAATAATTCCTTTGATCTGATATTCACTAATCCACCCTGGGGCAAGAAAATTGAAAAAACCACCAAAGAGAAGTATTCCACATTATACGAATGTGGAAACAGTTTAGATACAACCTCTTTATTTTTGGGGGCAAGTTTATCTATACTTAAACCCAATGGATTCTTAGGCTTCTTGATTCAAGAAGCATTTTTCAACATCACTACTTTTGAAGACATCCGAAGGAAAGTATTGTCAAAAAGAATTTTACGTTTTGTAGATTATGGTAAAGCATTCAAAGGGTTGGTAACCAGGGCACAGGCTATTGTGATAGAGAACCAATCCTCAAATTCACTTGACCTCATAGAATGTTGTTTACAAGATAAAACATTCAATAGAACCTTAGAATCATTTACCGAGAACCCCAAAAGCATATTCAACTTTTGGACTAATGAAGCAGAAGCACAGGTAATCAATCGCCTCTATGCAATACCGCATATTACGCTCAAAGATAGGGCGAATTGGGCATTAGGAATTGTAACTGGCAATAACGATAGATATTGTATTGATACACCTAAAGAAGGATATATTCCGATTTATAAAGGTTCAGATATAACTAAATCGGGATTGAAAGAACCAAGCACATTCATACTTGATGATTTTTCAAATTTTCAACAGGTAGCACCCTTAGAAATGTATCTTTCAAAAGAGAAACTCATATACAAATTTATCTCTACTGATCTATGCTTTTTTTACGACACCCAACAACGATACATATTAAATAGTGCCAACCTTCTCATTCCAATAAACCTTGAAATAACTTCCGAACAGCTAACATTGCTGTTAAATAGTGAAATCATTAACTGGCTTTTCAAAAAATTATTTTCAACTCATAAGGTTCTTAGAGGAGACCTTGAGTTAATTCCTATTCACATTGATTACTTTTCAAGTAAGCAAGAATTTACTGAAACGGACTACTTAAACTATTTACAAATAATCAAAACAAACGATGGAACTTACAGAATTAAAAACTAAAATTATTGAATCATTTTCTGGTTCAGCAAGTGACCTTGAAGAAGTTCTTCAAATGGTTGATGACGACCAATCCATTTTCCCTTTTAATGAATATGAACATTTGATTTGTAATTTAATAGAAAGAGGTGGGTTAACCTACGAACAATACATAGATATTAGAACCGAATACATAAGTGCAAATCCAAATCTTTGGGTCTTTGAAATATCGGCTCCAAGAGGATTTGGAGAAAAATTTGCTCAAACTTATGTTCAAGGAAAATGCTCAAAGCTAAAAAGTCCGAATAAAAAACTTGATCCAAGCTATTCAGGAGACTACGACTTGTGGCTGGACGAAATAAGAATTGAAGTTAAGGCTTCAAGAGCGGTTGACAGTGACAGTGAAGAACCCTTGTATATGAAAGCTCTTTCAAGAAATACAGAGAAAAATATTTTGATGAATTTTCAACAATTAAAGCCACAATGTTGCGATGTATTTATTTGGGTTGCCGTTTACAGAGACCAAATAGTCCTTTGGGTTATGAGTAGTAAGGAAGTTTTGGAAAACCCTTCATACTCAAAAGGGCAGCATAGAGGCAACAAAGGTAATGAAGGACAACTTCACATTCGAAGAGATAACATAGCTCAGTTGGAGCAATACGAACTTAAAGATGATAACTTGGAACAAGCCATTAGAGATGCTGCAAAGCGTAACTAAAGCACTGCCTACAACAGCGGTTTTGCGTAATGGCGGGGGCAGTGCTAAATTGAACGGTAGTGCTAAATTGAAAGTTTGTGCTTCTAAATCCGCCACTACGCAAAGCCGCAAAACGTTATAAGCAATGCCCCAAAAAATGTTTGACTTTACACATAATATTGTGTATGTTGTTACACATAGAGGTGTAATATGGCAACAAATCTTGCAATTGATGATAAACTTCTGACTAAAGCTCAAAAAATAAGTGGTTTAAGAACTAAAAAAGAAACGGTTTCTATTGCTTTAAAGGAGTTTATTCAAAGGAGAAAACAGGAAGAAATTATTGAATACTTTGGAACAGTTGATTATGGAAATTACGACTATAAAAAGCTTAGGTCAAAATAATGAAAGTTTTGGTGGATACTTCCATTTGGTCGCAAGCTTTAAGAAAAAATGCTTCAAGTGAAGATGAAATTCTTAATGAACTCAAAGAGCTCATTAAGGAACTTCGTATTGTTATCATAGGACCAATCAGGCAAGAAATTCTATCCGGTCTTTCAGATACAAATAAATATGACCAATTAAAAGAAAGGCTTAGTTTTTTTGACGATCTTCCTCTTGACACAGAATATTTTGAATACGCTGCTCAATTATCAAATACCTGCCGAATTAAAGGGATTCAAGGTTCTCATACAGATTTTTTAATTTGTTCAGTCGCCATTAAAAATGGCATTCCAATTTATACTTTGGACAAAGATTTTGCAAATTACAAAAAATATATTGATATAGAATTATATAAAAGAAGAAAATAAATTATTTGGGGCACTGCGTATAACGTAGCTGTTGAATAATAGTAAAATTTACATCAATAAAGGCTGCCTTTAAAGATTTTTACAAATTTTTAGATTTCGATTTCACCTAACGCACTTTTTTAAATCTGATGATTGCTCTTTTACCCTATCATTAGTTTCAAGGTCTCAAAGTAGATTAAATTTCCCTTTAGTCACTATCTTTTCAATGTTGTGAACCATGCACCACAAAAGCCACTGAATATTGACCTTTGCTTTTGTCCGCAAGCTGAAATAATCCAGCCCCTTGTTAAACCGTATATTTCCGAATACCGGCTCGATTATACTCATCCGCTTCGAATAAATTTTCCTGCCCTCTTTTGAATCTATTTTTTCACGCATCTTTTCTGTTTCCGGAACATTTACCCCATCATAAATATTAAGTTCGCGTCTATCCTGATTTTCTGAAATACAATTCGATTTCAATGGACATGCAGAACAGGATGCTTTTTTTGTGCCGTAACGACGTCCGTAGCTGTGACCATTTGTAAATCCTCCCCAACGATTTAGTGACTCTCCATTCGGACAAATGTATTCGTCCTTTTCCGAAACATATGTAAAATCCTTTTCGATATATCTCTTGTATTCTCTCGGATTTTTTTCTTCGCGATGTCTGTCACGGGTTTTAAATTTGGGATCTCTTTTCCTGGCATTCTGATCCGGAATATATGCGTCGATTTTTTTCTCTGCAAGATATTCAAGATTCGACTCCTTGAAATAGCCGTTATCTGCAAGAATTTTTGTATCACTTATTTTTCTGTTCATTTGATTGATTATTTTTTCTGCTCCTTCAATCATTGGCTTTAAGAGATCATATTCCTGACCCTCGCCGAATGCTTCAGCCTCTACGATTATCTGATTTTCAGAATCAGCTACAGCTACTCCATTGTAACCCTGAATAACTCCGTGTGATGTTTTCATTTTAGATGAATCATTGTCCGTTATGTTACTTTGCTTTTCATGATTTCGCTTACCCATTTTCTTTTCATTATTTGCAAGAAAATCTGTGATCTTCTCCATTTTCTTGTCCAATTTATCAATCCGCTTGAAATTATTTTCATCTGGATCAGAGTTTTTGTGTTCTTCCATGATCTCCCTGATTTTTGCTTTTATTTTACTTTTCTTGCTCTCAAGCTCTGAAATTGTTCCGCTCCATTCCTTTGATGCGTTAGACGAAATCTTACATCCGTCAATTGCAAGAGTTCCGGATTTGATTAGTCCAAGCTCAAAACAAATCAGAACTACCTGCTCAAATATGTCTTTGACTTCTTTATCCATCGAGGAAACAAAATTTGCAATTGTAGAATGATCCGGTTTTTCATTTTCTGCCAGTGCCATAAACGTGAGATTTTTGTTACAGGCAATTTCAATTTCTCTAGACGAAGTAATTCCTTTGTAATAAGCAAATAAAATAATTTTTAGTAGAATCTTGGGGTTGTATGCCTTTCTGCCGATCACGTCATTATGGTATTTCAAAATTAATTTACTTAAATCGATTTTATCTTTTTCGAAAAGAACTGAAAGTGTATGTTCAAAACTTCCTTCAATGATCTGATCTTTTAGATTTACTGCAAGGATTAGTCCCTGTGAAGGTTCTGTATTCTTGAATTTTCCCATTTTTTGATACCCCTTTTTTACTTATGAAATAGTATGTGTTAAATGGGTACTATTTTTCGACAGCCAGAACAACGCGTCATCCGGTGCGGTCGGGCAAGCCCTCCCTTCCCCTACGGGAAATCCAGCTCAGTCATGATTTTTGCATTCGCAAAAATTCATGCCTGTCCCTAACGGGAACGCTGGACTTCGGATACGCGAGGAACGTTAGCGGCAACCGTAGATCGACCACGCAATCAAAGGACATTAAAAAACTAAGTATGAATAAAAAAGAAAGTGCGGTGCAACAACAATTGAAAGAATTTTTACTTGATAAAATTTCAGAACCTTTACCAACGACCGTTAAAATAGTAGAAGGCTCTATTCCAATCGTATTTTTCGGAAATGTTGAAAAAGCTGAGATTGCCACTTTAAGCCTTAACCCAAGTAATATAGAATTTGAGTACAATGGTGTAAGGCGTTGTGTTGATAGAAAATATTTAAAAGTTTCAGACAGCCAAAAATTAACTAGAGAGCAAGCAGAAAGTGTATATCAATCTCTTCTATTGTTCTTTCAAGTAAACCCATATAAAACGTGGTTTAACCCTATGAATAACTTATTCCAAAGTAAAGGTTATGAATATTACAATGACAAAATTGTTCATTTAGATATTTCGCCTTGGGCAACATCTAACAAATGGGATAGTTTAAGTCAGGAAGAAAGAGAATCCATAATTGATACATCAATTATAGAGAAAGTAATAGAACTGCGTGGAATTAAAAAGCTATTTATAAATGGTAAAACTGCGTTTAATGTACTTTGTGCAACATTAAACTTAAATACAAATGACATTCAACAATCAACTTTTATATATACCACTCAGAATGAGAATAACAGAAGTTTTATAATATATGAAACAGAAATTTTTGGGTGCAAAGTTGTTGGTTGGAATTTATACATTCATCAAGGTTGTCCACAAGATCTAGTTAAAAAAATTAATGATTATTTATAATAAAATGGTAATTGTAAAAATTGAACTGTACCCGAAAAAGTGTAGAAATTTTAGCCTTTAAAAGAGGATAAAAATGACCAAGGGACCAAAAACAAGGGAAACATATACAGAGGAATTCAAAAAGGATGCAGTAAATCATTTTATTTCATCCGGCAAATCAGCAAAAGAAATTGCTTCCAATTTAGGAATACGAAAAGATCTTTTGTATCATTGGAGAAAGAATTTACAATTCAAGAAAGGTGATATAATGGAAAAGAAAATCGATCCCAAAGATATTGAAATCCAACAGCTTCAGTATGAATTGTCCGAAGCAAAGATGGAACGTGATATCTTAAAAAAGGCTATGGCCGTTCTCTCAAAACTACAGAAATAATAGTATCTGTGATAAATGAAAACCGTAAGGAATATACGGTAGAGAGAATGTGCAGGGTTTTAGGAATATCACCCAGTAACTATTACAAGAAGCGGAGAGCCAATTCTTCTGAAAGAAAATTTCAAGATGGAATTCTGAAACGAAAGATATTGAATATTTACGAAGAGAACGAAAAAGTTTATGGAGCGAGGAGAATTGTAAAAGAGCTACATCAACAGGAAAATTTTATAGGGAAAAGAAGAGTAAAAAGACTCATGAAAGAGCTGAAAATACAGGGTATTCAACCTGCAAGATTTCAAGTCACAACAACTGTAACGAATCAAAATCTCCCAGTCTCTCCAAATCTCCTGGATCGAAATTTTTTTGCATATGCACCAAATAAAGTTTGGGTTTCTGATATTACATATATCAAAATAAAAAATGGATTTTATTATTTGTGTGTAATCGTCGATTTATATTCCAGAAAAGTAGTTGGCTGGTCGTTGAAAAACCATATGAAAAAAGAACTTGTGATTGATGCTCTCAGAAGTGCCATCAGAAAAAGGAAGCCTGCTTCGGGATTAATATTTCATTCGGACAGAGGTTCTCAATATCAAAGCAATCTGTTCCGGAAAATTTTATTCTGGAATGGTTTTGAATCCAGTATGAGCCGCAAAGGAGATTGTTGGGATAATGCAGTTGCAGAATCTTTTTTCAAGACAATCAAAACAGAATTGATTTATAGAAATAAATTTGAAAATTATGAAGAATTGAGAAAAGATGTTTTCAAATATATTGAAGTATTTTACAATAGGAAAAGACTTCATTCTTTCATTGGCTATCAAAGCCCTTCAAAGTTTGAAGAAAAATTTGTGGCTTAAAAATCTCTCCACTAAAACGGGTACACCTCAAAGGTAAGGCAATGACATTACAAGAATTTATAAAACAGTTTGATAAACCTAATTCTATTGTTCTTCTTGAAGGGAAAAGAAATGTTTTAGAAACAGATAAAGAAAGGTTGATAGCACTTGGAAACTTGTTAGCTTCTAAGACAAAAAGTATGATTTTTAGAAGCGGAAATGCTGAAGGCTCAGACCAACTGTTTTCTGATGGTGTTACCGCAGTCGACTATAAAAGATTACAAGTAATTACACCATATTCTGGACACAGAGAAAAAACAAATCAAGCATATGAAACTATTTCTTTGGACGAAATAAGCATTGCTGCTGAACCCGAAGTGGTGTATCAGTCTAAAAGCAATAAGAAAACTGAAAAGCTAATTGACCAATTTGTCTCAGGTAACAAAAATCGTTATACAATAAAAGCAGCTTATATAATACGAGACACGATAAAAGCAATTGGAACTGACAGAATAAAGCCAGCAACTTTTGGCATATTCTATGACGACTTAGATAAACCAAAAGAGGGTGGAACGGGACACACAATGAAGGTTTGTGAACAAAATAACATTCCAATTATTGATCAAAAAATATGGTTCAAATGGCTGACAGAATAGAAGAACATACCGCAAAACGATAGACTATCAAAAAAATAAAAAGGCATACATAATGAAAATTCAACTTAATCACCCAGGACATCAAAAGCCTTTTAGATTAGGAAACGGTTATAGACAAATCGCCAATAATATTATTCGTGAATGGAGTAATGACAATGTCCATTTTAGGAAGTTCATTCAAAATAACGGACATTATATAAACGGTCTGAATGATTTGAATCCAAAACAAGCAGAATTGTACTTTTGGGGAGAATGGGAAGGAAATTCAATCTTCAATCCGTTTCCAAAAGCTAACAATACAATATTACCAAATGGGCTTCACAAGCTATTTCACTCAACTGTAATTAAAGGCTGAAGTGCCCCCCTAAAACTGTAAAGAAAAAAATCATATTTTTTGTTTATTTTTAAATTGCAGAGGAGATAGTCCTCCTAAAGCTGAATGAGGTCTGATTGAATTGTACCGATCAATAAATTGAAAAATACTTTTGGCTGCTTCAATTTTATCAGCATAACAGGAGATATTTATCTCTTGATACTTGATAGTTTTATTAAAAGATTCTGCGTGTGCATTTTCATATGCATTACCAAGACACATTGAAATTTGTATTTTGGAATTGTTCAGAAGTTCTATATATTCATGCGAACAATATCTTCTATCAGAATCAGTATGATGAATGTAACCTTCGAGACTTCCTCTGTTCATGAGAGCCGACTCAAATGCAGACCTGACAAGTTCACTATTAAGTTTATCAGAAACAGCTCGTCCGATGACCTCTCTGTTTTCCATATCCATTAGTGATGCCAGATAATGATTTTTCCCCTGAACATCAAAAAAAGTAACATCACCAACTATTACTCGTGCATGATTAATTGACTTGTCCTTAAGAAGATTTGGATATTTTTTCAGGTTATGTTTTGAATCCGTGGTCGCATGATGATAAGCCCTCTTCGGACTGCATTTTAAAAGGTTTTCATGCATGATCCTGTAAACTCGCTTATGATTGATTTTCATATCATTTCTCAGAAAATAAGTGACAGACCTGTAACCTGATTGAGGCATTAAATCCAGATATGCTTCAATCTTTTCTATTAGTTGCTTATCCTCCTGTTTTCTTTTAATCTTTGCATCCGATTGGTAATAAAAGGAAGAGATACTGATCTCCAAAGCTTTACAGCTTTTTACAATTCCAAATTCTGGTGCGAGATACTTCCTGATAATTTCTCTTTTTGCTTCCAGTCTTGCAGATATTTTTGGGCTTTTTTTAAAATGTGATTATCTAACGCAAGGTTGGCAAGTGCACCTTCCAATTCTGCGACTCGTTTCCTTAAAGCAAATTCGGTTTGATTATTTTGTTCAAACTTTCCTGTATCTATCTCATTTCTCCAATTTCGGATTGTTTGAGGATTTACCTTTTCCCTTTGAGCTATTTGCGAAACGGAACTCTGCCCGGACAAAATTTCCATTACTATTTGTTCCTTAAATTCTTTGCCATAGTTATTTCTTCTTATCATATTATCAAGTCTCCTTTATCCCCTTTTTTTGTATTCCAGTTTTAGGGGGCAAGACCAGGCATACAAAATACAGACCCTTACATTTACGGAGATAATTTTAAGTATTGTGTTTGCAAACAGACAGGGCGTTTGACAAGCCTTATAATGGACGACCTAATATTGTTTGGAACGGTTGTTCCATCTATAAATAAATTTTATATCGACACTATTTTTGTAATTCAAGACCGCGACTCTTCGTCAAACGTTCAAACAACAGGGGGAGCAAATTATTCTCAAGTATACAAAGAAGAAACATTAGAACAATTGAATGAATATCTGAAAGTGCCTGTAAATGCAAATAATAAAAGACTGTATCGTGGTAAAACGTGGTGGGATGACAAGGAGTTTTTTAGTTTTGTTCCTTGCAAAGTTAGTTACGACAATATTGGATTTGAGAGATTGTTTTTAGACTTAAACAACGAAATATTTCAACTTTCAAGAAATCCTACAGGCAAGTCTTTTTTAGAAAGATGCAGATTAAGCCCAAAAGACTTATGGAAAGAAATTGTAAAAATATCTGAAGAACAAGGGTTTAAATTGGGGGTAAAATTTGACGAACCGATATTCAATAATATTTTAACTGACAATAATGAACAGAACGGCAGCCACTAACAGGCGTTTGGCTCAATGGCGGGTGAAGTGGATAATTGAACATTCTTCCTCGCATCAACTTTTGTGGTGTATTGACAGTTTTGTACCCCGAAATCCGCCACTGCGCCAAGCGCCAAAACGTTCGGCGAAACTTCCGCAAATATTTTTTAGTAGGATTTCACAGAAAAATTTTGTAAAATCGATTTGACAATTATCTCATGATGAGATATGTTTGATTTATCAGAGTAATATCACATAAAAAAATTATAGAGTTTTCAGCAATTCATATTAATAGCGAAAAACCTTTAAATAGTTGGTATAAGATTCTGTCGAGACAGAAGTTTCTATCTTTTGCTGAACTCAGAAAGGTTTTTCCAAGTGCTGATCTTGTTGGCAATTTTACGGTTTTTAACATTGGCGGAAATAAATTTCGGTTAATTACTGCAATTCATTACAATACTCAGATTGTTTATATTCGACATATTTTAACACATACAGAATATGATCAAAATAAATGGAGGAACTAATTAATGATTTCTTCAAGTTTTAAAGAAATTGAACGGACATGGCCTAAAATTTCAAAAGCCATATATATCCCACATACAAAGTCTGAATATGAAAAACTCAGGAAGCAATTAGATGACCTTATTGATTTAGTAGGCAATAATGAAAAGCATCCTTTAGCTTCCTTGCTCGAAACTGTTGGGGTAATTATTTCAAACTTTGAAAGTACAAATTTTCTGATGAAATCAGCTACTGGTATAGATGTTCTTAAGTTTCTCATGGAAGAGCATAATTTAAAGCAAGCGGATTTAAAAGAAATCGGTTCACAGGGTGTTGTATCTGAAATTCTGAGTGGTAAAAGAGAATTAAATTTAAGGCAGATTAAGGCTCTAGCAAAAAGATTTTCAGTGATGCCTGGAATATTTGTATAGTTTTTTGAAATTCCTCAGAACCTCAGAAATTGATGCGGAAGCGTCGCCTAACGTAGCTGTTGAATAATAGTAAAATTTACATCAATAAAGGCTGCCTTTAAAGATTTTTACAAATTTTTAGATTTCGATTTCACCTAACGCACTTTTTTAAATCTGATGATTGCTCTTTTACCCTATCATTAGTTTCAAGGTCTCAAAGTAGATTAAATTTCCCTTTAGTCACTATCTTTTCAATGTTGTGAACCATGCACCACAAAAGCCACTGAATATTGACCTTTGCTTTTGTCCGCAAGCTGAAATAATCCAGCCCCTTGTTAAACCGTATATTTCCGAATACCGGCTCGATTATACTCATCCGCTTCGAATAAATTTTCCTGCCCTCTTTTGAATCTATTTTTTCACGCATCTTTTCTGTTTCCGGAACATTTACCCCATCATAAATATTAAGTTCGCGTCTATCCTGATTTTCTGAAATACAATTCGATTTCAATGGACATGCAGAACAGGATGCTTTTTTTGTGCCGTAACGACGTCCGTAGCTGTGACCATTTGTAAATCCTCCCCAACGATTTAGTGACTCTCCATTCGGACAAATGTATTCGTCCTTTTCCGAAACATATGTAAAATCCTTTTCGATATATCTCTTGTATTCTCTCGGATTTTTTTCTTCGCGATGTCTGTCACGGGTTTTAAATTTGGGATCTCTTTTCCTGGCATTCTGATCCGGAATATATGCGTCGATTTTTTTCTCTGCAAGATATTCAAGATTCGACTCCTTGAAATAGCCGTTATCTGCAAGAATTTTTGTATCACTTATTTTTCTGTTCATTTGATTGATTATTTTTTCTGCTCCTTCAATCATTGGCTTTAAGAGATCATATTCCTGACCCTCGCCGAATGCTTCAGCCTCTACGATTATCTGATTTTCAGAATCAGCTACAGCTACTCCATTGTAACCCTGAATAACTCCGTGTGATGTTTTCATTTTAGATGAATCATTGTCCGTTATGTTACTTTGCTTTTCATGATTTCGCTTACCCATTTTCTTTTCATTATTTGCAAGAAAATCTGTGATCTTCTCCATTTTCTTGTCCAATTTATCAATCCGCTTGAAATTATTTTCATCTGGATCAGAGTTTTTGTGTTCTTCCATGATCTCCCTGATTTTTGCTTTTATTTTACTTTTCTTGCTCTCAAGCTCTGAAATTGTTCCGCTCCATTCCTTTGATGCGTTAGACGAAATCTTACATCCGTCAATTGCAAGAGTTCCGGATTTGATTAGTCCAAGCTCAAAACAAATCAGAACTACCTGCTCAAATATGTCTTTGACTTCTTTATCCATCGAGGAAACAAAATTTGCAATTGTAGAATGATCCGGTTTTTCATTTTCTGCCAGTGCCATAAACGTGAGATTTTTGTTACAGGCAATTTCAATTTCTCTAGACGAAGTAATTCCTTTGTAATAAGCAAATAAAATAATTTTTAGTAGAATCTTGGGGTTGTATGCCTTTCTGCCGATCACGTCATTATGGTATTTCAAAATTAATTTACTTAAATCGATTTTATCTTTTTCGAAAAGAACTGAAAGTGTATGTTCAAAACTTCCTTCAATGATCTGATCTTTTAGATTTACTGCAAGGATTAGTCCCTGTGAAGGTTCTGTATTCTTGAATTTTCCCATTTTTTGATACCCCTTTTTTACTTATGAAATAGTATGTGTTAAATGGGTACTATTTTTCGACAGCCAGAACAACGCGTCATCCGCTACGCCCGGAACAAGTCCGGGCTTGCCCTACGGGAAATTTGTCTCTGTCACGATTTTTGCTTTGCAAAAATTCGTGCCATCAACAAACTTCGGATACGCGAGGAACGTTAGGTGACATAGTTTCGCCGTTGTTCGTCGGTCGCCGTGCCGACGTTAATGCAGTCGAACAAATAGATTTTGTTTAGGAAGGGAGTATATATGAAATATAGATTTTTACTAACTGCAAAATTTCTGACGGTTAAATTTATCGGACTTATTTTTTGCATTTTTTTTCCGCTATTGAGTTTGCTTTCTGCAGAAAAGTCATGGTATTACAATGAGTATAACCGCTTGGCGCAAGCCAAAGATTGGCAGGCGGCACTTAAAGTGCTCGAGGAAGGAACCGCAGAATACCCTGCTGAAGCAGGCCTGAAGCTAAATCTTGCTATTGTCTACACACAGTTCGCTATCGAAAGCAAGAAGGTAAACGATAAAGCCAGCGAATTAGCGAACTGGGAAAAGGCATATCGTCTGGCACCGAATAGCGATTGGATCGTCAACGGTTATGCCTGGACACTTGCTGACAGCGGCAAGCTCGTCGAAAGCATACAGTTGTTCGAGGATTGCATAAGCCGGTTTTCCAAATATATATGGTGTCGTCAGAATCTTCCTTATACCTATGTACGGTATGCCGAGCAGTTAAAGAATAACGGAGATAAAGAAGGAGCGTTTATCTATTGGAAAAAAGCATATCAATCTGCCCCAAATGCAGACTATATTCTCAACGGTTATGCTTACGTCTTGTCGACGCACAACGAGTTTGACGAGAGCATACGAATTTTTCGCGATTGTATTCGCAGGTTTCCGAAATACGAATGGTGCGCCAAGAATCTTCCATGGGTATATCTTGGCAAATTTAATGCGCTGAAAGATTCGGCTACGGATGTTGAATTGCAGGCCATGCTCCAACAGGCATTACACGAGTTGCGCGCAGCGGGAGATTACGACCCAAATTCAGCCTATGTCCAGATCATTTGGAATGGTCTGCCAAGGGTTGCCAACGATATTTTTTTTAAAAAATTTACACATCAATTGATACAGCTCTATCCAAAGCAGAGTCAGTTATATGAGGCTCTTGGACTTATTTATATATCCAAGGCCGAAAATGCCCACCAGCCGATCTCAGAGAATATTCTGAAACAGGTAATTTCTTTGCGCAGAAAAGGTAGAGACCTGTTTGACGCCGGTGCGACTGAGGTGCCTACTCTGAAGCTGACTGCATTTCCATTTAATGCTCGTTTCCTCGTCACAACGCCGTGGAATGGAGAAGTTTGGTCTCATGTGGGCATTCAGGGAAAGCATTGCTACGATCTTATGGGGGTCGATGAACAGGGAAAAGTTATCAAGGCGGGAGGCGATGGAAAGAGTAACGAAGATTTTCATACCTTCGGTATCGAGCTAATGGCCGTGGCAAATGGCACGGTCGTCTCTGCCACCATGGGAAGCAGCGATCAGCCACCTGGCGAGAGAAATTGGCAACCAGGCAATACTGTTATGATACGCCATGTTGACGGTTCATACGCATATTACGATCACCTCAAGTATCCTGGCCCCAGCGTAAAAGTTGGAGAACCAGTGCGCCAGGGCCAAGTGATTGGCCACATGGGAAATACTGGAGCATCCGGTGCCCCTCACCTGCATTTTTGTCTGTTCAGGGATGTTAATAGTACGAGAGTGACAATTCCATATACGTTTCCTACGCGGAACATTACCTCCGAAAAGAGAAGCGGACAAAGCCAGGGCCCCTACCGCAAAGGAGATATTGTAATACCTTGAAATCTGCATTAAGCATTTCAAAAGATTTTTGTCTTCCATTCGCCCGCCATCCTTGCCGGGCGCACCGGCGCAACTACGTCTGAGAACAAGATTTACAAGCTGATCGCACGCGCACTTCGTTGGCGTGTGTGCTCTGCCTCGGGCTCATGGACTGTTTCCTCACGCACGCGTGAAGTGCATTTTGCTCTCGTCGGCAGGTGCCCTCGGCACATAAAGTGACGCGGAACGGCTTTACATATGCAAAGTTGAACGAAGCGTCACTTTACGTCTTGTAAATCCAACGTTATTAGAAATTTTTATTTCGGGCAGAAATTTAAAATTTAACGAATTGTTGTAGATTTCGATTGAAATTCTTGACAAATTTACCCTTTATAGGTAACATCAAGTCTAAATGTGGAAAGTTTCTATTAAGCATGAAAAGAAAGTTGTTCCGAAACTTCCCAAGTTTATTAAAGAAATATTTGCAGAATTAGTTTCTGAATTATAAAAAGAAGGTCCATATCAAATTGAATGGCAAAGTTATAGTCTACTTGAAAAAGATCATTTTCACTGTCATTTGAATCGTAGTTGGGTTGCCTGTTGGAAATTCTTAGGATAGCGTGAATATAAGGATGAAAACGGAAAAAAAGGGAAGGAAGTGGCTATTTCTTTCGGAAAGAAGAAAGAGAAAATAACTGATTTAATTCCATATTCGAAATATGCTAAGAAAAGTAATCGTAAAATTGGATTATTAGAGAAAAAAGCATCATTTAAAATGTCTTCTGATTTTAAAATATCAGATGAAGAATTATTTGATTTATGAAATATTTTTTAGATACACATGTTTTATTATGGTCTTTATTCGATACTCCCAAATTATCAAAATCAGTAAAAGAAATCATTTTAGATGATCAAGTCGAGGTCTTTTCTATGGGAATCGCCGCAAGACTTTTTTTCGAAATACAATATACTTGAAATTGAAAAGAAATTTTTAATCTATGAAAAGGATGGAGAGAAATTGGAAAAACTCATTTACGGAATCTTTGGAATTCTATCAGTTTTCTGCTTATATTATTGTAAAGCAGAAGCAATGGATTTTGGAACGAGAAACTCGAAAAAACAGTACCAATGTAAAAAAATTGACTTCTATAAAAATGTAAAAATAGATTATAAACCCCATGGTAAATGTGCTGAGGTGTCGAAGTTCCCGGATGATTTTCCCCTAGAAGTAAATCATAATAGGGATGCCGCAAAAAAATATTTTGCAGATAAAAATTTTCCCGGCAAAATCAGTCCTTCTGTGAAATGGGAAACGATTGAACTCAAACTGAGTTACCCACTCCCTTTATGGGTGTTTTCGACTGGTGCCTATGCCGCACCGAATGAAGAAATCACTCTGGAGGTGCCGGAGGAATTGATTAAATATAATTTGCAGATTCAAATTGGTGTTCATTCGGACAATGTATCTCACATAAAAGATGCACTTCGGGATGGAGTTGTCGTCGTTAAGAAAAAAATCGAAAATAAAATTACTAGGATTAAAAACAGAAGGGGTGGTCCCGTTCTAATAGAAACCAGGTTCATCGACAAGAATACAAAAGAAGAAGTCTCCTATTGGCATTTAGATAAAGCCGTGCGGGAAAAAACTCTTTTGAATGAGAACTATTCTATTACTTTGAAGAACGTGATCCGCGCACCGAAATTTGTACTCGGAAAAACTAGCCCTCAAGAATGGGTGGATGAAGAAAGATGTAACCCTGCACCCTGGGCGGAACTGGAAGGAAAATATATCACAATCTCCGTTCCTTCCAATGTAATAAGAAATTTGAATAATCCGGAAGCTGTAATGAATTTTTGGGATGCGGGAGTTCGATCGATTCAATCTCTTTCTGGTTGGGAAGATTTGATTCACCTGATAAAGGAAAGATTTGTAACGGACATTGATATCAGTATCGGATTCATGCATTCCGGTTATCCCGTTATGAGTACCCTGCAGTCGGCACTTTATGTAGTAGATCAGGAGCCTAGGGATAAATCAAAACCATGGTCCCCTGAAAATTCTGAACTTCAACTCGATTATACGTTGGGACACTTCCATGAATTAGCACATAACAGACAGACTGCTGATCCCTGGATTACAGCCGAACTGGGAGAATGGTCAACCAATATTTTCGTGATGAAGGCAAACTGTGAGTTGAAAGGTTATGAGCCGGAAGAAATTTTTACAAAATATGGAGATCATCCAAAAATGGAAGCACTTCGTTTTTTCAATGGAGATGAGAGTGTATATAACAAAGATTTGCGGAAGAAATGGAAAAATACATATGCCGCAGTTGCCCATACAAAGATCCCGAATTTATTTTATATCCACCTCTACAAAGTTTTCGGGTTTGATATATACAAAAAAATCATCACTCATTACCAAAATATAAAACAGGAGGAATGGGATAAAAATGGATCCTGTAAAAATAAAAACTCCATAGAATGCAATAACAATAGATTGAATTCATTTGCTCTGGAATTTTCAAAAATCACAGGGAGTGATATGACAGATTATTTGAACATCTGGGGATATGAATTGACCTGGGGAAGAGAAGAAATTCAAAAACTGAATTTGCCGAAGTTTTCGTACCCACCCATTTTAACGGATTATACAATCGGATCCTCAGAAATCAAGGAAGGGATTTTTTATGATTTTACAAATTTGAAAACCAATGAAAAATCTTTTTCAATCAATATTTCCGGGAGAGCTGTTCATGACGGAGCATCTGTAATCAGCTGGGGGAGAGAATTCTGCAGGAAATACTTTGTTCCATCTGAAAAAATCAGAGACGGAAGATTCTATCTATCAAATCATCGGAAAAGATTCCGGGAAATGCCTCGGATTGGACAAGGATGAGAAAAATATTGTCATCCGGGATTGCGACCAAAATGTGTTATCCCAGAACTGGAAAATAGAAGAAGTCAAAATTTCCGGATTTCCTTTTCATGCATTATGGAATATGGGCAAGAAAAAATATCTTTCCATTGCATCTGACAAGCCCGACTGGAACGCGAAATTGAATTTTTCCGTAAAAATCGACAAATTCGGGGGAACTCAACTTTGGTCTATTCGCGATAAAGAGTAAAATTTGCAATAACATGAAAACTGGATCCCTAGAGGATCGAATTAGATAAAAGCATACATTATATCTTGAGGCTCACCACAAAAAATATCTGTTTTATCTTTTGTAAAAGGGTGGACGAACTCTAATCTATGTGAGTGGAGAAATTGAATTTATATCTGCTTTCAGAAGGCTGTTATTAGAAAAAGAGATTACAGTTGATGAGTATTATAGCCTCAAAAAGGAAGTTTCTCAGGATTTTTATATTTTGAAGCCATTAATTTTTCGATAGGCCATTAAAAAGTTTTCGATAAAAGTTATTGATAAGTATCAATTAGAGAGTCTTGATTCAATTCACCTAGGAACTGTTATTTCAATAAAAAATGAAATAGATTATTTTGTTTCTTGTGACAAACAATTATTACATGTTGTAAAAAAAAGGATTAGAAGTAGTAAATCCTAGGTGATTAGGGGCGGCAAAACGACAGATAACACCGTGTCCGTGTCATCCTACGGGAAATCGTTAGGTGAAAATATCTGTAGCTTCTCGTAAATAAAATTATTTTTTACTTTCAAAATCATTTAGAGAAACTCTGAGTTGAATTAATAGTTTTAAAAGCTCTTTTTGATCCAGTTCTGGAAATTTCTTTAGAAATAAATTAAAATTCTCTCTTAGTTTTTTAGGTAAAATAGATTCAAGTTTTTTCCCAATCGGAGTTATACTTAAATAAATCTCTCTTTTATCATTAGGGTTAATTTTCTTTTTGATCCATCCATTTTTGATCAATCTCCCAATCATCCTTGATATGCTTGGTGCATCTTGAAGGGTAATATTTGCTATTTCAGATTGGGTTGTAGTTCCCTTATCCCATATATGCACTAGGGCTTGCCACTGCTCTGGTGTAATCTTGTATTCTCGCAAGCATCGAATCAATTCTCTGCGAAATAGCAAGGATGCTCTATATAGATTAAAACCAAGTTGTTTATCTAATTCAAGTTTCATACTCAGAATATGAATTTTCTTTTCTGAACTGTCACTAAAAAAAAATAAATTTTTAAAAAAAATTGTGTAGACAAGTAATATATTTTACAAAATACTTGTCTAAACAAATATCAGGAGATATAAAATGAAATTTAAATTTACTCACTTTTTTAGTATCATGGCAATCTGCATACAACCTTTGTTTTCGGATGTTTTTAATAAAATGAACTCAGAGCAGATATGTGTAGCTTATAAAACTACCAAAGGAATGTTTTTTCTAAGTGAAGTAGAGGTCGTTGGCATTAATTGCAGTGTTCAACTCAAAAGGTCAGATGCATCTATTCAGGTTATAATACCGGTAGAAAAATTTGACTCTAGTAATTCTAAGAGAGATTCAGAGGTAGCTTTAATTTTAGGGGGTTCAAAAAAGACACCTCTAAGATTTGAATTCGTAATTCCTAAAAATTCTAAGCAAGACACAATCCCAGCAGCTATTTCAGGTAAGCTTTTCATAAAAGATAATCCTAATGATATAACTTTAAACCTTTCACAGGTGCAAGACAAAATTCGTTTTTCTGTACAAACAAAATTTTCTACATTAGGTGTTAAAGTTGAGTCTGTAGGTCCTGGTGGGGTAATTGCAAAACCTAGAGATGAGTTGACGCTATATGGACAAGTATCTAGTAAAATTATCTTTAAGAAGGAAAACTAAGTCTATGAAAAAATCTATTCCACACGGTATTTTAGGTTTCGAAGCGTTATGCGTCATATCTATATTTTGGATAACCACATTTGTATCTGAACTTTTTCTTGATCATGGTGCAGTAGTGATAGTAAAACAATTGATTGCTAGTTATGGTATAGCTTTGCTTGTTGTTGTAATGGGCGGATTAGGGATTTCCGGAAATTTATTGGGAAAAAGAAAAGGAAATCTGATTGAAAAAAAGAAAAAACGAATGGTGATTATTGCCATGAACGGGTTTTTAATAATGATTCCTTCTGCTCTTTTTCTAAATTATAAAGCCACTAATGGTGAATTTGATAACTGGTTTTATTTAGTTCAAATAATTGAATTGATTCTGGGAATTATTCAACTCAGTTTATTAGGGCTAAGTTTTCGAGATGGGTTAAAACTATCCGGTCGTTTACGTTCTAATTCTTCAGGATAAAAATGGTTTTACTGATGAACATTCAAGATGAAGTTAAAAGCAGACTCATTAATCAACTTTTTGAGAAATATTGATTTTGTTGAGGTATCAAAAGAAAATCAGCACTTTACTGAAAAGAGTGGAGTTCCCACATTTTTGCATGAAAATTACAAAATCTATACGAAATGTGAAGTACTAAGAACTCTACTAAAAATCTAATTAAAAAAAATCCAACTCTACTATTTCCATCTTCAATCATCAGCCCTCTGAATTGGAGCCCCACATTTTTGTGTAAAAAATATTCTATCAACATAAATCTCATAATTCAAACATCTTTACTTCACTAAACTACAACTTGACCACAACCCTTGACTAATCTAAAATTTTGAAGATCACTCTTCTATTTTTTGCTCTGGATTCAGGGGTAGAGTTGTCTGCTACTGGTTTTTTTTCACCAAAGCCTTTAGAACTCAACCTCTCTTTTGGGATTTTGTGTTTGTTGTGGAGGTATTCTAAAACAGAATTTGCTCTGGCTTTTGACAATTCGAGATTATCTTTTTCACCTCCCACGTTATCGGTATGGCCTTCTATGGAAATTTTTATATTTTTATTTTCTTTGATAATTTCAGCTAAACGATCTAACTCCGGCTCTGAATCTTTTGTTATATCGAATTTTTTTGTGTCAAAGAAAAGATTGTTGATTACGATTTCTTTACCTTTCTTAATTTCTGGTAAAACTATATCTACATCTACTTCTTTATAGAGGTTGTCGGAATTTCTAAGGTCGATACTTTTATGAACAGGGAGATAACCATTTTTTTTTGCTACAAATCCATATCTTTCACCGTGTGGGACTACAATAGAAAAATTCCCCTTTTCAGATTCAGAGATAGTCGTGCCTAACTGTTCGTTATTTTTCAGAGATTCAAAAATAATTTCTGCATCAATTGGTTCTCCTTTTTCATTTTTAACCTTTACTTTTACCAGTATCACCGGCTTTGGTCGAAATTCTTGTGGCAAATAAGTCATATACAATTGTCCATTTTTGCTTATATAAGCCCAGTTTCCAGACGCAGGTATTGTAAAAAAGTTTACTCCTTGAAGATTTTTTGAAATCTCAAGAGGACTTGTCCAGTTGATCCACCCATCTCCGATTCTTTGAGTGAAGTAAATAGAGAGCCCGTTGTGACCGTTACTGGAAAAATATAAGGTTCGGTCATCTGCTGCAAGAAATGGAGCCATCTCTTCTTCGTTTGTATTAATTGTTCTACCGAGGTTTCTGCCAAGTGGGAAATTCCCGTTTTTGTCTGCTATGGATATATACAAATCTAATTTGCCCTGAGAGTCGCTTTGCATTACCGAATAGATTAAGACTTTTCCGCTACTTGAAAGTGCCGATCCACCGAATACTTGTTGGTTTGGATTGTCTTCTTTTTTATACAAATTGTAGAAGTCAGGAAATGAAATTGGCTTTGGATGAGTCCAGTTGTGACCGGTTTTAAAAGTTTTGTACAAAGGAACTCTACTGTAAATTCTATCTAATCTTCTTTGGAAAATAATTTGAAGATCAGCAAATCGCAATTTGTATTCTCTTTCATTTTTGGATTCTTTGATAATTCTTTTGTGCTCGGTATCCATTTCTTTTTCTAAATTTTTTATAATTTCCTCTTCCGAATAGCTTCCGAATACAAAAAGTTCATTCCCTCCTGGTAAAGCTGAAATTACAGCGGAAGGTGTGTCATTATTCAAAGGCTCTGCCAGTTGGATACCGGGCTTCCAAAAGCCAAATTCATCTAACTCGGAATACCAGATTTTTTGAGTGGAGTTTCTTTTTTTTTCGATTAGCGTAGTCCAAAACATCTGATTCCCATCGGGTGTAACTTTTGGATTGAATGCAGGGAGTCTTCTGTGGACGTATTTTGGAATTTGTTTTAAAGTCCATGGGGGAAGATTTGATTCTGTTGTAAATGGAGAAATTTCATAGCGGGTGATTTCACAAGTTCTGCCTGATGTTATAACAAGAGCACGTATTTTATTTCCGGTGGCTTCGGCAAGCTCTATGGATAAATCGTTTGCAATTAGTTCACAAGTAAATTCTTTTGTTTTAAAAAATTTGCCGGCTCCGATGATTTCTCCGACTTGTACACTTTCTTTTGCGATAAGTGCAAATTGGGATAAAAATAGAAAAGAAAAGAAAATAGCCTTCATGTTTTTAGCTTCGGTAAAAAAAAAGATCCTCTTAATAGTCACAAATATTTTCAAATCGGCTTGGCTAAAGAAAAGGAAGTAAAATACTGACTTTATTATATAGTTCTATAGGTAGATTATGATTAGTGTATCGGGTCTTGCAGTACGTTTTGGGAAAAAAACTTTATTCGAAAATGTGACAATTAAATTCAAATCGGGATCTAGGTATGGTCTTATAGGAGCCAACGGTACCGGTAAGTCAACTTTTATGAAAATTCTTGCCGGTATTGAGCAGCCTCACCAAGGGGTGGTTTCTGTGGATAAAGGGATGGTCATAGGATACTTAAAACAGGATCACTATGAATATGAGAATGAAACTATTACCAATACCGTAATTCAAGGAAATAAAGAATTGTGGAAGATTTCTCAGGAAAGAGATAGACTCTATGCCTTACCCGAAATGAGTGAAGAAGAAGGGATTCGGGCAAGCGAATTAGAAGAGGAATTTGCAGATTTAGGTGGTTATGAATCTGAAAGTGTAGCAGGTGAATTGCTGGAAGGGCTGGGTATTCCATCCAATATCCATAACGAAACTATGTCTAAGATTACTGGTGGGTTTAAGCTAAGGGTTTTACTCGCTCAAGTTTTATTTTTGAAGCCGGATGTACTTCTTTTAGATGAGCCTACAAACCACCTTGATATTAAGACGATTACTTGGCTGGAAAATTTTCTAAAATCCTATAATGGGGTCGTGATTGTGATTTCTCACGATAGACATTTTATAAACTCAATCGCTACAGATATTGCAGATTTAGATTATAGCTCGATTAAAATTTATCCGGGGAACTACGACGATTTCATGGAAGCATCTACTCTTGCAAGAGAGCAATTGATTTCTGAAAATAAAAGGAAAAAAGAAAAAATTGCGGACTTGCAAGAATTTGTGAATCGTTTTAGTGCAAATGCAAGTAAAGCAAAGCAGGCCACTTCCAGAGCAAAGTTAATAGAAAAAATTAAAGTAGAAGAAATGAAGCCTTCTTCCAGAGTATCGCCATACATTCGGTTTAAAGTGGGTAAACCTCTTGGTAAAGATGTGATCGATGCAGTAAATATTTCTAAAAAATATTCTACCCAGATTTTTAAAGAGGTAAATATATCTATCAGCAAGGGTGAAAAGGTTGCAATCATCGGAACAAATGGAGTTGGTAAAACTACTCTTTTAAAATGCTTGATGAAAAGATTGGAGCCGGACACGGGAAAAGTAGATTGGGGTATGAGTGTGTATGCTTCTTATTTTCCGCAAGACCATAGAGAAGGCATTGAAGTCGATAAGCCAAGTCTAATTGAATGGCTTTATAGTTACGCTCCACCAGGGACAGACATGACTGTGATTCGAGGGCTGCTCGGAAGAATGCTTTTTAGTGGTGAGATGGCTCAAAAAAGTACAGAAGTCTTGTCGGGTGGTGAAAAGTCCAGACTGATCCTAGCAAGAATGATTATGGCAGAGGATAATTTGTTAGCCTTAGACGAGCCTACAAATCACTTAGACTTAGAGTCTATCGAAGCCTTGAACTACGCACTGTCGATATATGAGGGGACTGTGCTATTTGTATCCCACGATCGAGAATTTGTATCTTCTCTTGCTACAAGAATTTTAGAGGTAACCTCAGATGGAATAAAAGATTTCAAAGGAACTTACGAGGAATTTTTAGACAGGGAAGGGGCTGACTATTATAAAAGACAGAGTACTATATCTATTTTAGCGAGTGCTACTTGAATGTCCGATCCTAGGGAAGATTTTGAGAAATATATACTGTCGAATGAACTTGGAGAGGCAGTAAAAATTGCAGAGATTACAGAGAGACCACTTCTTGTAAAAGGTGAGCCCGGAACTGGGAAAACCTTACTGGCTCACTATGTTTCTACCCAAAAAAAAATGCCACTTTTTCGATGGCATGTAAAGTCAACGAGTGAAGCAAAAGAAGGGCTGTACTTTTATGATGCAGTTGCAAGACTAAATGATTCTAGGTTTTCAGAAATAGATTCAAAAAAAGATATACACAATATAGAAAATTATATCCGACTCGGTGCGCTTGGAGAGGCTTTTGAGTCAGACGTAAAGCCCATAGTGTTGATTGACGAAATTGACAAGGCCGATATAGAGTTTCCAAATGATTTGCTATTGGAACTCGATAGTATGGAATTTTTTATTACAGAGACAAATAGAAAAGTCAAGGCAAAACACAGACCCTTAATTATTATCACTTCCAATAACGAGAAGGAGTTGCCTGACGCATTTTTAAGGAGGTGTATTTTTCATTATATAGATTTCCCTTCTAAAGAATTTATGGAATCTATCGTGAAGTCTCATTTTCCAGAAATTGATAAAGATATTCTAAAAAAGGCAATCGAAACTTTCTATTCTCTTAGAAAAAGCTATGACTTAAAAAAGAAGCCATCTACAAGCGAACTAATTGACTGGATTCATATTTTACTTCACCAGGGGGCAGACTGGAAAAAAACAAACATCCCTTACCTTGGTACTCTTGTAAAAAATGAGGAAGACTACGAAGTTTTAAAAGGCAGGTAGATATGATTTACGAATTTCAATCTATAAAACCAAATATTCACGAAACTGCGTTTATTGCTCCAAGTGCAGATATAATCGGGAATGTCACTATAGGAAAAAATTCTTCAATTTGGTTTCAAACACTTGTCCGAGGGGATGTAAATTATATTACAATCGGAGAAAACGTAAATATTCAAGATATGAGTGTAGTGCACGTAGCGAGAGATAAATTTCCCACAATCATAGGAGATAACGTATCTATCGGACACAGGGCAATCGTTCACGGTTGTGTATTGCAAAAATTTTCATTTGTAGGAATGGGTGCAATGCTAATGGATGGGGTAGAATTGGGTGAGTATTCTTTTATTGCAGCCGGAACTCTTATCCCTCCCGGAAAAAAAATTCCACCCGGTGTACTTGTAATGGGTAGTCCGGGTAAGATTATCAGGGACATTACGGACGAAGATAGAGAAATCATTACTCGAACTGCAAGCAATTATTCAAGGTATAAGGATAACTATCTAAAAGAAAAAGATTTTGCATGCAAGGGCTAACTTATATTTATTTCTTCTATGGTATTTCTTCAAAGTCCAATCTATATACACTGCTGTTCTTTAAATCACCGTGAGAGGAAAAATTTACTTCTAAGTCTTTGATTAGTCCTGAGTCAATCCTATAAATCCAACCATGAATAGATAATTCCTGTCCATTACTCCATGCTTGTTGAACAATAGATGTTACCGCTAAATTAAAAACTTGCTGTTTTGTATTCCATTCTACAAATCGATCCAATCTTTCATTCTCGTCTTGAATTGATTCAATTTCATTTTTCCGAAACCTGTAACTGTCTTTTATATGACGAATCCAGTTGTCGATAATTCCCACAGGTCTCGAACTCATCGCTGCCTTTACTCCGCCACAACCATAATGACCGCAAACGATCACATGTCTTACTTTTAGAATATTCACTGCGTAATCTAAAACACTCAACATATTTATGTCGGAGTGAATAACCATGTTGGCAATATTTCTGTGAACAAATACTTCACCGGGTTGTGCGCCTATTACTTCATTTGCAGGGATTCTACTATCCGAGCAACCGATCCAAAGTAAAGAGGGGCTTTGTGTGTCTTTTAGCTTCAGAAAAAAATTCGGGTCCAAAGCCAATTTAGACTCTACCCATTTTTTGTTGTTTTCAATTATTGTGTTATAGAAATCAGACATAAATGTTTGAGGGTGCTCACTGGTTGAAAAAGTAACGAATTGAGCTTCGTTGTATGAAATAATAATTCTTCTTCTGTGTCAATCTTATTTAAGGGCTTTTGCAGCGGGTAGGGTCAGAGTTTTTAGAGGATTTTTGTATTTTTCTATCGTTTCTTCCCTAAAATTTCTAAAAAATCAATATATTTATCTGTTTAAGTGGAGAATTTTGGTAATATTTCCATTAAATCGAAAAAATTGTTTAATTTATTGGAAATATTCTTGACATTTTTAAAATTAGTAAACTATAGTGGTCATATTGGTAAATTTATGAACCTAAGCAAAAATGGCTTAGAATAAAGAGGGAAAAATGAAAGCAGAAAATATATTGCAAACCATAGGAAACACTCCTCATGTAAGGGTGAATCATTTATTTGGAAAAGACCACGAGGTTTGGGTAAAATTAGAAAAATACAACCCGGGTGGAAGTATCAAAGACAGAATTGCATTGTCTATGATCGAAGACGCTGAAAAGAAAGGCCTATTAAAAAAAGATAGCGTAATTGTTGAGCCAACTTCTGGAAATACTGGAATCGGACTTGCTTTGGTTGCAGCCGTAAAAAAGTACCCGCTTATTTTAGTTATGCCTGAGTCTATGTCTCTTGAAAGACGAAAAATCATGTCTGCTTATGGTGCAACTTTTGAGCTAACCCCGAGAGAAAAAGGAATGCCCGGGGCTATCGAAAGAGCAAAAGAAATTGCTGCAGAAAAAAAGAACGCTTGGATTCCACAACAATTTGAGAACGAGGCAAATATCAAAATTCACCAAGAGGCAACTGCAAAAGAAATCTTGGCAGATTTTCCAGAGGGCTTTGACTATCTTATAACAGGGGTAGGAACAGGTGGACATATTACTGGTGTTGCTCGGGCTCTAAAAGAAAAGTTTCCAAAATTGAAAGTATTTGCAGTTGAGCCATCAGCGTCTCCTGTGATCAGTGGTGGAAAGCCGGGCCCACATCCAATCCAAGGCCTTGGTGCAGGTTTTATTCCAAAAAATTTACACACAAATCTTTTAGACGGAACTATTCAGGTTACAAAGGAAGAGGCTTTTGAATATACTATTCGAGCTGCAAAAGAGGAGGGGTTATTTATTGGAGTGTCCTCTGGTGCTGCACTTGCATCCGTTGCAAGTAAGATCAAAGAAGCTCCAAAGGGTTCAAGAATCCTTACCTTTAACTACGATACAGGAGAAAGATATTTGTCCATCGACGGACTTTTTACCTAAGATTGACCTGCCGGTTTCGTTATGCGACACCGGCTTAAATTTCCTAAGCATGTAAATAAATGACCATTCAGTTGGTCTGCTATCCAAGTGCTTTGTCCGAAGTTTTGAATTCCAAAATTTGGTACGTTAGACGAATCACTTCCATCAATTCCATTATTTATATACCAGAGCAGATTTTTTCCTCCTGTCACAGGCTCATCAGCATAGTCTAAACGGCTATCCCCGTAAAATGTGATTCGGGTTAGATCGGGGGAGTATTGAGATGAAGTATTACATCCTTTTTCGGAAATATCACCGGCAGGTCTTTCCCAAAAACAAGGTTTTTGTTCTTTAGAAAATAGTTGACTTGTTAAAAACATAAAATTAAGAATGATAAAAATAAGAAATTTAATTTTCATTTAAGTTCTCCTTTTTAATTTGATTCAAATTTAAAGCTTAATTTACATACTGTTTTTGGTAGATAGCTTTGAAACATACCAGAAAATGATGACCTGCTTTGATCTTGAGAGTCTATGCTGCAAATTACTTTTCTTATTGATGAATCAAAACTCCCATCTGTAATTATTTTATTTGTGTTGGAGATACAATTATAACTAGTGTTTTGGGTTCGGTAAAAACCTTTGCAAAACCCATAATGAGAAAAATAAAATTCACATCCCGTAGTTAACGATTCATAAGTAACTTTTAATTTTTGACCATTATCTACTTTTAGAAAAAAGTATCTCTGATAGTCATTTAAAGGAAGTTCAATTATGTATTCTTTCCCAACCTCCGGGAAAAAATTTGCCAGAGCTTTTTCCTTCACCCTCGCATCCTCCAGTGAAAATGCCTGTCTCAGCGAACATCAAATAATACCAACCTGGATTTTTTTTGATGTTATACCCATCTAATGCTTGCTCATTTTTACTTTTTTCCCCTTCACACGATACTGTAAGTATTGAGAATAATATAATAAGAGTAAGAACTTTTTTCATATTAGATTTCGCCTGACGTATTCTTAAACTATTATTGACTTTCATATTGTATTGAATTTAGACTTGTAATAGAAATTGTCAATAAATATAGAGGTATTAAGAATTTTAACCTAAAGTAGTTAGTTTAATTTAAAATTAAGCCCTAACTTCCAAATATTAGCAAGCTTTAGAGGCATAATCACCCCTAATTGGTCTTAGCTATGGAGTTCCACCCAAAAATAGCACGATTTCGGTTGGGATGTATTTTTCAAGAGGACAATATCCACTGTCACTACTAAATATTCTGTGGTATTTTTACCTTTGCCTTGGGTTTGTAAGTTATTTTCACATTATCACTTTACCAACATTTCCCTGTAAGTAAGCAAAATAGTAAGGCTGCATCTCTTGCTTCTTGTGCTCGTTGCGATTCCTTTTCTGCCTCTGCTGCCTTTTTTTTAGCAAGCTGTCTTTGTATTTCAGCTTCTTCTGCATCTTGTCTGGCTTTTTCAGCCGCAATCCTTGCAACGTCCGTTTCTGCACGTAGTCTTGCCTGCTGTTGAGCATAAGCGAGTTCTTCTCTTTCTAACCTTTGTCTTTCTGAAATCGCTAAATTCAGTTCGTTTTGCTTTTGAATAATTTCATCATCTGTAATTGCAATCCTTGCCTGAATTTCTAAAATATCTGCATCGACTTTTTCGATTCTTTTAGTAACAAGATTTATTTTGTATTCAACATCCCTAATCTGATCTTGAAGTTCCTGCAATCTTTTCAACCTTGAATTCAATTCAGCTTTTGCTTCCTGCAAGATTCTTTCCTTGTCTTGTAAATCTTTTTTTGCTTCAGTTAGATTGATTAGAGTCTGTTGAAGATTTGCTTCAGCAGTAAGTGCAACACCGAGTGGGGAGAATGGAGAATTCGGATTGCCTAAAAGCATTGCAGTTTGAATAAACTGCTCAATTGTTTTTTGAATAGAGAATTGTGTTTTAAAAAAAGAATTTCTTTGTATTGAATCTTTGAATCCATTAGTGGCAAGATAGCTGCCAACAGCGTTTCCCCATTTTTGAAAGCCTGCATGATTTGGATGTAGCAAATCTGGCAACATCAACTGCGGGTCTGCACTATTCGGATTAATCGGGTCACGCATAACGGCAGTAGTATCTAAATAATGAATTTGATTTTGTTCTGCAATCTCTTTATACTTTTCATTCATATATCCAACACCAGCGTTGATGATGGTTCCAACATTTAATATTGTTTCAAGCGGGAGAAGGTCTTTTGAACTTCCAGCTTTATATTGATATGAACCGGAAACAACAGGATAATTACCCAGAATTAAAACTTCGAATTTCCCTTGGTTTCGGCTGGCATTCATTTTCAATTTTCCTATAATTCCTCTGAGGTTATTTTCAATAACTGCTGCTGCAACAACTGCAATCCACGGATTTCCCAAAATTCCGGGCGACCACCATATCCAATCGTTACCACCGATATTTACAACGAAACGATTTGAGATTTTGTAATTTTTATTTCGTAAGCATGTAAATAAATGACTATTCAGTTGGTCTGCTATCCAAGTGCTTTGTCCGAAATTTTGAATTCCAAAATTTGGTAGGTTAGACGAATCACTTCCATCAATTCCATTGTTTATATACCAGAGCAGATTTTTTCCACCTGTCACAGGCTCGTCAGCATAATCTAAACGGCTATCCCCGTAAAATGTGATTTGGGTATCTTCTTTAAAATAATCTGTTAAATGACAATTGTTTTCCTGAATCCCATATGCTGGTTTCTCAAAACTGTAGTCTGTTCCTTCGGCTATCAAAACTGAAAAGGAAAAGAGAAAAGTGGAAAGTGTTAGTAATAATTTCATAATCACCTCTTTATTCGTATTGAATTAAAATTGAAACTTTGCATTTGTATCCTACTGATGCTGAATCTATTCTAAGAGTTCCCCACAGACTCGTTAAAGTTTGATTTAATATATTTAATTTACAAATTACAGGACCACTTGACAAACCAAAATTGGAGAAATCAGAACAATTGATATAAGATGGGGATCCATTAAGTAAACCATTGCATGCTTTAAAACTAAAACCATTATTTGGATTATAAAGACAACCTGCGTCGAGTGGAGTGAAGGTCATCTTCAAGTTTTTATTTTTTGAGATTTTAAATAAAATATCAATTAAACTGCTGCTGGTAGTGGTTTCCATTGTTGTTTCTTTTTCAGCCTCTATTATATACTTTGCTTTTCTTTGAGCTTCACCCTCGCATCCTCCCGTGAAAATGCCTGCTTCAGCGAACATCAAATAATACCAACCTGGATTATTTTTGATGTTGTACCCTTCTAATGCTTGCTCATTTTTCCTTCTTTCCCCTTCACATGATACTGTAAGTATTGAGGAAAATATAATAAGAGTAAGAACCTTTTTTATTTTAGATTTCGCCTGACGTATTATTGTCTTAGTTATACTCTGCATTTTCATCAATGAGTCCTCTTTTGATTTGCTCTTTAATCACTTCGATCCGTATTCTATTAAGCCAATATAGATTTAATCCAAGAACTTCTTCCGGGAAATTTGAATCACCCTTACAATATTCTTTTATCTTATCATGCATGAAAATTGCATTTACCATATTTATTCTGAGAGTATGCAATTGCTCATCTGGAGTAGTTGCTATTTTTAATTCTAAATTATTGTAGTAGGAATATATCTGATTTAAACTTTCCTGTTTTTTTGATTGCAATTCTGTAATAGAGTATTCCCTTTTTTTATGTTCAATACCTAAAGATTTTTCATCTATCATGGAATCAATATCATCTTGAGTTGGTTGAGGGTAGGTCACCATTTGAACATAGTTTTCTCCAATAGTTTTTAAAATATTCTCTTTAAGTAGTCCCTTATCTTTCATATCATTTTCAATTTTGAGATTTTCTTTGAGTTCGTATTCCGATAGATAAAAAACTTGATTTTGAACATTTGGTGTCAAAGTTGAGTTTTCATTTTCTGTCAAAGGTGGTTCATTATTACTTTCTATTGAATTTGAGGTTTGTGGCAACTGGAGATATATCATCACCATATTATTGAATGTTTGCTTATATTTACTTTTTTTTGAACCTGTAACTTCCATATTATTAGTTGCAATTCCATTGCATGCAGCTATAAAATTGATTAGAAAAATAATTAATGTTTTCATATTGACTTTCATATTGTATTGAATTTAGACTTTTGATATAAATTGTCAATAATTATAGAGGTATTAAGAATTTTAACCTAAAGTAGTTAGTTTAATTAAAAATTAAGCCCTAACTTCCAAATATTAGCAAGCTTTAGAGACATAATCACTCCTGATTGGTCTTAGCTATGGAGTTCCAACCGAAAATAGCACGATTTCGGTTGGAATGTATTTTTTGAGGAGACAATATCCACTGTCACTACTAAATATTCTGTGGTATTTTTACCTTTGCCTTGGACTTGTAAGTTATTTTCGTTACCTCTTTACCAACATTTCCCTGTAAATAAGCAAAATAGTAATGCGTTATTTCTTGCTTCCCGTGCTCGCCGCGCTTCTTCTTCTGCCTCTGCTGCCTTTTTTTTAGCAAGCTGTCTTTGTATTTCAGCTTCTTCTGCATCTTGTCTGGCTTTTTCAGCTGCAATCCTTGCAACGTCCGTTTCTGCACGTAGTCTTGCCTGCTGTTGAGCATAAGCGAGTTCTTCTCTTTCTAACCTTTGCCTTTCTGAAATCGCTAAATTCAGTTCGTTTTGCTTTTGAATAATTTCTTCATCTGTAATTGCAATCCTTGCCTGAATTTCTAAAATATCTGCATCGACTTTTTCGATTCTTTTAGTAACAAGATTTATTTTGTATTCAACATCCCTAATCTGATCTTGAAGTTCCTGCAATCTTTTCAACCTTGAATTCAATTCAGCTTTTGCTTCCTGCAAGATTCTTTCCTTGTCTTGTAAATCTTTTTTTGCTTCAGTTAGATTTATTAGAGTCTGTTGAAGATTTGCTTCAGCAGTAAGTGCAACACCGAGTGGGGAGAATGGAGAATTCGGATTGCCTAAAAGCATTGCAGTTTGAATAAACTGCTCAATTGTTTTTTGAATAGAGAATTGTGTTTTAAAAAAAGAATTTCTTTGTATTGAATCTTTGAATCCATTAGTGGCAAGATAGCTGCCAACAGCGTTTCCCCATTTTTGAAAGCCTGCATGATTTGGATGTAGCAAATCTGGCAACATCAACTGCGGGTCTGCACTATTCGGATTAATCGGGTCACGCATAACGGCAGTAGTATCTAAATAATGAATTTGATTTTGTTCTGCAATCTCTTTATAGACGTTATTTGAATACATGATTCCCGCATTTGTTATTGTCATGACATTACTGGCTCCTTCCAGAAAATTTTTATCATGTCCAATAAATGTACCTGCGATTCCGTGGTAGTTTCCAAGTAGCAGTATCTCAAATTTTCCATTGTTCATGCTTGCCCTCTGCTTTAGCTTCCCTACAATTCCCCTCACATTATTCTCTACCCAAAGTGCAGTTCCAACTGCAATCCACGGATTAGCGATGATGAATGTAGAAGATATAAACCAATCGTTTCCACCGATGTTGACAACGAAACGCTTAGAAGTTTTGTAATTTTCATTATTAATGCATTTAGATAGATGTTCATTTACTTGGTCGGTTCGCCAAGTGCTTTGCCCAAAATTTTGAATTCCAAAATTTGGTACGTTAGACGAATCACTTCCATCAATTCCATTGTTTATATACCAGAGTAGATTTTTTCCACCTGTCACAGGGTCATCAGCATAGTCTAAACGGCTATCCCCGTAAAATGTGATACGGGTTAGATCGGAGGAGTATTGAGATAAAGTGTTACATCCTTTTTCGGAAATATCACCGGCAGGACGCTCGTAATCAAAGTTATTTTTTCCGGGAATAGCTTCGGCAGATAACAAAAATATGGGGGATAAAATTAAAAATATAATTCTAAGCATTTAAATTAGCTCCTTATTCATATTGAATTAAAACTGAAATTTTACATTTAGTAGCTGGTGATTTATAGTTGATGCCAATATGGAATACTCCGATAGTTGTAGGAATATTGGTTAAGTCTATTTTACAAGTTTTTGGGCCATCAGCCATCGTAAAATTTATAAAATCTGAATTATTAAAATCTGATTGGTTCGCATTAAAACATTTTATGGATGTTGGAAATGTTTTGAAAAGACCATTACAAAAGTCGTATCCATAATGATGAAAAATACAGTTTGCATCTATTGGTATATAGGTTATATTTACATTTTTATTTTGTATATTTTGCAAGCGAAAGGCTCTAGAAACAAGGCCATTAAGCTCAATTGTCATCTCCATTCCGGGCTCTGGAATAAAATCTGCCTGACCTTTTACCTGTCCCTCGCATCCAATTGGAACACCAGCTAAAATCCCGAAGGAAGTTAAAAAGACGAATAGATCGACCTCTTTTTTTACTTTTGAGTTTTGCTCATCATGTCCACAGGAAATAGCAATTGCAAGAATCACAAGAAGAAATATGTATTGCCTGACGTATCTCATATTTTTCTCGCCCACAGATTGTTTTGAATTCCAAAATTTGGTAGGTTATACGAATCACTTCCATCAATTCCATTGTTTATATACCAGAGTAGATTCTTCCCACCTGTCATAGGGTCATCAGCATAATCCAAACGGCTATCCCCGTAAAATGTGATGCGGGTAAGGAAATCGCTATAAGCTCCGGCTGTGTTACAATTTCTAATTTCAAACTTATCTGAACCAGAAGGACGTTCAAAATTCCAGTCTCTACTTTCTTCACTGACTAACTCGATTTGGGCTGAAAATAATAATATTAAATAAATAATTTTAATTTTCATATCCATTAAACTCCTCTACTGATATTCTATCGAAAATAATAATTTACAATTTGTAGTAGCTATATTATATTTCTGATGATTGCCTGATATACTTGTAGCAGATGAATGGTTTGATGAAAACACACATGACACTACCCCAAGCGATTGTTCGATTTGACTCCCTTGCAAGCTTTGGTTCTTTTCATCCTTACAGTTTGATGTATTGGCAACATCAAGAAATCCATTGCAAAGAGTTGGGTATCTTATAGAAAATTTGCAATCGTCTGTTAATACCCGATATTTAACTTTTACAGTTTTACTCCCATTTAATACGGAAAAATAAGTTTGACTTCCATATTCACTTGGAGCTAATTCCCAAATGTATTCTTTCCCAATCTCCGGGAAAAAATTTGCCAGAGCTTTTTCCTTCACCCTCGCATCCTCCAGTGAAAATGCCTGTCTCAGCGAACATCAAATAATACCAACCTGGATTTTTTTTGATGTTATACCCATCTAATGCTTGCTCATTTTTACTTTTTTCCCCTTCACACGATACTGTAAGTATTGAGAATAATATAATAAGAGTAAGAACCTTTTTCATATTAGATTTCGCCTGACGTATTCTTGTCTTAGTTGTACTCTGTATTTTCATCAATGAGTCCTCTTTTGATTTGCTCTTTAATCGTTTCGATCCGTATTCTATTAAGCCAATACAGATTTAATCCAAAAACTTCTTCCGGGAAAATTTGAATCACCCTTACAATATTCTTTTATCCTATCATGCATAAAAATTGCATTTACCATATTTATTCTGAGAGTATGCAATTGCTCATCTGGAGTAGTTGCTATTTTTAATTCTAAATTATTGTAGTAGGAATATATCTGATTTAAACTTTCCTGTTTTTTTGATTGCAATTCTGTAATAGAGTATTCCCTTTTTTTATGTTCAATACCTAAAGATTCTTCATCTATCATAATTTTATATTTCTTGTTTTAATACATTCCGTCGATTTCTTTTTGAAAGTGTTCTTTGATTATAGTTCTTTTCATTTTTAAAGTTCTTGTCATTTCGGTGTCCGGGTCGAAATTTCTGGGTACTATGTAAAAGCAATTTCCGGGGATTAATTCAAAAGTTTTAAATCCGGTATCTTTAGAAATCAACCTTGTAATTTCTTTTTTAAATAGCTCACGAACTTGTTTATTTTCATTCCATTTTTCGGTAACTTCTTTTAATTGAAGCTCTATTTTTACTCTTTCAAAGTTGGGAACTATTAAGGCTCCTAAAGTTTTTTTATCATCTCCTGTTACCATAACTTGATCAATGAACTCACTTACTAATAACTTATCTTCAATCGGACCGGGTTCTACGTTTTCTCCACCTGCAAGTGCAATCGTGTCTTTTGCCCTTCCTGCAAAAATTAATTCTCCCTTGTAGTTTAGAGTCATAATATCTCCAGTGTCAAAAAATCTATCTTTGTCAAACACTGCTTTATTTAATTCCGGTCTTTTATAGTATCCCATTAGAATTTGATCGCTTTTCACCCAGAGTACTCCTCTTTTCCCCGGAGTAGAAGATACGTCGTGGCCTTTATCGTCTTTGATTTGTATTTGGTAGCCTATTAGTGGATCTCCCAAAGTTCCTGAAGTTGGCTTAAAAGCATTTCGGACTGAGATTACAGCAGCAGTTTCTGTTAGTCCGTATCCTTCTAAAACTTTTATTCCTATGGAAGTTAGAAATCTATCTACTACGCTTGGAAGTGCGCTTCCGCCTGATACTGATATTCTTAAATTACCTCCAACAGCTCCATGGATGGGGGAAAAAATCTTATTCGCTAAAATTCTTAATGGAAAAAGAAAAATTAAATGAATGCCAGCGAGAATTTTACGAATTGTACTTAGAATCGGATTTGGTTCTTCTATTGCAGGGTCATAGCCTAATAGAAACGCTTTTTCTTTTGCAAAAATTTCACTAATTTTTAAAGCAAAATTAAATATCTTTTGCTTTGCAGGCTTTTCTTTTTTGATCTTAGACATAATTCCGTTATACACTGACTCCCAGATTCTTGGAACAGATGGAAACATAGTCGGCTTGAATTCTCTTAAGTCATCTTTTATTTTTGCAGAGTCTGAGACTAAAAAATCTGCACCCGTGCTTATTACTGCGTATTCAATCGCTCTTTCTAATGCGTGCCAAGGAGGGAGAAGACTTACTATTCTGTCATTTTCCGTTACTTCAATTCTATTTAAAACTTTGTGAACTGCGTCTATCCAATTCATCTGGTTTAGCATGACCCCTTTTGGTGCGCCGGTAGTCCCGCTTGTATAGATTAAAGTAGCTAAGTTTTTTGGGTTGATTTTTGTTTTTCTATTTTGGATTATTTTTGGATCTTTTTTTAGTGCAGACTCTCCCTTTTTCATTAAATCGGTTAGAGAATTTTTCCCCGTGGCGAGCTGAAAATTTTCACTTTCAATTACAAAAATTTCTTTTAGCTTTGGAAATTTTCGTTTTAGCTTCATTAGCCTTTTTCGGTCTTTTTCTTTTTGAACGATTGCAAACTTACTTTCAGAATGGCTGAGTATATAAATTATATCTTCATCAGTTACATCAGTTCCTCTGGGGACGCTTACTGCACCTGAGGCTACTATTGAAATATCTACCAATATCCAGTTAGGGGAGGCATCACATAGAAATGCAATTTTGTCTCCCACTGAGACTTTTAAATTAATCAGTCCAGCAGTGATTTGGTTGATTTCTTCAAAGATTTGGCTATATGTTTTTCCGACAAAATTTCCTTCAGTGTCTCTTTTTTTAAAACTTACCTTATTAGGAAATTTTTTTGCAGTTTCTTGGATTAGATCATAAAAAAATTTTGGAGGATTATTCATGGCAGAGAATTATATTTTCTAATAGAAATACTGCAAGAATTTATTTGCTCTTTTCTGAAAATTTTAAAAAAAAACTAAAAAAGGGAGTTCTTAGTTTATTTGAAATTAGGTTTTCTTTTTTCCTTGAATGCGTCTCCTAATTCTCTCAAATCTTCACTGTCTAAAAATGCAGAATTCCATACAGCTACATAATCCATTCCGTCTTTTGGACCGTGGTCTTCCATATAGTTTAGGATTTCCTTAGTCCCTCTGACTGCAATTGAAGGATTGGATGCGATTTCAGTTGCTAATTCAATGGAATTTTTCTCTAATTCTTCAAAATCCTCATATATTTCGCTCACTAATCCTATTCTTTTTGCTTCTTCTCCTGAAATATCTCTTCCGGTAAATGCAAGCATCTTTGTGTTGCCCATTCCTATGATTTGCGGGAGTCGGTTCAAACTGCCCATATCGGCAACAATTGCAACCTTGGTTTCTCTTAACGAAATACTCGCATCTTTACTTGCTAATCGAATATCGCAAGCGACCATTAGATCCAATCCACCACCTATACAGTGTTTGTGAACGCTGCATATATACACTTTCTCACTGGAGATAATTTTTTTAAAGCCTTCCTGCATTGTTTTTATGAGTTGAAATAGCTTCTCTCTTTTATCTGCAATATCCCCGGTAATTGTTTCTTTGAACTCAGTGAAAAAATCTTCTATATCAAGTCCGGTAGAAAAAGACTTTCCGTTTCCTAAGATTACTACAGAGCGAATATTTTTATCTTTTTCTAATTCATCTACAAGTAGAGGTAAGTCCCTCCAAAAAGACCAATTCATTGCATTTCTTTTTTCTGGTCTATTTAACTTGATTGTTGCAATTTTTTTTTCAGGGATTTTTTTTACTTCAAAAAACGGATAGCTCATGTTTATCCTCTAATAAATTGGTTTAGGAAGACTTTCTACAGTTTTCCAATATTCTTCAGCCATTTCTTTTATAATTTTACCTGCGGGTTGAATGTCGTGAATTTGTGCAATCCCATGCCCCGCAGACCAAATATCTTTCCACCTTTTGTATTCATCCATTGACTTAGATTCTTCTCCTGTGAGTAGGTGCTTTGCTTTTTCTAAACTTTTCTCAAGCCAATTCGCAGGTATTCCTGAAATTTTTTCGGTATAGACTATTTCTTCAGGGTATGAGTCGATTAGCATTTTTTTATAGTCTTCGGATGATCTTGCCTCAGGAGTTGCGATTAGCCTTGTGCCTACATAGACCGCATCCGCACCAAGTGAAAGAGCTGCTGCCATTTGTTTTCCTCCACTGATTGCGCCAGATGCAATTACGGGTAGTCCTGTTTCTTCTTTTAAATAGGGAAATAGTGCAAATGGAGTAATCACACCTGCGTGGCCTCCAGCTCCTGCTGCTACAGCTATCAAGGCATCTGCCCCGGATTTAGCCACTATATTTGCGTGCTTTAAAGTAGTTACATCACAAAATAAATGCGCCCCATTCGATTTAATTTCTTTTGCAATCGTTCGTGGGGTACCAAGGCTTGTGATAATAAGCTCTACTTTGGATTGCATACATACTTCAAATTGCTTAGCCCAGTTTGGATTATGCTCTTTGTGTAAAATCAAATTTACACCGATTGGCTTTTTCGTTTTACTTCTTATTTCGGCGATACCGTCTTTTAGTTGTTCGGGGGTTCTGTAATTTAATGAAGGAAAACAACCAATTCCACCGGCTTCGGATACGGCTACTACTAACTCTGGATAAGAAACTAAAAACATGGGGGCAGCGATTATAGGTAGGTCAATATTTAAGATTTCAGTAATTTTTGTTTTTATTTTCATGTCTTCCTCTTTGGCTTTACCCATATTTTCTTTCTAATCTCTTTTTAGCAATTTAAAATTTCAATTGCTCTAAGATAGATATGAGATAAAGAGAAGTAAATTGCACTTGAACTCGTCTTTAATTTTACAAAATTGGTTTTATGAATTATAAAAACTGGAAAGATAAAGCAAAAAACCCTGATGAAATAATGAAACCTCTAAAGAGTGGAGATAAAATTTTTGTCCATGGTGCGTCAGCAACCCCAACGCCGCTACTTGAGTTAATGGTAAAAAGAAAAGATTTGGAAAACGTACATTTATACCATTTACATTTAGCCGGAAATATTCCATTTGCAGAGCCTGAGTTTAAAAATCAGTTTTATTCTACTTCTTTATTTACTGGTGCTTCTCTTCGTAAACCGATAGAAGAGGGCAGGGCTGACTTTATGCCGATTTTTCTTTCTGATATTCCGGGTTTATTTACCTCCGGTAGTGTGCCCCTTGATGTAGCTCTGTTGCAATTATCTCCCCCGGATTCTCACGGCATGTGCTCCCTTGGTACTTCTATTGACGCTGCAAAGGCAGCAGCTGACTCTGCAAAAATTATAATTGCAGAAATCAATGAGGATATGCCGAGGACTCACGGAAATTCTGTAATTCCATTTGAGAGTATTCATTCTTTCATTTATACGAAAAGAGCTGTTATAGAGCACCCGGTCGAGTCGGAGACTGAGATAGAAGCACAAATCGGACAAATTGTGGCTGATCTAATCGAAGATCGTTCTACTCTACAAATGGGAATTGGTGGAATTCCAGACGCTGTTTTATCTCGATTAAAAAATAAAAGAGACCTTGGAATCCATACTGAAATGTTTTCTGATAGAGTAGTTGATTTGTATGAATCAGGTGCAATCACCAATAAATACAAAAACGTGCATTCAGGAAGAATTGTAACTAGCTTTGTTGCCGGAACGAAAAAGCTATTTGATTTTGTAAACGATAACCCTGTTGTAGAATTTCACCCTTGTGATAGGACAAACGATACCCAACTGATTAGAAAAAATGATAAGGTTGTTGCAATTAATTCTGCGATCCAAATTGACCTAACAGGTCAAGTCTGTGCTGATTCTATGGGGCATAAAATTTTTTCGGGGATAGGTGGACAAATGGACTTTATCAGAGGAGCAGCTCTTTCTAAAGGCGGGAAGGCTATTATTGCACTTCCAAGCACTGCTGCAAAAGGGAAAGTTTCCAGAATTACAACTGAGTTAAATCCTGGTGCAGGGGTAGTTACTACACGGGGACACGTTCATTGGATTGTTACAGAATACGGTGCGGTTAACCTTCATGGTAAAACTCTTAAAGAAAGAGCCAAGGCTCTAATCTCAATTTCTCATCCTGATTTCAAGAAAGACTTGGAATCAAAGGTTTGCGAGATTAGGCATTTTGTTTTTTAATCTGAGTATAGGTCGGTTGTATTAGGTTGAGGACTTTTGTTTTTTAGATCTACTTTTGGGGTCTTTTTCGTGTTTTATCTCGGCTTATGTCGTATCAATCTATTGTATCGGACAGTTTTTCTTTTGGAGAGATAAACTCCTACCGCAATCGTACTCACTTTTGGTGGAACTCCATAGTCATAGAACTTTGCTGGTATGATTATGTCCCATCCGGCAACATCAAGCAATAGAAGAAGGGTAAATAAAGCCGTCCTACTAATACCTAACACTAACGCAAACTGACCCAATTCGATCCAATCACTATTTTCTGGATAGAAATTTTTCTTCTGTAAATTTTGGCCTTCTTCTTGATACTGCGTTTTCACGGAGTCTGTCTTCTCAAACGTATTCCACAAAAGTACATTTCTATACCTTACAAGTAACTCATGCAAATAGTCTTCTCTCGAAATATTTTCAGTCCTTGTGTCAAACTCATCAATATACTTTTCTGGAATAAGCAGACTCGATTGTGTTCGCATTTTATATTCCGGGTTCATATATTACTCCTTCTTTACAATTTTATTTTTTGGAAAAAATAAAATTTGAGCTTTATTAAGAAAAATATTTTTTTAATTATAGTGAAATTTTTTTATAATTTTTACAGAAAAAGTGTAAGATTTCACTAAACTCATCGTTTTTCATACTGAACTAAAAATAATAAAATCTCCCTAAAAGTTTAACTTATTATTCTTAAATTTTCTAACCTCTATCTTCTATCTTCCAAATAATATTTCCAGATTTGGAAATCGCCCTATCGGCAGAAAATCTTTGTAGCCAAGTATGATAATTATTTATTGAATCGTTTGAATCTTGAGGGTCATTAAATAAAAAATAAACAATCTCTTTGAATGAATCAAAGTCGCTCAAGTTTTGTTTTTGAGACAGGTTTAAAAAACGAACTGAGACAGTCAGATACTCTATAGAGATTGGGTGATAAACTTTTTCGGGCTTCCAATTATTTTTATGAATCAAAAGTTTATTATTTAAGTTTTGAATTTGGTCTGAAAAATCAATTTCATCAAAAAGTTCGGAAACTTTTTTTTTCCCTTTATGCAGTTGTTCATTGGTTTCGATGAGGGTGGAATTACCCGGTTCAAAAATTTTTCCTTGAAAGTCAATAATTTGTCCTTCCTTCTCAATAATTTTTTCAACAGGAATGATTCTTATTGAAAAATAGATTCGATTTGTAAGAATGGAGGCTTTCTTTTCTAAGGTTTCTTTTTCAATTATATCGTTGGGGATCACTCCACCCAAGTAGCTTGGCTCAAATTTTATAATGTATAAAAATTTATCGTTGTAAAGTTTTTTTACAAGAAATAGTTTACCGCTTTCTCTTTTGGGTCTTGGCTCCGGTAACACGCTGCAACCGGAAATAGATTCCGGAAGAAAATGAATTAGTGTATCAATAAATTTTTCTGCGGAAAGAAAATCCAATTCGTTATGGCTTACCGGTGGTAAAATATAAGTTTCGGAAAACTCGGCATAAGGGGAGTGAAGATTGTCAACGAAGACACAGTGTGTCAGATTTTTTCTTTCCGGTATAGATTGGATTTTTCGATTTAGCTCTTTGATTTCGTCTAACGTCAATTTTTATGCCTCAAAGGAATGATTTTAAATTCAAAAGGTTTTAGTCTTGTAAAGCCAGTCCATCTTGTTTTATTAGAGTGATTCATCAGAATCCTGTAATCGTTTTCATTCCCGATCCTATAAACTTCTTCTATATATCTTCCTTTATACGATGGTTTTAACCCGGATTTTTTTAGAACAGAGTAATAAAATTTTACAAAAGTTTCAGGGCTAAGTGAAGAGCCTAAATAATAAACTTTCCCTTTACCGAATGAATTCACTGTGATCACGGGTGAGCCTGTATAAAATTTATTTTTATCAGAATATCTTGCTATTACTTTCGCAGTTTTTGGCTCAACGATCTCACAAATTTTTGAAACCTCACCACTTAGGAATTTGAATTTTATCTTAACTTTAGAATTTCCTACTGATTCAAATCTTCTGACCTCTACCCCGGCCATTTCTTTAAATTTACCGGGAGGTATTTCGTCTCTCATCCACAGGTTTTCGTCTTTAATACCGCTCCTATATCCAAGGATTAGAATTCCACCATTCGATACAAAGTCTTCAATTTTTTCATAAAACTTTTCTGAAACAATGGAATACAGTGGTAGTGCTAAAATTTTATATTGATATAGATCGGAATAATTTGCAGGGATTAGGTGTGTGTTTACGTTTAAAATATTAAACCCGGAAAACCAAGTTGCTATTTCTACGTCATACCCTAACTGAGCAAAAGGAACAGGAGAAAATTTTAACCCTTCAGAAAGTGGTTGGTGTTTGAAATTTCTTGCATTTTCAATATCGTGTACAACAGCAACTTCAGCGTGCACATCTTCGTCTATAAAATCTTCTGCATAGATTTTAATTTTTTGAATTGTGTCTTTTAGCTCTTTATAACGAAGAGTGAGGCTTTTGTCGTGGTCCAAGATTCCGTAACAAAGCTGCTCTTGGCCAAATCTTGCAGTTCTGAATCTAAAAAAATAAATTTTATTTGCACCATGAGCAATAGACTGCATAAGCCAAAGACCCACTTGACCGGGTGGAGGTAAGTACCCTAACGTATCGTGTCCTTGGATTCCTGAAAATTGCTCCATCACAGTGAAGTTTTGATTTTTCAAACCACGAGCGTATTCTAACATTGCAGATACAAACGGATGAGGAAAAGGCTCAGACTGAGGCCCCCAAACAGGGTAATTGTCCCAAGAAATAAAATCCAACTTTGATGCGAGCTTTGCCATGTCCGTAATGGCTAAAAACGGACTTGGAAAAAGATTTGTGGTAAGGAATTGATTTTTGGTATATTTTTTTAAAATTTTTGCTTGAAGGTGGATAAAATTTACAAGCATTTCTGAATTGAATCTGTAAAAATCTTGGATCATACTTGGATTGAAGTTACTCGAAACATAATTTCCAGGCAGAGGGATTTCATCAAAATCATTGTATAGCACTCCCCAAAAAATATTTCCCCAAGCATCGTTTAGTTTAGAAATTTTACCGTACTTTTCTTCTAACCATTTTCTGAAATTTTTTGCACTTGTCTTTGAGTAAGAAAGATCAGAGCCTTCGTGTCCGGGTTCGTTGTCGATTTGCCAACCGATTACAGTTTTGTTATCTCCATAATGAATTGCCATTTCTGTTACAATATTTTCCACTGCATGTAAATATTCTTTGGAAGAAAAACACGCTTGTCTTCGAGTGCCGATTACTCTTTCTACTCCGTCTTTAGAGACTTGCACTATTTTTGGAAATTTTTTGAATAACCAAGGAGGGAATGTTGCTGTAGGTGTGCCGAGTATTACAGTCATATCTCTTTTTTTGAACTTATCTATAATTTTATCAAAAAAAGAAAAATCGTATTTGCCTTCTTTTGGTTCAATAAGTGCCCATGAGAATTCTCCAAGTCGCACTGAAGAGATTCCCATATTTTGCATAATAAGAATATCCTCGTCCCAGTCTTTTGCAGTCCATTGTTCGGGGTAGTAATCGGCTCCAAATATCAATTGAGTTCTCCTAAATTAAAAAAATGTTTTGCCTTCATAAGGTTTAAGCAAATGTTAAAACAATGAACGCTATTCAAAACAAAGATTCTTATATTGTAGGTATTTTTTCAAGGTACAATTTTCGATTTTTAATAACAGATTGCAGTAATTCTGTAATAGAGGCAGTAAGAAGACATAAATTGGAAGGCTCTTCACTTATTTTAGCTGCAAAAACTATGATAGGCTCGTTTTTTTTGGCAGGAATGGTCAAGGAAGACACTGTGGTGAGTATTCAATTAGAAGGAGACGGTGAAATTGAAAGAGTAATTGGCTACAGCAACAGGGTAGGACTTATGAGAGTTCTAGCAAAAAATACTTCCGTAAACTCCAACTCTAATGACCCAACCTTCGGAATCGGAACAGGAATTTTTCGAGTTACCCGTTGGGGTGGAGTAAAAAAACTACACCAGTCCTTGACTAAGTTAGAAAAGAAAAGTTTTGAGTCAAATCTACTTGACCATATCCAAGAGTCAGATCAAATTACATCCTTTTTATCAATACATATAGATGCGTTAGGCGAAATGGTTTATGCCAAAGGAATGATACTCTATGCACTTCCCGGAACGGAGTTATTTCTAATCGAGGAATTATTCGAAAAGTTGAATAATATATAATACAACGGTAAAGAATTATTTTCTGGAGGGGTGAAAGAAATTTTGAATAGGATTGAAAATGTGTTGGGTGTGCGATCTGAAGTTTTAGAAGAGGGATCCCCTAAATTTCATTGTGGGTGCAGTATAGAAAAAATCAAAGATGTGGTAGTCTCTATGGGGAAGGATGAAGCAAATTCTATTTTAAAAGAAAAGGGAAGTATCGAGTTTACGTGCGAGTTCTGCAAAAAAGTGTATAGTTTGAATTCGGACGAAGTGAATCTATTATTTTAGTGTGATTATTAGCTAATAGATTTCAATTGGTTAATAATAATTGACCGAAACTATATAGTAAGAAAACCAAGAATAAATATTTAAACTATGAATAAAAAAGTTGTTAAAAAGAATACTGAAGTAGAAAGACTTACCGAGCCGTCCAATTTACCTTTTCAGAAATGGAAAAGATGGGGACCTTATGTTTCAGAGAGATCTTGGGGAACTGTTAGAGAAGATTATTCATATAACGGAAATGCGTGGGATTATTTTCCACACGACCATGCGAGATCCAGAGCCTACAGGTGGGGAGAAGACGGAATTGCTGGTTTTTGCGACAGATACCAACTATTGGTTTTTAGCCACTCATTTTGGAACGGCAAAGACCCTATTTTAAAAGAGAGGTTATTCGGGTTGTCCCACGATGAAGGCAATCACGGTGAGGACGTTAAAGAGATTTATTATTATTTAGATGGACTTCCTACTTACTCTTATTGCAAATACCTATACAAGTATCCTCAAAATGAATACCCGTACAACGAGCTTATACAGGAAAACAAAAAAAGAGGGTTAGCTGACGACGAGTATGAAATTATAGATTCGGGAGTATTTGACAATAATGAGTATTTTGATATTTTTATAGAATACGCAAAACCTGATTATGAAGATATTTGTGTTCGGATCGAAGTCTGCAATCGATCGGAGCACGAAGCAGAAATTCATGTAATTCCGCAGATTTTTTTTAGAAACCAATGGTCTTGGACTAAGCAAACAGAAAGGCCTTTTTTAAAGCTAGACCCATCCAATAATCGAATTTTAATTGATGACAATGAAGCCATTTCAATGCCGAATCTTTCTTTTGATTACAAGCTCGGTAGGTGGTATTTGTATTCACAAGAAGGGGGAGAATTTTTATTCACGGACAACGATACAAATACAGAAAGGCTCTATGGGATTAGCTCACTTTCAAAATACACCAAAGACGCATTTCACAGAAAGATTGTAAACGGAGAAGATTCAACAAATCCAAAACTCACCGGAACAAAAGCCTGTGTTCATTTTAAAAATGTGGTAATTTCAGGAAAAGAATCCAAGGTATTTTATTTGAGACTTACAAATTCTGATTTAATAAAACCTTTTCACAATATCGAAGAAGTTTTTATTCACAAAAGAAAAGAAGCAGATGATTACTACAATTCTATTCACCCGAAAAAATCCACAAACGATGAAAAAAGAATTCAAAGGCAAGCTCTTGCAGGAATGCTTTTATCTAAACAGATTTATTTATTTGATGTAAAAAAATGGTTGGATGGAGATGACCCAAATTTTCCTCCACCTTCTCAAAGAAGAAGAATTCGTAATTTCAAATGGCCTCACTTGAATTCCATGAGAATTCTGACAATTCCAGACAAATGGGAATACCCTTGGTTTGCAGCCTGGGATCTTGCATTTCAGACAATTCCACTTGCACTTGTTGACATAGGGTCTGCTAAGGATCAGCTTTGGCTTTTACTGTTTGAGCAATTTCAACACCCCAACGGACAGATCCCAGCTTATGAATGGGAGTATTCAGACTTAAACCCACCAGTGCACGCTTACGCTGTACTGAGAGTTTATAATATGGAGAAAGAAAAAACTGGAAAAGGGGATAGATTATTTTTAGAGAAATGTTTTCATAAGTTGCTTATCAATTTTGCTTGGTGGGTCAACAGGGTGGATAGCGGGGATAATAATATTTTTGAAGGTGGGTTTCTCGGATTGGACAATATCACCGTAGTTGATAGAAGCTCGGTTATGCCTGGTGGTGCTGTTCTTGAACAATCGGATGCTACAGGCTGGATGGGTATGTTTTGTTTGAATCTTATGAAGATTGCCTTAGAGCTTGCGAGAGAAAATAGATCTTACGAGTGGTTGGCGACAAAATTTTTCCAACACTTTGCTTATATCAGCTCTGCCATGAAGCACATGGGGGGTAGGGAGCATGAACACCAACTCTGGGATGAAGCAGATGGTTTTTTTTATGATGTGCTTCGTTACCCAAACGGTAGATACGAAAAATTTCGAGTTCGCTCTTTAGTGGGGTTAATTCCTATGTTTGCCACGGAAATCCTAACTTCAGAAGAATTAGACAGGTTTCCGAATTTTAAGACGAACTTTTTTTGGTTTTTGGAAAATCGAAAAGAAATATCGGAAGAGTGTGTAACTGAAATTCACAGTAGCGAAAAAAGAGAATTCCTTTTGACTACGGTAAACCAAAGGCAGCTTTCAAGACTACTCCATAAGGTTGGGCATAAAAATGAATTTAAAAGTGATTTTGGTCTTAGAAGTCTTTCCAAATTCCATGAACTGAATCCATTTATTCATGGTGGAGAAAAAATCGGTTATGAACCTGGGGTATCTCATATAATGCTCAAAGGTGGGAACTCCAATTGGAGGGGACCTGTTTGGTTTCCTACCAGTTTTATGATGATCGAATCTTTAAAAAAGTTGAGCCATTTTTATGAGGATAAACTGAAAATACCGATTCATGGAGAAGAAAAAACGTTATACGAAATCGCAAAAGATTTGTCCGATAGTTTAATTAATATATTTAAAACAAACCCTGAAGGAAAAAGAGCGGTATTCGGAAATTCAAAAAAATTTCAAGAGGATGTTCATTTTAAGGATTATATTTTGTTTTATGAATATTTTCACGCAGAGACAGGTCAAGGTTTAGGTGCAAGCCACCAAACTGGATGGACAGGTCTTATTGCATCCATTATTGACGAGTGGAGAAAATAAATTTTCTTTAAAATAGAAAATTATTCGTTTTCAAATTTTAATTTGAAATCTTCGTTTGACATGATTTGAAAAAACATATCTAATTTGGCTAATTTGAAAACATTGAGTATCATGGGTTTTAAGCCTACAAGAATCAGTTTTCCTTTTTGATTTTTTATATTGTTCAGAGATTTAATAAGTGAGCCGATTCCAGAAGAATCAATATAGTCCAATTTATTCATGTCTATTGCAAGCGTCTCCGGTTTTAATTCTAATTGCTTGTTGAAAATGGATTCAAACTCTTCTGTAGATTCTATATCAAATTTTCCATAGATTTCAATTACTTTCGTTTTACCAACTGTGTTTAATTTTAATTCCATTCCCTCTTCCTGCTTGTATCGTAATTATAGATGAGTATCTTCATATTATATAAAATATAACCAACTCACCTTGATTGAACTTTGTCCATTCTTTTTTTTAAAACCTAACTATAATAATATAAAATTGCAAAAATGCAAATATTTTATTATTCAAGTACAATTGCACTTTTATTTTTAACATAGACGGAAAAAAGTGCAATAGAAATCAAATTTTTCTATTTTTTGAATAATTTGAGCTTAGGAGAAAAATGTCAAACCCTATTGAAAAAGCAATTTTAGATATTCAAGCAGGTAAAATGATTGTACTCGTTGACTCTGAGGATAGAGAAAACGAAGGAGACCTTGTAATTGCAGCAGAATTTGCAAATAAAGAAATAATCAATTTTATGGCGACTCACGGGCGTGGGCTTGTATGTGTTCCCATGACATCAGATAGGCTAGAAAAATTAGGTCTGGGTAGAATGGTTCAGACAAGCGACCACCAAGGAACGGCTTTTACTGTTTCTGTTGACGCTAAACACGGGATCACTACAGGGATTTCTGCGGGCGATAGGGCAAAGACAATTGAAGTTTTATTAGACGACAAGTCATCAAAAGAGGATCTTGTGCGACCTGGGCATATTTTTCCTTTGGAAGCTGTCAAGGGAGGAGTTCTTAGACGTGCAGGGCATACCGAGGCTTCTACCGATTTGTGTATCTTGGCAGGGCTGAAACCCGCATCCGTAATTTGTGAAATAATGAATGCTGATGGAACGATGGCTCGGATGAAAGACCTGGAAGAGTTTGTAAAAATCCATAATCTAAATATTTATTCTATTGAAGAATTGATTCGCTACAAAAGGAAAAATGAAAAACTAATTCGTCTGGAAGCTGAGGCAAGACTTCCCACGGAATATGGAGAGTTTCAAGTCAAAGCCTATTCTACAATTGTGGATGACAAAATCCACGTAGCTCTGGTGAAAGGCAATATTTCAAAAGAAAAACCTGTACTTGTTCGGGTGCATTCTGAATGTTTGACTGGAGATATTTTTATGAGTTGTCGTTGCGATTGCGGCCCACAGCTACACAGTGCACTTGAAGCTATTGAAAAAGAGGGGAGTGGAATTTTATTGTATATGAGGCAGGAAGGCAGGGGGATTGGTCTTATAAATAAACTAAAAGCCTACACTTTTCAAGATACCGGTTTAGACACGGTAGAGGCAAATGAAAAATTGGGTTTTGCCCCCGATTTAAGAGATTATGGAATTGGGGCTCAGATTTTAAAAGATTTGGGAGTGGAGAAAATGAGGCTTATGACAAACAATCCGAGAAAAATTGTAGGTCTCGAAGGATATGGACTTTCTATTACAGACAGAGTTCCTTTGGAAATTCCGTCTGTATCCGAAAATGAAAAATACTTGAATACAAAAAAAAATAAATTGGGGCACTTACTCGGAATCAAATAAATATGAAAGAGTATGTTATATTTTTAAAAGAGAAGCCCGTTCTTATTTTTTTAGGATTTATTCTTGGCTTTGAAATCTTTCTTCAATCAGGAATATACACTTCCATTTTAAAACCAAATTCTTATGCCTCTAATATAAACAGGATCACAGAAAATGTAATTTCACATAAGGACAAACTCAACCCGGATATATTGGTCGTGGGAACATCTCTTGCTCAAGAAGGAATCCTTTTGAGTGATTTTAATGAGTCTTTGAACCCTATTCATAAAAAAGTTTCTTCTATTGCAATTCCCGGGTCTGAAACTTTAGCACAAAACTTAGCTTTAGAAAAAGTTCTAAAAAACTTAGAGAAAGTTAAGCTGATTGTGCATGTAGTTGAGCTTGAAAGACCTTGGGCAGACGAAAAATGGCTTGAATCTGTGAATTTTCCGATGATTGCAGAATTTCACAAAAAAAATGCGTACAGTTTAATGAAGAAATATGAGTACGATTTTTCTTATAAAGATATTTTTTTTCTTTTATTGAAAAGTATCGCATATAGACAAGACCTAAGAGATTTTTTTCTAAATCCTCCAAAGAGATTCAAAAACATTTCAAGACTAAATCAAAAACAAAAAGACAGCCTCTTTTTTTACGAAAATGGGTACACTGAAAGTGTGTCTATGTACAAACTTGAATCTTTAGATGACTGCATGATAAAGATGGCTAACTCAGATTTGCCTCCGGTTGGTTCGACTGTATTCCACAAAAAAGCAATCCTTGACACTTGCAGTCTTATGAAATCTTCAAAAGTGACAAATAGAGAAACAGAAACATCTCAAATGTATTTTAAAAGACTAAAATTATTTTACGACTTTATAAAAAATCACAGGATACAGATAGTGAGCGTTTTACCACCTACAAATAGATTGGCAGTTTTTCCCGGTGAAGAAGAAAGAATACGACTTTGGAAAAACCATTTAAAAGAAATTGGAGTGGATGAAATTTTTGAATTTCAAAATATTTTTTCATACAACGAAGGAGAAAAATACTTTTACGATTTATTTCATTTGAATAGAGAAGGTGCAAAAATATTCACTGAAGCACTTTCTAAATCTATACTAAAATCCCAAAAATTATCAGGTGAATTTTAATGCTCTTCAATTCGTTACACTTTCTAATATTTTTTCCTCTTGTAATCATTCTTACGCATTTTTTAAAAAAGAAGGAAGGTCTTCTTAGAATATTTTTATTAATTGCGAGCTTGTACTTCTACATGGTTTGGAATGTGTATTTTATATTTTTACTTTTACTTTCCATAGTCATAGATTATTTTATTGCAATAGAAATTCAAAAATCTGAAAACGAAATAAAAAGAAAGATTCTACTTGTAGCGTCTCTTTTTGCCAATCTTGGGCTATTGTGTTATTTTAAATATACCAATTTTCTTTTAGGTGCTTTTAACGATTTGAATTTTTTCAATTCATTTCGTTTTCCTTTGTATTCTATCATTCTCCCTGTGGGAATTTCTTTTTATACATTTCAATCCATGAGTTACAGTATTGATGTGTATAGAAGACAAATCGAAGCGAGAAAGTCTTTTATAGATTTTGCTTTATACGTTTCTTTTTTTCCTCAATTGGTTGCTGGTCCTATTGTAAGAGCACAAACCTTCTTTAGAGACTTGGACAACAGACTCCCCGTAAAAATGGAAGATATAAAGATTTCATTTGCAAGGATACTACTCGGATTTACAAAAAAAATCGTATTTGCAGACAACATGGCAATTCAAGTTGACTTGGTTTTTAAAAATTATTCCGAGTTTAGCTCTATAGAAATTTGGACAGGCTCACTTTTATTTGCATGGCAGATCTATTATGACTTTGCGGGATACACAGATATAGCCATTGGCGTAGCAAGGTTATTTGGTTTTCAATTCGACAAGAACTTTCATTTTCCTTACGCTGCATCTAATATAAACGATTATTGGGCTAAGTGGCACATTTCTTTTATTACTTGGATACGCGATTATATATTTATCCCTCTCGGTGGCTCCAGAGGAAGTAAGCTTATGGTGTATAGAAATATTTTAATTACTTTTCTATTTGCTGGAATCTGGCATGGTGCAAGTTACCACTTTGTACTTTGGGGAGTGTGGAATGGAGTATTTGTAAGCATCCACAGAGAATACTCAAAGACCAAGGTTCGAGAATTTCTAGTAACAAAAGGTGGTGCAGTCTATGAATGGTTTTGCCGACTGTTACTAATATTTTTTCTTGGAGTGAGTGCAATATTTTTTAGAGCCGAAGATATGACAAAAGGCTGGGAAATGCTTCACAGAATGTTTGCAATGTCGGATAACGTATCTTTTGCTGGCAGATACCAAAATTCTAATTTTGCAATTCTACTTTTTATTTGTTATTTTGCTGGAATTTATTTTTCTAAAAGACCGCTTGAGACTCTTGTAAAAAAACCTGTAGCCTTGACTCTTTTTCTAATAGCTAATTTTCTTATGCTTCTTGCTTTTGGAATTACAGAGAGTCAGAGTTTTATATATTTTGCATTTTAAAATAGACTGCTTTTGCTATATATACAATTGTAATACCTACAGAGAAATATAAGCCCATAGGGATCGGGGTATTTTTTAGGCTTTGATTTTTCTTTTTTAGCAAAATTGTAAATACAATTGCTATGATATAGGAGCTGTTTAAGAATAGCATCCACCAAGGATGAGAAGATAGAAATGCATAGAATGGAGCAAATAACACATCTCCAAGTCCAATTCCTTTTTTGTAAAAATAATACAAGCCAAGGTAGAATACAAAAAATCCAAAGAGTACATAAACCTCATTTAGGGTCGGAAGTTCTTTTTGTAGAAGGTAGTTTGTGAGGCTTCCAAAAACCACAATGAAGACTAAATTTTCGTAGTCCAAAGAAAAATAATTCCAATCAGTAATCGCAGAAATATAGATATGTCCAATAAAAACCATAACTACTACAGAATAAAAAAGATTTTTTGTCAGAAAAAAAAATAAAATAAATCCAAGCCCGAAAAAAAGTTCGGAAATAGGGTAATAAATAGAAATTTTTGAATTGCAAGTTTTGCATTTTTTCCCTGAAAAAAAATACCCAAATACCGGGAAAAGATTTAACGGGCTTAGTTTTTGACCACAGTGATTGCACGAACTTCTTTCTAATAAGGTTTTTTTTAATTTTTGGAGGAAGGTCTTATTTTTTCTTTCTTTAGAATAAAAAAATTCTAAAATTCTTTCGGATAGAGTTACATAAAAACTACCGATGGATGCACAGATAAAAAAACCAAACAAATAAAAAGAAAATTCCATTTCAAGTTTTAGATAATTCTTGAAGTGCTTGGGTTCCTTTTTTTAGGTTCTCCCATTCTGATGCAAAACTAATCCGAACAAATTTATGCGATTCGTGAAAAATATACCCGGGTACTAAAATGAGTTTTTTTTCTTCTACGGCTCTTTTTACAAACTCTTCGTCGTTTCCCTGAATTGGCAGAAAAAAATAAAAAGCGCCTCCACTTTTTTTTAGAGGATAGTAGTCTTTTAGTGAATTGTAAACATAGTCTCTTTTTTCTTTATAATCTTTTATATAATCACTCATATCTGTTTTCAACGCTTCTATCCCTGCCCATTGTGTTATGGAAGGAGCACACACAATTGTATATTGTTGTAGAGTGGTTAATGCTTTGTTTACTTCCGGAGGAGACAAGATCGATGCAAGCCTAAGACCTGTCATACTGTAAGTTTTTGAAAACCCGGTTAGGGTGATTGTTTTTTCGTAAAATGAGCCTACTGAAATAAACGATTTATCGTAATCAAATAGCTCGTAAATTTCATCCGAGATCAAATACGCACCTGTTTTTTCTGCAAGCTCTGCGAGTATCTCCAATTGATTCTTGGAAAGTATCGTGCCTGTAGGGTTTGAAGGATTAGAAAAAATAATTAGTTTTAGTTTTTTAGGTTGAATATTTTTTATATCGTCTTTGTTAAAATCTTCGTTTAGGGTGTGGATTTTTGCACCGTTAAATTTTAACATAGAAGGATACATTAAAAAGTAAGGAGAAACAATAAGGCAGTCGTCTCCCGGATCCACCAAGGCGTTGAAAAGTAAAAGTAGGCCTGAACTCACTCCGGAGGTAATTAGAATTCTATCGGGGCTTGCGTAATGGATTTTATTTATCGAAGAGTATTTTTCGATCATCGCAGTTTTTAATTCGCTAATCCCACCTGTTATGGTGTAGGCGGTTTTTTTATCTTTAATCGCTTTTTCAAGTGAGTTCAGTATATTCTCAGGACAGGGAAAATGGGGTTGACCGATGGATAAATTGATTGGGTCTTTCAGACTTGCCGCAAGCTCAAAAGCCTTTCGTATGGGTGATGAGTCTAATCCATTCATTTTTTTGGAAAATTTAAAGTTCATGGTAATATCATTTTTTTTCAATAGGCTCAAGGTCAAATAAAAATCCGACCGAACTCTGCTTGAAAAAATTTTGTATTGAATCATAGTAAAATACTTGGCGAAGTATTTTTTTTAAAAAATTCTATTATTGTGTAAGAATAAATTTCAGCTTTACAAAAATGAGATTTTTTTTATTGTAAAAGCAGATTTTGATAAATGGGCACCTGCAAAAAGTCTTTCTTGGAAATATATACTCTAAAAAAACTATGAAACTTTTAATTAAGAAAAATATCTTGAAAGTTTTTCTTATTGTATATATTTTTGTACTCTTATTTACGAACTGCTCTATTTTTCAAAGAACTGAGAGAAAAATTATAGGGCAGGGTGAAGAGTTTGTGGTTTTTGAAATGGAGAAGCCCATTGAAATTCAAACCGAAGAAAACAAAGTCACAGAAATGCCTCCAGCTTACAAAACATTGCTTTTAAATTCTCTGAAGTCGATAGCCACAACAGGGTCTATACTCGGTCCGGTCAATATTGCACTGATTCAAGAGAATATATCAGAAAAACTAACTGAAATACTGTGGAGAAAAATCCAAGAAAAAGACTTTAGTAAAATCTACCAAGTCATAATCCGTAAAGACGACAAGCTCGCACCGGAAACTAGAATCTTTAGGACAAAGTTTTTCTTTTATGCGGACGGCAACGGAATAAATTTAATTTTCATAGAAGCCAATCAAAATATCAATTTTGGAAATCAATACAATTTTGTTGATTGGGCAAATCCACTCCCGTTGGACATGAAATCTTCGCTTACTTTAAACTCTATTATTTCTGTTTTTGAAAAGCCAGATTTGTCTTACCAGTTTCAAGATAGAAACGGAAAGCCTTGTGGGAATAAAACTATAGACAAAGAAAATACCCTCGCATGTAAAAAAATTGTATTTTTTCCAAGCCAAGAATCCACTATAGCTAAAAAAGACGACGTATCCAATATCGAGAAAAGACTTAGCGAATTGAAAAAACTCTACGACAAAAAGTTAATCAATAAGTCAGAGTATGAGTCCAAGAAAAAAGAAATATTAGACAAACTTTGATTGAAAATATTTCATTGACAAAATAGTTTAATATTAAACTATGGTCTAATCACATATTAAGAGGTTCTCTATGAGAAAAATAGTTTTGGCAGCTCGAATTTTACTAGGGCTGATTTTTGTTGTTTTTGGTTTTAATGGGTTTTTTAATTTTATCCCTTCTCCTCCTCCCGCTCCTGAAGCAGGGGCTTTTTTTGGGGCTTTGTTTGCCACTAAGTATTTAATACCTGTGCTCAAAACTACTGAAATCGTATGCGGGATTTTACTTCTTTCCAACTATTTTGTTCCACTTGCACTAACTATACTTGCACCGATTGCCATAAATATATTTTTATTCCATGTATTTTTGAACAATGCTGGAATGCCTGTTGCGATTGCAGTAGTGGCTTTGGAAATATTCTTGGCCTATTCATACAGAAAAAATTACTCCGGTGTTTTGACTGCAAAAGCAGAGCCGACAGAATAACCGAAAGAAGTTTTTTTCGTATTGCCCTTCCTTTAAGGGCAATACATTTTCACTTTTCAAAATTGACCGAAATCTTTTCAAAATATTGGATGTAGGGTGAGATTACTGCATCTTTTCCTTCTTTATACACAATATCGCTAAGCACAAATATTCCTATGCTTACCGCAATTCCGAGAGAAGCAAAAACTACATCTTTCCCCACTTTTTTAAAAGTATCCAAGTAGGGGTTGTCTTTGAATGTGACTACGTGTAAAATTATTTCTCTTCCTGCGAGTAACCCTAAAAATACCCAAGTTGTTGACATGGGCATTTTACTCCATTTCTGGAAAACTAATAAAATTGTGGCGTAAACTAAATCTACAATAGTTGCAGCCTTCGACCATTTAATGTCTGATTTTTCGCTGACTACTTCTTGGATTGTTCCACCGTTCGTTCGAATGATGATCCCTAGTGCAATCACGATAAGCCCCATGGCTCCACAAAATTCGGTAATACTCAGCTTTCTTGGAAGAAACACTGCTATGTTTGCAGTGTCCTGTAAGAGCCATGCCCCCCACAGATAAATCGTAGAAAACCATTGAAGTAAAGCCCATCTCTTTTCTGTTTTTTCGTCGGGGACATGGTTTTCGGTGTATTCATCCGGGTCTAATTTTGCTAAAATTCCCCAAACCAAAAGAGCCACAACAAATGCAATCCCGTAACCGATGAATGATTTAGTCAGCATTTTATTGATATTTGCAGAGCCGCCGAAAAGTCCGAGTATCATAAATGTAGTAGAAACCGGTGCTTTCATTCTGGTAATAATGACTAATAAGATAGGAGCCAATAATTGGACTAGGTTGAAGGCTCTGGTCTCATGAAAAGAATCTAATCTATGGAAATGAATTTCTCCGCTATCCATAAACCAGCCGAATGCGTGAACACCTATTAGCATTCCTCCTAATATTATCAGTTTTGGTAGCCAGTGTACACCGGATTTACTTTCAATGAAAGTTCCGATAGTTTGGATCGCGTCGTTACCTGCAACAGAGAAGGCTGCAACCGTAAAAGCAACCCACCCAAGCCAATAGGACGGTATATTCAGAAAATAGCCCAATACGATTAATACAGAAGCTATGAATGTAAATGAGTAGAATCGAATCTGATCTTTTCTTGTTGGGTTTTTATAGTCAATGATTTGTGTCTCTTTCATAAAATTTCTTCAATTATCTCCGAAAATATCCATATAATTTATTTAATAGCTAAAATATAATTGTAAATTATTACAATTTGATTACAAATTTATTTAATTTTAGTGTATTTTACAATTCAATTTATGACGCTACTGCAAAAACCCCTTTCAGGACTTTTTACAACGCTAGAAAATGGCACTTTTATTGGCTTTTTGAACAATTGCTTTTTCAAAAAAAACGACTTTTTGCAGGTACGCCATTTAAAGCGTAAATTCTGGTTTTTGCTTTATTGCAAAAAAGGGCTCTTTTGGGAACTTTTTTTAGTGTGTATAAAAAAAGGCTCAATAAATCATTTTTAGGGTAATTTTTAGCTCATTTTTATCCAGTAAAATCTTTGCTTTTTGAAATTGAGGAGGACTAAAACTCGAAAATCTTTGGTTGGATACGGAAAAGCCTTCTCCTGGGTGGGGAAATGGGAGCCATTTCATATCCATTTTGCCATTATTATTCTCGTCGTGAACTGCTACAATTGCATACTCCCCGTAATTTAGCCCGCTAAAATTCGCAGTAATTTCTGTAGATATGTCTAATCGGTATAATTTGATTGCTTTTCTGGTGTCTGGAAACCCTTTTTCTTTATCAAAAAGCCCTATTATCAATTGACCCGGACGATCAACTTGGATATTTTCTAAATAAATTGTGATTTTACCTGTTTGACTTGTTGGTAAAATAGAGTTTACCCAAAAAAAAGTAAAAATAATACAGGTTGAAGCTAAAATTCTTATTTTCATTGCAATAGAAACTATAAAAAACTTTTATCTTTTCTTTGTAACATAGATTTTTAATTTCTAAAAATGTCCAATTATAAATTTCCAAAAAATAACAGGTACATTCAAAAATTTGAAGATAACAAAAAAAAATCATAAAATTTGCAAAAAAAACAAAAACTCTTGACAGAATTTTAAATCTATGGTATTTTTAGTAAAATTAGGCTAAAAGTATATATGAAAAGAGGAAAACGATATGAAAACGAAAACAATAGGGTCTCCCTATAGATATTTTATTTTCTCACTGATTCTGATTTTTGCCGTCGTAGGTTGTGGCGGTAAGAAAAAAGGAATGCCGTTATGGCCCCTGTTATTAATGGGTAGTGGGACAACAGGCTCAAGCGGTACACAAACCGACGCAAACGGTGTACCCCTTCCAGCAAGTAGTGGAAGTTCTGCTGCTCAACAAGAGAATCCAACTTCCGGTCCAGCGAGAATTACAGGTAGTATAGATGTTGTATTGGGTGGGGTGAATGTTAATTCAGATTTAGACCCTACCAATGATGTAGATCTTACTGCAATTCAAGTACAATTGGTTTCTGCCGACGGAACAGTGATCAGCACTACCTATCTTGATGAAAACGGTAACTATACATTTGATATCTCCAATCTACACAATGAAAACTATAGAGTGCTGATTCAATCCGGATTTGGTGCGAATTACACCTATCAAGATTTTAATTTTACTTACAATCCTGCCTCCGGGTCTTATACTGCAGTCGATATACCTGCCATGCACGCAGAGAGATTGTTTTACACAAGCGGTCCTGCTTTAATCTCCGGAACAGTAAAAACTCCCGGATATAACAATATTGTAGTAATTCCTGCCGGTGGATTGAATGGAGTTTCCATAAAGTTACTTGATTCCAATGGGAATGTGGTATCAAGTACTACAACCAATGCAAGCGGAAATTATTCTTTTTCCTTGGCAAATCTACCTAATGGAAATTATACGGTTCAAATAAATGGTGATTCTATATCTCAAAATGGAAGACCATTTGAAAATCAAACAATTCCTTTCAGATTTGTATTTGCCGGAAATAACCCTGCCATAACCACTCCGGTTTCTATTGCAAACGCACAACTTGCATGGGATGTAGCCAGTTCAAGCTCTGGTCTCATTACAGGCTCTGTGTCTAATGCAGCTATTCAGGGAGACAACAGTTACTCTTCTTATGTCGTAACTTTAAAAGATTCCAATGGAAGTGTAGTCGCTACAGCAACTCCAGATGGTAGCGGAAATTACAGCTTTTCCAATACTTTGGCTAACGGGGTTTATTACATTGAAGTTACAAGAACCAATTTCTTGACTGCCTCTGTGTCTTTCTTATTTAGTGCTCATCCTTCGGGTGGCTCAAACGTAAAGAATGTTTCTGTTGCAGCTATTAAAGTTGTGCCTAAACCTTCTTCGATTACAGGTAGTGTAACAGACGGGTTAGTTTCACCAGTACCTGGGGCTGTAATCAACTTCAGACCGGATAAGACTACTACACCGGCTCAGTTAGCCTATCTACTCGCAGGGTCCGATGATAGATTGAAAAATTTAGCAGCTATGTGGATCCGTGAAGTATGTCCTTCTTGGAACGGGCAACTTACAGGAATCGCTTCGTGTATTGGAACAGGTGTGGGTCAGTGTACAGGAACCGCAGGCTACTACTGTAACTACAATACCTACCAAAATAAACTATACGAAATTAGTGGAACCAATGTATATTTTACTGCGGCTGCCGGTGCTTGGCAGTATTATGTATCCGCTCCGGGCTATCAAAATACATCACCTGCTACAATAACTTTGAACGGGACTGATTTGACTGTGGCATCGGTAACTCTAACTCCAAGTACACACAGAACACAAATTGCTGGTGTTGCAATTGTATTGGATACTTTGGTCTCTGGAACAAAAAGAGCTTACCAAGGGGCTATACCGACCTACACAAACGCAGGCACCAGTTTACCCGGAATGTTTGTAGTAATGCTAGGAAATTCAAATAATTCCAACGCACCCGTAGCTCATATTACTGTTACAAATTCAAATGGGCAGTTTGCTTTCGATGAAAATTCAAAGGTAGTCCAACTATCTAACTCATTTACAAACGACACTCAGAGAGTTGGGTATGCGATTCAAAATTATGCTTCTGCAACGAGATTAGATTCTACACCGAGTGTAGCTGGTCCTTCAGTGACTGATTCTGTTCAGGTTAGTGCAGGAAAATATCAGTTCAAGCAAGGCTCTTACGCTGTAATTGTAGTGGATCCTCTCGGACACTTGAGTGCATCATCTACAAGAGCAGACAACGAGGGAACTGCACTTTACGGAACACACAATGTAGTTTCAACGATTCTCCATTTGCCAAGAAGAAAGATTTCTGGAAAAGTATCTAATTCGATTACTACTGAAAATCTTAACGGTGCAACTGTTACACTTGGAAGAAATTTAAGCTCTGACCCAAGTGTTATGGATTTTTCGGCAAATGTTCGCAAAGACTATGACTTAATCACATCCAGTTCAAGATTGATCCCCGGCTCTGATGAGTTAGTGGGTGCAGTTTCGACTGATTCAGTTGGTGCTTACTCGATCAATAATATTGACCCAGGTGAGTATGTCTTAAAAATTACAAAACCAGGATATGGAGATTCATTTATTTCTGTTTCTCTAACTTCTTCATCGGATGTAGCTATCAACACTCAACTAACAGAGAATACCGGTTTTGGAAATTTGAGCGGGTATGTAAAACTCCCCGGTGGGTTCCAATTTACAGGAGCTTATAGCTTAGAATTGGTTCATCCTACCTCTGGTGCTAGACCGTCTAATGGAATTTCACCGGCTTCTCTTGCATCTGGATCCTCTTCTTTTGCGAATGTGCCAAAGTATGACGTATTCCATATCAATGCAGGCCAGTGGAAGTTGAGATTTGTGGCTGCAGGATATAAAACTGTAGAAGGGTTGGTAAATATCCAAAAAGATGTAACTACCAACTTCGATATTATCACTATGGTTCCTGGCTCTCACGGACCGGCGGCAATATCTGGAAGGGCTTTGAATGCTCTCAACAATACAGGATTAGCTAACCTTACAGTTCGCTTGAGACCTGGAATTAACGTAGTGAATGGTGCTTACGCAACAGATATCAATGGTAACACGATTTCTGCTGTAACAACCAGCTCTGACGGTACTTTTGCAGTTCCTGGAGTTCCTCCTGGCAACTATACTCTTGAAGTTTCAGGAGCTAGTGTAGTAACTGCCTTCAAGACTGTAATTTCTGCCGGAACTGATACCCCTGCTAACCAGAATATCTTGGTTAGCCCGGTATTGGTCGATACAGAGATGAGAGTGGTTCTTTCTTGGAATGCAACTCCAAGAGACTTAGACTCTCACTTAGAGTTTGGCGACTCTACTTGTTTAAATGGCGGAAAGAAATGTCAGGCAGTTTGGAACGATAAGAATAAACTAAGCGGTGGTATAACTCTGGACTACGATATTACTACCGGTTACGGACCTGAGACAGTGACACTAAAGGGAAGTGCATGGACTCAGCCAAGACTTGGTTACAGTATCTACAACTGGAGTAACGAAGCTTCAATGGCAACATCTGGTGCTACCATTCGAGTATTCAAGTCCCAAGGACTTGTAAGAACATTCTCTGTGGGCTCTGGTCAAGTAGCTAGATGGTGGCAGATATTCTGTCTAACTCCGAGCATGAGTATTATTGATGCCGGAACAGCAGGATGTCCTGTAAACAGCTTCTTCAACGCACCATACAATTAGAATAGATTCTAATTCTTAGAATTGGAAAGGCACCCGCTCTGTAATGGATCGGGTGTTTTTTTTTTGTAAAATTATAAAAAAAACTTGACGTAACATTTATTCACTTTTTCTTTGTATAGTATGAAAGAACTAACTGAGAAACAAGAAGAAGTATTGAGTTATATAACCAATACAATTAAAGATAGGGGGCTTCCACCTACAATTCGGGAAATTGGTGATGAGTTTGGAATAACGGCTAAGGGTGCCTACGACCACTTAAAAGCTATTGAGAAAAAAGGGTACATCCGAACTTCAAAGAATCAATCTCGTGCGATTGAGCTTTTAAGACCAAATGCAGAGGATATGTTGCCTGTGAGGGTGATGAGTATTCCGTTGGTTGGAAGAGTGGCTGCTGGTTTACCAATATTGGCTGAAGAGAATATCGAGGATTATATTCCAGTCCCTGACGAATTAGCAAAAAAGGGTGTTACTTTTGCTTTGAGGGTCGTAGGTGATTCCATGACCGGTGCCGGAATATTGGATGGGGATATTGCTATAGTCCAAAAAAAAGAATCAGCAAGAAACGGAGAAATTGTAGTAGCTCTGGTAGAAGATTCTGCTACTTTAAAAACCTATTACAAAGAGTCGGACTACATTCGTTTGGAGCCAAGCAATACTTCCTACAAGCCAATTAAAACCAAAAAGGCCTCTGTTGTTGGGAAACTAATTGGTCTGTATAGAATGTATTAGATTCTGCATTTTATTTATTGTATAGCTCGCTCAATGGAAATAGAATCTTAGTAGCGGAAGATTCATTTAATAAAGCGAGGGCTACAATCGCCATTGTTGCAGAAGAAATTATAGGGATTGTAAAATTATCATCCAATAGTCCTTTCCAGGCGTTGGATGAATAAAACTCCGCAGCAGACGCAGTACTTGCACCAAAAAATAGTATGGCTATGGCAGGGAAGTTGATTTTATTATTTATATACAATTGAAATTCTAAAGAAGAGTTCGTGATTGAAAATAGGAATAAAACAAACAATCCTCCAAAAAAACTAACTATGAAAAATGCGATTACGCCTACTAAAGATTTTCCGTTTTTGAATCTGTATTTTCCATATCGGAAACCGAAAAATGCAGCAGATGGATCTCCGGCTAATAGAAAAAACATGGATAGAAAAGCGATTTCCGGAGGGTAAATTGCAACTACAAAAGCAATGGATAAAAAATAGGGCAGAGTAGCTGTAATTCTATTTTTTTCTTTTTCTTTCATTAGGAAACCGAAATATTTCCAGAAAAAATTATTAAACCAAGTATTTTGTAGCCTGAGTGTTTCAACTACTATAAATGCTAAATTGACCACACAAAGCCCGGTAAATATAATAGCCCGGCTGGCGTGTATCAAGCCAAAACCTCCCTTAAAAATATCGTAAAGTAGGGCTATGGGAATAACCAGACCCAAAAAGTGCCAAAGTTTTCTGTATGTGTTGAATTTTTCTGCCAAACTATATTCTCCTCGAAGTTCTGGTAGCAAGTTTCATGGCTAATTCTTCGTTGGCGGCTACGCTAAATAAATTTTTGATCCCACCCATTTCAAAAACCTGTTTAATTTGAGGGGATGGGTTTAGAAGAATTATTTTATTTCCTGAATCAAAGCTAAAGTCACTGATTTCTTTGAGGGCAATAATTCCGGTTGAAGAAACTATTAAAATATCTTCCATATCTAAAATCAGAGGGCCTTTACTGTTGTAGCTTTTGATTTCTTCTGTAAATTTGTCCTTTGTAAAAGAGTTGATTGAACCGCTGACCCTGATTACAAAAATATTTTCTATTTTTTCTACAGAAAAATTTATTTCCATGAAACTCACAATATCTATTCTGAAATAAGAGTGCTTTAATTCAAATGTTATTTCCTGTTATTTGTCTAATTTTTTTTGTTTTCTATACTTATCAGATTCAGTTTGCAGGCGCAATTTGTCTTGGATTGTACATTTTTTTTGACAGAAAAGATCTTTCCTTGGGGTTTCGTGAAAATAAAAATGATTTTAATATATTTCTTGGAATGTTTTTTTCGTATTTATTGATTCTTTCTGCTTTAGACGGAAAGAATCCAGATGAATTGCTGAATCTTTTTGCTGTGTCTTGTATTTGTATTTTAGATAATTTTAAAAAGCAAAGAGTAGATTTCTTTTCTTCATTTTATTTTCTTACTTTTATTTCTATAGAAATATTTGTAATTCTTGCTTGTGTATTTTTAGAGGGGAATTTCTGGATATTGTTTTTCCTTGCTACACTTCAATCAATGTATATAAATGCATTTTATGAAAAAAACTTTCCATCCTTAAATTATGGCTCCAAAATTTATCTTCAATCAAAAGAAACAGGTTCCGAACATTTTCCGAGTCATACTTCACAGATTGCCGGTTTCAGTAAGTTTGGAATTTGGATTGTAGTTTTGAATACCGTGGTCGTATGTATCATAATATTTTGGTACAGTGTGAATTCACTCAAAACAAACAGTCTTTTTTCTATTTTGTTAAATCCGGATTCTTCAATAATCGATCGAATCTTAATTGTTTCTATTTTTTTTATTGTAGTTGGATTTTTTGGGGTAGGGGCAAAGAGAAAAAGAGTCACAAATATTTTCAGTCTATCCAGATCTCAAAAAGAAAAATCTCAGAAAAAGCGACTTATTCGATTTTGTTCTGTTTTTAAGAATAGAGCAATGTTTTTTTTGTTTTTATGGATACTATTTTTTTTTACTCCTTCTGAGTTTTCTGACCCAGTATTTACAATTTTAATTGTATTTTCTTTCGTTCGTATTGAATTGGAGAAAAAGGTTGCAGGAGGAGCTATTGAAAGTCAGAGTAGTCAATCTATATAAAAAAATTGAAGCCATTGACAAAGATATTACTGAGTTAAAGAATACCAGAAGCAGAATTTCCATTGAAAGGGATTATTCCGATTCATTAAAAAATTCATTTGATCTAGAGATTTCTAAATTAGAAAACCAAAAGAAAGAAATACTATCTTTGAAAGTTTTGGAAGCTCCGAATGACTTGAACAAGCAAAAAAAAGATGAATCTTTTGTGGCAAAAAATCTATACAACACTCAAGAAAAAGAGCTAAGTAAAAAATCTATTACAATAGAGTCTCCTTCTGCAGCAGAGAAAAAAAATGAAATTAAAAAACAGGTACACAGGTATTAAAACAAGATGAAAATTACCAAACTTCTACTTATAGGATTTTTTACTATTTCCATATATTGCAAAAGAGACAGCGATGTATTGGTCACATTTGATAACGGCAAAGTTTTGCGTTCCGATCTTAGGATATTTTATTCATTGAAAGAAATTCCTATAAATGCAAATACAACCTCAATTCAAAATCAGTCAAGTATTGCAGAGGATATCGCAATTCAGATGATTTCTGAATTTGAGTTTAAGAAGAACCATCCTAACTCTACTATGCAATTCAATAACATTAAAGAGGTTGTAGAAAAGCAGCTCGTTGCAACACTCTGGAAAAAGCAATTTTTAGAAAAAGTTAGAAATAACTCGGAGATAGAATTTGCAGAGTCTCAGATTGCCATCATAAGAAGGACAAACCCCGCACAGAGTGGAATTGAGAAAGCCGATAAATTATTGTCTTTATTACAATCTTTAAAATCAGATAAAGAAATTTCAGAATCCATTTCGCAAAATACGGAAGAGGAAAGTCGAAAACCCCTCGGAGGACTACTTGAGCCACATTGCCTGAATTGCGGGAAGGATCCGGTTACAGAAAATATTTTTGGAAATCTTAAAGACAACCCAAAAGGTCAATTTTTTAAAAAGGAGATTGATGGAAATTTTTATATTATTAGGATTAATAAAGTCACAAAAGTTAAACCTTTAAAATTAGAAAATTATTTTCAAAAAGTGTTTAGTGAATTTAAAGTAATGGCTGACAAATACAAGAAACTTGCCAAAAGCGAAGAAGATAAAAAAAATGCAGAGTATTATGCTGATGACAAGACGAGCGAAAAGGCAAAAATGACTGCCGAACATATTTTGAAACAATATGAAAATAGCAAATGGAATGATAAATACCAAAAACTAAAAGAAGATAGTGGAATAAAATTATCGCAGGCAATTCTTCCTCAAAATCAGGATTTTTCGATAAATCTTAAATCGGACACTGTTCTTTTTACTAAAAAAGATAATTCAGTTTTTACATATCAAAACTTGGTGGATACTTACGAAAAGGTGAATATTTTTAAAAGAAAGGGTCAAACATCTAAAGAAGAGGATATGAAAGAGAAGATTGCATTTTTACAACAGATACTACTCCCTTCAGCAATCTTAACAGATAGAAAAGAAGCCTCTGAAATTATTGGCTCTCAAAAATTCAAACAGAATTTAGAGTTTGCCAATCGGTCCATTGCCTTTGCATTAATTCAGAGCGATATTCAGAATAAGAACTATCCGGTTACAGAGAAAGAGTTGAAGGATACTTATGAAATGGGAAAATTGTACGCTTATTCTACCCCACAAAAAGAGGATCCGACAAAAAGAACCCCCTTGCCGTTTAGCATGGTCAGAGATAGAATTGTGACTGAAGTGGAAAATTCAAAGAAAAAAGCAGAGTATGAAAAAATTATAAATAGGTTTAAAAACGATTATCATTTAAAAATTTCGACAGAAAATTTCACTGCCGGTGAAATTTAATCAGAAATAAGTAAATTTTTTCTTGAATCTTTTCGTCATTTTTTTATAATGAGTAAAAAAAGAGGGCTATATAATGAAAAATCACGTTTATATGTTGCGAAAGAAAAGAGCGATTAAGCAGTACGATATGGCAAGAGCACTTGGTGTTTCACCGAGTTATCTCTCGAAGATTGAGACTGGTAGTCAGGAGCCAACTGAAAAATTTAAGATTAATTGTGCCAAGTATTTAAAAATATCTGTAGAGAAGTTGTTTAATGAGTTTACTGTGGAAGAGGTTTTTCCGGAATTTTCAGAAGGACTTACGAACAGACTATGGGCAAAAAGACGACAGTTGGGGATTAGACAATACGACATGGCAAAAAAGTTGAAAGTATCTTCTCCCTTTTTATCAAAAGTTGAGCTTGGGTTGGTTGAGCCTCCAGATGAGTTTAAACAACTTGCTTCTAAGATATTAAAAGTTGAAGAAAACGAGCTTTTTCTTTCATCTGTAGAAGTTTAAATTCAAATTCTATTAAACCTCAAGAAATATATTTCTTGAAGTTTTTTATTTCTTTATTTTAATTCTATCAAAGCAACTTTCTCACTCGGAACTTCCATTTCGTTGCCTTCTTTTGTCTTAATTATATAAAATCCGTCTTTGTGACTCAACTCTCCAATTAGAGATGTTGAATCTTTTAGGCTTAGAGTAAAAATCAGAGCCGGCTTTTTGTTTAAGTTTTCTTGAGCCAATTTGTAGTATTCTTCTTCCTCTTTTGCAAATTCCAGAGATTCTTCGCTATTCGTTGAAACTATTTTTTCGATTTTAGGCGTGAAAAATGAAAGTATTTCTCCGTTTAGAATATTTTCTCTATTATCTTTTAAATAAGGAAAATCTGCTTCAGGAGTGTAGTTGATAGCAGTTTGAATTTTCGGACCGCTTAGCTTTAAAAAAGATTCAACTTCATTAAAAGCATTTTGAGAAACTTCTTTTTTATCGGAAGATAAAATGCTTTCAATTTCTTGTAAAATTAACTCTTTTTGATTTAATTTGTTTGAATCAAATTCTAAGGTGTATGCAGTTCCTTCATCTATTTCACTTTTTAAATCTCCGAAAACTTGAGGTAATTTCTCTTCAAATAGCTTTCGTTCAGTTTGGGTAACAATTCTATTTGTCCTATTCCCGAATAAGAAGGATGCATTTTGCACGACTTCTGTTTTTCCTTTGATAGATTCAATGTTCAAGCGACTTTTTTCAAACTCAATAAAACTAACACCAATGCCCCTAGTAATCAGATGGTCCTTAATTTGAAAGTTCATTTTTGGTTGGTTTGACTCTGTATAAATTTTTCCTTGATTTAGTTTCCAGACTTCTTTGCCTTCGATCTGAATGTTTTGTATTTCTGTTTCAGGGAAAAGGCGAATAGATAGAAAGTTTTTTTCATTTGAAGAAACGATATAGCAGTAAGAGTTTTTTGCACTTTGTATTAGAGTGTTGTCAAAAATCTCACCTTTTTTTAGTAATACCCCATTTGAATAGCACCTACCGATTGTATCTTTTACAATATATTTGGTATTTTTCGGGTATAGGCTTAAAAATTCTTTTGAATAATCAAGGCTTACAGCCCAATAAACTCCGGTCACAAATAAAATAGTGGCAGCAAGCTTCATAAAGATATTTATTCTTTTCATGAAAGCACTAGGTTTCGTATTTTTATCAATAGAACGAAACTTTTTCTGGAATTGGAGTTTTTCAAATTCAGAGACAGTGTAGCTATTGTCCCCAAAAAATACACCTGAATCTGTATGGCTTAGGTTAGCCAATATAGATTGTATTTTTTCATAGTATAAATAGTCTTTTTCTAATTGAGAAAATGATTTTAACTGCTCTCGGAAAATTTGCATTTCCTCGTGGGTCATTTCTCCACTAAGGTATTTTTGAAAAAGTCTTTCAAATTGTTTTCTGGTGTTTGTCATATTTTTCTATTGGCTATCTGGAGGAAGAATATTTCTACGGATAAGCTCAGTTTTTAATTTTTCAAAGGCGCTTAAAAGTCTTCGTCGAATAGTTCTTTCGGATAGGTTCATCAAATAAGCCGTTTCCTCCAAAGTTTTATTTTTTATTTTCTTAAATATTAATATGCTTTTTTCCGGTTCAGGGAGACATTGAATCGCTAAAATTATTTCATTTTCTGTGATTTTTTTTTCAATAATCTCTGCCGGATCAAAATCATTTTTTGCGATATTTTGGGTTTTATTTTCATCTAAAGACTCAGAATCGACTCTTTTTTTTCGTAAGTGCATATAGAATACATTTCTGGCGATAGTGAAAGCCCATGTTTTGAAATTTCCCTTTTCTTCTGAATAGGATTCAATTGCCTTATAAATATTGATAAAAGCTTCTTGGGTTAGATCATCGGCTAACTCTGGATTGGAAGACATTTTTAACAAATATTTATACACGGATTGGTAGTTTTCTGAATAAAATTTTTCAAATTTTCTTTCTTTTTCCATAATGCTAATATACTTTTTACTACCCCGTAAACCTTGTATTCGGTAAATTTTAGAATCCGGACAATCTTATTAAACCTTATTATTTTATAAGGTATGAGTTTGATTTATTGTAAACACCTTTTCGACTACAATGTGGGAACTCCATCATTTTGCAGAAATTATGTCTCTTGGAGGATAAATTTTTTTAGTAAATAGGCAATAAAATCCTTGACGTATAAGAGCCAAAAATAGAGTGGAATTTCCGGTCAGCGTAGTCATTCTTGTCCACGTAATCGGTATAAGGTCTGAAAATTTTCCCAAGACGAGAATTCTCTTTGTAAGGATTTTGACGGACAAATATTTGTTCTTTACAACGTATATATAATAAACCCCTCACCACTTTTTCTTGAGGAAAAAGAAGTGAGGGGCGACATCACTCAGTCTCTCTGCCGAGGGGCTGGTATAGAAATTTTTTCAGCACCAGTTTTTTATCAAAACCAGTGTTGGATTGTATCTAAAAGGATACAGTGTCCCTCACCATTTTTTCTTGAGGAAAAAGAAGTGAGGGTTTGCAAAAATTTTCGTTGAGAAAATTCAAATAAAGCAAGTGGTTGTAATCCATTGGTTTATTTGAAAATGAGACAAATAAAATCCAATTTCTTTTGTCGAAGAGAAGTTGGTAGGTTCGGAGGATAAGGTGCTAAAGGTCTATGCGAATTAAAAAGTTATATCTTTTAATTTCGGTCACAGGCTTTAGTCAATTTAACCTCTGAACGAGTTCCTATATAAAAATTCCGGATTATCCAACCGGAAAAAATCTCGAGACTAAACTATTCTTCATTCCGTGCGTGAAATGAATTTTTACACATAAGAATGGGGAGTCTGAGGGGCGATGAGCCCCTCAGGAAAGATTCAACAATTCTTTGTTGAGTTTTAAGTAATATGGTCAAGTAAGTAAGGGCATACGGAGGATGCCAAGGCATTGATAGGCGAAGAAGGACGTGGTTTGTCGCGATAAGCAACGGGGAGCTGTAAACAAGCATCGATCCGTTGATTTCCGAATGGGAGAACCTGTAGGTAAATTCCTACAGACCCAGCCCTTGCACGCAAGAGCTGGGAGCGATACCTGGGGAACTGAAACATCTTAATACCCGGAGGAAAAGAGAAAGAAATTGATTCCGAAAGTAGCGGTGAGCGAAATTGAGTAGCCCAAACCCCTGTCTATGTTACAGCTTCGATGCGCCAGCAGCAGGTGTTGTAGGACCGACAGGCACAGATCGAAATGTGCGACGAAGTTACAAAATTTACAGTTAGCGGAAAGGTTTTGGAAAAGCCTGCCAGAGAGAGGGTGAAAGCCCCGTAGGCGAAAAATTGTAGATCTTCGGTCGGTATCCCATACCACGGAACACGTGTAATTTTAGGGAATCTGGGAGACCACTCCCCAAGGCTAAATACTTATCAGTGACCGATAGTGAACCAGTACCGTGAGGGAAAGGTGAAAATGCACTGGGGACCGGGGTGAAATAGTACCTGAAACCGTATGCTTACAAGGTATGGGCGCCCTTCGCATAATTTATTTTTTAATTTTGGAGCAGTTAGTCGCCCCGAAGACAGATGGCTGAAGATAGAAGACTGATGGATCAGTTTTCAGAATTCAGTGTAGTAAATGTTTTCGGGAGAGGTGGAATAGTTGTGAATAGCAATCTTTTCTGTCCTCAGTCATCAGACCTCAGTCGTCTGTGACCCTTCGCGACTCAGTTCCAAATTTTCAAGAAAAAGTAAAGTATGCGAAGGGTCACCGTGTGCCTTTGTAGAATGAGCCGGCGAGTTACTTTGTGTTGCAAGCTTAGGTAGTGAGATACCGGAGGCGAAGCGAAAGCGAGTCTGAATAGGGCGAGAAGTAGCACGGAGTAAACCCGAAGCCAGTTGATCTACCCATGAGCAGGCTGAAGGTGGGGTAAACCTACTGGAGGGCCGAACCGGTAAACGTTGAAAAGTTTTCGGATGACTTGTGGATAGGGGGGAAAGACCAATCAAAATTGGCAATAGCTGGTTCTCCTCGAAATAGCTTTAGGCTGCAGCGTCATTTGTTTAGTTATAGGGTAGAGCTACTGATAGGACTGGGGACCACAAGTTTACCAAACCCTCTCAAACTCCAAATACTATAACTCCAAAATGGCAGTCAGACTACGGGGATAAGCTCCGTGGTCGAAAGGAAACAAGCCCAGATCGTCGTCTAACGCCCCAAAGTTCACGCTAATGGCAAAGGATGTGGGGTGCATACACAACCAGGAGGTTGGCTTAAGCGCGCCCACCCTTTAAAGAGTGCGTAATAGCTCACTGGTCGAGTGCCCTGCGCCGAAAAATGTAATCGGGACTAAGCGTGGCGCCGAAGACACGGGTTCAGAGGACAGATGACAGAAGACTGAGGACAGATAATAGAGGAAAAAGATGATAAAATCGTATGAAGATTTAGAAGTATTTCAAAAGCGTATAAAGTATCGTTGGAGATACATAAGTTGAGTTTAGAAATATCTCAGATGGAGCAAAGAAGTTTGGCAGATCAGTTAAGAAGATCCAGATAAATCAGTTTGTGTAAATCTGGCAGAAGGTTTTGGCAAGCAAAGCCATTCTAGACAAGAGTTTAAAAAATACTTAAGTATATATAGGAAGTGCAGATGAGACAAAGGTCTGGCTGAAATATACAAGAGATTTGAAATACTTTCTGAAGATAAGTCGAATGAATTGATTCAGGAATATACAAATATAGCTAAAATGCTTAGTGGTTTGTATAAGAACTGGGGTTAATCATAGAAGAATATAAGACGATTTTGATTAGCTTTGTATCTTTAGTATTTCCTTAAAAAAGCGACAGAAAGAGTTGAGCGAAGAAAGAAGAAGTTTTACGAATAAAATTTCAGACTTCAGTCATCAGTCTTCGTCCCTCTGAACGGTAGAGGAGCGTTCTGTATCCCGCTGAAGGCGCACTGTAAAGATCGCTGGAGGGTTCAGAAGTGAAGATGCCGGCATGAGTAGCGATAAAGGGGTGAGATTCCCCTCACCGATAGCCTAAGGTTTCCCCGGCAAGGTCAATCCACCGGGGTTAGTCGGTCCCTAAGATGAGGCTAAAGTAGCGTAGTCGATGGAAGCAGGTTCATATTCCTGCACCAAAATGTTTGTGCGATGGAACGACGGAGAAGGATAGTCTGTGCAACAGGCGTTGGTTGTCCCAGTTTTCTGATTGAAGGCGTTGAGGATCTTTGAAAATCCGGGGTCTGAGCTGACAGTTGGAGGATCCCTCACCTTTTTCTGCTAAGGGCATGAAATGCCCCACGAATGTGATAAATTAGCACAAAAAAGGTGAGGGAGTAGCAGATGATTTCAAGCTCCCAAGAAATAGTTTCTAAGTTTAGGACATTTTGACCGCACCGCAAACCGACACAGGTAGGCGAGTAGAGAATACTAAGGTGCTCGAGATAACTCCTCGCTAAGGAACTCGGCAATATATCCTGTAACTTCGAGAAGGTTCTCACCACTTTCGCAAGAAAAGTGGTGAGGGGGGCACATAAATAGGGGTAGCGACTGTTTACCAAAACACAGGACTCTGCAAAATCGAAAGATGAAGTATAGGGTCTGACACCTGCCCGGTGCCGGAAGGTTAAGAGGACTTGTAAGCTGTAAGGCGAAGCTCGGAATCGAAGCCCTGGTAAACGGCGGCCGTAACTATGACGGTCCTAAGGTAGCGAAATTCCTTGTCGGGTAAGTTCCCGACCTGCACGAATGGTGTAACGACTTCCCTTGTCTCAGCGAGAGTCTCGGCGAAATTGTAGTGCCCGTGAAGATGCGGGCTACCTGCGAAAGGACGGAAAGACCCCGTGAACCTTCACTGTAACCTGGCATTGAACTTTGGTTCTGTATGTGTAGTATAGGTGGAGACTTTGAAATCTGGATTCCGGTCTGGATGGAGTCGTCGTTGAAATACCACCCTTACTGAACCTCGAGTTCTAACCGGAGTGGAACAACACTTGAGACATTGTCAGGCGGGCAGTTTGATCAAGGGGCGGTCGCCTCATAAAGAGTAACTGAGGCGCCCAAAGGTTCTCTCAGCGCGGACGGAAATCGCGCATAGAGTGCAATGGCATAAGAGAGCTTAACTGTGAGACCAACAAGTCGAGCAGATACGAAAGTAGGGCATAGTGATCCGGTGGTTCTGTGTGGAAGGGCCATCGCTCAACGGATAAAAGCGCATCTGGGGATAACAGGCTTATCGCGTCCAAGAGTCCATATCGACGACGCGGTTTGGCACCTCGATGTCGGCTCGTCGCATCCTGGGGCTGGAGCAGGTCCCAAGGGTATGGCTGTTCGCCATTTTAAAGCGTACGCGAGCTGGGTTCAGAACGTCGTGAGACAGTTCGGTCCCTATCCTTCGCAGGCGTTGAGATTTGATGAGAGCCGCGCCCCAGCATGAGAGGACCGGGGTGGACGAACCTCCAGTGTATCTGTTGTCACGCCAGTGGCGCTGCAGAGTAGCTATGTTCGGACGGGATAACCGCTGAAAGCATATAAGCGGGAAGCCTCCTTAAAGATAAGATCTCCTCCCAGCACCACTTTTCATATTAACGAGTAAAGGAGTTTCAAGTATGGTTTGTTTACGTGATTCAAAAATCTGAAACGAATGAAAATTATATTGGTTCAACAGGTGATTTAGAACGCAGGTTGAACGAGCATAACTCAGAATCAGGTCATTCTACAGAAAGAAAGTTCGAACTTGGAATTAATTTACTATGAAGCATTTTCATCGAAGAAGTTAGCTTTAGTTCGTGAGAAGAAATTAAAATCTCATGGAAGAGCAAAGCAGGAATTGATGAAAAGAATTAAAGAATAGTGTGAAAAGTGGTGCTGGCTGAAGAGCCCGGGAAGATTACCCGGTTGATAGGCTACAGATGAAGCGTTGTAAGGCGTTCAGTCGAGTATACTAATAGCTCGTGAGGCTTGACCATATTACAGAGGACTGATGTCAGAGGACAGAGGACTGAGAGGTCTCTATGATATCAGCATTTATGAAATTTAAATTGCTATGTATGTCTAAGTTGAATAAATAAAAGATAAAGCAGAGTGTATTAGCTCTGCTTTTTGTTTTTGAGCGTTGTAAGGCGACCATCTCTTCGTCTTCGACGAAGCCCATTCTCGCTTTCTATTGGCGTTCTGAATATCGAGTAAAGATATTACAAGTCCCTCACACCTTTTGAATAGAAAAAGAGGTGAGGGATAGCTCGTTGTGCCCAGACCATATTACCACAGCACCACTTTCTTCAAAAAGATGGTGCTGGGCAGGCAGTTGACAGGATTCAGGAAACTGATAACTACGAGATGTGATTTGTTTTCCGGAAAGATTGCGCATGACGTATGGAAATAGCTCTGGTCGAAAGGTCAGAGCTTTTTTGTTTTGTGGGGTGTTTTTTTCAGTCCTCAGACTTCTGACCTATGTCTTCTGAATTGTGTGTTGACAAAGTTTTCGCTTTTAATTCATTAAGAATATTTAAGGAGTTCTTAATGAACAAAAATATGTTATTATTTTCAACAATTTTTTTAAATTGTGAAAATTTTCGAGTTAATAGTCTGCCTGAAAAAACTGTAGAAGATACATTAGAAGTAAGGGGAATTGCTTGGGGTGAAAATGCAAGTGTGGAAATTAATTCAGTAAATGTAAAAATTGAACAAAAGCGATTTTCATATACATTTCCTCTAAAGCTGTGGTGATAACAAGATTTATATAATATATAAAAATAAAGGGAAAACTGAAATTAAAGATTTTCTAGTAAAAAGAATTACAAAAGAAGAGCTTGAAAATGAAATAACCCAGAATTATTGTGAAATGGACTTGGCTTCATCTGTCAAAGTTGAAAAAACGAATTGGTCGAAAGGTGATCGTGGCTACGTTGCAGAACATAATGTATTAATATTTAATCCCTGCAAATTTAAAATTAAGGATATAGAATTTAAAGCAAATTATTATAGTAATAGTAGCACACAAATTGGTTCAACAAGCCACACTGTTTATGAAGTAATAAATCCAAATAGTCGCAAGTGGTTAAAATTTTCAGGATTGGTTCATCCGCAAGCATCCAGTTCGAGTGTTACGATTTCAAGCGTGAAGAAAATTGAGTAACAAACGAGGGTGTAGGAAATTTTGTGTAAAATCCTTTTCCGTTTAAATTTCCATTCTCCCTTCAAAATTTATTGCAAACTGATTAATCGCAGCACCCCAATCCCGGATAGGCATGGTCCATTTTTTTGATGCATTCTGCAGAGCCAGATACAACAGTTTTTTTGCCGCATCATCATTGGGAAATGAAGCCCGGTTTTTGATCACTTTTCGAAGCGTCATATTCAAAGACTCGATTGCATTGGTTGTGTAAATTACTTTTCTGATTTCTGCCGGATAGGCAAGAAAAGGAATTATCTCATTCCATCTGTTTTCCCAGGATTTTGAAATCATCGGATATTTTGAATCCCATTTTTAGAAAATTCCTGAAGTTTTAATTTTGCTTCCTCAACGTTCACTGCACGATAGATTTTTTCAAGTCAGATGAAAGCTCTTTTCGATTTTTAAAGGAAACATACTTCAGAGAATTTCTGACCATATGAACGATACAAAGCTGAACTTCGGCATTTGATAAATAGTTTTAATCGCTTCCGGAAAACCGGTAAGTCCATCAACACAGGCAATCAATATATCCTGCAACCCACGGTTTTTAGTTCAGTCAGGATTTGGAGCCAGAACTTGGGATCCTTCATTTTCTTCAATCCAGAAGCCCAAAACCTTTTTAAACCGTTCATATTGACGCCGATAGCCATATGAACAGCCTTGTTTTGACCTGACCATCGTCTCTAATTTTGACCCTCAATGCATCAAGATAAATAATCGGATAGATTGAATCAATAGGTCTGGTCTGCCATTTTACTACTTCTTCGATTACACCATCTGTTACTGTGGAGATCAGATCAGAGAAACTTCAACCTGATAGATTTCCTGAAGATGAGCCTGATGTCGCGTGTCGTCATTCCTCTCGCATACATAGAAATTATTTTATCATCAAATCCATTCCAATGGGTCTGGTTTTCTTGATTATCTTCGGTTCAAATTCGGAATTCCGGTCTCTTGGGAACGTCGATTTGCAGGTTTCCAAAATCGTCTTGATAGTCTTTTTTTGAAAACCATTGCGGAATTGCCGGCACCATTTTGCCGAGAATGTTTTTCATAACCCAATTCATGGGTCAGTTCCTGCCGCATAGCCTTCTCGACTATAGCTTTGGTTAATTCTTTCAGAAGACCATTTTCACCGATCAATTCTTCAGGATTTTGTATTCCTTGATCAACTCTTCAAGGAGCTCGTCTTTTCTGGATTTTGTTTTTGCCATATTCTTTACCCTCTTTTATTTTCGGAGTAAAAGATATTTACACAAAATTAATTACACCTTCTAACAAACACGTCCCCTAACTAAGTGACGAGCTGCGGGGCTATCGCCTCCTCGGCTGCTGATCTACGGTAAAACAACTCGTAAACAAGTCGTTATGCGAATAGAAATGAAAGCAGAGTTTAATAGCTCTGCTTTTTTGTGAGGTGGAGTTTATTTTTTCAGTCCTCCGACTTCTTACCTCAGTCCTCCGAATAGTATGTTAAGAAGGATTAACAAGAAGGAAAAAGTCGGGATTCGAAAGAGTCTTGGCTTTTTTTGTTTTGTCCTTCGAAATTGCGTTCTGTCGATCCCTCCCACTTTTTCTCGGTGAATCACTAACCAAATAGGTAAATCCTAAATCGTCTTTGACGATTTAGTGTATCCTGTATCGTCTAACTCCCGTGAAATATAAAAAATGGTATACTAAAATATCGCATTTGCCTTATTTTAGTATTCTCTTTTTTTCTAATTCAACTTCACTCGTCATTTGTTTTGTTTTTTTAAACTCATAAAAACGGTCAACGTATTTCAGCACAACACAATTCAGAGGACTGATGACGGAGGTCTAAGGTCGGGAATCGTGAAGGTAGAATCTTTGCAATTAGGTGTATCTTTTAGGATAAGGTTTTGAGCTTTAGTAGAGTTTTTGAGATTTCGCGTTTAGTGCAGATTTTACACTTTTCGTGCTAAAATGTGGGATCTCCACTCTTTTCTGTAAAGTGCATGCTTTATACCAATTGTTCACCTTTCACGCAAAAATGTGGGAACTCCATCGTTTTAGGGAATTTCAAGAGATTACGCATTTAATACAGATTTGGGACTTTTTCTGTAAAAGTTGAAAAATTTCTTCAGAAAATCGCAAAAATTTTATTTCTATCACGCTATTATTTTACCTTATATCAGAGAACAAGATTAAAAAACTTTTATATTAGGAGAATACTATGAACCCGGAAAAATTTGAGCGAACCCAATCGAGTCTGCTTATTCCAGAAAAATTTATGGATGAGTTTAATTCGAGGACTGAAACTATTTCGAGAGAAGATTACTTGCATGATTTGCTGGAGAGGTATCGCAATGTGTTACTTTGGAGGACTTTTGAAAAGTTGGATTGTGTTAAGACGGTGTATCAGGAAGAAGGGCAAAACTTGCAGAAGAAGAATTTTCGTCCAGAGAACGCAGATTGATTGAGCTTGGTGAGTTTGCTCAATGGCTTGGTATTTCCTGAACGGCTCTTTTACCTTCTTTGTTACTTGACATTGCCGGATGGGACATAATCATCCTGCCAAGTTCTATGACTTTGAGTTCCACCCAAGGTCAGTTCGATTATGATAGGAGTTTACCTCTCCAAGAGAAAAACTATACGATACAATAGGCTGATACGACATAAGAAGTGGCGAAAAAACTAAAAGAAACAAAAAAATTAGATAAAAAAGCAAAACAAGCGAAAAATAGTCAAAAACTAATAATCGAGCTGTACTATCAAGAGAAAAAGTAATATTTGACTTCAAAAAATAAAAAATGTGCGAGAAAAATTCAAAATTACGAAAAAAGGTTGACATAAATAGGGTTGAAAATTTCAGAATTAGTGGGTGATTTTCTTATTGGCTATGAAGGGGGCGTACTGTGTCTTTTGAAATCCGTGAATTAAAGGAAGATAAGACTTACGCATTTTTATGGCTAACGCTTTCAGTTGGCAGTTTAATTCTTGCAGGACTATTGTCCTTACTACTTGTAATTGCAAGAATCCCAGTTTTCAGTCCTTTTATTACCGATCCACTTTTTTTCAAAAGATGTCTTGTAGTTCACGTCAACTTAGCTCTTTCGGTTTGGGTTTATTCTTTTATAGCGTCTATTTTTTTTGTTTTTTTAAAGAGTAGTCGGGATCTAAAACTCTGGAAGTTAGCTTCTTTTTTTATTTCTCTATTAGGTGTTTGTCTAATGGTGTTTTCTGCAGGAGTTCCAAACGCATACCCTATTTTATCTAACTATATCCCTGTAATTGATCATCCAGTGTATTTAGTTGGGCTTGGACTTTTTTTTATGGGAATATTTTTTACATTTATAGACAAAAGGGTAATTCCATCCAAAGAAGAAGAATCAAACTTATCTCAATTAGCTATTAGAATCTCTGTAGTATTTTTTATAATTGCCATTGAAATTATGGTTGTTTCTATTTTGAACACATCTAAAGATATCGCTACAGATCATTATTATGAAGTTTTAGTATGGGGAGGGGGGCACTTACTTCAATTTTCTTCAGAAGTTGCAAAAATAGCAGTTTGGTTCTTTTTAATTTCTTCCATTACTACAAAACATTTTGCTCAAGGCAAATGGATCAGATACTTTCTATTATTGTTTTTATTCCCTGCAATTGTTTCACTCCCTTATGTTTTTTCCCAACCTACAACCTCAAACGATTATAGGAATTTTTTTACAACTTTAATGCGATATGGGATATTTCCATTTACCTTAGCCATTATTACGATATTTCTTTTTTCTATTTGGAAAAATAAAAACTTTAACAAATATTCTTTTTTTGATCTAAGGGTCAATGGACTTTTATCCAGTATATTTTTAACTATTCTTGGATTTACATTTGGAGCCTTAATAGAAGGACCCAATACAATGGTTCCGGCTCACTACCATGCTTCTATAGGTGCTGTGACAGTATCATTTATGGCATTTACATTTATAATTTTTGAGTCTTGGGAATTCGATGAAGAAATAAAAACTTCAAGACTTATTTCAGTTCAGCCTTTTATTTTTGGTATAGGTCAAGCGGTGTTTGCAGCAGGGTTTGCGATTGCCGGCTTAAATGGTATGGGAAGAAAGTTGTATGGAAACGAACAACAAGTGAAAACTCTTTCGGATCATATCGGTATGAGCCTCATGGGAATCGGTGGATTTGTAGCGATTTTAGGTGGATTGATATTTTTATTTTATTCAGGAAAATCAATTCTACTAATTTTCAAATCTTATAACGAAAAAAAAAGGCAAAAAGGAATTTCAAATCTGAAATTCTTTGACAAGTATTTGGTTTCAAAATAGGAGAGGATAGAATTATGGAAAATAAACACATACTTCAAAAACTTATGGATAATACCTGGTTGTTATTAGTACTCGGTATTGTTGTCCCTACCGTTTCATATTCAGTATGGGGAACAATCGAGCTACTCAATCTTCCAAAGGCAATTTTACCATAAAAGGAGCTAAAAAATGAGTATATTTGTACCAGCAAAAGATTGGTTTAAAGCTCCAGAAGGTGGAGAAAGAGTTTGGATTGGACTTGCAATAGTTTGGTGTATCGTATTAAGTATTATGATGCCCTACTGGCATTTCAAAGGAAAGCAAAATAGCACAGGTCATGCGTATAAAATATCAGGTGCTGATTTTGCCGGTCAGGTAGCTAAGTTTGTAGAAGCAGGTAAAGTTGGAGAAGAAAAAGGTGTACCTATTGTAGAGCCGATCCCTGGTGGAGATGCTTACCTTCAAGGTGCAGGTTGGAAATGGTTTCCAATTTTAAAATTGAAAGAAGGTCAAGAGTATAAAGTACATATTTCTTCCTTAGATTTCCAGCATGGCTTTTCACTCTTACCCGTGAATATGAATTTTCAAATTGTTCCTGGCTACGATCACATATTAACTCTGACTCCTACCAGAAAGGGAGAATATCAAATAGTTTGTAACGAATTTTGCGGTATCGGGCATCACACGATGACCGGTAAAATAATAGTGGAGTAAATACATGACAACAAAGGCATTAAATATAGCTGGTTTTTTAAAAGGGAACTACGGTTCAAGTGAAGCTAGGGTTTGTGACACTACCGGTTTACCTGTATCTTTGACTGCTCAACTATTTATAAAGTTGAATGCAGTAATGGCGGTAGTATTCCTACTCTTAGGTGGGATTGCGGCACTACTGATCGCTTTGACTCGTTGGCCTACAGTTCACCTTCTTCCTGCAGAGTGGTACTATAGACTTCTAACTTTCCATGGTCTAAATATGTTAATCTTTTGGATTATATTTATGGAAGTTGCAATTCTATATTTTACTTGTACTACTCTTCTAAATTCAAAGTTATTCTCGGCAGGAGTTGCATGGGCTTCCTTTGCACTAATGCTAATAGGCTCAATCTTAGTAGATTATATGATCCTTGGTGGGTACGGAGATGTTCTAATGACATCTTACATCCCATTAAAAGCTCATCCGCTTTTTTATTTTGGGATTATAGTATTTGCGGTAGGTGCACTAATTGCAGTGTTTAACTTTTTTGCTACTTTATATATTGCAAAAAGAGACAAAACTTACGAAGGCTCAGTTCCATTAGTAGTTTTTGGTGCTATTGCAGCTGCTATCATTGCGGTATTCACGATTTTACACGGTGCTGTTGCAGTAGGTGCTGCGTTTATCTGGTCAACCGGATGGATTCAAGGGTTTACAGTGGATGCTGTTTGGTACAGGATGATTTGGTGGGGACTTGGACACGCTTCTCAGCAAATTAATGTTACAGCGATGGTATCTGTATGGTACTTAATTATGACTATGGCTGCCGGTGCAAGACCGTTAAACCAAGCAGTATGTAGAGGAGCTTTCGTTCTTTACATTCTATTTATCAATTTAGCATCTGCTCACCACGCTCTTGTTGACCCTGGTGTGAGTGCTTCTTGGAAAATATGGAATACTTCTTATGCGATGTATTTGGCTGTACTTGCTTCCATGATTCATGGATTTACAGTTCCTGCATCTTTAGAAGTGGCTATGAGAAAAAAAGGTTACGACAAAGGTTTATTTGGATGGCTACTGAACGCTCCTTGGAAAAATCCGGCTTTTAGCGCAGGATTCATGTCTCTTGTAATTTTTGGTTTTATCGGTGGTATTACAGGTGTAACCCTTGGAACCCAACAGATTAATATCATTGCACACAATACTCTTAGAATTCCTGGTCACTTCCACGCTACAGTAGTTGGTGGAACTACACTTGCATTCATGGGTCTTGCGTATTATGTTGTTCCACTAATTTTCCAAAGAGAATACTATTGGAAAGGATTAGCCAGGATTCAACCTCTGATTTTTGCAGTTGGAATTGTAACCATGTTAATGGGAATGCAATTTGCAGGCTCTTACGGTGTACCAAGAAGACATTGGGACGTAGAATTTACCGGTGCACAATTGAGTGCAGGTGTAGATCCGGGTGCTCATATCTGGCTTGGACTGCTTGGCGTAGGTGGAATTATTGCATTCACCGGTTTACTGATCTTTGTGCTACTAACTGTAGCTGCGGTATTTTTTGGAAAATCCAACGCAGGTAAGCCAATGGAGAGTTGGGGAGAGGTTGCACCTCTTGCTGATTCTAAAAAAGACACTAGCGCATTAGAGCACAAGACTCCCGGAACTATGGTTCTTGTGATAATTCTACTCGTTAGTTTTGTAGTTTATTATTTTGCAAACTGGAAGGCTCTTGCAGACGTTTGGTACGTTCGTTAATCTTTGCACAGTTTGAATGAATAAGAAAGGGGCCGAAAATAGCACAATTGAATTTATTTCGGATTGGATCGCAAGCTGGAAATTTCCTTCTTTTGCGCTATTTCTGCTCTTTTTCACTACTCTATTATTTAGCGTAGTTTTATTTATCCCGGATACAAATGATATAACTGGCAGCTTTGCTAAAGATTTCAAAATCTGGTGCTTTGGTTATAATCCGGAAACAGGCGAGATGAAAACAATCTATGTAGTCATGCTCGTTTTAGATCCATTATTTTTAATGCTTATCATCGGCACTATTTGGAAAAATCAATTAAAGGAAGTTATCACAAAAGAACCAAAAAAAATAATTCCTTACGCAATCTTTTCATTTCTTATTATGCTTTCTTTTGGATATGGTTTCACAGTTCTTGCAGAAACTTCTTTTCAACCGGTAAACAACGAATTTCCGGCAAAAGGACTTAGAACATCTATTCCTGCCCACGATTTTCAATTCATTGACCACAGAAATCACAAGGTTCAACTTTCTGATTTCAAAAACCAAGTTCTAATCATTACATCATTTTACACTGCATGTGGTAAATCTTGTCCTACGATTTTATTTCAGGCGAAAAGAGTATTAAATTCTTTGACCGAAAAAGAAAAATCCCAAGTCAAATTAGTAGCGATTACTTTAGACCCACAAAAGGAAACCAAAGAGACAATGACTAAAACTGCAAAAGGACACGGTCTGGATATGCCAGGAGTTTATTTTTTAAATGGCGACCCAATCTTAGTAGAAAAAGTTTTAGACAAGTATTCATTTGAAAGAAGAAAAAATTCTGAGAATGGGGACATCGATCATAATAACCTATTTGTAGTTATTGATAAAAAAGGCAAAATTGCCTATCGGTTTAGTTTGGGAGAACTACAAGAAAAGTGGTTGAAAGAAGCAGTCCGACTATTAGCAAACGAAAAAATAAATTAATTTTAAGGAAAAATAATGAGTATAGAAATAGAAGAGGAACAACCCTCTTTGAAAAGTTCCAATTCAACATCGAGTGAGAATTTCAACTACCAGCCCAAAAAAAACAATTCAGCCCTACCTGAAGTCAGGCTTGGATTTTTGTTTAAACCATTTCATGAATTTTTTGATTTTTTAAATAATATTTCAGCAAAATTTGTTCCTGTTAGTTTTAATCCAATTGCACAGGCCGGTGCGATTGCAAACACTTCTTTTCTGATTGCTGCGATTACAGGCGTACTTTTACTCTTATGGTATATACCGAGTGTTTATCAGGCTTATGGCTCACTTGAAAACATGAAGTCAGATTTTTTCACAGCCCAGCTTATTCGCTCCCTCCACAGATACAGCTCTGATGTTTGCATATTTTTTGCAACTCTACACGGTCTTACTCTATTTTTTTCAAAAAGATTTACGGGACCCAGATGGCTTGCATGGGTTACGGGGCTATTTTCTATTGGTATGCTTTGGCTAATTGGTTGGATCGGTTACTGGTTAGTATGGGATGTGAGAGCAAAAGAAGTAGCACTTGGAACTGCAAAATTACTCGACCTGCTTCCTATCTTTGCCGACCCCTTATCCAGATCTTTTCTCACTGACTCTGATATTAACACTCTATTGTTTTTTGTAGTATTCTTCTTTCACATGTTACTTCCGCTTGCGATGGCTTTTGCGCTTTGGCTCCATATCACGAGGCTCAATAGGTCCAAATTTTTTATAAGTAGGAATGCAATCATCTGGCTATTAGTTTCTATGATTGTATTGTCAATCTGGAAGCCGGCAGTGAATGAAATCCCTGCCAAAATGAACACAATTACGACTACTTTTACTATGGACTATTGGTATTTAGCTCCACTCTATATTTTTGACAGACTCTCAGGGGGAGCAATATGGGGCTTATTGTTTTTCGGTGGGATTATCGTATTTACTATTCCTTGGTGGCTTGCAAAAGAAAAAGTGATTCCTTCTGTAGTTATCCCTGAAAGGTGCAACGCTTGCAGGGTATGTTATGTAGATTGTCCGTATAGTGCAATATCCATGATTCCTAGAACAGATGGGAAGCATTTTGATTCTGTAGCATGGGTCAATCCTGACTTATGCGTTGGCTGTGGTATATGCAATGCATCTTGCAGTACAAATGGTATAGGAATTCCTTGGCTTACTGTCAAAGACGGGAAAGATATTGTAGATACTTGGTCTGATGAAATTGTGAAAAAAGCGAATGACAAGGAGCTAATCGCCTTTGTTTGTTCAGAATCATTCAATATAAAAATGAATGACAAAGAAAAAGGTATATCTTCCGATTTCGAAGGTTATCGAGTCATGCAAGTTCCTTGTGCAGGTTGGGTTCACGCCCATTTGATAGACAGACTTCTATCTAAAAATGTACTCGGAATAATGGTAGTATCCTGTGCCGATGGAAATGCAACGTATAGAGAAGGACAAACATGGACAGAAAAAAGAATTTTTGAAGGCAGGAAACCTTTCTTAAAAGAAGAAGTCAAAAACCAGAATAGGGTTCTTTATCTTCAAAAGTCTATTTTGGGCTTTCAGGATATAAAAAAGAAAGCAGCCGATTTCAGAAAAACTCAAAAGTCCAAATACGAAAAAAAACCTTATGGACTCGCTAAAATTGGAATTTTTTCTTTTTTGATTACGATTTTTTTCGGGGTAGGAATTTGGTTTTTTAGTGATTTACGTTTCAATCTATTAAAGCACTCAGATAGTGAACTCGTAGTCAGTTTTAAGCACCCTGGTTTTGCAGGTGAAAATTGCAGGACTTTGACCCAAGAAGAGCTTGAAAAATTACCTATGCACATGAGAAAACCGGTACATTGCGAAAGAACAAGAGCCAATGTAAGGATGAAAATATTAATCGACGGAAAAGAAATCCTAAATAAGTCATATATTCCACAAGGGATTTGGAAAGACGGAAATAGTATTGCCATAGAATATATTTCCCAAAAAGACGGGTTACACAATGTTCAGATTATGATTGGAGATAAATCTGACGGAAATTGGGATTATACGGATACAAAACAAATTGAATTTAAAAATGGATTTCGTAATGTAGTCATATTTAATAAATTGAACGGGTTTACATGGCATCTGACTCAATAGAGATTAATAAATTGAAAGAAAATTCAAGACTACTTTTTTTAAAAGATTTACTTCTTTTAAGTAAGCCAAGAATTACTCTTATGAGTGTGCTTATGGCACTTGGGGGTTTTTATTTATCGAATGCAGAATTCTCTGCATCTGTTTTAATGTATTCCATGCTCGGGGTTGCACTTATTGTAGCCTCGGCTAATACACTCAATATGTACCTCGAAAGAGATACAGACTCACTGATGAAGAGAACTTCAAAAAGGCCCTTGCCCGACAAGAGATTAAGCTCCAAAACTGCTCTAATTTTTGGGGTAGTACTTGGTGTTTTATCACTTTTGATTTTGTATTTTTTTGTAAATCGAATTACTACACTACTCGCAGGAATTGCTTTAGTACTCTATGTTTGGGTTTATACTCCATTAAAGTATAAATCTCCTATTGCACTATTTATAGGTGCAGTTCCGGGTGCATTTCCTCCACTCTTAGGTTGGACATCTGCAACCGGAAAGGTTAGTGAACCCGGACTTGTCCTATTTCTAATTTTATTTTTATGGCAGATTCCACATTTTCTTGCAATTGCACTTATCAGAAAAGATGAATATCAGTTTGCAGGTATAAAAGCTCTACCGACTATAAAAAAAGAATCTATCATAAAATCTCAAATCTTTATTTATTCTATTATAATGATTCCGGTTAGTCTTCTACTTTTGTATTTTAGAGTATCAGGTCTATTTTATGGGGTAGTGAGCTTCGCTGTCGGGGTATGGTTTAGCAAAGAAGCCTACTCGGGAATGCAAACCAAAGACGGGGACTTTTCCAAAGTGAAAAAAGTGTATTATGGGTCTTTAATTTATCTTCCGGTAATTATTTTTGCTCTAATTCTCGATATTACTCTATTTCATTAGAGCTAATTTAATTTGTCTTTGATTAATATCTCTAAACCCGGTTTTTCGATTTTATAGATAAAGTAGTATTTCCCTTCGAGTCTGCTCGACTCTTTCGTGATTTTTCCTGATTCTTCCACAATGGACTTAATTTCATTTCTACCTTGACTGCTCAAAGGTTGTCTTGTGTTGGATATTAACAAATTGATAGATTTTCTTTTGGCTATGTCCAAGGCTTCTCTTTTTGCTTCTTGAAGGGAATCGCTAAGCGAAAATACCACAACTTGAAAAACCGATTGTGTTACAAATCCTTCCTTAGGGCTAATAAATTCTTCAAGTTCTTCTTTTTTCGTCGTATCCAAATTTTGGTTTGTAGAGTCTGAATTACTTTTTTCTTTCTTAACAGAATCTTCTTTTTTTGGTGTGTTGCAATTTAAGATTAGAATTAGGAATAGCAAGGTTAGTTGTTTCATATTTTTGTTTCACTCTCTTCAATAAATTTATTTGTTTTTTCGATTTTTTCGTATAATCCGTCTTCGATAATCCTATAAACAAAGGTACATTTTTCGGGTTTAGAATAATCTTCTCTATACAAAAACATAGATTCTAAAAATGGATAAAATTCTCCACGTGTAAGCTGGTAGTTTTTAGGGTTATAGAGAGATGTATTGGATTCTTTGGAAATCTCTTCTTCTGCCTGTACTTCATTTTTCTTCTCGGTGGATTCTTCAATATTTTTATCCTTTGTTTTTGCTTTCTCTTTTACAGAAGCAAATGGATTATTCTTAATTTTTTTTAAAATGTAATTCTCTTTTAAATACTCTATTGTTATCTGTTCTTTTTTTCTGTCAGCTTCTTTTTTACAAAACTTCCTAAGCTCATTTATTGGAAGTTCATCCTTAGTCATATCTACACTGACCACAACCTGAAAAAAATTTTTAGAAATAAATCCAGTGTATTCTGTGTTTAGTAACAATTTAAGCCGAAAGCATGGATCGGCAGGTTTGCAATAAAAGATACCAGTCTTCTGAAAATACGAGTAGCATTAGTATCCGATAAGGCAGAAATTTTGTGGAATAAGAGTCAAGCATTTTCATTTAACCCGAAAAGACTAAATTTACTTTAAAAATATAAAATTGCAATCTTTTTTATCTTCTATAATACGATTTTTAAAAAAAATGCTTTCCTACTCTCTATGTATTTATTATACTAAGAATAAACTATTGTAATAAGGAAAAAATATGGCAGATAAAGCAATTTTGAAAATTGGAGATAAGGAATTTGAACTTCCCATAATTGAAGGAACGGAAAAAGAAAGAGCTATTGATATTACAAAACTTAGGGCACAATCGGGGTATGTTACCTTGGATAGCGGATACTTAAATACCGGGGCGTGCACAAGTGCGGTTACATTTCTTGACGGAGAGCTTGGAATATTAAGATACAGAGGAATTCCAATAGAGCAACTTGCCGAGAAGTCAACTTTTACAGAGGTAGCTTATTTACTCATTTACGGTAAATTACCGAATTCAAGCGAGCTAAAAGAATGGAATCATTCTTTATGCAAGCATACACTGATCCACGAAGACTTAAAAAGACTGTTCAACGGTTTTCCAAAAGACGGTCACCCGATGGCTATCATGTCTTGCATGATTGCAAGTCTTTCTACTTACTACCAAGATTCCTATGATCCTGAAAACCCGGCTCATAGAGAAATCTCGATCAGAAGACTACTCGCAAAATTTCCAACAATTGCAGCATTCGCATACAAAAAATCAATCGGTCAACCTGCAGTTCATCCGAATAATTCTTTGGATTACTGCGGTAATTTTTTAAACATGATGTTTAGTGTTCCGGCTGAAGAATATAAAATTGACTCAGAAATTATTAAAGCCTTAAACCTACTGTTGATTTTACACGCCGACCACGAGCAAAATTGTTCCACTTCCACAGTAAGACTTGTAGGATCCAGTCTTGCAAATATCTACGCTGCAATTTCATCGGGGATTTGTGCACTTTGGGGACCAAGACACGGTGGAGCCAACCAAGAAGTATTGGAAATGCTTGAAGATATTAAAAGAAACGGTTGGTCTGTAAAAACCGTAGTTGAAAAAGCAAAAGATAAAAATTCTACTTTTAGACTTAGCGGTTTTGGACACAGGGTTTATAAAAACTTTGACCCAAGAGCAAAGATAATCAAGAAAGCTTGTGATAACGTACTCGCAAAACTTGGAATCAAAGACCCGCTACTTGATATTGCAAAAGAATTGGAAGAGGCTGCACTAAAAGACGAGTACTTCGTTGCAAGAAAGCTCTATCCGAATGTTGACTTCTACAGCGGGATCATTTACCGTGCACTCGGAATTCCTACAGATATGTTTACGGTTATGTTTGGAATGGGAAGACTTCCAGGCTGGATTGCTCAATGGAAAGAAATGATTGAGTCACCGGATTTAAAAATTGGAAGACCAAGACAAATCTATACAGGACCTACAGAAATTTCTTATGACGAGGCAAAGAAAAAAGCATAAGTAGGAAGCTGTCTTTCGAATCTCTCTGCAAACAAAGTAGAGAGATTTTTTTAAGTTGTTGATTTAGGGGTTTGGATATATTGAAAGCGAACGAAACCAGAGTAGATAAATTCTTAGCGACTAACGAAACAACTTTTGCCATTCCTGTTTATCAAAGAAATTACGATTGGACTTTGACACAGTGCAAACAGTTACTTCACGACATTTTAGAAACTGGCAAAAATGAAAAAACCAATGCTCACTTTATTGGTAGTATAGTTTATGTTCACAATGACATTTATACTGCATCAGGCTTAACGGAATTAACCATAATTGACGGACAACAAAGACTTACAACGATTACATTAATCTATATCGCACTTTATAGACTTGCACAGCAATTGGACAACCAAATGTTGGTAAATCGAATTCAGAAAACGTATTTAATTAAAGAATTTGCAACCGAAGAAGAAAAGCTAAAATTAAAACCGACCGAAAATAACAAAGAAGCACTTCGCCATATTCTCAATTCAACGGACGGAGAAGAATTTAAAGGTTACTCTAAAATCATTGAAAACTTTGATTATTTCAGGTCAGTAATAAATAAGGAAAACTTTGAAATTATCCAACGTGGACTTTCAAAACTAATTTTTGTTGATATTGCACTTGACAGACAAAAAGATAATCCACAAAGAATTTTTGAATGTTTGAATTCAACTGGACTTGAATTATCGCAAGCCGACCTTATTAGAAATTATATTTTGATGGGATTATCAAGAACAAATCAAGATAAAATTTACAAAAGCTATTGGGAAGTAATCGAGAAAAACGCAAAGGACGAAACCTTAAATAAAACAAGAGTTTCTGAATTTATTAGAGATTATTTAACACTTAAAAACAAGGAAATTCCAAATAAAGGAGATGTTTATTTAAAATTCAAAGAAAAATATCCTACTTCTACCATTGACGAATTGGAGCTTGTTCTTACAGAATTAAAGTCATTGGTTAAATATTACAACAAACTAACTAATCCTAAAAATGAACCCGACAAACTTATCCGCACGCAACTTGAATACATCAACAGATTAGAAATAAATGTTGCATTTCCATTTTTAATGAAGGTCTATGAAGATTTTTCAAACGATATAATTGATAAAGGAACTTCCATTTCAGTTTTATCAACTGTTCAATCATTTACATTCAGACGTTTCATTTTAGGCTTACCGACAAATGCACTCAATAAAATCTTTATGGGCTTATACGACAAAGTTGAGCCAAACAATTATTTGTTTTCAATTCAAAAATCTTTATTGCAAAGGTCAGGCGCTCAGCGTTTTCCAAGAAATACAGAAACCATAAACGCACTAAAAGAAAAAGACGTTTACAATATCAAACCCAAAAATAGAACCTATTTATTAGAACGACTTGAAAATTTTCAAAATAACGAACCAGTAGTTATTGAAGGAAATTCTGACATAACAATTGAACATATTTTTCCTCAAAATCCTGACCCAAAATGGAAAATTGAATTAGGTGCAGACGAATACAATTTGATAAAAGAAAACTACCTAAACACAATTGGCAATCTTACTTTATCAGGCAACAACGGCAAATTAAGTAACAAGCCTTTCCTTGACAAGAAAGTAATGAACATTGACGGTAAAGAGCAAGGCTATACTTTCAGCAGACTTTGGCTAAACAGAGATTTGAAAGAAAAAACGAAGTGGGATAAGTCTGAAATTGAAAAGAGAGCTAATACAATTTCGGAACGTTTTATTAAAATTTGGGAAATTCCTGAAATTGACATTGAACTCGAAGCAACGAATGACGAAATAAACATTTTTGATGCAGAAGACCCAACATTCAAAAAGTTAGAGTATGCTATATTCTTCAATCAAAAAATTGATGTTACCCAAGTATCAAAACTTTATATTGAAGTATTTAAGCAACTATTTGACTTGCAACCAGAAACCTTTTTTACATCAGAAATTGGGGACCGACTTAGCTTGACAAAAACACCTGAAGCAAGCGGACTTAGACAAGCTGTTCCAATTAGTGATACATATTTTATTGAAACCAACTTTGACAATATGGGCAAATTCGACAGAATAAAACAAGCCTTGACAATTTTTGGATTTGAAGACGAATTATCAATTAAATACTCAGAATAGAGAGTAAGGGAGGCAGGCCTCCCGATGGCAAGCCCCGAAACTTTCGTCCTACAAAGCTCCCTCCCTCAATAGGAAAAACCCCATACTCAATAGTTAGTCAAGCAATATTGAAAAAAAATAAAACATACCAAAAAAATACTTAATTTTGATTGACTAAAATCCGTATAGTAAATATATGATGGTTATGGAGAATGTTTATGCTTAAGAGACTTGTTGTGAAAGACTTTGCTTTAATAGAGAATTTAGATTTGAACTTAACGGATGGACTAACTGCAATAACCGGAGAAACAGGCTCCGGTAAATCGCTTGTTTTAGATTCTTTGGCTTCGGTTCTTGGTGGTAGGTGCAATACAATGAATATACGCACAGGCGCAAAGAAGTACCAAATAGAGGCTATTTTTGATATTTCAAATAAACCGGAAGCGAAAGATTGGTTGAAAGAAAAGGGGTTTGATTCCGAAAATGGTGAAGTAATTTTAAGAAAGGAATTGCACTCAGACGGAAAAGCCAGAATTCAGATTGGTGGAAGTTTGGCTCCACTCCAACATTTAAGAGAATTTGGGCAAATCCTCGCCGAAGTTCACAGGCAAAACGATCAACTGTTTTTATTGGATAAATCAAAACAACTCGGAATTCTTGATAATTTTGCCAATTTGGTAAATTTAAAAAAATGCGTAAAAGAAAATTTTCACACTTACAAAGCAATTAAAAAAAGATTAGATGAGTTGTCCAAAAATGAAGAGGAAGAGAAAAAAAGAATTGATCTTTTGAAATTTCAAATTGAAGAAATTGACAATGCAAAATTAAAAGAAGGTGAAGAAGAAAATCTCCAGAGAGAAGAATCTCTACTCATCTTTGGAGAAAAGGCATCTGAAAATTATAATACAATAACGTATTTATTGGAAGATTCTGAAGAGTCTATTTTTCGTTCTTTTTCCAAAGTCATTTCTTCTGCAGAGAAAATTTCTTCTATTCATCCTGATTTTAATGGAAAGAAGGAAGAGCTAATTGAAATTTTCACAAGACTAAAAGAAATCTATATGGAAATTTCAGACGAGAAAGATGAGGTTTTTTTCTCTGAAGATAGATTAGAATCTATACAAAATCGCCTTTCCGAAATAGGAAAATTAAAAAAGAAATACGGTAAATCAATTCCTGAAATTCTTGAATATAGAAAAAGAATCCTCTCTGATTTAGAAAATTCTCTAACTAGAGAAGAAAGTATTTCATCATTAAATGCAGAGTTGATGAATTCGTGTGGAGTTTTATCTTCACAATCAGTTAAATTATCTCAACTTCGAAGGGAGGCAATCGCAAACTTTGAACATGAATTTCAAAAAGAATTATCAGAAATTGGGATGAAAGATGCCAAACTTCAAATTGTACTAAGGTGGGAACTAAGTCCTGAAGGAGAAATTGCAGAAGGAGGAAAAAGATACATTGTAACTGAAGAAGGATTGGATCAGATCGAATTCTACTTTAGTGCAAATCAAGGAGAAAAGCCGAGACCTCTCAGAAAAATTGCTTCAGGCGGAGAGATGTCAAGAGTCATGCTTTCGCTAAAAGTGATATTAGAAAAAGACAATTCTAATAAACTTCTAATTTTTGACGAGATCGATTCAGGGCTTGGAGGAGAAACGGCTTCAATAGTTGCAGAAAAATTAAAGAAAATTTCGGAGGAAAATCAAGTGGTGCTAATTACACATTTACAACAAATTGCTGCAGTCGGTATAGACCATTGGAAAGTAGAAAAAGAAGTTCAGAATGGAAGAACATTCACTAAGGTGACTGCTTTACCAAATTCTAAGCGAATAGAAGAGCTTGCCAAAATGATCTCAGGCGAAAATATCACTAAAGGTGCTATGGAACACGCAAAAGAGCTATTAAAAAAGAAAGCAGTATGATGGATATGAGAACTGATTTGAGTTCAATTCTTATAAAACATATAAGACTTTGGACTCAAATTATTCTTTTTTTTGCTTGATTAGGTAATAATAAACCGACCTCGAAAAATAAAACATATTTTGAAATCAATTTTTTGTTAAATTTGAATACAGCTTTATTCCCAAAACTTAAAAAAAATCTTGTTTAGAGTTATTGCAACTGTGAAACCAAGTCAAAATTCTTGTAAAATTTATCTGGTTTTGTTTAATCGACTAAAATATGTATTTTTTTCTTTTCTTGTTCTTCTTATTAAGATTTTTTCAATTTTCAGATTCGATTTTTGCAGACTCGACTTTCACAGAAATTGAACCATTTTGGCAAAATGATTATCAAACAGCTATAAATTCAATTCGAGAAAAAAATTATAAGCTCTCTGTTCTAATCCTGAATGAACTTTCTAAAAATCCTGAAACCTCACCCGGAAAAGAGGGAATCTATTATCATCTTGGGATTTCATACTATGGTCTCGGAAAATTTACAGAAGCCATAAATTCATTTGATGTAGTAATTCAAAAAAATTCAGGTTCTACTTTTTTTGCAAGATCTACTTATTGGGTCGGGAAAACCCATAAGGCAAAAAAAGATTACGACCAAGCTCTAAAATATCTAACCGAATTTATAGAAAAATTTCCTAAAGATGAGTATTCTGTAAATGGTTATGAATTGATTGCTGACATTTATTTTGAGAAAGGTCAAGAGGAAGACGAGATTGCTACCTATTTAGAGGCTATCGAAAAAAATCCAAATCACCCAAGGATTCCATTTTTGCATATTCGATACGGGAGGCGACTTTTTGAAAAATCAAAATTCAAATCTTCAATTAAGGTTTTCAAAGACATTATTCTAAATTCAAAAATGAAGTCTTATGAAATTGCAGATTTGACTTCTGATTCAGAAATTTTTATCGGTAGAAATTTACTTGGCCTTGGGGAAATCAAAAATGCAGAAAAACAGTTTACTGGCATTTATCAAAATTACCCCAAAGACAGAGAAAAATCTAGCGCCTTGTATTTCTTGGGAGAAACTTTTTTACTGATAAAAAATGATAAATTGGCTTTTCAGTATTGGGGTGAACTTAGACAAAAATTTCCTAAAACAGAGTGGGCGATAGAATCATACCTAAGTGAAAGCAAGTCTTATAAGAAACAAAACAGAGTGAAAGATGCAATTGTAGTATTAGAGAATTATATTGATAAAAATCCAAGCTCCACTCGGTGGGAAGATTTTCAGATTGAATTAGGTTTTTTATACAAACAAAATGGGAACTTGCAGTCTGCCATCAATAGATTTGAAAATGTATTGCAGTCCAATAACATTAAACAAATCTCCTTTGCGCTTTTTTCTCTTGCCGAACTTGAAGAATCTTCTCTAAATTTTTCAAAATCAATTCAATACTATGAAAAAATTTTAAATAACTACAGTGATTCAGAATACGTGTCTTATGCGTTATACGGAATAGCTAAAATTAAACATAAAAATAAAGACTTTGATGCTTGTATTCAAACGATTGATTCTCTTATGGAGAAATTTCCGGATTTTGTAAATAAAGAATATGCTCTACTCTTAAAAGGAGACTCTCTCTCAGTGACAGGAAAGCACTCGGAAGCACTCATCGTCTATAACAATTTAAAAAATTCAAAAGAAAGAGAAATTCGTTTTCAATCAGAAATGGGAATCGGGTGGGTATATTCTGATAAAAAAATGTATGCAAGAGCAGAAGGAATTTTTCAAAAAATTTTACAAAAAGAAAAAAGCAAAGATAAATATTTTTCTGAGGCAAACCACGCACTCGGGTTGATGCGATTCAATTTAAAACTTTATTCAAAAGCAAAGGAAAATTTTAAGTCCATACTTTACGAGTCCACAACCGATCCAAACGAGTCATTTAAAAAAGATGCACTATATAGATTAGCGTTAATCGAATTTAGAACAGAAAAATTTCCGGAGAGCCTTGCACTTCTCAAAAAAGCATTGATTTCCGGATCAACCAATATGGGTGAAATTTTGTATTACAAGGGATTAACTGAAAAAAGAATGAATATGTTAAGTGACTCTATTTCCAGTTTTTCTGAATCCATAAAAATTACAAAAAATACTCAAAAAAACTTTTACGCAAGCTCTTTATTTCAAAGAGGCATGGCGTATTTATCCCTTGGAAGAAATGAAGAAGGAGTCGCAGACTTAAAAGAATCCGCAGAGCTTCAAGAAGGTGCATCCGATGATTCTCAATTTGAAATTGGTAAGTACTATTTAAAAACTGATTTTAAAAAAGCAAGCTCGGAGTTTGAAATTTTAAAAGAGAAATTTCCGAATAGCCCATTTGTTTTGGAATCTCTTTATCTGATAGCAGATACATACCGGTCTCAAAATAACTACGACGAGGCAGAAAAAATCTATAAAACAATTGAAAGCGATTTCGAAAGTTCAAAAAAATCCGACTCTGCATTACTATTGCTTGCAGACGGATACTTCCGAAAAGAAGAATATAAAAGTTCAAGAGAAGCATGTGTGAAATATCTAAAATCCTATTCGGACTACGATGGGGCAAATGATTGTCTTTTTAGAATTTCGGATATAATAGAAAAAGAGGAATCTGTTGAAAAAAAAATTGAATTTTTAAAGAAGAACAAATCTCAATTTTACGAGAATAGAAAATTTGAATACTTAATTAAATTATCAGAAAGCCTTATTTCTAATAAGAGTATGAAAGAAGCAATTTCTCTATTGAAATTAATTCCGGATAAGGATAAGTTTGCTTACAAAAAACACTTTCTACTTGGGAAAATTTTAGATAAGGAAGAAAATTATAATGGTGCAACTCCACATTTTCAATTCGTAGATAATCACAACGACGGTGAACTTGCGGTGAAAAGTTTATTGCGTTTAGGAAGGTTCGATCTAATTAAAAAAAATTATGAATCCGCAGTCAAAAGGTATTCAAAGGTAATCTATCAATATTCATCTTACAAAGAAGAATACGCTGAAAGTATTTTTTTCCTTATAGTAGCTTACGATAGATTGGGCTTAAAAGACGAGGCAGAAAAATACAAAACTAAGCTAAAACTTGAAACCGAAAAAACTAAATTTTTTGACATGGTTCTTCCTTCTTCAGATGAGCCTATTCCTTATTGGGAATAAATTTCTTGAATAAGGCATTTAGAGTTTTTTATATTTTCTATTTTCTGATTTTCAATTATATAATTAACTCTACAGAAATTTTTCCTATAGAAAATGAAATCAGAGAAAAAGATATTTTATTAGACGACAACCCATTATACAATACTCAAAAAAAGAATTCAGAAGAATCTCTAAAGCTTCAAGAGGAATATGAAGACACTGAATTTTCAATCCCAGAAAGAGAAATTTCTTTAAAAAAACGAAACCTGACTCCTGAAGATACCAACAAAACTATAGAAAGGTTTGAATCTAAAGAGAAGGCATCAATGAAAAAATTTAGAGAGAATTCTTTTTCTATTTATGGAGGCTATGGAAATTTTATTGGAGGAAATATTTTATTCAGCAAAATCTTAAACCATGGATCAAAAGCCGATGATTTCCGATTTAGTTTATTTTCTCTAAAGGCAAAAGACGAATCTTACGACTTCTTTGAAAGTAGAGGAAAATACATTTTAGATTCAAAGAAAACCAAAAATCAATACGAGCTAAAAGGTTTTACCTATTTCTCCGAAAATTTTAAATTATCGTACAACGTCACCCGCCAAAATTCTATACTATATTTGCAAGATAACCCGATATTCCAAAAACAAAAAAAGAATTTGAATCGTGCAGAGTTCTTGATCGATTATATTCAAAGCGATAAACTGATTCATAAAATAAAATCCGATTTGTATGAATTCAAACTGGATGATGATTCCAGATTTATTTCACCATCAAATACCAATACAGATAAAAAGTCTGAATTCAAAAAACGTTCCCTTGGTTACGAAGCCGGATACGATTTGAACAATAATTGGAAAATCTGTACTACACTTTCCTCGTCTGTTTACTCAGGAAAAAACACCCAACTCTATAAAAGTTTTAACAGCTCTGACCTTCCTGAAAAAAAAGAAGGGAGATTCCAAGGTGGGTTTTCCAAAAAAGAAAGCGGGAGCTTACTTCGCGGGTTTATTTTTAAATCATTTTGGAATTTTCATTTTTTACAAAACGATAAAAACTTTTACGGAGGAGAAATAAATCTTGGATATAGATTGAAAGACTATCTTATATCCTTAAACTACGAAAAATCAGGGCAATTAGTAAATTTTTTAGAAACCTATATACAAAACGACCTTTCCGATTTGAATTTACAACTAAGAAGAACGGAAATTCAAAAAGCCTATACATCTCTAAAGTATGAGATTCCTAATCTGCGTTTTCATTTGAAAGCAGGAAATGCTTTTGAATACGGAAAATATTTCTTTTATCAAACCAAAGAATTTTTGTACCGACCGGAACAAAAAGATATCGGCTATGATTTTTTTAGTTTAGAGTTAAATTTACCGATTGGTGAAAATTTTCAAATTGGAGCAGAAGGCAGTTGCAGAAATTATGATAGAGACGATCTGCCTTATTTGCCGAAAATTGTACAAACCGCTTATGTAAGGTTGAATTATTCTAAACTTTCGCTTGAACTAAAAGGGCAATATATGTCGAATATGAACACGAATAAAATTGGAAAAAAAATTTCCGATCAAAGACGTTTAGATTTTCTTTTTTACTATGCGATTTTTGGAAAATTAGATTTTAGGTTAGAAATTAGAAATATTGAGGATAGAGAGCTATTTTTTAGAGAAAATTTCTATTATCCCGGAAGACAAATTTTATTTGGCATGAGAATGAACTTATAAAAACTTACTTTATATTTTGAGGAAATAAAATGGTACCATTAGGAAAAACAAATTCGTTAATATCGGCAATTCCACCTGAAAGTATTCCGATTATAATTATATTAGTTTCGATTGTAGGGTTTACAATTATTATAGAAAGAATGGTGTACTTTTGGAGAATGAAACCAATAACTCAAGAGGACATGAGAAAATTCAAAGACCTTATGCGGGAAATGAAATGGGACGAAGCAAGAGACTACATCGGAAGTGTAAGCAATTCCCCTGCATCTTCCGTCTTGCAAGTTGGATTGGATTTTAAAAGAAGAGGCTCAAAGTATGTAGAAGATGAAATGGAAACTGAAGGGTATAGACAAATTCATCAGATGGAAAAATTTCTCACAGGTCTTGGAACTATTGCAACGATTGGACCTTTGCTTGGAGTCCTCGGAACCGTTGTAGGAATGATACGCTCATTTGGTGAAGGGGCCGGAACAAAAGGAGCAGAGGTTGGAATTAGTGAGGCATTAATTACAACTGCGATGGGATTATTTATTTCAATTCCTGCATATATTTTTTATAACTACCTAGTTCGTAAAAAAGAAGAGAGGTTGAACGAAATAGAAAATCTTTCCAATCAAGCCATTCAAATTTTTCGGGCTGATAAAAAATGAAATTTAGAAGAACCATGAAAACATTCGATAGGGTTGACCTGACTTCTCTAATCGACGTAGTTTCCTTTTTAGTAATTTATTTTTTAATTAATGCAACGATGGAGAAAGGAACTAAAATTAAAATCGAGCTTCCCCGATCCTCTTCGAGTGTTTCGCAAGAGAAAAATCCCGATGAATTGGTGATAACAGTAAATAAAGAAGGAAAAGTTTTTTTAGATAAAGATACTGACCCTGTACCTATTGATAAACTAACCGAAAAAATAACTACATTTTTGGGTCCTGAAAAAAATAGAGACCCAAAGAAAAATAGAGTAATCATCAGAGGAGATTCCGGAGCAAGCTATCAAGTAATCGTAAAAGTAATTGATCAGGTAAACGCTGCCGGTGTAATAAAGTTCAATCTTGCAATGGTAAAGGGAAATTCTTCAGATAAATAAAATTTGGATATAAGACTAAAATTTGCATTTTCTCTAAGTCTATCTTTTCATTTGATCTTAGTTGGCTATTCTCTTTTTTTTGCTAAAGCTATAGATAACGAAACAATCTTTATAGAAATTACAAAAAACAGAGAGATTCATTCAATCACAAATGAACAAACTTTGCAAAACAACGAGCTTAAAAAGACAAAGAATACGAAAGACACTAAAATTTCAAAAAAGCAATCCAAAAAAAATCGAGATACGAATAATTTACTGTCTGGTTTTAAAACATCTTCAACTAAAAATAAAACGGTTGATAGAGAAGAAGAGCTTACAGAGGGTAGAAGCATAAAGTATAAGGAATCAGGAAAAAATCCTAAAAATGAATTTTTATCCAAAAAAATTGAAGTTGAAAAAGAAAGAAAAATCGTATTCGATGAAGAAAAAAAAAATCCTTTATGGAAGCATGGAAAGCCCAAAAGAGAAATCCTTTTCGACCCACCTCTCCACTTTCCTTCATCAGTCAAAAATATTGGAGTGTCGGCTATCGTAAAGATAAGAGCAAAAGTTGATCCAAGCGGAAAAGTTTTTGGTGTTGAATTTATCCAAAGGAGTGGGTTTTCACTATTGGATATTAGTGTATCAAAACAAATTAGATCCATGAGATTTGAAAAAGATGAAAAAAACGAAAATTCCGAGTTTTTTAGAGAATATATTTTTAGATTAAAAGGAAACACTGATTAAAATAGTAGCTTTTCAATTCAGAGTCTATTTGAAAGATTGTTGTAAAAGTTTAAAATAAGGAAACTTAGCTATATATTGTGGGTTTTAGAATAATTTAAGGGTTTTATTTATCAATTTGAAAATTCGTAAATCTTATCAAGCAGTCATATCGAGTATTCTCGTACTATTCATACTCTCTTATTCTACTGTCACTGATCTATTGTCAAAAAGAACAGATTATATAGGGAAACAAATTACGGATATTGTATTTCGTGGTAATAAAAATACTCTACCTGAGGATATTTATGCAAAAATTGAAATGCGTAAAGGAATGCCTCTCACTGAAAAACTTTTAAATAAAGATTTATCTTCTCTATTCTCAACCGGGTATTTCTACAATATAGACATTCAAGGGGAAATTACCTCAAATGGGGTGAAAGTTATATTTGAGCTAAACGAAAGGCCTCGTGTAGAAGAAATTGAATTCATCGGAGCCGATGAAGTATTTCCTTCCGACCTTAGAGATAAAATGCCCTTAAAAGAAAATGAAGTAGTGTCTCCAGAAAAAATCAATACTGCAAAAGAAATGATTTTAAAGAAATATCGTGATGAAGGATTTTTTCACGCTTATGTAAAATTTGAAATCGGAAAGTTAAACCCAAAAACAAATCTCGTCAAAATCAAATTCATCATAGACGAAGGCGATGAAATTCCTGTATCGAAAATAAATATTATGGGTACGAAAAATATTGATTCAGCCGAGTTGCAAGGTATTTTAGAATTAAAAGAAGCCGGCTTTATTGAAAGTGGAAATTTTAAAGAAACTACTTACGAAACAGATAAGCAAAAAATTGTAGCCTACTTAAAATCTAAAGGGTATCTTGATGCAGAACTTATTAATGAAGGAACGAACTGGGAAATCCACTGGGAGAATCCAAGAATAAAAAATAAAAGGGTAATCATTGTAAATTTTAAAATCAATGAAGGAGATTTATACTTTTTTAACGGATATAGCACAGCACACGATTTAAGTGTAGAGCCAAACGGACAACCTATGTTTTTGAATAAAGAAAACAACCCTGCCGGAACTCTTAAAGAAAATTTCAAGCCTGTATTTGAAGTAAAATATTTAGAAGGGTTGTATGAATTTACAAATGATGATGTTGGAGAAATTTTTGATGAAGGAAAGTTCGTTAGAGATAGAGCTATGATAAACGAGCTTTACAGCGGCAAAGGGTATCTATTTGCTCAAGTTGCGCCGAAAAGAAGGTATTTGAATTTATCGGATGAAGACTTGAAGCAATACGAAAACTGCTCTTCTCGAAGAAGTCCTGCTGATGTAAAAGAATGTGAGGAAGACGCAGAAATTTTAAATATAAAAAAATTAAGAAAACTATTAACTGAAGACCCCGAGTCAAAAGGAAAAAAATTCGTACACGTTGATTTTTTAATTCGAGAAAATAATTTAGCTTATGTTGAAAATATTATCATTAAGGGAAACAAAAAGACTCTTGAAAAAGTAATCCGAAGAGAGTTGTTATTTAAAACGGGAGATCTTTTTAATTCACAGTTAGTAAACAGATCTAGAGAAAGAATTTTTAATCTTGGCTATTTCAAAGAAGTCAATTTTAATATGAGACCTGGCTCTGATGAAACTAAAATGAACTTGATTGTAGAAGTTGTAGAGCAACCTACTGGAACTATTTCCATGGGTGGAGGGTATGGAACAATTACCGGTTTTTCAATTTTTACAGAACTAGGAGAAAATAATTTAAACGGAACAGGACAAAAAGTTTCTGGTCGTTTGGAATTTGGGCCTTTACGAAAAATGTTTCAGCTTACATGGACTGAGCCTTGGATTTTTGATAAACCTTGGTCATTGACTATGAGCCTATTTTATACATCTCAGGTTTTAAATGTTGGGGCTGCGGCGATCACAGAAAACAACAATCAATCCATAAAAGAAAGCGCATCCTTTGAGAGATCAAGAGTAGGGGTTTCGGCGGGAATTGGTCACAGGTTTTTTATAAACTGGAGCCATTTTCATAGATACTCTCCCAGTTTTTTTATTTCTTCTAGACCAACTTCCTTGGTATCGGATCAAGTTCTGGCAGAGGTAAGCCACGGATGGCAATTCCGGTCTCAGTTAACCAATGGGATTTCCTTTGACAATCGAGACAATATTTTTAACTCTACATCGGGTACTTCCTTTGTTTTTTCTGTTGACAATGTAGGACAATACTTAGGCGGTCAAAGTCACTTCGATCAAATTCGACCTATGTTTGAGTTTTTTCACACTTGGTTTGATTACACCCTATTCGGATTGATTCGGAGTAATGCTTTACGAAGGTGGAGAGTAGTTCAAGAATTTCGCACATCCAGTGTTTTTACTTATGAAAGAGTACCTGTCTATCACAAGCAAGACAAGCAAACAAACCCATACATTCAAATCATGGATTTGAATTATTTAGGAGGCTATGAATCCTTGCGAGGCTGGAGGTTTGACGATAGATTCTATCCTACAGAATGGAGAAATGGTTCTGCCTCCAGAGTCTTGTTTGGCTCAGAGCTTAGATTCCCAATTGAGCCGAGCCTACTTTGGTTTGTAGTTTTCTTTGATGCAGGAGCTATGTATGAGGAAATCAATCGTTCGGTGGGTGAAAGAGCAAAATCATTTAAAGACTTTGACGGATTAGTGAGACAACAAAGGGCACTTGCAAACCCGCTTATAAATCCAGAAGCTGCAATGAATTTATATTTATACGAGCATTTTGATTCTTCAGGCAAGAAAACTCCGGAAAGCCCTTTTAGAACAGAAGATCCGGGTAGGTTGGTTTTGTCTGTAAATAATATTGCACTCGACAGATTTCGGTTTTCTTGGGGGTTCGGTCTTAGAATTCAAATTCCGGTTCTTCCGTTGCGATTGTATTTTGCTCAAAAACTGCGATACACTGGTGGAGACGGTGGTGGATGGAATGGACACCCATTCACTACTTACGAGGCAGACAAAGGTTTCAAATTTGTATTCGGGATTGGAGATTTCAGATTTTGATATGAACTTGGATTTTAGTCATTTAAATGAAGCCCAAATAAAAGCAGTAAAAAAAATCCATGGTCCACTTTTAATCCTTGCGGGTGCCGGATCGGGCAAGACTAGGGTGATTACCCACAGAATTGCAAATTTGATTACAAATGAAAATATCTCTCCTTACTCGATTTGTGCAATGACTTTCACAAACAAAGCTGCAAATGAGATGAAAGAAAGAGTGATTTCTCTTCTTCCAAAATTTTCCGGAGAAATCATGGTTAGAACATTTCACTCTCTTTGTTTATTTATTCTAAGATCCAATTGGGATAGGCTTGGGTTTAGTTCTAATTTTACTGTTTATGATTCCTCGTTACAAGAGTCTTTGATTACTGAGGTAGTGAAGAGTTTGAAATTAGATAGTAAAGAATTCAAGTCAAATTCTATCTCGACTATCATCAATAGAGCAAAAGACGAAATGTTGACTCCATCGAATTGGTTTAATACGTTAGACGAAAGCTTAATTGGAAGATACTATGAAAATGTATTAAAAATTTTTGAAAGATATGAATCATATAAAGAAAAACAAAACGCACTCGATTTTGGAGATTTGATTTTTAAAACTGTTCAAATATTTGATAACGATAAAGAACTTTTAGCCAGATACAACCTTCGCTGGAAGTATATCATGGTAGATGAATTCCAAGATACCAACCATGCGCAATATCTTTTATCAAAACAGCTTGCGGGAGATTTAAAAAACCTTTGCGTTGTCGGAGATGACGATCAATCCATCTATTCTTGGAGGGGTGCCGATGTAAGAAATATTTTAGAATTTGAAAAAGATTTCCCAGATACATTTATAGTTAAGTTAGAAGAAAATTACAGATCTTCAGGAAATATAATACGTGCGGCATCAAATCTAATCTCATACAATTCCGTCAGAACAGAAAAAACTATTTTCACAAACAACCCGGACGGAGACAAAATCAGTTTAAATGTATTTGAAAGCGAGTTTGATGAAGCCCACGGTATAATTAAAAAAATCAAAGAGCTTTACAAAAATACAAGTTCCTATTCTGATTTTGCAGTTTTTTATAGAACAAATTCTCAAAGTAGATACATTGAAGAGGCACTTAGATCCCATGGTATTCCTTATAAAATATTCGGAGGCTTTCGCTTTTTTGATAGAGCTGAAATAAAAGATGTTATCGCTTACTTAAATGTGATAGTCAACCCTTTGGACTCAACCTCGTTACTTAGAATTATCAATTCTCCACCAAGAGGAATCGGAGATACCTCACTTGAAAAATTAAAGGATGTTTCAAGAATTAAAGGAATCTCTCTTTTTGAAGTATTGAACAAAGAAAATTTGGATTTAAAAAAGGGAACACTTTCCAAAGTAAAAGAATTCTACCTTATGATGCTCGATTTAATAGAAAAAAATAATAAAAAAATCCTTCCTTCTTCTATTCTAAACGATCTGATAATTAGGGCTGGTTTTAAAGAATATTTCCAAAAAGATGACAGCTTAGAATCTTTGAATAGATTAGAAAACTTACAAGAATTCGTAAACTCTCTTTTAGATTACGAAGATGAAAACGAAAATGCAACTTTAGATGAATACCTAAATTCTATTAGCCTACTTACGAGTGAAGAAGAAAAAAGCGATCTTTCAGATTATGTGACATTAATGACCATGCACAATTCAAAAGGCTTAGAATACGAAATTGTTTTTATTGCCGGATTAGAAGAAGGGACTTTTCCTCATTTTATGGTGATAGACGGGAAAGGGGATTTAGAAGAAGAAAGAAGGCTTTGTTATGTTGCAATCACTCGTGCAAGAAAAAAACTTTTTTTAACTCACGTTACAAGAAAAAGAAAATTTGGATCAGGAATGTATGAAACAAGGGAGCCATCCAGATTTTTAAATGAAATCCCTAAAGAATTGATTCAAGAAAACACTGACAACTCTTTTTCCTATAGAAGAACCCCATTGCATCCTCCCCTAAGTTCAGATAGTATCCCTTTAGTGCAGATGGATAAAAGCAAATCCACCATGAATGACAAATCTGACATTTATATCGGTCAAAAAGTAATACATAAAGATTACGGCAAAGGAGATATACTTTCCTTAACTGGCGCAGGAGATAACAGAAAAGCCAAAATTCGATTTGGAAATATTGATAAGAATTTTTTACTTGCCTATACTAAGTTAGATTTTCTTTGATTTAAAAAAATATTAAGATAGACAGTAATATTCGTTTTTGTCATGCCGATAGTATGTATAGGGGGATATATGAAATATATAATTTTCATCTCATTTGCGATTTTTGTTGGATTTCAATTTTCTGTATTGGCAGAAAAAGCACCGGGCACTATGGATGAGTTTACCAAAGTCGAAGAATACTACAGAAATCCCCCTGCCTCAGATGAGCAGAAGAAGAAAACTCTAGAAAAAAATCTTATGTCTGCAATTAAAATTTCTTTAATCAAGAAATACATAGATCATGAATCTATCTTGAAAGATTTAAGCTCATCTACTATCGGATACGAAATGGCTCCGGGCACTTTCAACTGCTACGTAAAATACAAACAATTCTATATATTTTTAATGTATGCTACAGATCCTTCATTATATTTGCAAACTCCGATTGAAGAAAGATTTTACATAAAACCGGAAAATGCAAATTTGAATACGAGTAGTGATCCAAATCACCAAAACGAAACTAAGACAAAAACGGAACAAAAACCAGCAGAGACTGAATCTAAAAAATAATATATTTTCGTGATTCAACTTTCTGAAATTTATCCTATTATTGATATTGTACTTCAAGCAGGAAAAAGAGTTCACGAAATATTTCATTCCAATTTTACTGTCCAGATGAAAAAGGCTGATGACCCTCTTACGAACGCAGACATCGAAGCGAATTCAATTATTGTTCAAGGGATAAATAAATATTTTCCAGACGACGGGATTTTTTCAGAAGAAATATTTGATAACTCAAATAGAATTCAAAACAATAAAGTCTGGATCATTGACCCGATAGATGGAACCAGAGAATTTGTAGCAAAGAGAAATGAGTTCTGTATCAGTGTAGGTCTATCTGTAAACCATATTGCAGAATTTGGAATTATTTTGAATCCAGCCACAAAAGAGCTATTTATGGGTATAGTAGGGCAGGGAGTTTTCTATACAATTGTAGGAGAAGAATTTTCTATTCAAAAATCTTCTATTCGTTTTCAACAAAACTTAAAAAAGTATTCCGATAAAAAAGAATTGGTTGTTTCTCGATCTGAATATGAATCTAAGCTATTTTCTAAAAATGATTTCTGGGAAAAGGATTATACATTAAAACCGATTGGTTCAATAGCTTACAAACTCGCTTTAGTCGCCACTGGCATTTATTCTTTCACGATTTCACTTCGTCCAAAAAATGAATGGGATATTTGCGCGGGTGTTGCTTTAATCGAAGCCAACGGTTTAATTGCAATTGAATTGACTACAAAAGAAAATTTTACATTCAATAGAATGGATTCCAAAAGATACGGAATTTTAGCTGGAGAAAAAAATGAGGTTTTTCATCTGCTAAATTCTCATATAGAAGAGATTCAAGAACATTCTAAAATTCGATGAAGAATAAAAAAAGTAGAGTATATAAAATAGGTGTAGATGCCCGACCTCTATCTACTGGAATTTCCGGTGTTGGAAGGGTGATTGCAGAAACAATTCGATTCTTTCCAGAAAAAGAAAGTTTTGAGTTTTATCTTTTCACTCATAGAACCATCCACCAATCTCATATTTCTTTACTCGAACTTAAAAATGTGAAAGTGATTCAGTCCACCGGAATTTTTGCTTGGAAAGGAGGAATTTATTTTAACCTCTATCTTCCACTATTAGTCAGAAAAATTGGCTTGGATTTATTTTGGGGTTCACAACAAGTTATATGTCCATTTTTACCTAAGGCACTTCCTGTAGTGCTCACCTTTTACGATCTGGTCTCCTATTTTTTTCCGAACACTATGCGAAAAATTGCTGCAATCCAGCAAAGACTGTTTCAAAAACTTTCTGTAAAAAGAGCAAATTTTATAATTTCGATTTCAAAACAAACTAACGACGACATGATTCAATTGTTTCATTTTGACAAGGATAAAACAAGAGTTGCCTATCCGGGGATTGACCCAAACTCAATTAAATATTTTCAATCTTTTCCGGTTTCAAAAAGAATTTTAAATATTCCATCTTCATATTTTCTTACTGTATCCACAATCGAGCCTAGAAAAAATTATCCTTTTTTACTCAAAGTGTATGAAGAATATTCAAAACAATACAAAGGTAAAAATAAATTATCTTGGGTAATTGCAGGAAAAATCGGCTGGGAATCAGAAGATTTCTTAGTTCAGTTTCAAGAAAGATTACAATCTGATTCTTCATTAATATTTATTGAATCACCAGACGACCACGAATTGCAGCACCTGTACCACCGAGCCTCACTTTTTTTGTTTGCTTCCTTGTATGAAGGATTTGGAATTCCATTAGTAGAAGCCTTGCTCCATAAAAAATTTTCTATTGTTTCCGATATTCCAACTTTTAGAGAAATTGGTGGAAAAGAAATTTTGTATTTACCGCTTACCGACCCTTCCCTTTGGGCAAAAAAAATCATCCAATACCAAAATAAACCGAATAGAGTCAAATTTGATCCTAAAAAATTCAGCTGGAAGAGGTCTTCAGAAATTACCAAAGAAGTATTTGACAGAGTTCTAAGCAGATGAGAAAATTGAAAACCCTTATTTTGGGTCTTGGAAGAATTTCCTATTTATTAGAAAAAGATACATATAGAACTCATCCCTGCACTCATTCAGGAGTGTTATACAGTAAATTTGGAAAACAAAGATTTGAACTAACAGGGATATACGATACTCAAACGGAAAAGATAAAAGATTTTTCTAAGTACTGGAAGATTCAAAGTAGAAAAATAATTTCTGATTTAAAAGAAATCCAAAACTCAATGTTCGATCTTTGCATAATTGCAAGCTCGTCAATAAGCCATTATGAAAATGCAATTTTTGCGATACAGAAAAACATTCAACACATACTCATAGAAAAACCGGTATGTTTAAATTTAGACGAATTAAAAAAAATTTATTCTTTGTCAAAAAAGAAAAATATCAATATTTGGGTAAATCACGAAAGAAGACACCACCCTGTTTATTCCAAAGTAAGAAAACTATATCTTGAAAATCAATTAGGGAAAATCAAAACTATCAAAGCAAGCGTTTTAACCAATTCAAACAACGACCCAACGAGTAGTTACATAGGCCATCTCTTGCACGATGGAACCCATGCAGTAGATTATATTCACTGGCTTATAGGAAGCCCTCAAAAAATAGAATCTAAGTATTGGGTGAGAAGTAAAAAATCGAATTACGCCGAAAGAATCATTGCTATGTTTCAATATCTGAATGGTGAGATTGTATTCTTAGAAGTCGGTGGAGGTAGAAAATATTTTCAGTTTGAAATTGATATAGAAACTACTTCCAATAGAATTGTGCTAAGTAACGACGGACATAGATTTTATGAAATAGGAAAGTCCACTCTTTATAAAAATTTTTATAGTTTATTTCCAGCAAAAAATCCAGTAAAGTCTCATTCCAATCCATGGATCATTTTATACGATGAAATTTATAAAAAAGCTACAGGGAAAATTGAAACAATTACAGGCTCTTTAAAAGACAATCTTGAAATTATGGAAATTCTTGAAACTATTCGTAAAAATGGAAAAAGACAAATTATAAATTTTTAGCCAAAAATTTGTATCAGGATTTTTTAAGTATGAATTAGTAGAAAAGATAAAAGTTTACAAAATTCAATCGTATTTTGTAGTGTAATAGACTTTCATATTATTGATATTAAACCATAGATAAAGGAAAACCATGAAATTATCAGAATATTTTGAAAAAAAATTCTTAGAAGTAGTGAAACCTTCTTACATCCTTTTTATACTGGTAGGTGTGATGATTGACCTATCTACGAAGTATTGGGTTATTCAAAATTATTCTGCTGAGGTAGTGTATCCGGTGTTGGGAGATTTTTTTTGGATGGCTCTTACTTTTAATACCGGGTTTGTATTCGGAATGTTTCAAGACAATTCTATTATTTCTTTAATATTCACTGCTATCGCTATTGTATTTTTAATAGGATATAGATGGAAAAATTATGATATAGGAAATCCATGGGGCTGGAATTTGGTTATGACTGGTGCCTTTGGTAACTTTATAGATAAATTTTTTGTAAAAATGCCGCCTGGTGGAGGAGTCAAAATTGGATTTACCGCTAAAAACCCAGGTGAATTTATCGGTGTTGTGGATTTCCTTAGTTTCGATTGGCCGGACTTTTTGCTTTTCAGACGTTGGCCAGCTTTCAATTATGCTGACTCTTGTGTCACAATAGGTCTTGTAATCTTAATATTTACTATGAATTCCACGCAAGATAAGAAGTCCCGTTGAATGAATCTATTATTTTCGGATATTTCTTTGCCGATATTTAAAGCATGGAAATACCTTATTGGAAAGCTATTCTAAAGAAGAAAGAAACTTTCAAGGAAGAAATCACCCGGTTTCTTTCTGATACCGCTTTATTTGAAAACCTGAGCAGACGAATTCTTAAAGAAGTAGCTTCATTAGTTCATATTAGAAATTACAAAGCTGGAGAAGAAATCTTTCGTCAAGGTGAGGTTGGCTCTGGACTCTATCTGATTCAAGAGGGCAGGGTATTGATTGCATCAAAAATGGAAGGTGTCAGTATGAATCTTGCTGATCTACCTAAGGGTGCATTTTTCGGAGAATTGTCACTTTTCACAGATGAAGTAAGAACGGCTACCGCAACTGCAACAGAAGACAGTATTCTAATCGGATTTTTTCAGCCCGATTTAAAAAAATTAATAGAACGCAAACCAAAAGTAGGGATAGAAATTGTAATGAGCATTGCCTCAGTGATAGCCCAAAGGTTGAGCAAAACAAATCAGGTTTTAGAAAAAGCGTATTTTAAAGGGAAAGTAAAACGTGACAGTGTTTAAATCTCTTCCGATTTCTGTAAGACTTGTAAAATATTCTTTCTATTTATTGATATCAGTGACTATTGTAGTCACAATATTTGGAATTCATACCCTTATATTTCCGATTGTATTTTCGGCTTTAGTTTTTTATTTATTTAATGCGTTAGTTGATTATGCAGAAGGAATCGGTATCCCGCGTATTGCGAGTATTTTAATAATATTTTTTATTTTAGGTGGTGGAGTTTCTTTACTGCTTTTTAAAATTCTACCCCCTTTGTATTCCAAGTTCTATCCTTTATTGACTGATTGGACAAATCTTCCAAACGAAAATAAATTTAAGTTTATGAATCTGAACATTGCTATAAAAATTAACGATAAAGATTTCAACTGGGCAGAAATTATTAAACCTGAAGTAATCCTTATTAAGTTAGTCGAGTATATAAAAACTGCACTCAACACTTTTATGAATTTTATTCCTAAACTAATTACCTACTTAATCATCACCCCAATCATTTCTTTTTTTCTTCTTCTGGAAGGAGATAAATTATATAAAAATCTTATTGTTGTTGTGCCCAATAGATTTTTTGAAATGACTTTAATGATTACGCATAAGATCAATGAACAAATCACAAGTTATTTAAAAAGTCTTGTAATACAAGGGGGGATAATGACTGTGATCGTTTCCATTGGATTCTATCTAATAGGAATGGAATACTTTTTAATTTTCGGAATATTTGTGGGCATAACAAATTCAATCCCATACATAGGACCTATTCTCGGAGCTGTCCTCCCTGCGATTTTTTCTATTTTAGATAACAATCCATCTACAGGCGTATCTGGAGTTTTGGGTGTAATTATTTTTGCACAGTTATTTGATAATATAATAGTTCAGCCTACAATAATTGCAAAATCAGTTTCACTTCATCCACTCATTATGATTTTTGGAGTGGTTGCGGGGGGTGAACTTTTTGGGCTGCCGGGGATGCTATTTTCTATTCCAATATTGTCTATTCTAAAAGTCAGTATTACGATACTCTACACTTCATTGAAAAATCATCAAATTATATAGTTAAATTATGTGAGGGATTTATGCACCAAGAACATATCGTTTTCATTCTTTTAATTATTACAATCATCTTGCTTATACTAAAACTTTTTATTCAATCAAAGAAATTACACAAACTTTCTTCCCAATTCGATGAAATCAAAAATCAAACTAAACTAAATGAAAAATCTGTAAAAACAGAAACTTATCTTTCTAGATTTCTTCCCAAAATTGAATACGAAGAAGTGAAAATTTCCTCAGAAGAAAGCCATCCTATAAATAAAAAAACTATTGAGTTAGACGTTGTAGATGACAAAAAGATTCAAGCAAATAACACAAAATCAATTCTTGAAAATTTATTGAATGCGGGTATAGAATGCAAACACGAGTGCGGAGGAAATGCAAGGTGTTCCACGTGTCGTATTATTGTATTAGAAGGAATTGAAAACTGTTTACCTCGAAATTTAGCTGAGACGGAGCTTGCCAAGAAGAAATCTTTCAGTGAAGAAATTCGATTGGCTTGTCAAACATATTCATCCGGAAATCTGAAATTAAGAAGATTAGTTTTAGATAAACAAGATATAGAGACTGCTGTAAATGAAGGAGTGGCGCATAACGCAATTCCCAAACGAGAAGAAAAACTAGCGATTCTTTTTTGTGATATTCGTTCTTTTACGAACTTTTCAGAAAAAAATTATCCTTATGATGTTATTCACATGCTAAACAGATATTTTAACGAGATAGGAAAGGAAATAGATGAGAATTCTGGATATATAGATAAGTATATGGGAGACGGAATCATGGTTTTGTTTGGATTGAATCCCAAAAAAGGAAACCCTTCAGTACATGCAATTCAAGCCGGGCTTGGTATTTTAAATTCTTTAGAAAACATAAATTCCTATCTAAGAAAAAACTTTCATATTGAATTTAAAATTGGAATAGGGATAGATTACGGAAATGTACTCATCGGTGAAATTGGCTATAAATTGAAAATGCAATTTACTGCAATCGGAGACACGGTCAACATGGCTTCAAGAATAGAAGGGATGACAAAAAAAACCCATTCCAACTTTTTAATTTCTGATTCAACTTACCAAAGCGTAAAAGATCTAGGGTTATTTGAATTTGGAAAAAAATTCAGAACAGAGATTAGAGGAAAATCCGGACTATACGTTTTACACGAAGTGCTTCAAAAATCAGGTAACTGAGCTTACAGATAGAGTTTTAATAATCTCTGCTTCATTTTCAAAAGGAGCCACCTTCCAGTTCAAACCGGTTTTGGTTGCAAATAAACTTCTACCGTCTAATCTTTTATCGTTGTGCGATCCTATACCAGAACATTTGACTATCTGTAAGTCATTTTCTTTGGATAATTTTGAATAGAAACTCATATCATCATCGTACCCTGAAAAATTTGAAATTGAATTAATATGAAATGCAATTGGAATTTTCTCATCTTTTAAAATTTTCATCACCTTTAATTGATTGTTTATATTCAAATCCTCTCCGGTAAAAAGAGAAAATCTTAAACCACTCAAAATATAAATCCCATCACTACTTCCTTGACTGAAATCTTTTTCGCTTGGATTATTTTGATCATACCAATCGATTAGATTGATGTTTTGTACAATAGGAGTGGAATAGTAATATTTTCCTTCCAGTTCACGGACTATGCTGCCACCCAAAATCACACCTTTATAGTATTCCGATATTTCCAATATCTTATCTAAGTAAGCATTCTTTCTTTTAGATTTGTCAGCTACTGACTTGTCCTCAGAATGAAAAGAGGGAAACAATTCAGGTAAAAGTAAAAAATCCGATTTTGCAGTTGCTAACTTTTGCTTTTGATCTTTTGTAATCTGGGTATGTATGTTTTTTTGAAAAACAGTAACTTTCAATATTGGCATTTCACTGTCAAACTTACAAAATTTGATAAAAAAACAATAAGAATTTATTTACTGTATGGAATCTAATTCATCGTTACTTCTTGTAGAATCTTCCGTATTCTCGGAAATCGAATCCATCGGAGAATCTAATGAATTTTCAGATTTGGATGGTATCGAGTCCTTTTGTTTGATTCCATAAGACTTTTCCATTTCTTCATCGGAAAGTTCCACAACTCCACCAAATAAATCACCTTCACTAATTCTTTGAAATAGAGCTGCAGAATAACAATAGGCTTCAATGATGCAATTTTTAACTTGTTTTTTATTGAGTCTCTTTTTAGACTCCATCGCATCAAAGGTTAGCGTAGCATCCATATTTCCTACAATTTCTTTCTTTCCCTTCATATCACTGATTAATACAATAAGACTATCCTTTGATTTTTCAAGAAATTCCTTTATTGAGTATCGCACAGAGCGAGATTGCATACTTTTTTTCTGTTCGATTGCAGTCGTTTTTTTAGAAGATTCAATATAATTCGAACCCGGGTTTTGCTTGTGTTTGGTAAGCTCTTTGCATACATCTAAATAGATTTTAAACTGCTCCATACAATTTCTAGTTAATTCGTAAATATCCAGTAATTTTTGCCTGAAATCAACTTTCGCCCCATTAATTTGGGTGGGCTTTAAATCTATTTTTTTAGTAGTCAAAACAAAGGAATATTCGTAATCAAATTCTTTAAAATACAAATAAGATAATAATGCTTTATCGTTATCAACTATTTCAGAATATTCTCCCTTTGGATCATGCTTTTTTCTCAATTGCTCCAGAGTGTACATTGCCATGAGCTTGTTACCGTGCATAAGCTCCTTACTTAGTGTCTGAGGGGCTTCTTCTTTTTTCTCGTCTTGAACAGTGTCCTCAATTTTTTCTTCAACAACTCCTCCCGCACTTTCAGGAATTCCTTCTCCAATTTGACGGACTCCCGGTTTTTCTTCTTGAACAATGCCGAGTAAATCTTCCAAATAAGAAGAATTTAAAGGAATATTTTTATTTTCATTCCTAAGAATCGCTAAGTACAGTTTGTCAAAAATTGGACCAAATAAAGTGTCGATTTCTTGATTCACTTTTTTCTTTTTGGTAGTATAAATAAGTGCAGGCTTCCCTTCAATTTTTTGAAGTGCTTCATAAGCTGCAATGACTGCCTTTCTGTAATTTGACTGAAACGGGTACATATAGTATAATTTTTTAAATATAGAATACAGTGGAGCTGACACTTTGGAAATTGGAATCGAAAGGTCGGTAGCTGCAAGGTAAGACTCAAAGAAATCTGTCAATTCGCTACTGTCATAAAGTTTATGACCTCTGGCGAGTAGCTCTACATAGAGAGGAGTGACCTTATCTAACTCTTTAGTAATTTTATTTCCGGTGTCGGGATTGCCGAAGATATCGTTACCCACCATGTTCAGCTCCATTAGAGCTTTCTTTCCATTCAAATTCATCTCAGACATAAATTGAGGCAGCAAATCCGATGAACCAAAGGAAGTCACCTTACTCATCCAACACTTGAATTTCACAATAAAACGATTTAAGAAATTCTCCATTTCTGCTTCTTGCAATTTTTGGAGTTCTTTTGGAGTTAATTTAATTTCTGCTTTTTCTTTTGACTTGGAATTTTTATCATCCGACTGAGACCTTTGACGATTGGGAGAAGTGCCCTGTCTTTGATTAGAGCTAATTTTAGAATTGTCCTGTTTTTCTGTTTGGGGCTTATCTTTTACAACTTTGCCGCCTGCAGTTTGAAATTTCTTAAACATTTCTGCTTTAGATTTATCATCCATTGAGCCTACGCCGATTGCTTTTTTTGTTCTGTCAAATTCACCCATAACTTATAGCTATTCCCGTTTCATCTCAAAATTCTTAACTACTATTCTATTATAAATTACCAGATGTAAATAATTTTTTTAATTTTCAATTCTTATTTTTATTATAAAAATTTGAGAAATTACTAATTTCAAATGAAAAAACTCATTTTAATTTTATAGAATTGTCATGCAATCATACATCTTCAATTAAGTAAGGTTTTGTGTATTCCCTCACAATGTCCACTACAAATCTTCCCCAGCTTTTCGGGTCTTCTTGGGTTATCGGTACTTGTCTTACTTTTGGAAAAAAACTTTGTGGTTTCAAAACGGAATGCGTAATTTCAATAGTTCTTAAATAATTATCTATCTTTTTCACTCTTACAAAATTGATAATTTCACTTTGAATCCTCTCTTTGGGGATGTACCCGATGATGATCAATTTAGGGAAAAGGGCTTTTTTTAAGTGGTTTATAAAATCTGTAAAACTATCCACCCTGTCAATAAACCCCTCATAAGCTCCGCCTCCGAGATTCATGATTTGAGTTACTAAATCCATGGACAAAGACACACCTTCCATAGATCCCATATCTGAGATAATTACAATTCCCTCGTCAGGTTGGAAAACTTTAAAAGAATGCTCTCCTTTAAAATGTCTTCTCAATAATTTTGCCACAGATATATCTATCTCGGATGCTTTTGGAATTATAACTTTTCCGGGAGCAAATGGATCATAAACATCTTCCCTTGTGATCAAATACCTTTTTTTCGCAGCGTGTTGGTTCATAACACGAAATGCTTTCACTTTTTCTTCAATCTCATCGAGTGTACACTGTCCGATTTTTAAGATATTTTCACGGGTTTTTTTACTTACGTCTGACTCTTCCATAATTCCTTTTTCTTTGAATGAAATCCTATTCTAAATTATGCTAAATTCCAAACAATAAATTTGTTTAAAAAAACTTAAAAAATTCATTGCAATAGTTTAAAATTAGATTATTGTATAAAAACATGAACCATATACTCATTCCCATAGGTTTTGCCGCTATTTCTATTTTTCTAATTAATTGCACTACAATTGAATTCATTCCTGATTCCGATTACGATACTATTTATGAGGGTTATGCAAAGCAAAGTTACAGAGAAACTGAAATTCATACTTCTAAACCTAAAAAACCTTTCAGAATTCTGGGGTCTATAGTAATCCGCAACTTTGAAGGAAATTTAAACCTAGAAAACGATAGAAACCGATTACAAAAAGAAATGTTCAACCTCAAAGTGGATGGCGTATGGCTTACATCTGGAAAAATACAAGAAGTTGACCCGATGATTATACGAACACAAAATAGGGAAGGCTTACCGGTTGCTTACTACGAATCGAATAAGGAAATGGCGAAGATTACAGGTCTTGTCTTTCGGTATAAAAATGGAAACAGGAAAAATTAGGAAATACGATAGCGAAATCACAGTTCGAGAGAACGACGATTGGTATTATAGAGGGGATCAAATTACACAAGAAAAGGTTCTAGATTTTTTTCGTAAAAATTTATTTGAAGACGAGAATGGTATTTTTATTCAAAATACTTATAAAAATCTAAAAGAAAACGGTTATATTACTGCTTTAGGATTTCCACTTCATATTACAAACTTTGTAAAGGATGAGGATGAACTTTTCTTGAGAGGAAATAATTCAGAATGTGTTCCTATAAAAGAATGGATTTTTTATTTTCGTCCAATAGATGAAAGAATTTTTGGAATCAGAAAAAACCAAAAGTTTTTAAAATACGGATTCAGTAGAGACTTTTTAAATTTTATTTCGAGTTATTTAAAGGAAATTGATGGTGAATACTATTTGCATCTGAACTCTACGAAAATACCCATCCTTCGATTTCAGGAAAATTTTTCAGTACAGTCACCTAAGTTTAATTAAATTTTTTCTTCGGATCGCTCTCGTAAAAACTGGCGAAACTCTTCTATCCCATCGGTAAAAAATACAGGTATATCTATTTCAGGATTGGAAGGTATAAACACAAGTGCTTCGTCAAAAAATACGATTTGATCCAGATCTTCCGAATCATAGTAGTAATTAGCGTTGTTTACTTTAAAGATGAACTTTTTTCCTTCTTCGCATAATAGCCCCGGACCGATTCTTTTGAAGTCTGCAAATAGGTTTTCGGGCAATTGCTTTTCCTTCAAATTTTTCCAATCAAAAGGAATCTTCTTGCCTTGATCCTGATAAAGTACACCTTCCAAATGAAATTCTATTTCCACTTTGGAATTTAGTTTCACCGACTCGGGCTTTTCTTCCAATACAACAATCGGAGAAGGCATCGATTTTGAAATATCCTGAAACGATGGAATCTCACTTGATGTTTTCATTTGAACTTCTGGAATGTTTCTCTCTTCCATTACCTTTTTCTCAATCAATGGATTTTTGGAATCCTTGTATTTTACGTTGAATAATCTGTCTTCCAGAACTTTTCCTTGTTTTTTTCTAACTGAGTTTTGAGCTTTTTCTGAAAATTGGTTGGATTTCTCACTGCCAAATGAAGCGTAAATAAAGCACAGCAACCCTAAAACAATCATTGTAATGGCGATTATAAGCATTCTATTTAAAATATCTGAACATTCTTACTTTCTCTATAGTTTTTTTTTAATCCAATTTGTTATTTATGAATAAGAAATGAGTGAACCATGTCGGTTTTACAAGTTTATTACTTTACAGAATACTTGGCAAAAAAACGATATATTTAGATAAATAGAAAGGTGTAAAATTGTGTTTCAAGAAGAGCCAACTACAATAAAAGAAAAGATTTTTAAGACAATCGGAGGGTTATTTTTATTTATTCTTGTGGCTATGCTTGCAATTACTTTTCTTCCGGGCGATGCAGAAAAGACCCTATTTCAAGCCTTATCCGGAGAAGGCTCACTTAACGTCGGGAAGATTGGCGGAGAGTCAATTCCATTTGATTATTTTCAAGCCGCAAGAAGAGAATGCTATTTTCGTTACAAGGAATATCTACCATCCATGGCAAATGACTCTTCTACCTTAGATTCTTGTGCATACCAATCTATTCGATCTATAAAAGTTGCAGGGATGATCGCAGATAGAGTAGGGTATTCAGTTTCTGTAAACGGAATCAAAGAAGAGCTATCCAAGCAAGCCAGAGACATTCACAAACAAAGTAACACCTCTGCCGGATATTCTCCTGATGAAGTAAAAAGCGCTGATGAAATATACAAAAGTCTAATGACGAGCATTCCCTTAAATTACAGACTCGATTCAGTCATCGCTTATAGCCTCTTTCCAAATTTTCTAAATTCAGAAATCAAAAAAACTGAAGATGAAGTTCAAAAAACTGAAGAAGCCATAAGTACGAAGATTAGTTTTCATATTCTTGCATTCAATGACGAAAATTTATTGAATGAAATAGATAAAAAGATTCAAATCCCGGAAGAAGAATTGAAAAAAGAGTACGAGAACGATCTGAAAAATGATAAACTCCCAAAAGACTCAAAAGGTAAGGTAGAAGATTACTCTACAAGAAAAGCTTTTTTAAAAAATAAGTTAAAGGTTGAGTTAAAACAAAAAAAATTAGCTGAGCTGAAATCAAATATTCAAAACATAAAAAATTCTTCTAAACAAAATACACTTACTGAAATTTCATCTATGACAGGATCTAAAATAGAAGAAATCCGAGGACTGCCCATTTCTTCTCTTGCTGGGTTCTCCACACCTTCAGGAAAACCTTTTAAGTTTGGTACAAGTTCTGCTTTTTTAAAAGACCTGACCCTCGGAGAAGGGAAAAAGAATCAAGTCGGTGGACCTTATAACGATTCAGGTCAAACAATTTATGTTGAATTTATAAGTACTGATATGGGTGATAAAAAAGAAAAGAAAGAAACCAAAAGAGACGACAACTCCTATCTTGTTTCTTTTTATTCAGAGATTATCCAAGTGATTAGCAATGCAAATCCAATATATCGAAAAATCGAAAAACAAAAAGATTAAACAAGATTGAGAGCTGAATTTGTAAATCCTTTTCTTGAAGCCGCCACTCTGGTTTACAGAGATGTTTTAGGCACAGAGCTTATCCGTGGAAAACTTAGAATTTTAGAGTCTCCAGCTCCTTCTCATGAATTGGCAATCATCGTTGGAGTGATAGGTCCGGCTAATGGTGAAGTAATTTATAGCTTGAATTTTGACACTGCATTCAAGATGGCAAAAAAATTAGTTCCTTCTTTAAAAGATGGTGAAGTCGAAAATGAGTACAAAGATATAATTGGAGAAATTGCCAATATGGTAACAGGAAATGCAATGAGTATATTCAACGCAACCGGACAATTCATAGACATTACAACTCCCAATATTGTAGAAACAAAGGACAATTCTGTTAAGTTTGGAAAGAAAACAACTCTGTCGGTCAATCTGTATTCAAAACTCGGCTCTTTAGAAGTTAATATTTCTCTTACTTAGGCAGAGCTGAGTCTTTTCAATCCATAGTTTAAAAATTTTTTAAAAAGTATCCTGAATTTTTTCGTTCGCTTCTTTGGAATAATCCGAATTCAGGAAGTTATCTTTTAGTTTCGTATTTATATATGCCGAAAAAAATCTTTTCGACTTTTCTATATCTTTTCCATTCCATGGTTTTTCGTATATTTTTCCACATAGATATAACGCATTTTTATAATATTCCGAATCCTTGTGATTTTTTATAATATCTGATAGAAAGTATAAAGATGTTTGGAAATCGGAAACTCTATAAAGTAAGTGGGATATTGACCAAAGACTTCTTTGTCTTATTTTTTCTGTTTTTGGTGATTCAGTGATAATAGTCATGTAAATCGAAACTGAATCTTCTTTTGAAGTTTCGCTATTATTATCTAAAGATCGCGCCAATTCAAAAAGAGCTTGAAATTTCTCATCAGGATTTTCTAAATTTTGTGCAAGATTTTTTGCTTCTTCAATTTTTTTTTCCAAAGCAAGGATGCGTATCTCCTCCAACTTCGATTTAAAAGAAAATTCTTTTTCTTTAGAAACGGAATCTTTAAATTCCAGCTTCGAGTTTTCTATTTTTCCTCTTTGCAATTGGATCGTTCCTCTCTCGTAAGAAGGCTCAGATTCATCTATTGAATTCTCTGAGCCTTTGGAAGACTTTTTCTTTAACTTTTTTAAGTTTGACTTTTCTTGTGTATTCGGGAGATTGGCACTCTTCTTCTCTTCTGATTTTTGAGGTGAAGGCTCTTTATTTGTATCATTATTTTTAGCTTGATTTATTTTGGCTTTTTCGTTTGCTTCGATTTTTTTTAATTCATTTTGAAAATCATCCGAAAGAATTTCATTTTTTTGGGATTCTTCTTTTTTTACTTCATTCACCAAATCTGGAAATGGAAGGGTAATTTCGTTTTCTTGTGAAAAAATTCTGCTATTTAGAATACAATTCAATAAAAAAGTTATAAAAATTATTTTATTCATTTTTTTCTTTTTATCAATTGCCTGTTCTTAGCTTTAATATCTTTGGGTGATTCATCATCAGGATTTCTTTTTCTTAAATAACCGCTATCTTCAACAGTATCTTCATTCCTTTTCAAATTTGATTTTTTAATTTCAGATTTAGGCATTCCTGTATCTTGCTTTTTTAAAAGTCTCCCTGTGTTTATAGTATTGGAATTTTTTATTAGGTCTTCAGATTGAGAAGGGGCTTCTTTATCTGGAGTTTTTCTACCCGGTATATTGTCTGAAGAATTGCGGATCGTATTCATTTCTTTTTCTTCAAGAATGGGTGGTGAATTGTAATTTCTCTGAATAGATCTTAAACTTTTTTCATTCTCAAGATTTTTATTTTCTTCTTTTAAAATTTCTCTTTTAGAATTATCTGGATTTTTCAAAGAATATTCGTATTGCATCGAGCTTTCATTTCTTGACTCAAGTAAAGCAGGATTCAAGTCGGGCATTCTTACGTCCCTTCTTTTTCGGTTGTATTCTCTTTGAATATCTTCATAAAATAAGGCTCTCGCATCATCCGCCAAAGATTGCCCTTCTTCCGGTGCATTTTCTTTACCAATACTCCATCCGTAGTATGCAGCAGCAATGAGTATAACAGCAAATATAGCGATCACAGCTTTAGTAATAATAGATGCAATATTCTCTGGAACTTTATTTGCTAATTCATCTAAAAATCCCAATATATTGCGAAAATTAATTTTTTTTAAATCCATTATACGATAGAAAAAACTTTATAAGAATATTTGCTATTCTAAAAGTCGGCATTTTTTAGAATTTTAAATAAAAAGAATTGTAAAAGAATCTAAGAATTTTAAAAGTGGAAGAGGGGGATTACTCTCCTGAAAGTTGTTCTTAGTATATAAAACGGGGGAAGAATTCTATGGACTGCAAACATTGCAATACTCTTTCTCTTGGTCTCTATCGTTGTGTAAGTCCAGAGACTTTAGAAAAAATTAATTCCCAGAAGAAGTTCTCATCTTTTAAAAAAGGAGACTATCTATTTACAGCAGGAGAGAGTGCAGATGGAATTTATATTTTACAGAGTGGAATTGTGAGAACTTTTAAGATTTCTGAAGTCGGTAGAGAGCAGACATTTAGCTTAAAAGAAGCAGGCTCATGGGTCGGATTAAGAGATTCTCTCGTAGGTTTAGAATACAACCATTCTGCAGTTTGTTTGGAAGATACATTGGCTTGTTTTTGGAAAAAAGACTTAATCAATGAAACACTAAAATCTGAAAGAGAATTCCAGATGGAGCTTTTGAATTTACTCGCACTGGAATGGAGAGACTCCGAAAATCAGATTTTTTCTCTAGGCACAAAACAAATACACAGCAAACTTGCAGAATTGCTCTTGTCTCTCCACAGCTCTTCAGGAAATTCACCTGAAATAGAATTGAAAATCACTCGTGAAATTATTGCATCTATTATAGGCACAACTACAGAATCAGTAATACGAGCCTTGTCTGACTTTAAGGCAAGAGACTGGATTGGTATTCAAAAGAATAAAATCATATTTAAAGATTATAAGCAATTATCTGAAATTGCTAACAACGAAGTTAAATAACCCGAAAAAGACAGATATTTTTATTATGACAAAAGAAGCCGGAGAAAATCAGATTCACGAATATATTGTATCGAATATTATCAGCTATACAGATATTTTTAAATCCTTGGGTGACGATAGGATCAACCAAATTGTGAAAAAGCCTCCAATTGTAAATTCTATGTTCCACTTTTTTGAGATTTTTATCAATGAAAGAATGAATAGCAGGATGAGACTAATGAATTCTTTTGATAAGCCGATCTTTATACCCGATATCACTAACCCGGATATAGTACCGGAAGGATTTGTACCTTTCAGAGATTATTATATTCTTACAAAAAACAGCAACTTCCTCGACAAATACAAATCCGAGATCTGTGTTCCCATAAAATACAAAAATATTGCTATGATTGGGTATGTCCACGCAATGCACTCTACAAGATTGGATTTTAATTCTTATAATACTTTTCGACTAATTTCTGCTTCCATATCAAAAGATATACACAATTCTGGAGCTTTTGAAGAATCAAGAGGAAATTATTTAATTACTGAACTTAGTACATCTGGAATTCAGTTCCTGCATCCGCCTACAAGACTTGCGAGTAAAATTTTCTCAATGGGGGGGACTATCATCTTTGATATTGTAGCAAAAAGCGGACTGAGAAAATCTGTTAGAGGAGTGATAAAGGGAATAAAACCAACTGATACAGATTATGCAATCAGTTGTGATTTTTCAATTCATACACATGAAGAATCCCAAGCCTTAGAAGATTTTCTTTCAAAATAAAATTTTCAATTAAGCCTTTAAAATTTTCTGAACACGAGGCACTCTGATCCTATACGAATTCGGGAAGCCAGAGCCTACTAACGGTCTTAGATAAAACTTAAAAGCATCCGTAACTCCATTTCCTTCGTAATTAATATATTCATCAGGCATGAGTCTTGTCTTGCCTGCTATATCCTTCAAAGACACTAACTCATAATCCACAGAATAAAAACCAGTTCTTTTTATTGCAACAGATCCATCTACGTTATGCCAGATCGCATACTGCGCGGCTTTTTCTCCAACCTCTCTTGCCTCTTGTTGATCCACATCGGATACAACACCAATAAAAGATCTTTGTAAATACCCAAGTGTGTCTGCTCTGACACGTTTGATTTTTAATTTTTCTCTGATATGCTTTGCAAGTAAATCTCCAAGCAAGCCTGTACCTGATAGCTGAATATTGCCATGGGCATCTTTTTCTATATCGCTGAGTAGTTTTGTAATAATCAACTTACCATTTTCATCACAAATTCCCTCTGAAATAGCAACGACACATCGTCCGTATTTTTCATAAACGTTTTTTACATCTAAGAGAAATTTATCTAAGCTAAATTTTCTTTCTGGAAGATATATCAAATGAGGACCATCGTCCAAATATTTTTGTGCTAATGCTGAAGATGCTGTTAAAAACCCGGACTGTCTTCCCATCACAACACCGATATATACACCCGATAAAGCCATGTTATCTAAATTAGCTCCAATAAAGGCTTGAGCGACAAATCTTGCAGCAGAACCATAACCCGGGGTATGATCATTCAAAACAAGATCGTTATCAATAGTTTTTGGAATATGGATTGCCCGAAATTCATAGTTAGCATTTTTTGCTTCTTCGTTTACAATTCTAAGTGTTTCTGATGAATCATTACCACCAATATAAAAAAAATACCTTACATCATGGGCTTTCATTACATTGAACATTTCTTTGCAATATTTTTCATCGGGCTTTTCTCTGGTAGAAAACAAAGCAGAAGAAGGGGTGGTCGCTACCTGTTCCAAGTTATGGGTGGTTTCTTGAGTTAAATCAACAAAGTCCTCGTTTAAAATTCCTGTAACTCCATTGACAGCTCCATAAACTCTAGTGACTTGCGAAAATTTTCTTGATTCTAACACTGCACCAACTAAAGACTGATTGATTACTGCAGTTGGACCTCCTCCTTGAGCTATTACTACCTTTCCTTCTAATTTCATTTTTAACCCTCTTTTGATTCAATATTTTAAAATTCTTACATTTACACTACGATTGTATTTTTACGGTAATATTTTTATACAGAAAAATACAATTTTCATTAAAAGAAAGAGGCTCTCTCAGAAAAATCTAAAAATTTATTTTTTTCACTATTTCCAAAGTTTACTTTCAGAATATTTCTAAATTCCAAAAGAAATTTATTTAGAAATTGAAAAACCAGTAATACCAAACATTAATGTAGAACTCGCGAAGGATACCCATCTCCCCTAATCCGATGGCGGTTGGATGAAAGCTTTTTTACAGTGTAAGGCCGGGTTGGAGGGAATAATTTGATAATACTTTTCTAAAATATTATAAGGTTGACATTGTCACCCGCATTAATTATAGTCTAATAATTGGAAAAAAGAGTTAATCATTACCCTTTGAATAAAATTAAGAATTTGATTCTTGAAGACTAATATTGTATTGCAAGGTCTGCCATTTAAACAGCGATGAAAGATTTTTCTTTTCTGGAAGCAGATATATTAAGGGAAGTCCTTTCTTTGAGCAACAATAATTTTTACAAGTCGATGACTTCTCATTTGGATCACACTCTTTGGTAAGACGTTTACAAAAAAACAGATAAAAGGGGCAAAGCAAATATAAAAGTTCAGATAACAAACGATAGTTCAGTAGTAATATCTTTTAAAAATGAGGTCGAATTATGAAAGAGAAAAAATGGATTGATTGTCCTTCATGCGGGGCAAAGGGTAGTATGGTTTTTAAATCAAACCTGTCTGAAAATTATTATATAAAGGATTATGGAAATTTAAAGATCATCAGACTTGAAGGTCACTTTTGTAAAACTTGCAAGAATGGAATTTACAATTTCAAGTCACAAAATATGATTAATTCGATGGTCGCTGAGTTTAAGGCGAAAAAAAATGCAAATTCTGTAGTAGCCGCAGACCTAGTAAGTGTAGATCAAATGGCAAAGAAATTGAAAATTACTCGTCAGTCTATTCATAAGATGATGAACAAAGGGAAAATTAAATATGTTTTTGTCGGAGATATTCGCTTGCCTTTAAAAAATCAGGATTTGGTGAGGAGGGAAGAGGTTCATCGAGCTTGATAGGCTACAAGCTGTGGCTTCGGGGAGAATCGAACTCCCGACACAAGGATTTTCAGTCCTCTGCTCTACCAACTGAGCTACAAAGCCTTAGCAATGCCAGATTAAAAATACCTAGTTATAAGTCAATCTTTTAGGTAGAACCATTTCCAATCGTAAAAATGAAAAAATTTTTAGTACAAATTTCCAAAACTTTGCAATAAATGAGAGGTGATTTTTTATAATAAAAAAAATTCATTTCAGTCTAACAAAAAAAACGATATTTATTTGTTTTGGGAAACAATTTGAACTTCCCATAATGTATATTATGTCGCTACGATTTTGCAGTATTTTGTCGCATATCGCAGAACACAAATATAATTATGGGAAGACTTGATTAACCGGCTTTTCTTCCGGCGACTTGCAATTTTGCGTTTCTGTAAAACTCAAGTTTTTCATTCACAGCAGTTCTTACAAATTCTGACAAATTTGGTTTTAACCCAGTGGCATTTTTTACAATCGTGATTATTTCTTCAATTTCATCCTTCTTAAATGCTACGGAGCTTCTAATAGGTGTAGTCGCCTTCATATACGAATATCCTCCAATTTCAGGATTGCAGTCACTATTTTCAATCAAATTATTTTTAGCTACATCAACCAGCATTACCACGATTTTGACCATGCCTTTTTTTGTGTCAAGTAAATAATATGTTTATTATGTTTTTTTTTTTTTGTCTTAAATTATATAAATCAACCGACTCTATTCATACACAAAAAAGTGACTTTCGCCCCCTCCGTTCCCAGCATTTCGTAGCAACAATCACATTATGGGAAGACTTGATTAACCGGCTTTCTTTCCGGCGACACTGTTCTTGTAGTTACTGTTAAAGAAGTTCAATGCAATTTCAACAGCTTCTATTTTGCTTGGGATTTTTTCGTCCACTTTTGAAATTATTACACGAGCTTTTTCAATTAGCTCCCGCGGAATTTCGACTTTATTTGTCGCCTTCATATACGATTTGACCTCCGAAATAGGATTGCGTTCACTCAAATTATTTTTAGCTACATCAACCAGCATTACCACACTTTTGACCATGCCTAATTTTGTGTCAAGTAAATAATTTACTTTTAGTGAATTATTTCATTTCAGCAATGAGAAAACAAAAAAAATTGCCAGGTCACTCAGAATATCAAATGACAATTTTTCTAAATTAATAGAATGCACTCTCTCTGATGATGAGTATTATAAATTACTCGAAGAAAAAAAGTATGAACTGCTAACCAAACGGTATTTTAGGAATTGTAGGAATTTTCTCCAATACCATAGGGATTATTTTCCAGAGAAACATACCGATTGCAGAAAGACCTGCAATGATTGCAATATTTCGAAGGGTCTCATATTTTCCGGCAAGTTCGGCATATTCTTCTATACGTTTTTTGTTTATAGATATTTCCTCATCTTTTTTCTGGAGTTTATTTTCTAAATCTTTCTGGTATTCAGATTTGCCTTTTATATTGGATTCGCATTCATTTAGCTTGTCTTGGATCCAGCCTGACAATGCCCTACCCTGTTGCGATGAATTGAGTTCAGGCGAGCTTTTCACTGCATTCTTAACTGGTTGAATATCAATAGCACTCGTGTTTTTGTGAGGAATCGTAGTGCAAGAAAAAGCCGTAAGCATCACGGCTAAGATGGTCGTTGTTTTTATTTTTAGGAGGATCAATAAAAAATCATTGCTGTATAAATTCTTCAAAATCATTATAAATCTTCCTCGTGAATTGAACTGCGTTTATTTCCTCGAAACGCACTAACGAAATTGGTAGCATACGGAAGAAATTCTTTTAAGGTTGGAAGCAAAGCAAGAAATAGTCCTGCTGAAAAGTACAGAGCATTGGACGTAATTTGCCTACCGTTATTAAAATCATAGACGATGATCGTCTTAACATAGAGACCAGCAACCGAAATCAGTAGTCCGATAAATCGCCAAATATTCGATGGTCTGAAAAAACTTCTTTTGACCGCATTTTCAATTATTTTTTTTGCAATATCAGGTCTTTTCTCGATTATAATCTGTGCAGTTATATCACTAAGTTTCATTTTTTTCTCTTGCATCCATTCTCTTCAATTTCTGAAACTCTATTATTTAAAGATTTTATTTTTCTGGAAAAATCTTCAAATCTTGTTTTAATTATTATGATTTCAGAGTCTAAATTCTTTGATACTGATTCGATTGTTTTTCTGAAATTTCTTAATTCTTCCGTAGTATTTTCTACAAGAATAGATAATTTATCTACTTGCGCTTTTAGCGCAAAAAAAATAGTTACCGCACCGGTAATAATTGAAATGATTGAAATAAAATTACCTACTTCCATTAATAACCTCTTTAATGTTCTTCCACTCAATAATATTCTCTACAAAATATTTAGGGCAATTTTTACCAGTAATATCATAATGTCGAAAAAGATTTTCAGTCGTTAAATTGAATTTGCTTAAAAGTTCTTGAGTCAATAAAACAGCATTTACAAGTGTTGCGTTGTTAATATATCCGTCATCTCTATCGTGACAAAGCTCAATTCCGATTGTGTAATAATTCGGGCTAATGTTTCCGAATGATTTTGCAATTTCAGTATATTTATTTTTCGGAGCTCCTACATGGTAAGCGACCTCGTCCGTTGGTATGATCTCGATAATTTCTTTTTCGTCAATCGCATAGTGTGCAGAAGCATATCTTGATTTATATTCTGTTTGTTTTTTCAAATTATTGAAATAATCTCGAATGTTTTTTGCACTCGCTTTCGGACAAGCTGTATAATGCCAAATAATAGCTTTTACTTTTACGAGTTTTTCCCCTGGACGAGAAAAAGGATTTTTTTCTATATGGTCAACGATAAGATTCATTTTTATTTTCCCTTTATTCTCTTTATTGAAATAGAATCATTGTCTTCTTTTTTTCTCTGGTCTTCGTCTGATTCATAGCGCCTGATTGTTCTTAATAATTCCTCAATCAATAGCTTTACAGATTCAGATGTATCCGAATTTTCTTCTAAAATCTGAATAGATTTTTCATATAAGTAAACAAAGCTCATTTTCTTTCCTTGCATGTACAAACAGGTTTTCTGTCAATGTCCCATCCGAAATTGGAAAATTCCTTTCCTTCATTTTCGCACATTTTATAACAACTGCCGAGTCCAACGTCTATTGTAAACGTAATGCAGGCAAATCCAAATAGTGCGACCACGAAAATCCAACCAAGATTTGTGATTATTCTAATCACAGTTAATGGGCTCCCTGTATCTTTCCGGAACAATTTGGTTTTGCAAAAGCTTAATCACTCTATATTCTTCTTTGGACCTAGTTTCAAGTTTTTGTAACCGCCTATCTCGGTCCCTGATTTTCACTGGTAAATCCTTATGGTCCGAATAGATTATTCCTGCACCGAAGATCAGAATAATCAATACCCCTACAGATGAAAACCATACCCCGATAGTTACACCTATTTTTGTTTTTTCGTTTATCTCGTTTGGCATTTTCCACCCACTTTATATGTATCCTTATTTTTTCGCATTGTTATGGAGTTATACCCGCAATATCTGATATTGAATTTTTTGAATACACGAGAGCCTCTTTTTCATATCGGAAAAGCTTAATAGGTTTCACAAAAGCTCGCATCGCATTCAATAATGACTGTGCCATTGTAGCATCTAAAGAAAATCCTTCACGAAATTTCGTAAGCCATGTAATAGGAAATTCCCCAATCGAAATTGCTTCTTCAAGCATTCTGCGAGTATCACCATCGCATTTGAAAATTTTTCCTTCAAACGTGCAACCAGCAGAAATATCTGCATCGTGCTTTGCGACAATCTCACTGATTTTTTTTGCCCGAACTTCTTCGATTGTGATTTTACCAAGATCAAAAAGCTGGCTGTCTGAAAGCGGAATGAAAACTCCGCTTGAATTAATTTTCAAACTTCCGTTTGCATTTGTCTGATAAGGAAAAAATTCACCTGTGAAAATTTGTAATCCTTCGGCTCGTGCCTGCATTTCATAAATAGAAAATTCGGCTTCATTCGACGTATGAAATTTTAATCCAGTTTCATTAAAACAATAAATCGTTTTCATGGTGTGTATGTTCCCCCTGCGATATAAATATATGTTCCTAATTGATTTGAGCGTACTGATTTCCCGACTTGCGGAGTTCCATGAGCGCCATCATCGACGAAATCAGTTACTATAAACCCAGGGCTTGAATTTGATTGATTTGTTCCGACAAAGTAAGAGAATGGTCCGCCGAGATTATCAGCTGCGCGATCTGCAAGAGAGACATTAAATCCTTGAAATTGAAACGGCAATAGAATTCCAGATTGGTATGCACTCGCAAGAGTCGTTTCCGGTTTTAGTTTTCGAATTTGCGCTGTCGTGCTTGCATTTGCGTCTGATGTCCGTATCCGGTGAGGATAAATTTTGATTGTTCCTGGTGCGCTTGTGTCGCTTGTCGAATCGTAATCTATTGTAATCGTTCGATTGATTGCATCAAAATCTATAATACGATAGTCGCTACCGCTAAACGAACAAACTAAATTCAGACTCGTCCAGTTTGCAGATAAAATCGAATCACCAAAATCAATAGAATCGTGATAGCGAACCATCCAATTCAATAGCTCGATAAGTGGATCGTTTACGTCTGTATTTTTTGAACCTGATGTATCAAGTTGAATGGTCGTCGGATTTCCGGGAGTGAATCCTTAATATTCTATTGCGTCTGACGTACCGAAAAAAAGAGTCTGGCTTCTTAGTTCAGGCACCAGAGATGTCCAGTTTGCTTGAAGCAAATTTACAGTTTTTGAGTCTGCTGGATGAAGACGCGATATACACAGATTCGGGAAATTTACACTTGGAGGGCAGAGTGATGGGTGTTTTGGGTGAGGAAAAAACTCTCCAACCACTTTCCCGATCGGTAAATCTTCAATCAATGCAACCGTTCCTGATTTAGCTTTTGGGAAAAAAATTGTATCCATTGCAGTTTTTGTTACCTCAATGATATTTCCAAATGCCGCGTCTTTTTTAAACCGCAACCATTCAATCCTACCAGCAGTGACCGAAGGATAAGCGGCTGATGTGTCGTATTTTTCGAAAACTTTTACGTTGTAAGACTTTCGTTGAGTTGCGTTTGCCTGGTATTTATTACCTGCGGAAACATCGAAAAATTGTAACGAAGCCGAGTCTGAGTCTATTTGTTCAAGTTCGATTTCTATAATTCCCCAATATCCGGCAGGGGTCGGTGTTATCGCAAGCGGTTCAATGCTATAAATATTATTATTGAGAATTAAAGAAGCTCTTCTCGTATTTATGACAGAACTCGTAAAACTCAAAACAGTACCGCCCAACAATACCTTATCCGTTACAGAAGCGTCAAATAAATCTCGAATTGCCATTACAATTGATTCAGGAAAACTTATAATATCATCCTCTAATCCATAAATGCTTCCAATCGTTTTTGAATTCAATCTCTGATTTGCGTTATATTTTACACGCTTCTGAGTCGAAGCGGAAGTCATTGTTATTGTCTGCGTTCCCTGTGACATTTTACTCTCCTAAGAAATCCTTATCCAAATAATCCAAATCTAAGTATAAATTGTCTGCGAGAGTGGTATCCGTAATTACCCCTGCAAATACTGCAACACCAGCCGCTTTCAGTTCTGCAATTGTTCTCATCAAAATCGGGTTAATATCGTCCGATGAGTTGAAAATAATATAAAGAGCATTCGTCGGATATGTCATTACTGCGCCTGCAATTTTTGTTTTCATAACTGGAACGTCAAAGAAGCAAGCATCCAAAAAACATCCAAGATCGATTGCTTCTTTGACGACCACATTCCCTGATGGCGGAAGTAGTGAACGGATAATCGAAATTGTGCCTATCACGCTAAGAATTTTAGAAAATATTTTTGCTCTGTATTCTGTATCTGGCAATTCGGTATCATTAGGGATCCCAACAAACTCTCCCCAGTCACGGAGTAAAAATCCAGACGCTTTTGTTAGCGGGAATTCATCGACAATTCTCTGAACGAGTCTATTATGCCACTCGACTGAGTTGTGAATTGCGCCTTTATTGATGTCATTGATATTTTTGATTTCTGTTTTTTCGGTTGAGTCTGTATCAAAAACAATTCCTTTGAAATTTTCTCCAAACCGACCGAATAGACTTAGGTAATCGAAGATCATGGTCTTGGAATCCTCGCAATCAGGCTACATGTTATCGTGCCTCCTCCAGTTCCTCCGATTTTTGGGACACTCCCATCAGGAACGGAAATATCGGAAACTAATCCAACAAGCCGGATTCTTAAAAAATCAGGATGAGCGCTGATCCCTGCACTTTTCACTAAATCCAATAAAACGTCTCCGCCATTAGGTTGACGGTTGACATATTTTGTAATTGCAATACTTGCGAGTGCTTCAATTTGCGGATCGGTTAATAATGACGAGTCGAGAACATCAAGTTCGTAGTTGATATTGATTGCCTGGACTGCGATAGTGCTGACATACAATCTTGTCCCGCCAGCCCTATATCCAAGTTCGTCTGTTCCGAGAACACCGGAAATTCTGTCCTCAACTGCCTGGAGAATTGCGGGAGAAACAACAGCTGTACCATCGGAAACGTAAATATTGATCCATCCGGTTTCAGGATCACCTGTATATGGATTGATGTTTTCTGTGACGTAGGAATCTACAACCCCTGCAACTGTTTTTACGCCTGACCGAATCCCAGACATAGTTGAACGAGCCAGATTGTTGATAAAATCTTTCCAACGTGCTTGTCTGGATTGCTCTGATTCAATCTCCGTTCCTCCGGAAATTTCAAACGGATTAAAAATTCTCTCAAATGTTAGCTCTTCTCCGGTTTCAGAAAAAATGTCCCCGTTGCCATTATCAGTATCAATTGCAAGAGCGTCTAAATTGTAATCTGTCCCTACATCGCCTGCAACAACGTCTATATCAACAAACGTATCTCCGGTATTGAGTGTGGTTGCCGCTATTGTGTGATATGTCAGACCGAAAAGTGAAATTGTTAAAATCGGAATTGAGATGTTGGAAATATGACCAGTGTTTTGGTAGCGAATGAATCCGGACGCTTTCAGTCCAGGGAGTAAATCAAAACCGAACGACTCATAGCAATTAAAATTTCTTGCATATTGGTATCCCGCAAAAAATTCAGCAGAACTTCTCGCTAAAGCAAAAGCGATTGCTTCAATTAAAGTGCGAATTCTTGACCCTGGTTTCCAGTTTGTCAGGCGAATTTTGCGACCGACAATAAATCCGACCATTGCTGATAAATAGCCAAGAAAACTTTTTGGTGTATATGGAGAAGCCGCCACGAGTAAAGGACGAAAATCAGACTCAATATATGATTGCAAGGATTTTTTTTGTGCTTGAATAATAAAGCAAATCGTCAATCTGTCCAATACCACTATGGGATCAATGGCAGATGCAGTAACACGGGCAACAGGTGGATATGCCCCTACTGGAATATACTCCTTAGAATTTTTAACTAGGTCGAGCTTCTATTCAATTTCGGTCGGAGAATATTTTTTCCTTCTCGGACTCGAACGAATGGATCAATCCTACAATTACAAAATTTCTGTAAAACCAACCTACGGCGGGACTGCAATTGTAGATAATGGAAATAGTACGTCAGACATCAATTTGTCTGGTCAGTTCTGGGGGCATTATACCGGAGCGCCCGTTAGAAAACCGATGGGCGGCTTACTTGGAATTGCCGGAGCCGCGCTTGGAGAGCTGGAAAAGATAAATCCATTCAAAAAATCAGGATTTTTGGATTTTCTTGACCTCGTGTATCTTATGCAGGAAATCAGAGACGAAGATAAAGTTTTTTCCCGTGTGCCTGGATTTTCATTTTTTTACCCTACTGCTTTTGATATATTTTCTGAATCCATTATGCTTGGAATTTCTTCAGGAGGCTTTAATTTTGAAGATATTCAAATGGTCTTCCACGACTACGACCGTGACGCGCATTGGGAAGTAGTATTCGCTACTAAAGGTGGATTCAAAATATCCCAATCAAAAGATGACCCGTTTACCTATCTTTTTTCTTTGAGTTTAATTGGCGTAAAAGACGTTTCAACAATTGCTCCTTTTCGCAGAGCACCTCTCCCTGACCCAAAATCAATTATCAGAAATGTTCTTACAGTGGTGAATGACTTGTTTTCCGATCTTTCAGAGCCGTTAAAATACCTTTCAAGTGTTGCAGACCTCTACAAAGATATTGCCAGTTTAGCCGAAAGTCTGAAAAAAGATTTACGGGTATTTGAACCGACAAACAAGGAGAATATCAGAGCATTACAGAAAGCAGGCGGTCCAATAAGAAAAAAATGCAATCAGTTTCAGGAGCTTGTTACACAGTTGTTTTTCGCAGGTCAGACTACCCCGTCGTTAGCCGGAATCGATCAGCCGTCCACTCCGCTTACAACGTCGTCGTCCCCAGCAGAAATTGCGGCAGGGGATAAGGGAGTTCCTGAAAGCCTTACCGACAATGTCCTTACAGATCCAACCGGTGCAGGAAATGAAATCGAAACTGATATAGCATTAGACCAGACGATGCAAGATGTTGTCATTTTACAAATGGAAATCGAAAACCTAAACGCCGCGTTAATACTACTCGAAAATAGTAACCTTTCCCAAAATTTCACTTATCAGGAATTAAAACCTGGCATGACGCTGGAAAACATTGCGATAAAATATTATGGTTCCGTTGGCGGAATTACACAGCTAATTCAGGACAATGGAAAATTATTTGTCGGGAAAAAATTAGAGGAGCTTTACGGACAGAAAATTAGAATCCCGTCCAAAAAATCCTATAATATGGTAGATACCGGAGTAATTACAGAGCAACGAATTTTGAATGAATCAGATTCTTTGAAAGTGCAGGAAACTCTTGAATCATGGTATTTCGGGGAGGACTTGGCACTTACAGATGCAACGAGAGATATAGAGGTTAAGAATGGAGATATTGGGACAACGGTAGGATTGGACTGCCTTGTTGATAATACTCTGGATAAAATGCGAATCATGCCAGGGCAGATTCCTGCACATCCAGACATCGGAGCAATGGAAAAGCCAGGGTCAGTTCCTGACAATTTTCTTAATCTTGTCATTCCAAAGAAAATTCTTCAAAATATAGAATCCGACCTTGGCGTACAAACGGCAAGCATTACATCTATTTCGGTTGATGCCGACAAAATAGAATACACTGTACAGATTACTCCAATCGGGGGATTCAAGACGTTTAAACTTCGACGTGTTAGAGGTATTCAGGATTGAATGATGTTTACGCTACAAAAACGAAATTTGAGGTAATTGCGTTTCCGTTTTATCCGGTAAATTTTCAGAATGTAAGCAAAAGATTAAACATGCCTGAAGTTGAGGCAACAACATCAACAATCAAAATTCCTGTTGAATTCATAGATTCTCTTTCCTATTCGGACAATTTGGAAAGCAGTTCATTTTCGGTTAATATCGTAGATGGTGGAATGAAATATATTGATACTTTTTCCGGAAAAATTCGTTTGCGGGAAATTTTAATTGAAGGGACAATTATTTTAATTACTGAAAGAGGACAAAAAAAATTTGCAGGGAGAATAAACTCTGTATCCGATTCCGGAAACGTCGAGGGCGATGAAAATTACAAAATTTCAGGTGGGGGGCTTGAAACTGCAATCAGCGAGCAAACAATTTTTATTGATTTTTCTGATGATACAAAATCAACTCTTGAGAAAACCCCTGCGGTTGCGTCCAATTTTGCAGGTAAAATTAAAGCAGTAATTAAGGAGATCGCAAAGGTAGTTAAGAATGCAAAAGACCCTACTCTTCTTTTGGAAAGTTTATGCGAAGCCGCAATCAATCAATTATTATCTAATGGTAGCTATGGAGGATATCCATTCAAAAATCTATTATCATATTCAAAGACACTTTCTAAAGATGTATATACAAATAATTTTATACATACGTTACAGTTTTTAAATCTTCCTCAATTCGGGAATACAATTTCATTTTGGAACATGATGCACTCTGTAGCAAAACCGCCTCTCTATGAATTATTTGTACATTATGATGAATCATCGTCTATGTATATCAACATCAATAATTCAATCGAAAAAGCACCAGAAAATTTTAGCGAATCCGATAGCAATATCTCTGATCCGATAGGGACACTTGTTTTTAGAAAAACTCCATTAGCTGAAATAAGCAGTGATCTGGAATTGGATGGATTTTCAAATAAAATTCCAGTAAACATAATCAATTCATTTTCATTATCTTCTTCGACTAATGACATTTTCTCCGGCGTTCATGTGGGGCTTGGGATACTTGATAATATGTCCTCGCTAATCATTAATCCGGTAACCTATAATCCGGAACTTCTTGGACGTTTTGGACAGAGGATTTTTCAAATTACCCTCGACGGAGTAGGTTTTCCAAAAGATGCAACAAGTGACGGAGACCAGGCTCCATTGAAAGACAAAATCACGACAATTCAGAATCTAATCTATGATGTTTTCGGGAAAGGAGATAGAATTGTTTCCGGTACATTAAACGCAACATATTGGAGAGGTGTTTGCAAAGGGCAATATATTCAAATCGTGCCGCTTTCCGAATTTGATTCTTTGCCAAAAAGATTAAGGCGATATGACCCGCATTTTTATGTAACTGGGGTTAGCGTTACCTGGTCGCCTGATAGTGGAATGGCTGACATGTTGTTGTCTGTTAAATGGGGCAGGAAATCCGATAGAAGCGAAGAGTCAGGATTGTGACAATTAATACGTGCTTTTTGTCACTGATTTTGTCAGTCAAATTCCAAAGTTGAATACCAGTCTTCAAGTTCTTCGTTTGAGGACTTACTGTTTCTAAACGCATTGTTTGTGAACTCGCAACCACAATAAACATGAACCGGAGCACATAGCCAAAAGTCTTCCGGAGACCTGCCTATATTATTTTTCCCTGCCCAAACTGCAATCTTGACCCCGTTCGGATCATTGATAACAGTGTCCCCTCCTCCATAATATGGAGACTCCTCAAATTCTTTTTCATCTTCAAAAACTCTTATTATTGTCCCCCAATGAGCGGAGCAAAATTCACAGGAAACCCGTTTTTTAGATTTCAAAAATTCGTGAGTGTGAATTTCAGGTTCATCTTTATAGAAATCGAGGAAGCTCAAAAGTGCTTTACCACTTCGGAGAGAATTTTCGAAAGATTATTTTTTGAGGTCGTAAGGTCCGAATTGAGAGACGTGAATGTAGCTGAATTGACAGGAACGCTGGACGGATTTCCTGGGGAAGAGCATGTCACTGTTATTAACTTTATCGCATCGTTCATTGCTTTTAAGGTATCAATCAGTGTTTCCAACTGTGATTTCAGAGTTTGCCCTTGAACGCACTTTTCGAGAGAATTTACGGTTGGAGCATTATTCACATCAATTTGAAATCTTACGGCTTTTGTTTTGTCGATGTGTTTTAAAACTCCCTGATCTGCCCAAATAGTTTTGTGACCCGACTCATGCCCTACTGATATTTCAGCCGGGTCATAATCATTATTCGATTCAAGATTTTTCTTGGTTTTGTTGTTACCCGGGAACGGATAGACTTTTGTGACAATCGGATTGTCTCGTCTGTTTTGCAAAAACTCCACGAGAACAAATTGCCCTACCACAAACCCATGCTTGAAACCGGACTGAAATCCTTTGCTACCATAATAAGGACCCGGAAGCCTTACTTTTTCTAAAATCTGTCCTGTATGGAGTTTCACATCTGCACGGTATTTTATTTTCGGATAGAGTTTCCAAATCTGACCTGGTTCTGCCCCATTCAAAGCCGACGGCATTGAAGGGTTGGAACTACCCCACTGGACTTTTTGCACTGGTCTGAATGATTTGAATAAATCGGACACGAGATTGGACTAAATTAACAGAATTGAATAAATTTCAAGAGTTAATTTTACAAGATTAAAAATAGTATTCCATCGAATTTAAACTTTTTTTGCTTGAAATATTGTGGAAATTTTCTGGAAATAACTTGGAAATGAAATTTTTAAAAAGCGATAAATCCATAATAAAAACGCATATTTTCTGGAAATAACAGGGAAATAAACCTTGACCTTTACTTACGACAAGTCGAATAGTTATATAGATGACAATACAATACAAGGCACTTATCCGTGACTTAAATTATTTGATAAATCTTCGGGCTGTTACGGCAACTAAGTTAACTGACCCTCATGGATATTTGCTTAAAATAAATCTTCAATGGCCGATGGAAATCACTGAGACAGAATTTTTTAAACGAATAAAAAATATCCCAAAAGGAAAAGTGCACGGATTTTTGTCCGCATAATTTTCAGTCCAGATAAAGTCCCAAACTGGTTCGTAAAATACGTTTTAGATTAACTCCCGCAGGAAATAGTATTTGTACTTTTTAAGCCTTTTTTTGAATCTATCAAAGTAAAAGGACTCCGATACTATGAATATGAGAATAAACAGATATACATTAAATCAGATTGAAAAACTTCGTTATAGGTCTGAAACCAAAGTACTTGAACTTGATTTAAAAAACGAGCTCCCGTTTTTCGAGTTTAAAACAAATGCCCCTCCTTCACTTGAAGGCGAAAGACATCCGGTTCATGTACTAAATAATTTCAGGGAAGCACTTCTAAAAGTCCAGCAACTTGAAGACTATAATATAAAGATTGAAATAGACTTTAACGAATCTGATTGATTTACCTCTACTCCAAAAAACAGTTAGATTTCTCATACGGTTAGCTTATCTGCAATCAAAACATTTTTCTTGACAAGATATTCATATTGCTAATATATGTATATTGTATGTATGAAATTCAATTTGAGTGGGATGAAAAGAAAAACCAAGCAAATATAAGAAAACATAGAGTGTCATTTGAGGAAGCTAAAACAATTTTCTATGACGAAAATGCAAGAATTATTGACGATCCGGATCATTCTGTTAAGGAAGAGAGATTTATAATCTTAGGTAGAAGTTACAAATTTCAATTATTAACTGTATGCCATTGCTACAAATTGTCAGATGAAACAATCAGGATAATATCCGCAAGAAAAGCTACAAAGCAAGAGATTAAAGAATATGAGGAGTTATTATGAGAAAAGAATATAGTTTCGTTCATTCAAGAAAAAATCCATACACGAAAAAATTAAAGAAGCCAATAACTATACGATTGGATTTGGAAACTATTGAGTATTTCAAGAACTTGACAAAAGAGACTGGAATCCCATATCAGAACCTAATTAATCTGTATCTATCAGAATGTGCTGTTAAGCACAAGAAACTGGATTTTGTTTGGAAGTGATATATTTCAAAGTCTTTTGGCTCAGTTGTTAAGTAGTTCTTTACAACTGAATTTAGAAAAATTTATTCCTTGTACTTTTTTATATATTTTGCATTGTATTAACATGAATCAACCGTTATATGCAATGTTTGGCAACACATCATCAAGAGAGCCTCGCCATCCTTGGCTCGGCGATATTAAAAGAATTGACGGTATGCAGAGTAGTTAGAAATAATACATAAGCAGTTTTTAGAGGATATTATGAAAAAGGTCAAATTGACTATTCAAAAATTAAAAGAAGAAGCTAAACGTTTTTCTCAGATAGAATCGCAATATGATGAACCATCTTTGTTCGGCGTAACTGATGGAAAAGCCGTAGGTACATACTTAGAACACAAATTTCAAAAGTATTTGCATGAGAATTATGATTACGTTGAAGGATCTTCTGCAAAAGGCATGGATTTTCCTGGTCTTTTTGTTGATATAAAAGTTACGAGTATCAAACAACCCCAATCATCTTGCCCTTTTAAATCTGCGAGACAAAAAATTTATGGCCTTGGTTATTCTTTATTGGTCTTTGTTTATGATAAGCAAGACAATGAAGAAAATCATACAGGAAGATTAAATATACTTCACACAATCTATGTGGATGATTCTAGAACTGGTGATTTTCAAACTACCTCTGGCTTAATTGCTATAATTGAGAATCAGGGAAATATTGATGATATCAAAGCCTTCTTTGAAGAACGTTTATTACCTGTCGATGAAATCCAAGCTCAAGAGCTTGCTGAAGAAGTATTGAAAAATCATCCGCAATTGGGTTATCTTACAATATCAAATGCATTACAATGGAGACTTCAATATTCCAGAGTTATTGATGTTGCTGGCACAATATCAGGAATTCATAGGGTATCATAATGTCAAAAAAAATAGAATTTGGTGACTTTCAAACCCCAGATATTTTTGCTAATGATGTTGTGAATTTGATTGGAAAACTAATTGATAAACCATCATTGGTAATTGAACCTACATCAGGGGTTGGCAGTTTTATCAATGCCGCGTTCAATCTTTGGGGGGATCAAGTCCAGTATCGTGGATATGAGATTAATGATGAATATTATAAGTCAGCATGCTCAAGATTTGAAAAAAATGAATCAATATTAGTCTGTAAAACAGACTTTTTCAATACTGATTGGGAAACAATTATTAAGTCAGAAAAAAATGCTTTAGTTTTAGGTAATCCCCCTTGGGTTACAAACGCAAAGTTAGGAAGTTTGAATAGTAATAATCTACCCAAAAAAAATAATTTTCAAAAACATCGTGGCTTTGATGCAAAAACTGGAAAAGCAAACTTTGACATTGCAGAATGGATGATTATTAAATTAGTTCAGTCGATGAATTATGGCAATTCCCTTGCAATGCTATGCAAAACTTCCACAGCTAGAAAAGCATTAATGCACTTTTGGAAGAATAAAATTGGTGTTCAAAATGCAAAAATTTACACAATCAATTCAAAAGAAATATTTAATGTTAGCGTTGATGCCTGTTTATTGTTTCTGACAAAAAATGAATCTTCAAGTAATACGGCTGAAGTGTATGATGATATTTATCAAAAGGAATATTCATCTAAATTCGGAATTTTGAACAATGAATTGATTTCTAATTTGGATAATTATATAAAATATAAAAACCTAGATGGTTTTTCCAACTGTAAATGGCGGTCTGGAGTAAAACATGATGCTGCTCAAGTAATGGAGTTAAGTATTGTTGATAATAAACTGATTAATGGGTTTGGCGAATTTGTAGATATTGAAGATGATTGCGTTTATCCTTTGTTAAAGTCGTCTGATCTTGGAAATGGCCGCATTATTCCAAGAAAGTTTGTAATTATAACACAGAAAAATGTAGGAGAAGATACAAGCTCAATTAAAGAGTTGTACCCTAAAACATGGAACTATTTAGAAAAGCATTCAAATGTATTAGATAATCGGGGCAGTTCCATATATAATAATCGATATAGATTTTCAATGTTTGGAGTTGGGGACTATAGTTTTTCTGATTATAAAATCGCGATATCTGGATTATATAAGAATATTAATTTTATAGCTATTCCACCATTCAACAATAAACCCGTAATGGTCGATGATACGTGTTATTTTATTCCATGTAGAACTAGTGATGAAGCTGCATTGCTAGAGATGATTTTAAATTCTTATGAGTCTAAAGAATTTCTAAATTCATTAATATTTTTTGATTCTAAAAGACCAATCACTGTAGATATCCTAAAACGTATAAGTTTGAGTGAGTTGTCACGAATAAAAAATAAATACAATAAGCTTCACAGTTTTCTTTCAAATCCATACGAGAACAGCAAAGACGATCAAGCTTTGTTAGTATTTGACAAGAAAAAGAAATATAAAGTTGGTTAGTAGTCTTACCCAAAGTACGTCCTTGTACTTTGGGCTTTCTGTATTTATGCCAAACACTGCATATAACGTAGCTGTTGAATAATAGTAAAATTTACATCAATAAAGGCTGCCTTTAAAGATTTTTACAAATTTTTAGATTTCGATTTCACCTAACGCACTTTTTTAAATCTGATGATTGCTCTTTTACCCTATCATTAGTTTCAAGGTCTCAAAGTAGATTAAATTTCCCTTTAGTCACTATCTTTTCAATGTTGTGAACCATGCACCACAAAAGCCACTGAATATTGACCTTTGCTTTTGTCCGCAAGCTGAAATAATCCAGCCCCTTGTTAAACCGTATATTTCCGAATACCGGCTCGATTATACTCATCCGCTTCGAATAAATTTTCCTGCCCTCTTTTGAATCTATTTTTTCACGCATCTTTTCTGTTTCCGGAACATTTACCCCATCATAAATATTAAGTTCGCGTCTATCCTGATTTTCTGAAATACAATTCGATTTCAATGGACATGCAGAACAGGATGCTTTTTTTGTGCCGTAACGACGTCCGTAGCTGTGACCATTTGTAAATCCTCCCCAACGATTTAGTGACTCTCCATTCGGACAAATGTATTCGTCCTTTTCCGAAACATATGTAAAATCCTTTTCGATATATCTCTTGTATTCTCTCGGATTTTTTTCTTCGCGATGTCTGTCACGGGTTTTAAATTTGGGATCTCTTTTCCTGGCATTCTGATCCGGAATATATGCGTCGATTTTTTTCTCTGCAAGATATTCAAGATTCGACTCCTTGAAATAGCCGTTATCTGCAAGAATTTTTGTATCACTTATTTTTCTGTTCATTTGATTGATTATTTTTTCTGCTCCTTCAATCATTGGCTTTAAGAGATCATATTCCTGACCCTCGCCGAATGCTTCAGCCTCTACGATTATCTGATTTTCAGAATCAGCTACAGCTACTCCATTGTAACCCTGAATAACTCCGTGTGATGTTTTCATTTTAGATGAATCATTGTCCGTTATGTTACTTTGCTTTTCATGATTTCGCTTACCCATTTTCTTTTCATTATTTGCAAGAAAATCTGTGATCTTCTCCATTTTCTTGTCCAATTTATCAATCCGCTTGAAATTATTTTCATCTGGATCAGAGTTTTTGTGTTCTTCCATGATCTCCCTGATTTTTGCTTTTATTTTACTTTTCTTGCTCTCAAGCTCTGAAATTGTTCCGCTCCATTCCTTTGATGCGTTAGACGAAATCTTACATCCGTCAATTGCAAGAGTTCCGGATTTGATTAGTCCAAGCTCAAAACAAATCAGAACTACCTGCTCAAATATGTCTTTGACTTCTTTATCCATCGAGGAAACAAAATTTGCAATTGTAGAATGATCCGGTTTTTCATTTTCTGCCAGTGCCATAAACGTGAGATTTTTGTTACAGGCAATTTCAATTTCTCTAGACGAAGTAATTCCTTTGTAATAAGCAAATAAAATAATTTTTAGTAGAATCTTGGGGTTGTATGCCTTTCTGCCGATCACGTCATTATGGTATTTCAAAATTAATTTACTTAAATCGATTTTATCTTTTTCGAAAAGAACTGAAAGTGTATGTTCAAAACTTCCTTCAATGATCTGATCTTTTAGATTTACTGCAAGGATTAGTCCCTGTGAAGGTTCTGTATTCTTGAATTTTCCCATTTTTTGATACCCCTTTTTTACTTATGAAATAGTATGTGTTAAATGGGTACTATTTTTCGACAGCCAGAACAGCGGCGGTGCGCTGCGCCGGAATACCGGCTTGGCCTTCGGCACATTTTCTTTTCGCGCCTGCTTCGCTTTAATCGGCGCAAAAAGAAAACGTCGCACAGCCGCGGGTCGATAATAGCTATTGAAAACGGAGAAAAAATGGCAGGCTATCCAAGAAGATTTTTGCTTTATAAATTTATCAAAAGTGCATCAGCATCTCCAGACTATCAGTTATCAGATAAAAATATTGAATATTTTTTTAAAGAACTCGTAAGCCGTCCAATCAGAATACCTCACGGACGAAACGATTATATTATTTCTGAAGGTGATTTTTCCATTAGGGAAGATGGGAAAAATCGTTTTGTTTCCGGTAGGATTGGAAAAACAAAAGCAAAAATTACGGAACAAATTTATAATAATACAAGTAAGTCATTCGAAACGGTAGAAGTGACGGTCGATGGCGCAGAAGGAGCCTCATTTACTAATTTCTTATACTATTTTAACGAAAAAATTCTTTTCGTACAAGAGAACATTTCCTTAAATCATCAACAGCTACAAATTTTCTTCAATCACGGGATTGAAAAGGTTATTGGAAAAAACACTCTTGCGATTGAACCGATTTTTGAATCTGACATCGATTCCATAATCGAAAGTAAAAAGATAAAATCAGTCGAAATTAATCTTAGTAAGCCAAACCCAATTGACCCTGAAAACATATCTGCTATAAAAGCTATCTTTGAAAATTCCAAAGCAGAAAGAATAAAATTATCCCTACAGTCCGATGAATATGTGATAGAACCTGAATCTGATGAAACTATCCTGCATTCGATAAACCTTGCAATTGCCGGATACGGTAAATTCTCTATGAATTATATGGATGAATTTAAAAATGAAAGAATTTTCAATACTGAAAAAGATATTTTCATTATAACTTCTGACCCAATGGAAGATGACCTATTGACTGCAAGCAATTGGATCAGTGCAAATATTGAATCGATAAAAAGATCATTACTATAGTATTTTATGTGATTTTGCACTTACAAAAAAATAACAAGCCATTGGGAGGACTTTTAGAGAATTATTTTTCTTTTGGATACATAATTTATTTTCTAAATATTCATATTTCACGTTGACAGTAATTTTCTAAGTATTATTTTTTGGTCATTATGAAGCTAAAAACAATCCTGTTTATCACCATCGTGTCACTATCAAACACAACATATATATTCCCGCAAAATGCAAATCCTGATGAGCTAAATAACAATGCTCAGGAAAAAGCTACGCTCCCCCAGTCGCCTGACACACAACCACAGTCCCATGACACTCCTGCACAGCCCAAGCCAGAACCAGCCAAGCAGGTAAAGCCTGCACTCACGCCTGAAGAGCAAGAAAAAATTGCAGAGCAAAAGAAAGAGGCAGAAGAAAAGGCACGATTCGAGAAAGAACGCAAAGAAGCAATAGCAGTCTGGGAAAGTGACTCAAAGACAATCTCGGATATTATAGGGGAGCTAATTCCAATTTCTTACGAATCAAGAGATGAAACTGAAATTCAGAAAGATGAAAATAAAACAATAATCAAAAATAGACTCTCGAAAATAAATAAAAACAATGAAGGTAAGAATATTAACATCAAACGTGCGATTGTTGAAAACGTAGAAGAAATTAAAAAATTGTCCCAAGAAGGAGAAAAAAAAATTAAGCGATTGATTCGTGATCTTAAAAAAGATAAATCAAAATCTGCATATTTGGTCGGGTTAGATTATAATCAATATTATTATTCAGAACCTCGGTCTGCACTTAGAATGTATTTAGCATTTGCTCTGTGGGGTTGTAAGGATTGTGACGTAGGAACTGGGGAATATAAAGTCACTTTTAAAATTTTTATCCCTTTTGATGAATACAATAAAGGAATAAAATGGGGCGGGAAGATAAAAAAAGATGATCTCTATATCGATAATTATTGTGAAAAAAACCAGATAGGTGGTACATGTGACTTGATATATGCTGATTTAATTTATACAACAAATGATAAGTCAAAAGCAATAAAGTTTAAAAAGAAGTATGTATACGAAATCAATTCCAAAATTCGAAATATTAAGTCCGAGACTGTTATTGGGACACCTGCATTTACGTTCTATTTACAAGATTAAAATTACTCTATTTTTTTCTTTAACTCTTGAAATTCCTTTGATAGATTTTTTGCGAGATGCAATAATCCAATAGCAACATCTTGTTGCAATTGAAATGCTTGTTGAAAAGTTTTATCTGTGGCAGCCATTGTGTCAATCGCATTCTGTGTTGACCTATACGATTGCCCTGTTGTTCCCTCAACCTTATTTACAGCCGCATCAGTTCCAGTAGCTTGGCGATTAATTTGTTCGTTTACCTCCCATAGATTTTTTCCATTTACGACTCGTTCCTGAGCCTCGGTTGCAGTACTGATTCCCCACTGTTTTTCAAGTATCCCGCGAGTTTCCGGGTCAAGACCACCGAGGAGTTCTTTCATAAATCCCATGTTCTGTTTACTGGTAACGCCTTTTTCAGATTCTTTCATCGACTCAAGAATTCCTTTCCCGGAAGACAAATGCCCTGCCATTGCAATTGAATTCATGATATTACCAGACGTTTTAAATCCGGAATCCATAGCTCCATAAACTGAGCTAATACGGTTATCCCGAACACCTGTCATTTTGATACCAGCGAGTGTATTTGACACATCCGCGGCCGTTTGAATTCCCATGCCAGAATTGTAGGATTTTTCAGAAATTCCGGATACTGTTTGGAAGAATTCGGATTGTCGTAGACCCGTAAATCCGGAGTGAATGGCATCTGACATGATTTTTTTCATGTCGTTTTTTGACCCTCCAAATTGACCATATTTTTCGAGTTTTGCGAAAAGTTCAGCTCCGGCAGTTCCTCCAATTCCCTGTGAGAGACCGAATTGGATACCGAGTACATCTTTATTATTTTGTTTCAATTTGTACCTTTGCTTTTCGTCTTCTTTTCGCACGTCAAGATATTCTTTCCCTGTTTTTTCGTCTTTCCATTGATAAAGATCTCCCTTTTTGTAATGTGCCCCAGTGTCCTTCTCATATAAATTTGTTGTGTGGTCTCCACCTGATATTTTAGCTCTTGCAATACCTATTTTGGCCAACTCCGCATTGCTTACCAGACTCCCGCCACCATTTACATATTTTCCATATACATCCAACGTTGAATCTTGTCCTTGCATGGCCTGTTGATGCATACCTGCCATAGAAGATCCAGCAGCTAATGTTGCCCCCATAATAGCACCTATACCACCTAAAAATGAATTTGCTGAGAGAGATAGTTTTGATAATGGATTACCAATATCACTTGCATGTGATCCGGCTGGCGCATTCTGATTCTGATTCCCTCTAAGATTAACCCCTAAATCCATTGACCTTGGGATGTTTTGTAAAGTGCTACCTGATGGGAGGATCATACCAGCTTGGGCGTTCTCTCTTTGTTGTTTTGCCATAATTTTCTGGAATTCTGGTGATTTCCCCCCTATGCCAATTCCAGCAAAACCTCCGGCTCCTCCCCCTCCAAAACCGCCTCCCATCATTTTCTCGATTTTTACGTTTTTAAAAACTGCGCTACCAAAAACTAAATTCTGTCGTTGTTTTTTCGATAATCCTGATAGATCAAAACCCATAACTCCGCCTCCCTGATCGTCCCCTGCGGATTTCTTTTTAGATGTAAACCTGTCTTTTAATTTTTTGGCAGACTCGATCTTGCGATTGATTACGCCTGCAAATTCTCCTGATTTCAGTTCATCGGCATCTGACCTGATCTGGCTTCCCACTTCCTGCCCTTCTCTATTCCCTTCCTGAAATGAAGCCGTCTTTGATTTAGAGGACGACGATGAGCCTCTGGAACCTGAAGAAGATTTTTTCTTTTGATTTAGATTTGGCATGTCGAATGGGTTTTCTGATAATTTTTTTCTTAATTCATCGGATAAAAGTGCCATTACCCTATCTGCCATCATCTCTACGGATTTTTGTTCTGACATATTTCTACCCTCTCTCTGATTTTATTTGGTTTTCAAGTTGCTGGATATAATCAGCTTTTTTTGCATCAGCAATTTTTTTGCGAACATTCTCAAATCCGACAGCATCGCCTTTCCCGATAAATTCCATAGGATCGGCTTTCTTGGCTTTTTCAAGTTTGTGCGTAAGCTCGATGTAACTTTTGATGTCTTTAAAATCTTTAAAAAGAGAGTCTGCCAGAAAAATTCCATATTTCTCCTCCGGCTCGAAGTCACCTAAGTCATTGTATCCTTTCGGCAATATCCTGTACTCTCGCATGAGGTACAGGTTCATTAGAAGGCTTGGACTCTGGAGGAGCTTGTCTATCTCTTCCTCGGTCGTTATTTTTTTTTAGCGACTCTTTGTAAGTCGCATATTTTTTCTCAAACTCAAAATATATTCTCGCCACAAACTCTTCATCTTCAATATTCCAAAAGTTCACGCCTCTAAATTGTTCAGGTCTTTCAGTCATTACATAATTTAGCGTTTCTACTAAATTTGCGTAACCATACATTGAACCCTGAATAGACGCTACCGGAAGACCTTCAAGCCTCCGCGAAATATTTACTGAAATATTCATTTTATCTGACGGTCTTGGAAATTCTCCTGAAAATCTAAGACCGTCAACTACGATTGTGAATGCTCTTTCTAACCCAGGGAATAAAGACATTTCTAATTAAACGCCTCCATGTGTTGGACACGAACGATCTTGAAAGAGCAGTTCCTGCTTGATGGCTGAGTAGAAGATATATTGGTTTTCTGTGTGTTCAGTTTTGCAATTACTCTCATGATTCTTTTGCCGGTAGATTTTTCTCTGAACTCTACAAGATGTCCTTTTGTTGTAAGTATATTTTGCATGTCTGGTAGTTTTACTTTTCCGGGATCTTTTGAATCAGTGATGATCCACAACTTGCAAGAAAATGAACCTTCAAAAAACAGAGCTTTCACGTCTTTCGGATTAAAGTCTCCGATTGCTCGTATATCTGTTTGGTTGTAGTTCTCGTCGATGTCAACATCGTCCATATACGCAACTGCTTTGTCGTCAATATAAACTACTGCATTTGATCCTACAAGAATCGAAGTATCAGGGATTTGCCCAATTGAAATATCTTCCATTTAAGTCTCCTTACGCCTTACCCTGTAACGGTTTCAGGCTCAAAATATAAAAGATGAAATTGATCGGTAGAACCACGTTACCTTGCAGGTCTGTGAACGACCACGTATCGCCGTCTATCTGAATTCCGATTTCTTCCTTGAACGCCTTGATTCCAAGCTCGGCAGAACCCATCATAAACCCTTCTTCTACGAACGTTTGGAGTGAGCGTTCTACATACCCGATAACATCTGATACTTTCACGCCCTGGACAAGAGCCTGATCGTCAACCGGAGCGCGTCCGATGAACCTGCTATTAAAACCTTCCCGTAAACGTCTCACCATTGTAAGCGCAGTACCGACGGATTGTTTTTCATTCAGAACGATGTTGTCTTTGAGTTCGGTTGTAACCGATCTCTCGATTACCCACGCGCGATTACTTGGATTTTGCCTGAGTACCAACCCACCATCTCGGATACACTGGTCTCCTACAAGACCGTGAAGGTTTTCCATAGACCGCAGAATGTTTAACTGCTTCCAAGTCGGTGAATGCCTTGGGGAGTTTGAGGCTGAAATTGCGTTGTCGATTACAGACAGCATGAATCCCGGATAGGTTTTTTTATTTCCATCGAGACCGAAAAATTCAAATTTTTCTACTCCGTAAGTCATCCAGTAAACGCCCAGAGTTCTTGCCTCGGCACGTCTTTCGTCAACCGTTTGGACAAGATCGCCTCCACAGCCGGAAATGGTTTCCATTTGTCCGTCTGGTGAAATGTTGTCATACCCTGCCGTTTTCCATGAAATCTTGTCGGAAAGAGTTGATGTAAGAAGGTTTCTGTAAAGACCGGAAACTTTTTTGCTGAAAGTGATCGCGTCCTTTACATCCGTACCGCTTGGAGTTCCAGTTGCTCCGCCTGACGTTAAGAAGATTGTGTTTGTTGTGCCTGCAAGCGCCTTTCTCGTTGCCCCGACTGTAATTTCTGCAAGCCCGGAATTTTTTAAGAAGATTTCTTCTTCGTAAAGATTCGCATACAAAGTTGCGGCAGTTGTTTTCACTGAAATATTGTCCACAGCCTTGATATGGTCGAGATTCGCACATAAAAATTCCGGAGCGTCTATCAGGTTTGCAACATAGCCAAGTTTTGAATTGATAAAATCAACCGCTTCGCCAACTGAAGGGTAGTCGGCAAACAACACGTCAATGTTGGTAGTCCCGTCAGTAGGAACCGTTCCGGAAAGTGTTATGTTGATTTTTGTTGCGTCGATTGTGATTTTTGCAAACTGTCCGTCACCAGTGTAAGTAACATCGAGAATCTTTCTTTCGAGTTTTGGAGAGGTTTGAGACCCATCGGCATTTCCGATTTCGATTGTCTTTGCGGAAGCATTCTTTTTTATCCGGACTTTCTTTCCATTCGGGCCAGGGATCGGGTATGAAATCTTATGCGTTTCTCCAGTTTCTAAAGAAGGGAAATCAAAAAATGCTTTTGTATTTGGACAAACATTCAGAATTTTGAATAGTTGCGGACCGCCTGCAAAATCGTCCTCTCCTGAAGGAGAGTCGGCTAAATAAACTGCTTCAAGTAGCTCTCCTCCTCCGAGAACTTTTTTAGCGTCATCAAAGTTCGCAAAAACCATATATCTTTCGTCATCGGTAAGATTTGAGTCATTGCAATATACGCCATTTGTAGCTTTCCCGATAATTACAAGTGTGAATTCGTCAATGGAGACCCCTTGACTTACATTTGGAGCTTTGAATTTTCCTCTCGCTCCAGGACTAACATACGAACTACCTTCAAAAGATTTTCCTGTTACGCCCATTTATTTCTCCTTGACTCCGTAAAATTCCTGAAATGCTTTTTCGAAATCGTCTTCGTTTTTGAGTCCTAACCGCGATGTATTTTTTACGCAGAAATTTTTAAACGCCTGAGTCATGGAATATCGTTCGAGTTCAAGCTTCGTTGCGATGAATTTTTCCATCAAAGGGACTTTATCAGTTTGTGGAGTTTGTTCTTTTGGAATTAAAGGCTCGTCTTGAATGTTTTCTGTTTGTGAATTCTTTTTGTCACCGAATGCCATTTTTCACCGTCCGATTTCGATAGGTTTGGACGGAAAACATAAGCCCTAAAAAAAGCAATAAAATTTTTTATCATATTTACAGAAAAACCTTTAACCAACTATCATTGAATTATGATGGAAATAGTATTTGTACTTTTTATATTAAAAAAATAACCTATCTCTGAAACCTATCAGGAGACCGATGCTATGAATATGAAACTCAATAGATACAATTTGAAAGAAATCAAGAAACTTCGCTATACTCTAAAACAAGACGGCAAAATATTAGAATTGAATTTGGATAAACGGTTGGAAGTGCGGGATTTATATGATCCACCGTATCCGCCACCGGAATTTATCGGTCATACTCACCGACTCCTACATGAAATCAAAGCCCTCCAGGAAAGCAACCAGCTTGAAATCGAAATAGAATTTGAAGAAAAGTAATTTGCCTAAAATAATTGAAATTTCTTTATCACTCCTGCTAAAATCATCACAATGCTAAGGCTCATAAGGATGAAGATACTGAAAAGGTAACGCTTTTTACTCTTATACAATTCTTCGATTGATTTCTTAATCTCAAATGGCATGTGTTTACTGACTTTTCTCTCAATTGGGATTATTGAAATAAAAGAAAGCACCATTGTCGCAAATAAACTGATAAGAGTTGCAACATAGAGTGTGGCTGGGAATCCTTCAAGCTTATCGTTTATCGCAATAAGGATTGAAAACATGGCAATTGAAAATGTAAGCAGTTTTCCGAGACTATCATTCAGAATTTGAAGACTTTCTTTCGGAAACTGTAAAGCCCAATCGCAATAAAATTTCATTTCGGGTGTTGGCGGAGTAGATTCGTAGATTTTTTCTTTATTTTTCTTCATTGACCCTCTCTATAATTATTTCCGATCCACATTTCTTGCAAGTGACGGAAAATATTTGTAAATTACTTTCTTTTTTCGATTTCATAAATGGTTCTAATATTTCAAACTCACCATCTTCATATTCCCCGACAATCTCGCAATTCCAGCACTTTGCTTTATTAGATGAACTTAAAATATTCAAATCTTATCTGAATTCACTGAAAAACCCTTCAGCCCTGAAAGATTTGACTTTGACCTGTCCGAAAGAGACACGTCTGCTTTCCGGATCAATAACTCTTCAGAGAGCTTAAATAATCGCCTGATTTGGCGGACTTGCAGTTTGATTTCAAAACCGAAAGCCCCTCTTCCAATCTGAGGAGCTTCGATATTTAACTGTGGAGTTCCAACCATGCCAACAGTGACCTTAAATCTTCTATGCAAATCTGTTTTGATATAGGGAAATACTGCATCGACCGCTTTGTACAATTCCTGTGCTGTTTTTCTGCCGGAAGTACCACTTGGACCAGCCCAGCCAGAAATCATTACATTCGATAGAATATGACCAGTGAACGATTCAACCTGTTTAAATTCTTTTGATTCTAAGGCTTTTTTGAAAATATTGTAGGAAATATTCTCGTATTCGGAGTCTCTTTTGTTTTCCCTTTCCATGTAATATTGAATTTTGCTCTTAATCCTGGAATCAAATCCAAAGTAGTTAGTATTTCCTCCGATGTCGTCTGCCTGTTCGTCGCTTTCCCATTCAACTCCGATCTTCGGAAAAAAATTATCACTTTCAATGCTGACTTCTCCGGGATCTGTTTTTGAATCGTTACTGTGAGCGAAAGTATAAAGTGGATGCCCATAAGTTACAAGATTTTTTGTCTTGATTTTACGTTCTTCAAGTCCGGTCATCGGGATAAATTGATTGAGAGCGTCAATAATCCGAAATTCAGGATCGCATTGCCACATGGATAGAATTATTCCGTTTTTATAATCTAAATTTGAATCAGCCATTTTTTCTTTTCCCTTTTCTTTTATTCACATAATCCATAATATCCGCGTATAATGCCTCAGTTAGATTTTTCATTACATTTCTGTCATTCATTACTGCGTCAGCAACCCGTTGAAGTTTCTCCACAAATTTCTGAGGCTTGACCGCAGGGTAATGATTCCAGTTGGAGTCCGATGTAACTGTGATGAGTGTTTTTGTTTGGGAACTCGAACCGCCACGTTCGTGACTTTGACGGAAAATAACCGTGTTTTTTCCTCCGGTATATTTATCCCTCACCTTTACGGTTGAAGTTGCGTATTTATTTCTTTTAACAAACGTACCGTCTTCTTTTTCTTCCCTGTAAGTTCCAATTATTGAGAGAACCTTTCTTTCTACTTCTTGCGGGGCTGACATACCGCCGGAACTATTTTCTCTTGCAGAAAGCGGAACGATTATATACTTTTTCCCCCTTGCACTAATCCTCACTTTCCTCGACCGCATTAAATTGGCTACCATGTCATACGCAGGTCGTCCATCTTCGATGACCTTTTCATAGTCTCTATTCGATGTGGACTCATAATAAATCCTGAATCCAAACTTGTCTCTTTTTACTACAATCTGACCATTGACGAGGTACTGCTTACCCCACCACCCAAGACCGCCATCTTTGACCCTGACACCAGCTCGTTTCCCTGCCAAGAATTCCCACTGATTCTTAATTTTTATAGCTTCAGATAAAAACAGTGTCCAAAATCTGCGGAAATCATTCGGATTCGACTGGATTCTTGGTAAAATATCTGCAATGTTCATAGTTTATTTTCAAGTATGAAACTAAAATATTGATTGACATAATTTAGTTTTACGCGATAATCTAAATAAGAGGGAGATCGAAACGGTTTCGGACGTATAGTTTCGGGGGGAATGCAACTTCCCATCGTTACGCTTTCTCCTTCGTTAGGGTGAGATAGTGGAGCGTTATTGGACGTATAGTTCGGGGGGTGGTTTATCATCTGAACGTCACTATCCTTACCTTTTCTTTTGTATAATGTTTTTGGAATAAAATTATTATTTTTCTAAGTTCTTCTACATAAAAATATTGATTGACATATTCTGGATTCATATTACTTTCCTGTTAGCTGGGGGGAACGTCTTGGACGACTGAGCGGGGCTGTTCTAAAGAACATCATCGTATTCGCCCCCTGGTCTTATACATTGTTTTTACTGACAGAAGATTTTTCCCTGTCAAAACTTTCTCCACAATAATATATTGATTGTTGATTTTCTTTGTATAAATAAGTGCAGGTAAACCTGTTTTTTTATCAGATTCATCTAAAGTTATTGTATCAGGATGTGCAATGATTTCAGGAATTTTTTTAATATCATCTAATGTAACTGGGACATTCCCTCTTGGAATTTCTGTCTTTGCTCGACCGTGATCGTTTACAATCTTTCTAATTGTGTCATGATCTATTGAATGCCTAAATAATTCAATTTTGTCGTATGGGATTCCTATTCTGAATAAAATTTTAGATTCTTTTTGTGATATACCTTTAAAAATAAATCTTCCAAATCCGGTTTTTGAAGATAAAGCATCCTTTATAAACTGTTTAAAAGAAAATCTTTTATAAAATCTTTCCCATTTGCCATTTATCCATTTACGATATAAATATTTATGACCTGGTTTTTCTTCTCCATATCTTGCTTTCAGAAACTCACGAATAATGACAATTGCGTGCCGGGACTTAAACAATAATTCCGGTGTCATTGAGTCTGCCTGAATTTCCTGAAACTTTCTTTTTAAAGAATCCCTGAAAAGTGAGATTGAATTTAGAACTGCTGAAAGTTTTTCAAGCTCTGTTTCTAATGCAGACTCGCCCTTAGTTGCGATAATCGAAGCCGCGAGTTCTTTTGTTTTTTTCTCGTCAAGGTTTGTTATCGTGTCGCCCAGAAATTTCTGGATTGGATTTTGAATTTTCTTTAACAGGTTTTCGAATCCTGCCGTTGTCGCTTTGGCTACATCTTCGCCTCCGGAAAATTTCATTGCCTCTCTTTCAATTTCCGATCTACCTGACGAGTCCACATTGCCAAAAGAAAAAGTTTGTGATTTCAAGGTAGAAATATACAGACGTACTTGTGATGGAGTGATACCTTTTGATTTATTCTGGTTGTACCATTGAAAAGCTTTTCTCTGAATTGTGCCGTTTGGAGACCCATCTTCGTTCAATCCATTCTTTGCAATTACAATTGCCAATGACTCTGACAAAGAATCTCTTTTCTCCTTTGACCCGTCATTTGTTTCGTCCTTTTTCCGAATGTTATATTTTGCGTCTGACCTGAGTAATTCTTTCAATTCAGGGATAAGGTTGTTTAAAGCAATCGTCCCTTTTACATATTCCTGGGATTCTCCGGTTCTTTCTGATATTTCCTGGACTGTTTTTCCCTGGTCGATAAGCTGGGAATATGCCTTAGCGTCATCGAGACGCTCGACCTCACGTCGATTCTTATTCGACGAAACCTGAGCCAATAAACGATCTGCCTCCGAGTCGTATTTTTCTTCGACAACCGGGATAGGAGTATTTTCAGAAAGGTGCCCTTCTTGAATAAGTTGTTTTACCGCTTCAAATCTATGGTGTCCGTCAACTACACGATATTCTCCACTCTCATCTTTATCGACCTTTAGAGGCTCTGAAACATCGTACCCTTTCGCCAAAATAGATTGCTTTATTCCTGAGATTACTTTTTCGTTAAAATGCTTTTTATCAGTATATTGCTCTATTGTCTTAATTTGATTTGCAGGGATATTTTTTATTTTTTCGGAAAGGTTATTTTGCTTATTGTTTGATTCATTTTTTCCACGCTCTACATATTTGTCATGCGAAGCCTGACTATAAAAATACTTCCACCTGTCATTTGCCCACTCGCGTTTGTAATACTTCGCTCCGGACATTTGCTGTCCTTTGCGACCTTTCAAGAATTCCTGAATTACTTGAGAATGAGTCCATTCCATATAGAGAATGGACGGAAAGGATATTTTACTGTTTTGTCAAGAGTTTAAAATGTGTGAAGCTATTCGATTGGGATCATTTCAATCCCCTCGCGCTTTGATGGATCACAAATTTTTGGCTGGCTTTTTAAATTTTCATATTCTTTCAATTCTTCAGCATAGAATTTCCCGAAGTTTTCCTGTATCCTTCTCGTGATTTCTTCGGAAGTGGTAGCCTGTCTTGTTTTGATTTCTTTCTGAACATTTTCGCTCATATCAACCTTCCTTATTTACTCCATTTTATGTCATTCACATTCGCTTGTCCATCACTTTTCTTGTAAAGAATAGGAGGTATTTCATACGGTTTAATATTTGTAGAAACAACTATCGCTTCATCGCATTCGTGCGATACCGTCTTGAATGAATCCGGTATTTTCGGATATGCGTCTTTCATGTAGTTTTCTGGAATATATCGACCGGTTACCTCACTTCTTTCGATTGCTCTCGGCAGTGCCACTTCCAATGGACAATCAGCCATTACCAAATGTATTCTGTATCCTTGCTTTCTCAATTTGGCAATGTTGTTTAAGTAGGATTCTGGATTACTCCCAACAGCATCTATCACAAGATTTTTTCGGTCTTCCATTGCCTGTTCTCGAATGCTTTTTACAATGTAAGAACTTTCTTCGTGAGCCATTGCGGCGGCTTTCCTAATTCGATTTTTTACGCCTACACGATATTCAGGGAGCCTTTCCTTTATCTCGTCCGCATCCGCGAATACAAATTCCGTGCTATTAATCCCCATATTTTTCATAATCGAACTCTTACCTGAAGCAGGTCCGCCCATCAATAGAAGCGCAAAAGGTTGTTGATTTACGTTCACGGGCTCCACATGATCAAGACTTTTCCCTTTTATAAAATCATGTAACTTTTGTCTTTCCGGTTTAGGTTTCCCTCCTTTTTGTGGATCACCATCAAAATGTAATTCCCATGTCTCATTCGGTAGTCCATTCATAGAGTCTTCCCACATACCTGTCGGATTAGGCTTGAGTTCCGGCATTTTGTCCATTTTTACTTCTGCTTCAGCAATTTTCATCTTTGCTTTCAATTCTTTGGACTGAGATTTTTTTAATTCTCCGATAGCATCAATTACTCCAGTGGCTTGTTTATTAGGCAACTCACCATGTTTTAATGATTTCAAAGAATTGATTGCGTCTATTGCTATTTTCTGACCCGATTTAAAACCAGACGATGTATCTGAAAGCCCTTCTTTTTTTAAACCGCGCCCTTTTCGTAACAATTCTCCAATTTTATTTTGGAACTCTTTGAGCTTCTTATTTTTGTTTACAGAAAATTCTTTCCGCTCTTTATCTTTGCCAACTTTTCGTAAGGATTGAGGTAGAGATTTCTTTTTTAAATTGTATACCTTGGATTTTAATTCTCCAAGTTTTGAATCAAGATTCCATAGCTTATCGTAAGTTTTCTGTGGAAATCCTTTTGGTGTTTTCCCGAAATTTAATGTCCTTAGAGTATCGGCTAATCTTTTGATCTGAGATTCTTTTTTACTTCCATTGCCCGATTTTAGAGATTCGACGGCTTTTATTGCAGGGTTTGGATTTATAATATTCTGATTTGTTTTGACTTCTTTATGTTCTTTCCTCGCCTTGATTGAATCAATTGCCAATACTCGTTTTTTGTATTCTGGGAATTTATCTAGAAGCGATGGATATTCCCGCATGACTTTGACCGGGATTTTAGCATTGTTTTGCATTGCCTTCTCTACCGAAGCTCGATGTTCAGACCTGTCACCCCCTGTTTTTTTCGTATATTCTTCCAGATCGGCTTGGTGTGCGCCCTTTGTGTCGGATTCTCCGACCATTTGCCAAGCGCCCTCACGAACTTTTTTGTATTTATTCCCATCAGCCCAAGTTCTGATTTCTCCAACATTTCCTTTTTTCCCTTTTAAGAAAGGGATAGTCCCATCAGGTGAAATTTTTATCTCACGGTTTGATTTTGCAAATGCCAAATCTGCGGCTAAAAACAAAAATATGCTACCAGACGGTAACATAACTTTTAAATGCCCTTCCACTTTATCCAAAACTTTTGCCAAATGGCCCCGATTTACACGCCCGTCAATCGGTCTTTCAACTCTAACAATATCCCCAGGCTCAGCATTTTTAATGTCGAACATTTGAGCCCGTTTTTCGGGAGGAGTTTTTGCAATTCGTTCCCTGGCTTTCTTTTTTGCTTCTTCTTCAAATTCTTTCCATCGCCCTAATGCCTCTACTGCTTTTTTTTCATAGACGGCCTTTTGATCTATGTTTCCTGATTTCTCATCTTTTTTTTGTGTTGCCTGGGATGATGTATTTGAGCCGGAATTTTTTCCTTCAGATACGAGAACCCAACCAATTGCAGTTTTTCGATGTTTCGATCCATCAGACCATGTGTGAACCTCGCCTATTCCGGCAACCGACGATGATTTATGAAATAGTTCCTTTGCTTTTTTTGTAGTGTCGGATTTATTCAGCCAATCTTTGAATTGAGAAATTGTCATAGGGATTATTTCATCCAGCCCTTGCCATCCGGTATGATAGTTTTCAATGTATGCTTCTTCAGCGTCATTCTCTGAATTGTAGCCGATCATTGCTTTGTGTTCATCGAATCTTTCAGTTTCAGGATTGATTTGATTTACGACATAGACGATTTCGGATTTTGAATTAGGTCCGATAAAGCAATCAACATGGTCTCCATCACGACCAGTTGTACCTTTAATATATCCATAATGAGAGTGAAGTTTGCTTTTCCATTCCTTTCCGGTTTTATCTATTCCTGACCGAAATGATCCTTTAGGATTCTCAATTGTAATGTCTAACCCATGAATTTTTATGTGAGCTTTTTTGTAGTTCCCTGCTTCTTTTTGTCCCTGTGATGGTGTAAGATTTACGTCTAAGTGATTTATTTTTATCTTGGATTTCATCATTCTTGGGAGTTTTTTGAAAAAGTCTTTTAGCCTGATTTCAAGTTTGTTAAATTTCTCAGAGCCCCGTCTTTCCGTTGACATCCCGCCAGGCTTTTGTAATGCCCCTCCATTTGTAACGGTTGCTATATCTGTATTTCCTAAGTTTGCAGTCAGCATGTTCCAATCTCTTTTAGATAAATATAAAAAACCCCGGCTTTTACACCGGGGCATCCTCTATTTTCAGTTAATCTCAAGAAAATTCCTACGACAAGGTTGTCGGAAGGTTTTTGATGAGGTAGAATCTGAGTGGTTGAAGGACAGCAAGCCCGCCATACCATTCTACCATACCAGCAAGTTTTCTCTGATATACAGCGTTCGGAGTAAACTTGGTTTGTAGCATTGGCAATAACCTCAGCATGTGGTATGTCCTTTTTTGGTCAACCGCAGACCGAGAATTGAAATCGCCAACTACAGCTTCAGTGCATCCTGGAACCCATTCATTCAGGTCTTGGTATGCAGTTGTCGGAGTAGCAGATTTCAAAATTCTTTCAGTCAGATAAAACTTTCCGCTTCCAGGATAAGATTCTCTGAAAATTTGGAAATAGGTTGCGGCAGTTCCGGTTCCGGCAGGTGTTATTACAAGATTTATTGCCTTCCCTTTGCTCATAACGCCTGCAGTAATTACAGTTGTAGATTGAGCAGAACGTCCGGATTTATTGCAAGCCACAACGATATAGGACACTACCGCGTCCGCTCCGTTAGTATCTTTACAATCCTTGTCTCTCCATTTTGATCCTGAAATAGTTCCTCCGGTCACAGTCGCAGTAAGCGTTGGGGCATCCGGAGCATTTGGATTTGTCTTACCTGGTTGTTTTACATTATTTGCGTCCATGTAAGATGGGAGTTCCACCATGTGACGATTCATCCAAAGATCAGTTTTAAATTCCAATTTACCGTCTTTGAGAGGAGCCCCAATCAAATTAGGAATATTGTACCCAAGACTTGGGTTTGCCACGTTCATCACAAATTCTTTTGCGCCGATATAGTAGGCATCCAGTACGTTTTTAACGCCGTCATGTAACCATAACTCGTTGGCAAGACCAAATTTTGTCCTGATATTTACAACCAATTCTTTGAGTGAGCTGATTGCAGGAAAAGAACCTCCGGCATCATAAACCTGTCCATTAGAAACAAGTTCAGTTACAAATCCGTCAAATTCAAGTGGATTGATTGATTTGTTCCCATACCATGTCCCATATGCAAGGCTTCTCATAATTCTATTGATCGCGCCTTGAATCTGAATGGCTTCAGGATCATAATTCCCTGTATCAGAAACATTCAAAACTTTAGAAATTGCATAACCTTCCGCAAGAAATGAAACCGATTTTGCAATTCTTTTGATAATTACATCTTTGAATTCAGCATCATCAGATTCACCTACAAAAGAGAAGTCGCCGTTTCCACCCCAATCGAGAATTTGTCCATACACATTAAGAGTGGACTTTGTGTCTTTATTAAACATAGAATTCAAGAAATTGTACTCGTCCGAATCCTGTGCCAATAAGACCATAGTCTCATCCAAATTGTGCATAGAGAGTGCTTGACCGTTTTGTAATGCAGTTAAATCCGTAACTCCGGATGTATTTGCATTGAACGATTTTGCAAATTCTCTAACATCTTCCAAATTGCCGAATGTCGGAGCAATCGCCATAATCATTAGTGAGCCGTTTCCAAGCAGGAGACCTGCAAAAAAAAGCACGGCACTAATGATCCCCAGTGTTGTAAAAATTTTGTTTTTGTACCTCATTTGTTTCCTCCTTGAGACGATACATTTACCAAATACTTTTGTGCGTTTTCTGAAAGAACCCCGGAGCTTTCGTATCGTGTTACATCCGTTAGGTTTAGTTCTCTTGCTCGAACTCCTTGTCCAAGAATCGAAACAATCTCTGACCGACTTTTCTGAAAAGGAGTGATAGGAATATCGTCCGGTGTTTTTGCCGGAGTCTTTACATCGACTGGCTGACCGCTAAGTTTCGTTACCTGAGATTTCAAGAAATCAATCTCTCCTTTCAATGATGTAACTGATTCTCCAAGTTTTTTGTTTTCGATAATCAGAGCGGCAACCGCTTCATTTTGAGAGGCAACATCCTCCTTGTATGCAGTAACTGATTTCATAAATTTAGTCATTTCTTCTAACATCTCATGTTCTCCTTTGCTTTTTTTCATGTCTTCAGTTGGATTATCTTCCGTTTCCGGAGTTGGTGCTGGTTGGGTCTCGTCCTCTACTTTTGCAAGAGCGCTTGAGACAACATCCCAGATTTGAGCGCATTGCTCATCGGTTAAATTCTTGCTTGCACAAAATGCCTTGATCGACTCCTCAGTTACCTGAACTTCGTTTGATTCGAGTTTCTGCATGAGTTCGTCCAAAACAGTATCGTCGATGTCTGTTTGTGGTTTTTCGTCTGAAGGTGGGACCACTGGAGAAGTTTTATCAACCTTGTCCTCTGTCTTACTGTTTTCCGATTTGAAAAAATTTGTCATTTTATCCATTAAACCTTCTTTTTTATCTTTATCCATTGCTTTCGCCTCCATGTTCTATAATCATTTGTGTAGCCAGTCTTTTTGCATAATCCCGACCAAAACCATAATCACGGAAATGGTCATAATAAAATTCATAATCTAACGGTTGGTTTGGAAGAATTTTTTCCAATAGCTTGTTTGTAGCCCAGAGTTTGTATTCTAATGAGTTGATAATGAATTCAAAAATTCTCTGCTCTGCTTTCTCTGAAATATTCTCAATCGCGTTAACCGGAATTATCATAGAATCTGTTACTGGAACATCCGAATAATCTATATCAAATTCGTTTGCAATAGACGATTTCAACATTTTGATTTCAGTTTCATCGTTAATGGCTTCTCCGGCCGGGCAAATGGCAACGTGTGTAATTCTCGCACGGTCATAGGTTTTCTCACCATATTTTGCAACTGTTTCAGGTTTAGGTTTGTAAAAACCTCCGCCAGCGCTTGCCTCTAACCCCTCATAGCCAGCTTTAATCAATGGAACGTATGGAGAAATATAAGGGTTTTTGACATTCCATTTGCTCTCGCAATATAGATTTCCGGATTCTGTAAAGAATTTTCTCCCTGATGGGACTCCAATGATTGCCTCGTTACCGAGTTTTTCATTGTTTGCTTTTTCCTGAATTGATGACGACTTTTGAAATGGTAATAGGCGTGAGTAATGATTCCAATCAATGACTGCTTTTTTACTGGAATAATCCATGTCTGTTTTATTTAGCCATGCCTCTGATAAAACCATGTCGCCCTGCTCATCTCTCTTCGGAGTAGATACAAGCATAATTGTATTCAGGTAATCGCCATTTCGTTCAACCTCAACGATCGCCGAACTTTTGATAAATGGGATAAAATTAGGTTGCACTGATAGTCCTCCCAACTTTAATTTTTTTCGTTCCCTGGACTTTTATTTCAATTTGTGTTGGAGTAAATCCAAGAAGGTTTAACTCCTCTAATTCCATCCAAATTCCTGTGCCATTAAAACGGACCTGAATTTTTGCAGGGTCGCCTGAAGAAATTCCATTTACCGGATCAGCGTCAACATACGAACCTCGTATTAAAACTGCATTGATCCCTGTAAATTGAGATATATCGATTGCTACTGGCGTGACCTGTGTGTCTGAAACAGTATTGTCGATTATGAATCCGTCGTCCAACTCTCCATTTATGAACTGGTAGGAATGGACAGATTCAGGTAGAGGGATTTTTGCCCCGCTATCGAGAATTTTTTCTGTGAGAACTGAAACTCTTAGTTTATCAGACATTTCCCACTTCCATAAAATACCCACTCACCTCTAAAATTCCTGAAAATACTAAAATTTCTGCACTCCAGGGCGGATGAAGCAATGTATTTCCGCTTCCATTTCTGGTATATGATTCCCCTTTTGAATTAGTATAATTACACGACCAAGCACCTGAAGCTCGAACTTCCGTAATTAAGTAGAGCTTGTCTCTGTCATTCAGGACCAAAGCCCCACCAGAACCCTGAAGGGTGAAATTATTTTGAATTTCACCTCTCTCTTGGTCGTTTGGGTGGACAAATTTCATCTATTGAAGTACAGTTACTACTATTGTGTCAGTGGCCGCCCAGTCCGTACCGCCTGTATTATCCAACGTAAGCCGATTTCCGGAAATTGTTATAGTCCCATCCCATGCCTTAGCTACCCCCGGAGTTGCCGTTACAAAAACACGAACTTCTAATAACGTTGGGGTTGAATCAAAAAGAAAGTGCATATTTCCAAGTACTACCTCTTGAGCATTAGGGACACGTGCAATCGAATGTTCTGTTTTCTCGCCAGGATTTTTACCTCCAAAGCTGGTAGCTGAAGCAAAACCATTGTTTACTCCCGCAAGTGTTTCCGAACATGCTTTTGCATAAACGCCTGGAGTTTTCCATACAATTAAAATCTCATTTGCGGAAAGCCTGATTGCAGAAAATCCAAGACTTGTTAGCGAGTTGATTTTATCAACAATCACTGTTGACGCATTTGCAGGGGTATCATCTGCATGACCTGTTACTGCTATGTTTCCAGAAACTACTCCGTTGTTAGCCCTGTCATACTCGAAAACAGTGCCGTCAATGGTAACGGTTTCGGTATCGGCTACGTTTGACGCAAGCCTAAGAACGTTAATATCGCAAACTCCAAAGTCGTTTGTAATAAGCGTCATAGACAAACCATTCCAGAACCAGATTCTTTTTGTGTCTGTTTCATAAATAAAAAACGGGTCTTGCCCTGCTTTTAAACTAAGAGACTTTCTTTGGCTTGAAGTAATTTTTAAAGAATTCTTATCGAAATAACTTTGTGCAAACTGCACTGCGTTTTGTAGTGTTGCAAGAGGTGTATTCATTCACGTCTCCCTATAATCAGAAAAATCAGTTAAGGAAGGACGAACAACATCCTATCTATTTTATTGCAAGTTTTTTTTATTGACATAATATTTTTTTGTGCATTCTATCATAAAGAAGTGGAAATTTCGAATCCGTTACAGATAGAACCAATTGACAGCCATTTCAGCTATAATATTCCGCAAGTTGAATTTGTAATGATTCACGCAACAATAGACCGCTTGATTGAATTGTACCAATCCAATAAGATTATCATTACGCCAACTCAAATACGAACGCTGAGAAACATTAGACGAAAACCGACCTATCTGACAATTTCACACAAATCGTCTTTAGTTTCGATATTAAACGTAATCATATTAAGAAATCGTGGAAAGCGAAAGGGAGACCTATACAATGCGATGGCTTTCAAATCACAGGCAATCATTCCAAAGAGAAAAAAATCTCCAAGATAAAAAGAAATTTCTCAAAGCGTACAAAATGCTGGATACAGATTTCAAAAAAGCCGTAAAAATCTTAAATAAACTTGGCTGGACAGTCGAATGTTTTGATTTCGAAAATCATTAATGTAAATTTTCAATTAGGAGATTCTTTTTATTTCGCAAGCTCTTACTTTATTGATTCTTTTTTTAGTATCAAATTCTTCTTTAGTTGAAAAAGAAACATAAATCCCTTTTCTTATGTTTTTTTGATGGATTGTAGAATCCCGTCCAAAAAAGAAATAATCAGTGTTGTCTTGCTCGCACGTTATAAAGCCGTAACCGCCTTTTCTCCCTTGCTCTGCATTAAAATCATACGGGAAATATCTCTTTATCTTCCCTGTTAGAAAATCTTTACTCACTTTTTTCTCCTTTCATTTATTTTAGTAACTTTATTGGAATACACAAGGGTTTTGCAGGCATCAATTTCTCGTTCACTATTCAAAGCGAATATTGCACCAAGAAGATCATAATTTCTTTTGTAAAAAAACATTGCTACGCCATTGTACCAAGCTCCATATGAATAAACATTGATAATAGGTGGGTGATCCGATACTATATCTATTTTCAGAGAAGCAAATGATTGAATAAACTGAGAAATTGCAAAAAAAGGGGTATAGAAAAAAAATAACATTATTCCATACAAACAATACCCAACCCATTTGTTTTCAAACTCAATGAAATATAAAAAAATAACGAATCCGAAAAAAAGTAAAATCTTTAACAAAAACTGAATTGCAATTTTAGCCCCCATAAGCGTCAAATATGATGAAATTTTATTTCGATACCCACCCAGCCGGAAAAAAATCATCACCAATCTTTCGTGCCACCTACTCATGTTTTCATTGTAAGCGATTCTTATAGCGTTCAGTTTTTCAAAGTGGTTTTTTACAATAACCTCTCTTGCTCTTTTTTTCTGAAAATTTGTTGCCGAATATTTTTTTGTCATTTTTTCTCCTTTTATAGCATTGCCATTCTGATTGGATTGTACCGCGATATATGCTCTGCATACCATTGCTTCAATTTGTTTTCGAGTTCAAGTATTCTTGCTCCATACATGGCACTTGTAGCCGATTGAGTTGTAGAAATTGACTCCGATAATACGCCAACACCAATGGAGAACGATGCAACCCCAGCCGCTCTTCCATCACCGAACACAGACATGACTTTTACAGCAACAATCATCCCTATTACTTGCCTTAAATCAGCAGGCACACGGTCAGCGCAGTCATATCCTGCAATAAAATCTATGTAGTGAGTAGTTGGAAGTTTTGTTGCAGGATACCCACCAAAAACCCGATTCGACCTGATTGCTACATTTTTATTGTAGGAAAATCCAAGCCCTAAAGCTCCGACGTTTCTTAATTCAGATGTATCGTATTTGATTCTTACTCTACTTGTCATATCCATGACAACATTACTTGGCTCGCCGTTCTGATCCTGAGAAACCGGATTCACAAAATCCCAGTTGAGTAGCCTGTGCAATGGTCTGTGCCTGAGTTCAACATAAAAATTATTTCCCAAGTCCTGATTTTCATAATCGTGAGAATCATACCAAACTGCGTGAGGCTCAATATATCTTGGCAAATTCCCTTTTGGTCTGTAACGATAGACTTTCGGATAGATGTCATGTTGCAATTCTTGGGATAGTGCTTCTACTGTTTCATTTACCCATCCACGTAAATTTTCGTCAGTGATATAAGAACCGTCAACTGTGACAAGCCTACCATTCCCGTTCATCCATGAATACCGGATTTCATCAGGTGTTACGATTGATCCCCAACCGATTTCATTACCTGGCATTGGTAGAGACTGATCGCCTGGATTTCTGCCTACATACAGTCTTTCCAGTAGGTCTCGATTTGAAGACCTATCAGGATTATCGAATAGAAAGCCTTTTTTTATTTTAGCCATTTACTACCTGCTTAGATTTCAGAAAATTATAGATTGTAATTCTTGACCTGTTTAAAGAGTTCCATGATTTTTTCATTTCTCTAACTCCAAGCATATCCAGAACTTCGTTTACATGGTTCGTGACTATCTCATCAAGCGAATATTTTACTCTTTGAGCCTCTTTTTCTGCAAGTTCCTTTCTGAATTTTGCAATATACTCATCCTTCTTAGTTGTCTGCAATTCTCTTGACTCTTCGTGAAATTTATCAGCCTGTTTTTGAGATTTTTCTACAAATTTCTTTGCACTCTCAATTGAAGACAAAGATTTTCTTTCGAGTTGTTTCATCCGAATATCGAGTTTTACTTTTAATGCTGACATTTCTTTTTTGGTTTTGTCTATATTTCTTTTCTGCTCATCAAGAATTTCGTCATTACTATATCTTTGCCATGACCACGAAATATCTTTATCTGATTCTATATATTTATTATAGTCTTTTCTATATTCCTGATAATTTTCAGCTTCGATAAGATAATCTTTTAAATCTTCGTTTTTGCTATCTAAATCTTTTTCAACCTCTTCAATATCATCAAGAATCTCCTGGACTGCAAAAGCCTTTGACTGAGCTTCTTTTGCCTTGGCTCTGATTTTCCCACTTTCTTCCTGTAACACAAGTTTCGCTTTTCTTTCAGGGTCTTTTATGATTTCATATTTTAACTCATCAGGGTTTATATCAGATACGTCAATTGCAGATGATCCGGTATTTTTGAATATATCGTTAATCCGTGAAATTTTTTCCCCTTGCTTTTGGTAGAGTTTCGAGTCGATGGAGTCTTCCATAAGAGTATCTACCCACATAATATTTTTTAATTGGTTTCCGGGTCTGTGGTGTCGTCCTCGTTTTTGCACTTCAGTTGTTGGATTCCAATCAATCGAAGTATTGTAGGCAATCCCTGTGTATTTATTCAGAGAAACCCCCTCCTTGATTACATCCGTTCCCAAAATAATTTTACATTTTCCGTTAATACCATTAAAATCCTGAGTGATTTCAGTAAACCGTGACAACCCTTTTGCTTTCTTTGCAGGGTCTTTTGCAGGGGAAGTTTTAGTTTTAGTATCCATGATTTCAATTGCTTCGCTTGGGATTCCACTATTGACGAGATACTGCTTAACTTTCTGGATATAGTCTACTCCCTTGGGCATAAATATAATTTGTCCTGGAACTGGCTCGCCTGGTTTTAGATCCTGATGTTTTTTGTAGAGTTCTGCAATTGAGTTTGCCACAAATTTAATCTTTGGAGACCGCTCTACAAAATCAGAGTCGCCTAATTCGTTTAATCCCTTGAAATTTTTCCATACATCCGAATTCCCCTCTTTTACAAGCGCAGGTGAAATGTTCATCATTTGCTGAACGCCGATTGAAACGAGAGGAGCCGCGCCAGATGGCTTTCCGTCGGCACCTTTTGCGTCGTACATTTCTTCGAGTCTATTTCTCATTTTGGCTTGCTCTTCAGATAGTGGCAAAATGACCGCTTTCATTTTTAATTTTGGTCTTTCAACTCCATTATCATCACCCTGTTTAAAATCAAAATACTCTCTTATCAAGGACTGAAAAGCATGGCCGTTTTTGAAATTTCTTACGACCTGGCGTTGTTTAATCTCTCCGTTCCCTTCAATCGTATTTTCCCATGATGTTTCTACAAATGTAGCAATAAAGTCACGGATGTTATAAATACCCATATCCCTGAGTTTTTTTTTTGCTACGATTGAAAGTAGTGAATATACCTGCAAAGGATTATTCGTGAAAGGAGTAGCTGTTAATAATAGGACATTTCTATCCTGATTCGTTTTTAAAATATGCTGTGCCGCTAAATATAGTTTTATTCCCCTCGCCGATGGGCTACCTCCGGTAATTCCTCCAAATTCATTAGCTTTACCAACAGCTTCCTCTTCGTCCTTACTGAGTTTATCTTGACCTCCAAACTGGTCTTTAGTTTTAATATCCACAAAGATATTATTGAAATTGTGAGCCTCATCGACTGTAATCATGTCGAACCCAGACTCATCGAATTTCAGATTTTTTTCAGTTCCGATGATTCCGAGTCCTGTAAGGCTCTCTAATCCCTCCTTGTCCTTTGCAGTATCTCTTTTCCCTTTTTCCGAGTCTGGGTTTATAATCTGATCTTTTAGATCATTAGTTAATTCTCTAAATCTTTCGTCCGTAAAACCAAATCTTGAAAATGCGTCGTATGACATGATTGTGACAGTGCCGTCTTCAACTTGGAATTTTCCGTCACTACTGTTCAGACGTTCATTCAATTCTGGAGTTCCAACCATTTCTGATTTTACATTCGGGAAGCGTTCTTTAAATTCGAGACTCCATTTTTGCAAGACCGATGTAGGGACTACTATCAACGGTTTCTTGCATTTGCCTGTTTGTAAAGATGAAACATTTGCCATCATGCCAGTCCACGTTTTCCCAAGTCCTACTTCATGGGTAGCGCAACCAACTCCCTTTGTCATAAACTCACCGACATACTGCATTTGAATATCTCGTGGGTCCTGAGCTTTGCCTTTGTATTTCTTGTTCATCTCAGCAAGTGAAACAGGAATTCTTGTAGAATCCAATCGTGTTACTGAATTAAATTGATCGTTCCATTTTTCCTCGAGTTCTTTTTGGTCATCATCAGATAAGATTTCAGTTACGAATTGCCTGAAAAGTTTTTCAGCCTGAATTTTTCGTTCTTTTCGTCGTCTCTGATTTTCTTCAGCATCACGACCGGTCACCTTCTCCCCGTTCATGTACGCTTTAATATCCATAGCCCTGCAATCAGTTCCCTCGAAATATTCTCTCGGAAGACCTCCTTCGTAACGAGAAAATTTCACCCCAAAGCCATAATTATTATAAATTGGCTTTCCAATTACATATTCCAGAAATTTGTCTTTCAGCGATTGTCTGTCAGAAAAATTCATGGATTGAACAAATGGCTCCAATGGGGACAATACAAGTTTCGATACATCAATTTTTTTAGGCATTGCGGATTCTAATGCTTTTTTCTGCCTGTTGTATTGTTCTTCGCCGTATTTTTCAACTATTGAATCCTTAGATTTTTCAAGTGCAAATAGTTTGTCTTTTATGTTCCCTGATTGAAACGCATAGAGAGGCACAAAATCGAACTCACCATCACGATTTTCAATCAATGCCATTTTTTCCTTGTCGAATGGAAGATTTCTTATTATTCCGGTAGGGTCAATATTCCTAACAATTTCAATGTCTTTAGAATCGAAAGATTTGTTGAATTTTTCGTTGAATTCTTTCTGAGTGTATAGGTCTTCTGATGGGTTTTGATGAAATTCAGAAAGTTTTTTTTCTAATCGTGTAATTGCGGAAATTGCACTTTTCTCATAAAATTCCGCATTTTTTATCCATCCTTTAACCGTCATATTAGATTTTTTTTCAGAAACTTCTGTAAGCAATTGTTTAAATTTATTTATAGTTTCTTGTATTTTGTCTTTATTTTTAAGATCAAAACTTTCTGCTGATAATTTATTTATGTTTTCTTGAATATGAAGTGCAGGGCTTCTTTCCCCAGAAAAAATAACACTTATTGGGTTTGTATTTTTCTTGGCATTCTGATTCCCTTTGAGACCTTCTGAAATTGCGTCCTTAGTTTCCTGAGTTATAGGAGGTTTTGGAGCCGGAAGGGGTAACGATGAGAAATCTTCTACATCTCCGTTTATAAATGTTTCCTCTCTGCCAAATCGGTTGATTCGTTTTTCTTCCTTACCAATTACATGCTCAGGGTTTTCTTCAAAATACCGTCCGCTAAAAGCAAGCTTACTGTCCTTGTCAGTAGAAGAGTTTTTTCTTAGGACGATAACGTCCGTACCAATTTGAGTATTTCCGAAAGAACCCTCTGGCAATCTGTAAGCTTCCAACAGTTCGGCTTTTCCGAACACTTCTTTTTTCCATGCCTCTTCGCCTGAATTCAAAAAACTGGATGGGACGACATAAGATAAAATCCCACCTTCTTCAAGAGTATCAAGACCGCGAGAAATGAAATAATGTTCGTATCGTTTGAAGCCTTTTCCTTCGACTGCTTTATATTTTCCGGTCATTGTTCCATAGGGAGGGTTCCCGACTACAAGACCGTACTTCTTACCTGCATATTTTTTCCCGACTGACCGATTGCGTTTATCAATGAACATTGTCTCGAACGCATTATCAGAAACATTCGCCTCTGGGTGTAAAATTCTGGCTATTTGATATGCAGTGTTGTCATCGGGATTGTATTCCAGCATGTCCCATTTGTAATTTGTACCTTCCGCAAATCTTCCGATTCCCGCACTTGGCTCAAGCGCCTCTGCCCCTGGATTGACATATCTCGAAACTATTTCCTGCATTTTTGATATGACTTTTTTGGGTGTGAAAAACTGGTATAGCATCCCGCGTGTTGCGTCCATATCCGCATTGGTAGCCTGCCCGCCTGCCCCTTCATACTGTCTGAGAATTGATTTTTGGTCGTCTGTTATTCTGGATGGAGGGGTTGAAGCGAGAATTTCCTTGCATTTTTTATTGATTTCAGCCTGTTTTTTCTGAGACCATTTTTGTTTTACTTCACCGACTGCATTTATAGCCGCGTCCGCAATTTTTTCAGGAACAGATCGTTCATCTTTTTTGGCGTTTTGATTGCCAATCATGGATTCTGACAAATCTAATTCGCTTGGAACTATATTATTTGTGTTGACAAAATTCCACCATTGGTATAATTTCTTCTTTAGGGGAGAAAGCTTCCGGTCTCGGTCATCCGGGGTAGCGCTCCCCTCTTCTATTTTATCAGATTCAATAAAATCATTGTCATAAAAATAATTTCCATTATTATTCTCACGAATTATCAGACGTACATATTCTAATTTTCCATTTATTTCTACTTTCACTCCATAGTTATGAAATGCTTTGACATTATTCTTATTTTTTTCACTTAACTCGCTCCACAAATATATACCTTTTTCAATCAGATCAGGAAGCTGTGGAATAAGGCTCAAACCTCTCTTATCAGCACTGTGATGAAACATTTCCTTGAATCCCCTCATTGAGAAATGAATCACTTTCCCATCTTTTGTTACGGGGAGCCGATCTTTAATCTTTTCAAATTCTTTTCTTGTTACCTCTCGCCTATCTTTGTCGCTCAAACCATCTTTAATCCATTCAGTATTGATTATGGTAGGCTCTTGACTAAGTAATTCTTTTTTCTTTGACTCCTTATCCTCTGCTGTTTGGATTTTGTATTTTTTTTCGTTTTTCTTTACTCGTCCGTTGCTTCGAACATGTGACTCAAGTCCGATTCCAGTATCCCCGTGAACGACATTAGATTCTGAAGTGTCACTGGTTTTTTCTCCAGTTGACATAGATGTTCTAACTGATGTGTCAACCATTCCTGGCTGTATTCCTTGAGTGTCGGGAAGTCGCTCTCCTGTATCTCCTTGTATAGTTTGTCCGATAATTCCTTGTCCATTTGGTGTCTCCTTCTTTCCGTAAAGATTATAAAGTTTTCTGAATATTGAAGTTTTATACCCGCTTTCAGGTTTTGTTTCAACCTTTGCGACAACTGAAGCGGGTGAAATCCCTGTCTCATTTTTAACCGAGTTTATTTTTTCAGCAACATCTTTTATGGTCTTTTCTGAATTAAATTTAGCGTCGTATTTTTCCTTAAACTCAAAATATTTGGTGAAATGCTTAGTCCATTCCGGTAGCGTAATCCCGTCTTTCTTAATTTCATACTTTGAATACTCTTTTGAAGCGACTTTTTTTGTTTCATCTTTAGAAATTTTAAAAAAGTCTGCCAGTTTATCAAATATAGAAAAAGATTTTTTTTCAGGATGGTCTCTCTGATACTCTTCTTTAGTGTACTAGTATTTCCACTTGTCATTTCTCCATTCACGTTTATAATATTTTGATCCTGGTTTCTGGTCTCCTTGCGACTTTTATAAATTCCTGAATTATTTCTTGCGTGCCTTCCATTTCCTACTCCCAATAAGAATCATAACCAACTGAAAACAGTAAAGTTTCCGGTGTCGTTGCAGTTCCTTTGATAACTTTTGCTACAATCGCAATAAATTGTGAGGGATATACGACTATTGGAGTATCGAATTTAATATAAATTCGATCTCTTGCAGATTCTCCATCTACTGCACCGATAGGTAAATGCAGAAAACCTAATGGTATTTTTCTTGGAGCTTTTGTTGTACCTGTGGCAAAAGAAGCTGATTCAACCGTTGCAAGAGATACCGCAGTATGACCAACTGCCAATGCTATTGCAAACGTGAATGGAGTCGTTGCAACTTGCACAACCTGATTTACTAAATCGATCCGGACACCTCTTACATGTAAATTCCGTCCTGTGATGTTCAGCGTTGGAACTGGATTTTGGAACGACTGAATAATCAAATCAGTTCCACTTGTAGCCATTGCATTAGCCTTGAATAATCCACCAAGACCAGAACCAAGTGCGGCTGTCGTATTAGTTGCAGTCGCCGCTGTTGGTTCGGCAGTATTGGACCACTGAGCGTTTTGTCCTTGAGTCTGACCATTCTGCCCTTGATAGCCGGACAACCCTTTTCCTGATTGCATTGCCGGATACGATTTATTGTTTTGCAGATCTGCTAATGTTATTTGAATGTTTCCCATTTTCATCGAGGATGGAGTCCCTGAAACAACTCCAGTGTTAATCGACTGTGCAGAGAAATGGAGCGAACCGGAAATGAAAGGCTGTGAATTTTCGTCATTATCTATCGTTGAGCGTGCCATAATCGACACCTGAATGCCGGACGTATCCATGATTCCGCTTTGACCAGTGATAACAACTGAACCATTATCTGTTGGAGTCGCTCCGAAGTCGATAATTGCAATACCTGACTTGGAAGACGAACCTACCCAGTTACTATTCAGTATGCCACCGATAAGTTTGTATTCAACCCCTTCTGATTGAACGAAAACAGACATTCCTTCCCTTCGCCTGTCCGATGAAATTAAATCCCGTTCTGTAATATCCAAAACTTCACGATACCCTCCAAGCCCGTATTTACTATCGTGCGTAGGGTAGCTGTCCGTAGGACTCGCAGGGATTATTGGTGCGATTACTTTTGGCATTTGGAAATATTCCTAAATGTTCTGAAATGAAATATTCTTAAAATGTCAAACAAATAATTCATGTCAATCGAATTACCCAACCGCCTGCCGATGTTTGGTAGGTTGAACGGTAACATCTGTAATTTTCAATGACACTGAACTCATTAAGAATAGGGATCTGAATAAACCCATTAAAATCAGAAAAAAGTTCAAAATTGTTTAACAGATCAAAAATTCCCGTTATCGGGCTGAATGAACTTGGGACACAAATCCATAGGTAATTTAGACCAGGGCTTACTCCAAAAAAATAATCACCGGATGTAGTTTCACGATTATCAGAATTTTGTAAACCTACTATTTCAATGTCTGTGATAGTAGCTCCTGCATACCCCCAATAAATTTTTTTAGTATTTACGGCAGGTTGAATAACAATTTTTGATTTTTCAAAATCAGACGAATTCAAAACACTTTCAAACAATGTCCCAATATCAATAGTAGTTTGTGATAGCCTTAAAACCCATTTTCTTGGCTGGTTCTTTTTTGATAATGCAGAAATTGTTGTTTCCGGTATTACTACAAATTTAGGGTTATAGCCATAAACGACCGTTAGATTATCTGGGATGTCGTCTGATTCGATTTTAATGAATCTGTAATTTAGAATTGAATATTCCGTATCGTCGAAACTTCGCTCCAATGAATTTACAGAATAAATTTCTCTTAGAGGCGTATATTTCACAGGGAAAAGCCCGTCTTTGTTCCTTCTTACAATCTCTGTTTCGTTTGCAATTGAAAGTGTCGAAATTAAAATATCGCCTTTTGATAGGTTAATATTTGAGCCTACTACTGCGTCTAAATCGCCTGCCTGAATATCAAAATTCTTGTCGGCAAGCCTTTTATCTCTTGAGTTAATTGAACGATACCCAACCTTAATTGGAGAATAAGTTAAAACTGAAACATTAAACCTTCTCCCTTTCTCTGAAATCGTAGGGAGTATGACATTTTTGTAATCTGTATAGCAATCTTTCAATTCGATAAACATACCGTTTGACTCTTTTCGCCAAACAGACAAAACTTTTACAATAATGTCAGGATAAATGCCTAAGTCTAAATATTTCCCATCAGACTGTAATTGAATTTCTCTGAAGTCAAGCAGTTGCATTGCTTTCACTTCATAATCACAGTCAACCTGCATGTAATCCTCGAATTCAGGATTTGGTCGTATTTCTATTGTATTTCCGCTAAATTTAAGAACTTCCAACGGGATGTTCCCTCCGAAATCCTCATTCCTGAAAACTACAAGCGACCTGATTTTTGATATAGGACCGAAGCGGGTATATAGAAGACCGCCATCCATGTCTTGGTTTTGTAACGTTTCGAGTGGCAACCGTCGTGTTTTATCTATCCTGTAAATTGTCTGCCTTTCGCCTGCCAATGACATCCGATCTTCTCTGGTGACATCTGGATTTGGCAAAGCTCGAAGCCATATAAACGACTCACCCTGTCTTTCAATTAAATCATCCGGGGGATTAGGATTGAATACCGACGGACCCGGCGATACCTCAAATGGGTTAGACCCGCCTGTTAGGTATCGTTTAGCCATCTAAATTTGCTCCCAAACAAAACAGATTATCTTCTCTACAATAATTCATACACTCAAGGTAGTTATTTGAATAAAATAAAACCAATCTATCTACTAAACGAATGACTTGAAATTCAATGCACTGTTCACTCAATTCATATTTTCCAATTTTAAAAATAATTCTGTTATATGTAATACATCGTATATTAACTATTGTTTTATCATTTGGAATCATTATATGCCTCTCGCTCCGCGACGAAAAATCATGTATTCAATCCCTGACTCTTTCGCGGCTAATATAGCCCCAGCATTAAACGCCATCGCCGATTCTGTAAACGCAAATCGCTTGAAGTTCCTGTTAAGCCTCATTGTCAGCAAATCTGATTCTCGCCCGTTTAATACCTGTAAATACTCATCCTCTGTCATTTTTCCGGATTCTACAAGCGAATAAAGGTCTGGAAATGCCATTTCTGACTGCAATTCTTCGATTGATTTACCTGTCTTAACCGCATCCGTAACCATCGCCCCCCACAGGGCTTTTAAATATTGGTAGGGTTTTCCGCCTCTTTTCGGCTGTCCGTTTTCGTAAATTATATTTCCGTTTTCATCTCTCTCATAAACTGCTATCCATTCAGCAGAATGATTTTTTGAATAATTTTCTGCAAAATGTTGAATCCGGTCACTGTCTAATTTATATTCAATTGCCTCTTTGTCGTCAAGACCGACACCAAGTTTATATTTAAAAGCCCTGTCAAAATCTTCAATACCCATAGAGTCAACTGTTTCTACCGGGAGTTTTAGTTTTCCGGAAAGATAGCCGGACAAATATCCCAGAAATGTTCCGGTTTCCCCAATCTCATTAAAGACTGGGTTCCAGTCTTGCTCGACGTATTTAAAAAGCCAATCGTCAAATTCATCAGATATTGGAATAATTTCATCTGTGTGGATTTCTCCACCTCCAGAATTTCCTATTTTAAGCTCAACCTTTGGTCTATTTTCAGGTCTTGGATTTTTCCTGAAAATATTTTGAATAAACTCTGGGAGATGTTTTTTCCCCCAACTAAAAATCCCTTTTCGCATATACAGATTAGAAGCACGGATACTGATTTTATCTGGTCCAAGCGCTTGATATTCTATCCATTTCAGCCTATCTGCAATCAATAGCTGGAATTGTCGTCCAGCCCTTGATTTTAAAAATGGGCTTTCTTTATTTCCCCAGGGATTTAAGATAGTCATCCGTTGCCTGTGCCATTTGGGAGAGTTTTGTTTCCACAGCCGTTCCAATAGTCTTATAGATTGACTCAATCATACCACAATACTCATTGAATTTAGCTTGATGAACCAATTTAGCAACTTCATCTGAAAGTTCAGAAACAATCGTTGCCCCGTCTTCAATCCCTGAAGATGCCCTATCGAGAATAGCGCTCATTGCCCCTGACACCCGGACATTCAACGGTCTGTATTGAGCGTCCATAATCCCTGTAATCAAAGAGAAAAGTTCCTGTTTCTCGATATTTTTGAGCGCATCAATTGAACTTTGCACAAAGTCTCGTCCGTCATTTGTCCTTACAGATTTATTCTCGTTTGATGGAGCTTCTTCTTCTTTTGATTCTTTTTTAGTCTTCTTTTTTCCTGTTTCTTCTTGAAGAGCATTCAGAATATCGTTTGTTTCCTCGTCAGAAAAATCTTTATCACGACAATAGGCCTCTACATCTCTTAAATTTTCAATTTCACCTGATTCGAGTTTTTCTTTGATCGCTGATAGTTCTTGCCCTATTCCTATTTTTTCAGTTTCCATAAATTTTTCTCCTTTTAGTTATTTTTATGTTCTGCAATTGCTCTTGATGCTACTGATTGTTCCGGGTCTGGATGAACGGATTCAGTCTCGTTCTCACCCCCAATAAAATCCTCGTCTCCCCATGGGAGTTCTTGCTCTTCTGATTCATTCTGTGGAGTCGGTGGAATATCCTGCCCTGGCATACCATTTTGCGGATCACTGGTAAAAATTTTGGCTATTTCCTGTGACGCATATTGATTCCCAATAAGTAGTCCGATTTTAGAATATTTTTTAGCTTCTTCTTCATTGATAATTCCGTCCTTGAGCGCCTTTTCAGCCTGATCTTTCATTGTCGGCATATCGTTTTCTTTTAAAATAGAATCTAAATTTCTATACGTCCTGAAATGCTTTTCATGTAGGTCTGCTTTTTTGGACTCATCATTTGTTTTGACCCCAATAAAACTTAGTTTTTCAAGAGTCTCCATATCAGGGTCGTATATTTCATTCAGGCAGTCCTCGTGGAAGCTCATCATAGAACCGTGCATTCTATCACGCGAAAAATGCTGGCGACCGTCCATCGAAGCCTCTGAAAGTGCATTTGACTGAGTTAGTTTAAGACCTATTTGAGCCGGGTCCATACCGTGTCGGGCTATAATCAAAGAAGCTGTCATTTGGAGAAGTTTGTCAAACGCGAAATCATCCTCAATATCGAGATTATGAACCTGCATATCACCGACTCCAAACATCATTGGAAGCCTAAAATTAGGTCTTGCCCCGTAAAATTGATTCTCCCATTGCAATTCCAATCTTTCCTGGTCTGTTTTGGTAATTTGATTCTTTGTTGTTATAATTGCTCGTGGCGGATTTCTATGATTAAATCTGTCTGCATTCCACTTAATGGAGTTTACCATTGCCATAATTTCAGTAATACATGACTCAATCGGAGAATATCCGAAACCCCTCATGCGGACATCCGATAGGTTATTCTTGTGGCGATAGATGATTCGCCCGGCTTCAAATACCTCTGTTACCTGATTTTGAATCATCTGAACGTGAGTAATTTTCAAATCGCCGCGGAACCCTTTCCGTGGATCAACTCTATAAATAGAACCCGGATCAAGATACCGTATGTCGCACAGTTTTCCAGACCTATTATAAGTTCTTAGATAGGCAACCGCGTCGATTGCCAACGAGTCCCTTGTTGCCATTTCAAGAACTTCGCCCATACGATCTCGCTCTCTCCAATCGCTTACGGTTTTATCGCCCATTATCAGAAATATTCCGGCAAGTTCTTCAAAATACTTGATCTGTTCTGGTGTTGGTCTCTGGTCTTTAAGTTTTAGTTTTATTCCAAATCCAGGGTCTTCCTGGTATTTCGCATACATCGAGCAATCATCTGAAACAATCTGGTGGATTGCTCCTATCAATGATGACGAGTATGAAATGCCCCTCAAATCGTCGGTTGTAATCCTGAAAATCGGTCGTAACTGAACCCCCATGTTATACATAATGAGAGATTCATCATTATAGAGAGGATGTTTTCTGTCCTTGGCAGAATTCAAAATCTCAAACATTCGATTGTTTATATCAATTGCTTGTGAGACTGCTTGCCGTGCTGGATCATAAAAAGCTGATTTCCTGAAGACTTCGACCGGCATTTTAGCCGGGTCATCTGCATTGACTGGAGTTGCCTTCCCAGAGACTATTTTTTCTCTATATTCCTTAGGAATTCTATTTAAACGGTTTTTCTCATAATTATTACCGCGTGGTCTCCCAGCTTTCCCATTTGCCATGAGAAAAGGACTGAATTAATACCTGAGAATTTAATGCAAGCCATTTATAAAACTATTTGCAAAAGATTTGCAAATGTATACTTAAACTGTAACATTCTTCTCTTATTATTTCCAATAAATTATTCATATAAAATCCTATATATGTAGTTTGCTAAAAACCTCTCCTTTTTAATTTTGCACGATTGAGTTGATCTAGTGATTTACTCACAATGTTGATCTCTTCGCTTTGTCCACTATCTGGATTCAATCCAGCCGAATAAACAATTTCTTTTTGTTCTGTGGCGAGAAACTGAATAGTAGAACCAACATTATCCTTGATTGCCCTAACTGACATTTCCAGTGCGTCTGGTCCGTCTTTCTTCAAGAATGGGAAAGCTTCAAGCTGGCTTTTTAGAATATGAGAATCAGATCTGATTTTAAGCTGGCCTGACGCAATCATCGATTGTAACTGAGATTCTATACGCTTAATCTTGTCCCCAGAATTGGCAATTCCTATTATCGGGACAAGAATTCTATCATTCGGCTTTAATCCGTCAGTATTGTTTTTGTTCAGGCAAAGTTCATTCCATTCTTCAACTTTTTCTTTGAAATTATCAATAAAATAGTCCTGCCCGCCATTTGATTCTATTACACATACTGTCCATGGGAAAACTCGCAAAGCTGAAATAAGGTCCCGCATAATCTGATCTTGTCTTCGTCTCTGAATATCTGAATACAATTCGAGGAATTGACCTTTGGGATTAAGGCCAACCCCCTCAAAAGCAGAGAAGTCAGAACGCTCGGTTTTACCTTGCGAAAGATCGACCGCCAGTGCAAGAATCCAACCGTCAAAAGAAACTGGTCTTTCAAAATCCCATGTCTGGATGAGACCTTTAAATTTCTGTCCGACCTCAGGCAATGGTTCGTTCTGCCGTTCCTGCGCGAACGTAACAGGGTCGTCATCCCTTTCAATCAAAAGAGAAGCAAGAGGTGCACCGGCCTCCCAGGTTGAATATTCCTTTCCTGTTGAAGGATCAAATTCAATCGCTTTGTGCTTCTTTTTAATCCATGACTTGTATCTTTCTGAGTTAAAAACATACTCCCCAACGCAATTCGGAGCAATTGTAGTATATGAAAGAATTACATCAATGCCCCAAACATTACCTAATTTGAGTGCTGCACGCTCCAACCAACGGTATTTACGAGTCATTGTAGACTCTGAGGCAACGTCTTTTTCCTCGTCTGGGTCATCCAAAAGAAGTGCGTCTGGCCGTATATGTTTATACCTTTTCCCGCGGATTGCATTCCCCCAGCCTTTTGCAATGCAACGAAATCCACCATTGAAAACAAGATCATAGTCAGACCATGAAACATTTTGACCCTTAATATCCTTCTTGGGCAACAGTTCAGGATAATCGTTTTTGAGATTCTGATTATCTTCGATTTCTTCTTGGATTTTCTGTAGAAATTCCTTTGCCTGTGAAAGCGTAGAAGAGATCAATATTGGGAATTTCCACGTACCGGTAAGCATAAGCCAGATTGCTCCACAGAGTGTTAAAATCGTCGATTTACCGAACCCGCGAGACATCGCTACTGATGCCCTGATAGGATTTCTGTTTTTCGTCCCATCTTTGTTTTTCTTGGCTCTATATGACTGGATCAAATGGATCAATTCCATTTGTTGTGTACCGAATTCTGTCGAGAAATAGTTTGGAAAATAGTGCTTACAAAAAAACAAAAATGAACCACGCTTACCAACTGCCCGTCTTCTACAGATATTCTTTTCCCTGTTTTCTACTTTGCTTTGCTTCTCATTTAATCTGTTTATGACATTTTGGGTAGCAATCTGTAAAAGTGCCGGATCGACGGACTCAAAAGGAGTCCCTTTTAAAATATTCTTTAAATTGACTCGACTCATTTAGTTTTTCCTTCCATTCCTTCTACCAGCAAGTTTTTCCAAATGCCTCTAAGCATTTGAACTTCTGATTCAGAAAATTTAAGTTGTTTAATTAAAAGTTCATTGTCAACGATGTCAAGCACTTCTTCGATTTTACGTTGGCGAATGAGTGAATCAATTTTTTTGAAATCAATTTTGTTAGTACCTAGAAGCTGAAAAGGTATTTCTTCAATCTTTGATGGCTCAAATGTCAATACACCGCCTCCATAACTTCTTCCCAATATTTCTGAGAAAGCAAAAGTTAGAGAGTTGAGATAGGAAAGTGCAATGTTTTCAGGTTTAACTTTTGTTTTAAAACGAACTCTGTGAATCGTATCTGTTGTAGATGCGTTAGTCTTGTTCAAGATAAGTTTTGGGTAATCTCCAACCTGCCTTAAAACAAAAGCATCAGGAGACCACATGGAAGGCGTGATATACCAATTTTTACGAATTCTACATTTGTATCCAGTATTAAAGCCCATTTCCTCACCGTAAGCAATGTATTCACGACAAACTTTAGGAAGTAAAGAATATTCCTTGTTTTCGGGTAAAAAAAGATGAGCTGGACAGTTGTCATCTGAATTAATTTCAAAATCTTCTTCAGAAAAAACAATGCCTTTAAAGTGATTTGACTTACTAACAACTTTCGTTGTATGTCCTTTTAGTTTCAATTTTGAAACAAGTTCTTTGCTCAGCATAAAGAATTCATTTCGTCCAGTTACAATTCCAACATCAACTTCCATTATGTCAGAACATGGTTTTATTCTTGCATCGTTTTTTATTTTTCTGAGAAGTTGGATTTCGGTTTCATCGTAAAGAACTGTGTTCAATTCATCATTTGTGATTCCAAAACCTTCTCTTCGATAAGAGATTCTAAGCCGGCAAGGATTTTTTCTCGGGATTTTTCTTCTTTTGCTTTCGTATCATCTGACATTATGTAACTTGAATTCTTTAGATAGCTGGTAATCTGTGCCACTTCTTTTGCATCAAACACCCCTTTACGTCGTTTCATGTATTGTATCCAATCCATTAAAAGATCATACATATCGAATGCAATGGAATCAGAATTTAATCGCATGATTTCCATTCGTCTTCTTGCTTCGGACAAATACGCTTCTTGAAATTTGATAGCAACAGCCTCTTTGAGGTATAACCAATTCTGAATCGTCGAAACAGGTATTTTGAGTGCGCTCCCAGTCTGGGCCAGCGTGAATCCATCCAACAGCATACATATTGTTTTATACTGTTCAGGCGTAATGGATTTGAACGGGACTTCTATCAGCTCATTCGGATCATAAAGGTGTGCGAATTTAGATACGAATCCCTTTGCGTTCTTTTTAACTGCCTTTTTGTTTACAGTACCTGTCCGTTTTCGTCCGTTTTTAACCTGCTTTCTTTTAACTGCCATATACCTAAAGCCAGTAACTATGGCAGTATTATGTCAAGCTATTTATGATATTACGATGATACTCATTTAAGTAACTCTTCAATCCCAGCTATTTTTTTCAAGCCTTGAAATTCCGGTCGTTTTGATTTGAGGTAATTTCTGAGATAGGCTTTGTATCCACCTTTCCCGAATTCTCTCGAATACTCCGCTATCTCTTGCTCTATCTTGTGAACATCCTTTTTTAAATCGGCCTCAAGTTTGGTTATTTCTTTCCGTACTTTCTCAACTCTTTGAGTTTTAGTTTTATGTAGCTGAAGGATGGATAGAAGTAACCTGTTCAGATTGTCGATTTTCTCTTCCGGTGGTTCTTTGTAAGTCATTTCATCTGCGTGCAGTCTTCGAAGATGCGTAACCGTTTTATTGATTACTGAATTTGTCCAGAAAGGCAACAAGCGTTCCAATTCAGCAATTACACCAGTTCCCTTAGCAACCCCCTTTTCAGCAGATAAAAGGCGCTTTAGTGGTAACAAAGTTTTCAGAATCTCAATACGGTCGGCAAAAGAATAACCTCGTCCTTGGTCGTTGTCCCCGAATATTGCCTCCCTGAGAGCTTCCTGTGTATCCTCTACCATCTGAAGACAAGGGATTTTGTAGTTAAATGGTAATTTCCCCCGTTTTATGTTTTTCAGGACAGCCTCGAATCTACGTCGGCCTCTGAGAATCTGGTATTTTCCATTTACTTTTTCTTTTGTGATTAAAAGCGGACTGGATTCCCATATACCGGATTTAGCGATAGACTCTTCAAATTTTATTTGTTCTTCTCTAAGCTTTTCGCGGCGTTTTGAATCCAGCTCATCTTCATTCTCTATTCTTTTCCGATTCCACGGGTGAGGCTCAAGGTCTTCCGGTTTGATTTTAAGTAAAGTTTCATTTATTTTCATAGCCTCATTTTAATGAATGGAAAAATTGTGAAGTATTTTATTGATTTTTTTATTTGGGACATAAAGAGATGATTATAGTACATTGTACTAAAAAACTATCTGCTTTTGGAATTAACCGCGCAAATCCTTGAATACTTTCTTAGTTAAAGCAGGATTGCGTTCAGTTATAATATGTGCTTGTAAGCAAGATAATACTACCTCATTGAAATCAGACAATTCTTCAACCGTTCTGTAATGACGACACTTTTTACGATGGCTGAATGTAAGCCCCATGAGCTGTGTGCAGTTGGCAAACATTACTCGATCAGTACGGCAAACCTCGCAATAGAATATTCCTTTTTTGCTGAATGTATTCTTCAAGATTGCGTTTGCGATAATGTTCATTTCGGTTCTGGAAGGCTTGAGATTTTGTTTCAGTTTTGCACCGTTTTTCATCTATATTTCTCGCTGAATCGGATCGCATTTTTCCGAAAACCGTTTGAAAATTCAAGAATACCTTTTCTTTGTAGCTTTTGAATTCTTTTATGCGCCGATTTCCTGTTAATATTAAAATGTCTGGCTATCTCAGGGCAATTACAGTTTGGATTGATTCGGACAAAAGCAATAATATCTTCATCCTTTATCGATATAGACGGTCTCGGCATTATTGTACCGCCTCTCTTTTATTATCCAAAAACAATGAAAATTTTTCTACTATTCTTTTTTCTGCGATTCTACTATACTCATAAATTATTTCACTTCCAATATAGTTCCTGTTTAGCTTTTTCGCTACGATTGCAGTGGTACCAACTCCAATGAATGGGTCATAAATCAAATTGCCTTCTTCTGAAAATCCCTTGATAAGTTCGCCAGCCAATCTTTCAGGAAATACAGCACTATGTTCATCAACAACTTTTTTTCCCTTGCCTATTCTTAAAATGTTATTCATCTCGCCTCTGCTAAATCTTGCGTTCTGAATTGCTCTACCTGCTTTATTATCATCTTCAATGATTAAAATTATTTCATAACAGTTATTCAAAACCTTTTCGTGCATTGCAGGTTGTCCACTTCCTTTATCCCATATTATAATGTCTTTTATATCCCGATTGAAGTCGCCAATAATTTTGAAAAATGCTTCTTTGCTCCCAGTTACTATTTGAAAGTTATAACAAACAATCTTTGCAACCCTAATCAATTCACGCAAAACTTTGCTATGAAATGAATAGAAGTCATCAATAGGCAGGTCATCGCCAAAGTATTTGTATTTCTTACTGAAATGTTCTCCTTTTTCGCGTGTGGAATATTTCCCGTTCCTTATTCGTGTTCGCATATTGTAAGGCGGTGAAGTAATTACTAAGTCCACAAACTTATCAGGCATCCTACCCAAAGTAAGAAGGCAATCTTCATTATATATTTTATTTAATTCAATCAACTTAAAAAATACTCCAATGGTTCGAATTATTGGCTGGTATATAACCCAGCTTTTTTAGCTTGTTCTTTGATTTCTTCTGTTAAAGCAGTCCCGCAAGCCCTCAATTTCTTACATTCTGAAAATGGACAAAAGGTTCTATCTCGATAACACATCATTACCTTATCCCTCCCATTTTTTTCCAATGTGCTGGTATCGATCTGCAGTTCCAGCGATACGGGATTCTAATTTTATGATTCCCTATAATCTTGGATTGGTAACACTTGCAATCTTTATCGACTGTCTCCCGCCCTGTTTTCGGGTCTTGAATTATGATTGAAAAACATTCAAAATTCTTTCTATCAAGATATTCTAGGTCGTAAATTCCACTCTCAACATTATTTTTTTGAATAGTCAACGAAGATAGTTTATCACTAAATATTTGGTTCTGTCTTATATCCTCTAATTGCATAACTACAAACGAAAAAAAGATAAACTGAAAGAGTGCTATGATGTAAGCAGGGTTCATGTTTTTTCCTCTCGCTTTAAATTATTCCATAATAAAAATGCAACATTCGTAAGTATGTGTGAAAGATGACTTAAGCCTGTTTTTCAATATAGAATAATTTCAGGCTTTTCCAGTCTGGAATTATTAGTTCTAATTCATCAAGATTTTTCATAATTTACTCATCTCCACGACTTCAATATTGATTATTTTGTGAATTCCCATAGCGATCTGTAGGAATCGAATTTGCTTGTCATTCTTATACGCAATTCCTTGCAATGAATCTAATACGATTTTAACCCATGAGTCGATATCAAAACCTTTCCAACCGCAAGTTAAATATACAGCACACTCTTCCGTGATCGGTTTACCGCGATACTGGTTTCTGAAAACCATACTCATTGCAGTTTTTGTATTCCTATATTCGTTTGATGTTATAAGTTTTCTGTGTTGCCCAGGAACTGTTCTTCTATTTACGCTCACGGGTTTTATTATTGTTGAAAAAATCATATTGATCTGTTTCCATCAATTTTTTCGTATACTTGATTGAAATTCTCAAGGCTCATGTATCCAACCAATTGACCATTTCCAATAACCCTAATCGCTCGCTCTGAACTCTGAATAACATCAGAATAAAAAAATATTTTTCCAGTTGGCTTATGTCTGCATTGGTTCATTTGAATTCCACCTATTCCTTTTGCAAAATATTCCTGTGATAATTTTTTAGAAACTTTTGTGTCATTAACTTTAATTCTCATATTCGCAATCAATCTACATCAATATATAAACTCAGTCCAGTGAATAATTTTTTATTATCAATAAAAACGCTAAATGAAAATTCTCCATGTTTTATTTTTATTGTCTGCGTTCCAGTGCAAAATTTTTCTAAAAACTGTTTATAGTTTTTTGTTCTTACACCGGTAGCAAAATGGATTTTATTCCCAACATGCCATCGATTGTGAACATCTTCACGAATAGTATGAATTTTTGTACCATCAAGTATTGGCCGTATAAATTGTTGTTTGAATCCAAGTATCATAAGTCTTTATAGTATTTTAAAACGATATATGCTCGTGTATTTCCTTTTAGCCGATAATAACCCACGAAGTTTTTTTATCTTCATTCAATCGATCATTGAGCCATGATTTAATTCTACTCATCGCCTCAATACGCCAAGCTCCACCATCTCCATCAAACAGACCAAATCTTATTCCATTAGATCCTTTCTGAATTCTGAAAATAAACTCAGATGAAACTTGTTCAATTTCCGCAAATGACCTTCTCGGAGTAAGCTTGATAGGATTCTTAATTGAGTCTTTCTGTTTTCGCACCAGTCCTGTCTTAATTACGACATCCTGAGAAACACCGTCGTCTGAAACAGTTGTCTCATTTACATCAGATATTGAATTTATTAAAGACAGTAACGATATGCAGGATTGATCCATTACGAACTGAGATTGTAGTGCAACTATGAAATCTTCGTATTCGTAATAGCCACCAAATTTGAAGAAGATTATCCATTTTTAACCTCTTTTATTTTTTTTTCTTCAGGAAACATGTCCTGCTCGGAAAAATTATTTTCAAGAGCAATAACTTTCTTTCCCTTCAAGACCGGGTAAATGACTCCTCCAATCCCTTTATTTGAAGCAATTTTCGATTTGCATTCGACCAGGGTCTGAACATACTGAACTCTTCCATCTTTGCAAACTGGCTTGAGTTTAACCTTTAAATGCAATTCTCTCACGGAGTCCCGTGACACATTCTCATCGAGTATATTGTCCATAACCCGATCCCATTCAAGCGCAAAAAGTTCAATAGCAGCACCATTATGCAAGTCTGCTAAATTAACCTCTTTATAGTTTTCATTTTCCATTTTCTTCTCCTTTTTTATACTACTAATGCTAATTTTTTCTCAACAAGATTTCTAATTCTGGACTTTTATAATTGTCTTTGAATTTATCGTAAGAAATTACCGGACAATCTTTCATGCGTGCAAGTATAAGTTTTACAAACTGAACTGTATGAGATTTTAATTCTGATTTATCTCGTATAACTCTAGCACAGTGCATCATTATCCATTTTTCAGGATAAACCAGAAAATTAATAGGTTGGCAATCGCAAGGTTTCATACACAAAAATTTTCCTTCTTTGCAATGGTATGGCTTTGTATATATAATTGATGGATCAGCCATTGACTAAAGACTCCTCTTGGCAGTAACGTAATTCGAAATTACGCCAACACATTTCTATTTCCTCCTCCTTAGAAATAGGAGAAGCTTTACTATGTTCTTTTATATGTTCTTTTAATGTTCTTTTGGTTTGCACTCCTACAGGAAAACCATGTTTTGCCTCCATAGAAGGAAAACTACTGTTTGCCTTGACCCCAAAAATAGGAAAACTACTCTTTGCCTCCCTGGGAGGAAAACTATCTTTTGGCTTTGTTTCGGTCTTGAATAGAAGATTCTCAGGGCATTCGATAACGCGGTATTCGTTTGCACGACCGAAACCTCCCTTACGGATAAGAATTATCCAACCCTCATCCCTTAGAGCTTTGATGACCTTTGAAATATAACCCGTAGAATAGCGATACAAACGCACAGGAACGCCGTTTACGAGCTTGTAGTATGCTAACCTCTCCCTGATTGCCGAAAGACTCGGAAAACAGCTTTCCTGGTCTCCCTGGAAAGAGCTAATCACTGTATATATCCTGAGTTGCGCGTCTGACAAAAATGCGTTCGCTTGTAAATATGTTTTCCCGTAAATTTTATTCATTGTATTTCCTTTTTAATTTTATTTCTATTTCCGTAACATTTTTCATGCAGCTCTATCCTTCTGTTGAATTGAATACAAAATCAAATCATGCAAATAAATTCCTGCTCTTTGAAGATTTTAAAAATTTCCATCTGCCTGAAAAATTTTACAACCATGATGGATAATAATAATTTTTGCACCGATAAATAATTGAATCTCATTTTTTTGGTACCACGGAGAATCCTTATTAACCGTGAATCCGTATTTTAGAACGATCTCAATTTCCTTTTCTTCAAAAGTCATTTTGTCCCCCTTTTAGGTAATATGTCGCATTGAAATATAAAAAAATTTATTCTCTTAATTCAAAAAATTTTTTAACAAATTTGATTGTTTCGAAGTCAGCTATAAGTTTATAATATTTTTCCATAAACCCGCCTTTTAAAAAAACCGAATATTTCTATCTGGAAATACATCTTACTTTTCTAAAGAACTTGAATACTCATAAGGTACCCCAAGTTTTTTGTTTATCGCATCAATTTTCTTTTCAAGAGCTTTTATACTTTTATAGCTCTTGTTATTAATTGAAGTGATTTCCTTTTTCAACTTTTCTTTTTGCTTCTGAAACTCTTTTTCATTTTTCACCGACATACTTTTCTCCTTAAAAAATCCTCTCCTGCCTCATTCACTTTTAACAGTTGAATTCGGGTCAGCGGTCACAATCAATACGTGATTGCCCTGAGAGACAGCAAGAGTATTGCTTATTTTGCGTTCTTTCTGAAAGTCCCTTGAATTTCTTCTGATATTGCCAGACCCGGAAAAGATTTTATTCCCATTGCCTCTACCCACTTTTTTATAGTAGAAATTTCGTAAGAAATAAAGTTCATCGAAGCCCTTTTCTCTAAAATTTCTTTTAGGAAAATTTCTTCATTGCTAACAGTTACGATAATCTTTTTTTTCTGACTGACTGATCCGGTAGCTCCCCGTGTGATTTTATCTATCTCTGATTCTGCGATCTGAACAGGGACAGACAATGTATCAAGCTGCTCTTTGAGTTCTTCTGCTTTTTCTTCTTTCCCGTTCAATTCTGCCTTCTCGATTTTCTCTTCGAGTTTTTTCCTTTCTGCTTCTTCTCTGATCCTTCGCTCTTCATCCAGACGCTTCTGTTCTGCAATCCGTTTGTTTTCGACCTCAGTAAGATATACCGAAATTTTCTTCTTAACAATTGACTCTGCTTCTTTGATTGGCTCAAGCATTTCATTTTCTTTTGCTACAATCCCTTTCCATGCTTTATGTGCATTGGATTTCATTCCAGACCAAAATCCGACAACCTTTTCAGTCTGTCTCTTGCATTCTAAAACGAATTCAGAGGCTTCTTTTAATGTGTCCTCTGAATTGACTACAATTGACTCGACTGTCTGTGTAGTGAGTTCTATTTCTTGTGATAACTCTACTTCCTGGTCCACTACAATCCCTGCTTCTTCTTTCGTTACTGCGCTCATTTTATTCTCCTTTTATACTGATTTTAAATATTTTACCAATTGTCTCTCTGAGTGCCAACTATGCACAAGGCTGATAAACATAGGTTCTGCCTGTGCATCATATACAAAGTGAGTTCTAAAATCACAATCTTCTTTATTGATTACGAGAATCAGATGATTTTTTGTTTTTTTGATAACTTTGTTTTTTGCAGCCAAATATCCGTAAGCGGAACATTGCAAAGCATGAATTTTCCTGCTATGAAACGTTCTCTTAATGTCCACAATCGCATCCTCAAAGACTAAATCCGGTGTTCCTGCAAATTTAGGGTTATCCGATCCTATCTGCGTTTCATGCAATACTAATTTGCCAAACATCCTCTTAGCCTCATCCAGAAATTTCAAATATGGCTCAATTATAGTTTCATCTTGAACAGTTTTTGTTGTATTCCAAACGTTAATACAATCATGGATATATATTCCTTCTTGGCGTGCGAATTCTATATCCTCTTCGGACACAAAATCTGATTTTTTGAACGGGAGCAGTTGTGTCACCGATGGCACTACCTTCCCATCAATTTTGTATTCGTGTTCTTGTGCATTGTATTCAAGATTCACGTCAATCCCCCTTCCTGGTAACTACCCAAACATAAGAGTTAGTTTCCGGATTGTGAATTTTTTTCGGGTAACAATTTGGAGGTAGCGAGGCTTTTTTTTGCTCGATAGATATCTTCCAGTATTCTTTTGGAATTTCCTCACCCTCAGATAAATTCAAATGCGAGAATTTGTTGGTCTCTACTTTTTCTTCAACCATCTCCTCTTCAATAAATTCATTTTGTCCAGCTACTTGTCCATGTTCTTCCGTTTTTTCGCTCTCCAAAAGTTTTATCTGATGCGCGGCTTGCACTTCTCTTTCCATCGTTCCGGGTAACTCAGAATTGTCGTATGGGATCCCACCTAATTCGTCCGAAAAGCATAATCTAAACCCTTGAGCGGTCGCAACTTTTTTCAACATGGTTATTGGTTTTTCTGACCATATTTTATTAGGGCGAAGCTTTTTCGAATCCTTGTCAATCACAGTCTGAACATACTCGGAATATTCGACTTCATGCACGAATGGAAATTTTCTGTCTTTCCGGTGTATCGTAATAATCGCCTTCAGATCATTTCCCTGGACTGATCCTGTAGTTGTGACATTCCAACCATCGAGTTGTCCTGTACGTTCGGCACGCTTGATGTAAACCTCATACCCTATTATTATTGAGGTTTTTTTCCATTCTCCCTGTCCGTACGAAGTGCAATAGATTTCTCGTTTGAACGGATTTAGATTAAAATCCATTGCAATTTGCAGAAAATTTTCTCGTTCTTCTTTGGTTAGGTTACTTGCGACTCCTGCAATTTTTAGATAGTTTTCTAATTTAGTAGGAGTTACAATTTCTTCTTTTACTGTTAATTCATTCATGCGACTCTCTCCAAGTTTTTCTTATTTTTTAAAAGCAATTTCAGACTCTCATTCTCTTTAATGAGATTTGAGACTTTCTCCTGCAACATTTCAACTGCACTGATCAGCTCTGCTTGAGAACGGGTTAATACTTCCAGTGCTTCATCTCTATCCGTAAGAATATCATCTCTTACGTAAATCTGATCCAGATGGCATAGGTTTTTCCACCATAAGTCTTTGATTTTTTTCCGACTGCCATAATACCATGCCCGCAAGAAATCTGTTTTTTCAGACTTTCCGAATAGCTTTTTCAATTCTTTGTCCTGGCTCATAGCGATTTCCCCGATTGCCTGTTCTATAACTCGTTCCTGAAAGTTTTGCGACATAATTCCCTCCTTGTCACCTACATCGGTAATCTACCTCAGTAGTAATTTTTTACTTGACTTTTACAGAGAGCTGAAGATCTTCGGAGGGTGTTGAGTCTTCCGAAAGGATTTCAGCACCGGATGTTCGCGCATCCGGTTTTCTCTTATTTACTAATGTAGAACATTGTTAAACATTAATCAACCTTTTTTCACATTTTTTTCCCATTCGATAATTTTTTTTACAATTGATGTCAAAGTTTCCGGAGTCGTGTTTCTGTACTGATTTATTAAATGCGTTATATATCCACGCGACTTACCAATTCTTCTTGCAGTTTCTGCACCTCCGTTTTTTTCCACATATTCTTTAATATAATTGTAGAGAGTATCACGACCAGCTTCACCTTTTTTCGCACAGTCCTCAATCCCTTTAATGATCTTATTTAATTCGTCCATTTCCTTCCCTAAACTGCTATCTTAACTTTTTCAATTACAATCATATACTCCATTATACTAAAACCAGTTTGTTCATTACCATGTGCTCAAATGGAACGCTTTCCATTTCTAAATCCTTCAAATCCATCTTTTCGGATGCCGATTCAATAGTAAGGGCAAGAATTTTTCCAGACTCTGACTTTTCAGCAAAGACATCTGAACCGTCAAATATTTCTACAGTCTCAGCTCTCTTCGATATATCCGATAGTTCCAAATATAATGTGTCGGTTTCCTTATAATATTTTATTTTCATTTTCCCTCCGCAAGTTTCCTTGTCATATTTCTGTCAAAAAAAGCATTATGAATCTCCCCTTTACTTTCTATAATAACTCTCATAAGCTTCTTTTCTTCCTTTATCATTCCCCAAATGGCTCTCCTGTTCTTATCCTGATATTCTTCTTTTACACAATTGAGTAATGCTTCCTGTATATTCTCAACTGTAGCTTCTGGATGGTTTCTCCTTACCTGCTCCAGAAAATATCTTGTAAACTTCAATTCCATAACACAATGTCACCATTACGGTGAAACCTGTAAAGCGATTTTTATTTTTTTTCATCCTTTTTTAAAATTTTTTCTACTATTTGCACGAGATGTTTTTCGCTAACTTTTTTTTTCCCAGCTAAATACCCCGACAAGCTTGTTCTACTTATACCTAATAACTCTGCACTCTTTGTCTGCCCGTTTCTTGCCACAAACTCACCAATGAAATCTATCATAGCCTGTTTCCTTGCAGGCGAATTCTCCTCGCAGGTTTTTGATTCTTTCAGGACTTTTTGAATATCGTTTTTCATACTTTTATCTTTTGTTTTAATCCACTTTTCTGCAAAGATTTATTTTCGCTTTTGTTCTTTAATTTCATTTTTTTCACGCTCTCATCGCTTCCAACTCACGGACAAATTCTACCCGTGGGTTTATATATTAGGGTATTAATCCGTTTACCCCCCTTCCATTCATACCCTAAATACTCACATACGTCTTTTGCTACAAACCATACTTCACCGTTTTCCTCGAAAGTCCTAATCTTCGAGTTTTCATATTGAAATATTTTTAATTCTTTCATTTCATCTCACTCTTCTTGGAATCCAAATCCTTATCCATTTGATTTAAAGTTTTCACTTCGTTGAGTTTTGTTTCTTGCATCGCTGTATATTCAAAATAAATGATAACTATACAAAAACTGATCAAGACTATCAGATACAAAATCACGTTGAATCGAATTCTTCGTTCTTCTGACTTGAGATAAATTTCCATATTCTCTTCGAGGATTGTTTTACTCATTTTGCATCCCTCCATATCATATAATCCACGCAAAAAACTTTCTTCTCATGGCTGAACAGGACTTTCCCGATAGGATTCAATACGTGATATTTCCCGTCGAAAAATTTAATCCGGTTCTGCAACTTACGCTCAATCAATCGAGGTAGCGATTTTTCTTTTGGCAGAGCATACGCCATGATTATATACCAATCTCTCCACTTACAATTCCAAGAATCAAATCATCGCTAAAACTTTTGATTTTCTCTTCATTTGCTTTTTTGAACTTTTGCAAGACTATCTTTTCAAAACGCAACCTTGTTTTTTCCGGTAGTTTTTCTGGAGTCTTTTTCTTCATAATCCCAACCTCGCAAGTGGTGATTTATTGCAAATATTGCTTACTGAATTGATTACTGGTTGTAGCCTCTGGAATATTTTCACAAGACAAGGATTGCAGAAATTTTTCTGATAAGTCTGAACTACCAGTTTCCCGCAATTCTGGCATGTCTCCAATCGCACGGGTTCAGCAGTATAAATACCAGTTTGTTCTTCCAAATGCTCCCTGAATGTCTGTCCTAAGTCCATGCGATTTCCATTTTTTATTTTTATGCTCTTAACTTTTCAAGCTCTCTTACAAAGTTTTCATTTTTATAATAAATTCTTTTCATGTCTGGTACTGTTTTTTCTATACAATTCATTACGCCAGAAAAATCATTAGGGCTATCATCAAGAATGTTCAACATTGTAAGATTTTCTTCGATAAGCATTCCGATTTGTTCCCGTTCGGTTAAAAGTTCCCGGCCTGTCTTTGCTTTTGGATTCCTTGATTCTTTTAATTGTGTTGGGGTTAATCCGGTTACAATCTGTGTTTGACGACGGGTAACATCCCGATATTGTTCTGGATTATTTAGCCCAGATCGGTGAAATAAGGAAATGTTCTTTTTCCGGGATTCTTTCAGTTTTGTATTTTCTTTCGCTGTTGAAAATTCTTTTAAACGATAGAATTCTTTTTCTACTTTTAAGAAATATTGCCTGACTTCCCTGCCTTTTTCAGTTTCCGCAAGCATACAGAATTCTTTAAAACAATCTTTTGTTAGATAGATAGTTTCTTTCTTTTTCCCATATTTTTTAGAGCTATCCTCTTTGATGTGGATAGTGAAATCATTGGTCGAAATGAAGCTTTTTATTAATGTCCTCTTAGCACTATCCTTTCTGGAATATCCTGCCCATTTCCAGGCTTTGTCAAAATCTACCGGGTATTTATCTTCCGATTGAATGATAGATTTGAATTGTAATTCAAGGTTCATGCTGATTCACCTCCATAAATTAAATATGATCCATCACTCATAAGTGCAGATTTTACTTTCAAAAATTCATATGGTAGTCCAGCTTCTTTCATTTTCCCATCACTTATCTCCTCGGAGATTTCTCATGGGCTTGGACGAAATAATTAAGTCCCTGTTTGTGTTAACACCATAAAGACAATTTGTCATATTTTTTTGCCTTTTAAAAGAAACTCTTCATCCATCTGTTTTTGTAAAATGTCCCTAACAACAGTTGAAATAGGAGCATAGCCGGAATTATTCGCTTTCTCTTCTCGGTTGAAATTTTAATCTGTAACTGACAATCGAAGTCATGCTTTCTTTTTTTAATTTCTGATCTCATTTCCCTACCATCCTGTCCAGTACCGATTCTGGCTTCTTAGTTGGAAGCTCTGAGCAATCTATACCGATTGATTCAAGAGCCTTAATACTCTCCCGATGGTTCCGCCTGCCTGCGATAGTATCGATGAATGGAGTATAGCTAATACCTTTAGCTTTGCAGAACTCTGTATAATCAGAGAATCCGGCATCGAAAATTGCTCGCTTTACTTCCTTTTTATTCAGAGACATAACGCTCCTGACGGAAGTTTTTTGCTTCCTATTGAAAAAGCGTGCAATAAAATTGAATTCCATGATGTTGTATTTAAACCTCTATTTTTACAATAACACAGAACCGATAATTTGTCAACACAAAAATGTGTCATTATGAAAGAAAGACTAAAAAATTTAATAAATCTTTTAGGAATAACACAAAAAGAATTTTCTGAACGTATTGGATTTTCTTCAAATATTCTAACAGAAATTTTAAGTGGAAGAACAAAGACAGTCTCTAAGAAAGTCATTAAATCCATCTTAGCAACCTTTCCTGTTCGTGAAGAATGGCTTCTTACAGGAGAAGGAGATCCTCTGAAAAGTGAATCCGAAAAAGAAAAACTACTGGATGAATCTTTTTTGCTCTTACCAGAATATGCAGAAATCCGGAATATAGTTGCAAGAATTCCTAAACAAGAAATACCAAAAGTTGTAGAACTTCTGAAAATATTCCTAACAAAGTAATCCCTGAATATTAACTGGACTTTATTCCAGTTATACCTTCCTTGTCCGTTTCCTGAAGTAACACCACCTCTTCCTTTCCAAACTGCACTAATTTTATAAAGGAGGAAGGAAAAGATGGATAAAAAAACGAGCCAGAGAGTAGCCCGCATTGCCAGCGCGCAACTTAGAAGCCCAAAAAGTCGTATCGTTTTCACTTGGCGGGCTTCAATGTCCGCTCTTTTTTTATACAGTAAATCGAAATGGAAAAAGTACAAGTAATTTTTATTTATAAAGGAGTTCATTTTTCATTTCGAGGGTGTAGGAAATTTTGTGTAAAATCCTTTTCCGTTTAAATTTCCATTCTCCCTTCAAAATTTATTGCAAACTGATTAATCGCAGCACCCCAATCCCGGATAGGCATGGTCCATTTTTTTGATGCATTCTGCAGAGCCAGATACAACAGTTTTTTTGCCGCATCATCATTGGGAAATGAAGCCCGGTTTTTGATCACTTTTCGAAGCGTCATATTCAAAGACTCGATTGCATTGGTTGTGTAAATTACTTTTCTGATTTCTGCCGGATAGGCAAGAAAAGGAATTATCTCATTCCATCTGTTTTCCCAGGATTTTGAAATCATCGGATATTTTGAATCCCATTTTTTAGAAAATTCCTGAAGTTTTAATTTTGCTTCCTCAACGTTCACTGCACGATAGATTTTTTTCAAGTCAGATGAAAGCTCTTTTCGATTTTTAAAGGAAACATACTTCAGAGAATTTCTGACCATATGAACGATACAAAGCTGAACTTCGGCATTTGGATAAATAGTTTTAATCGCTTCCGGAAAACCGGTAAGTCCATCAACACAGGCAATCAATATATCCTGCAACCCACGGTTTTTTAGTTCAGTCAGGATTTGGAGCCAGAACTTGGATCCTTCATTTTCTTCAATCCAGAAGCCCAAAACCTCTTTTAAACCGTTCATATTGACGCCGATAGCCATATGAACAGCCTTGTTTTTGACCTGACCATCGTCTCTAATTTTGACCCTCAATGCATCAAGATAAATAATCGGATAGATTGAATCAATAGGTCTGGTCTGCCATTTTACTACTTCTTCGATTACACCATCTGTTACTGTGGAGATCAGATCAGGAGAAACTTCAACCTGATAGATTTCCTGAAGATGAGCCTGGATGTCGCGTGTCGTCATTCCTCGCGCATACATAGAAATTATTTTATCATCAAATCCATTCCAATGGGTCTGGTTTTTCTTGATTATCTTCGGTTCAAATTCGGAATTCCGGTCTCTGGGAACGTCGATTTCCAGGTTTCCAAAATCGCCCTTGATAGTCTTTTTCGAAAAACCATTGCGGGAATTGCCGGCACCATTTTGCCGAGAATGTTTTTCATAACCCAATTCATGGGTCAGTTCCTGCCGCATAGCCTTCTCGACTATAGCTTTGGTTAATTCTTTCAGAAGACCATTTTCACCGATCAATTCTTCAGGATTTTTGTATTCCTTGATCAACTCTTCAAGGAGCTCGTCTTTTCTGGATTTTGTTTTTGCCATATTCTTTACCCTCTTTTATTTTCGGAGTAAAAGATATTTACACAAAATTAATTACACCTTCTTCATTTCCATCCTCTATTTCTTTTATATGCTCGGTGATTTTGATTTTGTGCATCCTCGATGTCTTAACTGATTTGCGAATGGATTTTTTTGCGTCTTCAAGGCATAAGGACATTTCTTTGATACCATCCATGCACTGCTTGAGCAGTTTTGCACCTATATCCATTTCGACCTGTTCCATGTGTGCCTGATAATCCGTGCCTTCGAATTTTCGTACATTGAATGATTTCATCAAACCCGAAAAATGGGATATGCTTGAATTTATTTGATTGCATTGTTCTACGATTCGTAAAAAATCACTTTCTATTTGAGCCGATAACTGGAATGTTATCCAATGCACTTCCGGGGTTACTTCTTCTTTTACTACTGGTATTCTATTATTGATATATTCGATCTTTTTTGATTCCATGCTTTATTATCGTAATATGAGAACCAGATTTCAATACATCCTTTACAGAATTTATGCAAGGAACATATTGGCTAAAAAAGTGACTACCCATTATGTATATTATGTCTCATTTACTTTTAGAGTGAAAATCTTTTAATAGCTTGAATTTTTATTCTATTCGATATTTTCATTAATTATGGTTTCTGGGTTTTTGAGGAAGATGGGTCACAAAAATACAAACCCTGTATCATACTATTTGAAATACGTCAACTATGAAGAAGTTGGAGAACAATCCAAAAACTCATTTTTTTCAAATTTGAAATTTGCTGAAAACGAGTTGCTTCTCAACCAGTTCATCGGAAAAAAAATTATTTTAAAATTTACAAATGAGATTCGTTGTATTGAATGCGGACGGCAAACTCCTAAAAGTTACAATCAAGGAAATTGCTATCTATGTTTTATGAGATTAGCCAAAAATGATCTGTGTATTGTAAAGCCAGAGACTTGCCATTTTCATCTTGGCACTTGTAGAGAGCCTGAATGGGGAAAAATCAATTGCTTCAAAAAGCATAAAGTCTATCTTGCAAATACGAGCGGTCTAAAAGTAGGAATCACGAAAGAAGAGCCTATAACAAACAGGTGGATTGATCAAGGGGCAATGTTTGGAATAGAATTTTTAGAAGTTGCGTCTCGCATGGATGCTGGAATTATTGAAAAAGAGATTTCTAAATTTATATCCGATAAAACTTCTTGGCAAAAAATGATTTCCACAAATAGTGAAAATTTAGACCTTTCTGAAAATAAACAGAAAATTTACTCTACAATAAATAAATTTCTGAAAAACATAGAGCACCGTATTTTGAATACTCCTGAAATAATCATCAACTACCCAATTCTAAAATACCCTACTAAAAAAATTTCATGGAAACCTCAAAAATTAAAACCTATCGAAGATACGTTAGTCGGAATCAAAGGACAATATCTTTTATTTGAAAATGGAGTTTTCAATATCCGATCCAATTCAGGAAACCAGTTCTATCTTGAAAGTTAGAGTTACTGAAATTTTTTATTCGATCTCGGGAGAAGGAATATCATCCGGTATCCCTACTGTGTTTGTTCGATTTTCTGGTTGCTCTTTAAGATGTGGAAAGACTCAAAATAAAAAACTCTGGTGTGATACAAAATATTCTCTTAGTCCAAAAAGCGGGAAACTTTTTACAATAGACGAGATAATTCAAGTAATCACCTCTCTCACGCATTGCCCAAAACAAATTATTTTTACGGGTGGGGAGCCTCTCGAAAATGATAAGAAAGAATTTTGTGTAGAACTTACAAAAAAGATTTCCAAAATGAGACATAATAAAAAACATGCAATCATCCGGTTAGAAACAAACGGAAAAGAAAGTATCCGAGGTTTGAGGGGCATGGTTTTTTCTATGGATTACAAATTGCCGGGATCGGGAATGGAAAAATTTATGAACTTGGACAATCTTTTGGTTATCAATGAAAGAAAAAATCCATTCGATGAATTAAAATTTATCGTTCGAGATAAAAGAGATTTTGCAAGAAGCGTTGAAGTGATACAAAAAAATTCAGTTACAACAAATATAATTTATTCACCTGTTTCAGGTGAATGTTCGCCACAAGACTTGGCTCATTGGGTCAAGTCCTCCTGCATTCCAAATTCAAGACTTTCTCTTCAATTACACAAAATTATTTGGGGAAGCCAAAAAGGGGTTTAGCCTTGTCTGTTTCTCTCCAGTTAGATCTGGATTTTGCTTACCAAGAAAATGAAACTCGCTCAGGGCAATTTGCTTATATTGCATCTGCACCGGAAAAAGGGATTGGAAGAGTTTTAGAATTTCACGAAAATACTGTTCGACTGTATTTTCCTTATTTAGACTCTGAAGAATTTTTCAAATCTAACGAAGTTCAATTTTTTGACTATTATCCGAGTGCGTTATGCGAAACAGAAAATTTTGAGAATGAGATGAAAATGTCTCTTCTTGCAAGCAAATTAAAACTTGCTTTTGCTTACAATAAACTTTCTTCTCTTTCAAATTCAAGGACGAGACTTCTTCCCCATCAAATTGAATCTACTACAATAGTTGCTAATAGTTTTTCTCCGAGATTTATTTTAGCTGATGAGGTAGGATTAGGAAAGACCATAGAAGCCGGACTCATTATAAAAGAATTGGTATTTAGGAAAGGATACAAAAAAATACTCATCGTAACTCCTTCTCCACTTTGCTATCAGTGGAAAGAAGAAATGAAAAGTAAGTTCAATGAAGACTTTGAAATCATAAGAAGAAAAAATTTTTTAACCGAAGGAAAGGACAATTGGCAAAACTTTAATAAAATAATCACTTCTATAGACTTTATCAAAAACCCAAAATACTCCGAAGACATTCTCAAAAAAAAATGGGAAATTGTAGTATTCGATGAAGCCCACAGGCTAAGAAGGGATTATTCCAAAATTACAAGAGCCTATATTTTTGCAGAAAAGATTTCTAAGAAGTGCGAATGCCTGCTTTTATTGAGCGCAACACCATTTCGTGGAAAACTCGAAGAACTGTATTACCTACTACATTTGGTTGATCCGAATATTTTAGGAACATTTCAGTCGTTTACGAATGATTATGTGTTAGGAGCAAAATCAGACTTAAAAGATAAAATTAGTAAAGTTCTGCTCAGACGACGAAAAATCGAAGTTGGGGGATTTACAAAAAGACACGCCAAGACAGTAAGAATAGAATTGAGTGATGAGGAAAGAATTTTTTATGATGAAACAACCAATTATGTAAAAAGAGAATACAACATTGCGATGAATTCACAAAATCGAGCAACAGGATTTGTAATGATCGTATTTCAAAAACTATTAGATTCATCTGTCCATGCACTCCTGAACGCACTTACAAAAAGAAAATTTTTAATAGAGTCAAAATTCCACAACAGTCTAAGACAACACAGTATAGATTTTCAAGATTGGGATTTTGATGAAACAGAAAACGTAGAGGAATTAATCGACTCCTTGGAAGATTCTATTCCGGTAGACTTTCAAAATATCCGAAGAGAATTATTTACACTAAACAGACTAATCCATATCGGAAGGTCTATTTCTGAAGACAGAAAAGTAATTAAACTAAAGGAAACTATCGTTAAATTAAAAAAAGAAGGCCACCATAAATTTATTATTTTCACCCAGTTTAGAAGTACTCAAGAGTTTCTTGCTGAATCTTTAAGCGACTTTGATACGATTCTATTTCACGGCTCTCTAAGTTCAGAAGAAAAAGAGAAGGCAATCTATACATTCAAATCGAGTTCCGAAATATTAATATCAACAGAAGCGGGTGGCGAGGGGAGAAACCTTCAATTTGCAAATATACTGTTTAATTATGATCTGCCTTGGAGCCCTCTTAAAATTGAACAACGAATCGGAAGAATCCATAGATTTGGTCAAAAAACCGATGTTTACATATTTAACTTCGCAAGTAAAGATACAGTTGCAGAAAGAATTCTTGATGTTCTATCGAATAAGATACGATTGTTTGAAGAGTCTATTGGAGAATCAGATGCACTACTCGGAACAATAGAAGATGAGTTAGACTTTCAATCTAACTTCATGCAATTCATTACCGGAAGAAAAACTTCAAAAGAGATGGAAGAAGAATTAGACAACAGAATTCAAACAGCAAAAAAGGGTTTTAAAAAACTCAATGAATTATTGACTCCGAAAGTTTTGGATTTTAACTTACAAGACTACTACAGCCATACAATAGACGATAGATCAGTAAACAATTCTCACCTTGAACTGTTTATGAATCTATTTTTACAATACTTTCCTGAAAAAATTTCCGGATCACTACAATTGAAAGAAAAAGGAGTTTACTTTCTTAACTACAACAATAAAAAATCTCTATCTACTTTCGATTCTGAAATTGCACTTCAAAATGAGAGAATGGATTTTTTAGCGTTTGGTCACCCACTTGTAGAGAGTTGCATAGACTCAATCTTGAAATCAAAATATGGATATAAAAATATCTGTATTCGAGGAATCGACAGTTACACAAAAAAAATCATATTTATATATTTCGTGAAGTATTCTTTTTCTATGACACGTACAGAAATGTATTATATCGAATTTAATATAAAAAACCAAGAAATAAAAATCCTTCAAGATATTCCAGAAATTTTTCAAAATACAAAAATACATGAACCGATTCGTATAGAGCCAAAAAAAATCAATATTGAAAAGCATTTTCTGCAAACCCGGAATTTCCTGGAAAGCATTGCAGAAAATAGAAAGCAGGAATTAGAAGAAGAAACAATTAGCATATTTAAAAAAGAAGAATACAAATTAGAAATCAGTTTCAAAAGGCAACTTCGTCAATTAGAAGAAAAACTAATGAGACAAGAAGCAAATTTCAAATGGGAGCCTAAGCCTGAAAAAAAATCTTCTATAAACAGAACGAAAAATGAAATCATACGCTTGCATGAAAATTTTGAAAAAGAAAAAAGAAAGATTCGAGGTGGGAAGACAATTTCCTACAAAATAGATTTATTTCAAGTGTATATAGCTAATTGAAAGACTATTCACTACGATTCTTGTTGACTAACCGGTCTCGAATTAAAAAAAAAGGAACTTCTATCAAAGAATAAGAAAGCAGAGAAATAAATAGTGTCAGAAAGAATCCTTTCATAGAATGGCTAAACACATACCAATACAGATTGTCCATTCCCTTTGCCGAATTTATAGTTTTACCGAATATGGCTCCGAAAACTAAAATATGCCATATATACATAGAGTAGCTTAGTTTTGCCAAAGGAACCCAGATTCTTAGATTTAAGAATTTTGACCAATTGGATACAGTCGTTAAAGAAAAATATACAATTAAATAAAAGCCAATATGAAGTGTATTGAGATAAAATACTTTTGAGAAAATATTATCCCCATAGCTTAGAGTATGGATTAAAAATAGAAGTAGAAATGAGCTTGGTAAAATTATATTTCTGTAAGGAATTACTTTTTTATTATCTTCTATAAATATAGAATATGTTTCAAAAAGAATGATCCCAACGATTATAGAATCAAATCTTGTGAATATGGATTTTGCAAAGAATAGATTTGAACTTTGAATAATCTGAAAATATAGAATTAACCGAATGAGCATTGGTAAAAAATAAGCAAATAAAAGTAAATATATCCTTTTTGTTCTATCGAATCGAAGTAGAAATATTGCCAAAAAAGGAAAAATTAAGTAAAATTGCTCTTCTACAGATAAAGACCAAGTATGTGGGTGAAAAGATTCAAAAAAATCAGAAAGGTATAAAAAATCGAACCGAATAATATTTGTATTTTCTCTGATTAAGTAGGCTAAAATAGAATCAGAAACGCTAAGAGGGGACTTTTTCTCAATTGCAAATACGGTGAGCCTTGCAACAAAAAATGTTATCGTCAAAAAGAAGTAGTATATCGGAAAAATCCGAAACCCTCTTTTTGTGTAAAATCTTTTGAAATCAATTTCCCTCGAAGCTGAATACTCAGTGTATAAAATTTTATAGATTAAAAATCCGCTAAGCAAGAAAAAAAGATCTACACCCGATACCAAATTCTCCATAAAATGACCCAAATAGCTATTTTTTAAACTATCAGAAAAAATTACTACCCCTACAACCCATATATGGCATAGAATAATAATTAACATAGAAATTGCTCTAATCCCGTTCAATTGCTGAATTTCTTTTGAGTCCCGATAAAACAGTAATTTCCAGTAATCCGAATAGGTTTTTTCCATAAGATAAAATTCCTTATTTCTTTCTTTATAAACCTTAATTCTGTTGACATTTTTTATTGCAATTCAAACAATGCTTACAGTTTAAATTTTTATGAAAAGCACTCTAATAAAAAGTTTTTCTTTAAAATCTACAAATATAAATACTCAAGTTAAATATTTATTTACAATCGGTGAAAAAATCACTTTAAGGGTATTTACAGGAAAGTAATGAAGCTAAATTGGATGATTCAAAGCCTCTACATCAAATTGATTGCTTTTGTAGTTGTATCCACACTGATTTTTTTTAGCATTGCATCATTTGAAAAGACTTCTTACCATAACGATATTCATATCATAAATTCTAAAAACCATACCTTGGTTTTGTCTGACTCATTCGCTACCCTCCAATCATGTTTTTCCTTTAGCGAGAGAAATTACTTTGTATCTATAAATTTTTACCAAGATGAAAAACTCACATTTTCAATCTTGACTGATACGGTTCAATTCCTTATCACTGAAACCCAATCTGAATTTTCTTTCCTTTTACAAAATCGATTTATTAGCATCCCCCCTCCCCTCTTTACCTGATTCAGTTTTTATAAACTGGTATAAATTTTATACCTTTAAAAACCTATTGGGGGTGGTGTATATTTTTAGTAGAGTCTTAAAACAAAAATACAATTTAAAAATATGGAGACTTAGAGTTTTCATGTATTTGGTATTTGTATTATCTTTTCGTAGTTTTGCTGTAGAAGTTTCACCTCCTTTGGACAAAGAAGTCAAAAAAGAAGAATCTGAAACTACATTACTCGCTAAACTCTCTCTATCAAAAGCAGAAAAATTATTTGTTAAGAATAATTTATTGCTACTTTCCGCAAAATTCCAAATCGATGCAAAAAAAGCTGCGATCTTGCAAGCAGGACTTTATGCAAATCCAAGCATTGGAATCGACCAAGGTATTTTCCGAGACGGAACGGATAGATATTTTGATACCACAAGATCTGGACAGACTGCAATTCAAGTTCAACAATTATTTTTACTTGGTGGAAAGATTGATAAAAGAATAAAAGTAGCAGAAATAAACAAAGCAATTTCCGAAGAGATGTTCTACGATTTACTTAGGGCGCTAAAGCTACAACTTAGAACAAGCTTTTTTCAACTGTACTACCTAAAGCAAGCAATTGGTTTTTATGATGAAAGTATTGTAGCCTTGCAGAAAACTGTCAGTCTTGCGGATAAGTCTTACAACAACCGTGCAATCCTTTTATCGGAGTTGCTAAGATTGAAGGCACTGGTATTTTTTCTTTCCAACGAAAGAACTGAACTCATGGTTCAATGCAAAGAAAAAGAAGCCAATCTAAGAGTCTTGCTAAATAGCAGAGATTTGGATAATTTAGAAATATCTCCAATTATAGAGTCTAACGTTTTAGACAATATTCCTTTAGATGGACTAAAAGTTTCCAATTTAATTGACATCGCATTTGAAAACAGACCCGATCTCAAAATTGCAATTCAAAGCGTAAAATTGGAAGAAGCCAACATTCAATTGCAAAATGCAAATGCGATTCCAGACATTGCTTTTGGTCCATACTACAATAGGCAAGGGACTGCATATCCAAATTACTGGGGTATGACTGCACAAGTGACAGTTCCCATCTTTGACAGAAATCAAGGAAATATTCAAGCAGCAGAAAAAGCACTCCTCGCCAAAAGAGCAGAATTACAGAACACCCGAATTCAAGTAGAGCACGATATTTCCATCATCTATTCCAAAGCGATTGAAAAAAATACATTGTACAATACCTTTAAAGACAAATTCACCGAAGACTACAAAAAACTTTCTATCCAGATGATTAAAAACTATGAGAAAAGATATTTAACAATTATAGAATTTGCAGATTTTTTTGAAACGTATAGAACAAGTATTTTACAAATGATCAAACTTCAAACCGACCGTGTAGAAGCAATTGAAGGACTCAATTATTCAGTCGGAAAAAATATCTTGAATATTCAAAGCACAATGGAGTGAACCATGAATACATCTATGAAAAATAATTCAAAGCAAAAGTGGGTCTTTATTTTGGGTGGCTTGTTGTTAGTAATTATTGCAACTTATTTTCTTTGTCACAAAAAGGCGAGAAAAAATACTCCCAATTCATTAACAAGACCCCAAGTGACAGACAACGGTCAAAAGATTTCTTTTCTTCCGGGGAGCAATGGACTTCAACAAATTGAAGTTTCTAAATTTGACAAGACTTCAGAATTTATATCTGTAGGTGCACCAGGAAGAATTATTGCGAGTGTATCCTCGTCTCTTGGTGGAAGAGGAAAAATTATTCTATTTGAATCTCCAGAAATAAATACTCTTTATGCAAATTACCAACAAAGTAGAAATGCACTGAATCGGTCATCCAAGAATTTAACAAGAATTAAAGATATGTATGCCAACCAAGTAGCTACAATGAAAGATATGATTGAAGCTGAAACCGATTACGGTAATGCAAGAGCTGAATTTTCCGAGACAGAGGGAAAACTAAGAGCGCTTGGTTTTAATCCTGTTGAACTAGGCTCGGTAAAAACGAATACGATTATTTTAATTTCAGATATACCTGAGAGTGATCTGATAAATGTATCCAACGGCAAGGAAGTCAAGATTACTTTTACATCATTTCCAAATGAAGTTTTCAAAGGGAGGTCTGATGCGATAGGCGATAACGTCGATCCTCTGACAAGAACCGTTAAGGTTAGAGTTTCTATGGCGAACAAAAATAATCAATTCAAACCTGGAATGTATGCACACATAGAATTTAGCGAAAAAGGAAAATCGAATGCGGTAATTCCTTACACTTCCATAGTAACCGTTGAGGGAAATACCTATGTGTTTGTTCAAACAGAGCCGGGGGTGTTCATTAGAAGAAAAATACTTTTGGGTGATTCTGGAATAGATAAGGTAGGAGTAATAGAAGGATTGCGTATCGGAGAAGACGTTGTGACAAAAGGTGCAATCCTACTCAAAGGGCTTAGTTTCGGTTTCTAAAAATGAAATTTTTAATTTTAAATATATTAAATTACTGCCTACCTTCACTTCTAATACTATTTTTTTCTTTGAACCCTGTTTTATCTCAAGAGGAAAGACAGAATAATGAAAAAGAATATATTGAAAACAATAAAAAAATTGTTGAAGAGTTGAAGATAAAGAAAAGTGACGAAAAAAATACCAACATCAACTCAAAAGAAGAAGTAAGACAAGCTGTAGAAGAAAGTGTGAAGTTTCCAAGGCCTACACCTGAAAATTTTCTAACCATCGGGGCTTCAATCGGTAACCCGGCGAGTCTCAATTTCAATTTAAGTTATATGTTTAGAAGTGTAATTTTAAGAGGCTCGGGTATGATTTACAATAGGCATTGGAACGGTGGACAAGTCGATATAGGATTTGCATTTCATAAGACCCCCGTAGTCATTCAAAGTTTTTCTATTGTGGCAGGAGACTTCAACGTAAGTCCATTCAACCCTACACCTGCCCAAGGTGGTCAACCAAACTATGAATTAAATTATTACCCGGGTTATAACCACAACCCGATCACCCTTCAAGACTATTTTATCAGAGATAAGGTAAGGTCTATAAATCCAGAGCTTGCAGCGTATTTAGAATATCAATACAACCAAGGGAAAAAAGCGTATCTTCACCAAAGTTATATCGGCATAACCTATGATGTTCGTCTTGGTGGATTTTTTCTTCAATTAGGAATCGGAACAGGGAGAGGTGACTACCGTAACCCACAACTACTTTTCCAGCTTGGGTACATGTTTGATTTTGGAAGGAATAAACAATGATCATTCGTTTTATCGGTTTTGCAATTAAATATAGAATCGTAACTTTAGTTTTTGCTTTATCTATCTTCGTTCTTGGTACTTGGGCTTGGATTGACATTAGAAAAGAAGCGTATTCAGATATTGCAGATACCCAAGTCAGAATGGTAGCAAAATTTCCGGGGAGGGCTGCTACAGAAGTGGAAGAAAGAGTTACACTCCCTATTGAAAGGACGTTAAACGCTATCCCAAGAGTATTAATCAGAAGATCAAGAACTATCAATGGACTTGTAGTATTCCAATTTGTATTTGAAGATGGGACAGATGATTATTTTGCGAGAACAAGATTACTCGAAAAAGTAAAAGAGGCAGATATACCTCCGGAAGTAGAGCCTCAACTCGCACCGATGAGTTCACCCGTTGGAGAAATTTTTCGTTACGTAGTGGAGTCAACCGAGAACCATACTCCTATGGAAATTCGTACTATTCAAGATTGGGTTATCATGCCGAGGATGTTGCAAATTCAAGGAATTGCAGATGTAGTAACTTTTGGAGGATTACCCAAACAATACCACGTAATCACTACACCAGAAAAACTCATTCGTCATAAGTTGACAATTAGCGACGTAATTGATGCAATTCAAAGAAACAATCTAAACACCGGTGGAAATATTTTATGGCAAGGAGACCAAGGTTTTCCTATTCGCTCACTCGGTGCAATTCGAGAAATTTCTGATATTCAAAATATTGTTCTAAAACAAGAAAATGGCGTACCTATCTTTATTAAAAATATTGGCTCAGTAGAAATCAATCATCCTATTCCGAGTGGTGTACTCGGATACACTTTTCAAAATGACGAGATTGGAAAAACAGACGTTGATTCATCTGTTCAGGGACTTGTGGCAATGAGAAGGTGGGGTGATACAAATGAAATGGGAGAAAGAATTCGTGCCAAGGTAAAAGAAATTAACGAGAACTATCTACCCAAAGGAATACAAATGAAAACTTCTTACGATAGAAGTGATCTTGTAAACTACACCCTTCGCACTATTGGTATGACTCTTTTTGAAGGAATTTCTATTGTAACCCTTGTTTTAGTTTTTTTTATCGGTAGCGTAAGAGCTTCTTTGGTAGTCGTTGCTACGATTCCATTTTCCATGCTTTTTGCGTTTATCCTAATGCAATTTTCAGGAATACCTGCAAGTCTTTTATCACTCGGTGCAATTGATTTCGGGATAATAGTAGATGGTGCCGTTATCATGGTAGAAAATATTATGAGAAGATATAGAGACGCAACTCGTGATGAAAAAAATATGGGAATTAATTTTTTCACTACTAATGCAGCCTCCGAGGTTGGACAAGAAATTTTCTTTTCTATCGCTATTATTATTTTGGCATACCTTCCTATTTTTAGTTTTGAAAGAATCGAAGGAAGATTATTCAAACCTATGGCGTTTACGATTTCTTATGCAATCCTTGGAGCCATGATCTTTGCACTCACTGCAATTCCTGTACTAATGACTATTCTTTACAGAAAATATTTTGAGGACGCAAACCCCGGTCCTATTGAATGGCATAATCATTTTTACGACTGGGTAGAAAAAAAATACAAAAGATTGATTTCCTATTTAATTCTCAAATCCAAAAAAACAGTATTAGTCGCGATGCTTATAGTCGGTTTAGTGATTACTATTGGTATTTTTAAACTTGGGTCAGAGTTTTTACCGGAGCTTGACGAAGGTGGATTTACAATTAGAGCTTTCTTTCCTGTTGGAATTTCTCTACAAGGCGCAAAACAATACCCCCAAAAAATGAGAGATGTAATCTCAAAAAACGAGCAAGTGAATGTCATTTTAACCCAATTAGGTAGAAACGATGACGGAACAGACCCACTCCCTGCAAATCGTTTAGAAATTTTTATTGGTTTAAAAGATTACAAAGAGTGGAATGAAAAAATCACCAAGCAACAATTACTGATAAGACTTCGAGATGATTTAGAAACCACATTCCCCGGAGTTCGATTTAGTTTTTCTCAACCGATTATGGACAATTTGTCTGAAGCAATTATGGGAACGATTGCCGATCTGGGGGTATTTGTAATCGGGAACGATTTGAATATTATGAGAGATATTTCCGAAGAAGTGCTGAAGCTGATTGCAAGCATGGAAGGCGCAAGTGAATTTGGAATAGAACAAGAAGCAGATTCTCCTCAACTCAATATTAAAATCAATCGAGAGGCAATTGCAAGATACGGTATCAATGTAAGTGAAATTCAACAAGTGATTGAATCTGCAATAGGAATGTCAAGAATTAGCACATTATACGAAGGGCCTTGGAGATTTGGAATTGTAGTTAGATATTCTAACGATTACCGATCTACAATCAGATCAGTAAAAAACATCCCAATTATTTCTTCAAAAGGAGAAAGAATCCCACTTTCTAACCTTGCTCAAATCGATTTAGTTGATGGACCTACCATGATATTTAGACAGCAGGGTCGAAGAAATATCACGGTTAGAACAAATATTCGTGGCAGAGACCAAGGAGGATTTGTAGCCGAGCTTAGGAAAAAAGTTGAAAAAACCATAAAACTACCAGAAGGGTATAGAATTGAATATGGTGGGCAGTATGAAAATCTTGCACGGGTTGGGAAAAGGTTAGTAATGGTCATTCCGATTACTATTCTGATTATTTTTAGCGTTCTATTTTTACTCTACAGAAATCTAAGCTATGTCGCCGTGGCTCTTTCTTGTATCCCACTTTCTTTAATCGGAGGAATTGCAGGTTTACTTCTCAGAGGGTATTACTTCAATGTATCTGCAGGTGTAGGCTTTATTTCTCTGTTTGGGATTGCGACTATGGCGGGTGTTCTATACGTATCTCGAACAAACCAGATTTTACGAGACCACAAAGATATTTCTATTGAAGAGGCTGCCGAAAAAGCTGCTATAATCCAACTTCGACCTATGCTAATGACGATTCTTTTGGCACTACTCGGTTTAATACCCGCAACCTTGGCTTCTGGAGTAGGCTCTGATGTCCAAAGACCTCTTGCAACTGTGATTGTAGGCGGTCTAACATCGGCAATGATTTTGGTTTTAACAGTTTTGCCTTCTTTGTATTTACTTATAGTGAAAAAGTCGATTTCTTCAGAACAGACTTACGCAACAGAAACGTATTCTTATGTAGATAGGATAGGGATTGAGGAAGAAGAGGCAGGTGATAAAAAAGACTCAAAAAATTCTGCAAAACAAAGACGAAAGAAAAAGAAATAACGCTATTTTTGTATTTCACTTTACAGTTTTAAGGGAAGATTCAAAATGCTGGTGAAAGAAGAGAAACAATGGCTGTTTTTAGGGTAAATTTATACAATACTTTTGAAAATGCACTCAAAAGGCGTGCGTTCTCAGCTCCAAGCAAAACCAATAGAGAATACAATGATTTTAGTGATTTATCTCATTGGTCCGAGCTTGAGAAAATTAAAAAAGGAAACCTACTTCTATTGTGTCGTGGGATTTACCAGATTTGGTCTATTGCCTTTGCTACTGATGATTGTCGTATTACCAACGTGGATGCGTTCAGAGAAGAAATGCGTTACGAAAGAAATGGATTTCGCTATGTCAATTTTAAAGTTTACAAAGAATTAGTTCAACCAATTGATGGAAAGATTTACTTTGATAAACTATTTGAAAAAGAAAATCCTTTTATAGAGCCTCACCTTTGCATGCAATTGAATCCTATAACAAATAGATTAGGAACTTTTAATAAAGCCATTAATCACTTACTGGAAATCGTACAACAATGAGCGTTTATAGAATTAATTTATTTAACACTTTTGAAAATATTATTTCAAGAGGAGCTTTTTCTGTTCCAAGCTCTTCTCACCCTGTTTTTGAAAAACATGAAGAACCCAGTTGGAAAACTGTTGAGGATATCAAGAAAGGAAATATTATTTTTCTGTGTAGAGGAGTTCGTCAAATATGGGGAATTGCAATCGCATCAGATGATTGCAGAATTACAGACATAGACTCCTATAAAGAAATAATGAAATACGAAGACAATGGTTATCGTTTTGTATCTATTGATATTTATAGAGAATTTCAAGCTCCGATAGACGGAACAATTTTTTTTAAAGATATATTAGAAAATAACCCGTTCGAGGAAAATATATTTTGTTCAAAACTAATCTACTCTCAAGAAAATGAATCAGAATTTAATGAAGCTATAAATAAGCTACTCTCAACCCACTGATATATTTTCTACGTTTACTCATAAGTCAAAGAAACCTACAGGCAACCAAACAAAGATTCCAAGTATTCCAAATATTTCTGAACACCTTCGCTTTCTTCTTCCGGTGCCCAACTTGCAAAAAGTTTATCTTCACTTGGGTTGTAGGGGCCGGATTTCCCTTCAAAACAGACACAATAATCTGATAAACAAATTGCCGAATGCCATACGTTAGGCGAAACATCAATACCATAAATAGGTCCCTCCGAAGAAACCAAGTATTTTTCGGTAATTTTTCCAGAGTCATCAAATAAGAAAAATCCAAAATTCCCTTTAAGCGAAATAAACGTCTCCGGCTTCGGCGGTTTTGAATGCTTATGAGGGCGAATATAAGTCCCCCGAATCAGTACATTCAAAAATCTTTGATAGACTTCACTCAAATCATGGAAATTGTAATTGGCTCTTTTCCTTTTTGAAGTTTTTGCCTTTTCGATTGTTTCTTGAAACAAATCTAAAGATATAATTTTTTTATTTTGCATGAGATCCTTAAAAATACTACTCGGATAGTTTATTCTACTAAACTTTGAAGTTTTTTTGTTATTTTTTGCAGAACTTGTGAAATTGCCTTGTTCTCATTTTCATTTTTTATTCGAGACAGAATATTTTGAAACCCATCTTCCACTTCATCTACCTTAGGCATTCTCTCAAAAGAATTCAAAATATGGGGCCATGCAGACTTTACCAAGTTCAATATTTGTGGGGGCAATTGTTTAAACTCCATAATACACTCATCTTGGATTATTTTAGTTTGTTTAAATATTTCAATTCTTCTCTTTAAGTTATTTAAAGAATCTTCTGTTAAATTTGTCTTGTCCGAAATATTCCGAAACACATTTCCCCAGTTGACACTTTCTCCTTTCAATTCTCTTGCAGTATAATTTCTTATTGAAACAAAAGACCTTTCAATTTCAGAGCTTTGGCTCAACCAGTGATTGTAACCTTCTGTATCTTTAGCGGCTTGATAAGACTGAATTATTTTTAATAAATTGGAATATTCTTTGAATAAAAAATCATCTATAGGATCTTTTATTTTTTCAGGAACTTGAGATAATAAAAAATCCAAGTCAACAACCTCATTTGCGCTGTTTTCTGGAAGTGATTGAGTTGACCCGTCTTCAAATTGCAAATCTTCGATAATTTCTAATTCTTCCTTTTCTTGCTTTTTATCTGCTTTGGTGGGAAGAGGAATATCTGCCGTACTGATAAAATTGTTTGGATTTTGAGCTTCTAATTTTATTCCTTGCAGTTCGTTTCCATACAATTCAATTATTTCTTTTAAAATTGATTTTTCTGGCTCTCTTACAATCACTTCCACTTCTTTTTTAGTCGTTATCTTTTCCGAAGAAGACTCTTCAGCCGAGTAACTCTGAGACTCGATACGATTGCCTGTAGTAAGATCAACAAGAACAACCCTACCCTCTTCCTTAACAAACTGAATATTTTTTAATAATTTCTCCCCAAATAAACTATTCAATTCTTCTAAGATACTGTTGAAGTTTTTCTTGTTGCCTTGTTCGGTTGATAATTTCTCAATCTCTTGACTTTTTAATTTTGCTTGAACCTTATTTAATATTTCTAAAAAATTATTGTTTAAATACTCCTGAAGGTTAGCTTGATTCATTTCCAGAAAACCCGCAAAGTTTTTGATGTTTTCAAAAAAATGGTCAGACTTTTTTATATTAGAAAGCATAAAAGATTTTATTCTTTGAGAAAGAGAATCTGATTCTGCTTTTGGTAGTTTCTTTCTTTCTATCAGTTGGCTAAAAATTTGTACGTGTGCATGGTAGTAGGATAAAAACTCACCGTAAGGAGTAAATACATACTCCCCGTGAGCGTTTTTTTCCAGTACTTTTTTTGATGAATCCGACATTTGGAAATATTTTTAAATTCAGGGGTTTTCTATCAAGTAAAAACTAATCTATTTTACAAGATTCAAAATTCTAAATTTGTAAAAAGATGCAAGTTTAGTTTACCTAAATGCTCTAACATTCTTCTCTTATACAATATCGAATGAATGTATTGCAAGTCGCTTCTTCAGTGTATCTAACTAAATCATAGTCTAATCTAGTGGAACGAAAAAAATTAGAGCTGTCGAGCCTTTCTCTGATTTCTTTTTTTATATGTCCCCTTGCTTCGCTTCGCCTATTGTAAACAGAGGGCACTGTCATCTCATTTTTATAAGACAATAGTCCGTTTCTATAAATAGAAACTGTAATCTGGATTTTGTATTTCTTTTGGTTGGCTATTTTAGGTTGAATTTGTTCGATTTCTGAATTCATTTTAAATACGCTTGTATTTAATTTATCGACCTGCAACATAGCCAATCTTTATAAAGGATCTCTATAATTTTTATAAATGCTGCACATGTAAAAAAACCTTTCATGGAAATAACTATACTTAAAATACTTGGGGAAATCACAATTTACTATCGAAAAAATAATTCATTTTTTAAGTTTTTATAGGAGTGTCACGAATAAAAATATTTTTTTTCGACTAATTTTTTAATAAATTAGAAAATGAGTTGGCTATATCAGAAGATTGCATAAAGTAGGTCCCGATTAGTACATATCGAGTGTATTTTTTAATGCCCAGGTAGTCTTCCTTTCCGTTAATCCCAGACTCGGCAACTTTTAAAACTGAATTAGGGAGTAATTCTGTTAATTCTTGAATCAGACCCTTATGGATTTGCAAAGTATCTAAATCTCTGGTATTTATTCCGATTATTTTTGCACCGGAATTCAAGGCTATTTCTGCTTCATTTTTATTGTGTATTTCCACTAAAACTTCAAGTCCTAGTGTTTCTGCATAACCAAGAAGTTCTTTCAATCTATTTGAATCTAAAATTCTAACTATTAAAAGAATTGCACTTGCCCCATAAAATATTGCTTCCCTGATTTGTTTTTCATCTATAATAAAATCTTTGCGTAAAACAGGGATCGAAACTGAATCTGATACATTTTTTAAATCTTGTAAAGATCCTTGAAAAAAAAGTGAATCTGTTAGAACAGATACAGCCGATGCTCCACTCTTTTCATAAATTTTTGCAATTTCAGTTGGGTTGTAGCTATTTACAATCACACCCTTAGATGGGCTTGCTTTTTTACATTCTGCAATGATTCCTGATTTTTGGAAAAGAGAATCTGAAAATGAATATTTTACAACAGGCAGGTTATCGTAATTTGGAATACTTTGGATTTCATTCCTTTTTGTATCAATAATTTTTTGAAGAATCGAAGATATACGGTTAACCCAAAATTAAAATGCAGCAAGCGCCGCCTCTTCAGATTCAAAAATATCGAATAGAGAAGTTAGTTCAATCACATCAAAAATTCTCTTTACAGAGGGTTTTATATTACAAATTTTCAACATCCCTCCCTCAGTATTTAATTTCCTGAGTATAGAAATACAAGCTCGAAATCCTGAAGAGGACATGTATTCCACTCCATCCATATTCAAGAGTACTTTCTTATGTCCCCCCTCATCTATTAGGCTAAGAAGACCTTCCTCAACTTCATTGGCTACCGATACGTCTAAACGACCTTCTAAAAAGACAATTAATTTATCACCTGCAATTTTATGGTTTAACAAAATCTAAAACCTCTACAATTAAACTTGTATCCTTCACTTATCCTAAATAAGCGGTTTTTGTCAATTAGAACTTTAGAAATGAGCAATTATTCTTATAAAGCTATTCAATATTTTTTTCAAAATTGCAAAAAAAAGTTCTATTTTAATTAGTTGACCATGAATGCTTTAGGCTACTCATTGAAATTATAGACTATCATGCAGAAAAAACAATATATTGTAACAGACAATACAAATTTAGAGTCTGACCTAAATCTGTATGGTAAGAAAATTCAAGCCGAGATAGTCCCCTTATCCTCTTTAAATCGAATCTGTCAAGAAAATGACGATAATTTTGTACTTTTAGTATTTTATATTGAAAAGGAGTGTTTAGAAAAAGAGCATACTTCTATTCGGGAGACTCTAAAACTCCATCCTTTGGTGATGTCAAGATTTGTGATTTCTGCCGAGATGAACTATGAAGTTACAAAAAACTATTTAGAACTCGATCTATTTCATTCTATTGTCCCAAAAGAAGCTCCAGTTTTTTTCTTGGTGAAAAATCTCATAAATGCCTTCACCCATTTACAGATGGTTACAGAAAAATTTGATATGCAGCACAGAATTAACACCAGCTCAAATGAAATTTCAAAATTAACTCGAATCGGGATCAGCCTGTCTAATGAAAAAGATTTTACCAAGTTACTTAGAGATATTCTTTACAGCGCAAGGGAAATTTCATTGGCTGATTCAGGCTCATTGTACCTTGTTGAAAAAGACGAAAATGGAGATCCTCAAAATCTAAGATTTAAAATATCAGCTCTTGAGTTGGACAGTGGAGAATTCATTCTTCCGATTAATAAACAAAGTATCGCCGGCTATGTTGCAGCAACAGGAAAGACCCTGAATATCCCTGATGTTTACAAACTCACAGGAGAAGCAGAATACAAATTCAATCGTATTTTTGATTCTGTGAAAAGCTATCACTCCAAAAGTATGCTTGTTGTCCCGATGAAAAATTATTGGGATGAAATTGTTGGTGTAATTCAACTGATAAATAAAAAAAAGAATTTCAACAAGAAACTAACTTTAGAAGAGATGAAGGGAAATAGTGTTCTTGCGTTTGACAGATATTCAGAAGAGCTGGTGATGAGTGTCGCCGGTCAAGCAGCCGTAGCAATTCAAAATAACAACTTGATAAAAGACATAGAAACTCTATTTGAAGGATTTGTCACTGCATCTGTAAGCGCAATTGAAGCACGAGATCCGACTACAAGTGGTCATTCTTTTCGAGTTGCCAATCTTACAACTGCATTAGCTGAAACTGTAGATAGAATAGACGATGGCGTTTTTTCTGAGATAAAATTTACCAAGGCGCAGATGAAAGAAATACGTTATGCGTCATTATTGCACGATTTTGGAAAAGTTGGAGTTAGAGAAAAAGTATTAGTAAAAGCCAAAAAATTAGAAGAGTATGAATTAGAGCTAATTAAATGGAGATTTTATTATCTTCAAAAAGATTTAGAAGTCAGATTTGAACAAAAAAAAATAGATTATCTAAAAAGACAAGGAACAGAAGGCTACAAAGAATACGAGTATGTGGTCAACATGGAATACAAAATGGAGACCAGAAAACTAAACGAAATGCTTGAAGTGATTATTTCGTCTAATGAGCCGACTATTTTAGAGCAATCGAACTCTCAAAGATTAGAAGAACTCTCCAGAATGAAATTCAAATTTATAAATGACGATGAGATTCCTGTAATCACACCTGCTGAATACAATTTCTTAACTATCAGAAAAGGCTCACTTGACTTTGAAGAAAGAAAAGAAATTGAATCCCACGTAGAGCACACTTTTCAATTCTTGAGTAAGATTCCTTGGACAGGAGACTTAAAAATGATTCCGTCTATCGCCCATGCTCATCATGAAAAACTAAATGGAACCGGATATCCGAGAGGATTGTATGCGGATGAGATTCCAGTACAATCTAAAATGATGACGATTGCAGATATTTACGATGCACTTACAGATAAAGACAGACCCTATAAAAAAGCTGTGCCTATCGACAGGGCTTTAGATATTCTTCGCATGGAAGTAAAAGATAACCATGTTGATTCTGATTTATTAAAAATTTTTATAGAAGCCAAGATTTATGAAAAAGTAAATAAATCATTAGCTTAGGTCTATTCTACGATTTACCAAATCTTTAAAATGGTTTCCCCTTTCTTCAAAATTTTTATATTGATCAAAACTTGCACAGGCGGGAGAAAATAGGAGATATTTTGAATTCATTTTTTCGGAAATTTCAAAGCTATTATCCACTACTTCCTTTAAGTTTTCTTTTACTATCAGGTTTACCCCAAGAATATCCCGAAGCGGTTTTTCCCAACTACTCACTGCCTCTCCGTAAAGAAATACAACCACATTTTTTGTTTGTAAAACCTCCAGCATGGGGGATAGTTCTTCTTTTTTCGGAATCCCGCCCAAGATCAAAATAAATGGAGTTTTTTTATCAAAACCTTTCAAGCCGGCAAGCATGCTATGAAGATTAGTTGACTTGGAATCGTTGATAATTTCTAACTTACCGATTTTTTTTACATATTCAAATCTGTGGGTTAAGCCCTGAAAAGTTTTGATTTGCTTTTGGATATTTGTAGGATGAGAACCAATACTTTCTGCAAGTAAAATTGCACAAGCAAGATTGCTAAGGTTGTGTCTTCCCTTCAAAACAAAATTTTTTGTAGAATAGGTAAATTTCTTTGTACGAATACTATTCTCTTGTTCTAAAATTAGAGCATCGGTTAGGAGTTCTTCACCAAAACTTTTTTGAACAAAGTTGTAATTTTTAATTGGAATTTTTTTTCTAAATTCATCACTTGTTATGTATATTTTCTTTGGGTTATCAAAATCCAAAATTTTTAACTTTGCTTGTAAGTAGTTGTCCATAGTCCCGTGTCTTTCTAAATGATCCGGCGCAAGATTTAAAATCGTACAGGCGACAAAATCAATCGGCATAGAATCTTCTAATTGGTAGCTGGAAAGTTCTAAAACTGCAAAATCCAATTTCTCTTCACAAAATACAGTGAATGGAACTCCTAAATTCCCTCCAGCTTTTGAATTGGGAAAATCTTCTTTTATCAAATGCCATACAAGACTCGTTGTAGTTGATTTACCGTCGGTGCCTGTAACACCAATAATTTTACCTGTAAAAAAAATACACCCTATGTCAATTTCAGAAAAAACAGGAACGTTGTTTTCTCTCGCTGCAATTAAAATTTTATGACTCGGATGAATCCCCGGACTTTTTACGATGATTGATTCTTCAAATTCCATAAAATTAATTTCGTCCGACAAATATCCATCAAATGGATCGCCCTCTATTTTTTTCTTGTCTATTAAATAGATTTTTTTTCCGTATTTTTTTAAAAGATTGGCAGCAGAAATACCGGAGCTTCCACCACCGAATATATACGCCTTGGAGAAAGTTTGTAAAAATTCATCCTGTCGAATATGCAAATTTCAGAATACCATTTTCCCAATAATTTTCTCTTCTGAAATCAGACCAAGCTCTCTGGAATCCAAACATTCATCTCTATTATCGGAAAGTAAAAAGAAATTTCTGTCTTTTACAAACACTTCTTCGATATTGTCTCTACCGGAAAAAGATTTTGGAAACATTGTGCGTTTATCGGTAAATTGAATTCCTTTTTTTTCTTCATCAATCAAGTTCATGTTTCTGAAAAGTTTTTTATTAGAAATATATATCCTATCACCAGATTTTCCTGCAATTCTGGAAAGAAAGGTATAAGTTTCATTCAGTGGATTTTTTGATAATACGACATCACCTATTTTAAGATTCCCGTGGTTGAAAAATGGAGTAATGAACACATACTGACCTTTTTTGATCGAAGGCTCCATTACACGATCTGAAATCTTGATAGGGTATAGTAAGTAATTTCTAAACAACAAAGAAATGATAAACCCCAAAATACAAGACAGAAAAATACGAATCGCTACTTTTCTGTAAAATTTCTTTTTATCTCTGGCAGAAGTATTTTCTCGTTTAATGTAATATTTTGAATTATTCTTTAACATGGATATTTCAATCTAATCAAATTTTAAAATACACTAAATATTTAAAAGAAGATTTTTTTTTTATTGAAGTAAAAGTTGTTCTTGAATTCATTTAAGAATAGATTTTTATGAATAAATTAAATATAAACTGCCAAACTAACAAAGATAAATCTATTTGAAACTTTAAATAGAAGGAGAATTTATTGAATCAATCAAGGCTTCTGAAGAATATTGCTGAAACCATTGTCCTTATAATTGGATACACAGCTGCTGCCAAAATTGGTTTTTTCTTAGCTTTTTTCAATTCTCAAGTTTCTCCAATTTGGCCTCCTGAAGGTGTAGGGCTTACCGCTTTCTTACTTCGCAAGAATAAAGCCTTTCCGGGGATTTTCTTAGGAGCATTTATTGCTAACTATTTAAACAATCCACACATCCCAACTGCACTCATCATCGGAGTTGGGAACACACTTGGAGCCTTTCTGAATTCATTCTTGTTTTTAAAAATTACAAATTCAGAAAACCCACTAAACAATTCAAAAGACCTTTTTAAATTTTTACTTTTTTGTACAATCCCGGGTTCTACTTTAAGTGCATTCAGTGGAGTTAGCTCACTTCTTGTGTGGGGTTTTGTTGCACCTGAAACTTATTGGAACGTCTGGATTACTTGGTTTTCAGGAGAAATGCAAGGCTTTATAGTTGTAGCTCCATTTCTAATGTCCCTACTATCTATAGAGTTCTCTAAAATTCGTTTTAAAATTTTCCTTGAAGCGATAGGAATTTTTTTACTTGTTTTGATTGCTGCGAGAATTGCATTCCACTCTTTGAAGTATCCCATCTCTTTTCTTCCCTTTCCATTTTTAATTTATGCAACTTTTCGGTTTAAAAAAATTGGAGCTACAACTTCCATTGTCTTACTCTCCGGAATTGCAGTTTACAGAACGATTAAAGGAATGGGTCCATTTGCAATTTATGCAAATGATTCACTGTCTTTAAATGATTCATTAATTTTTCTAAATACATTCATTGCGGCGATTACTCTTATGACCTATTTGATTTCCACTGTACTTACAGAAAGAGAAAGAGCACAAAACAACGCACTAGAAAATTTCACTATGCTTGAAAAGTTAAAGGACGCAGTAAACTACGAGCTTGAAAGAAAAGTATATGAAAGAACTCAGATTATAGAAAGGCAAAAAGAAGAGCTGGAAAGACAAATCGAAATGGCTCAATCCATCCAATTATCCCTTCTGCCAAAAAATATACCGATTCTACCGGAAGTAAAAATTGCTTATAAATATCAGCCAATGATGAAAATCGGTGGAGATTTTTTTGACATTAAATATACTCCGAGTAAGAATTCTTTAGGGCTTTTTATCTGTGATGTGTCGGGTCACGGAGTACCTGCTGCATTTATTGCCTCTATGGTAAAAATGTCTTTAAGTAATTGGTATGAAAATACAGCAAAGGTTACAGAGGCAATGGATTGCATTTATGAAAATCTACAGGATAAGTTAGGTGCAAACTTTATAACTGCGAGTATTTTAGATCTGAATTTAACCACAGGTGAAATGAAGTTGGCAAGAGCCGGCCACCTACCGTTTATCGTTATCAAATCCAACGGCTCTGTTAAAACCTTGCTGCCCAAGGGAAGAATTATTCTATCTTTCCTAAACCCTGAATGCGAAGAGATGACTGACTATTTAGAAAAGGGTGATTTACTCATCCTATTTACGGATGGAATCACTGAAATAAGAAGCCCCGAAACAGGAAAAATGTTTTCGGAAGAGCGTTTCATGACAATTTTATCGGAGCAAAGAAATGAAGATATATCTGTTTTGTGCGATTCTATTTTTGAAATAGTCACTCAGTTTTCCGGTGGTTTAGAAATATTAGAAGATGATTTGACTTTATTAATTCTTAAATTTTAATTGTATATAATTTGAATAGATTATTTTTATCGAAAAACAACCATTAAGGAAAATCAAAATTCAACCGAAACTATTATTAGGATAAAGAAATGCAGAGATTTATCATTATTATTTTAATACCTTTCATTCATTTTTCTATATACTCCAATCAAAACCAAAAAAAATCAGAGTTAGTATTTCCTGACGAAAAACCTATCGAGGGATATTGGGGTGAAGCTGAATCATTAGAAACCTCTAAAGATTTAAAAATTATAGAGGATATTAGCGAAGAAGCATCTACTAAAAAGATAGAAAATGCTCGTAAAATGTTCAACCTTTCTCTATCTATTTTTAAATCTTCAGAAATTCAAATTCAAAATAAAAAATCAGAATACGAAAAAGAAGTAAATTTAGAAGATAAATATACATGGCAAAAAAAAGCAAGAGAGAACAATCGAGAAAAAGAACTTCGTAAAATTACCATAGACGCAAGACAAAATTCAATAATCCCCTTAGTCAAGGGTATGAATTATCTAGACAAAATTGAAAATCCTATTGTGAAGAAATCTCCGATCTATATAGATTTAAAAGCCAGCCTATTCAGAGAATACATCAAGCACCAGTTTGCTCTAAAAAGTTATAATCTTGCAGTTGATATGTTGGACAGGTACATTGAATTATCCGATAAATATGAAGCAGAGGCAGAACCTCATAAAATTCTTGCAGCTTGTTTAGAAAAGCAAGAAATCCAAGCTAGTAAATACAAAAAAGATGCTCTTGCTTTTTCAATACGGTCAAAAAAAAATCACCACTTAATGCGATACACTGAATTAGCCTTTGGAAAAGGCTCTAACCAATACAACAAACTTGCAGAAAAAGTAAGTCGAGAATAACTTCAAGCCAAAATACTATTTTGGTGGTGGAGGAGGTGGAATACTCGGATTGGCTGGAAACTCGTTTCCTGTTCCTAAGGGAAGATTCAACTTTGGCTGTTCCATAGTTCCTTGAATAGGTACACAAAAATCCGGGTTTCCTTTGCTAAAAACCTGCAACATATCAGATAAGTCTGGACGCTCAGCTGAAAAATTGGCACTGAGCTTAGGACATATTTCCAGATCAATTCTGGAGTTCCCCAAATTCCCAGTATATTCTATTTTTCCTTTAAATGAAAGCCTGCCAATTGAAGTATCCAAAATTCCTTTTTCGATCTGAAACCTTCCATTTTTTAGTTTTAAAATGATAGAAATATTTTTAATAGTAGTGTCTTTTAATTCACCAATCATTGGCAATATAGGTATTTTTACCAACATTCCATTGGTTGCCTGAATCGCTATATTTCCATTCAACTGACTCATCTCATCCCCAAGACCATTCAACTTCCCTTCCAATAGAATGCTTTTTATGTTTAGTGAAATTTCTTTCTTATCAAATTTAATAGAGTTTGCCTGAATGCTGCCTGAAAAAGATCCATAAATGGCTAAATTATAAAAACTAGAATTAATCTCAATTTCCTCAGATTTTAGTCCCAAACCATCAGGAGTCTGGATAGTCAAGGAATCTATGACCTTACTTCCAAAAATAGGAATTTTTAATTTTTTAAAATCAATGTAATACCCTTTTTGAGAGCTGACTTTGGAAATACTACTTCTTATAAATTCTTCTAAAGGAAAAAGCAATATAAAAAATATAAGAAAAGTTATAATCCCGCCAAAAATCAGAAGAATCTTTTGCTTTAAAGTTAGAGTAGTAACTGAATACTCATCTTCATCAAATTCGTCGTCTTCAATAGGAGGGGCTTCCTCGTTTTCCACATCTATAGAATTTGCAATTTCTTCTTGGATTTCTTCTTCTAACTTAGGCATTCTTCTTTCCTAATTTACTGTACGATGATAACTTTAAATTCACATCATAAATTTCTTTACCAGCAAATGGTTTACGAAAATTGATATAGTCAACCTTACTATTAATTTGCTTATTCACTTCAATATCATAAATTAATTTAATAACATCATTTAACGGAACAGAACGCAGACTAATATCAATAGTAATTTTGTTGTACTGTTTGAGTATAACTGTATTAGAATCTCTCATAGTAGATACTTTATCTTTTAGAGAATACCGAATCAAAATCTGATCTAACTTGGAATAAATTTGGCTTACATCCTCTTCAGGTCCTGATTTTAAAGATTTATAAAAGTGATAGTCTTTGATTAATTTATCAAGTTGAACTGAACTACCTCTCGATTCAACAATCTTTTCAGAAAGGTCGCTCCGAAATTCTGCTAATTTCCGAATTACGCTAAAAAATAATACTACAATTACTAATATAACTCCACCGATTACAAATAACTTTTCTCTTTCGTCTAATTTATTCAGCATTGCTATCCGACTTATTATTATTGTTTTTTTCTGATGAATTCACAACTTCAAGTTTTATTTTAAAACTTACTTTTAGCTTACTTACACCTTGAATCAACCTTTTATTCAAAACTTCAATATTTTTAAATTTTTTAGATTTCTCCAAAGAAGATTGAATCGTGCCAAGCTCGCTGAATTCATCGACTCTTCCGTAAATCTGCACTTCATTTCCGTCAAAAGTAAATTGATCCAAAGCAAAATTAAAGCTATCTTTAGAAGGAAAATTATTCGTTAAGTCAACTAAAATATCTAAAATACTGTCTTGGCTTAAAAACAACCGTACAATTTCTGAATTTTTTTGCTCTTTTTTTACTTCTCGAACCGCAAAATCCATTACATCGGTATCGGAAGGAGCCTCCATCCCAAATCCAGACTGAAACTTTTGAGCAAGTAGCTCATTACTTGCTTTAATTTTTCTTTTGTCTATGATAATCCCTACAAAAAATACTGTTATCAAAATAAAAAATGATATTCCGAGAAGTGCGAGATGAGTTTTGAAGTAACTCAGTTTTAATGAACTTTTATTTATGGTCTGTACATATTTTGTATTTAAGAAATCCATCTTCTCTGATTTTTTTAGAAGATAGTGGTATCCGGTTCCAAGACAAGTTGTGTAACTTTCCTCTTTCAACTCTAAAAAATCATATTTTTTTACACTAATTCCAATTTTGTCCGATAGGAATTTTTCTGTACCTGGGAGCAAAGACCCGCCTCCAGACAAATAAATCACTTCCGGTTTCTCGGAATCAAATAGAGCAAAAATACTTCTAGCCACTTCTTCTGCAACCTCGTCTAATGAAGAGTGTAATATTTGTAGTAATTGTTTAAAATTTTGATTTGTGAGTTTAAACTTTTTTAAAAAAGCTTGTTTCAAGTCTTCATCAATTTCATTTATATTAAACGTGATAGAAGTTTTTAATTCTTCGGCATCGTGTAGCTCTATTTTTAATAAGTCAGATATTTTTTGAGTAATGTATTCTCCACCCGCAGCAAAAAATCTTGAGTGGGTTAGCTTACCATCCGAGATAGAATTGAATATAGTTATTTTCCCACCTATATCAACCTGACCAACTTTTTCAGAATGAATGGCTCCCCCTTGGTGTTTTGTAATTACAGAACTCAACACAAAAGAATCTATAGACATAGATTTTAGCTGTGTTTCAGTTCTAAGAAATGGAGTAATTGCTTTTTGTAATTCAGAATGGTGGGCGCTAAATGTTATTACATTAGAATTTTCATCTTCTATTTTCCAGATATTGCCCAATACTTCCATAGTTTCAACAGGAAATGGAATTTGATTTTCTACCTCAAAAGGAATAATTTCTCGAACTGCCTTCTCTGTGCCAAGCGGAACTACAAGATCCCTAATAAACAATTTTTCAATAGGTAGATTAATCAAAAAATTTGTTTCTTCAGGAAAAAAACTCTGAATGAATCGAACAATATTGTATTCATACTCATCCCCTTCACTTTCTTCCAATCGGACAATTTTTAGAGTCTCATTCCGTAAAATAGTTACCCCACCTAAAAATTGTTTATACAAAATACCTTTTATAAAAGTAGTACCGTAGTCTATGGCTAAGTATTGATCAAAAAACACGAATGACTAATCCTCTGAATAAAATAACATCTGATCATTTGCCAGATCAAACAAACAAGTGATTCTTCGAGTCACTTTATTGTTTATGATTCCTACTCCAACTATTTTATAAATATCGCCCTTAGTTTTTATCCGTCCGCCGGAAACGTCTGTCCCCTCCCCGGCTAACTCTTTGTACAGGGTAAACCCACCAGAAGTTTTAACCTGAAACTCCGGTAGAGGCTCTAAGTCTTTTATTTCCTTGATATACCCGCCTTTCTCCAATTTCAACTTTAAAAGTCTCATAGACGCTTGTCTTGTCATAAAATCGGATAGGGACATAAGTATATGATAGGGCGCTCCATTTATATTAATCCTTTCATCCGAGGTGTCCTTGAATGGAAGATAGGCAGTGACATTATTTGCCAATATAAAGTCTTTATCTGTCAAGAGAACTTTTTCTTCTTCGGTTTGAAAAGAAGTAGATTTATTTGTATCGTAACCCGCAGGCTTGAGCGATTCGTACACATTTTTTCTTGTAAAACCTTTCACTGATAGCAATTCTGATAAAGAATACATAGGTGCATTTTTTATTTTACGTGGTGGTTTTAAGCCGGAGTAATAATAAATTTCGGCTCCACCTCCCATTTCTTGGGAATTTTCATCTATCCAATCAATAATCGGAAAAATCATTTCTTTTTTTAGTCCAAGCTGCTCAAAAAGCCTTGTAGTCATTTCTTGAGTTCTTGCGTTTGGCTGATTATCATACATTTTAATAAGCGAATTTAAATTTATTTTTCCGTCTTCGGGAGATAATTTATAATAAATTACGCCACCTCCAAGAGGAATAGGTGGAGGGTCTAAAGCAATCCCGGATTGATACAGAACTTCTTCCGGGATTTTTTTTAAAGCACTGAGTCCTCCTGAAATCCAGCCTCTGACAATCTTTCGATAAAGCCCTCGGATTCAGATTTAGCCATTTTGAATTCTGTCATCCTGTCACTTGCAAATTTATTTGAAGTCAAAAAAGAGGCTGTACCTATACCCATCACGAGCATAATAACCATCGCACCTTTTCTATTCTTATTTGAAATATATGCCCGGGTACGCAAGTGTTTCAAACCTCAATTCTTGTCTTACGACTTTTACAATCAATTCCAGACGGATTAGCTTTGGAACTTTCTGTAATTCTTTGGAATCCCAATCGTCCTGCCATTTATCTCCTCTAAGAGAATACTTTATCTGAAAACTTTTCACATAATCTAAAAGTATGTGTTCTACTCCACCCTTGTCTGGATTGATGTCAACCATTTCATCTTCTCTTCTAATTAAATAATAGTAGTCTGATTCATTTGGCATTTTCCTAAGAAAAAAAGATACTTCTCTGACTGAAGGAGTGCCGGTTTCTTCTGAGTTTGGATGGTTTGCTGCAAAGGTGACTCGATCTTTTCTGTTGTTTGGTCCACCTTCTCCCTTTGCAAAAAAAATCAATCTCCTCTGACCTGAAAGAAAAAAAGTTTGAGAAAATGTAGATCGTAAATTTTCGAGTGCGTAAAATACGTCTTTTCTTTGTGCCCCGCCTTTCATCTCTGAGCCTTGTGAAATTTTTAGTGCTGCGTAATATGCCCCGAATACTCCAGTAAACAATACTCCTAAAATCATGACTACGACCGCAAGCTCAATTAAATTCACACCTCTTCTTAATTTTAGAGTAGTATTCATTTTAGAATTTTGATGCCTTGAAAGTTTCTGCAGTATAGGATTCTTCACCGTAACCGGAGGGATAAATAATTTTCACCTTAATATGAAAAACTTTTATAATTCCCCCGGTTTCTAATCCTTGGGACTTCCCTCTTTTTTTCATTAGGCTATTCATCTTGTCTTCACTGCCAAGTAAATCAGAAGGTCTCCCTTTTGAATCTTTATTATTTTTTTCTCCCTTTGCAAGTTTTAGCAAGTCTAGCTCTTCTTCCTTGATCTCAGTTTCAAATTTATACCCTCTATAACCCGGAATCTCTCCTTTAGAAGAATCGGTTTCTAATCTTACAGCAGAGTCGATTTGTGCCATTTTGATTTTTGCTAATTGTACCGCATTGGTGAAATCAGATGCTTTTTTTTGCATAGTAATTCCATTGCTTATTAGTGAATACGACCAGACCATGGCAGAACCTGCAATAGCAAGTGCAATTGCAACTTCGATTAACGAAAATCCTCTGCGTAATTTATAACTCTTCAGCAAAACCTTCTTCCTTTCCCATATCGGATTGAGTTCCGGCACCTGTGGTCCTGTTTACTTCCCCATCTTTTAATACAATCTTCCCTCTATATTTATAGACTAAAATAGTTTTTCTTATTTTTGTTTCATCTCCGATATGAATATTGTAATCGCCTGCAGTTCCGTTATGGGTAAATGGTATCCTTAATTTACCTGACTCGTATTTCATCCCTCTTAAATCAGTAATGTCTACAATTGAACTGTAGGAGGGTAATTTTCCTGATTCTAAAATCTTTTTTTCTTCTACTCCCTCTTCCTTTCTATTCAATTTATAAGCTGTGTATTTATCTTCTTCAATATCTATTTCCAAGATAACAGTCTGATTATTTAAAATAGCTGTCTCGTAACAAAACTGAATTGCAGATTTTAACTTTTCAGAAGTATCTGCAACAGACGGACGAATCAAGTTGGCAAGGCTCGAAATAACCATAGACATCAAAAGTCCAATAATGGAAATCACAACCGCTAATTCAACGAGCGTAAGACCTTTGCGGTATCTCATTTCAATAAAAATTGCTTTTTATTTTTTAAACAAAAAGCAATTTATGGGATTTATTTTTTGCGGAATGCCTGCGGGTATGTATTTTCATCCCTAATATTAAAATCAGCGTCCTTCCCTTCACCACCATCTTTTTTGTCCTTCCCTAAGGTAACGATCATATAATCATCGCTATTCGGATCTTTTTTCAACTGATATGGTGTGCCCCAAGGATCCAAGATTGCATTTTTTTTATTTAGAATTGGTCTCCAGTCCTCTGGTACATCTCCGGTAGTAGGTTTTTCCACTAATGCAGAAAGTCCTTGCTCCTCGCTTGGATACTTCCCATATTTTTCTGCATACCTTTCGAGTTGCATTGCAAGCTCATTTGCATCTTTCCTGAGTTTCAATGAGGCAGTATCATCCTTCAATTCGCCAGGATTTATATTTAGAGCAACCAAAGTAATGATCGAGCCCATAATCAATACAACAACCGCAAGCTCAACTAAAGTTAAACCCTTTCTAAATCTACGGTTTACTTTTTTAAAAATATTCTTTTTCATTTTTCCCTCTTTTGTTATATTATAGATTCTGTATTTCTTTTGTCAATTTGTACATTGGAGTCATAATCGCTGCCATAATAGTAAAAATAAGTCCACCCATCACCACGATCATAATTGGCTCAAGACTTTGTGTCATTGATTTGACTGCATTATTGACCTCTTCGTCAAAAATATCTGCCAGTTTATTCATCATTTCAGGAACTTTATCGGAAATTTCACCGGCTGAAATCATTCCTATGACCATTGGAGATAAAATCTTGGAATCAAAAAATGAATCCGATAATTTCCCCCCTTCTTTAATTTTTTCTATTGCAGTTGCAATCTCAGTCTGAAAAATATGGTTGTTTACAATTCTGGACACTATTTGAAGAGAAGTAATTAAAGGAACTCTATTGGTAAGTAAAACTCCCAAGTTTCTTGTGAAGCTACTTATCAATACTTTTTGGAATAGTGTTCCAAAAATAGGAATTTTTAAAACAAAAACATCCCACTTTTTCTTCCCTTTTTCAGAATTTTTAAAACGAATAAATGAATATATAGAGCCACCGAACCCCAAAATTAAAAGCCACCAATAATTGATAATCAAATTGGATAAACCAATTACAATCCTTGTAATCAATGGAAGTTTTGCATCAAACTGAGCAAATAATTCCTGAATCTGAGGAATAACAACTGCAAGTAAAAATACAGCTACAAAAAGAGATAGGGCTCCCATAATCATAGGATAAATCATTGCTACCTGTACTTTCGATTTTAATTCTGTGGCAGCCTCTTCTAAATCTGCTAAACGATTTAGAGTAGTTTCGTACTCACCTGTTTTTTCTCCCACTGATACCAAAGACGGGTATTGAGAAGGAAAAATATCCGGGTGTTTTTCCATTGCACCTGAAAGCGAACTGCCCTCCGTAATTGCCCCCCGAATTTCAATAATCACTTTTTTAAAAAATTCATTTTCAATTTGGTCAATAATATTTCCAAGAGATTTATCAAGTGGAATTCCTGCTCCGAGTAAAGTACCTAATTGACGAGCAAATAATCCTACTTCTTTTCTTGGAATTCTGTAGAGTAATTTAGATAAAAAAGGAAACAACTCTCTGTCTTTCTTTTCTTTGTCCTCTGTTATGGTTCTAACATAGAGGCCTTTGGCTTTTAATTTATTTCTTGCTCCTTGTAGATTACTCGCATCAACGATTCCTTTTTCTTCTTTTCCTTTTTTACTAAATGCGACGTAAGTATATAGCGGCATATCAACATACCCTTAGAACTTCATCAGGAGTTGTAACTCCTTCTATGATTTTAAATTTCCCGTATTCCCGCAAAGGAATCATTCCGGTTTTCAAAGCCACTTCATTAATCTTATTCGCATCTGCACCGGATAAAATTGTTGATTTAACATCGTTGTTCATTACTAGCAACTCGTAAATCCCGCTTCTTCCCTTAAACCCTGTTCCCATACATGCAGAACACCCTTCACCGTGATAGAGTACACCATCTTTCAATTCTTTTGAAGAAATCCCAATCGAATCTAATACTTTAGACGAAGGTTTGTAGGCTTTCTTACACTGCTTGCAAATAACTCGAACTAACCTTTGAGCGATGAACCCAAGAACAGTAGAAGTAATCAGATAGGTCTCTATACCCATGTCCACTAATCTTGTAACGGCAGAGGCTGCGTCATTTGTATGAAGTGTAGAAAATACTAAATGGCCTGTAAGAGACGCTTGAATTGCGATCCTTGCAGTTTCTTCGTCTCGAATCTCTCCTACCATTACAATATCCGGATCTTGACGAAGGATTGCTCTTAAACCTGTAGCAAAAGTCAGACCAATCTTTTCCTGCATCTGCATCTGGCTAATCCCGTCGATCTGGTATTCCACAGGGTCTTCACAAGTAATGATATTTCTTTCAACCGTATTCAATTCTGAAAGTGCGGAATAGAGTGTAGTAGATTTACCAGAGCCTGTTGGTCCAGTTACTAAAATAATTCCATGGGGTTGGTAAATTAATTTCTTAAAATTGTCCATGATGATTTTGTTGAAGCCCATTGTGTCAAGAGAGTATTTCTGATCAGTTTTATTCAAGAGCCTCATCACAACTCTCTCACCGTATTGACAAGGTATAGTAGAAACCCGGATATCTACATCTTTTCCGGCGAGGCGAATTTTAATTCTACCATCTTGGGGCAGCCTATTTTCAGCGATATTTAGATTGGACATGATCTTGATTCTAGAGATGATCCCGGCTTGATATGATTTAGGAGGAGACAATACCTTGTGTAAAATTCCATCCACCCTATAACGTACTACTACAGATTTCTCGTAAGGCTCAATATGTATATCAGATGCTCTTTCTGTTACGGCTTGAGACAAAATCACGTTCACCATCTTAATGATAGGCGCTTCATTGGAGAGGTCTAAAGATTCATTTTCAAAACTTTCTGCAAGGCTACCGAGTTCACCTTCTACCATCTCGTCCATCAACTCTTTTGCATCCGAAGAGGATGTATCAAAATGTTGATGAATCACTCTCATGATTTCCGGCTCAGGAGTTAGAACAAATTCTACAGTATATCCTTTTAAAAATATACGAATATCGTCCATCGGATGAAGGTCGGTTGGGTCACTGATTGCAATTTTTATCCTTGTACCTTCTAACAAAAAAGGCACAATTTTACTTTTCTGAATTAATTTTAAAGGGATATTTCTATAAACTTCTTCAAAATTTTTAAAATCCAATTTATCAAGGAAGTCCATACCATGAAGTTTCGCAAGAGACTTCATAATGTCAATTTCTCCGGCAAGACCTTTCTTTTGAATGATTTGGCTTAGAGGTAAATTATTTTTCTTCTGTACTTTGAGAGTTTCCGCTAAATCTTTCTCTGTAATAATCCCGTCTTCAACGAGAACTTCACCGAGTGTTTTTCTCATCTGAGTTTCCTGTCTCTTTCCTCTTCCAATCTTTCCTGTTCTTCCTTTTTCTCGCCCGTGATCCGATCTGATTTTAATCTGGAATCAAGAATATGCGGAGTAAGAAAAACCATTAGATTTGTTCTTTTCAATTGAGTTGTAGTTCTCCTGAAAAAATTTCCAAGAATAGGTATATCTCCAAGCAAAGGGATCTTGGTAATTTTCTTCTGTTTGTCGTTTGAAATAAGTCCACCGATTACGATTGTTTGAGTATTTTCGACTGTAATTGTAGTCTTCACATCTCTTTTATTAAAAATCGGGTTGCCGCCTTGGGTAGGGAGCCCTGCAATATTTTTAATTTCTTGAAATAGATCCAATGTGATCTTATCGTTTTTATTTATATGAGGTGTGAATTTTAACTTAATTCCTGTAGGACGGTATTCATAATTATCGACAGTAACTGCGTTGTCCCCACCGAGACCTGCATTTCTACTCTGAGTTCTGACCGGCACGTCCTGACCCACGTTTATCTCTGCCTCTTGGTTGTCTATGGTCAATACTTGCGGTGCCGAGAGTACATTAAAATTTTCATTTGTAGAATTTGCATTCAAGATACCAATGATTTGCTCTCCACCTCTTCTTAAAAATCCAAGAGAGAAACCAGTCAAAGTATTTACGTTTGTAGGTTGACCCTTACTATTTAAAATCCCACCCTGTGCGGCAAGACCTGAGTTAAACTGACTGTATGCCTGCTTTTGGTATCTCCAATCTATACCAAAGTCATTCAAATCGTTGGATGTCAATTCTACGATCAACACTTCAAGTAGAACCTGCTTTCTTGGCATATCTAAAATTTTTATGATTCTTTTTATCTCATTCCATTCTGAATTGGTCGCTGTTACAATAATTGAATTGGAATCCTTGTGAGCAACTGCTTTCATCTTTTCTACTTTTGCCTGTGGAGCCGGTGTGCCAGGGGGCTTGGTAGGGTCTGTTACCTGTGGAGCTTCAACAGTTGGATTGTCTAACTTAACCAAGATAGAAGCTAATTTTTCTGCTTCGTTGTATTCCAAGGTATAAATATGAATGTCCCCTGCGGTAGCAGTAAGCCCAGGCCCCTCTATTCTTTGGTCGATTTTAATTATCATCTTAAGAAGTTTATTAATATCTGTGGATGAGCCGGATAGGACTACGGTGTTCGATGTTCTATATACGATTACATCCGTATCAGGAGAAGTTACTCTTTTTAATAATGGCTCAAGCTCTGCAGCATTCGTATTTAATATAGGTACAATTTGAGTAATGATTTTATTAGAATACGCTTCCTCCGATGGGATCAATTCTCTTCCGACTCGAACTGTAGGAGATTTTGCAAGAGCGTCTTTGATTCTAACTACTTTAATCAAGTCATTTTCTTCAATTAGTGCAAAGCCCTGAACTTCCAGAACTGATTTCATAAAAGAGTAAGCATCTTTTACATTTACTTTCTTTTGGGATATGATCGTAATTTTTTTTCCTTTGATTGTATCATCCACTAAAATATTTTTCTTAATAATGGCGCTCATGCCTTTTAGAAAATCTTTGATTTCAGTGTTTCTCCAATCAGCAGTAAAACTAATAGATCCGTCTTTAGATTTAGAAAGTTTTCCTGCATTCGGATTTGTTTTTTCTTCCGACTCTTTAGAATTCACCGACTCTGTTCCGGGATCTTGAGAAAATATATCAAAACTTAAAATTCCAAATATAAGTATAATATAAAAGATTTGATTCAAGGTGTTTGTTTTTTTCATATCTGCCAAATTTTAATTTCTAATAATAAACTCATAAGTAATAATTTTTCCACTTCTTTCAATATCTACCGTAATTTTTTGTGCACTTTTAATATTATTCCACATCTCAAGCATTTTACCGGTATCATTTAAAGGCATTCCGTTTACCCTTTTTACTATATCACCACTTCTTGCCCCTAAGGAATAAAAAATATGATTACTTGATACTTGGTATAATTTGTATCCGTCAATTTTCCCTGAAACTAAATTAGGTCCAAATTTTGCATCTTTATAAATCAGTGCTGGATCTTTTAATTTTGCATTAACGTCTTCTCTTGAAAGAATTTTCTTTACAGTTCCAGTAGAAGCTAATTCATCCTTAGGAGTAGATTCAGCCTTCCCTGTTACCCTTTGACGAGCTACTTGAATAGTTTCACCAATTTCAACTTTTAAATTCAAGCCATTTTTTTCTAAAACTACAAAATGTTGACCTATAGAATGAATTTTATACCCTTGGATTTTTCCTCCAATCGGATACTCTTCACTTTCATCCTTCCCCTTCTCTAAGATTGTTACTCTGGCAAATGAAGGATGACCACTAATTGTCCCTGTAACAAGCATTTCATCAGAGTTAGAATCTTCAGCTTCACCCGGAGCACCTGTAGAAAACTTGGAATCGGATGCCGAAATAATCTGACCACGAATTAAATTCCCTTGGACTACGTCTTCATAGACACTCAAGGATTTCATAGCTTCACCTTGGCTTACTGTAATATTATTCTCTGATTGCAGTGCTACCTGTTGACCCGGATTCAAAAAAACAATAACGATAGATCGAATTAAATACGCCAATGAATAAGTAAAGAATAATACTATAGGTAACAACACAAGAAAATTGTTTTTCTGTAGCCTTAGAAGAATAAAATTCATTTCAACCTGTACATTGAAATTTCATGGTTTGTGTGTCATGTATTTTTTTATTTCATTTTAGAAAAGAATCATAGTTTTGCTACAGAATTTGTGACTTTTGATGTATAGATTTCTACTTTTTTCAATGCCTTTTCGGGATTCATGTATCTTCCGTTAAGAGTTACTTCAAAATGTAGGTGGGATCCTGTGGCTGTTCCAGTTCTTCCTACCCGTGCAATTACTTTTCCCATTTTTACTTTATCTCCAACTTTGGCAAAAATATCTGCACAGTGAGCATAGGCTGTTCTATAGCCATTTTTGTGGCGAATGATTATAATATTTCCATAGCCGCCATTTCTTCCGGTGAATTCCACAACTCCGTCTGCCGAGGCAATGACCGGTGAGCCTATCTCAACCGCTAAATCTAACCCGGTATGGTAATTTTTTTTGTAGTCATTGAATGGATCTCTTCGACCACCAAATCGGGAAGAAATCCTTGGGTTTTGCACAGGCAAGGCAAATACTTTTACTTTGGTAACTCTGGAATAAGAGCCCGTCGGAACAACAATCGGGATTTTCAACAACTGTCCTTTCTTTAATTTAGTTGATTTTAAACGATTGGTTTTTTGTATTTTTTTGGTGGAAACTCGAAATTTTTTAGCGACCCCATCCAATGTCTCGTTATCGCCTACCTTATATTTTTCGATCCCTGCTTTAGTATTTCTTACAATTTTTGTAGATAGAATATTGGAAACTCGGATAGAATTGGGAAGTCTCTGGTATCCGTATTGACTTTTTTCTGAGTTTTCAGACGAATTATCTGAATTATTTTCTTCAAATGAAAACATTTCTTTAATCTTGGATTCCTCTGAGTCAAAAAATGAGGAATTTTCTTTTTCCGTGTATTCACTGATCTCTGTATCTATTTGCCCGGTAGAATCAGGAAAAAGTTTTGAAACTAAGAAAAATATAAATATTATATAAAAAATTCGCTGCATATAATTCTATCATCGGATTTGTGAATTGTGAATCTTAAATCGCTTGAATACAAAAAAAACAAGGAAAATCAAAATTATCTATGTCTCCTTTTTTTAGGATTGTAGGCAACCAATTTTTCTCCAATTATTGAGTCCAACTCTTCTCTTGTAATAAATCGCTTTTTGTATTCATCGTTTACAATATAAATAATTAGTTTTCCGATTACGTGCTCTCTATCTTCATCGCTCGGATAACATTTTATTTTTAAAATAGTTGGGGTAGATTCGACCCAGATTTTAACAGATGCACCTTTCTTTATTACTTCATCGTTACCGATATAGATATTTTCTTTTAAATAATATGTCTTATCGCTATAGTATTCATTCAACTGAACCAATTCTTCTCTTTTAACAAGATGGGTTGCGCAAGAATAAAAAAAAAGCGCAAAAACGGATATTAAAACAAGAAATGCAATAACTGTATTTTTATTTTTCAATAAAATACTCCAAATACTCAAAAATATTTCTAAAACTAATTTAGATAATTGACACTGAAATTTTTTTTCGGAAAGTCATTTATTCTACAATTATGTGATTTTTTTTTAACAAAGAAGTAAATCAATACATATTTTTTAAAAAAAGTAAATCAAATGCGTAAATTTTGATATTTTTTATTTTTTTTAATCCATTTTTTTTACCTTCTTAAATAAGGAAGTGAAAGATGAATTCTAAAATGGCATATCTATTCAGCTCGAGCCTTGACGGACTAATTGCAAAGATTGTACAAGTAGAAATTAATATTAAAAGAGGAATTCCAAGGTTTAGCGTAGTTGGTTTGGCGGCAGCAAGCATAAAAGAAGCAACTGATCGAGTAAGAATTGCGATCGAAAACAGTGGATTTGAATTTCCACTTCAAAATATTTTAGTGAACCTATCTCCGGCAGGTGCAAAAAAAGACGGTAGCTGGTTTGATCTTCCAATTGCACTTGGAATTTTAAAATCAAGCGGACAAATAGAAAGCAATTTTCCATACAACGAATTCTTGATCTTAGGGGAATTGGGATTGGATGGCAGCGTACGTCCATTAAAAGGAATCACAAACATTTTATTGTCTCTAAAACATACTCAATTTACATCCGTAATTGTCCCGGAAGAAAATAAATTAGAAGCCTCTTTAATAAATTTTCTGAATGTTTACACTATATCCCATCTTTCTGAAATCAATGAGATATTAAGTTATGAAAAAATAAAAGAGCCACACCAAAAAAGAAAAACCCACACTATGTTTCCCAAGGGCAATATCCATGTTTATAATGACCAAATTCTGGCACTTCGAGCCATTGAGATTAGTCTCGCCGGGCACCACCATCTACTTATGATCGGCTCTCCAGGTAGCGGAAAAAGTATGCTCGCAAAACTCGCAAAACTTATTTCCCCTCCACTTTCCGATTCAGAATTCTTGGATGTATTAAGAATTAAATCATCCAATGAGCACATCATAAATGAAAACTTTTTAAATATCAGAAGACCATTTCGTTCCCCTCATCACACTGCATCCGATATATCCATCGTAGGTGGTGGGAGAGATTTAAAGATGGGAGAAGTCACCTTAGCCCACAGGGGAATACTTTTCTTAGATGAATTAGGTGAGTTCAAACCCCATGTTATCCAATCATTGAGAGAGCCAATGGAAGAAGGAAAAATTACTATTTCGAGAGTCAACGGACACCTGACCTACCCTTCTTCATTTATATTTGTTGGAGCAACCAACCCTTGCCCATGTGGTTACTACCTATCCAACCAAACTGAATGCATCTGCTCTAAACAAAAGATTAGAAATTATTTCAGTAAATTTTCAGGACCATTTTTAGACAGAATTGATTTAGAAATAGAACTATATCTTACAAGTGACAGAAGAACAACAAATATTGACTTAGAAGAAATTTCTACAAGAATTCAGAAGGTAAGAAAAATCCAAGAAATCAGATTTGCGAAATCTCATACAGAATTTAACGGAAGAGTAAAATCAGAAGAAATAGACAGGTTATTCAACTTCGATGAAAAATCTAAAAAGCTGATAAACAGTATAAACCAGAATCCATCGAGAAGTTTACGAAAATTGAGTGCCTTAAAAAAAACAGCAAGAACTATTGCAGATATTCTGAACAGTGAAAAAGTACAAGAAGAGCATTTGTATGAAGCAATGGTTTATCAAAGTTTTGCCAAATATTTTTCTTATCTGAATGAAAAGATAGCGTAAAAATTATTTTGATAAAAAATGAGATAATTCCATTGCAATTTTATTGATTGCAAAATCCATATAGGTAGGATCATCCAAGCGTTTCTTGTATAAATCAAATTTCTTTTTTTCTGAATTTGAAACGCCTTGTTTTCTAAGTATAATTGGGTCAGGACCAAACTTGTCCATCTCCGCAAGATTACCAACAACTTTATATCTTTTCATAGTTACTTCCCTGTAACAAAATGTTTGTTCATTCCATCCGTGGAATGTTAATAGACAATTCTTTCTTTCTTTAGTCTTCTTTAAGAATCGGACACTACATTCCAATCCTTTATAAAACAAATATAGAATATCAAAAAAGATTTGAATAAAATTGAATCTCTTTATTTTCCCCAATACTAATAAGAGAGAATGAGACTAAATGAGATCGAAACGAAACGTTTTCTGCCAAAAATCTCTCTGCAGTTCTTTGCATCTTTAAAATTTTTGATTTGTGAAAAGTTTCTAAAGGAGAAATAAATTTACTTTTCCAAAATTTTACTTCTATAAAAAAAATTGTCTCACCTTTTTCGGAAATTATGTCAATCTCCCCCGAACTCTTTCGGAAATTTTTATATAAAATTTTATGCCCTTCAGTCAGTAAGAATTCTTCGGAGATTTTTTCGCCGGTCTTCCCTTTTTGATAGCGATAGTCTCCCTCTATTAATTCCATTTTATAGATTCGGAGTTTCTATAGCCTTAGTAATATAAATATTTGTGTCGTTTAACAGATTGAGAAATTGCATATCTTTTAAAAACGCACCTGAAGCGTCTTGCATTAGTTTTAAAGAAGGTCTCAACGGTTTTGCAGTATTTGAGTCGATCACCATAGCTGTTCTCCCATCAGACAATTCAACAGAAGAACCGATCGGATACATAGAAATTTTATTCAAGAAAATTCGAACAATTTTTAAATCAAATTTATTCATATCTATACTAATCATTGATTTAATTGCTTCATAAGGAAGTATCCTGCCTCTGTATGGTCTGGGATGAATCCTTGCGGCGAAGTTGTCAGCAATAGTATGAATCCTAGCAAATTCTTCTATATTTGTGCCGCTTAGTTTTTGGGGATACCCTGATCCATCAAAATTTTCATGGTGTTGCAATGCAGTCAACGCAAGATTGTTTTTAATCTTCACCTGTTGAGTAAGAATTTGATAACCGAGGACTGTGTGTTTTCTAACTGTTTTCACTTCATCTTCAGACAAGGAAGAATTTTTTTCAGATATGTAAGAAGGAATTTTAGCCATTCCGATATCTGCAAATAGCGAAGAGATTCCAAGCTCTACTAACTTAGGCTTCGAGTATTCCAAGTAAGTTCCGATCAATATAGAAAATAGACTAGACTGCAATACCTGATTGTATAAAAAATATCCACTGGTAGATACGGTTAAGATATTGAACGCAACATGAGGATTGGCTCGAATGTAATCAACCAACTTTTCAGAAACCTCCCGAATAGAATTAATTTCTATAATCTTGTCTTCAGCTATTTGCCTGTAAATGTATTGAATCGTTTCAAACGATTCTCGATAAAGAGTATGAAAATGAGTTTTACTTTTTACAATTTGTTCATATAGAATTTTTAGAGTATTGATCTCTTCAGTTTTTTCAGTTCCCTTATTCAAAATTGCTAATTCGGGAGACGACACTATAGGAGCTTTGGACTCTCCGACTTCACCTGCTGTAGAAACCTCAGTGATTCCGAATTTTTTCAGTCTTTCTAAATCATTTTCAGAAATCGGTACATTCGCATTTACAAAAACAATATCTTTATCTAAATAGACAGGTTTTGTAAAAAATTGACCAGGTTTAATTTCAGAAACTTTAATTACCTTCATCTTAATATTACAATCGTAACTCTTTATCAATAAATCAAGATTATTTTTATCTCAAATTTTCTCTTTCTAACTCTATAATAAATCGAAAAATGGCACTGACTGCTTTGTACAAATTTTCAGGGATTTCTTTATCTATCGGTAAATAGGAAAGTGTTTCAGCTAAATTTTTGTCCTTTACGACAGGGATTTGATTTTTCTTTGCAATAGTTAGAATTTTTTCTCCTAAAATTCCCTCACCACTCGCTACAACCACCGGTGCTTGATTTTCTTCAGGTAAAAATCTCATCGCAACACTTTTCATTACTGCCTCACTTATCAATGGCGCACCTGCAAAAAATTTTCTTGGGGGGATACGCTTAAAACCCAAGGAAAATAATCATTACATACTTCTTGTGCAATTTCAATATAAAAAAAATTTTATACAATCCACTCTGTATTTTCATTTTCAGACAACTGAAGCTCCGAAAACGAGAAGGAAAAATTTTTACACGGTACACCATTCGTATTTAAAAAATCATAAACTTGCTCTCTTTTAATGTATGCTAAATGGTATGTCTTTTCCTCAGAAAAAAAAGATTGTATAGTGAGATCATCCATATCCTCTTTTTCCCAACTAAGTAAAAATACAATTCTGCCTAAATTAGACGAAAAAAACTGAAAATAAAAAGATTTTTTCTCATTTTTTTGTCCTAAATAACCTTCAGCTCTTGAATCTTCAAACTTCCATTCAAACCATGGAGTGTCATCTTTCCATTCTATTTCTGGAAAAAAAGTTTGTAAAATTTTTAAGAAATTTGACTCATCGAATTCTTTTGTATTCAATGAATACGGCTCTAATATTTCATTTAATGTTCTAAGCGAATGTATAGAGTTTTTTGTAAACCCAGTTTGTTCTGTATTTTTTTCTTCATAAGATCTTTCAATAATTTCAAGATGAAGTCCTTTTTCTGTTCTAACTGTTTTCAGGTGTAAAAATTCGTTTAAATGCAATAGATTTTCGCTTTTTACCTCCACAGTTTTTCCTTTATAAAACAATAAATAATTGCCTGTATCCTTGGAAAACCCTACTACTTTCCCAAAAATAAAATTCTCAAAAAGTATTTCATTGGATGGTGTTTTTATTTGTATTCCGGTTGAACCTCGCCCGGACTGGATTGGAAGAATTCGCAGTTCCATAGTATTAAAATTTTTTTATTATAAAACTTTTTCTATGAATTTTTGAATAGCCAAATTCTTGGATTTTTTGTAAATGAGTAGACGTGCCATAACCCTTGTGCTTTTCAAATTCGTATTCGGGGTATTTTTTTGAGATTGAATTCATAAACCGGTCTCGTTTCACTTTTGCGATTATTGAAGCTGCTGCAATCGAAGCAATTCTTGAATCCCCTTTAATGAAAGAATGATATCGAAAAGAATTCTCCACACCTTCATACTTAGTGAATTTGTAATTGCCGTCTATTAAAAAGAGAGAATTTCTTAACCCACTTTTTTTGTACAATTTTTGAATTCCATAAAATATCGAATACGACATTCCGTGTTTATCTATGAAGTTGTTACTGATAAATTGGTGAACGATCTTTTCTGCATTCAATGAAATTTCATGAAAAAGAGAATCTCTTTTTTTTTCAGAAAGTTTTTTTGAATCATTCAGATCGACTAAAATTTTTCTTTCAAAAATTAAATTTAATGCTTCTTTAGAAAATTGTACTAAGGCAATAGATAGTGGACCAGCTAAGGGGCCTCTACCCGCCTCGTCTATTCCACAAACAGGATGCAGATGAATATTTTGATATTCTTCCTGTTCAAAAAAAAAACTTTGTTTATGCTGTAGTCGCTTTTGAATTTTCGATAGCTTCTTTTTGTTTTTTCTTTTCAGCTTGAACGATTGCCTGCCCACCCTTCTTTTCTCGTATTCTAGCCGATTTACCAAACTTATTTCTTAAATAAAATAGCTTAGCTCTTCTTACTCTCCCTTTTCTAACCAATTCGATCTTGGCTATTTTTGGAGAATATAAAGGGAAAATTCTCTCTACACCAATATCATAAGAAATTCTTCTTACAGTAAAAGACTTTGTATTTTCTTTATTTGTAATAGAAATTACAGTGCCTTCGTACAATTGAACCCTTTCTTTTCCTGACTCAACAATTTTATAATGTACTTTTACTGTATCTCCTACTTCAAAGTTTAATCTTGAAGAGATGATATCCGAAGAAACTGCTTTAGATAATAACTGATTCATTGTGTAACCCTTTAAAAAATCACAGCCTAGGCTGGATTCTGTTTCTTTCCTTCCATTTACTAATCTCGGCGTGATTCCCACTAAGTAACACTTCCGGAACTATCCAACCATTGTAATCAGATGGCTTGGTATATTGAGGATACTCCAACAAATTAATTTCGTTGTGAGATTCTTCCGAAAGACTCGCCTGCCCTCCACCCATAAAACCAGGTAAAAGTCGAACAATAGCATCACTCACACAAAGTGAGGCTAAATCACCCGATGAAATTACATAGTTTCCAATGCTTAGTTCCTTGTCAATAAGAAACTGGTTTACTCTATAATCAATACCCTCATAATACCCCGAAATTAAAGTTATATTTTTTTTAGATTCAGAAAAGTTTCTTGCATGAGCTTGGCTAAAAGGCTCTCCACTTGGAGTCATAAGGCAAACAGCCCCCTTCTCTTCGCCTAAAAATTCTAAGGCTCTATGGATTGGCTCGACCTTTAAAAGCATCCCTGCTCCACCTCCATAAACAGTATCATCTACTCTTCCGAATTTATCTGTGGAAAATTTCCTCAAATCTAAAATTTGAATTTCAAATATTTTATTTTCTACGGCTTTTTTGGGTAAGCCATATTGAAAATAGGATTCTATTCTTTTAGGAAAAAGAGTGATAAAGTTAATCTTCAACCCAGTCTCCCCAATTGACAATTTCAATAGTTGAATTTTCTATGTTAATATTTTTGACAAACCGATCTAAAAATGGAATCAAAACTTCAATTTTTCCATCGGTAAATATAAGAATAGGGTGCGCCGGATTATCCAATACCTCTCGAATTTGAAAATGAAACAAGTCATAACCTTCTGATACAGGTTTTAACCCAAGTAGTTGAAAAATATAAAACTCGTCTTTATTATTTAGTGGAGTAACCTTAGACTTTTCAATGTATAAAATTTTGGACTTCATTTTTTCTGCGATCTCAATCGAATGGATTGGATCCAATAACAATATGTATGAATTTTTATTTTTTCGTAAATTTAAAAGAGTGTAGGAGTGTAAAGAAGAGAAATTATCTTTTTCTCCGATTTTTAGATTATACGGGAGTTGTAAATACTCTAAAATATCTCCGGAGCTTTCTACTTTTAGGTGACCTTTTAAGCCAAAAACTCCAGAGATTCTTCCAATTGAAATAAATTCATCTTTGATACTATTTTGTTTTGAACAAAATGATTGCTTAGTCAATGATTTCTAGAACGTAATTTTTTCCTTCTTTTGCAGAGGATGCACTTAAGAGTGTCCTAAGGGACTTTGCAATTCTACCATTTTTTCCGATTACTTTCCCTATATCTTCAGGAGCAACACGCAGTTCGATAATATTTTCTTCTTCTCCTTGAATTTCGTTTATATTGACCGATTCAGGTTTATCTACAAGAAAAGATACGATATATCGAATTAGCCCTTCTGAATTCATACTATTTACCGTTAGAAAGAATTCCGGCTTTTTTTAAAATAGTGCGTACTGTTTCGGTTGGTTGCGCGCCTTTTTTTAGCCAACTTTGAATAGATTCATTTTTCAACACAGTTTGATCTTTTTTTGCAGCCGGGTGGTATTGCCCTAAAATTTCTAAAAATTTCCCGTCTCTTGGGGAACGAATATCCGCAGCTACTATTCTGTAGTGAGGATCGTTTTTTGCACCTGTTCTTTGAAGTCTGATTTTTACCAATTTATAATCCTTATATCAATTTCTATATATTAAATTACTACGATTTTTTTTGATTTTCTATTGTCAAGTTTTTTAATTCCTTAACATTTTCGTTTGAGTTCTTCCCATTGAAAACAGCCGATCCAGCTACTGCAATTTCAGCTCCAAGAGAAGAAATTTTCTGGATATTTTTGGGATTAATCCCTCCATCTACTTCTAATTGAATAGGATAGTTACCAATTATTTTTTTGGCTTTCTGGATTTTTTCATACCCGTTTTGAATAAAACTTTGACCATAGAACCCGGGCTCGACTGTCATAATAAGAATTAAGTCAATGTACGGCAAAAATGGCTCTAACAACTCTACAGGAGTTCCGGGGTTTATAGAAATACCTGCTTTTATATTTTTAGAACGAATTTCACTTGCAAGCCTTACTCCAAAATGAGTAGTCTCTATATGGAATGTAATAATCTCCGGATTTAAGTCAAAATATTTCGGAACATGAAATTCCGGATTTTTTACCATTAAATGTATGTCCAATGGTATATTTGTCAAATCAGAGACTTCCTTGCAAATCGCTTCCCCAAAGCTAATCTGGGGTACAAAATTCCCATCCATTACATCTAAATGAATAAAATCAATTAGCTTTGGATCCAAAGAAGGAAGAATTTCTCTAAGACCAGTAATTTTTGAAGCTAATATCGAAGGAGATATTTTCATAAATCACTTTCAAAAGAATAGGATTTTTCTTTATCACCATCCTTTGCATAGATCGTCAACTTAGAGTTTCCGTTTCTGTAATAAACTAGTTTCAGTTCTTCATTTTTTGCGTAAAATGCCAAGGGCAAAATTTCTTCTTCTTTTTTTCCTTTTTGATCTTCAGCTACTTCTACCACTTTGTATTCGTTTGGAGCATCTATTTTATAGGAAATAGATTCATACCCACTTTCGATTCTTTGCGAAACAGGGAAAAAAAATACTTTTAGATTATAGCGGTTGTCCTTTTTTTCAATAGACTCCACAAGCCCACTTTCTGATTTAGATTTAGTTGAAACTATATCTGAAATCTTCCATGAAAGATTTTTCCTTTTTAATTTTTCTGTAGCAAAAGATACTGGTTTTCCTTGAAGTGATTTGAAATTGTCAACAGGATTTTTATATCCTTTTGGCTCGGTAACAAGTAAATATATTTTTTCTCTTGTTGTAGTTTCTTTTCCGGGTTTTGGAATCTGATCAATGACTGTTTCAGGAAACTGTCCTTCTTTTGCCTCTATGTACGTGATTTCTCCCAAAGGAATAGAGACATAGGTTTCCCCAGACAACACTTTTTCTAAATTAGCTCGTGCATTGGACAGACTCTGCCCTCTTAAATCAGGGATAGTCACCCTATCAACACCAATGTTTACTACCAAGGTAATCTTACTTCCTCTTTCGGTTGACTTGCCAGGAGTGATAGATTGGGATAAAATGCTACCGTCGTTTTTATCCAAAAATCTTTTGTTTTGAATGTGAACCTTAAAACCAAGTCGAACTAACTCGTTGTGAACTTCTATATAATTTTTTCCAATTAGGTCAGGCATGATTATTTTTGATGGATTTTTTGTTCTAAGTAGAATTACTAAAAATGCTCCAAAGAAAAAAATAACGAGTCCAGTAAATAGAAACAAAATATAGCCCGTAATTGGCATTACCTTTAATTTTTGCAAAAATTCCTTCAAGTCAATCGCTCTCCCTCTTTAATTCTATATCCGTTTATAAATTCCAAAGCCGTCATTTGATTTTTATTTTCAGGCTGCAAAAGAAGTATTTCTACTCCACCACCATCTCCACATTTTGCAACCAGTGTCTTCTTGTCCACAAGTAAGATTTCCCCGGTTTCACCAGAGATACCCCCCCAATTTGCTTCAGTGATTAGCCTCGACTCTAAAATATTCAATCTTTTGTCCCGAAAATTGCAATACGCAGTATGATAGGGATAAAACGCCCGAATTTTATTAAAAACCTCTGTAGCCGAAGTTTGAAAATTCAACTTTCTATCTTGAGACAAAATTTTTCTACAATGAGATGACTGTAAATGATCCTGTGGGGTTGCAGGAAATTTTTTACCATTATAGCTTTTTAGTAAATTTAGAATTTCCCGAGTCCCACCCTGAGTGAGTTTATTCAGTAAGGTTTCTGCATTATCATTTTCAAGAATTTCGATTTGTTTTTGGGTGATGATGTCTCCAGAATCCAATTCTTCGGTAATGTATTGAATCGAAACCCCGGTATATTTGTCTCCTGAAAGAATGGCAGACTCAATAGGGGATGCACCTCTATATTTTGGTAGAAGGCTAGTATGCAAATTGATCGTTCCACAGATAGGATGAGAAAAGATTTTTTCTGGAATTATTGATCCATAGGCAAATACGATATTCAGGTCTGTTAAAACTGAATTTATGGAAGAAATTGCAGATTCTTCTTTAATAGAAGGAAATTGGAAAACAGGAATTCCATGCTTTAGAGCAAATTCTTTTACAGGTGGAGGAGTTATGATTTTTTTTCTTCCGATAGGTTTGTCCATATTTGTAACTACAAATAAAATTTCGTGCCCTTCACTAAAAAGTGCTTCTAAGAGTTGTACGGAATAGAAAGGTGTTCCAAAATATCCAATCTTCATTATAACAAATCCATTGGGTCAAAATCTATTTCCAAATACACACTTTTATGAAATTTCAAGGGTTTTATTTTTTCACGAATAAAATTTTTTAAGATTGTGAGATTCAATGTTTTTAATACAATATGGTTTCTGTAATTAGAATCAATTTTATAAAAAGGACATTCCGCAGGTCCAAGAACTATAATTTTTTGATTTGTGTTTTTTAAAAGAAACAAATCTATTTCTTTTTTAATTTCTTCTATCGAAAACTTTGATTTTTCTTCCAATTTAGATCGTACAACAAACCTTACTAACCTACAATAAGGAGGGTAGTAGGCATCTTTTCTAAATTGAATTTCAAATTGAAAAAATTTTTCGTAGTTTTGATCTTTTGCCAACTGGATCACCGGGTGATCTGTATTGGTGGTTTCAATGATAACCTCGCCCTTAAGATCAGCTCTCCCGGCTCTTCCCGCAACTTGAGTCAAAAGTGAATATACTCTTTCGTTAGATCGAAAGTCAGGAACTCCAAGACCGGTATTTGCATTAATCACTCCAACCAAAGTTACCATGGACGCATCCAATCCCTTGGCGATCATCTGAGTACCTGTCAATATATTAATCTTTCCTTCGAGTAGTTTACCGATCACTTCAAAAAAAATTTCTTTTTTCGTTGCGCTATCTTGATCCAACCTTTCTACTACAGCATTTTTAAATTTTTCGAGAAGATACTCTTCTAATTTTTGTGTCCCTGAGCCAATATATTCTAAATCGTTTGAATATTTTTTTTCGATAGAGCTAATGCTTTCTTTGTAGCCACATAAATGGCAAATCGCTTTCCCTCGACTATGAAAACATAGGTGAGTTGTGCAATTCGGGCACTCAAGAAATTTCTTTTCTTCTCTTAAATAGATCAGAGGACTATGACCTCTTCTATTCAGTAACAATATCACCTGCTCCTTTTTAGATAGCCTATCTTTGATAGCGTGCAAGAGTTCGTCTCCGAGTAGTTCGGAGTTGTCTTTTTTATGGTGTATGATTATTTTTGGCAGTAAACTTGTTTTAGCTCTTTTCGTTAATTTGTGTAAATGAATTTTTCCGACTTTTGCTTGATAGAAAACTTCTATAGATGGAGTTGCACTTCCGAGTATCAAGCTCGCCTGGTTTATCCTACACCTCTGCAATGCAATTTGCCTTGTATGGTATCTTGGTGTAGAGTGTTCTTTATAAGAATGATCGTGCTCTTCATCGATAATAATGAGACCTAAATTTTTTACAGGAGCGAATATGGCACTTCTTGTTCCTACGGCTATTCTTTTTTTCCCGTCAAGCAAAGATATATAAGAAGAAAATCTCTCGGATACTTTTAGTGTAGAGTGAAGAATCGCTACTTGATTTTTGAAAACATTTTCTAATCTTGCAAGGGTTTGTACAGTGAGGCTAATTTCCGGGACTAAAAATATTACACTTTTATCTGAGTTGGTCAATACCTCTTTGATTAAATGTATATACACTTCTGTTTTACCGCTACCTGTAATACCGTACAATAAATGAATAGACTCACTTCCTAATTTAGACTGAATCTCCTGAAAAGCCTTGCTTTGTTCAGAATTCAAATCCAAAAGTTTTTCATTTGCTATCGAAGAAATAAAATCTATTGATTTATTTTTTCTACCCGATGGGATCATCTTATACAACCCTTCTCCAAGTGTAGATAAATAAGTCTCACTCATCCATTTCGCAAGTTCAATCTGCTCTTTGTTTACAACAGCTCTTTTATCAACTTGCCGTATAATTTCTTTGGTAGGATGATTTGGCATGATGCGATGAATATCAATTACAATCCCCTCATTTTTTCTACCCCTCAGTGGGATTTCCACTCTCATTCCAATCTGCAAATTTTTCATATTGTCTGGGATCTCATAAGTGAGAGTCTCTTCTTCAAAAGAAACATTCAATGCAACTTCTGCGTAGCGAATCAATATCTATAAACCGGTATAAGTCTTGAACTGCGTAAGTTGTTCATAAAGTTTTTGAAACAATTGTTCCTCTTCATTTTGAAGGGTTTTATAATCGTCTGACTCTATCTGAATTTTTTTTTTCTTTTCTTGTATTTGTAAAATTGCCTCAGGAGAGCGAATTACAATTTGAGGAATTTTTTTCCCATTGTATGAATATTCCTCAATATGGCCTTCTATTTTTTTTGCTTTTTCAATTCCCATAGATAAGACTGCCGAACTTCCAAGCATAATTACACCGACGATTTCATCCTCCTCCAAAGTCTCCTTAACTTGAGACTTGCAGTTTTCTGCTCTTCTTAACCAATCCGAATTATTAGAGCTATCAGGAAGAAAATTGCAACCAAGATACTCCTGATAAAAAAATTCTAAGTAGGAGAAGCCAAAGGTTTTTTGAATCAATTTTTCAAAAATAGTCTCTGCCTCTTTTGTACGAAAGACTTGGTACTTGGATTTTTTTACGAATAGTTTACGCCCTTTTTTTGTCTCACCCGTATAATGCAGCACTAAAATCTTTTTTCTACCATTCCTTTTAAATGTGCGTATTCCAGATAGTCTATCGATACAAAGCCTGCACAAAAAATTTCTTTCTTCTTTAGAGATTTGTTCTTTAAACAAAATTCCACTTGGAGACTTAATCACATCGGCTTGTTTGGGTTTTTTTGGATATACAAATGCAATACTCTCAGGATCTTTCTCTTCTCTTTTTCTTAATATCGAAAAGGTATGATTCTCAATTAAAAAATTTACATCTTTCAATAGGGTGATAAATTTTAGTCGAATATTTTCGTTCATTCTGTAAGATTCTCTATCAGAATATTCAAAGATTTAATTTTTCTGTACAGATGGGTTCTTTCTATTCCTAAAATTTTTGATGTTCTACCGACATTTCCTTCATTCAACTGCAATGTTTTCACTATATATTGCTTTTCAAATTCTTCTTTCGCCTTACGAAGCTCTCCTTGCTCAAAAATTTCAGCAGCTCTTTTAAATCCGATCAATGCTTCCTTCGCATCTTTTGCAGTGATTGTATTACCAATTGTCATAATGCAAAGTCTCTCAATCACATTTTTTAATTCGCGAATATTACCTGGCCAAAAATGATTCATTAAAATACTCACAGCGTCCGATTCGATTTTTTTTGGAGGGAGATTACTTTCTTCAAAATTCCTTTTTAAAAAATGATCCAAGAGTAAAGGAATGTCTGATTTTCTTTCTCGTAGCGGTGGAATAATAATAGGGACAACATTCAATCTATAATACAAATCTTCTCTGAATTTTCCTTCTTTGATTGCATCCTCTACTGCAATATTTGTAGCAGCGATAATTCTAACGTCAACTTCTATAGTCTCGGTTCCGCCTATCCTCTCAAATCTCTGCTCTTGCAAAACACGAAGAACTTTTGCTTGAGTGGACAAACTCATATCGCATATCTCATCAAGAAAAAGAGTGCCTCCATTCGCCTGCTCAAATTTGCCCATTTTCCTTTCACCGGCTCCTGTGAATGAACCTTTCTCAAATCCAAACAACTCTGACTCAATCAAGTCTTCTGGAATTGCTGCACAATTAATTTCTATATACGGATTGTCCTTTCTCTTGGAGTTTAAAACAATGGATCGAGCAACCAATTCCTTTCCAGTCCCATTTTCTCCATAAATAAATACTCGTGCGTTAGTTGCTGCGGCTTGAGATATTGCAAATTTTACTCTTTGTATCGAATAGGATTCACCTATAAGCTGGTCGTAATCTAATTTCACTTCAGGCAATTCAGGGGAGTCTTCTCTCGATAGAGCAAAACGAATCGTATGCAAAACTTTCTCGATAGAAAGGGGCTTTTCTAAAAAGTCTATCGCTCCTTTTTTCGTTGCATTCACTGCAAGCTCTATCGTTCCATGACCGGATATCATTACGACCGGCATTAACGGATAGATTTTTTTACACTCGTCCAAAATCTCCAAACCATCTTCTTTTCCAAGCCACACATCCAACAATACTAAAGAAGGTCTCTCTTTGGACAATTTTTTCAATAACGCCTTCCCCGTCCCAAAATCTTCAACTTCATAATTCTCGTCTTGAAGAATATCCTTCAATGACCTGCGAATCTCCAACTCATCATCCACGATAAAAATTTTCATCTTGCATTTCCACTAACAGGCAATTCAATCCTAAAAGAACAGCCTCCTAAATTTGAATCACTGATTTGAATCCTACCATGATGGTCAAATACAACCTTCTCCACAATTGTAAGTCCGATTCCGCTTCCGTGACTGTCTTTTGTTGAAAAATAAGGCTCAAATATTTTTTCTCTAAGATCTGGTGTAAGTCCGGGCCCACTATCCTCAATAGTCAATAAAACAATTTTTGTTCCGATTTTTCTCTCTAACTTAGTTGTGATTCGAATCTTTCCCTCTAAGTTATTTTTATTTTCAACAACTTCATTTTGAATAGCTTCAATTGCATTTTTTATTAAATTATTTATTACACCTAAAAATAGTCTTTTATCTAAATATACTTCCGGCAAAATTTTTGAAAGTTTTAACTCAAACTGGACAGTTGTTGATTCCTTAAACAAAGAAACTGCTTCTTCAACTAATGGGTTTAAATTTTGGTTTATTAGAATAGGGTTCGGCATTCTGGCGAATTCGGAAAATTCTTTTACTAAATGCTCCAAGACTCGAACTTGTCCGATAATTGTTTCTGTGCCTGTTCGTATCACTTCTTCAAAATTTTCTTTATTTGGATTGTCCAGTCGCTTTCTAATTCTTTCTGCAGACAACTGAATCGGTGTGAGTGGATTTTTTATTTCGTGTGCCATTCTCTGAGCTGCTTCTTTCCATGCTGCAATTCTTTGTGTGTGCATTAACTCTTCGTTTTTAGATTTTAAATTCAATATCATATCATTAAAAGAATTAATCAAAATTCCCATTTCTCCTTCTGCTTTCAAATCAATTTTTACATCACTCACCCCTTGCGATACGAGTTGAGTGGCGTTTGATAATTGCACAACCGGTCTGGAAATTTGTCTTGCAAGAATAAATGACAAAATTACAGAAATAGCAAACATACCTATTGAAAATATGGCAAGCCCTAATCTTAAAACAAAAGGAACTTTTTCTTTCCAAAGATTGATAGAATTGTATGCGTTTTCTGTTTTTATAATATTATAAATATTTCTTTCATTATCTTTGTGGATTCTTTTACCAAGGATGATAGCTTGAAATGAATTCAGCTCCACTTTCAATAAAATATACGACAGATCTCTTTTGTATAAATTGAAACTTAAAAAATCCTCCCCGGTATGCTTTACAAAACCCTCTTTAGGAATCTGCCCGCTCAAACTGAAACTTTCAGAGATAAATTTTCCTCCTTGCAGTACGGAAATATAATAAGTTTCGGTATCTAAAAGTTTTAATTCTATGGCTTTTGAAAAAATAGATTTCAAATCATTGTTTTTATGTTTTAATGTTGCCGAAATTAATTTTGCCTTTTCTAATAAGTCCAACCGATCCGATGTCTCAATCAACTGGATATTGAATCTGGCAGATTTTAAGGCATCGGAAATGTCTATACGATAAAAACTTTCTACAATTTTTCCAACCACATTGGATGATAAAAGAAATATTGGAATAGAAGGCAGCAAAGATACAAAAACAAAGGCTAAAGTCAATCTATAACGAAAGGAACTTTTTGCTTTTCCTGTTTCTTTGATTCTCTTGTTTCTATAGATATAGGAAGCAAGCATAGAAAAAGAAAAAACAGGCACGATAAAGTAAAAATAGGTGAAGGTACGATCCACTGCATCCGTATCCGGTATATCTTTCAACACTACAAACTCGGCAGCAATAATAGAGATGAATATACTTAATAAAAGAATAAATAGATCTTTTAAATAGTACATTAACTCATTAGAAATAGGTTTTCTAATTTGAAAAAATTTCATTATTTACTCGCACACATTGAATTTTTCTTTTGCACTAAAATCGTTACAATTTTTAAACAAAGCATTTACTCCGAAAAATCACTTTGAATGAGTTTATTTAAAGCCTCGATTGCTTCCTCTTCTTTTTCACCTGTTGCACAAATCTCAAACTCAGCACCAGGGTATAATGCAAGCATCATTAATCCCATTATACTTTTCCCGTTTACTTCAACACCTTCCTTTATTACAAAAATCTCACAAGGAAATTTGCTCGCCAACTTCACAAACATAGAGGCAGGTCTTGCGTGTAGCCCATGACCACTATCAGGAATTGATGTTTTGATTTTTTTCAATTTGATTCTTTTCTCTTTCTATAGTACCAACAAGTTTTTTGTTAAATTCTTGAGCACCAAAGGTACCCATTTTTTTCAATCGTTGATTCATGGAAGCCGTTTCTACAATAATTGGAATATTTCTACCGGGCTTGATTGGAATTTTTAAAAAAGGGATATTCACTCCCAAGATTTCTTCTGTCTGCTCTGTGAGTCCACTTCTTTCATAATCTAACTCTGGATTCCATTCTTCTAAATTTATTATAAGCTCGATGAGTTTACTTTCTCTTACTGAGCCTACACCAAAAATATCTTTTATATTGATAATTCCAAGTCCCCTTATTTCCATGTGGTGTCTTAGTAAATCGGAGCATGTTCCGATTAGAAAACTTTCAGAAACCCTTCGTATCTCAACCATGTCATCTGCAACGAGCCTATGTCCTCTTTCGATGAGTTCGAGTGCAGTTTCGCTTTTCCCTACTCCACTTTTTCCGAAAAGCAAGATTCCGATCCCGAATACTTCGATTAAAACTCCATGCCTCATAGTTCTCGGTGCAAGACTTCTGTCAAGTATCTGAGAAATTAAAGTTATGAATTTGGAAGTAGAATGGTTAGAGGTGAAAATCGGAACATTTTTAGATTTTGCCATTTGTACAAAATATTTATGTGGCGGGTTGCTGTGAGTAAAAATAATACAAACCAAGCTATAAGCAAAAAACTGCTCGGCTATTTCCTGCACTTTCTCATCCGAAAGAGAATGAAGATACGCCCACTCTCCTTTTCCAAAAATTTGAATTCGGTCATAAGCAAAGTGATCAAAAAAACCGGTCAGAGACAACCCTGGGCGATTAATTTCTGAATTTAAAATTTGTTTTCCTAACCCCTCTTCTCCTTCCAACAAACTCAAATCTAATTCTTTATGGTCATTCCATATAGACTCAACACTAATTCCTTGAATTGACATGGATGCTAACGTCCCTCATTTTTTTTTCTTCTATTGGATGGAAGAATTTTTAAAATTTTTCTATATTTTGCAACTGTTCTTCTTGCGATACCAATTCCTTTGCTGTTCATAATTTCTACAATTTCTTGGTCCGACAAAGGGTTCATCTGCGATTCTTCTTTTACTAAGTTTTTGATTATATCGTGGATTTTTTTGGAAGATTCCATTTGTCCTTCAGTTGACTTAACACTTGAAGAAAAAAACCACTTCAACTCAAACACTCCCCAATTAGTTTGAACATACTTGTTCGTTGTCACTCTGGAAATTGTAGATTCGTGCATAGATAATTTTTCTGCGATATCTTTTAAAGTAAGTGGTTTTAGAAAACGAATTCCACCTTTAAAAAATTCTATCTGAAAATCCAAAATAGAATTTATCACTTTGAATAATGTCTGCCTTCTTTGGTTTATGGATCGAATCAACCACTGTGCTGCATTTATTTTTACGTTAATATATTCCTTGTCTGTCAAGAGAGTATGGCTATTTACTATTTTTTTGTAGCTGTCATTCACTTTTAATTTTGGTAACCACTCATCATTCAATTGTATTACAAATTCACCGTCAATTTCTTGGATGATAATATCTGGGACAATATACTCAATTTTTTTACTTGAGTATTTCGTCGCCGGGTAAGGCTCTAATTTTTTAATAATCTTTGAAAGTTCTTCAACCTCTTTTTCTGTAATTTTTAAATTTCGACTTATTTTTTTATAATCAAACTTTTCAAGGTCTTCAAAATTTTCGATTATCAATTTATGAAGAAAAAAGTCTTCTGGATATAAAATTTTTGCTTGAATTCGGATTGTGTCTTTTATATCTTTTGCACCTAATCCAACCGGCTCCATCTCTTGAATTTGTTCCAATACTTTTTGAATGATGGATTTTTTTAGATTTAGCTCGTTACTTATTTCTTCTACAGAAGCAGAAATAAACCCTCTATCATCAATCATCGAAATCAATATTTCTCCCACTTCGGTTTCTTCATCAGTCAAATTTAAAATATGAAGTTGGAACAATAGATGATTTGCAAGAGTTTCTCCTACAGGAGAAGACTCGATCATTTTTTGATTTCTATCTGAAGCTTCGCTATCCACATAACTTGGTTTATCAATAGAATACACATCCTGCCAAGAAGTGTCTGTACTTTTGATGGAAGAATTTTTCTCAATCAATCTTTCTTCACTTATCGAATACAATTCAGGGGTCTTTTGCTTTTCAAAATTATTATCTTCTTCGAGCATTGGATTTTCCATTAATTCAGATTGAATTTTTTCCAACAACTCGACTGTGGACAATTGAAGTAACTCAATAGACTGCCTCAAATCTTGAGTAATAACTAACTTCTGAGTTTGCTTCTGGACAATACGTTGGCTAAGTCCCATATTTACAGTGTAAAATCCTCTCCAAGGTATATTCTTCTGGTTTCAGGGTCATTGATCAAGTCCATTGCAGTTCCAGAAATTAAAATTTTCCCACTATACATGATATAAGCTCTATCAGTAATTTTCAAAGTTTCCCTGACATTATGGTCTGTAATTAAAATTCCAAGCCCTCTATCTTTTAAACTCTTAATTACATTCTGAATATCTTTTACTGCAATAGGATCTACACCAGCAAAAGGTTCGTCCAATAAAATAAAATCTGGCTTGGTAGCAAGAGCTCTTGCGATTTCACATCTTCTTCTTTCTCCACCCGACAAGGTATATCCTTTTTGATTGGCAACTCTCATAATCTGAAGTTCAACAAGTAGCTCGTCTCTTCTTTGTATAATTTCTTTTCTTGGAATTTTCAAAGTTTCAAGCACTGCTTCAATATTTTCCGCAACGGTTAGTTTTCTAAAAATAGATGCTTCCTGCGCCAAATATCCGATCCCTCTTCTTGCGCGAATATACATTGGAGCGTTTGTAATATCGTCTCCATCTATAAATACATGACCCTCGTCCGGTCTCACGAACCCGACCGACATGTAAAAGGAAGTTGTTTTCCCTGCTCCATTTGGACCGAGTAACCCAACGATTTCTCCTTTGCTTATTTGAAAACTGACCCCATCTACAACTTTTCTCTTGTTGTAAATTTTTACTAAATTTTCCATGCGAAAAGTTTTACGGGGAGAATTCACGAAATTTTTCCTTTCCTGGTGCTGTGTTCACAACTTCACTTATATACACTTTGTTCTCATTTGGATATACAACAATTTTTCCACACTGAATAGTTTTTCCGCCTCTTGTTAGTGTTGGATTTCCTTCTAAATAAATTTTTTCTTCTTCTTCAAAATAAGTAGCAAACTCGCCTTTTGAAATTGAATCCTCTGTAGTTATAGTAACCTCTCCCCTCGCCACAATTTCTTTCTTGTCCGAAAATTTTTCGATTTCTACTGCTGTAAGTGTTGAATTCACGTCTTGAGTTTCTTTGCTTAAAAATTCGATCTTAGCGTCTTCTGTAACATGAGCGTAATCTGAGGGCTTATCGTATTCCAATAAATTTCCCGACAACCGAACATTATTTTCAAAGTCTGTCATAGTGACCCCATCTCTTGCTTCTACTTTTTCGTTGTCCTTGCCAAAGGCTTTAATATAGGCAGCTTGAAATTCATTATCTGGTCGAATGAATTTTGCATTTCCAAACATCCCAGTATATCGTTCTAAATCACTTCCAGAATGACTGATAATTTTATCTCCGATAAAAATACTGGTAACTTTTACAGTTGCATCTTCTTCTTCAGAATTTTCAGTAGATGAGTTTTTTGTGTCCTTACTACTTGTTGAATTGTTCTCTACATTTTCTTCTTTGTCTTCCTTGGGCTTTTTTTTCTTTTTTTCCATAGAGGACTGAACTATCATCGCTTCATTTTCTAAAACAATATCTTTTTTTTCTGAATCATAATACATTTTTGTAGCAGACATAAATTTATTTTTTCCGAATATATAAGGATAGTCATCCATTACGACCCTATCTTCTTTTTCATACATCACGGCAGATTCGCCTAAGATGGTATATTCTTTATTTTCTAAAATTACACCTTTTTCCATAGCACTTCTAGAATCAGCTAAATACCTTCGTATATAAGGAGAGGTGACCTTGGTAACTTCTTTATTTTTTCCACGAGTTAGAATTTGAGGGCGTTCATCCAAAGTCACTATTTCCCCGTACTTATCATACACACCCTTTCCTGCATACAGCACGGACTTACTCTCCGTATCTTCTACCTTTACCCCTCCTTTTAAAAAACCATGAACCGCATCTTCTCCAATTATTTCTATGGACAATGAAGATAATTTTACTTTATCGTGTAAAATCCATGCCCCTCCTTTTAAACTATAAGTGGTAACCTTGATTCCGTTTTCTTCTTTTTCCTCTTGAGTAAGCTCACTCCCGCCCCATGAAGTAGGGATGGTTTTCTTTTTCGTTTTTTCTATATTTTGAATGAATGACTCATTTTTTTTTCGAGGGTTGATTTCCAAAGGAGACTTGAGTATGGGAGGGCGAATAGAGCCTTGTATAGATATTGATACCCAAACAATATGTAGAAATAATTTATTTATTTTTTTCAAGAGGATTGCCTTCTTTAGAAATCGCAGTAGGTTTTAATATCGTTACTTTGTTTAAATTCTTATCTGCACGTAAACCAATACCTCGAATTGTTGTCCCTCTTGAATTTACGATGACAGACTTATCAGAAACTAGTGTCTGCTCGTCTATATCGTACAACAGCTCTTCTGCTTCGAGTCTTTTGTGATCGACTGTATTTAGAACAATATTTCCGTTTACGTTTAGTTTCTTTGTCGTGTGATTAACTTCTCCCCTATCCCCTTTCAAACTGGATTCAAATTTTCCATCCTTAAACTGATCAAATACCAACGAATAAAATACAGTTCGATTTTCATCAAAAAATATGAATGACTCTTCAGCAGTCAATTTAGAAATCTTAACTCCATCTTTATCAAAAGAATCTCGAGTAAAATTTCTTAATGAAATAGTAGAGCCGGATTCTCTCTCACTTTCGATTTTTATTCCTTTGTCTTTTTTGCATAAAGAAAAGACCAAAGAAAAAAACAGGAGACTTGTAGCTTGAAGTATTTTTTTGTTCATTTCTTAGAAATTTGTTTCCTTAAATTTCTCAATAACTCAACAATCAATGAAATTTATTTTTCCGAATTTGCACCAATATATGTTTTTACAAGTTTGTCTAACTCTGCCATTCTCTTTAAAAGGCTTTTTGTTTCAGATAAAAAAAACTGGGTAGTCGAGTCACTCTTTGCTTTAGGTGGATCCGGATGCACTTCCATAAAAATCCCTTCTACTCCACAAGAAACAGCAGCACTCAATAGATCGGGTATAAATTCCCTTTGTCCTCCTGTGATATTTCCTGCACCTCCGGGAAGTTGTGCGGAATGGGTAGCATCAAAAATAAAAGGAATATCCATGCTATGTAAAATAGGGATTGATCTAATGTCAAAGACTAAATTATTATAACCAAAACTTGTACCTCTTTCTGTGATTAGGTATTTTTCAGAATTGCATTCTTTGATCTTATCAACTATATGCCTGCAATCTGCCGGAGCCATAAACTGCCCTTTTTTTACATTCACCCACTTGCCTGTTTTTGCGGCCTCAGCCACTAAATCAGTTTGACGAGAAAGAAAAGCAGGAATTTGGTAAATATCAAGCACATCTTTCAATGGAGAAATTTGAGAGGTTTCGTGAATATCTGTCAAGACAGGAACATTGTATTTAGATTTAATAAACTCTAAATTTTTAACACCTTCTATGATTCCGGGTCCTCTGTAAGAATGCACCGAAGAACGATTGGCTTTATCAAAACTACTTTTAAAAATATAAAATATTCCAAGCTCTCCACAAATCTGAACCATTTCTCCACAAACCCTGTCGATAAGATCCTTCGATTCCATCACACAAGGCCCGGCTATTAGAAAAAATGGATTCTTCTCCCCAAATTTCGTATTTAAAAAGTTTCTTTCTTTAACTGTAGTTGCCATATTATTTTAGAATTTTCTCCGCAGCTCTTATAAATCCCGCAAACAACGGATGAGGAGCAAATGGTTTCGATTGGAACTCCGGGTGGTATTGGACCCCTATAAACCAAGGGTGATCCGGGACTTCAATAATTTCAATCAATTTCTCATCCGGGGAATGACCGGAAAAAACTAACCCGGATTTTTCAAACTCTTCCTTGTACTTCAAAGTAAATTCAAAACGATGCCTGTGTCTTTCGGAAATATTTTCTGTTTTATATTCACTATACGCAAGAGTATTTTTTTTGATAATGCAAGGATAAGCACCAAGTCTCATAGTTCCTCCCATCCTCTCAATATCCATCTGCTCTTCTATTAAAGAAATTACAGGATAATCCGTTCTGGAATTAAACTCTGTAGAATTTGCATCCTTGTAGCCCATCACATTTCGAGCGAATTCTATTACAGCACACTGCATACCGAGACAAATTCCCAGAAACGGGATATTTTTAATCCTTGCAAATTGGATTGCAGAAATTTTACCTTCGATTCCCCTATCTCCAAAACCACCCGGTACTAAAATCCCATGAGCATTTTTTAAGACTTCTTTTACATTAGACTTATCCAATTCTTCAGGATTTACCTTTAGAAACTCAATCGTAGAATCGTTTGCAATTCCACCGTGGGATAAGGATTCGTATATAGACCGATAGGCATCTTGTAAACTAATATATTTACCGACCACAGCTATTGTAACCTTCTTTTTAGCGAGGTTGATTTTTTTTGAAATTTTATCCCACTCCGAGAAATTGAGTTTACCAATCTCCATTCCAAAAGTTTTTAAAACTACCTCATCCAATTTTTCATTTTTGTACATTTGAGGGATTTCATAAATTGAAGAATTAATATCTACTGCCGAAATCACATTTTCTTCTTTTACGTTACAAAAAAGAGAAATTTTAGATCGCATTTCTTTACTCAAAGGATTTGCAATCCTGCAAATTAAAATATCCGGCTGAATCCCAAGTTGAAGTAGTTCTTTCACGGAGTGTTGAGTAGGCTTTGTTTTTGCTTCACCAGCTACGGTAATAGTTGGAACTAAAGTCAGGTGAATAAACAACACCTGAGACGAACCGTGCTCATATTTCATCTGTCGAATCGCTTCTAAAAATGGAATAGACTCAATATCCCCAACAGTCCCACCAATTTCTACAATCACAAAATCTGCTTTTGTATCTGAAGATAGGGAATACACTCTATTTCTGATTTCATTTGTAATATGAGGTACAACTTGAACTGTTCGGCCTAAATAGTCTCCTTTTCTTTCTCTCTCGATTACTGTAAAATAAATTTGCCCGGTGCTTACAGAATTTTTTCTGGTTACTTTGGAATGGGTAAATCTTTCGTAATACCCAAGGTCTAAGTCTGTTTCAGCTCCATCATCAGTGACATAGACCTCGCCATGTTGATATGGACTCATTGTTCCGGGGTCAATATTTATATATGGATCCATTTTTTGGAGTGAGACAGTATACCCTCTCCCTTCCAAAAGACCACCCAAAGCCGCAACTGTAACTCCCTTACCAAGCGAAGAGCAAACACCACCTGTAATAAAAATGTATTTTGATTTAACCAAAAATTTTCTCTTTTGTTCTTTATCTATTTTTTTAGAAAATGACAAGCTATTTAAAAGTCAAGTCAATGGTTGTATGTTTTTTTTGACAAAAATAAATTTATACTCAATTATAGAATTCATTCCGATATAAAAACTGTGTCTGAAACTGCAAAACCCAACATATCAATTTATAAACCTTGGGGTAACGGCAATGTCTATTCTTATAATTCACTTTTCTTTTCAGAAATACAAGAAAATGAAACTTGGAACTTAGGCAACCTGACTTCCTACTCGCCTACTTTTTTTTCCTTTTTGTTTATGAGGGCATTTTTGCTTCTCAAGATATACGGGAAAAACACAAGAATTGATTCTTTGCCCCAAAATATAAAAAACTTTATTGCAAAAAATTGTAAAAATACAAATATCCCCGGAATACAATTTTCCGAATTTATACCAAGACTCGTTTCAAAAAAAAATCCAAGTTTTTTTAAGGTATATTTTTTTAAAAATAGCTTTTTTTATTACCAAAAATTAAATCAATCTATTTTTCTTGCAGGTGGGTCTTTAGCAAAGAAGTCTCCTTCAAATAAAAATTTTGAAAATATTTACCACTCTATCCTAAAAAAGAAAAATTCAGGGAATTTATTTTTTCTACAAAATAACTTTTCTATTTTTACTGAATTTTTAAATAAAAAACCGACTAAAAATCTATTCTTCCAAAACCTAGAAAAAAAAATTGATACAGATTTTCTTTTTTGGACCTCAGAAATTCACCGATCTGATTGACAACATGGTTGAATTCTAAATATCTGAATACAAGGGTTCTAATGAAAGTTTTAAAAAAAGATATTGCTTACCTACACAGAATAAGTGAGGATTCTTTTTTCTGTGCGATGCTTCTAAAGCACTCAAAATACATCAATCTTCTAAATAATTTTAATGGAATTTTTTTTTCACAGGGAATGTATGTATCAAATCAATAGAGAAAAATTTTTAAAATGCAAAGAACAGTTTAAAGAAAAAAAAATTATAGTCATAGGCGATATTATTCTGGATGAATATTTACTGGGAAGTGTTTCCAGAATTTCTCCCGAAGCTCCCGTGCCAATAGTACTCGTAGAAAAAGAAAATATTACCTTAGGCGGTTCAGGGAATGTAGTAAAAAATCTTACCTCAATTGGAGTATCTTCGATTGTGTTTGCAAGAGTAGGAAACGACGAAAAAGCAAATACAATAGAGAATCTTTTACTGAAAGAAAATGTAAATACAAAGGATCTGTTTTTATTAAAATCGGAAAACATCCCTACCACCATTAAAACAAGAGTAATCGCTACTCATCAACAAGTGTGCAGAGTAGATCGAGAAAAAACAAACCCAATCACAAAATCAGAAGAGTTGAGAGTTCTAAATCATTTTCAGAAAAAAATACAAGAATGCGATGGGGTGATTATTTCTGATTATGATAAAGGTTTTCTAACTATTAGCTTGATTCAACAAATCATTAAAATTTGTTTGGAAAATAAAAAGTTTTGCTCTGTGGATCCGCAAGTCAGACATTTTTTTCAATACGAACAGGTTTCAATTCTTACTCCAAATCACCACGAAGCAGGAAGAGCCTTAGAAAGAACAATTTTCACAGACGAAGAAATTGAAACAGGAGCAAAAGAATTAACAAAAAAACTAAATTCTGAATCTATTATGATTACTCGGGGAGAAAAAGGTATGACAATTTATTCCCGTAAAGAAGAAAAAATATTTCATATCCCTACTGTGGCCAAAGAGGTATTTGATGTAACAGGCGCAGGAGATACAGTAATATCGGTTTATACTGCATTTATTGTAACAGGTCTAAGTCAATTAGAGTCAGCTATAGCGGCTAACGCATCCGCAGGAATTGTGGTTGGAAAATTAGGTTCTTCTACTACCAATTTTTCAGAGATTCAAAACTCACTTGAAAACATGAATCTATTAACATGAAAACTCTTTCACAAATCCATAAAAAAATTATTTCTTTTTCAGATATTCAGAAAATTAAAAATTCACAAAAAAAATCCTCTATAGTTTTCACCAATGGATGTTTTGATATTCTACACTTGGGTCATTTGAATTATTTATCAAAAGCCAAAGACTTGGGAGATGTACTGTGGGTCGGGTTGAATTCAGATTCTTCCGTAAAGAAATTAAAAGGGAAATCAAGACCCATAAATTCCGAAGAAGATAGAGCCTTACTCCTTGCCTCCTTATTTTTTATAAACTATGTTACCATTTTTTCTGAAGACACGCCCATTCGATTGATCACTGAATTAAAGCCAAACATTCACGTAAAGGGTGGAGACTATATAGCGAAAAATCTACCTGAGTATGAAACTATTCAATCTTATGGAGGGACAATTACTATTCTGCCTTTTGTAAAAGGAAAATCTACTACAAATATTATCGAAAAAATAAGAACATAAGTAAAAAATTAATAGCTTTGCACTTTATTTTCTAATTTCTCTTTTTAGCTTATTTTTGACTTCTTCCCTGTTGGATTTATTTTTTAAAATTATATTATAATAAATAAGATATTTTGTAACTACAGGGATATTACCCTTCTTGTGTTCAAGATTCCACCTTGTTGCGTCATTTTGGATAATCTTAGCTATATCGTTGATACGAGGAACTCTTGTATGAAAGTTAAAATTTTCTAACTTCCCGGTTTCTCCATTTAACTTTACGAGTACAATCCCATCGTCCACAAAATCAATTAAGTTAAACTTTTTCAATTCATCACAAATCAACTGGTCTCCACCAAGATCGGGTTTTCTCATTACATTTTCTGTTCCTCTGATTTGCCTCAATTGGTATGAATCGCTCGATATGATTACTCTAAAATATTCCTGTGTATCGCTTGATTCTTTTGAAAAAAATTTTGGCTCACCAGAATTATTTTCTACAACCTCACCTTTCTCATCTAAAATTTTTTCTGAATCACCGGCAGGATTTTTTAATTTTGTATAGGTTATTGAATCTACGCTTCGGTTATCCGAGGCACATTGATTGAGTATAAATACAGTCAAAAGAATTAAGAAAAATGATTTCAAATTGATACCTCGCTCAATCATTATTTTTTCATATTTTTAAAGTCAAGTATCTTTATTAAAGAAAATTAATCAATAAAGAAGCAAGCCCTAAAAAGCAAAAGAACCCGAATATATCTGTGCTTGTTGTTACAAAAATCGAAGAAGCAATTGCTGGATCTATTTTTGAGATTTTTAAAATTATTGGTATAATAGAACCAAAGATTCCGGCAATAACTAAATTGATGAACATGGCAAAACCAATTACAATAGATAAAACCAAATTATTTTTAATGATAAATGTAAAAACTCCGGAAACAACTCCAATAAAAATTCCGTTTAAAATTCCGATGATTAATTCTTTTCGGATTGCTAAAAACCAATTTTTGCTCGTTAAATCCCCAGTAGCAATATGCCTGACGACTATTGTAATCGCTTGAGTGCCGGCATTCCCACCCATCCCGGCAACAATAGGCATTAGAGATGCGAGTACTACAATTTTCTGGATCGTATCTTCAAACATAGACACTACAGAAGATGCAACAATCGCAGTGACTAAGTTCAAATTCAGCCAAGTAAGTCTTCTTTTTAAAGATACAAAAATAGAAGTAGAAAGTCTTTCGTCTTCACTCACCCCACCCAGTCGCAAAATATCCTTAGACGCTTCTTCTTGCATAATGTCCAAAATATCATCTACTGTAATTCTACCGAGGATAACACCATTGTCGTCAACTACGGCAGCAGATACATAATCGTATTTACGGAAAAACTTGGCAACCTCTTGCTTGTCAGAATCGAAATGAATGGATTTGATATTGTCTTTCATTATTTTAGAAATCTTAGTGGTAGGAGAAGACAGAAAAAGATCTTTGAGTTTTACAAACCCTTTCAACACTCCTTTTTCATCAGTCACATAAATTAAATAAATATTGTCTGATTCTCGAGATGCTTTTCTTAAATTGATGATCCCTTTCCTGACGTTTTCATCTTCTTTCACAACTGCAAAATCAGAAGTCATAAGTCTTCCGGCACTATTCTCTTCAAAGTTCATCTGATTTCTGATTTTAGAAGAATCTTCCTTGTCCAAGGAATTCAAAATCGCTTCAGCTTTTTCAGGACTAATTTCATCGAAAAGAGAAGTGGCATCGTCCGACTCCATATTTTCAACTATAGGGGAAATTTCTTTCAAATTCAGGCTGTTTACAAAAACCATCTGGATTTCTTCGTTCAATTCTACCAGCACATTCGTTCTTTGCTCTGTGTTGCACAAACGAAATAGATAAATTGCATCTTCAGAATCTAAATGAGAGATAGCGTCAGCAATATCTGCCGGGTGAGAGACTTCTATGAATTTTAATAATTTCCCGTCTTCTTTTGCTTGAATTTGATCTTTTAGTTTTTCGATCCACTCTGACCCGTGCTCGCTAAAACTTACAATTTTAGAATTCAGACCGGTCTCATCAATATTTTCTTCTTTCATTTTCCAAACTCAAATCGTCCTAACATAATTCAAAGAATCATTCTTCCAAACCTGCACTCCACAGTATTTGTCTCCTTCCGGGCAAAAAGGTTTCACCCCTCCCTGCATTCGAATCCAACATGGTGCTCTTAACCATTTTGCAATATCCGGGTTTACCTTACTTAGATCTTCTACCTCTTCTACCGATGCCTGAAAAATTTCTTCTTGTGCATTGTAGCATAATCTTGTCTTCCATTTATGATAAAGCATTAGTAAATTCCCAGTCTCATAAAAACGTATAGGAAAAGCGTTTGGCAAAAGATAGGAGATCGTCTCTGAATCAGTCGTGGCCTCTGCAAATATTTTTATCTTTTTAAAAATCTCTATCATAGTACTTTCATAAAAATCTAATAGTTCCGGGTACTTTTTAACGATAAAAGGAATGATATAATCCGGCTCACCTGAAAACTGTGAAAGTAAAACTGGTCTTGACCCCGGAACCATCCTGTGTCTTTGATCCTGACTATCCGCAGTGTGCGATATTTTTTTCTTAAACGTGTAAGATAGCTGAAGCATTGCTCTGGAGATAGGACTCATTGTAGTTTCGTTTAATGTGGAAGTTAAACCTCTGTTTAAGGAAGGATCCAAAAGCATCCGAATAGCATCCTCGTCGCTCAACGATGATTTTGTAGAAGAAAGAACAGATCGCAGGGCATCCGTAAGTAATTTTTCTCCATTGGGGTAATAGCCGACTAACTTGGAATACCTTCCATTCAAATCAGAATCGTATTCTTTTATAAAATCTTTTGCATTGGAAAAATTTTTAGCAAGTGATGTTCCAAATACTTTTTCAAAATATAAGTACTCTTGGGTTTCTTCCAATGGAATCGGATCGTCCATTTCTTTTATAAATAGAGGATCGATCTCACCAACTAAATCGATCATTTTCTGAACTACCCTTGACTGCTCTTTGGGAACATTGTAAGAATTCATCAACCGATGATATCTGTGAAGAGTAATCCCGCTAATGGAATGGTACATATAAGTAAAAGTAGCTAAGGGCAAAAAGTATCTCGCAACTTCAATAGCTTTTTTCTTGATTGGAATCTGCCATTTTTCCGGGTAATCTGCCCTTGCTTTGAAAATAGAAAAATATTCTTTTTCAATTACAGGCTTTAGCATTTCAGAAAATTGAAAATAACTTTGAGTGCTAAACCTAACGCTTTCTAAGAATAGTTTTTTTTCTTTTTCATTTAAATGTGGTGGAAGATAGTAATTTTCATCTTTTACTTCTACATACCTTTGGCTAACCTGCTCTGAATTGTAAAATGGATGAGAATGCAAAAACGCCCAAACAAATTGTCTTGAAACTTTATCAATAGAATAAATAAACTGAGGGTGCTGCCGTGTAGTCAGGTGCCCTGCTTTTTTTGTTGACTTGGCTACCCTATCTCTAATTTCAATAGACTTTTCGGTTTTTACCATATCTTCAGGGTACAGTATTCCTTTTGAAGAATAGCAAGTTCTTGCCGATGCAATAGAAAGATTGAATGGCTCTTTAGTGTAATCAATAAGTTTTATGATTGGCTCGTTGTCTAAATTTGTTTCCATATAAAAACTTTTCTCTATTTATTTTTTCTTTTTTTCATTTTTAAAAATACATAAAAGCTGACAACAAGAGTAGCAACAAGAACTATTATGGAAATTTGCGCTTGGTGCATGATTTCTAATAATTTCTCGTAATTACTTGCACTGTAAAATCCGAGATAAACCCAAACAGGCACACTAATCGCTGCTGCAAGAAAGTCAGTAGTAAAAAATAACACTGGATGAACTTTCTTGGTAATCCCGGCAGTCATAAAAATAGGCATCCTTAGTCCAGGAGTAAACCTGCCTACAAAGATTACAAATTTACCGTATTTCTCAAACTGGATTTTTACTTCTTCAAATCTTTTTGGGGTGAGTATCTTGGAGACTAATTTTATTTTCAAAACTTTCTCTCCATAAAATCTACCTAAAAAAAATACAAACCCATCTCCGATTAAAACCCCGGCCATCCCTACAGCAAACATAACGTGCTCGTTTGTATTGCCAAGGGCGCTAATCACTCCTCCAGCAACAAGTGAAATATCTTCAGGAACAGGAAGACCCAATCCGCATAAGATCAAAACAAGAAAAACTGAAATATATCCATAGGTTGCAAAAAAATCAATTAAAATTTGTAAAAAATCCATTACCCCTGCTTTAAAAACATATTTTACCTTGCCAAAATATGTTTTTTCTATATAAGGAAAAGAGGCAAGTATTTAAAGCCAAATTTTGAGAAAGAGCAAATTGCTTTACAACTTAGACCATTATTGAGACACTATTAAAACATGAATCTTGCTTACAATCTGTCTCCATTTTATTATAAAAGAAAAAAAACCAAATCAGTAAAAGTCGGAAATATAGAAATCGGAGGAACAAACCCGATACGAATCCAATCTATGACTACCTCCGACACACAGGATACTGTAAATTCTGTAAAACAAATTTTAGACTTAGAAAACGCAGGTTGTGAAATAGTCAGACTCACTGTTCCCTCTATGGCAGATGCTCTAAACTTGCCCAATATACGAATCGAATTAAAAAAGCACAAATCCAAAGTCCCCTTGGTCGCCGATATTCATTTCACTCCAAGCGTTGCATTAAAAGTAGTAGAATTTGTTGAAAAAATCAGAATTAATCCGGGTAATTTTGCGGATAAAAAAAAAATTGCAAGCATAGAATATTCCGATAAAGATTACGAATTAGAATTAGAAAGAATTTTTGAAATCTTTAGACCTCTTTTAGTCAGGTGCAAGGAACTTGGAGTAGCTTTAAGAATAGGCACTAACCACGGGTCTTTGTCAGATCGAATCATGAATAGATTTGGAGACACTCCAAAAGGAATGGTAGAAAGTGCCATCGAATTTATCAAAATGGCTGAAACGGAAAATTATAGAGATATAGTAGTTTCTATGAAATCTTCCAACCCACAGGTAATGGTTCAAGCGTACAGATTACTTGCATCTCGTTTTGATGAGTTGAAGATGGATTATCCTTTGCACCTCGGGGTGACTGAAGCCGGAGACGGAAAAGACGGTAGGATTAAATCTGCAATAGGAATCGGCTCTCTACTAAACGATGGACTCGGAGATACAATTCGTGTTTCTCTTACTGAAGACGCTGTTAATGAAATCCCTGTAGCAAAAAAAATTATTCAATACTCAACTATAGAAACCTCGGTGCCTTCTACTAAAAAATATTTTGAATTTAGAAACCCTTTTCAGTATTCCAGATTTCATAGCAACTTAGTATGTTCTAAAAATTTTAAAATTGGAGAAAACACTCCCGTAAAAATTGAAACTATTTTAGACACAGGACTAAATAATCAAGCACTACAAGATACGATTCAAAGTTTTCTTCAGAAAAAAGACAAAACGATCATCCCAGATATATTTCATTTTTTAGCGAACTCTAAAGAAAAACTCACTTTTTATTCCAATCTAAAAAATACGAATTTTCCTGAACTTCCTTTTTCTGTTGAACTTACAGACAAGATTAAATTTAAAGAATTAGAATTTCTAAACGAGTTACAAAATTTTGATAAATTAATTATAGACATCTTTGATTTTCCCAAAGAATCATTTACCGAAATAATCGACCTTATTCAGAATCTTACGAAAAAGGAAAAAATTCTTGAGCTTAGAATAAAGCCGGAAAATTTTAATGAGTTAGAAAATTTATTGGAAAATAGTGAATTTCAAAAATTGAAAAATCTACTCTTTTCAGTAAAAACGAAAAATATAATTTTTGATTATCGTAAGTTAGGATATATTCTGCAAAATACAGCCTACCCTTTTGCACTGTTTTCAGATTCAGACAATATAAAAAATGCGTTATACGAAAGCTCAATTGGTCTCGGAGGGCTGCTGATTGACGGAATCGGAGATTTGGTTAGAATTTCAATCGAAGGTGAAAACATTAACGAATCTTTAGAGCTTACAAAAGACATACTTCAGGCAGTTCGACTCAGAATTTCAAAAACAGAGTTTATCTCCTGCCCGTCCTGTGGCAGGACTTTGTTCAACCTACAAGAGACCACAAAAAGAATCAAAAAAAGAACAGAGCATTTAAAAGGCGTAAAAATTGCAATCATGGGCTGCATAGTAAACGGGCCAGGGGAAATGGCTGACGCAGACTTTGGATATGTAGGTGCAGGACCCGGAAAAGTACACTTGTATAAGGGAAAAGAAATTATAGAGAAATCTATTCCTTTTGAGATTGCAGATCAAAAGTTAGTTGACCTGATAAAAGATTCAGGTATGTGGAAAGATCCTTGACAGAATTTTTCTTAGTAATTACAATACTTGGTTGTTTTTCTTTTTTCGCAAAATTCTTTTCTATTATTGAAAGATTTCAAATCCCGATTTCTCTTATCAGCTCAAGTTTTGTATTAATTCTTTTTACTTTGTTTGACGATTTAAAATCTAGTACAATATTTTCAACATGGAAATCGTGGCCGTCCGAACTTATAGCAATTATTTTTGCATCCCTTTTCTTGGAGAAATCTGAAAATTCAAGCCAGTCCACTTTTAACGAAATTGTAAATGAAGGAATCTTAGTTTGGCTTTCTGTTCTTGGGCAAACCATAATAGCAATCTCTCTAACCCTATTTGTGTTTCAAAAATTTTATGAGATACCTATGTCTTTTGCTATAATCTTAGAAACAGGATTTGCAGGTGGACACGGAACTGCATTTGCAATGAAAGAAATCTTAGAAAAAAATGGCTTGAAAGGTGGATTGGAATTTGGACTGTTCAGCGCAACTGCCGGAATGATACTCGGTATCGTTGGTGGAATTTTTATAATCATAAAAGAAGGCAAAAAAATTAGAGAAAATTCTATCGTAAGCGAAAAGTTTTCTATTTCATACTTCTCATTAATATTTTCCGGCACACTGATTTTTATAGCCTATTTCATTGGAAAATTACTACAAGCAACTTTCCAGTCTTACTCAACTCCTATACCCGTTCTTCCACTTTTTGTATATGCACTTTTCGGAAGTATTCTTTTAAAATTTCTGTTAAAAATTTCTAAACAAGAATACCTATTAGACAACTCTTCCAATTCATTAATTGCATCTATTGTAATGGAAATTTTAATTTTTACTGGAATATCCACGATGAACTTGCAAATCATCTTGAAATTTTTAATTCCACTGCTCATCCTGTTTGGTTTTGGTTTTCTATGGAATTTATTTTGCCATTTTGTATTAAGTAAAAAACTAATTCACAATAATTACAGGTTTGAATTGAGTCTAATCAATTTCGGAATGCTGAATGGAACTACTGCGACCGGACTTATGCTCTGGAAAATGACCGACCCATCCATGAAAAGTAAAGCTGGAAAGATCTATGCAGCAGCGTCTCCATTTTCAGCTCCTCTTATAGGAGGTGGAATTCTAACCCTATCCTATCCGTTTCTATTAACAAATTTTAATCCAAACCTAATCTTATTTATATTGATATCAGTCTGGTTTAGTTTATTTTTCTTTGGAAAGCACCTACTAAAGAAAATTCAAAAATTTTAATATACGCCAGAGGCTTATGAAAATCGCCTAACGTTTAATATTGTATATACAACAAAATTTTTCTTTAACAAATTTCCATCGACACATCCTATTCCAAAACGATAGAATGCAATCTTTCTAAAAAATCTTCTTTTTCGGAATGGTAAACTTCGATTCCTCCCTCTTCCTCAACCAACACTAAACTATCTGCATCGATTTCTTTTTGAATGTACTTTTTTAATCTATTTTTTGTAGCTTCATCTGTTGGGTTATTTGCGTAGTCTCGTATCAGAAACTCAACCGCATCTGATTCTTGACAATCAGGATAATAAATTAGCAAATCGTAGTTTTCATGAAAATGATCGTTCTCCTTAAAAACCGTATCGCAAAAATAAAAATGTTCATCCTTGCCAAGATTCAAAAAAAACTTTTTCAAATCATTGGGATTGTCTGTCCCAGAACTATAAAAACTTTGCAATTTTCCTTGTTTAATTTCTCCTTCGTAATCAAGGGTATATCTAATAAAAAAACCACTTTGAGGATTTTCCTCAATCGTAAGCTCGGTAAGGTCTTCTAAAAGTTTGTTCTTATAAATTTCTTGAAATTCATTATAAATAGAAATCGGTTGAATAGTCATAAATTTTTCTCCTTAGCTTTTTATTACAGAAAATAAAATATATGCAAATCAAATTTTATAATTATATACTAAATTGAAAATATTTTTTAAACTATTTCATAAATTCACCAATTTTGTATTTTTTGACTAACTAAAAAACTCCTACATTTAGAACACACCTTACATTTTTTTAATTTGACTTTGAATACACCCATCTACTTTCTCAAAATCTTCCGGGGCATCTGCAAGAACCATTAAAATATCTTTTGCTTCAATAATTGTAGAGCCACCCGGCCGTATATATTCTCCACCTCTTTTAATCATAATAATAAAAACTGATTTCGGAAAATCCAAATCTACAATTTTTTTCCCTACAGCACAGAAATCCGACAATATTTCAAATTCCTGCAAGGTTGATTTCGGTAAATCCAAAATAAGTCGGTCTGTTTCGGTAGAATTTTTTATTTTTTCAGGTAGCGATACGTGTAGCCATTTAGCTATAATTGAGATTGTTGTTCCTTGAATTAGAACCGAAGTCACTGAAATAAAAAATACTATATTAAAAATTGTATAGGCTTTGTCTATTCCTGCCAAGAGTGGGTATGTAGCAAATACGATTGGAACTGCACCTCTTAACCCCACCCAAGAAATATAGAGCCTTCTCTTTATCTCCATCTTAAACATAAAAAGACTTAGTAGTACACTTACAGGTCTTGCAACGACTATTAAAAAAATTGAGATGAGTAAACCGATACCGATAAAAGGAAGAATTTGTGAAGGAAAAACGAGTAGTCCAAGAGTCAAAAAAAGTACAATCTGCATTAGCCAAGCCAAGCCGTCATACATCTTAAGAATTGTATTTTTATGAATTAATTCCTGATTCCCCAAATACACCGCACAAATATAAATTGCTAAAAAACCGTTACCGCCTAATGAGTCAGTAATTGAAAATGTGACAAACATGAGCGCAATTACTAATACAGGATACAGCCCCTCAAAATCCAACTGAATAGAATTGATAATGAATTTACTAAGCCTCCCAAATCCGAAACCAAAGATTCCTCCAAGAATCATTTGTTTTAAAAAAAGAGGAATTACGGATACGATACTCTGATCCTGATTTGTGACTAAGGTTAAAAACACAATTGTCAAAACATAAGCCATTGGGTCGTTACTCCCACTTTCTAACTCTAAAGTTGGGCGAAGATTATCTTTTAACGCTAGGTTTCTTGAACGCAAAATTGAAAATACTGCGGCTGCATCCGTTGAAGAAACAATGGAGCCCAAAAGCATACTCTCATAAAATGTAAAATCTGTTATATACCATACAAACCCTCCAAGTGTCAACGCAGTGAGTAAAACTCCCAACGTAGATAAAACAATCCCTTCCCTGAGAATGGGTTTTACTGATGTCCAGTTTGTATCGAGCCCTCCCGAAAATAAAATAAAATTTAGAGAAACTACTCCTACGAATTGAGCGATTTTAGGATCATCAAACCGAATACCACCTATTCCGTCTGAGCCTGCAAGCATCCCTATTGCTAAAAATAAAAGTAGAGTCGGTACTCCAAATTTGTAAGAAGTTTTACCAACAACTATGCTTATAAAAAGTAGCACAGAGCCTACTATTAGTATATTTTCAATTGTTAAATTCATATTGTGTTTATTTTTCAAAATTTCATATTGCACTTTTTTTTTCTACAATATATTACCAATGAGAAAAATAAATTATGATGTTATTTCAAAAACTAAACTAGGTCTTTCTACGGATCGCTAGTGATGCTTCCCGAAACCTGTGAATATACTTGCTTGAAGATTCATTTTTATTTAGAAACCGTTAAAAAAAACTTGCATTATTTATAAGGTGTTTAAAATTTTTGACTATGCGAAAATCTATAATTTCAATTGTATTTGTCATTGCATCTGCTTTTGGAATTTTTTCTCAAGAAAAGCCAAATAAAACAAACGAAAAAACAATTTGCTTATCTAACTTTTCTAACTTTGAATCGAATTCCAACTTAGAAATTGTAAAACTCATAGATTCAATAATAACTAAGTCTTTTTCTGAAAAAAATTTTATAATTAAAAAGGTAAATGAAAACTCAATACAGTCAAAATTGCATTTCTCACTAAAAAATAATTGTTACTTTTTCATTGATGGGTATTATAAAAAACTCAATAATTCAGAAAACCTCCAATTGTACAGCCAAATTTATAATCCTGAAACTTCTCTAATGATTGATGCATTCAATATTGCCGATGAGTACACAGAATTAGGCAAGTTAAAATTGGATCCTGAAGAATCAAAAGAATCCGATGAATTGCGCGTTCGTAACCTTGCAAAAAGGCTTAGAATTGTATTACTGAATAACTCTAAAAAAATAGAAAGAAGAGAAAATATTGATGAGTATGTACTTTCATCAAAAATCAGTGAAAATAATAAATTCCCTATTTCATCAGGAAAGGAAGCCGAAGAGGAAGCCGCGAAACAAGTTTTCAATCTTTTGCAAAATCAAGTAACCACTTCATCAACAAAAACCCAAAAAAGAACAAACGAGGCACCTAACGTTATTTCAGTTATCTCTGACAAAGAAATCATAGATTACGGTAGAAATAGCATTAACGATATTTTATACCAGCTTCCCGGATTCTCTCCTTCTCAAATCAATGAGAGAAGAACGGTATCAGCAAGAGGTATGCACGAGGGTTGGAATAATAACCATATTTTAATACTTCAAGATGGAGTTCAATTTAACGAAAACTTTTATGGCTCTGCGCTCACTTGGGAGTTAACTCCACTAAATATGGTAAAGTCTGTTGAAGTGATTCGAGGTCCAGGGTCTGCGCTTTATGGGTCAAATGCAATGTATGGGGTTGTTTCTCTAAATACCTATTCAGGAAAAGACCTGAATGGTGAAGTCAGGCTTCGTGCCAGAATGGGCGATCATGGCACTAGAATCTACGATATAGTTACGGGCAATACTACAAATTTAATCTCATATATTGTTAGCATGAATTCTTACGATACAACGGGAAACAGTATAAAAGGTTACGATAATTCCGGTAGAGTTGATGATTTAGGTTTCTTGCAAAAATTTCCCTACAAAGACGAAAGAAATAACTATTCCCTTCTATTAAAATTAGAAGGGGAAGGAGATTTAAAAGGATTTTCTTTACAATACAATCGCCAATACTGGAAATACGGTACGTTTAACGGCTGGTTGCAGAATACCCCGGATTTCAAAGATCAAATGTCTGAAAATAGAGACATTGCAGTTCTAAAATACTCGAAAAATATCACAGATAAACTTTCTCATGAATACGTAATAAAATATTCACCTGGAGAATGGAAGTTCAATGCAAGGCTATACCCAAGCGACCCAAATAATTATCCTTCGGGGGTTACGGAAAACTTAAACACGAGATTAGACAATTATTTTGGGAGAGGGCAAGTCACCTACCATTTTGATAATAAAGGTTCAATAGTAGCGGGTGTAGAGGCAAATCAAATAAGCTACCGTGGAGACAAGGAGCATAGCTCGAATGTAGACATGAATTTACTCGGAACAGGCGAGCCTTTCTCTGGAAATATAGTCAGACCTTTAGAGCCGTATATGGATTGGATAACAGACCGTCCGATTAAAAAGATTGCAACATTTGGGCAGTTCAGCTCAGGGAAGATATTTGAAAAAAGATTAGAAATAACTTTAGGAACTCGATATGACGAATCATCCATGCACTTTAGAGGAATTGATATGCCGTACAATGGATTACTCGGCTATCCGACCTACAATTATACAGATCCGGTTACAGGTCTTGAAACTTCAAATATTGTTCCAAGTCGATTTTTAGCTCCTCCATTCGTTACCAACGAAAAAAAAGTTTACCGGAAAACAAGCCCAAGAATTGGTTTAGTCTTTTTTGCAACAGACAGACTTACCTTTAAACTGCTTGCAGGGCGAGCTTTTAGAGAGCCTTCACCTGGAGAACTTTTTGGAGTAAATACCTATGTCGGAGGCTCAAATAACCCAAGAAAAATCAGCCCTGAAATTATAAAAACTTATGAAGGTGCACTTGACTGGTATGCAAATAAATATATCAATCTAAGACTCAATGCTTTTGCTACCAGAACCGAAAACATGATAGACTATAGCGATACTTCCAACACGATTATAAACGCTTACACACTCGGAACAAAAGGTCTTGAATCAGAATTATTATTTACATACAAAAATGTTTCAGCCTTTGCAAACTATTCTAAATTTACCCGATACTTAGATCACAATCTAAAAGCGAGTGAATCAAAACATCAAAGCGAGATAACAGGCTCCCCTGCAAGTTTAGCTAATTTTGGAATCACAGGCAGTTTCAAGATATTTTCGGGAAGTATTAGTGTTCAAAGACAAGGTGTTGTGACAAGAAAAAGAAGTGACCTTGGAAGTATAGAGCCGATAACCGGTACGCTAACAGAAAATACCTACTCAGACCCTTATAGATATCCGGTTTATCGACCAATTCGTGTAGAGGCTTGGACAAACGTAAACTTAAGATTTGAAGTAAAACTTATGGAAAATTTACGATTAGGTGTTTTTGCATCTAACGCGTTGAATAGACCCCAGTACTTAACCCAAACAGGAAACTTTCCAACCGATTATTTAAGAGAAACAAGAAGAGTACTTATAGACCTGAGGGCTAATTTCTGATGATTGCATTCGTATTGAAATTTATTTTATCTTGTAAAGAGCACCCAATAACGAACTTGTTTACTACCTGTGTTCTTTTTGCTATTCTATTCAACTTCTCCGATTTATATTCAGAAGATGAGAAGCCCACAAACAAAATAGCTTGCCTTTCAGAATTTACAAATTTTGAATCTACTGAAAATAAAAAACTTTCAGAACAGATCTATTCTAAAATCTCTGAAGTGCTGAACTCAAAAAAAATGCAAATCAAAAAAATAATAGAAACGAAAATAGAAGATAAAATTTCCTCTACAAAAAAAGAAAATTGTCATTTCTTAGTAGATGGGTTTTATAAAAAATTAGAAAACGAAAATCTTCAACTATACTCTCAAATTTATAATCCTGAAACCGGTTTAATGATAGATGCCTTTAATATTACCGATGAAATTTCAGAGTCCATAGGAATCAAGTTAGATTCTACAGAATCCAAAGAATTAGATTCTACAAGAATACTAAATTTCTCAAAGCGACTGAATATTCTTCTATTAAATAATTGGAAAAGACAAGAGAAAAGAGAAAGCATAAACGAATTTGTATTATTTTCAAAAATCAGCCGGAATAAAAAATTCCCGATTTCTTCGGGAAAAGAAGCCGAAGAAGAAGCAGCAAAACAAGTGTTTTCTTTTTTGCAAAGCCAGGTCACATTCTCTTCTACTAAGACGGAAAAAAAAGCAAGCGAAGCGCCCAATATTATATCCGTAATAACAGAAGAAGAAATTCGTAACTACGGAAGAGTTAGCCTTAACGATATTTTGTATCAACTCCCGGGTTTCGCTCCTTCGCAAGACTATGACAGAAGAACTGTCACAGGGCGTGGAATTTTTGAAGGCTGGAACAACAACCATATTTTAACTTTGATGGATGGAGTCCAATTTAATGATAATCTATACGGTACTGCCTATACTTGGGAGATCACTCCCTTGAATATGATTAAGTCTATAGAAGTTATCAGAGGCCCCGGTTCTGCGCTCTATGGCTCAAATGCTACAAATGGAGTTGTTTCTATAAACACTTTTTCAGGATCTGATTTGAAAGGGGGGATTAAAACCCGCATACGTTCGGGTGATGCAGGAACACAAATTTATGATGTTCTTACGGGAAACACTGGTAAAATTTTTTCATATATAGCGAGTTACAACATATATAAAACCAAAGGAAATAACTATATGGATACGGACAGCTCAGGAAGATTAGATGCTTTCGGATTTCCACAAAAATTTCCGGTTAAAGACGAAAGAAACTCAAGTTACTTATTTACAAAATTAGAAGGTGAAGGAGTTCTAAAAGGTTTATCTATCCAATTCCATAAAAGCTACTGGAGCTATGAATCAGGGCATGGTTGGCTGTGGAGAATCCCTGACTCGAAAGAAAATATGTCCGAGTCTCGCCAAATTGCTACAATCAAGTATTCTAAAAATATAACGGATAAATTGATTCAAGAATACGTTATGCGATATCAAGAAAGAGGGATTGATTGGAACACAAGGTATGCAGAAAATGGTGCCTATGAAAACTTTTACCCGGGAGGAGTATCTGAATATTTAAAAACAAGTGCAAAAGATATATTTTTACGAGGTCAATTGACCTATCTTTTTGGAAACGGAGGAAGTTTATTAAGTGGGGTGGAAGGGACGAACTTTCGCTATAACGGTGACAAGGAACACTACAGCAATATCAATCTTAGTGATTCGGTCAATGGTTATCCACCTTATGACGATAACTCATTTCAAAAACAGGGTCCTTGGTTTGAGTGGATAAAAAAGAAACCTGTAAACAAAGGTGCAGCATTTGCACAAGTTGTTTCCGGAAAAATACTTTACAATAAACTTGAACTTACGGCAGGTGTGCGTTATGACGAAACAGTTGTAAAATTTAGAGGGATTGACCAAAGATATTCGAGCGATACAGGAATTTATATAGAAAAACCTTACGACCAATTTGTTGGTCCTCCACTTATCACAAATGACAAAAGAATTTTTAGAAGAACAAGCCCAAGACTCGGTGCAGTTTTTTTTATTACGAAAAACTTAAATTTAAAGCTAATAAGCGGTAGAGCTTTTAGAGAGCCGGCCATGACAGAGCTTTTTGGGGCAAATACTTTTTCGCTTGCGTCTAACCCAAGAAAATTAAAACCGGAAGTAATTCAAACGAATGAAATCGGAATAGACTACTTTCTAAATAGGTACATTAACTTACGAGGAAACTATTTTCGTACAAGGTTTGAAAATCAAATTGCCTATAGCTTACAAAACAATAACCTTAGTTCCAATATTTATACCCTAGTCACTCACGGTCTTGAAACTGAATTAATTTTTTCTTATAAATATTTTTCTGGCTTTGCAAATATGACATACATAGAAAGACTAAACGAATTTATTCAAGACAATACAATTTCAGCCAATAAAGATCACCTAACTTGGGCTCCTTCCCACAGACTCAATCTTGGATTTAGTGGAAATTTTCCTAAGTTCAACTTTTCCCTTTCTTTTGAAAGACAAGGTTTAGTGTATAGAAAGACAAGCGATATGGGATCTGTCGATCCATTGACAGGATTTGGTCCCTTGGACACGAATACGGGAGAGCCTATTTCATATCAAAACACTTACCCACAATATCGACCTAAAGATGTACCGCCTTGGGTAAATCTAAATACCAGATTTGTATATAAGATACATGAAAATGTCCACCTCGGTGTATTTGTGTCTAATGCTTTAAATAGTTGCCAAACTCTTATAAAGAATAACTATTATCCATTTGACTACCAAAGAGATTCGAGAAGAATCATGTTCGATTTCTCAGCCAATTTTTAAACTTACAAATTTATCCCTTTTTAGTATTTTTTATGTATGTTTTGTAAATTTTTATTTTTTTTTTGCACTCTTTTTTACCTTATATTGTATGAATTGGATTTTAAAAATAGTTGATTTTCTATTTCCTGTGAGTTGTACAGAATGCGGACAAGTTGATATCCTTTCTAAAAAGATCGGCATTTGCAGAAAATGTATCCCGAAACAAGTTCCTATTCCCGACAACCTTTGCGAAATTTGTGCAACCCCACTACTTGAAAATTCTTGTGGGTATTGTGAATCAAGGAATGTTTTTTTTGATAAACTTTTCTTTATAAATCCAACGGGGGTATTTGAAAAAAAAATTCTAAATAAGATAAAGTTTGGAAATGAGATGATCTTATCTAATTATTTCAGGTTAGGTATCGGAAGAATTTTAAAAAAAATACAATTTAATGAGTTTAATTATTTAACATTAATTCCCTCTCATAAAAACACATTGCGAAAAAGGCCGATTTCTCAATCGTTTTCAATTTTAAAAATATTAGAGAAAAGAAGTAAATTTTGCTTAAAAAACGACCTTTTACTAAAGAAAAATTCGGCTGATCTTCAATCGAAAAAATCCTATAGAGAAAGATTCTTGTACGCTAAAAAAGCGTATTCAATAGAAAAAAAATTTATTCACAATCTTAGAGGGAATGCAATCTTAATAGACGATATTTTTACTACCGGGGCTTCCGTAAATGAATGCTCTAAGATATTAAAAGAGAATGGGGTTGAAAAAGTTTACTTAATTGTGTTTGTAAAAAGTATTTCTAACGATTTTTTTACTTGATTTTTTACCCGTTTTAGTTACAGACTGCAATATAATAAATATGATACTCTCTACAAATCCAAACTATTCTATCTTTAAATTAAGCGGATCTATTTTAGAGTCTAACATCAAGGAGATAGATTCGAGTCTTGATGCACTGTTTGCTAAGTCACAAAAAAATATCATAGTCGATTTGACCGATGTGAATCATATATGCTCTATGGGGCTTGGAATTCTTGTTGCTTACAAAAAGAAATTCAACGAATCCTCAGGAGACATAAAACTCATAATTTACGACGACGATTTGTTAGAGCTTTTTGAAATTACAATGTTGGATAAAATTTTTAATATATACAAAGATTTGGAATCTGCAGAAAGAACCTATAAAACTTGAACTCACTTTCGATTGCTGTAGCAACAAACAATCCTCATAAGATCGAAGAAATAAAACATTACTTTTCAAATTCAAAAATCGAATTATTGACTCCAAAAAATTTAGGGATAATTTTTGAAGTCGAGGAAAATGGAAATAGCTTTAAAGAAAATGCCTTAATCAAATCTGAAAAATTATTCAAAGCAACCAAATTCCCTTCTATAGCAGATGATTCTGGAATTTGTGTTGACTGCCTTGACGGGGAACCGGGAATTTATTCTGCCAGATACGGAGAACCGAATTTTACTGATAAGGATAGAACTCTTTACCTCCTTTCAAAAGTTCAAAATTATACAAATAGACTTGCACACTATGAATGCGTGATTAGCCTTTCAACAAAACTCGGAAATACTTTTTTTGAAGGGAGATGCTATGGAGAAATTGCTTTCGATTATGATGAAACAGGAAACGGTTTCGGGTATGATCCAATATTTTTTTATCCTCCCTTACAGAAACGATTTTCTCAAATTACAAGAGAAGTAAAATCAAAAATATCGCACAGGGGAATTGCACTTCAAAAGTTAAATGAGTATATACAAGAAAATTTTTGACACTCACAACATTCTAAAACAAATTTTCTTCTTCGTCAATCTCTTTCTTTGCATTTTCTTTTACGACTTTGCCTTCTTTATTTTTCGCTAAAAATTCAATTCTTCCTTCCGCTGTTTTTAATCTCTCCAGACAAATTTTCTTGAGCGTCATTCCTTTTTCATAAGCCACAATGGATTCTTCTAAACTAAGCTGTCCCCGCTCTAACTTTTCAGCAATTTCTTCCAATTCAGCCAATGCTTCTTCAAATGTAATTTGTTTATCCTGAGTTTTTGTCATTTATTTTCTTCACCTCGACTTGAATAATACCTTCATGTAAAATTACTTCTAACTCGTCTCCAACAAGTATTTTTTTTGTTGAAGACACTACTTCTTTTTTAAGAGTTCTTGTTACAGAGTATCCTCGGCTTAATGTAGAAAGTGGAGAAAAATTTTCTATTCTTTCGGCAACTACATTGAATACACCGACAAATTTTGTTAATCCTGTTTGAATAAAAAAATCAATAGATTCAAATTTTTGAAGCTCTGATTTTTTGTGAGATAAATAATTTTTCCCAAGTAAATAGATTCTATTTAAAACTTCATCGGCTCTTTGATAACGCTCTATTAAAATTGATTTTGGCTCTTGAAATATTCTTTTATTGGTAAAAGAAATAATCTTTTCTTGCAATAGATTGATTTTGGAATTCAAAGCATGTAAAAATCTTCTCTCCATATCTTCAATATAGTTATCTACCTCTGATATATCTGGAATTGCGAGTTTTGCTGCTGCTGTTGGAGTCGGTGCAGCAATATCAGCACTAAGATCAGACAACACTCGATCTACTTCGTGCCCAACCGCAGAAATGATAGGAACTACAGAATTGTAAAAAGCCATTACTACAATTTCATCATGAAAAGCAATTAAGTCCTCAAAACTCCCCCCTCCTCTACCGGCAATAATTACATCAACCTGCCATTCAGGATTATTCAACTCAAGAATTGCCCTTGCAATAGAGTTTGGGGCATCAACACCCTGAACAAGGCAAGGTGCAATAAGTATATTGATATTCGGAAATCTTTCTTTGGCTATTTTTATAATATCGTGTAATGCAGCCCCAGTTTGGGAAGTAGCGATACCTAATGTCTTTGGAAATTTTGGAATAGGTTTCTTATGGGCAGGGTTAAAAATTCCCATCTTGTCTAATTTATTTTTAAGATTTTCGATCTTTTGTAGTATTTCTCCCTGACCAATTTCTTCAACCTTTGTCACATTAAAGTTATAATATCCACCGGCTTCGTAAACCGTGATCCCGCCATTTACTTGGATTTCCATTCCATTCTGCAATTTTTTTCCTTTATAACGATTGCTGTTAAAAGACAAAAAAATACATTTTAAGATACTATTATCATCTTTCAAAGAAAAATATATATGCCCGGAAGAAGAAAAAGAAAGATTTGAAACCTCACCACGGATCCAAATATTTTTTAAAATATCTTCTTCAGTTAAAATAGTCTTGACAATTTTTGTAATTTCTGAAACTAAAAAAACTTTATTTTTACTTTTTGTATCTTCCAAAATTATTATTGATTCTCTAAAAATTTCAGCTCGCCATTTCTATACATTTTCCAAAAATCCCAAAGAATCACAAGAAAGGTAATCGTAAGTGGCCCTATCACGAGTCCCATAATTCCAAACTCTTTTATTCCACCGATCAAAGATAAAAATAATAAAAATGAGTGTAGGTTTAATTTTTTGTCTAACATTTTTGGCTTTATAAAATTTTCTAAAATCAAATAAGAGGCAAGCGATGTAACCATTAAAACAATGGCAACGACCCAATCATTTTCTATGAAGCCAATGTATAGACCCGCAGGAAGCCAAACAACCATTGTACCAATGATTGGAATTAAAGAAAAAATTGCGGCTATACTCGCATAAAAAAAAGGACTTGGGATTCCTGCAAACATGAGAGCAAATCCGATCACAACACCTTGTAAAAACGAGATAAAAATATTTCCGCTAATCACAGCCTTCACTGCCTCAGTTGCACGCAGTCCAATTTTTTCCTCGATCTCTTTAGAAAAAGGCAGATTCGACAAAAAAAACATTTCTATCTTGTGCCCGTCCTTGTAAAAAAAGAATAGCAGCAAGAGGGAGAAAAACACGTTCATAATTATCCCAGTAGGTAATTCTATACTACCTATGATAAAAGTCGAGGCATTGCTTAATATTCCATAAAGACTATCGATATTTAAAATATCACCATAGGAGCCGACAATTTCTCTGTAAGTCTCCGGAAGCTGTACCCAGAAAAACTCACTATCTGAAAAATAATCTGTAAGAATCGGAAAATTCAAAAGAGTAGATACAATCCTATCTTCGCTCAAAGACAATTTGATTAATGTCAAAAGATCCATCGCTTCAGAAATCAAAGTACGTATAATAAAAATTACCGGTACAATAAAAACAACCGAAACAAGACAAATCATAACCCAAGGAGACAATCCAACCAAGATTTTCGGAAAAGAATTTTTAATTTTATTGTAAGCATCTCTTGTAGCAATATACAAAATACACGAAATAAATGTTGCCCAAAAATAAGTACGAAAAACAAAAAACATAAAAATGCAAGTAGCTATAAATAAAGAGCCAATAATAATAGCCAGTGCAAGCACTTTCCCTTTCATTTTATCTGAGTTCAAAATAACATTGCCTTCTTCAAAAATATTTTTATACTTCTATACTCTTTTTCATCCGTCAACAAAATAGTGACCATTCTTCTTGCAGGACCTTCCGCTAAATATACTGATTTTTTATCTTGTATATCTTTTTGTAAAATTTTCCACTCTAAATTTTTCAATACCAATTCATAAAATAGATTCAGTGCTACCAAGTCAAAAGAGTGGCTAAATATAAGAACAGACTCTATACTGTCTCCAAAAGAGCCTCTAAACTCCGTGGAATACAACAACTTTCCACCTTCAGGAATAAATTCCTGTTGAATCGCTTTTGGTCTTTTTTCGGGATTTTCACGAATAGTAAGTTTCTCGTAATGCCAGATTTTTTCCTTCTCTTCAGGAAATATAGGAAATGCGTAAAAGATAAAAATACTTAGAGCTACCAGAGATTTTCTCAAAATTTGATTTTTAATTTTCATCGATGTAAATTGAAATCCTTCATCCTTTATTTTTTTATACCTCGTATATTGAAAGCGCTTTATATGATTTTGTTACATTGCCCTCAATAAGTGTAATAATTTCTGTTTGAACATTCTCATGGATATTAAAAATTAAGTGATCGGAAACCTCTCTGCAAATATACAACCCTCTACCGTGAGAGTCAGATAGCCCCAAAGGCAACCCGGTTTCTTCATTTACACTAATATGACGATCCAATCTTCTTAAAATTTCTTCCTTGGGCAAGGAGCCAAAATGATCTTTCACAACTAAAATAAATGTTTCTTTGTAACTGCCGTATCCGATCTCAAAAAAATCGTTCTCAGACAATTGTATTTTCTTTAAAGGAACAATCAAATCTCTAGAAGGCAATTCGTACTGATACTTGGAATTTCCTTGGCTATCTCTCGGTGCACGTATCATTGCATTGGATGTCAACTCTTCCAGAACTTGCTGGATAACCATCGGCGCACCCTTGTTCTGTAAAAATTTTCCAATCTTGTTGCAAATAGTACTTCTTTCTTTATCAGATGTAATAGTCTTGAAAATTACTCCATTTTTTGGAGAAGGCTCAAATCCAGATTTCGATTTTTGATTCACCAAAATAAAATCTTCCGGAAAGTATTTCTCTACACCAAAAATATTCTTAGTCAATAACTTTTTGACCATAATTAAAATCAAACGAATATCTAAAAAAGAATATTTAGGAATAATATTCCATACCCCGTGTTCATGGGCAAACCGAATATAGTCATTGATGTTGTAGGCTGTCATCAGAGCATACAGTGTTTCCGGGTAGTGTGCTTTGATGATATGAATTAGGTCTAGACCAGATTTACCGGGCATCCGAATATCTGTAATCACCAAATCAATTTTTTCCGATTCAAGAATGCCGACTGCCACATCAAAGTTCTCGGCAGAAAAGACCTCGTATTCCCTTGATAATAGATCGACAATCGCCTCTCGAATTGACTGAATGTCTTCTACTATTAGTAATTTTTTTAGACTTTCCTCGGTCATGCAAAATCAATCCCTGCTGGTAAAGATATAAAAAAGCGAGTTTTCTTGTCAAAAGATTTTACACTGATACTTCCATCGTGTTCTTGCACAATTGAATAGCATATAGACAAACCAAGCCCAGTTCCACCCCCGTATTTATTGGTAGTAAAAAATGGATCAAATATTTTATCGAGTATTTCGGGAGAGATCCCTCCTGCATCGTCTTCTACAAAAATATGGTACCATTTTTTTGTTTTCCTAACTTCAACTTTTATGGTGCCTTTCTTGTAATCAAAAGCCTGAATAGAATTTCTAAATAAATTTAAAAATAGTCGCTCTATTTTCACCGGGTTAAAATAAAAAAATAGTCCCGAGTCACATTCAACCTGCCACCGGATTTCTTTGGACAAAACTGGATACAATCTCTCTACTGTTTCTTTTGCAGAATAAATGGACTCACCTATATTGGAATAGGTCTTGGTTATCTTGCCGGGTTTTGCAAAACTCAAAATATCCGAAACGATTATTGAGGCTCTAGATAAATCTTTTTGGATCATATCAAGTCTTTTTCTAAAAAAATTCAAATCGTTACTTTCTAAATTATTGATTAGATTTTGAACTGTGAGACCGATCCCTGTCAATGGATTGTTCAATTCATGGGCTACACCGGAAACCAGCACTCCTATAGAAGCCAAGTTTCTCATCCTCAGCGTTTCTTCGTCTTTCTCTTTGATTCCGGTTATATTACTGATTTTTTCGACTACTGCATAAATCTTGTTGTTCTTTATAAGAGGGAAAAACGACAAAAATAGAGTTTCTGTCTTTTTATTCAGTTTAAAAAATATTTCTCTTTCAATTGTTTTTTCTATATTTTTATTCTCAAATACATCGTCAAACTCCGTCAATGATACATCGTGTTTTACAAACGGACAATAAGGGCAAACATCGTCCCTTCTATATAAAATTTGGTAACATTTATCCTCTGGTTTAGAATTCTCTTTTGCAAATTCTAATGCTGAAAGATTGGCCCTTTTGATAGTAAATTTTGGGTCTATTAAAACTAAAGGCTCAGTAATTCCGTTTAAAATTAATTCTAATTCTGCTATATTTTCTGAATCGCTAAAATGATTCTCTTCCGAGAAATCTGAGTTATAGGATTGCATTGGACTTCCAAAAAAAAAGTATTCCTTTTAAAAAACTGAGTCCTATCCCACCAATATTAGTATTCTACTCTTGGTGTCACTTTGGTAAAGGATTAGAATTTGCCGGGTTTTTTGGTGACTCTTCAGGAGTAGCCGATTTAGGCAGTTCTTTTGATTCAACAGGAGGTACTAATGTCGGATCAGAAGTTATGGTAGTCTCAGGTAATATAGACTCTTGCTTTTTTGCAAATAAAAAAGAAAGCAAGAAAGCCAATAAAATAAATGCAATTGCAGAGTAGCGAGTTATTTTAGTTAAAACATCTCCACCAGAAGCCCCAAAGGTTGTCTGACTTGCTCCTCCACCTAAGAGTCCGCCCCCTCCACCTTTTCCGGCTTGCATTAGAACCATAAAAATCAAAAATAGTGAAGTTATAATAAAAAGAGTTAGTACTGTGCCTACAAGAAATCCCATAATTTACCAAAAATAATAATTAACTACTTACGTCAATTTGAAAAGAGTCCAAGAAATGAATCTACCTTTTGACTTGCTCCACCTACGAGTCCACCATCAATATTGGGTTTTTCGAGAAGGGCTTTTACATTATCCGGTTTAACAGACCCACCGTATAAAATAGAAATAGAATCTGCCTGACTTTGACCAAAAATCTCAGAAATCTGTTTTCTTATATAATCATGCGCTTCTTCAGCTTGCTCGGGGGATGCCACCTTTCCTGTACCGATTGCCCAAACTGGCTCATAAGCTAAGATTAATTTCACCGAATCAGAGGGAGAAATATTTTTTAACCCTTCAACAATTTGTGATTTTAGTATTTCAAAAGTTTTTCCGCTTTCTCTTTCTTCTAAAGTTTCTCCAATGCAATAAATAGGCGTAATTCCCTCTTTTAAGCAAAATAAAAGTTTCATATTTAGAAATTCGTTGGATTCTTTTAAAAATTGTCTTCTCTCAGAATGACCAATAAGAGCGTATTTGATTCCAAAATCTTTAATTTGATCAGTGGAAATTTCTCCTGTAAATGCAGAAAGATTCGATGGATAAATATTTTGGACTCCAACCTCCACACCAGAACCGGAAAGTGTTTCAGTTACTTTAGGAATATGGATTGAGCTTGGAAAAACAATTGCTCTTTCAAAATATTTTTTCACGGAAAAACCTTCCTTAATTCCTTTAGAAAGAGTTTCAACTTCTTTCCGGTTTAAATTCATCTTCCAATTTCCGGCAATAATTTTTGTGCGCATATCAATTATTTCTCCATAGTATTTTTTAAAATTGCTGCAACTCCGGGTAGGGTTTTTCCTTCCATAAATTCTAAAGACGCTCCACCACCTGTAGAAATATGGGTAATTTTATCTTCTACCCCTGCCTTATGAATCGCTGAAATAGAATCCCCTCCACCAACTACAGAATTTGCATTGGACTTGGCTACTGCCTTAGCAATCGAAATTGTACCATTTGCAAACTTGTCCATTTCAAAAACGCCCATAGGTCCATTCCAGAAAATTGTACCTGCATTTTTGATAATTTTCTCAAAATTAGTAATCGTGTTTGGGCCAATATCCATTCCCATCCAACCATCCAAGATTCCCATTTTATCTACAGTTTTCGATTTTGCTTTTTCAGAAAAACTGTCGCCAATTACGTGATCGACAGGCAATTGAATATCAACACCCTCTACTCCTGCCTTGTCTATAATTTGGTAGGCTTGAACTTCAAAATCTTTTTCTACTAATGAAGCCCCCACAGGAACAGCCCTGGATTTTAAAAAAGTATAAGCCATACCACCACCGATAAGAATAGCATCTACCTTCCCAATCAAATGATTCAGTATTTTAATTTTTGAAGAAACTTTTGCTCCACCAATAATTGCCACAAACGGTCTTTCCGGTTTTGTAAATAGTCCGGTCAAAAACACAATCTCCTTGTACATAAGAGTACCTGCATAAGCTGGCAGAAAATGGGTAATCCCTTCGGTAGATGCGTGCGCCCTGTGTGCTGTTCCAAAAGCATCGTTTACGTAAATATCTGCCAATTCTGAAAGCTGCTTGGAAAATTGAGGAGAATTTTCTTCTTCTTCCTTAGAAAATCTCAAATTTTCTAACATTAGGACTTCACCGTCTTTCAGTCCATTAGTCAAGTTTACAACATCGTCTCCGACAAGTTTTTCGGAAAAAGCTACGCTTTTTTTCAAAATACTTTGAAAAGTATCACAAACCGGTTTCATGGAATATTTGGGGTCAACCTTCCCATCGGGTCTCCCGAGATGGCTCGCTACGATGAGTCTTGCTCCCTTGCTCAACAAAATCTCAATCGTTGGCATAGTCTTTTCTATTCTGGTTGAATCGCTTACCTTCCCATCTTTCATGGGTACATTAAAATCAACCCTTAGAAAAACTCTTTTCCCTTTTACATCAATATTTTCAATACGGGGAAGATTCATTGATTATCCTTTCTTTACCATATATTTAATAAGGTCTACCACTCTTGTAGAATACCCCATTTCATTATCATACCAACTGACTAACTTAAAAAATTTAGAATTCAATTCGATACAGGCTTCTGCATCAAAAATTGAAGAAAAAGGAGAGCTGGTGAAATCATTGGAAACAACCATATCCTCCGTATATCCTAGGATCCCTTTCATTTTGCTGCTTTCCGACGCTTCTTTCATTTTTTTCTTTATATCTGCAAGAGAAGTTTCCTTAGTAGTTCTTACGGTCAGATCCACAACACTAACATCCGGTGTAGGAACTCTAAAAGACATTCCTGTTAGCTTTCCGGCTACCTCAGGAATACAAAGCCCAACTGCTTTAGCGGCTCCTGTAGATGAAGGAATAATATTTTGAGCTGCACCTCTTCCGCCTCTAAAATCTTTTTTAGAAGGGCCATCTACAGTTGGCTGAGTTGCAGTCATAGCGTGGATTGTAGTCATAAGGCCTTCTTCTACACCAAAATTATCTAAAATTACTTTAACAATCGGTGCAAGACAATTTGTAGTACAAGATGCGTTAGACACTATGTTATCCACAGAAGGGTTGTATTTTTCTTCATTCACACCTAAAACAAAAGTAGGAATATCCTTATCTTTTGCAGGAGCTGAAATAATTACTTTTTTTGCGCCGGCTTTTAAATGTTTGGATGCACCTTCTCTGTCTGTAAATCTTCCTGTAGATTCGATCACATAGTCAACACCCATTTCTTTCCAGGGTAATTTCTCTGGTTCTTTTTCTGCAAGGCATCGGATTTTTTTTCCATTTATAATAATATGATCTGCATCATGAGATACAGTTCCTTGAAAGGTACCATGGGTAGAATCGTACTTGAACAAATACGCTAAATTGTCCGGTGGAACAAGATCGTTGATTGCAACAAATTCCAAATCAGGATCCATAACCCCTGTTCTTAGCACCAACCTTCCAATTCTTCCAAATCCATTTATTGCAACTTTTGTCATTCTGATTCTCCTTATTTACTGTAATACTTTTTACGTCTTCTATTGAATACAATCAAAACACCTATAGTGTTCGTTAAGACTCAATATTTTTCAAAGGACAAAGAAAGTCAAAAAGAAAAATACATGGAATTAGAAATCACGAAAATACTTATAAGAAAATAGGAATTTATATGTAAAAAAATGGTAAAATAAGAGATAAAAATGAGCATTTTTTTTTTATTGTAAATATATGGAAAAAAGTGAAGTATCTCTAAAAGACGCTATAGAGCATGGAATTACAGAAGAAGAATTTAATAAGATTATAGATATATTAAAGAGGATTCCTAACTCAACAGAACTCGGTATATTTTCCGGTATGTGGAGTGAGCATTGCTCTTATAAAAATTCTATTCTTCAACTAAAGACACTACCAAACGAATCGGATCTATTAGTTGCAAAACCGGGAGAAGAAAATGCAGGTGCGCTCTCTATTGGGGATGGACTCGCTGTAGTTTTTAAAATTGAAAGCCATAATCATCCGACTGCAATTGAGCCTTACCAAGGTGCAGCGACAGGTGTGGGTGGGATCATGAGAGATATTTTCACAATGGGGGCAAGGCCATTTATTTCTCTAAACTCACTTAGGTTTGGTTTTCCTACAGACAAAAAGAATAAACATTTATTATCCCAATCAGTAAAAGGAATAGGAGATTACGGGAATTCACTTGGCATTGCAGTTGGAGGTGGAGAATTATTCTTTGACTCATCTTTTTCAAAAAATCCTCTTGTCAACGCTATGTCAGTAGGGATTGCAAGAATTGACAAAATGGCAAAAGCGACCACAGGAGGAGAAATCGGGAATTCTGTTTTTATAGTGGGTGCTTCTACCGGTCGAGACGGAATTCACGGGGCTTCATTTGCTTCTAAAGACTTAACAAAAGAATCAGAAGAAAAAAGATCCGCCGTGCAAGTGGGGGATCCATTCATGGAAAAATTGTTATTGGAGGCAAGTCTTGAAGCAATCGAGAAAGATTTACTCGTAGGAATTCAAGACATGGGGGCCGCTGGAATTTCTTGCTCTACATCTGAAATGTCTGCAAAAGGCAACTCAGGGATGGAGATAGATTTGGATAAGGTTCCCTATAGAGAGACAGGGATGAATGCTTATGAAGCCATGCTATCCGAAAGCCAAGAAAGAATGCTTGTAGTCCCAAAAAAAGGGAAAGAAAGAGAGCTTATCGAAATTTTTCATAAATGGGATTTGAATGTAGTACAAATTGGTTTTGTAACTGATGATAAATTTCTAAGAGTAAAAAAAGACGGAATAATCAAAGCCGAAATCCCAGCAGAAAGTTTAGTTCTTGGTGGAGGTGCCCCAAGATACAAAAGAGAAACAAAAAGACCTGCCTATTTAGATGAAAAATCTAAACTTGCTTTAAGTAAAATTCAAGATATTCAAAAGGAAGAAATCGAAAAAACTACATTAAAAATTTTAACTTCCTTAAATATATGTTCACGAAAACCCCTATTTGAACAATACGATACTGAAGTCGGTCTTGGAAAAGTTATACCTCCAGGGTTTGACGGTGGGTTGTATAAAGTTCCCGGAACAGAAAAAGGAATTGCAGTTTCAACAGACTGCAACTCCAGATACACCTATCTAAACCCTTACCTTGGAGCCATCCATGCGGTATGCGAAAGCGCACGGAATGTAGTAGTAACAGGTGCAAGTCCAATCGGAATTACAAATAATTTGAATTTTGGGAATCCGTATATTCCTGAAAACTATTACATGTTCACCGAATGTATCAGAGGAATGGGTGATGCCTGTAGATTTCTAAAGCTGCCGGTAACAGGAGGAAATGTTTCATTTTACAATGAATCTCCCGATGGGCCTGTACTTCCAACACCTACAATTGGAATGGTAGGACTGATTTCAAATGTAAAAGACCATTTAAAATCTTACTTTTTAGAGTCAGGTTTAAAAATTGCACTTATCGGAAAATTTAAACCAACACTCGGCGGATCAGAATACCTCCACACATTTTTTCATAAAATCGAAGGAGCTATTCCCGAAATCAATTTAGAAGATGAGTTAAACCTGCAAAATCTAATTTTAGAACTAAACAATAGTAAGCTCATCAATTCTGCAAAAGATCTTTCTCTCGGCGGATTACTAATTTCTCTATTAAAAAAATCTTTTCCGAAAAATTTAGGATTAGAATTGGATTTCTCTGAATTTTTGAATTCTTTCAGATTGGATGAGGCTCTATTTGGAGAGTCAGCATCATCTGCAATTATTTCTTATCATTCTAAAAATGAAAGTCAAATTCAGTCCATTACAGAAAAGCACAAATTGGATTGGAAACACATAGGAGTTGTTACCCAAAAGGAAGAAATTGCAATTCCAAATTTCAACCTAAAAATGGATTTACAAGCTCTAAAAAAAGTTTACGAAAACTCTCTTGAGTTTGTGTTTTAAGAAGCACTGGCTTTATTGCAAAAAATAGTTCTTAATAATTTTTGTAAGAAGTATCGACATTTTATTGTAAGCAAATTAAGAATGAAGATTTTTAGTGATATGGATAAACTCTTCCACCTCTTTTTTACTTCCGACTACCAATGTGGATCTTTGATGAAGGCTTGTAGGCTCAATATCTAAAACTCTATCTCCATCTACTGTAACAGCCATTCCCCCAGCCTCTTCTGCAATAAACGCAATCGGATTGACTTCATATAATAATCTGAGTTTTCCTAGAGGGTATTTCTTGGAGTGTATATCATCTGGGTATAAAAATACTCCACCTTTCAAAAGATTTCTATGAAAATCAGCAACAAGTGATCCGATATACCTAAGAGTTTTAGGATTGTTGGAATTCTCAAGGCTCTTAATGGAACGAATATAATTTTTTATTTTATCCGACCAATAATTATAATTTCCTTCATTGATTGAATAAATATTCCCATTCTCCGGCATTTTTAAATTAGGGTGAGAAAGCAAAAATTCTCCACAAGATGGGTCTAACGTAAACCCAACCACTCCATTACCAAACGTCAAAACCATCATAGTGGACGAGCCGTAAAGGATGTAGCCGGCACACCTCTGGAGGGCTCCCTTTTGCAATAAATCGTCTTCCGTTCCTGGAGTTCCTGAGGGGGACTTTCTTACGTGAATAGAAAAAATCGTGCCAATAGATACGTTACTGTCTATATTGGACGATCCGTCCAATGGGTCATAAGCAAAAGTATATTTACCAATTGAATACCCTTCAGGTATTTTTATAATGGATTCTTGCTCCTCACTTGCCAACACACAAAGGTGACCGCATACTCTCATGGCATTGGTAAAAATTGAGTCTGCATACTCATCCAATTTCATGACTGCTTCTCCTTGAACATTTGTATCTCCAGTAGTCCCAAGGATATATTCCAATAGTCCTGCCTTTCTGACTTCTCTTGAAACAATTTTTGCCGCATAGACTAAATGGCTCATAAGTGCAGTAAAGTCTCCTTTGGCGTGAGGCAATTTTAACTGCTCTTCGATGAGGTATTGAGACAAACTCATCATATCATTTGGGTGCTTAGAAATCAAAACAGGAATCCACCTTTTTTAGAAATTTAATACTAATGAAAAGATAAATTTTGACCTTTAAGATTCAAGTAAAATACTGCTTCAAGAGATAATATTCACAAATCAGACTACCGATAATAAGAATAATGAAATACTCATTGACTACAGACCACTTGAAGGATTCTTATAATCTGAAAAAAAAATTCCAAAATTTTTCGGAAAGAGAAAATTTGGTCCATAGTCTTTCCCTAATTCAGTTTACAAACGATGCCTATAGATCCTATTTTCAAAAAAATCTAATCTATTTCTTTTTTACTTCCAATTGCATATATGGTTGTATCTATGAAAACAAAAAACAAATATTTGAATTTGGAGAAAATTCAAAATTCTCCAATCTCATAAACAAAAATCTTGATAAAGAAGAACATTTATCTATTCATAAAATTTCTGATAAAGATATATTTTTAAAACAATTGAACGCCAATTCCTTTGGTGAAAAAAATATCAACCTATTCTACTCTACCTCTTCATTAAAAGAATCAAAAGTTGAGATTTTCTTTATCGAAGACAAAGGCTTCAAACTGAATATAGAATCGGTTGAGATGATCCATTCCTTAATCAATAGATACTACCTTTGCCTTCCGGGTAAAATTGATAAGCAGTATAGAAATTTTTTTGGAGAATTTGAAAATTTATTTTTATCACAAATCAATTCGTATTCTTACGAAAAAAAAACTGGAGTCATTGCCAATTTTTACATTCAAGATTTAGGTCCCTACTTTACAGCAATGGGAGAATACAGATCTGGTGAAATTTTAGAAGAAGTCAGGCTTATTATTTTAAGCTATTTAAAAAAAGGAGATTTACTGTATCGGTTAAGTCACCAATCCTTTTTGACATATTCCTACGAATGTGATATAGAGTCGATGAAGCATAGATTTGACGATGTGTATTTTCAAATTAAAAATCTAATCGTGGATTATGAAATATATTTCTATCCGGTAACAAAGCCCATACATTCAACGAAAGAATTTTGGCAAAAAATTTTTCCACAAGGATTGATTTAAAAAAAAATTCTCCATATACCTTGCAAGGATATCCAATTCCAGATTTACATACACTCCCTTCTCCCAAAATTTTGCGTTTGTTTTGTTTATCGTTTCTGGAATTAAAAGAATTTCAAAAGTATTTTTTTTCTTATTTACAACAGTTAGAGAAATCCCATCTACGCAAATACTTCCTCTTTCTACAATATATTTAGCAAATTCTTTTGAAAGTTGAATCCATAAACTTTTCACTTTGCCATTATCTTTCCATTTAGAATCAAAAATTTTTCCGACTGTATCGACATGCCCCTGAACAATATGTCCACCCATTCGAGAAGTGGGGAGAAGCGCCCTTTCTAAATTCACTATAGATTTTTTTTCCAATAAGCCCATTGTGGTGATTTCTAAAGTTTTAAACGATGAATAAAAAGTAAAAGTTTTATCTCTCTTAGAAAAATTTACTATTGTGTGACAAACTCCATTCACAGAGACAGAGTCTCCTCTGTACAAATCTCGTAAATCTAAACCTGTTTTAACTAAGAAATCAATTCCACTTTCGTTCTTAGATTTTTCTATAACTTCACCTACTCCTTCTATGATTCCGGTAAACATCCAAACACCTCCCAAGTATCTCTTCCAATCTCTGCTCGAAAATTTCTACATGTATTTTGGTAATTCAACTCGGGCAGGATTCCTTTCTTTAAAGAAACTGAATTCCCCGTAATTTTTAGGATCGAATCGTAACGAGATAAATTTTTTGTGAACGCCCTATACAACAAATTCCCACCCTCTACAATAAGAGTATTTAATTCTAATTTTTTCAAGGAATCAAATATTTTCGAAGGAATTTCTTCTTCAGAGATTGGAAAGATTTCATGGAGAGTCAACTTTTTCAGATTTATAATCGTTTTTTCGGATATGCAATTTATATTTTTCCTTCGACTATCCAACAGGAAAAAAATTGCTTTTTTAGATTTATGCTTTTCATTAATTTCAAATTGCTTGATAAGAAAATCTTCCGACACTTCTTCTTCTCGGCTTAAAACAAAAATCCGAAAGGGTTGATAATCTTCACTATTTTCAGAATGAAACGAGATTACAGAATCATCCCCCGAAATAGAAAAAAGATTTGAAAAAAACAAATTTTCATTTTGAGTAACTTTGTAATTATTTTCTCGGCTTTTAATTTTACGAAAATCTAATAAAGGCTTATCCATAGAAATAGTTTTTGGACCGACTATAATTCCATCAAATTTGGCTCTTAACAGTTGGCTCATATTATCGGACTCTGGAGAGGAAATTCTAACAGACTCATCTTGAGACCCAAAAAATCCTTCCTTGGTTTCGACGATTTTTACCAAAACTGCCGGTCGTCCAAAATGAATTCTGGATAAAAATCCATTTAAATAGGCTTTTGCAATTTTTTGTATTTCATCTGATTTAGATATATCAATTTTTTCATCTGAATATTTTTTTTCAAAACTACTATCCACGACAAGCGGGTTTGGGTCTTTCAATCCATAAAATACAGATTCTGGTCTTTTTTTTAAAATTGTATCTGCACAAGGAGGAGTTTTACCTGTATGAGTACAGGGTTCGAGGGTGACAAATACGTTATGCGACACACCTGTTTTTGTAAAATTATTATAGGCAGAAATTTCAGCGTGATCGAAGCCTGTTTTTTGAGTATGCCCTTTGGATAGTATATTCCCTTCTAAATCAGAAAGAACACACCCTACGGGTGGGTTGGGGGAAGAATAACCCATAGCCAAAAAAGATTGCTTAACAAGCTCTTCCTCAATCTCATGGGTTATATTATAAATATTTTTCAAACTCTCTTAGAGTCTGGCTCTTTTAGAAGCTATAGTGTCGTAAATCTCAACTAAAGGAGATGCAATAAAAATAGATGAATAGGTTCCTATAATAATCCCAAAAGTCAACACATAAGCAAAATCATAAAGTTCAACAGCCCCACCAAATATGAGTGCAACTACTGAAATCAAAGTAGATACAGTAGTGTTGATTGTCCTGCTTAAAGTTTGATTGATAGAAATATTGATTAAAGAAGAAATGGATTCTTTTAATTTACCGTGGGCATTTTCTCTAATCCTGTCAAAGATTACAATCGTATCATTGATAGAATATCCAAGCAGTGTCAATAATGCAGCAATAATCGGAATACTTGGCTTGATTTGAAAAAATCCAATCATTGCAATAGTAAACAAAAGATCATGCACCAAAGCAACTGAAGCGGCTAAGGCAAATTTGAACTGAAATCGAAAACTCAAATACACAGTTATTATCCCGAGAGTAGAAAGTAACAAAGTAATCCCTGTAGAAGTTAGTTCTCCACCTACAATTGCACCTACTTGATCTGCACTTAAAACATCGTCGTCTGTTAATTTAAAATCTCTTTTTAATAAAATAATCAATTCATCTATAGAAGTAAGTTTCTTATTTGCACCCGTATCTTTTATTTCAGCCTTAGTCGGAGGAATTATGGACTTCTTCTCTTTCTCCTTGGAGGTTTTTGATAAATCGGGTTGTGAAACGAATCCTAAGTTCAATTCTTTTATTTTTGGAATAGCCCCAAGTCCAACATCAATCTGAAAATTATTTCTATCCTTATCTAATAAAATAATTACAGCCTCAATGTCCTTGTCTTGAAAATACTTTTCAAGATTGGATCTGGTTATAGATTTTTCAAAAGTGATGACTGTTCTAAGCCCTCCATTAAAATCTAATGAATGCGCAAATCCTTTATGTACCAGAAAAGTATATGCAAATCCAAAAATAATACATACTATGGATAACGAAATAGAAACAAATTTTATTTTAGAAAAATTAATCATTTTTTCCCTCCAACATTTTAAACCCGATACTTAGTTTTTTAACTCCAATCTTATTCACTAATATATCAAGGAGTAACCTACTCAAAAGTAAAGATGTAAACATGGAAGTAATAATCCCCCAACAAAGTGTTATGGCAAATCCTTTAATCGGCCCGTTTCCCAATCGAATCATTAGAATACCAGAAATAAGTGTAGTGATATTACTATCAAATATTGTCCAAAAAGCATTTTCAAACCCATGAGTCACTGCAATAGAAATAGGTTTACCTGCACGAATTTCACCTTTAATTCTCTCATAAATAATTACGTTTGCATCTACCGCCATACCTACAGTCAATATGACTCCGGCAAAACCCGGCAGAGTCAGAGTAAAGTCCATAAGAGTCAGTAGCCCGACCATAATGATAACATTGGCAAGTAAAGCAATATCTGCTACAATACCTACGAGCTTGTAGTAAAAAAGCATATAAATCATAACGAGTAAAAATCCGATAACTACAGATTTTAGCCCCACTTCGATAGATTCAATACCGAGTGTTGGGCCTATAAACCTCATCTCTAAAACAGATAATGGAATAGGTAGTGCGCCTTCACTGATTACATTGGATAATTGTATTGCATCTTCTTGGTTAAAACTACCAGAAATTTCAGCGTGCCCTCCTGCAATCGGCTCGTTTATAGTAGGATTGGAAATTACTTTATCACCCCACACGATGGCTAAATTTCTGCCCTTATTTTTTGAGGTTATATCAAAAAACTTTTCAGCCCCCATAGCCGTAAGAGAAAAGGATACAGTCCAGCCATAATTATTAGAATTAAAAGAAGGTCTTGCATTTGTTAAATCATTTCCACTTAAGGCAATTGCTCTTTCTAAAACTACAAACCTTCTGGGAATTAGAGGGGAATTGGGTTTACTTCCTCTTGCCCAGTATGTATATAGCTTGTATTTGTCTTTTGGAATCTTGTAACGAGCTTCCATTTTTTCAAGAAAGTCATCTATCGAATTTTTTCCTTGTCTGGAATTTACAAGATTTTGCAGTTGAATAATCTCTGTATCTTCTCGTTTCCCTTTATTGACCAATTCTTGCTCATTCCTTTCGATCGCTGCTTCAAAACTATTTTCAGTCCTTGGCTCTTCGAGTCTATATTCAACAGTTTCTGTATTCTGTAAAATTTCTAAAATTTGAGAAGAGTTTGCAACTCCCGGCAAAGATACTTCAATCGAATCTTGATCTTTTTGAATTCTCACCTGAGGTTCAGTTAAATTCTGAGTAGTCAGCCTATTGTCTATAATCAGTTTTGCTTTTTCAAGCTCTATTAGTTTTCTGGAATCATTCAGCGTAAAATATTCATTAATTTCATTAAGACGATTTTTTGCTTTTTTCTTTTCATCTTCTGTTTTGGAAGGAGTATTAATTGTAGTTTCTAACTCTGAAATTTCCTTGGAATAAATATCCCTTAGCTTTTCCGCATAACTTTCAAAATCTCCTTTCATCACGACACGCATCCCACCCTGTAAATCTAAACCGAGTTTTATAGTCATGAGCTTTCCACCCCTCAGAAAATTTTCGATTTCTGTGGGTCGAAGACGATTTTTAGATTCTAAAAATAATTTTGAATTCTCCTGAGAAATTTGGTTGATCTTTGCCGATGTTATAAATCGCCCTCGAACAATGATCAAATTGTTAGATGGTAAATTTTGCAAGGTTGGCTCTACGGAGATAGAAAGACTTCCATTGTTATTGTAGTCCTTCTTCCACTTTTCTCCAAAATTTTGCAGATACTTTTCTTTTGTTTCTTTGGAAAGAGAATGGAACTCTGGATTAATAAAAAGTTCAAGCTCTCTTTCTGCAAAATTCGGATACAATACAATACCGGATGCGATAAGTATTACGATAGGTAAAATAATCCACGCTGTTGATTTCAAAACTTACTCCTAAATATAATTATTATTTTTTTCGGAAATTACTGATAGTTCTCGGAGAGCCTCTTGGAGAACTCCCACCTGCTTTACTCTTCCCGACTTTGATTCTATAAATAATAAATGCAATAATAAAACCAAAAATGATTAGCACCTTTTTATAATCAGAAAAAGATCCAAAGAATTTCTCTAATAAGGATTTGGTCTCTATAGGTTTCGGTTCAGTAACAGAAATAGTTGTTTTATTTTCTGAGTTAAAAGAGAAATCAGTCGATTTCTTTTCTGTATTAGTTGAAAGATTTTCAGGTTTCCGGTCTATTCCTTCAATTCGATCTGATTTCACTTCCAACTCTTCGTTGATCCAATCGCCCTCACTGTATTTTTGAGGTGAAACAGAACTATTGTTTTCAGATTTTTCTAAAGTATTTTCTATCTTTTTTTTATTGATTGAATTTTTGGTCTTACTTATAGATTTCTTTTTTTTTCTTTTTCGTTTTGGTTGAGGACTATTTTTCGGATTCTCTTTTTTGGTAACCTTCTTTGGCTTTTCTTCACTGACTTTATCTAAAAAATCATCTTCTCCTTCCTGTGAATACAGATAAGAAGAAAACAAAAGAATAAAACAAATAAGAAAAGAAAATATCCGAATCATCACTCTATTTCTTTTTAATCACAGAAGAAGCAGCAAACAAAACATTTGTATCTTGGGCAATATTCAAAACCACAGTTTCGTTATTGTCTTTGAACTCTACAATTTTACCGTAAATCCCGGAGGTTGTTAATACCGAGTCCCCTTTTTTTAGATTAGCAATCATTTCTTTTTTCTTTTTTTCTTCTTTTCTTTGAGGACGTATCACCAAAAAATACATGATAATAAACATCACCGGAATCAAAATTAACGTTGAAAATATTGATTTGTTAGGGTCTGCGCCACTGTCTTGTGCAAGTATTGCCCCTATCTGAAAAAAGTACTCATTGTTTAGCATAAAAAAAGCCTCCTTTAGGCTTATAAATTGATTAGTTTTTCTACCCGTTTAAAATTCTACTAAAATATTCATTGATCTTGCCACACTCTATCTCAGACAAAGCCCTTTCAAATCCTTCTGGAATAGATTTTACTATTTCCATAAGATAAAGTGATACGCCTGCGTTCAAAGCAACAGCATAGCTACCAGTGTTGATCTTTCCCAAAAGAATTTCTTTGACCATTTTAACCGATTTTTCTCTCGAATCAGTGAAAATTTCTTCTTCTTTTAGATTTTTCAACTTCAACACTGATGGGTGAAATATTTCTTTTGATAAATCATTTCCATTAGAGTGATAATATAGTGTAGGATGAAATACTGAAAATTCATCAAATCCGTCTTCAGAGTGGCATACTATGGATTTTTTCAACTCCAACTGAATTAAAACCTTACTTATAATTTCAAGGTATTCTTTTGAATAGACTCCAACAATCTGGTAAGGTGCAGAAAATGGATTGCACAGAGGACCGATCAAGTTAAAAAATGTCCTAAACCCTAACTCTTTTCTCACATTGGCAGCAAACTTCATTGCAGGGTGCCAAAATGGTGCAAACAAAAATACAAAACCAAACCGCAAAAAATTTTCTTCGACCTCTTCGTGAGTTTTGTCCATTTTATAGCCTAACTCAATCAACAAATCACTGGATCCGCAAACAGAAGAAACAGAGCGATTGCCGTGCTTTGCAACCTTCACTCCCATAGATGCAAGGGTAAGTGCTGCCAATGTAGATATATTTATCGAATTTTTACCATCTCCACCCGTTCCGCAAGTATCTAAAAAATCAAAATCAAACTTCCTTTTTGGCTTAATCGCAGCGTCTCTCATTGCCCTAGCAAAGCCAAAAAGCTCGTCTGAAACCTCTCCCTTGAACTTCATGGCTGTAAGAAAAGATGACAGAAGAATTTCCGAGAAATCTCCTTTCATTACAAGAGATAAAAAATCATACGCCTCATTTTTTGTAAGATTTTCTTTATCTACAACCTTAAAAAGGATTTCTTTAGAGTTCATTTTTTTCTAAACAATACCTGTAGTAAATTTTGCAATTTTAATAACTCTAAATTTGTGACTAAATATCTTAACCCGGACAAAACTGTGATAAAAGTAGTAAATAACATTGCATAATACGGGACAAATGTAGCTATTTGAAAAATACACTGAGAAATAGATAATTGAATACCAGAACTTAAAGTATTGTATAGATTAAAAAAATTATCGTTCGCAATCTCAAAAACCGTAAGCCCGCTTGCCCTTCCATTTTCAAAAATTAAGTTTATCGCATTTCTTTCTCGAATAGATAGCAACATAAAGAAAATGAGAAGCAGTAAAATTGCGGTCATCTGAAAAGTAGTTTTTACTTTTCCCATCATGGTAGTTCGTAGAGATTTATTTAAACGAATTGCCAAAAACCTAAGCGTAGTAATCAGCATATCTCTAAAAATAATCAGTAATACCATCCACAACTCAATCTGCTCGTCTAATAGAATAAAAGTGATGAAGCTACCGATCACTAAAATCTTATCCGCTAGGGGGTCTAAGAATTTTCCAAACTCAGTTTCTTGATTCCACTTTCTTGCGAGATACCCATCGATAAGGTCAGTTAGAGAAGCGAGAACGAAAAATAAAAATGCAGTCACTCTATAAACTAAACCGTCTTGAAATAGAAAATATATAAAAAAAGGTACAATCAAAACGCGAACAACTGTCAGAATATTCGGAAAGTTCAATTCTTTTTCAAACTTCATTGTATCCAAGTACCTTCCATATCGTATTCGGAAAATGAATCAATTCGAACCTTTCCAATTTGCCCCAATTTTAAATCTTTCTTATCTACAAAAACTATTTCGTCTATTTCTGGTGCGTCTTGAAATCTTCTTACCAAAAAGTTTTCATCTTCTTTTTCTGACACAATCGCATCAAATATCTTGCCAATTCTTTCTTGGTGAATTTTTTTTAATATCTCCAAATGAAAATCTCTTACAAGATTGACTCTGTGACTCACTTCTTTCCCGGAGATATTTCTTGGTAGATTGTACGCAGGTGTATCTTCTTCAGGAGAGAAACTAAATAATGCTAATTTTTCAGGTTTGACTTCTTCTATAAATTTTAAAACCAGATCAACGTCTTCTGTGGTCTCACCCGGAAAGCCGAGTATTATAGATGTGCGAATTTCCAATCCTGATTTTTGTCTCGCTTTTAAAAAAAGATTTTTGTAAAATGAATAGCTTCCAGTACGATTCATTGATTTTAAAATTTTATCAGATACGTGTTGAATAGGAGATTCAAAGTAAGGTGCAATTTTTTCGTTTTGTATTACCAAATCTAAAAGTTTTTCGGTCTTCTTATCAGGGTATAAATACAGTAGTCTAAGAAGTTTCAGCTTGTCCAAATCCGTAATTTTTTGAATCGTATCCATCAAAATTTCAGTATTTTTCCCATAGAATACCGAATCCTGAGAAACCAAGCAAAGCTCTATGGCTCCCTTATTCAGCATTTTCTTGCAATCTTCCAAAATTTCAAAAAGAGAAACTTCTCTAAAACTACCTCTCAATTTTGGAATGATACAAAAACTACACCCTCTATTGCAGCCATCAGAAATTTTTATAAATGCATGGGGGGTTTGTGCATCACTTTCACTCTCTCGAATAAATAATTCATCCTCAAATCTTGTGAATACCTTTAGGTCTTTAGAAAACTTTTCTTTTAGTAATAGACCTGCTTTGTCGTATTGCCCTGTACCAAAAACATAATCGACTTCGGGAATTTCTTTTTTAATTTCATCCGGGTATCGCTCTGCAAAACAACCAACCACTACTAATTTTTGATCCTTTTCTTTTTTTTTGATTTCTCCTGCTTCCAAAATAGTTTCTATAGTTTCCTTAGTTGCCCCTTTAATGAAAGTACAACTATTGATCAAATGAAAATTGCTATTTTCAGGATTATCCGCAGGGAAGAATCCTTCTCGGATTAGAGACTCTCTCATACTTCTTGAGTCGGCAGTATTTTTAGGACATCCTAATGTAGTGATATAAAAAGATTTTTTATTATCAGAAAACTTTGGCTTGGAAATAGAAATTTTTCTATTCTTCAAACTTTTCACTATTCACCAAGCTCTTTTATAGTGTATTGAGTACTATCATAAAGGCTCGGTGCTTTATAATACACTTTTTTTACGAGTTTACCGGGTTTTCCCAATCTTACCTTATCTTTCCCATTTTGTACCATCTCAACTGCCCCACCGTCTCCGACTTTTATTTCCAACCTGTCCTTGGCTTCCAATTGTCTAACTTCCCCCGCAGCTACAAGCCCTCTCTCTCCCATTTGCCCGTCTAAAATATATTCTAAATAGCTGGATTTTAAAAAATACAGTGCAACTTGTATAGGAACATCTCCTACCGGTTTTTTTACGGTACCTGCTTTTTCTTCACTCAAGGTGATTAGCAATTTAGCGGACTTACCGGTAATGGCTTGGGTCAAGATTCGAATATCTCTTCGCAAAGTTGACAACTCAGGAATACTGTTTGTTAAAACTGTTTCATCTCCAACTTTCGTTTCAAAGGAATAGATTTTTCTATCGGAGGCAATATTAAAACCTATCACAGCTTTATTTTGAGAAGGGTCAGAATTTTCTTTGGCGCTTTTAATAAATATATTGCATTGCTGATTGCTTACGCTAAAACTGACTCCTCTTTCAGAAGTTAATATAAACGGCACACTCGTATTTTCCGGGACTGACTGAGAAACAAATGTTAAATCTCTCGGCAACTCAGTTTTTTCTTTTGATACCTCGCTTGAGTGCTCGTCTTCAAAACTGGAATCGTTTCCTTCAAATGCTTTAAAAATTAAATAAACTGAAAATAGTACAGCAAGAGTTCCAAGAACGGTAATTGCTCTAAACTTATCAAAGCTGCCAAACCCTGCAATTGTTGGCTTAGTCAACTCTTCTAAAGGCACCTGAGATTCTTCGATTTTTTCTCCCTTGTACAAATTGATTAAAGCACCTGTGTCTGTTTTTAAATAATCGGAATAGTTTCTTAAAAAACCCAAGGCAAAGGTTTCTCCGGGGAACTGCGCGTAATCTTCATTTTCAAGTGCTAAAATAAACTTAACAGAAATTTTTGTTTCTTTAGCCACATCTCTAACTGCTAGTTTTTTTGCTTCTCTTGCTTCTTTTAAAATCTGCCCTACTCTTTTTCTATCCATTACTAATTCTCGCTTACAAGTGGGTTATTTACAATTTTTGCATTTCCGCTAATATGATAGTTAAATATTCCGTCCTCAATGTCCGTATCCAATTGAATGGACGCGAACTCCAAAGTAGATTCTTTTCCTCTTCCGTCTATAGCCACTGCTTTTTTAATCAAGTAAGTCTCTGAATCAACGAATAAAATCATTTGTTCATAACCTCCTATTTTTTCTCTTTGCTCTAAAGCCAAAACAAAGTACGACTTTCCGTCTTTCGGAGAAATCTGTGGCTGGTTGATTGAATCAAATTTATAATGGTACTTTCTAAATAATCTATTCAACCCCTCAACCGAACCAGTTTGAAAAATAGGTCCGGAAGAGTTGCTCTTTTTAAGCTCAAGATCTTGTTTTCCAACAGCACCGATTCTTTTAATATAAATCCATAAAGTTTTCCCGTCGGATACAATAGCATCACCTTCTGGCTCTTTAAAATCGTATCGAATTTTTCCAGGTGCTTTATAAAAGCAAGTTCCTCTGTGCAGAGTTGTTTTCTTATTATTCACTGTAGTAATCCGAAACTCCGCAGAATAACTTTTCATGTTTGCAAATTTTTTCTTAATCTTTTTTACGACTTCAGATGGGGAGTTCCAGTTATGAGGCTGAGAGAAAACCGGAAAAAAACTAAAAAAAATACTAAAAATAATACAAATCTTTACTAAAAAAGAAAAAAATTTTGTTGTCATACCCTTATTTACTCTTCCGAAATTACTGAATTTTAAACGATTTTGTGAAATACTTATACTTTGTCACTTTTTTTAATTTCTCTTTCTAATTCAATTTGAATATATTTTTCATTAGAAAAAAATCAAGATTTTAGAATTTCTCTCTGCTTCGAGCCAATCTGTGGACCTACATAACCCTTTTCTTCCATTAGCTCCATGAGCCTAGCGGCTTTATTGTATCCGATTCTCATTCTTCTTTGCAAATAGCTGGCACTTGCTTTTCTGTCAAGCCTTACGATTTCCCAAGCTTCTTCAAATAACCCTTCATCTTCTTCTGCAAGCTCTTCTAAAACAGCCTCTTCATCAAGGCTAATATCAACATAAGAAGGATTTCCGAATTTTCTGCATTCCTCCACAATTTTTTCTACTTCATCTTCTGAAACATAAGGAGCTTGAATTCTCTGTAGATCGGCAGATGTAGGAGACTTATACAGCATGTCGCCCTTTCCAAGAAGAGTGTCTGCACCATTGTAATCTAGGATGATTTTAGAGTCAGTCTTTTGAGCTACATGAAATGCAATTCTTGCCGGGCAATTTGCCTTGATTAGTCCTGTAATCACATCCACTGAAGGTCTTTGAGTTGCCATGACTAAATGGATTCCGACCGCTCTGGATTTTTGAGTGATTCTAACTATATAGTCTTCCAATTCTTTTCCTGAGACCATCATCAAATCGCTCAACTCGTCAATAAAAATAATAATATAAGGCATTTTTTTATACTTAGATTTGTATTGAGGAAGCTCTACTTTTTCATTATAACTTTTCAGATCTCTACACCTCAAGTTGGAAACATTAAAATATCTTGCTTCCATTTCTTGAACAGCCCAAAATAAGGCTTTTGTAGCTTTTCTTGGATCTGTGACCACCGGCATAAGCAAGTGAGGCACATCTTCATAAGGCGCAAATTCTACAATCTTAGGGTCAATCATTAAAAATCGAATCTCTTCGGGAGACTTGGAAAATAAGAGTGAGGATATCATCGAATTCATCGCAACCGATTTTCCTGAACCTGTAGTTCCGGCTACGAGTAAATGGGGCATCTTGTTTAAATCGATTAATACATTCTTGCCAGATATGTCTTTTCCTAGCGGGATAGTCAATTCTTTTGAAGTTTTCAAAGAAGTTGATTCACGAATCATGTCTCCAAGTAAAATATCTTCTCTGTGTTTATTTGGGACTTCTATCCCTATGGTGGATTTACCAGGGATGGGGGCCACGATTCGAATGCTTTTTACTGCAAGATACAACTTAAGCTCATCGGAGAGGGAAGTAATTCTTCCAAGTTTTACTCCAGGAGGTGGGGTTAATTCGTATCTAGTAATTATTGGCCCTTTTTCCCAGGAGACTACTTTTGAATCATAACCATACTCTTTGATAATTTCTTCAATTTTTTTAGCAACAAATTCAGCTTCCATCTTAAATAGAGGGTCTTTACCGGAATTTTGATTGGTTGACAGCAATTCTCTCGATATATTATAAAAACTTTTTTTCAGTTTTACTTCGGGAACTGTAGTATTTTGTGCCGGAAATAAAGACAAATTTTCTTCTTCATTCAACAAGGAAGATTTTTTATTTTTTTTATAAGCCCCATCCATCGTAGAATCATCAATCCAAGTCGATTCAGGAATATCCTCCGGATTTTCATTTTCTTGAATTTGCTTGATTTCCGGTAAGTCCTCTATAAGGTCGAGTTTGTTCAGCTCTCTCGATTCTGGAATTTCAGTGAATTGGTTTTTTTCTAATTCGCCAAATCCTTCATCGATAAAATCTATAGGCTCACAAAACTCGCTATCTTTTATAGTAAATTTTGTCGGAATATCTGTCAGCTTTTCGATCAAATCTGAGGAAGATCTTTGAAACTTAAAAACCATTTTATCCTCAAAAAATCCGTCGAATATTGTTCCGGTAGAATAGCTTTTCTCATTTTTAGATAATTCTAACTTTTCTAAAACTAATTCAAAATCTTTTTTACTAACTTGGATAGGTTCTACTTCGTTTACTTTTTTACTAATTTGAAGCCAAGGGAGTAACTCATATCTTTTTTTGGAAGTACAAATTTCTTCTTTCGAGATTTCTGATTTTATATTTTTTGCTAATACAAACTTTAGGTGAAAAATCTTTTTAAAAATAGAAAAATTCTTTTTCAACAACAACATTGGAGACTCTCTGAATAAATAGAGAAACGAATATAAAAACAATAAAGAATTGGAAATAATTTTCCCTGTTCTGCCAAATATATATTCTAATACAACTGAAAGTTTTTCCCCAAAAAAACCTCCAGAGGCTTTTATACTTTCAGAATTCCCTTCGATAGAATTCAAAAAAATAGAAATGGATAGAATCAAAATTGGTATTACAAAAATTCGAGAAACAATCTCTGTTTCTTTTTTGTGAAATTTTAAATAGGCAAATAATAAAAAAAATAATCCTGGGATATAAGACGCTTTTCCAAATAAGAAAAACATCCCATAAGAAAAATAAAAACCAACCCTTCCGAAAATATTAAAATCTATTCCTTTTTCCGTTTCATCAAATGACAGTAGAGAAAATACGGTAAAAATTCCGAAAAATAAAAGCAAATACGGCAAGAATTGCTTATTGATCGAAAATAAAAACAGTGGATTTTCCTTTGACTCTTCTTTTAACTTCCCCATAGAATAATTATCGAAGAATAAGGCGAAAAACTATGGAATTTTTTAAACTCCTGTAGAGCCAAATCCTCCAGTACCCCGATTGGACGACAAATCTAACTCTTGAACAATGTCCCAAGAAATATTGTAGGTCTTTCGGATAACACCTTGTGCGATTCTCATACCGTGCTGGATTTCAAAATCTTTTTCACTCAAATTCAACATTGGAACAAAAATTTCTCCTCTATAGTCTGAGTCTATAGTACCAGGCGAATTTGGAATTATGACTAAAAATTTAGTAGAAATTCCAGACCTGGGTCTGATCTCTAAATCATACCCAACTGGTATTTCCATGGAAACCCCTGAAGGAACTAACCCTAATTTTCCAGGAGGGATAATTATCGGGTATTCTTTACAATACGCATGAAGATCATACCCCGCCGAAAATTCAGTTTGTTTTTTGGGAATACAGGAATCCTCATGGAGCTTTCTAATTTTTACTGAAATATTATATTTCATAAAGATGTTGAAATTTTTTTACTTACCTTGGAATTCAAATTTCCGACAAGAGATAAATGTAGTTTTTCAATAGAAAAAATTTCTCGAATCATAAGGTTTACTTCATCTAATTTTACCGAATGGATTTTATGAACTCTATCTTCAAAGCTATAAAATTCTGAAAAGTACAATTCCTGCAAAGCAATATTCACCATTCTGCTTTCTGAAACCTCAAACCCTATTGCTAGTGAGCCAATCATATTGGATTTTGCGTCCTCCAATTCTTTTGAAGTAATTCCATTTTTTATTACGCCTTGAATTTCTTGAATTATATAATCCAAACAATTTACAAATTTTTCGTGTGAAGTTGCGCAGCTTATATTGAACACTCCCGTATCTCTGTATGTGTTCATGTGGCTACTGATACTGTAGCAAAGTCCATGGTCTTCTCGAATCTTCTGAAATAATCTGGAAGACATGCCCCCACCAAAAATAATCGAAAAAAGACTGTACGTTGCATAAGTCTCCATATTTTTAGGAAAACCCTCAGCCCCAATCACAAAATTTATCTGCTCAACTTCTTTTCGATCTTTAATAAATACACCAAAAGACTTATCTATTTTAGGGAAAGTATGATTTTGAACCATAGAGCCTGAATATTTTGAAAAATACCTCATAGATAAATCTTCGATTTCAGAAAAAGAAAAATCCCCCGAAACAGAAAGAATCATATTTTCAGGTCGAAAATTTTCCTTATAAAATTTTCTCAAACTATCTGAAGATGCGGATAATACTGACTTTTCAGTACCACTAATATTTTTTCCAAGACTTGAATCAGGGAAAATATTGTTATAAAAAAAGTCATAAACAAACTCACTTGGAGAATCTTCATAGCTCTTCATTTCTTCTAAAATTACCTGTGACTCGTTTTGAATATCTGCTTCATTTAAAAGAGGATGAAAAACCATATCACTCAAAAACTCAAAACCTAACTCTACTCGGTCCTTGATCAAAATTGTATAAAAATATGTATATTCCCGCGAAGTAGCCGCATTTAGAATCCCCCCCACTCTTTCTATATCTTGAGCTTGCTCTTTGGCTGTTCTTTTCTCTGTGCCTTTAAATAGCATGTGCTCTAAAAAATGAGAATAGCCTCTCTCCAAATCAGTCTCGTGTCTGGATCCTGTCTTTAACCATAACCCAATAGAAACACTTACGCTATTAGGTGCTCTCTGGAACACTAAGGTTAAACCGTTTGGTAATTTTTTTTTATTAAAATCTTCTATTTTAATTCCCCTGTTAAATAATGTTTAGGATAAATATTGTTAGATAAATTTTATAACGAATTTTAGAAAAGTATTTCCTTAAAAGTGATTCCTAACACAAAACTAAGTCGAATAAATCATTAGAACTGCATTCTAAAAAGTATTCTATTCTGCATCCTTTTTAGATAAATCAATTTTTCCTTGTCGATCGATCCCCAACACTTTCACGCGAATTTTATCGCCTTCTTTCACAATATCTCTAACTGAATTCACTCTTTTTGAATCTAATTTTGAGATATGACAAAGCCCTTCTTTTCCAGGCAAAATTTCCACAAATGCACCAAAGTCCATTATCTTTTTTACAGTGCCCTCGTAAACCTTACCTACTTCAACATCTGCAAACATACCTTCTATAATTTCTATAGCTTTTTGTGATGAATCAAAATCTGTACTGGAAATGGTCACCTTACCATCGTCTTCAATATTTATATCTGCTTTAGTCTGCTCTATAATTGCTCGAATATTTTTTCCACCAGGACCGATAAGCTCACCGATTCGATCTTTTGGAATCATTCTGACTGTAATTCTTGGCGCAGTTTTTGATAAATCTTTTGCAACAGCAGAAATTACTTTATTCATTTCGTCTAAAATATGATTTCTACCTTCTTCTGCTTGAGTAATCACCTTAGCTAGAACATCCAAACCAAGTCCCCTGACTTTCAAGTCCATCTGTAACGCAGTGACTCCCTTAGAAGTACCTGCAAGTTTAAAATCCATATCTCCAAAATGGTCTTCTAACCCCGCAATATCACTAAGAATTGCAAACTTTCCATCTTCCCTTGTGATGATTCCCATAGCGACACCAGCAACTGCATCTTTAATAGGAACACCACCTGCCATAAGTGCCAGTGATCCACTACAAACAGATGCCATCGAACTAGAGCCATTGGACTCAAGGATTTCTGATACAACTCGAATGACATAAGGAAATTCTGTAAATGTAGGAAGAACTTTTTTCAAAGCCCTTTCTGCTAAATTTCCATGCCCGATCTCTCTTCTTCCGGGGCCTGCCATCCTTTTAACTTCTCCGACAGAAAACGCTGGAAAGTTATAGTGTAGCATGAAATTTTTCTCTTTTTGCCCTTCTAAATTTTCGTATCTTTGATTACTTGAAATTGTACCAAGAGTAACTATTCCAAGAGATTGAGTCTGTCCCCTTGTAAACACGCTGGAGCCATGAGGGCCCGGCAAGACGTTAATTTCACATGTAATAGGACGAATCTCGCCCAGTGCTCTTCCATCTGCCCGCACACTTTCATTAAAAATTAAATCTCTCACAATTTCAGACTCAAACTCATGCAGAAGATTTTTGATTTCTTTTAACTTTTCTGCATACTCAGGAATCGCTTTAAAATGCTCTAAAGTGTCTTGATTGATTTGGTTGATTTCTGTTGTTCTTTTTATCTTGTCTTTATTTTTATTTGCCACTGAAAGTTTTTCAAAAGCAAAACTTTTCACAGTTTGGATTAGAGCCTCATTTTTTTGCTTTAGCTTCACTTCACTTTTTTGAACATTCAAAGGTTTAATAAAATTTTCTTGAAAAGAAACAAATTCTTTAATATATTTATGAGCAAATTCCAAGGCTGAGATCAAGTCTGAATTCGATAATTCACTCGCCTCTCCTTCTATCATTAAAATAGAATCAGATGTACCTGCAACTATCATGTCCAATTCAGAATTTTGAATTTCTTCGTTGGTAGGATTTACTATTAGCTCACCATTCACTTTTCCGATTCTTACACCACCCAAGGGACCATGAAAAGGAATATTAGAAACAGAAAGTGCTGCACTTGCGGCGTTCAGTGCATGACCTGATACAGAGATGTTTTTATCTGCGCTTAATACTTGGACAATCAATTGCACTTCACATAGATACCCTTCTGGGAACATAGGTCGAATAGGTCTGTCAATAATTCTGGAAATTAAAATTTCGTGCTCTGAGGGTTTTGCCTCTCTTTTAATATATCCTCCGGGGATTCTGCCGACTGAGTATAACTTCTCTACGTATTCACAAGTGAGTGGAAAAAAGTCTTGCCCTTCTTTTGCATCCGTTGTAGCACAAACTGTAGCTAATAAAACTAAATTTCCAGTTCTATATACAACGCTACCATTTGCTTGTTTTGCCCAATTTCCGGTCTCAATGCTTATATTGTCCCTGCCAATATTCAGGGAAAGGGTATGCGCCATTTCAGTTCAACCGTTACTTACGTATGCCTAATTTCTTGACTAATTCTCTATATCTTTCTAAGTTTTTATTTTTTAAATATTCGAGCATTTTTTTTCTCTGGCTAACGAGTTTTAAAAGTCCTCTCTTGGAAAGGTGATCCTTTTTATTTTTAGAAAAGTGCTCATTCAATTCTTTAATTCTGCTATCAATGATAGCAATTTGCACTTCAGGGGAGCCGGTGTCTTTATCGTGAATTCTGTTTTCTTTGACTAGTGTTTCTTTCTTTTCTTTAGTGATCATTCTTATATTATTTCCCTTTAAACCATATTTTAAAACTACCCTTTATAGGAAAAGTTCTTTTTTTCTAAAATAAATCTAATTTTAATATAGAACAGTCTGTAATAAAAAAACGCTCTTCAAGTCTATACACAAATAACATAAAGGACTACAATTTACGGGTGTTGGTAAAATCGTCATGGACATTGAATAATGAAGCCTTCCAATTGAATTATACACACACAAATACTTTATTGTATTTATAGGGTAGATGGCTTTTCTTTCCCGAAAAATCGCACCATGCAACAATTTCTTGTTTTTCATTTTTCAATAAAAATCCGTATTTAGAAGTATTTGGATCCAAAATATTAATATAACCGCCGTGGGACACTAAAGTCTCTTCTTTTTTATCAATCAAGACAGAGGCAATATCGATTATCTCTTCAATTTTTTTCACAGAATATTTCCCTTCTTTGATTGATTCGAGTAAATTAGACTCGCTCAAATCTGTATTTCCAATGCCTGTTCGGATGAGTTTACTTATAAACATAGGTAAACCGGTATTTTCAAATAGATCCATAATTAATTTACGAATGTACGTTCCTGAGCTTACGGTTAAACTCATGGAGAACCCTTTTGCGGATAAATTGGAATAGAAAAAATTACTTATTGAGATTTCTCTGGATATAGATTCAAACTCAACTCCCTTCCTAAATAACTCTGCCTGTCTTACCCCGTTTATTTTTAACGCAGATATTTTTGGTGGAGTTTGTTTTTTTATATCCTGTATTTTGTCTATTTCACGAATAATATTTTCTAAATGGAATTGATAGTAAGAGTGTATTTTTTCAAAGTCCCACTCTTCTAAAATTTTACCGTCAATATCTCCTGAATCTGTAGCCTTCCCAAATTCGATCTCTGCAGAATATTTTTTTTCCATTTCTAAAAAGATCGAAGAAAAGTGCGTACAATCTCCAAAAGGCAAAATCAATAAACCCTCTGCAAACTTATCCAAAGTACCTGTATGACCAATTTTTTTTTTGATTAACTTCTTCACTTCTAAGACAACACTCGAAGAAGTCATATTTTTTGGTTTATTTACCAATAAAAAACCGGATTCAAAATTCATTCCGTCTTTTGGCTTAGCTCATCAATCAGTTGATTGACCTGAAATCCTTTTATATAGGCTTCGTCCCATACAAAGCTAATTTTTGGAGTTATTCTGAGTCCGAGTTCCTTTCCGACTATAGATTGAATATAGCCACTTGCACTTTTCAACCCTTTCATAAAATTCGCAATTTCATTTTCAGGAATATACGACGTAACCCACACTTTTACGTGAGACATATCTTCACTCAAGTCAGCTCTGTGAACACTGACAAGTCCAATTCTATGGTCTTTTACTTTCCCAGAGACAATCAATTTAGAAATTGTCTTGACGATTTCAGATTCAATTTTGAGTTTTCTTTGAGAATTCAATTGAATTGATTACAATTTTCTGGCAATAGTAGTAACTTCATAGACTTCAATTTCATCTCCAACTACAAAGTCATTGTAGCCATCAAAAAGAATTCCACACTCAAATCCGGTTAGTACTTCATTTACATCGTCTTTCACCCTCTTCAAGGATTTTAATTTTCCGTCAAATACGATCACTCCGTCATGAATCACCCTAACAGAAGAAGACTTGTTAATTTTTCCGGATTTCACCATGCATCCTGCAATATTTCCAATCTTAGATATTTTAAAATTATCTCGAATTTCTAAGTTTCCGATAACGGTCTCAATCTTTTCCGGCTCCAACATTCCTTCCATGGCTGCACGGATTTCGTTTACTATATCATAAATTATACTATAGTATTTAATCTGGACTTTCTCTTTTTCTGCAAGAGACAAGGTTCTTGGATTGGCTCTGACATGAAAACCTACAATGATTGCGTTTGAAGCCGATGCAAGCATTACATCTGTATCAATGATAGCACCTGTGCCGGCATGAATTACATTCAGTTTAATATCTGCTGTGGTTAATTTTTCTAATGCTTCTTTAATCGCTTCTGCTGTTCCTCTAACGTCTGCTTTTAGAATAATTTTTAACTCTTTTAGCCCACCCTGCTGGATAATTTCATTCATATTGTCGAGGGTTACTTTGACCGTATTTCCTGCTTGACCGATCCTCTGGTATTCTTGTCTATGTTGAGAAATATTTCTTGCTTCTTTTTCATCTCCAAGCACATCAAACGGGTCTCCGGCTTCAGGAACTCCTTCTAATCCGGTAACAAGCACAGGATAGGAAGGGGGAGCTTCTTCGATTATATGTCCAAGATCATCGTACATTGCTCTGACCCTGCCGGAATAAACACCTGCTACAAACGGATAACCTGTCCTGAGAGTTCCATTTTGTATAAGTACAGTAGCTACAGCTCCCCTACCCGGGTCTAATTTTGCTTCGATGACCGTTCCCTTTCCACGCCTTTTCGGATTTGCTTTTAACTCCATTACTTCAGCTTGAATCAGTATCATCTCCAATAGCTTGTCTATTCCAATATTTTCTCTGGCAGACACCTTGCAAGTAATGGTAGATCCTCCCCATTCTTCAGGTTGAAGTTCTAAATTTGCCAATTCTTGCATAACTTTTTCAGGGTTAGCTGCAGGAAGGTCTATCTTATTAATTGCTACTATAATCGGTACATTGGCAGCTTTTGCGTGGTTTATGGCTTCGATAGTTTGTGGCTTCACTCCATCGTCAGCAGCTACAACAAGTACGACTATATCTGTAATAGACGCACCTCTTGCTCTCATGGATGTAAAAGCTTCGTGACCGGGAGTATCAAGAAATGAAATAGTTCCTCTCGGAATCGTAACTTGATAAGCACCGATATGCTGTGTAATCCCACCGGATTCAGTATCAATAACCGAAGTTTTTCGAATTGTGTCTAATAGCTTTGTCTTTCCGTGATCTACGTGACCCATGATCGTGACTACTGGAGGTCTGGTAATGTAATCTTCAGGGTTGTCTATGTCTTCAGGCACAACTGTTTCCTCGTATAGAGAAACAATTTTTACCTTACAATCGTATTCATCAGCAAGTAAAGTCGCCGTATCGCTATCAATAATATTATTGATTGTAACCATCATTCCGAGTTTCATTAGCTTGGCTATAACATCACCCGGTTTTAAATTCATCTTCTTAGCTAATTCTCCGACTTGGATATTCTCCATAATGGAAATTTCTTTAGGTACAGTTGTACCTGAAACAGGTGGAAGATTTTGCTTTTTACGCATCTGTTGGAAAAATTTAGCATTTTCTTTAACACCCTTGTCGTTCTTTTCTCTAGATTTTTCAGATTGATGAGAGACTGTACGTTTTCTATTCGATTGCCCTTCAGGAACAATTTCTATTTTAGTGTCCGTGCCACTAAACTCGCTTTTTCCGGCATCTCCACCACTTCCCTGTTTCCCTTTGTATCCTCCACCACCCGGAGTAAAATTGCCTTTTCCTCTATTGCTAAAAGAATGACTTCCACCACTCCCCTGTCTTTGCTGGTATCCACCACCGGGTCTTCCACCACCCGCTCCACCATTGGGTCGATTTCCTGATGTATTTCTCTGGTAGTTTCCACTCCCTTGAGATTGCCCCCCACTACGAAATTTATAATTACCGCTGCCTGTAGCACCTTGTGGACTCGACCCGCCGTACTGCCTTGGCTCTCTGTGCTCTTTTTGAAATCCACCTTGAGTAGGTTTCACAGGACGAGAAATTATAGGATTTTTATCTTCTCGTCTTACAGGATAAGCCAATTTTGAATGAGAATGAATATTGGATTCTTTTTTTGGAGACTCTTGATCTGATTTTTCTATATCTGTTGGTTTAGAATATTCAGGAGAACGACTTTCTACAGTTGTATTTTTAGATTCTGGGCTAATCAAAGATTGCTTTTTATTTTCCTCTTTTACTAAATCATCTAAATTTTTCTTTTTAGATGCGTTTTGACTTGAAGAAACAGGTGAAGATTGCGGCTTTTTCTTAATTACAAGCTTCTTTTTAGAAGGATTATTTGCACCTTGCAAATTTTTTCCTATAGAGGATTTATCTGTGTTTTTTTCCATATTTTCCTATAATTTTCTGAAATTACTCAACCCATTCAACAGATTCAGACAATAGTCTTGATATATGCTCTGCTGTAGTTTGACCAACTCCTGGAATTTTTGCAAGAGACTCCGTATCCATTTCAATAAGTGTTTCTACGTCTTTGATTCCACCAAGGGTTAAAAGACCAATCACTCTGGACGTTAATCCGGGAATATCCTCAAGTGGGGTGCCTTTTTCTTCCTTAGTTTCAGCACTAAATAGTTTATCTAATTTTTCTCTCGCTTCAGGAGATGTCATATCTTCATTGAACTGAGAAATTGACTTTATATCGATCTTGTATTGGGTTAATTGAGATGCGAGCTTAACATTGGACCCGCTTGTGCCGATTGCCAATGAAAGTGAATCGTCTGAAACAATTACAAGTGCTTCACTCCCTTCATTATCCACCCTCACTTCCAAAGGTTTTGCAGGAGAAATTGCATTTGTAATAAATTCGATTGGATCGTCTGAATACTGGACAATGTCAATTCTTTCGTTTCCTAATTCTCTTACGATAGATTGAATCCGAACCCCTTTCATCCCTACGCAAGCACCAACTGGATCAATATCATTTCTTGAAGCCGCAACAACTATTTTTGTTCTAATGGAAGGAATTCTTGCAATATCTACAATTGTAACAATCCCATCGTAAATTTCAGGAATTTCCATCTCAAACAATTTTTTAACAAAATCAGCAGAGGCTCTGGATAGAGTAATAAAAGGGCCAGGTTCTTTTGACTTTTCTCTTTTCAACTCTACCTTAGATATAATCGCTTTCATTCTATCTCCGGTATGATATTTTTCTCCGGGGTTTTGCTCTTTTTTAGGCATAATCCCTTCTATCTTACCGAGGTCGATACTCATCACGTCTTTATTTTTCCATCTTTGGAAATAACCGTGGGTCAATTCTCCTTCTTTAGCTTTGTATTCATTGTAAAGAATTTCCCTTTCCATTTCTTTTAGTTTTTGAAAAACCATCTGTCTTGCGTGACTAGAAATAATTCTGGAAAAATCTATAGGTTTCTCTTTTTGTAAAACTTTACTTCCATATTCAACCGAATCATCAATCTTCTTAGCGTCTTCTATTGATATTTCCAACGGACCGGATGGATTCTCTGTAACAGTTTTGTTTATCAAAATAACTACTTCGTTTGAATCAGAAAGAAACTCAACCGAAATATCCGTATCTTCATCAGTCGGCTCCAAAAGATTCAACTTCTTCCTGTAAGCTGCAACAAGTGAATCCTTTATTACGTTCATCACTGATTCTCTGGTCAATCCCTTATCTGCCGAAAACTGTTGAATTGCCTCGAATAAATTCCCTTCTACTTTTGTATTTCTGGCTGCCATAACTATATATTCAGAGCTAAATTCCCTTTTTGTATTTTTGAAATCTCAATTTTTAGTAAATTGACTTCCTTTGTCTTTTTATTATTCTTTTTCACTTCTTTTAAAATCACAAACTCACCTTCTATTTCTTGGATAATAAAAATACCTTCGATTATTTTATTATCTTCGGTATAATAAAATATCCTTGCCTTTTGCCCTATAAATCTTTTCAATTCAAGAGGCAAACGAATCGCCCTTTCTGCCCCGGCAGAGCCGACTTGTAGAGTAAAATCAAACTCTTCTCCAAGTTGTTCCAGCTCTTTTGAAACAAAACGCGATATTTTTTCGCATTCACTGATTGTTACAGATCCTGTAGGATGCTGCAAATTATCGAGGACAATTTCAATGAGTGAGTGGTTTCTTCCAGTTTGAACTTTTAATTCAAATACCTCAAGAGGATACACAATGCAGTTTTGAACAATTTCCTTTATCTTTAACTCTAAAGAAGATAGCAAAAAAGCAATTAACCTCCGCCAATCTCACGACAATTTCTTGAAATAGCCCTAAATTTTAGGGCAAACAAGCATAAAAATAACATACCATAAAACTTAGTTGCCATGTAAAGCAAAAAAATCTTAAGACTCTAATTATGAAAGTTTTTCAAAAATTAACCATAGTTGTATTGTATTCTCTATTTCTTGGAAATTGTATTCGTTTTAAAGTAGAAAACTATAAACCGGATCTTATTTCAAAAATAAAAATTGGAGAGGGTCTTCAATTTATAGAAGGAAGTATGGTGAATAATGTAATTACGAATATTCCGGTTACAATTCCAGTGTTTTCTAGAAGAATATTTGTTACAGATTTTAAAAACTCAATGATCAAAGTATTTGATTTTGGAGGTCAGTTAGACTATGCAATCGGAAACCAACCAGTAAAAACACAAATCAAAACAAAAATCCTTCCAAACAAATTTGGAGGACTGGGATTTATATTACCGGCAGAAAAAGACGAAATCTATGTTCAAAATAGAATCAGTGCAAAAGACCAACTCCCAAAAAAAACTATAAAAGAAACTCCTTACACAAAGTACAGCGGAAATTTTGAAGTTACAGAAGACGGCAACATCCCTTCGTATATTTTTAAATTAAACAACAAGGGTGCAACTGAATACATGATTGGAGTTTCAGGATTGAATTCAGAGCCTTTTCGTTATATAGAAAAAATTTATGCCTTTGACGACGGGAATTTATATGCCTATCATAAAGTAGCTGAAGAAATGCGATTAAGCCACTACGTAAACGGAGAATTGAATTCTACTTTAAAAGAAGGAGGACTGAGTATATTTTCTGGTGAAGATTCAAAAAAATATAAGATAAAAATAGAAAATATGATTCCACACGGTGAAGATAAATACGCTTTAGTGAGTGCCTCCTATTTTAATAAAAATGATTATAGATTTCAATTTAGAAGAATCTATAAATACTATTATAAAAATGAAAAACCAGAAACCCTTTTAACAGAAATACAAGACCCCTCAGAAATGTTGTTTGCTCTAAAAAAGAATGGAGAATTTTATATTTGGGAAACCGAGGATAACGGAAACTCTGTTAAATTGCAAGTACACAACAAGGAAGGAAATCACGTAAATAATATACGTCTTTCATATACTCCTCCCAGAGGTCAATGGAGAGAAACCTACACAGATCAAGACGACAACATCTATTCGATCCGAATTAGAAATGGATTCTTGGAAATCTACCAGTGGAAATAAATTTCAAAAAATACAGGCGACCGATTTTTTCAAACGAAGAATCCAAAAATATAGATGATTTTACAATTACTGAATTTGGAATCTCCGGTACTTCTCTTATGGGATTTGCTGCGATTTCTGTTTTTCAAAAATATTTCAAGCTATTTCAAAATAAAACTACAGTCCTACTGTGCGGCAGAGGAAACAATGGAGGAGATGGGTTAAGCCTTGCCTATTTTTTAAATTCTTGTGGAGAAGAAGTTCGAGTGTTCTTAAAACATGGAGACCATTCAAGTGAAACAAACTTTTATAAAAATCTTCTAATTCGGTCAGAGGTAAATTTAAGCCCATTGTCGGAATTTGAAACTACAGATTTTTCCGAAAATCAAAATATTGTTTTTGTAGATTGCCTCCTTGGCATTGGGTTTTCCCCTCCCTTGTCTAAGGAATATGAAAATATTATCAAAAAAGTAAATTCGATAAAAAAGAAATCTGCAAAAATACCAATCATCTCTATAGATACTATTTCCGGTTACTCGCCTACAAGCAGGAAGGGTGTATATGTTTTTTCAGATATACTTTGTGAAATCGGAACTAGAAAAATTGATTCCTTATTTTTTGATGGGAGGCTACAAAAAACATTTCACGAGATTGGATTTCCAAAACAAATTTTCAAGAACACCGACGAGTCAACAACTGAATTCAAGAAAATTCCTTTTAAAAAGATAAGAAAATATCTAAAAAGGAAAAACACTTCCAATAAATATTCCAATGGTTCTGCATCTATCATCGGCGGGTCGGAAGGAATGAGCGGCTCTGTAATTCTATCGCAACGCGCGTTTCACACAGTTGGTGGAGGAATTTCAAAAGTGTATTCAAATTCAGAACTTACAATCTCAGAAATCATATCCAAAGATGAATCTATGATGGCAAAAAGTCTGAAAGATTTTCAGGAAGACGTTTTTTTTCAAAAGTCGAAAGTAGTACTCATTGGCCCGGGGTTGAATAAAAATGATTTCCCTGTTGATATAGAGAGCATTATCCAAAAGGAAAAATTTTATATTTTCGATGCGGGTGCTCTTGACTTAATAAAAGGAAAAAAATTGTTTCAGAATATAATACTAACCCCGCACACCGGAGAATTTTCCAGATTGACAGGAAATACCTATACGAATTTTTTTGAGGCTTACGAAGATTTGAAGATATATTCTAAAACACACAGAGTGAATATTCTATTGAAAGACAGTCTCTCCATCTTCTCTGATTTTTTAGGAAATTTGTATTTTTGGAAATATCCGAATCCAAAACTCAGTGTCATGGGAAGTGGGGATTTATTGGCAGGGTTTTTATTGGGGGTTTTAGCGAGAGGATATAACTTGACAGACTCAGTTCAAATTGCACTATCTATTTTGCAAAATTCAGCTCCAATAAAAAAAGAATTTCCAACTGCGTCACAAATCAGAAAATATATTGAAAAGAGATTTTTTTATGGCTAAGGGTTATCATTCAAGAAGTCCTGAAGAGCTTAAAGATTTTCTGAAGAAAGTCAATCAACCTGTTAAAAAAAGAAGATGGGTTCAGATCATTCTATATATAGATATTTTTGTATTGATGATTGTTTTTTATTTTGTGGCAAAAAACATAAACCCATCCTTAGACTATTTAGGACAAAAAACAGAAAAAATCAAAGAAGGAGATTTTCAAATCTATTTAGAAAAATCAAAGGAAACCGAAAAAGAATCTGCCAACTACTTTTTGTTTGTAAAAAACACAGGCAATCAAATTGAAAACTTCCCACCAAAAGATTATATTTTTGATTATAGAATTAAATCTTCTAAGGGGATCACTTGTTTATCCATAAAACCAAAATTCGATATAAAAAAAATACGTCCAAACGAAACAGAGTTTTTTTCATTTTCGGTTTCCATAAAAAATTTCCACGAACTGCCTAAAGAATGTATCGATTCACTAACGTCCCAACAAAGGGGAATTAAAAAATTTTTTCATAGAGAAAAAGGCACAGGAATATTCTCTATTTCCAAAGAGAGTCACTCTACTGAAATTATTTTAAGAAATGATACTTTAAAAAAAGAAGAATAACAAACCAAAGAAGGAAGAACTTGGATAGAAAAGATTTTAATAGTTTTATTAAGGAAGCGAAAACCATCGTTGTGAAAATCGGTTCAGCGAGGGTATCTGGAAACACAAACGAAATTCATGATTTTTTATTTTCTCTTATCAGTGATGTCAGGACGTTAAGAGACAACGGGAAAAAAATCATACTTGTTTCCAGTGGAGCTATCGCTCAAGGAAGAAATAAAATTTCTGAAATGCATGACATTTCCAAAGAAAAATACGAATCTCTTCAGGAGAAACAAGCACTCGCAGCAATGGGTCAAAACAGGCTTATGAATCTTTATGAAAGTTTTTTTTCCAAAGCAAACATTACTATTGCTCAAATTCTTTTCGGTATAGGAGATATTCAAAAAAAAGAAGGACTGAAAAATCTAAAAAGTACATTTGAGCAACTTCTAAAATGGAATGTTCTTCCGATTGTAAACGAAAATGATTCTATTGCTACAGAAGAATTAAAATTAGGTGATAACGATTTTTTAAGCGCTATTGTTTCTGCACTCATCGGAGCTGACTTACTTGTAGTATTAACCGGGGTGGATGGGTTTATCAAAAACAATGAAACCGTGGGTTTATTAAAAAATGTAAGTCAAGAAGACTTGCGGTTTGCTAAAGGGCCGGAAGGGCCGGGGAGTGGTGGAATGAATACGAAACTCAGAGCCGCTGCTTTTTTAAGTGAGTATGGAATTCCTACAGCGATAATTAATGGAAAAATGAAAAACTCACTTTTTCATTTTGTAGATAAAAATGAATCCGGTACATTTATTTCCTCTTCTCATCTAAAAAAAGAATTTAACGAAATCAACTTTTCAGAAATTTTAAAATCAAATTTTCATGGAGTCCTCAATGGATAAAATAACAAAATACACCGAAAATATTTCTAATTTAGCTTTCAAAGAAAAAAAATCTGTACGAAAACTTTCTACAGAAATAAAAAATAAAATTCTTTTTGAATTGTCTGAAGAATTGATAATAGAAAAAGAAAGAATTATCGCTTCCAACAAAATAGATATAGAAGAAGGAAAAAAGAAAAACCTATCCCTTGCTTTAATTGACAGACTGATTCTTGACGAAAAAAGAATCCTTGCGCTTTCCAATTCAGTAAAAGAAATTGTATCATTACCCGATCCAATAGGAGAAGTCGTACGGGGAGCAACACTTCCAAATGGATTGAAGCTAATCACAAAACGAGTTCCCCTTGGCGTAATTCTAGTAATTTATGAGTCAAGACCAAACGTAACTATAGATGTGGGGGCTCTGTCTTTCAAATCAGGGAATGTATGTATATTGCGAGGTGGGAGCGAGGCAGTTCATACAAATTCAGTTCTTGTAAATATTTTTTCCAATGTATTAGAAAGAAATAATGCGCCTAAAAATTCGGTAGTTTTTATTGATAACACAGATCGAGAAATTTTAATTCCTTTACTTAAATTGAAAAATAAAATCGACATTGTAGTTCCAAGGGGTGGGGAAGGACTGATTCGTTTTGTAAGCGAAAATTCACAAATCCCGATTGTTATGCACGACAAAGGAGTCTGCAATCTTTATGTAGATAAATCCGCAGACCCAAAAAAATTACTTCCTATTGTTTTGAATTCGAAAACGCAAAGACCTGGTGTGTGCAATGCTTTGGAAAATTTAATCTTTCACAAGAGTTACCCTGAAATAAAAGAAGTTTTAGAAAAATTAAATGAATCTGGAGTGGAGCTTTACTTGGACAAGGAACTAACATCCCTCTTTCCAAATTCCAAAATTGCAACAGAGGAAGAATTTAAGACAGAATTCTTGGACATGAGATTGTCCGTAAAACTTGTGAACACTATGGATGAAGCGATTGAATTTATTGAAGCCTATTCATCCGGGCACACTGAGGCAATCGTATCCGAAGACTATTCAAACATCCAAAAATTTTTACAATTGGTTGATTCGGCGGCAGTTTTCGTAAATACATCCACTAGATTCCATGATGGTGGAGAGTTGGGGCTTGGAGCCGAGGTAGGAATTTCTACAGGGAAATTGCATGTACGAGGTCCAATGGGACTCCCACACCTGACAACCACAACTACGTATTTATTTGGAGAGGGTCAGGTCAGAAGATAAAATGATTGGGATGTTTGGCGGAAGTTTTGATCCTCCACACAAAGGACATAAAAAAATTATTCTGGAATTTTGGAAAAATTTTCCTAATGCGAAAAAACTTCTAATTGTACCAAACTATATTTCTCCTTTCAAAAACTCCAAAAATACGACAGGGGCAGAAATATCAGAAATGCTAAAGATTTTTCTTGAAGCAATTCCAGAACCCAGAAATGAAATTTGTTTGTATGAATTAAAGAGAAAAAGAAAAAGTTATACGATAGATACCCTTGCCTATTTAAAAAAAACATACCCTATGGATAAAATCCTACTTCTCATCGGTGAAGACAATTTAGAAAATTTCCATAAATGGAAAAATCATGAGGGTATCTTAAGTCTATCTACACTTGTAGTTTTTAGAAGAAAACCGGGAATTCATTTAAAAAAATTAACATCTATAAAAAAAGATTTTCAGAATAAAAAAACAAATATTATTTTCATAAACAACAGTAGGATACAATCCAGCTCTACAGAAATTAAAAATCTACTCTACAATAGAAACGAAAATTCTACTTTGACTACAAAAAAAGTGAAATCTATCCTTGGAAGTTCTCTTTATCGCTATATTTTACATCAAAATCTATACCAAAAAAATTAATGATATGGATCTATTCCATGGTCAGGCTTGCTTCAATGGAATAGAAATAGAAAATTCCACTTTGATTTCAGGCTCATTTTCACTATGATCAATTAAATTTGTAACATTTACGTTGCCGTTATGCTTCTCTGCAATTTTTTCTACAAATGTAAGTCCCAAGCCATAGTCCAAAGTATCGTATCCTTCAAAAATATGATCCCACAACCTAAAAAATGGCTCAAAAATAATATTCTGATATTCTTGAGGATTGACTATGATCCCTCGTTTATGGGTATTTGACTGATTAATAATTGAAAAATTTACACGACTGTCTCGAACTTCTAAAATAGAAATAATATTGGAATTTTTTGTAGAAAATTTCATTGCATTTTTATATAATTCTACAATAGCTTTTTGCAAAAACTCACGATTGATCTCTAAGATTTGTTTTTCAAAATTCAGTTTCAAATCGCTTAAAATTAGTTTTTGTTGTTTCAATTCTGCGTATTTTGACACATCCGATTTTATCTGAGATACAAATTCATAGAATTCTTTTACAGTAACAGTTTCCATTGGAATAGAATTTGAAATAATATAATCTATTTCTGAAAAAATGGATAGTGCTCTCTCTGTTACTTTAATATTGTTTAAAAATAATTCAATAATTTCCCCACTAATCAAATATTCATTTTTTTCATTTTTGGGAGAAATAGAAATCATCTCTGCGAGAGATACCATCATTCCAAAACCTGCGCCTTGAGAAAAATTTGTTTTCAAGCTGTCAAAAAGCGATCTATGAAATTTTAGCTTATCTTTTGAGTCGACACCCCCTGACGCTTTTTCTTTATACTTATACCAGCTCATCTGGTTTTCTAATCTTAGGATTTTTTCTTTTTCTCGAATCTGTTTTAAAACTCTTAATTCTGCCGCCTCAGTTGCCCTTTTTACTTTCAAAATAAAGTCTTGAACGTTTAGAGGTTTTATAAAATAATCGTAAACTCCTTTTTTCATCACATCAATAATTGTAGGAATTTCTTCGTGAGCACTTTGAACGATGATGACCGTATCCTCTCGAATAGTAAGGATATTTTCAATTAATGTCCGTCCGTCCATAACAGGCATTTCTAAATCAGTAACCACAACTTGGAATGGCTCTTCTTTAAAAGTTTGCAGTGCTAAAAGTCCATTTTCCCGGTGGGTTACGTCGTACCCTGAACTTGTTAAAATTTCTTTCAAAGCTAAAGCAATTGTAGGATCGTCTTCTACAATTAAAATTCTACTATCTGACATTTCGCTCTCTTAATATTATTCATTTTTTCTAACTTAGGGTTGCAAAATACTCTCTTACAAAAATGAGTTTTTCCTGTAGTTCTTGAAGCATAGACTCAAAATTCTCAAAATTATTTTGTTTTATCTGAGTTTCCAATTCGACTAAAATTTCAGACATCTGCAACAACCCCATTGTGAGAGAAGAGCCTTTTAAATTATGAATAATATGGTATAAAGTTTTGTGATCCTTTTCTGAAAAAGAAATCTTTGCCTTTGAAATATAATCTTCTGCTGTACTAATATATTTCTCTAAGAGTCGGATGAGTAGCTCGTTTGTCCCACCTTTTAACTCCCTATATTCATTAGCCTTATTTGAATCAATAACTACATCTTTCAAGAATTCGTAATACTCCTCAATTGTCTTTCTACCAAGCTACATGTTCCTGAAGTAGAAATTCTAAATTGTAATTAATAGAAATTGTAAAATCCACCCTACTATGTCAACGAATAAAAATATAGATACACAATAAATAATATTTTATAAAAAAGTTTTACCATTAATCAATTCAAGTAAACAAGCGAAATTTTTATCTCTTCTATTTTTTGAATAAAAAAAAATAGAATTGTGCTTCACAAATCGGAATTTTAAAATAGTTTATAATCTTGAGATTAGAATTGTTCTATTCAATGTACGATTCTTCATCTTGAGCCAATTGCTAAAAAGATTTATTAAGGCACTTTCTAAATGAAAAAAGATTCAGAAATTAAAAAATTTTCTAAAATCATTAAAAATGAATTATCCCTGTCTCGTTACAAACATTCTCTAAAAGTAGCTGAAATAGCAGAACTACTTTCTAAACAGTTTCGATATTCTGATCCTGAAAAAGCCTATCTTGCCGGTCTTTTGCACGATATTACAAAACAAAAAGGAAATGAATTTCATATTTCTTTGTTCAAAAAAAATAAATTCAAGAAATATTTTGAAATTCCAGAGTCTTCTTACCATTCTTATTCCGCAAGATTTTATATTCAGGAGGTTTATAGATTTACCAATGAAGAAATTTTTTCTGCAATAGACTCACATACGCTTGGCGAAAAGTCGATGAGTCTTTTACAAAAGATTATTTATTGCTCCGATTTTTTAGGCTCAGAATACGCTCAAAATCATAAAGAGTATAAATTTTGGTTAGAAAAAACAAAAAAAATTTTAGAATACGGGACTTATTTAAAATCGAGTAGGACTATAGAGAAACTTCTTCAAAAAAAGTATGACATCCATGAAAATACGATTGCAGTGTACAAATACTCAATTTTAGCTTTAAAAAAAGTAAACCTTTGATATTTTGGTTTTCAAATTAAATAGATAAGTGTAATCACCATTTGAAAGACCTAAAGAAAAAACAGAAAATTTTTGTACTCGTTCTCTCCGGTTTCGTATTAATTTTTTCTATAGGTCTATTCGTCTATAAGCAAGCAACTAAGACGAAATTAGACAAAAGGCTATCTCAAAATAAACCCATTACAATTTTTCTGTCTTCTGTTGGTTCAGATGATAAAATTTCTCTTTCCGTTTTTGCGATCCTTTTACCAAAAGAAAAAAAATGTGGGCTTTACTTTATAAACCCGCTATCTTCTTTTGACGACAAAAACGATATTGTAGAATCCAGAGGAAGCTCGAAAATCCATTCTCTCTCCAAAGAGTTTACGCACTTCTCCAATCTCCCTGTTCACTACTTTTTGCAGGTAAAAGAAAAAGACTTAGAAGACTTCGTTGATATAATGGGTGGGATTTCTTTTTATTTTGATGATAAACCCATTCCATCTACTCTATTTCTTTGGGAAAAAGGTGAGGAGAATCTTAGCGGAGAAGCAGTGTCTGAATACCTAAAATTAAAAGATCAATCTCCTCTCCACTATGTAGATAGAATGAACAAGCAATTGAGCATGATGCTTACAGTCTATGATAGGTTGAGTAAATCTAAAGATTTGCCCAAAGAATGGATTAAATCTTTTTTTTTACGAGTAAAAACAGATTTAAGCCCGTTAGAACTATTTTCTTTGTATGATTTTTTTGTTTCAAGCCATATTATTTTTTCAACTTCTGAACTTCCAGGAGAACTTATGACCGATAAAAAAACAAAAGAACCGTTTCTATTTGTAAAAGAGGACACTGCAAAAATCTCTTTTACTAATTTTGAAAAAAATATGCGAAGTGATTACTTTTTAGATGGAGAAAAGGCAAGAACTGAAGTATTGAATGCTACAGATGTGCCCGGGCTTGCAAGAAGAGTAAAATCCATACTAAACGATAAAAGATTGAAAGTACTGTCTGTGGAAAATGCTTGGATAACCAATCAAAAAAAAACTATCGTAATTGACAGGTCGGGGAATACTGAGTATTCATATAAAATTGCAGAAACTTTAAATTCCAAAAAAGTAGTTCACCTGATTCGCAAAGAACTCGGTTTAGATACAACTGTAATCGTAGGAGAAGATTTTGAAATCAAACCTTGAAGGTAAAAATATTCCTCAAAAAAAAGAAAAATATAGCGATACCAAGAAAATTCTATTACAGATTCAAACAATTCTTGCTTCAAAAAAATGCGAAGAAATTTCTATCTTAAATCTTGAGAATGTAAATTCCTACTTATCCTATTTTGTGATATGTACAGTGATGACAAGCATTCAAGCGCAGGCAACCGCTCGTGAATTAGAAAAAAGCCTCAAACACTTAAAGCTCGGCAAGGGAAATCAATCCAATGGTCAGGGTAGTTTAGACTCTGGCTGGATACTCCTCGATTTCGGAGAAATCTTAGTACACATAATGACTAAAGAAAAGAGGAATTTTTATGATCTCGAAAGACTGTGGGGTGATGCGAAACCCGTAAAGCTATCTTAGAAAAATATGAGCCATGTTTATCTTCACTCCCCTGTATTAAGCCAATTCGGAAAAACAAATAAAAGCTATCTCGAGTTATCTGTAGATGTAGCTAAAAAATCAATTCAGAATTTTGATAAAGAGAGAATCGAATTTTTGATTTTTTCTGCATTTGCTCCGGAGAGATATACCCAAGAGTTTAACTTACCTGCCAAGATAGGCGATGCACTTGGTCTTGAGTCTATTTTTTGTATCAGATCAGAAACTGCGTCGTCTAGTGGTGCATCTGCCATTCACCTTGCAAAAATTCTTTTGGATTCAGGGAAATTCAAAACAGGGTTAGTCATAGGAACAGAAGTTATGTCGAGGCTAAACCGAGAAGAAAATAATATTTTACTCGGCTCAGTCTTATCACAAAAACAAATTTCTCTATCCATGTCCATGGCACAAGGAGCAGCACTAATTACCAATCGTTACTTAAATGACTTTGGGTATTCTAAAAATGATTTATTTCCTATTTCAAAGAAGCTGCACGACAATGGGTTAAAAAATCCAATTTCTCACATAAAAAAAAATTTGAGCTTTGATGAATACATTCAATCTCCTGTTTTTTCTTCTCCACTTTGTTTATATGATATTAGCCCGCTCTCAGATGGCTCTTGCTCTATTGTAGTATCAAGCGAAGTAAAATCAGAATTTTCCATCATCGGAACAGGGCATGGAACAGGAAGTTTTCAATCTGTGGATTTTGGATATAGCTTTACTGCGTCCAAGGATGCCTTCCGAAAGGCTTATAATGAAGGGAATATTTCTCCATCTGAGGTGGATGTAGCCGAATTGCACGACGCATTTACTACATTTGAGCTAATAGGGGCAGAGGATGCAGGAATTTTTCCAAAAGGAGAGGCACTAAAAAATGTAATAGGTGGGGTAACTCACCCAAACGGAAAAATCCCAATCAATCCATCCGGTGGTCTAAAGACCAGAGGTCATCCAGTGGGAGCTTCAGGGCTTGCCCAAATTGCAGAGATTATTGAGTTTATGAAAAATGCACCCAATGCAGAGATAGGGTTAACCCATTCTATAGGTGGGCTGGCTACGAATAACTTTGCGACCCTCATTAAAAAAGCATGAAAAATATTTTAATCATACAGACTGCGTTTCTCGGAGACCTAATCCTTACTACTCCTTTTATAAGAGAAGTATATGCGTTATACGACAGACCTTCTATCACAATCGTAGTGAATAAAGGAACAGAAGAAATCCTAAGCGGAAATCCATTTTTAAAAGAGGTTTTAGAATTTGATAAGAAAAAAGCAAAAAAAAACTTACTCTATTTTTTCTGGTTCGCATCACAGCTACGAAAAAGAAAATTTGACCTTTGTTTATCTCCCCACTTCTCCCACAGGTCTTCCATACTTTCTTTTTTATCAAGGGCAAAAGAAAGAATCGGTTACAAAGAGGCAGGTTTTTCCAATCTACTTACAAAAAAAATCCACAGACCCATTCTTGGAGTTCACGAAGTAGATAAACTATTTTCTTTAATTTACCCAAGTATAGGTCAATACCCAAAAAGAAGAAGACCCGAAATTTATTTGGAAGATTCAAAAACTATAAATATAAAAAACATAATGAAAAAAGAAAATCTAAAACAAAAAAAATATATTGTTATTGCTCCTTCATCGGTATGGGAGACTAAAAAAATGCCAAAAGAAAAATTCATTGAGCTAATTCAGCTTATCTTACAAAATTTCAAATATCAAATTGTACTAATCGGATCGAAATCAGATATTAATCTTTCTGAATCAATTCAAAAAAATTTCAACAAAAACGTAATAAACTTATCAGGGAAAACAAACCTTACAGAGCTTGCGTATATAATCAGCGAATCCTCGGCGGTAGTTTCCAACGATTCTTCTCCAATACATTTTGCCTCAGCTTTCAATATCCCTACTATTGCTATTTTCGGTGCAACTATTCCTGACTTCGGCTACACTCCCTTATCCGATGCTATGTATATTTCTGAAATACAAGGCTTAGACTGTCGCCCGTGCGGAATCCATGGAGGAAACACCTGCCCCAAAAAACACTTTCGTTGCATGATGGATCAAAACCCAAAACAAATATATAAAAATTTACGTTCTATATTAAAAGAATAATTTTATGAAAGAAAAATTTCACAAGGATAGAATACAAAAAGCAATGAGTCTTTTAAAAAAAGGAGAAGTTCTCATTCTTTTTGCGGCACAAAATAAAATAAGAAACAAAGATGTAGAATACAAGTTCAGACAAGATTCAGACTTTTACTATCTTACCGGAATCGAAGAACCAGATGCAATTCTCATTTTAAAAAATAATTACTCTGCAATTTTCGCACTTCCCAAAAATAAAGAAAAAGAAATCTGGACTGGGATTCGTCTTGGTAAAGAAAAAATAAAACAATTCCTACAGCTTACAGAAAGTTTTGACTTACAAGACTGGGGCAGTCAAAAAGAAAGACTGTTCACGAACGAAGAAAAAATTTTTTATTTTTTTGGGAAAGATAAAGAAAGAGACAATGAAATACTTACGTTATGCGATACACTTAACAAAAAACTAAGAGACGGGAATTATGGACCGGAAAAAATAGAGTTCCCATCGTTTCTTCATGAGATGAGGCTCATCAAATCCAAAGAAGAAATTGATTGTATCAGAGAGTCGATTCGGATTACAAAACTTGGTCACCTTGAACTGATGAAAAAAGCCAAATACGGGATGATTGAATTTGAATTAGAAGCGATACTCGAAAGTGAATATATTCGCCAAGGTGCTTGGGGTGGAGGTTATGGGCATATAGTTGCATCAGGAAAAAATGCGACTATACTTCACTACACAAAAAATAACTCGGTGATTCAAAAAAATGACCTGATTTTAGTAGATAGTGGAGCAGAAAAAAATTACTACACTGCGGATGTAACAAGAGTATTTCCAGCCGGGAAAAAATTTACGACTCCACAAAAAGAAATCTACTCATTGGTATTAATCGCACAAAAAGAGGCAATCTCTTTGGTTACAAAAAACAGACGATTTTCTGAAATACACGAAAAAACTGTTTATGCTTTGTGTGAAGGGCTAAAAGATTTGAATTTACTGAAAGGAAGTATTTCTCAAATTATTGAAACAGAGAGCTACAAAAAATTCTTTATGCATAAAACCGGTCATTGGTTGGGTCTTGATGTACACGATGTAGGAAAATACTACATAGACGGGAAATCCAGAAGGTTGGAAGACGGACAAGTTACTACAATCGAGCCCGGGCTATATTTCGATGCGAGTGACAACTCTATCCCAAAACATTTCAGAGGAATTGGTATAAGAATCGAAGACGATATACTAGTAAACGGAAAAAATCCAATCAATCTAACAAAAGAAATTCCAAAAGAAATCGAAGAAATTGAAGACTTACGTGAAGTGTGATTTTTCTTGCAACATATAAGTTTTTACTGTTTCCTTCATTACACAAAGACCGATACTCAAGGCATCTTCATCAAAGTCAAATTTTGAACTGTGGTGTGGATACGTAAAACCTTTTTCAGAATTTCTTGAACCTATAAAAAAATAACAACCCGGTACTTTGTCTAAAAATGCAGAGAAATCCTCCCCACCCATAGTCCGAACATTTTCTTCAGTAACTGAATCTTCACCTAAAATATTTTTAGCCGCAATTTTCACAATCTCAGCCATTTTAGGATGATTGACTGTAGGCTTATCAATTTTCCTATATTCAATTTCAACAGTTGCGCCAAAAGATTGAGCAATTCCTTTTACTAAAATTTCTAACTTACCCGGAAATTGATCGTGCAAACTTTTAGAGTAGGTTCTCACAGTACCTGTCAGCTCCACTGTTTCTGGAATTACGTTAAACGCATTGCCCCCGTGAAAACTACCGATAGTCACAACACAAGAGTCTAAAGGATCTACATTTCTGGACACAATAGATTGGATCGCTGTAACTATATGAGAGCCAACAAGAATAGGATCAATCGCATGTTGTGGCATTGCACCGTGTCCACTAACGCCCCGAATCAGAATTTTGAACTCATCTACAGAAGCCATCATTGCCCCTTTCACTACTCCCACTTTTCCAACCTCTATATGATTCCAAACGTGCAGAGCAAAGGCTCCGTCCACTTTGTATTTTTCTAAAATCCCCTCTTCTACCATCAAGTCTGCACCTGCCCCACCTTCTTCCGCAGGTTGAAACACCAAGAGTACTTTCCCCAAGGGGAGAATGTTGGAAATATTTTCCTTTAATTCAGAGGCAAACCCAAGTAGAATTGCAATATGTGCGTCATGCCCACAGGCGTGCATCAAACCTTCGTATTTAGATTTATATTCTACTGAATTTTCTTCCGTAATAGGAAGCGCATCCATATCTCCTCGAACAATAACTGTTGGACCCGGAATTTTAGAATCAATAAGAGCCACGACTCCTGTTTTAGCAATATTATCCTGAAATCCAAAGCCTAATTTATTTAAATGATCCTTGATAAAATTTGCAGTTTTCATCTCTTCAAATTTAAGTTCAGGGTGTTTGTGAATTTCTCTTCTGTGAGAAATCAACTCATTTCTTCTTTCTTCTGAAATTTGTAGTTTAGCTTTCATAGTATTTTAAAAAAAAATAAAACCCCGTCTGTAGTTACAAAACGGGGTTTACCGAACTCGATGTAATTAGAAATTTACTTTATTGGGGTAAACTCTATTTCCACAACTCCTCTCTTGGAGCCTTTGATTGTAAGAACTTTCTTACTTAGATAATTGAATCCTCTATCTTTTTTGTATGTCAATTCATCTGTGAATGCAGATTCTTTACCCGGGTAGGTTAATTCCCATTCTGAACCGCTTTCGGCAGTTGATTTTTGATTTACGTCTTTTACTGCCGTAAACTCTTTTAGATCATCAGAAAATTTTGTAGCTTCTTCTGCGTTCAAACCTGTGAATTTCAAAATAATATGATTTCCTTCGGCTAATTGAAACCACTCATCTTTCAATTGTTTGTTTACTTTCTTGGCTACTTTTTCACCCCATTTTTTTACTGCATTGTCTCTTGCTACCTTAGGCGTAATATCCGGCCCTCTTTCGTTTTCAGCACCTGTTCCTACAATTTTGCCATCTCCCCAAAGAAGAACAATTTTGTAAGTTCCATCTGCTGAAGAATTATAAATCGGTTTGTCCAAGGCTTTTCCGTTCATCTGTGTAATTGGAGGTTGATCTGTAGTCTTTACTTCACCGATGATCAAAACTTCGGCACCTGCTTCTTGAGCAATTGAAATGATCGGAGATCCTTCTTGAATCGAGTCCGGGTCTGCACCTGCTTGTGCTTTTGGATTTTTAGCAAGTTGCTTTCTTGCAACACTGGCATCAATTACTCTAGAACCATTTTTTTTCAGTGCTTCGATAATCATAGCCTCAGCCATGTTCCCGTTTGCTCCAGCGTTTACAATTGTTCCACCCAAATCTGCTTTCACAAGAACCATTGTTCTCGGATTACCAATATCAGCCATGAGTGCATCTACAGCAGTATTCAACTTGGATTCTTCAACCACACATTTTACCGTGAGTTTAATCATATCTTGAGTATCTAATTTATAGAAATTCCTATCTATGATTTCATAATTTTTTACGAATCCATCTGATTTTGCCAATAGACTGGACCCGAGACTTTCTCCGTCAGAAACCCCACTTTTTGATGAAATCTGCTCACCAAGTAGCTTACGAACTGCAACAGTTTTTGCATCCTTGATTGCTTTTTGCTCTGCTAACTGCTTATCCCCTTGGTAAATTGACGCTTCTCCAAATACAGTGATTGTATTTCCATCTCTTCCAACTACGTCTGCATCTTTTTTCCCTTTTGAACTACCGGTTGCGCAGTACTGAAAAAGCGCTATAAATAAAATACTCCAAAAAAATCGAGATTGTGTGATTTTCTTATTCATTCTAATTATTCTCCTTGATGATTTTCTTAGCATAATTTTCCTGAATGTATATGTTCAAGAAAAATTTATTTCCAATTTTAATTTTATTATTGTTTATATCCTTTTGCTCGCTCCAACCCGATACAAAAATCCGAGTTCATCCACAGGAATCAGACGTAAAACCGTCCTATTTTAAGTTCTATGAGGCAGTTTTACCAACTCTAAACGGGAAAAAAATCCTACTTGTAACAAACCCTTCAGGGATTGGAAATAACCCTGAATTTTTAAAGTCGGAATTTAAAAAAAATGGAGCAAAAATTACTCATCTGATCGGTTTAGAGCACGGATTTTTAGGATTAGAAGAAGATTTCAGCCAAACCCCGGTAACTATTGATACTCTTTTCAATGCGCCAATTTACCATATTTACAGACTTAAAAAAAATGAATTGGCCAACTTGATTTCAGAGGTTGACTCTATCGTATTTGACGTTCAAGACATGGGGATGAGGTGTTATACTTACTTGACCGTGTTAAAAAGGCTCATGGAACAGATGACATCTGGAACAAAAAAAATGATCATCTTAGATCACATAAACCCGGCACTGCACATTAAGCCCACAGGAGATACAATAAAACCCGAATACGAAAACTTTGCAGGTGAATTTCCGTCTCTATTTTTTACAGGACTTACACTCGGAGAGAGTGCAAACTACTATAACGAGATATTTTTATCCAATAAAGTTCAACTACAAGTAATCCCAGTAGAAAAATTCAAAAGAGGACAAACTTTTGAAGAAACCGGTTTAGAATGGCACACTCCTTCACCTAATTTGCCCAATTTAGAGTCTGCAAGAAATTATTTTGCTTTGGTGTTTTTAGAAGGAATCAATGTATCTGTAGGAAGGGGAACAGGAGCGCCTTTTATTTATTTTGGAGCGCCCTGGATGAAAAATCCTGAAAAGTTGGCTGATTATGTTATTTCACAAACTAAATCAAAAGACTATTTTTTCTCCAATGTTTTCTTTAAACCTGCGTTTGGCCCGTACAAGGATCAAATATGTAGAGGGTTAAGATTGAACTTAGTCAATAGAAATTACAATCCGATAGAATTAGGCTATGTTTTGATTCAGGCTTTTAAAGAAATCTATAAACAAAATGTGAGCTGGAATTCTTACGGTAAGATTCCTCATATAGATTATCTTTGGGGTAGTGATTCATTTAGAAAGTCGATCAACTCTAAAATCCCATTTCATACTTTCCATGAATCATACGCTCAAAAAGAAAATGAGTACTCTGAAAAAATTAAAAAATACTTTTTATATTAATCACTAAGTTTTCAATCTACAAAGATTTTTTTCATACGGTTTCGTATAACGTCCCTACCATAGATTTTGCACACTGTGTGCAAAATTAGACTTTTTTTTCTAAACAATCAGCTAAATAATTTTAATTAAAACAAAAAATCACTTTCATACAACTCTTTACTTAAAGATTTTTCTTTTTCTAATAATTTTTCTATATCACTGCGAAGCCTAAGAGTCATTTTCTCTACTGTCTTTTTCTTATCTTTTTTGTATTCTTCCAAATATTCACTCAATTTAAAAGGAGTAGCGTAATGCACATAAGCTATATTTGCTCTTGGATTGGTCCTGCCGAATAACTCATTTTCAAAGCGATAGATCCATTCATAAATCCTCTCTGCCGAAGGTAAAGAAGTCAAGTAATCCACCTTGATAGCAATAAAATCGTAAGCTCTCTGACAAGCAAGCCTTGCCCATCTCGCAGCGTCAATTGTAGGCAATTCATTTTTAGGATCAGGGATACCCACATTGGTCAATTCTATTGTAGTTAAAATTTTTCTAAGTTTATCAATTGCGTGATCTTTTTCATCCCATTTTCGGATGTCTATTTTTTCGGCAATATCGTTTAGAATTGCATGGCGTAAATGCCCTATTCTATAATCAAACGACTCGCTTTCTTTTGGAGTAATCCCAAATTCTTTTTCAGCTCTTTCTACAAGTTTTTTCCCGACAGACAACAATCTGTGAGTTATATTTTTACCAGTTTTAGAAATCCCGAGTGTATTTTCCATTACTTCAATAGAATGGTCTATATCCCTTTTTATACTATCTATACTACCCTTCATCCTGTATTTTACATAAGAAGGTAACACTACAATATCCGCATCATCGCTAACTTTTTTAGCGTCTTCAAGTGCCCAAAACCCCAATTGAGATACCCCCGGCTGAAAAGGCAATAGATTGTCATTTTCTGCCCCGGTTGGCTCCCCTTCAGGGAATAATACCAATTTCCCGGCAGGACTTGCCAAAATAGACCTAGCTGTTTTTAGAGAATCCCTGTCAGTAGTCCCTGCTAAAACAGAAAATGCACCAATACTTTGAATAAAATCTCCTACAAACCCCATTCCCCAATCGAAAACTTCCCTGGCCGCCATATAAAAAAATCGAGTATTCATCAAGTTGGCAACATGATAGGCAACAGGAGGCTCTTTCGTGGTTGGATGATTTGATGCGTAAATCAATCTTTCGTCTTTTAAAGACCTAAGCATAAGAATATCCTCTGCTCTGACTACAATATCATCTAAATTGTGAATAGTTTTAATTAATATCGGTAAAGAAAGGTCTGTAAACCATAAAGTAGGGAAGTTTTGTTTTGGCGGAATAAATGATTCAATTGACATAAACTGAAATCTAAAATTTTCATCTATGTATAGCAAGCAGTTTTCTAAATAAGGAGAAAAAATGGCACTAATTGAAGAATTTGAAAAACAAGGAAGTTTTCTGTTTCGTTGGAGATCGTATATACCGGTTTTCATCTTGCTTCTTTCAGCATTTTATATTCCGGGTTATAAATACCTAAATTTCAGATACGAAGATAATTTAATTTGGGTAGGATTTTGTATTTTAGTTAGTCTTTTTGGTTTACTCATTCGATCTATAGTAGTTGGCTTCGCCCCGGCAAGGACATCTGGAAGAAATACGAAAGTCCAAATTGCAGATGTAGTCAACCAAACAGGGATATATTCTACAGTTCGCCATCCATTATACGTCGGAAATTTTTTTATGTTCTTTGGTCTTGTTCTGTTTTTTAGAGACTTTTCTTTTGTGTTAATTTTTATCTTGTTCTATTGGTTCTATTACGAAAGAATTATGTTTACAGAAGAACAATTTCTTCGCGGTAAATTTGGTGACGACTATCTGAAATGGGCGAACTCCACACCTGCGATTATTCCTTGTTTTAAAAACTTCCGTAAACCGGATATGAGTTTTTCGTTTAAAAATGTTTTAAAAAGAGAATATCCTGGATTTTTTGGCTTAGTTTTTTTCTTTACTCTGTACGATGTCTTAATCATGTTTTTTAACGAGCTTGGATTTAGTTTTGATGGATTTTGGAATATGCTAAAACCTACTCAAATAGTATTTTTTGGAGTTGGGGCGAGTATTTATATTATAATAAGAATTCTTGTAAAAATGACGAAGCTATTGGACGTAGAAGGAAGATAGTTTCATGGCTCAAATTGTCTCCAAGCTAAAGAAAGAAAATTTGTATGACTTTGATCTTTTCTTATCTTTGTTCAATTGGGATATTTATGACGCTACTGCAAAAACCCCTTTCAGGGCTTTTTACAACGCTATAAAATGGCACTTTTATTTGCTTTTTGAACAATTGCTTTTTCAAAAAACGACTTTTTGCAGGTATACCATTTATAATAAAATTTTAGTAAGGAACCTTTGTAATTGTTACAATACTCTTATCTATGGGAATTATTGAGCAAGGAATGAACAAACTTCGAGAAAAGACAAATAAAGAAAAAACCAATGATTTTGAAGGAGTGATCAATTCACCCTATAGCTTTTTTAAATACACTCTGTCCGTTTCAATTCAAAAATTAGGTTTAGCTGCATACAAAAAGATCAAAATAAAAAATGCAAAAAAAAAATATTCATGAAACATTAGATTTTATATTAGATGATAATACAAGATAGAGGGATCCTTGGAAATAGATAAAATTATTATTGTTACAAGACTCACCCGCCTTGAAGATAATATTAAAAGATTTAACACCAAAGGGCAAGCCAAATTTTACATTGAAAAGCGTGGGCAGTCTTTTGCAGACTATGAATTAGAATACGAAAACTACCACAGGGCAAAAGACCTTGTAGTGAAGTCTATTCCCTCTTCCATAAGATTTCAGATCATAGATAGAAACTTTTTGCCAAATTTTGTGTTTGGGAAAAAAGATTTAATCTTAACTCTCGGTCAAGATGGGCTTGTAATCAATGTAGCCAAATATTTAAACTCACAAAACATTTTAGCCGTAAACCCAGACCCGGAAAGGTTTGACGGAGTTCTTCTCCCATTTAGAGAAAATGAAGTAACCCAAACTATTCAAAAAATAGAAAAAAATGAATTCCAAACTAAAAAGATTACAATGGCGAGAGTAGATTTAACGGATGGACAATTCTTGTACGCTTGCAATGATTTTTTTATAGGTGCAAATTCTCATATTAGTGCGAGATACTCTTTGCAATTTGGAGAAAAAACAGAAAGGCACTCTTCCAGTGGAATTATTGTGTCCACTCCTATTGGAGCTACCGGTTGGTTAAGTTCTCTATTTAACATGACTGAAGGAATAAATAAGTTTAAAAAAAATTCGCAATCGAATTCGAAAAAATCATCGAATAAAAAAACTCCAAACTGGGAAGCCAAAAAACTCACATTTATAGTTAGAGAGCCATTTGTCAGCAAGTGGAGTGGTGCAGATCTTGTTGCAGGGGAAATCACTTCCCAAAGTGAACTCGTAATAGAAAGTTTAATGCCTGAAAAAGGAGTAATATTTTCAGATGGAATGGAGTCAGATTTTTTAGAATTCAATTCAGGCTCCACTGCCAAAGTATCTATTGCAGAAAAGGTGGCATCACTTATAAATAAATAGCCTCAAGAGAAATTACTAACAAAAATTTATTCTACATAAAAATTAGGACAACGATATAAAATTTTAAAAAAATATAGCTCACTTAGACTCATCTTTGATTCTTCTTTTTACAAGAAAAAAAAATATACCGATTAAGATAACTGGTAAACTTGTCATTAAAATTGTGATGAACAAATAAGCGTCTAAGGCATTCTTACTTACCGGTCCCCCACATACGCTACAAGAAAAAAATAAGTCTATCATATCAGTATAAATATAAAAGATAGTATAAAAACGGCCAAAGGTAAACTACAAAGAACCAATAGATCCCCACAGCCTGTAATGAAACCCTAGACTCACTTAAGTCATTACTTTGATTGAATCTATATAGAGAGTAGGAAAGAGCTACAACTCCTATCACTACGTGCAGACCGTGAGCACCCACAATAGTGTAAAAAAATCCTGCAAATAAATTGGATGTAGTAGTCATTCCAAAACCAATCAAACGCACCCATTCATACCCTTGAATCAACAGAAAAGTTGTTCCAAGTAGAATTGTAGCTAAAAGAAGTTTTTGGATTTTTTGTTTTTCATTGGATCGAAAAATAAAATACATTGTAAAAGAGCTGAAAATTAATATTAGTGTGTTGAAAAATGTAATCTCTACAGGGAGTCTCGGTTGATTTTCCGGTGGCCATGGAACCATGGATCCTGCCTTCCCGACTATATAAGCACTGATAAGAGCAGAAAAAAACATGACTTCAGTAAACAAATACATTATCATCCCAAGATAAGCACTTGGGATGATTTCACTTTTCATTGCTATTTCTTTATTTGTTGCACTCATTTCAAAAAGGTTTTTTCACTACTTCCAAAGGTACAATCACGGTATCCGGGTACACTCCGAAAAAGAAAAATAAACCGACACAAACCCCAAACCCAAAAAGGACGATAAGAGCGTAAGGCTCGTATTTTAAGTGCATAAAGTTTGCGATCACTAAATAGGCTTTTATAATTGCAGTTACAAAAATCAAATAGACAGCTATTTTATGATTAGGAATCCAATCTGCAACCAAACTTATCAATAAAAATCCTACAAGAACTGTATATATTAGAAAATAATTAGGGTGCCCGTGGTACTCAATTTCTTCGGTAGTTTCATTTTTTTGCATAGAATTCTCCTCTATTTTGCAATGTACAGCATTGGAAATATAAAAATCCAAATAATATCCACCATGTGCCAGTAAAGACCCACTAACTCTACCCTGTGTAGGTTTTTTCCTTTTTTCACTTGAAACATAACGATAGAAATAATCGTCATCCCGACTAATACGTGGATTGCGTGTAATCCAGTCATAGTATAGTAAAATGTCCAGAAGATCCGATCCCTTTACCGGATGCTACAAGCCCGGGTGAAGTAAGAGTCAATCTGAGTGAAATTTCATGGGAATATTCTATTGTCTTTACCCCAAGAAAAATAAAACCACAAAATACCGTAAAAAGCATAAGGTAAAACGCTTTCTGAAAATCTTTTTTTGCAGCGTAAGAATGAGCCAAAACAATTGTATAACTACTGGAAAGTAACACAAAGGTATTCAACGCCCCAAGTGGTGTAGAAGTGAGTGCGGTTTGTTCTGCCCACTCAGGGTATCTCAATCTAAGTAAAATGTATGTTGCGATAAGGCCTCCAAAGATCGCAATCTCTCCGGTAATCAAAACCCAAAATGCGAGTCTTCCCTTAGGCACGATAGATACGTTATTTGGCATTGTATTTGCAGTAGTCATAAACCCTCTCTAATTTTTTTCATTTTGTGGCCAATAGTCTGAGTTCCTGTTTGGCACACTGTATTCATAAGCCCCTCTATACACTTGTATCTCTGAATGAAAATTGCCGTGAGGTGGCGGAGAGTCAGCGACCCACTCTAATGTATTCGATTTCCAAGGATTTTTTTCTGCTTTTTCTCCTTTAAAAAGACTTACAATAAAATTGAATAGAAACACAGCTTGGGATAAAATGAGACCAATTGTTGCAATAGTTGCAATCACTCGAATTCCCTCATTGGACTTTAGAGACTCAAACGCAGTGTAGCTAAAAATTCTTCTATGCTCTCCTTTCATGCCCGAAAAAAACAAAGGCATAAATATCATATTAAAGAAAATAGCGGTAAGCCAAAAATGAATTTGCCCCAAAGTCTCGTTCATCTTTCTTCCGATAATTTTAGGGTACCAATAATACGTACCTGCAAGTCCTCCAAAGAACACTATTGGAATTAGTGTATAATGAAAGTGGGCAATTACAAAGTAAGTATCGTGCGCATAAATATCGAATGCACTAGAACCTAAATAAATTCCTGTCACCCCACCTACTAAAAATTCTGCAAGCATTCCGATTGCAAATAGATTTGGAACCTTGAATTCTATAGAGCCTCTAAAAAATGTAGCAATATAAGAAAATACTATTACCGCGAAAGGAATGGAAATAATGATCGTAGTAATACTAAAAAAATTCGCCATCCTTGGGTCTATCCCTGCAATAAACTGGTGGTGTGCCCAAACAATTATACTAAGAAAACCGGACAGAACGGATGCTATTACGATTGTTTTGTATCCAAAAAGAGGTTTTCTGGAAAAGTTTGTAATAATTTCACCTACCATTCCAAGGCTTGGCCAAAGTAAAACATACACTTCAGGGTGGCCAAAAAACCAGAAGAAATGCTGGAATAAAACTGGGTCCCCACCCCTTGCAGGATCGTAAAAACCAGTTCCAATCGTTCGATCTAAAAGTAGCATGATTGCCCCTGCGATTAAAGGTCCCACAGAGAGCATAAAAATAATGGAAGCTAAATTCAACATCCAGATCATTATAGGCATGTCCATAAAACCCATACCTTTAGCTCTTTTGTTGACTGTGGTGACGATGAAATTAATCCCACCCATGAGCATGGAAACAAATTCGAGTGCAACTGCAATTACCCAAAGAGTTCCCCCTGAATAAAGTGGAGGAGGAGTTTTTGGGTATCCATCGGCAGATAAAGGAGGATAGGCTGTCCAACCGCCACCAAAGGCACCACCGGGAACAAAAAATGAAGCGAGTAGAATAACCATGCTAATAAAAAATACCCAAAACGATAGCATGTTTAATTTTGGAAAAACCATATCGTCTGTGCCGAGCATGAGTGGAATCAGTATATTTCCTGCAGCACTTAGAAGCAAAGGCATTGCCACCCAGAAAATCATTACAGTCCCGTGCATAGTAACCATTGAGTTGTAACCGATAGGAGTTAATTTTCCGTACAATGGAATGCTCTGCCCGGGGTAGGCAAGCTGCATCCTAAAAACATACGCTAAAAATCCTCCAACAAAAGCCATAAATAGCCCTGCAATAAAATACTGTTTACCAATCATTTTGTGATCGGTTGAAAATATATATTTACGAATAAAACTTTCTTCATGAGTCAAGGTCATTATTTTCCCTCCTTATTTTTTATTTTGTTTTCCATAGGAGTACCGGTGATTGAAGCCGGTTTCTGCTCTGCAATCCCATACAATTGGTTTGTAAATTTACGATAATCATCCAAAGAATCTACGATTAGAGTGCCCTTCATCATAGAATGGTTCAGTCCACAAATTTCTGCACACATGATTTCATACTTGCCTATTTTAGTTGTTTCAAACCAACCCTTGATTGTCCTGCCAGGAACTGCATCTTGTTTTAGCCTAAGCTCCTTCACCCAAAAACTATGCACTACATCTCTGGAAGTTAGATCAAACACTACCTTCTTGCCAATTGGAACATGAAGCTCATAAGCCTCTTTGTCATCTTCCGTATTTAACTTTCCGTCAGGCCCCGGGTATGTATAAGACCAGCTCCACTGAAAAGCATTGATCTTTACGACTTCCTCGGATTGAGGGATATAGGTTTTGATATGATTCCAAACACCTGTATTCAATATGTCTATATATAAATCGCTTAATACTACCAAAAATACAAAAAACGCTAAGATCTTAGCTTCCTTCCAAGTGTTTCCGGTGATATAGTGTGCTTTTACGCCATTTCTTCTTCTATACAATATTAAAAAACTCATAAGAGTCCCAAAGGCTACAAAAAACCAAATTACCGCAAAATAAGTTATAGTTGTAGTCAGGGAATCTATTTGAGTACCGAAAGTGCTGATATTTTCGGGTAATAAGTTCATTGGTAAGAACCTCACTTGTAGAGGTCAAAATTTAAGAATATTGACCACAGATTTGAACAATTTAAGATAGTTCTAAAAATTTGCAAGTTTTTTTAGAATCATTTTAGTTTAAAATATATTATTTTGCGATTTTTATGACAGATGGTTCAAAAAAATGTATATCAATACCCCTGTCACAGATACATACAACCACACCGGTAAAGCCAATTTTACGATTTTTTTGTGGTTAGAAATCCTTTTTGTTAGTGCGAAATACAATGCAGTGAAAACAACCGGAGCCATTGGAATAGCGAGCACAATATGGGAAATCAAAACTGTGAGATATACCGGTCTTAGTGGATTTTCTTTAGGAAATTTCTTCTCCACAGGTATATTAAAATGATAAACCAAGTAAGATACAATAAATAAAACTGATGCTGTTAATGCAAAACCCATAAATAATTTATGGAGATGAATCTTTTTTTTCTTAACGTAAATAAACGCCAAGAGAATACAAATTGTTGCGAATAGATTTAGGCTTGCATTGAGTAAAGGAAGGTCTGTAATTTTAAAATTCATTTTTCTATCCTGTATAATTTTTTTTGCGTTTTAAAGTCTTGTAAAGTTTAAAGAAAATAAAAGCTCCACTGAAAAGTAAAAACAAAGGAATCAAAACATGCTCTATTCGATCAGTGTGAAGTTTGTAATCGCCTGCCATCATATCATATCTCAAAAAATACAAATGAACTTTTTTAGAAAAACTATTCATGATACTCGGATCTATCTCTGCTAAAGTATAGTACAGAGTCTCAGGTTGAAATATCGTTCCTCCGATTTTTCTAAAAAAGCGACCTTCACTTGTGTAAATATAAGCACCTACAGGATGAACCCACTGTTTTTCATTTTTATCAAAATAAAAAGTAAACCGTAAAGAATCGGTGATTTGTTGGATGCTTTCTTTGTCTCCTGTTAAAAATCGAAAGTCTGCCTTCTTGCCGGATTTTTCAAATTCTTCCATGTAAGCATTTTTTTTCTTTAAAGCAAGCTCTGGAGTTTCATGATGATCAAAAGACAAAACAGTGAGATGAAATTCTTTCCCCGGTGTAAGATTCAATTCCTTAACAGCTTTAAAAAATGAATTCAACTGAGTATTGCAAACTGTTGGACATTTATAGTAGATTAGGAAAAACACCAAAGGTTTCCCTGTTAAGAAAACATCATTAAATCCAATAACATTTTCCCCGTCACGGTATTTCGCATTGGCAGGGCTTGTAAAATCTAAAAGGGTTTTCTTTTTAATATCAAAGCCATGTATGTCTAAAACAAAAATCAATACAAAAAAAATAAAAATTTTTTGTTTCATAAGAATCTCCTTTTCCCTAAACTATTACAGGTCTTTGTCGATAAAACCATTCTTAAAAAAAACTATTTAAGGTAAATTCATTTCTAAAATTAAAGGAGCGTGATCAGACAAAACTACACTCTGAACAATTTTAGAATTTTTCAAATTACTCTTTATATTTTCCGTGATGAAAAAATAATCTATTCTCCAACCTTTGTTATTGGCTCTTGCGTTGAATCTATAAGTCCACCAAGAATACTCATCCTTGGAATTCGGGTAAAGACTACGGAATGTATCTATTAAACCATTATCTAAAAACTGAGTCAACCATTGCCTTTCTTCAGGCAAAAACCCGCTATTTTTTTCGTTGCCTTTCGGATTATGAATATCAATTTCTTTGTGTGCAATGTTTACGTCTCCGCATAGAATGATTTTTTTGTATTTCTTTTTCCATTGAATAAACTTTTTATTGTAATAGTCCAAAAATTCCATTTTCAATTTTTGCCTATCTTCTCCTGAAGTACCGGAAGGAAAATAAGTATTTACAAATGCAAAATCCTTGAACTCTAGAAGAATCACCCTACCCTCTTTATCAAAAAAATCATGCCCAAGCCCGTAAGAAAAACTTTTGGGTTTTAGTTTAGAGAATACGGCTGTACCGCTATACCCTTTTTTTTCTGCACTAAAAATAAATGGAAAGTATCCGAGTCTTTCCCAAAACTCCAAACCTATATCTTTTTCGGTTGCCTTGATTTCTTGAAGTGCTACAATGTCTGCATTTTCTTTTTGGATAAATTCCATTAAGCCCTTTGAAGTTGCAGAGCGAATTCCATTACAATTAAAACAAATATATTTCATATATAATCCACTATTTCTATTTTTCACTAAACAGGTTTACAGTAATTCCAAATTCTATTTCCATACTCATCTAAAAAAGCAATATAGTCGGGGCTTTCTTTCTCTATTGTAAAAAATTTTGAAAGATACTCCTTTTCTAATCTCTCGGATGAAAAAGTAATTGTGCCTGAGTTTACGGGACAATCCTCACTTTTATTGGAAAAAATAATCCGTAACCCTTCTTTAGATATAAGCTCCGAATGACCGGGCTGAAATCCAATAATTTGAAAGCCAAACACTTCAGAGAATATTTTTGCAGATCTTTCGCAATCTTTTGAAAATAAATTTACTGAATATAGCCTGAATACTGTGTTCATTTCGATTCTTCCATCAAAGCCAATATAAGATTACGCTAAAAAATAGATAGGACTTCCTTATTAAAAACGTATTTTAATTTTTTGGCTTAGGTATTAAAAAATATTACTCTAAAATAATTTCTTAGTTGAATACTTTTGACTTATTTTTAATAAATTCATTATGCTAAATTTAGAAGGGAAAAAAGACCCATACATAAACCTTCCGGTTAGCCTTGTTCTGACCGGAGACGGGTTATTACTGTTTGCCAACAACCCAAGCGTAATTAAAAAATTCAAAAACAGAGAAGGTAGCCTAAAACAAGGTATGCAGTCAGAGGCTTACAACTCGGTTTCTGTCCAGAAATTAGTTATGAATTCTTATTTAGAAGAAATTTTTATTAGCCTCCCTGATTTCTTGAGAAAAAGAATGGAAATCATTGATACGAATAATTTGGTCCTTTACGGAATTCTTTACAAAAAGCTCAGCCCTTCTCTTGCAACCATGCTTTTTGAATCCAATGTATTAAAAGACTACAACCGTAAAAATCCAAAATCCTTAATTACCAGTTTGAACCACGTTGACAGAGCTAAATTGGACGCTCTTCGATCTGCAAAAAAAGATTTCTTTGATATGATGGAAACAGAAATAAAAAATGAAGTAATTCAAAGAATTACCTCTAATAAAGAAATAGAAGAAGAGGATAAACTCGTACGAATGAGAAGTTTGGAAAAGTTTATCAATTATATAGACAAAAGAATTTGGTACTTGTATTTTGTGATTTATCAAACTCCACTCAAAGACGAAATTAAAAAGCACTTCGCAGATATGATCGCACTCTACTTAGACAGAACAAAACTCGCAACTCACCTAAGTAATCTACTTATGGAATTTATACAAAACGCAGAAAAAGCCCACTTTGAAAGAATTATAGTTCACCAGAATATGGCTAAAAAATCAGAAATTGATAAATTCTTAAAAAACTCCGAAAACAGAAAGTGGGTGATTGATGAAGCGAAAAAAAGAAATCAGATGTTGGAATTGTCCTGGAATATGAATTCAGAAAGATCAAGTACCGGAAATAATTTCAAGGTACAAATCTCTCTTTCTAATTTCGGTTTGATTGATGAAAGAACTAGAGCTTCGCTTGCAAGTAAAATGAAAAGTGATACCTCTGAAATTTCTGTTGCCAGCTTCTACCAAGATAGTGGAGATACAGACAAACTCGGAGCGGGTCTTGGACTATTGTATATTTCCTATCTTGAAGATATATGCAAAAAAGAAGGAATTAAATTTTTTTGTAATATTTTCCCTGAACCTTCAAAAGAAAAAACTACAGTGAAAATAGAAATTACTTTATGATAGTTTTTATAATCCATTATTTTTAATAATAATTATCAATCATAGCATGGTTTTTGTCTTATTGCTTCTTCCCTTTTTTGTATATCCTAAAGCGCGTTTAAATAGCTGACAGTTTTCTTTTGAGGTGAAATTATTTGTTTTCGTTTACAGTTTACTAATCAATGCCGCTACCACCATTCACAGAATTTTTTACCGAACCAATTGACTCAAAATTATCAGAAAAATTCAAAACAAGAAATATATTTACACAAAAGAAAAAAACAAAAAAGCCGAATTTCTTCGGCTTTGTCGAATTCGCTTACTTATTCACTGCAGTAAAATACTCTTTAGATTTTTCTACATCCGGCTTCATTGTCTTTCCACCTTCTTGCCAGTTTGCCGGACAAACTTCTCCGTGTTTTTCTACAAACTGGAAGGCTTTTACGATTCTTATAAACTCGTCTATGTTTCTTCCCACAGAATTGTCGTTTACTGTCGCCTGACGTATCACTCCATTTGGGTCGATTACAAAAGTCCCTCTAAGAGCCACCCCTGCGTCGAGTAAAACCCCATAGTCTCTTGAAATCTGTTTGGTTATATCCGCAACTAAAGGATAGCGAATATCACCGATTCCACCTTCTTTTCTTGAAGTTCTTTTCCAAGCTAAATGACTGTATTTACTGTCAACGGATACTCCGATCACCTCGGCTCCGATTTTTTTGAACTCATCTAACTTCGTGTCGTATTCGATGATCTCTGTCGGGCACACAAAGGTGAAGTCGAGTGGATAGAAAAACAAAACCACCCATTTTCCTTTATAATCCGATAAAGATATTTCTTTAAATTCATTCCCTACGACTGCATCTGCTTTAAACTCTGGTGCTTTTGATGTAACTTGTGGCATATATTCCCCTCTAATCTTATTTTAATGACCATTATATAAAAAGGGATTAGATTGTAAACTAAAAATTTAGAATGATTCTAAAAATTTATCACTTTTCCTATCAATTTCCTCATTTAGATAAAAAATAGGTTGAATTAAAGCAAAAATTTAAGATTATTGAATAAATCGTCGAATTATGTTTCTTATTTTCTTCTCTATCAGTTTAATTATAAGCTCAAGTTTCTCTATGTATTGCAGATACAAGAAGGAAAACTGGTATTTCATAGCAAAGCCTATTCCTCTTTCCCTTATGATCCTATTCTTACTCTATTTTTTGATACAAACCGATGGGTTTACTACATTCAATAACTGGATTTTAATCGGACTGATTTTTGGACTACTTGGAGATATTTTTCTATTGAAAGAAAGACTATTCCTTTTCGGGTTAATTTCTTTTTTAATTGGTCATATAGGTTACACAATCGGATTTTTACAAAATTCTAAAACTTACAACGAAACTGTATTTATTGTAGCAATACTTTTAGCTCTTTTGTATTCAGGTTTTTTAATAACTAAAATTTTCCGAACAAATAAACAAAAATACTTCCCTGCAATAATTCTATACGCAATCGGAATTTCCATTATGGCTGCGAGCGGAATCAGTATGAATAATGAATTGCAAACGAATTTTCCGTACTTCGGCTTTGGAGTTCTACTTTTTACATTTTCTGATTCTATATGGGGTTATAACAAATTCGTAAAACCTTTTTATTTTGCTCAGATTTTTATTTTATCTACATACTATTCTGCTCAGATGTTGTTCTGTATCGGAATTTTTACACTAATTTAAAATAATTTCTCTATATTAAAAAAATCTTTACTCATTTTCCTAAATCGAAAACTCTATCAATATACTATTTAAGTGAGTCTAATAAATATGAAGATAATTCTTATTTTGCTTTTTCTTTCTACTTCTATTTTTTCTAAAGATCACCCGATTCATTTTGAAATACGAAAAATCCAAGGAAATGAATACAGACTTTCAATAAATACACCTAAGCAATACGGAATCCAAAGAGATGTGCCGAATCGGATTTTACTGAGTGGGGAAGATGGACTAAGCGTACAAAAAGCAGACTTAAACTTTCGCGGCGGTATTCACTCTGAGAAAAAAGAATATTTTAATAAAGTAGAAGACATGAAAATTACTCTAAAAGGGAAGGGAAAGCTAAACATAAATGCAAAAATTTTCTATTGTGATTTCCAGAAAAATATCTGTATCCCTGCCAATATTCAAAAAACTGAAATCATACAATGATTGTTTACAAGTATTCTCCTTATAACCCAGAGGAGGAAAACAGCGCATCCGTTGATTCACTCATGTCTATAATTTCTGACTTGATGATGCACTATCAAATTTCTCTTGACGAGGCGATTCAAGAATTGCTCAACCGCGGGCTGCCGGTGAATATTTTTTTGAAAGAAGGGAAAATGGATAGTTTGGTCTCTGACTTAGAAAAAAAAATTCAAGATAAAATCCAAAACATTTTAGAAACCTATAATTTTTCTACACAAGAAGAACTTAAGAATATGGAGATTCAAAAATTTCTAAACCTTTACGAGAAAAATCCAATTAGGAAAACTTCTGAATTTCAAGAAATTCTAAAAATCCAAGATAGAAAAGGTGCCGACTTTCTATTTCAATTAAAATGGTCGAAGCCTCAAAAAGAAAATCCAGAGCTGGCAAAAATTATTGATACGTTATCCTCCATTCATCAGTCTTATTATGAAATTATTGGGGGTGCTTCTAAATATATATTTCTCGGTAATGAATTTCCCTCAAAAAAAGAAGCCGTTGATATAATTCAAAGTCTGGATCATTTAACTGAATTACTTTCCACTTTAAAAAATATGATCCAAACAGGAGATATATTCAATATCAATTTGGAGAATATTGCAAATTATCTTGGTGCGGAAAGCTACCAAGAGTTTATAGAAAAAAGAAATGAGATACTTGAAAATCTAAAAAAACTTTTAAAAAATGAAGGCAAAATTATTGAAGACGAAAATGGGGAAGTTAGCCTTTCACCCGGCTCTATTCAAAAAATTGGAAGAAATATACTCAAAGAAATTTTTCTGGAATTAAAAAGTGATGAAAGCGGGAATAATCCAATTCAGAGTCTTGGGGAGTCAGAAGAAGAAATTTCTTTAACCAAAAAATATGAATTTGGAGATAGCGTAACTAAAATTGATTATATTGGAAGTATAACCAATAGTATCGCAAGAGGGAATGGTAAAAATATAAGCCTATCAGATTTAGATATATTTTATTCGAGAGGGTTTTCTAAGTCTTCCACTGTTATTCTTATTGATATGTCCGGGTCGATGGAAAGATCTGGGAGATTTTACAACGCAAAAAAAATCACCCTTGCTCTCGATTCGCTAATTCGACAAGAGTATAAAGAAGACAAACTTACCGTAATCGGATTCGGCAGCACAGCAAAAATCATCTCTATCCCAAAGTTGGCATTTTTACAACCCTATCCTGTTACAATTTATAACCCTCTTATCCGACTCAAATTCAATTTTTCTAATTTGAGTAAATTGCAAATAGAAACTTTGGTTCCAATGTATTTTACAAATTTACAAAGAGGGTTGTCTCTTGCCAGAATGACTCTTTCTTCTAAAGAAACAAACAATAAAAATATAATATTGATTACAGACGGTGCGCCTACCGCCCACTTCAAAGGCTCTACCTTGCATATAAATTATCCTCCGAGCATAGAAGACTTTGAAGAGACACTCTCTGAAGTAAAAAAGTGTGTAGCCGAAAACATATCAATTAATACATTTCTATTGACCTCTGACTGGGATTATAATTATTTTGGTGAAGAAAGTTTTATCAAACAATTTTCCAAAATTGCACAAGGAAGAGTTTTTTATTCCAACCCAAATGAATTGAGTCAGATCATACTTTATGATTTTATAAATAATAAAAAGAAGTCTTTTAGTTATCTTTGATGTCAAAATTGTTTTTTTTGCTGATTGTAGTTCTTGCATCAACTAATTCATTGTATCCAAAAGAATCCAAGAAAAAATTAATTGTATTGTCTATAGACGGATTTCCCGGGTACTATGCAAATACGGATTCAAAATTTTATCAATATACACCCAACTTAAATAAACTGAGAAGGATGTCCAATTTTTCTAATTTGGTTACCTCAGTATATCCGACTATGACCTACCCTGCACACACTTCCATGATTACAGGGGTGGATCCTGAAGTTCATGGAATTCGCTCAAATACCCCTTTCGATCCGTACAATAAAAACCTTGGAGGGTGGATGTGGTATTATGAGGAAATCAATGCCAAAACAATTTTTGAGTTTCTTAAAGAAAGTCACAAAAAATCTGCTTCAGTGTACTGGCCTGTTAGCGCAGGTGCAGAAATTGATTACAATATTCCACAATACTGGAGAGCAAAAAATTCAGAAGATGAAAAACTAATCCGAATTCTTTCAACAAAAGGGCTATACGAGGAGCTAAAAGAAGAAGGTATTACGGTAAGTGAAATCACACCCGACAGAGAAAAGGTGCGTGCAGGTCTATCTATATGGAAAAAGAAAAAACCAGACGCATTATTTATATACACCACTGATTTGGACTCAGCTCACCACACCTATGGAGTCTATTCCAAAGAGGCAAAAGAAAAATTAATCGAGATTGACTCTTTGATAAAAGAAATCATCGAAAAGACTTCACTCTATTCAAAAAAAAATCTTTCCTTAATCATTGTGTCCGACCATGGATTTAAGGATGTTTCCAGAATTTGTTACCCGAATACAGAGTTAAAACAAAGAGGGTATTTGAACTTAGAAAAAAATAACTGGAAAGGGATATTTAGAACGATGGGAGGGATTTCACTTCTTTTACAAAACGATGATTTGCAATTTCGGTTTACGAAAGATGAACTAAGCTCCCTAAAACAAACAATTGAATCAAAATGTGAAGGCACAAAATTTATCTATGAAGGAAAAAGTTTTGAAAAATTAAAAAGAAAGTTTCACAGTGGTGCAATCGCTTTTTTATATTCGGAAAACAACACAGGGTTTGGTGAAAAAACTGATGGTGATTTACTAAAACTACTTGGACAAACTTTTTCCAATCATGGATTTCTACCGGGGGATACTTCTATGAAAACTATACTTCTATCTTACCCCAAAAACTCAAATTATAAGTTAAAGTCTATTAAAAATGTTTTGCCTCTAAGTTGCAATTGGTTAAAAATTCCGTGCAATAAGGATGAAAAAAAGAAATAAGCCTCTTAGTCTATAAGAGGCGTTATCTTATATCTACTTTTTCCAGTGAATGCACTCACCCGGACACTCATCCATTTCCTTTTGGACTGCTTTCCAATCTTGTTCAGGAATCTCTGCGTTGTTGATATTTCCACCGTTTATATGGGTTTCAGATGTATCGTTATCATCCATTTGAAAATATTTCGGTAAGTTATCAACACACTGATTGCAGGAAGTGCAGTCGTCCTTATTTACATATGCAATTCTACCCATTACTTTTTCTCCTTGGGGTCTTCTTAACTATTAGACAAAGTTTTTTAACTTACATGGTGGTCAAGTCTCAAATATTTTTTTTACACCTGCTTTAAGTGTAAACTATAGCTTGTGTATATCCATTGATTTTTTTAAATTCTCACAAAATGTTCTGAGTACACTCACCCTTGCGTTGTATTTATCGTTTGCAGAAATAATCGCCCATGGAGATTCTATCTTGGAGGTTTTTGCAAACATTTCATTTGCAGCTTCCTCATACTTGCCCCATTTTTCTCTATTTCTCCAATCTTCATCGGTTAATTTCCACCTTTTTAGAGGGTCATTTTTTCGAGCATTGAATCGCTTGAACTGCTCTTCAAAACTAATATGCAGCCAATACTTGATCAAAATAGCACCATTGTCTGTTAAGTCTTTTTCAAATCCATTGATTTCTTCGTAGCTTCTTGACCATTCTTCTTCTGTAGCAAAATTCTCCACTCTCTCAACCAATACCCTTCCGTACCAAGATCTATCATAAATACCTACATGTCCGATTTCAGGCAGAGTAGTCCAAAATCTCCAAAGATAGTGATGCTTCTTTTCTACTTCATTTGGGGCTGCAATAGACTTAACAGTGTATAGCCTCGGATCGAATGTAGAAGTTAGTCTTCGGATAGAGCCACCTTTTCCTGCTGCATCCCAACCTTCAAAAACAAGTATTATTGTTCGCTTCTTTTTAAATGCGTAGTGAGTCAAGAGTCTTGCCTTCTCCTGCAAGTCCTTGATTTCCGTTTTATACTCAGTGTATCCTAAAGATAAATTCAAGTCAACTTCTGATAGTTTCATGAAACACCCGCTTCTTCCAATAACAGTGATAGTATTTTATTGCTATCGATGTTTAATTTTTTTTCTAAACTAGCGATAATGCTGTTCATCACCTGATACTTGGCAAAATTCTTATTTTTCGCAGAGACAATACACCAAGGGCAATTTTCAGTATTGGTGGTATTTAATGCGTATTCAAACTCATTTCGGTACTCTTCATAATTTTCATACTCTTCCCAATCTGTTTCAGAAATCATCCACTTCTTTTCAGTTTCCTTGGCTTTTTTTAATCTATTTTTTTGTTCTTTTGCAGATATATTTAAAAAATATTTTAAAATAATATAGTGGTCATCCTGTATTAATTTTTCAAAATTCAAGATAGATTGAAACGCATTCTTGCAATCTTTTTTAGTGAGCAATTTATTTATTTTATCGTAAGTTACTCTCGAATACCAAGAGCCGTCTAAGATAGCCGTGTTTCCATATTCAGGTAAACCTTTCCAATACCTATGTAAAAATGGGTAATTATCGGAAGAACCAGAATTCATTGAATAGACTCGGAATTTTCTAGGGTCCAAACGCGTGGTGATTGTTTTTAATAAATCACCCTTTCCGCTTGCTCCCCATCCTTCTAATACAATCAAAGTCCCAATCTTTTGTTTAAACGCTTCTCCAAAAAGAATGTAAAGCCTCTCTTGTAAATTCTTTTCAATAGCTTCGTATTTGAATTTCTCGATTTGCCCACCGTATTCAAATTCATTCAATCGGATCATAGTTAGCATAGTTTGAAAAAGAAAAAAATTTTGGAAAGTGAATTTTTGAAAAATTACTAGTTTTTATGAAAAAAAACTTCATCCATAGCGTCTAACAGTTGGTCTAAATGAATGGATTTTTCTGCAGAAATTGGTATAATTCTCCCAAGGTGCTTTAGATTGTGGAGCAGTTCCTCTGTAAATGTTTCGTCTTCCCATAGATCGATCTTATTCAAAACCAAAATAGAAGGCTTATCCAATAAAGATTTATTGTAAAATTGCAATTCATTTTTTAACATCTTCAGATCGGATTCTATGTCAATTGAGCCAGCATCAATAAGATAGATAATTCCTTTTACCCTTTCGATATGCTTTAAAAAAGAAAGCCCAAGTCCGTGTCCCTTGCTTGCACCATCTATAATACCCGGAATATCAGCTATTGTGTAACGAAAAGTAGAGTTTTCCCTTTCTACTACGCCTAAATTTGGAATCAAAGTTGTAAAAGCATAACTTGCAATTTTTGGGTGGGCTTCAGTAATCTTACTAAGTAGTGTGGATTTACCGGCATTTGGAAGTCCGACAATTCCTATATCGGCGAGTAATTTTAAAGAAAGTTTTAAATCTCTAATTTCCCCTTCTTCTCCTGTTTGTGCAAATCTCGGAGTTTGGAATGTAGAAGATTTAAAAAATGCGTTGCCCTTTCCGCCACGCCCTCCACGAACAGGAATAAAAGTTTGGTCTTCATCTAAAAAATCAAATATTAACTCATTCGTGTTTACGTCGTAAATTTGAGTACCAACCGGAACACCAAGTTCCAGATCATCTCCTTTGGCTCCAGACTTATTTCTACCTTCTCCATTATTTCCGGGTCTTGCAGAATACACTTTTAGCGGGATGAATTTATCAAGGGTCTGAATAGAGAGCTTAGAGCGAAAGATAACGTCTCCACCTCTACCCCCGTCTCCACCGTCCGGTCCACCAAATTCTACAAATTTTTCTTTTCGCATAGAAACAGCGCCGGGACCACCGTGTCCGGCTTTTACGGTAATCAGTACTTCATCTATAAATTTTGACAATTAGTATTCTTGTTCCGATCTTGTAGAGCCGAGTAATTCATCCGGAATATCTTCTATCATATCACCGATTTGAACAGCTTGCCTGTTTCCAACTTTTCCGGGAGTGCATTTGAATTTACTTCTATCTCCCACTTTAATAATCATATCTGTTTTGATAGAAGTGTTTTCCATTTTGATTACATCCCCGACTTGAACATTCATCAAATCGAGTAGAGAAATATCCACAGTACCCACCTCGGCTACGAGCGGGATTGTAACTTGGTCCAATCTTTCTTGGATCACTGCCTTATTCTCATCCGTTCCACCTCGACGAATAGAAGAATACCAGTATTGAGCCGAAAGTTTATTGATGATAGGCTCGATTGTAATATAAGGAATACAAAAATTTGTCATTCCCTCTACCTCACCTACCTTAGTCTCTAAAGTGATAAGTACCACCATGTCATTGGGAGGAACTACTTGAGCAAACTGCGGGTTTGTTTCTATATTCCCAAGTCTCGGTCTTAGATCGATCACAGTTGCCCAAGACTCTCTTAAATGTCCTAAAATTCTGACTATGATTCCTTCTATTACGGACAACTCAATATCAGAAAGCTCTCTATTGATTTTTGTTGACTCACCCTTTCCTCCAAAAAGCCTATCTATAATAGTAAATGTTATCGAAGGATCCATCTCCAAAATAGCAGAGCCTTTCAGCGGATCCATATTCACAACCGCAAGTGTAGTCGGATTTGGTATAGAGCGAATAAACTCCTCATAAGTCAACTGATCTACAGAGGTAACGTGCACTACTACAAGCGCACGAAGCTGAGCGGAAAGACCTGTTGTAGCAAGACGAGCAAAAGTTTCGTGCATCATTTGTAAAGTTCGAATCTGATCTTTTGAAAATTTATCCGGTCTTTTAAAATCGTAAATTTTTACCTTCTTTTGCTCTCCGACAGAGGAATAATCTTCTTCGCTTACCTCTCCACTCGAAATAGCATTTAAGAGAGCGTCGATTTCATCTTGAGAAAGAATTTCAGTCATTTTCTTACCTTTACAATTAGATTAGATATTTTCCAAAATGGTGTCGGCTCTTCTTCACTTTTTTTCAAAGTATATTGATACTCAAATCTGGAAGGGATTCTCTCTTGCTCTCTTTCCACATATACATTCACTCTTGAAACAGTCGGGTTAATCCTATTCACAGAAAGCACCTTATAGTATTTTAGAATTCCTGATTTTGTTTCAGTTAAATGTCTTTTAAAAGATTCCAGTACTACTTGCTTTGATTCTGGATCGCTTTCCGTAAAATCTCTTGAAAATCTATCATAGGATAAAATATATTCACTAAAATCAATATATTTAAAATAATTTTCCCAGTTTTTTTTCATTTCTGCACCAAGAAACAGAAAAATTGTTTCTTCGGGGGAGATTCCTTCATTTCTCAAATCTCCCGTAGGTAGCTTTGGAACAAACTCTTCATCTTTTTTATTCTCGATATAAAAAAAAGCAGTATTTTTTGATTTTAAAAATACATTTTCTTCTAAAAAATTAGGATAAAAATACCCTTGTACATAGTACTTTTTTCCTGGTTTCAAATCAAAATTACGGGTTAAATTCAATTTCCTTGAATAAGTTTCGTTTGCATTCAATAAAATTTCTTTTACTTCATCTCCTGCCAAATTTACAATAGAAGTTTTTTTAGTTCTAATTTCTTCGGAGAAGTCACCCTCCTCGCTTCTTTTGACTTTTTCGTTATTTTCATCTAAAATTACAACCTGAAAAGTGGTAAATTTTTTTTCTACTGGAAAAATCCTGAGAATTTCATTTCCTGAGTTTGTAACTGAAAAATTCAGAAAAATATTGTCTCCATAATTATAGTGTATCTTGGAAAGACTAATTTGAATCTTTCCTTGAAGGTGAAGATAGTTTTGGGTGTGGTTTCCTCGTGCATCTCTATCCGGAATAGAAAAAATATACACAGGCAGGAAACATAATGCAATAATCAAGAACCTCATGGTAATAAAATCGACAAAACTATAAAAAAAGACAATTAAATTTTTGCTAATTTCTCTGCGTCTTCAATGATATAATTTGAGATTTTAATAAGCCTCTGAAGTATTCCTATGTATTTTTTATAATCAAAAAAAATAAGAATCAGTTTCTCCATCAAAGGTACAATGATTGACATAGATTTTGAAGATACCTTTAAATTCAAAAATTCTTTTCCTGAACTGCCGAATAAATTAGACTCCGCCATATATTTATTCAACTCTCTTACGATTCCTTCGTCATGGGTATCATTGGCTTCAAAGAAAGATTCAATTTTAATGATAAAATCTGTTAGAGTTTTTTTGATTTTTGCTTCATCATCGGTTGATTTTCTTTTTGAAGTCAATTGGTTGATCTTATTGTACTTTTCAATAGATTCTTCATACAAGCCATTGATTGCCAATCTTTCAGTTTGAATAAATTTCAGAAAAGTAATAATTCGGCTTAAAGAGTCAGGATACACTTTGGTCTTGTCCATTTCAGTCAGGATGGCTTCTCTAAATTTTACGTCTTCATCAATTTGGCTTATTTTTTGAAATATGGGAGCTAAGGAATCCTTTACTCCGAGCGATAATATTGAATGAAGACAATCGGTATAAGCTTCTTCTTTGGACAATGCTTCTAAGCTCATCGAATAGTTTATTCTCTATTGTCAATAATCGCTATATGCTGTATTTGGGTTTTCCCATTTCCACCGGTAATTATAGAATCCAAAACTTTTTCTCCTGATACAAGATGGCCAAATACAGTATGAACTCCATTCAAGTGAGGAGTATCTACTTGATTGATAAAAAACTGTGATCCGTTTGTAGAAGGACCTGCGTTCGCCATAGCGAGAGAACCTTTTACAGCAGGATGGCTTGTCACTACCTCGTTGTATTTATAGCCGACTCTTGATAGTATTTCTAATACAGATAGCTCAGAGGCTTCTATGAAACTTTTTTCTATCAGTTCTCTTTTCTCTTCAAATTCAGCTTGAGATTTAATATTTAGTCCCATGATCACCGCTCTTTGTAAATAGTTTTGATAGTAGGGCGCATCTTTTATTTTCATTTTGTCCAAACCAAGTGACTTCCCATTAATCTCATCATCGAACTGGTAACCCGGCCCCCCTGTTCCATCTCCTCTTGGACATCCACCTTGGATCATAAAGTCAGGAATCACTCTATGAAAAGTTAAACCGTCATAAAAAGGTTTCTTCTTTTTATTACCGTCTGGAAGAGTAAATTCTTTTTCTCCCTGGGACAAGTCAATAAAATTCTGAACAGTTGCCGGTGCATCTTTATCGAATAGTTCGACAATTAAACTCCCTTTATTTGTTGCTACGACTGCATAGATTGCTTTTTTATCAGGGAGAGATTCTGTAGTAGTTTCTTTTTTGTTTACTGTAACTTTCATAGGTTTGTACGCCACCGGAGAATATTGATTTTTTTTAAATTCACTTTCTTTACAAAATACCAATTGAGAAAGAAATACACAACAAATAAACACTTTTTTTTTCATATTACAAAAACCTTATTTGACTTTATTTTTATTTCTTGCAGTTTATTTTTACAAAATTCAATCTGCTCGATTTGTCGATTTTTTGCCGTTCCACCATACACATCTTTTTTATCACAAGAATTGTAAAGTGATATAGCTTCAAAATATTCCTCTCCTATAAAAAAATCAGACAAGTTTTTTCTTTTTTCTTCGGGGAGATCAAATAAATTTGAGCGTTCCTTTACACAAATTTCTACAAGTTTGCCGACCAATTCATGGGCTTCTCTGAATGGAATATTTTTTTCCCTTACAAGAAAGTCAGCCAAATCGGTAGCAGTTGCAAAACCTTTCTTTAATGCACTTTCCATATTTTCAGGGATGAACTTCATAGACTTTACAATCTCTGTTATTCCTTCCAAAGAAATCTTTAACTGGTCAACCGAGTCAAATAAAGAAATTTTATCTTCCTGTAAATCACGGTTGTAAGTCATAGGCAGACCCTTTAAAAGAATGAAAAGCGAATTTAGATTACTTATGACTCTGGCAGTTTTTCCCCGGATCAATTCTGCAATATCCGGGTTTTTTTTCTGAGGCATTATCGATGAGCCTGTGGTAAGCGAATCAGACAATTGTATGTATGAATAATCTTGCGAAGTGTATATAATTGTATCTTCAGAGAATCTGGACAAATGAACCATGCACTGGGAAGCAAAAAATAAAAACTGAAGTATATGATCTCTACTGGATACTGCATCCATAGAATTTAAGCTGATAGAATTTAGTTGTAGTTCATTTTTTAAAAAATCTCTATCTGTTGGGTAATTCACCCCTGCCATAGCACCAGAGCCAAGCACTAGTATGCTTGTAGTTTTCTCTACATTGTCTAACTCTTCATAATCCCTAAGAAACATGGAAAAGTAAGACAGAAAATAGTGAGAAGCACGAATCGGTTGAGCGACTTGCAGATGGGTAAAACCGGGCATAATTGTGTTCACTGATTCTTCAGCACGCAAAAGCAAGGTTTCCAATAATTGAAAAATCAGTTTACGAATTTCCTGAATCTCTTTCAATATATACAACCTGACATCTTGGCTAACTTGATCGTTTCTTGACCTTGCAGTGTGCAATTTCTTTCCAGTGTTTCCGATGAGATCGGTTAATCTGGATTCAATGTGCATGTGAATATCTTCCAAAGCAGAATGAAATTCAAACTCACCACTTTCTATTTCATGCAATATCTGCGACAAGCCTTTTTGAATATTTTTCAACTCATCCCTTGACAATATTCCAATTTTTTCTAATCCTTTGGCGTGAGCTAAGCTGCCTGTAATATCTTCACGGTAAAGCCTTTTATCGAATGAGATAGATTCTCCGATTCTCTCCATTATCGAGGACATTTTTTCTTGAAACCTTCCACCCCACATTTTTTTATTTGTTTGGGTTTTGTTAGTTTTACTTTTCATTATTTTTTTTCTTTTTCAAAATCTTTTTCAATCTTTAACGCCCAGTTTTTTAATACCTGAATATCAGATTGGTTTAGTTTAGAATTGGAATGAAAAATTTTGTAATATGGTGGAGGCATATCTCCAGACTCGATTTCTTCAATTACCTCTGAGGCTTTTTTATTTTTTTTCTTTGCAGTAAAGGCTTCCCACTCTGAAAAATTCAATTCTTCTCTACCATTTTTTACGTGCTTCGATATTGCAAATGAAATCGGAAATATTTTTGAATACGCCGGCCAAATCGTTTTATTGGAATGGCAATCGTAGCAAGCTCTTTTTAAAATTAATTTTACTTCTTTTTCTACTACGATTTCACTATTTGAAGGAGGGTTTGTTTTATCTACAGGGATCAATTGAGAGAGGGCAAAAACACCAAATACTATACCTAGGATTTTCTTTTTATTCATCATTTCTTTCCTTAAAAATACAATTCAAAAATAATTATTTTCGTAAAGTGAATTTCCTTTTTGTATTTTTTTAAATTAAGTTTTCTCACTTCAAGTAAAAGAAAATTTTAGTATAATCAATTCGATAAGATCTTTTTTTCTAGGTAGGATAGGTATTCATCGAAAATGACCGCTATCTCTTTATAGTGGTTTTCTAAATTTCCTCTTTCTATTTTTATTTCATCAGAGTTCGCAGACTGAATTGCTTCAGCTATTTTTATGCAAGACTCGTGTAAGTTACGGTGAGGCTCTTCTAATTTATCGTGGATCTCTTTTTGTTTAAGATCATCAACATAAGAGTTGTAAAACCATAACCCCATTTTACACTTTCTGGGGTTTTTTTCCGGTAGCTTATCAGAATTTTTTTCTGCTATCGCTTTATCAACATTTTTTACCCAATTAATATGATCTACACGTCTCGCCATAATAAACTCTAAAAGCCATACCGGGTTTTGGTTAGTAATTGTTTTCACTACAGAAGATACACTATCCTCAATTTCTGCAAGTCTTAGGGCGCTTTCCTTTCCTATTTCCACTAAATGCTCTTCCTTGTCACTAGCCGAAACAGATAAATTAGAGAGATGTTGAGAAGCCTCCTTAATCTGAGCCAATTGCTCTTCTATCTGAATATATAAATCTTTCGTATTTCTCATAGAATTTTCTGTCATCATCGCACGCATTTCATTATCACTGAAAAAATCTTGAATAGAATTGATGTAACTGATTATAGTGTTTACTTTTTGTATATGCTTATTGGAATTTTCTGAAAGGTCTTCATAACCTTTTTTCATTTGCTGGACTGACGAATTGATTTTTTTTACAATAGACTGACTTTGTTCTGCAAGCTTAGAGACACCCTCCGCAACAACGGAAAACCCTCTTCCTTGCTCCCCTGCTCTTGCAGCCTCAATGGATGCATTTAGTGCGAGTAAATTGGTCTGATCCGCAATTTCTTTTACGGAAGCAATATTTTTAGATACGTCTTTAATTAAATTTTTTAATATGTCTATTTCAGAAATAAATTTTTCGTTATCACTTTTAATTATATCTGCTTCAGTAACAATATCTATCATTGTAGATTCTGATTCTTTAATCGAATTCACAGTGGTAATCGAATAATCTAAATTCAAACTGTTTATATCGTTACCTTCTGAAAGTTTGCCTTTAATGCTCTGCACAACAGCATCCAACTCTTCAGACGCACTCGCAAGCTCTCTCAATATATCCGACTGCCCTTGGATGGCTTCTATAAATTCATTATTTGTACTTGTGATTTGGTGTATTTTTTCCGGAAATTTAAACAAAGACACAGCTAAGGCATCCGCACTCTCCACAACAGAGCTTCTATATAAATTTATTTTTTGAAATAACTCCCCAACAATACCTTTCAAAGAAGTTTCTTTGTATGATAATAGTTGTTTTTTCAATTCCTTTTGATTTGAATTAAACCATTTCAAAAAATTTTTATAAAAAATAAAATTCATCTTTTCCACCCCAAACTATTCAATCATTTATTCTGTTTATCGACTAACTTCGTTAATCAATTTTCCAAGCATTTGATCGTGAGTTTGAACTGCCTTTTGATTTGCCTCATAAGCACGATTGACTTCGATCATTTCCACCATTTCTGTAACTACCTGAACATTGGAAGCCTCCAAATACCCTTGTAAAACAGAAGGAGAAAATTCCTCCTGAAACCCCACAGGCTCTCCGGACTCAGGTGTATCGTTATAAAAAGAATCTCCCTCTTTATCCAAATGGCGTGGATTCTCCACAGTCCTGATTTTTAACCGATCCAATAATATGGGTGAATCAAAACGATTTTTATCAATACTCGTTCCATTTCTGGGGTCATTCCCAATTGTAGAATTTATATAGACTTCACCATTCTCTTTAATCAAAAAATTTCCACCTGCAACCTGAATCGGTCCTTTTTCTCCCATCAGTGGAAATCCTTGTGGTGTGACTAAATTCCCCTTCCTATCCAAGATAAATGAACCGCTTCTTGTCAATCTTTCTCCTCTGTTTGTCATTACAACAAAAAAGGCGGGCTTTTCCACTCCGGGTTTATCTTGTATCATTATATCCGAGTGGTTGTCTGTTTTTTTTACTGCACCTTGCTCAAATCTAGTGTAAATTTCATTCACTTCACCACCCAAACCAATTTTTCCGACTACAGGAGCGGTATCAAAAGACCCCATCGGAACCTTTCCTACACCGTCTTCTTCAAATCTGTGAATCAGTAATTCCGGGAAGGTTTTAAATATCGTAGTATCCTTTTTATACGCTGTTTTATCAACATTTGCAAGATTGTTTGCGATTGTGTCCATCCTTGTCTGTTGAATTGTCATTCCGTTCGATCCGGTATAAATCCCTCTGAGCATATAGCCTTCCTTATTTTCATTATCGTTTTACTTCCAAAACTCTTTAGAAAATAAACATTTTTGCGAATATGATATTTCTCTAAAATTCATAAAAAAAGAATTTTGCAAATGAATTAGTTTAAAAATAGTGACGATACAAAAAGATAGACAATGCGAAAAGACGGCTACTTTATTTCACTTGGTGCAGGGAAAAATCAAATCCCTCTAATTCATAAGGCGAATGCCCTTGGATTAAAAGTAATTTCTGTCGATAAGAACGATAAGGCACCCGGTTTTCATTTTACTTCAATCAAAATTATAGAATCTGTGCATGAATATCGAAAGCTATATAAAAGCATCGGTGAAATTCCGCTTATTTACCCAATATACGGAGTAGGAACAAGGTCTTTCGGGAAAACAGTATATTCTGCCTCCTATTTAGCAGAAAAATTGAAACTGCCCGGAGTAAAACCCAATTCATTAAAAATTTTTGATAATAAAAGAAAGCTAAAAGAATTTTTAGAAAAAAAAGGGATCAAGGTTCCTAATTACTACAATTGGCGTTCCAATTCACTTATGGCAAAAACTATTGCCATCATCTCCTACCCTTGTATATTGAAGCCCTCTTTCTCAGAATCAAAAAAAGGAATAGAATTATTCTACAACAAAGATGAGTTAAAAGAAAAATTAAATAAAATTTCTCCCGACGATTCTTCTTATCTATTGGAAGAGTTCATCGAAGGAAAAGAAATCACGGTCCTTGGTCTTGTTCAAAATCAAACATTTCACTTGGTTTCCATTTCAGACAAAATCACAACTACTTATCCACCTTTTATAGAGATTTCCCACAGACTTCCCTCCGATTTTGAAGACCATTCAGGGGAAATAAAAATAATATGCCAATCTATCGTAAATTTAACCGGAATAGACAACTGCCCTTTTGTAGCAGAATTTAAAATTACAAATAGCGATGAAATCTATTTAATGGAAGTGAAACCTGAGGTAGGGGGAGAATATTTGGCAGATTACCTAATCCCTCAATTCTACGGATACGATTATTTTCAAAACTTAATAAAAGTATTTATAGGCGAGCCTATAGAAACAAAAGCTCAAAAATCTGATAGAAATTTAAAAAAATCCCATATCGTATTTTTTGCTCCACCTGAAAATAAGTCTAAACTAAAACAAATTTCTCCATTTGAAGTAGAACCATCAGAAAATTTATTTTTTCGTGAAAATTTAAAGCAAGAAGGAGATACCCTTCTCACTTCTCAAGGGAATCACTCCAGAGTTTTAGTTCTGGGAATTGAAACAAAAAAAAATATTAGCCATGAAGAATTTGATAAAAGCATTCGAGAAAGAATCTCTGTCAAGTTTGAATCCTGAAATGAAAACAAAAATTTTATGGGACAATCACTACAAAAAAGAAAAATCAAAATTAAAATACCCTGATGAAAATTTAGTTAGAATTCTTTCCAGCCTTCCCAATAGAGGAAAGGCTTTGGATTTTGGCGCAGGCTCCGGAAGGCATTCTGTACTTTTAAAAGATTTTGGATTTGAAGTTTATGCAGCAGATTATTCTGAAAAATCAATAGAGCAAATTCAATTATTGAATTTGGATATTCATACTTCTATAGTCGGCTCGCCTCCTTTTAGATTGCAAAGCGAAGAATTTGATCTAATCGTAAATTGGGGGGTATTGCACTACAATACATTGGAAGAATCAATAAAGATTCTTAAAGAATTCTATAGAATTTTAAAACCGGGAGGAATTCTTGCAGGAACTATTCGCTCAAAAAACGACACCTATCTCAAAGTAAAAAATACAGAAATCCAAATAGAAGACTTAAAAGGAGGACAAATTTTTTTATATAGTTTTGACGAATTGAAAGATTTATTAAAAGATTTTTCGTATTCTGAATTTGGCTATTCAGAAAGATCTCCTATCGGAAAATTGGAAGAAAGAATTTGCCATTGGATATTCAAAGCAAGAAAATAACAAACTGCCCTCTCGATGAAAATTGCAATTGGGAGTTTCTTTACAATTCTACTTTCCATAATTACAATCTACCTATTTATAAATGCAAAAACTGCGGGCTCCAAACAATCCACCCTAAGCCCAAATCGCTTAAAGCAATTTACGACGAGAACTATTACTCAGGGAGTTCAAATTATTCCTATAAAGACGAAAGGAAAACAGAAAAGTTTGATTCTTTCGTTTGGGATGCACGTCTGAAAAATATTCAGAAATTCGTAAAATCCGGAAATTTCTTAGACGTAGGCTCTTCCTTTGGAGGATTTTTGGAAAGAGCAAAAAAGTTCGGGTTTACGCCTTACGGAATTGAAATTTCCCCTTACTCTGCAAAATATTGCCAAGATAGAAATATAGAAACCTTTCAAGGTGAGTTTTTGGACTCTAAGTTTCCGAATCATTTTTTTGATGTAATTACTTTGATTGAGGTAATAGAGCATTTAGACAAGCCAAAAGAAGTGTTTCAAAAATTGTTTGATCTATTAAAGAAAGACGGACTACTTGTGATACAAACCGCTAATTTTGAAGGGTGGCAAGCCATTTCAGCAGGGGCATCTTACCACTACTATTTACCCGGACATCTGTTTTATTATTCTGAATCTAATTTAAAAAAAATTTTGACGAAAAATGGTTTTTCTAAATTCTATTCTTTCTTTGGAGTGGATTTTCCGTTATTAGCAAAACTACAAAAATCAAGAGGGAGTTTTTCTAAACTTACCGACTATTTGACGTGGTTTCGTATTTCATTTTACCATTTTAAAAGTAAAATCAGATTGAATAACAAAAGTCTCACTTCCAGCCTTGTCCTATACGCAGTGAAATAAAAAATCGGAGTAATAAATATGCAAACCAAAAAAAATGAATTTCTAATTAAGCTATTTGATCTAAATCGAGAGAATAAATTTTTGCGATCTGTAATAGTTGCACTTAGAGTAATCTCTGTATCTATCTTCCGATTTCTAAAAGATGATTGCCTAACCAAAGCCTCAGGAATTGCATACACTGCTATCGTATCCCTAGTCCCCATGCTAACAGTCGCATTGGCACTAATCACGATTACATCAGGGTTCAACGAGAAAAAAGATGTTCTATTTGATGAGATCAATTCCTTCTTATTAAAAAATAATATTTTAATAGATATAAACCCATACCTTGAAACCCTAAACAGTATAATCAGTGCCGCTACACAAATCGGAGCGATTGGTTTTGTAGTTTTAATATTTTCGGCAACTGCAGTTCTTAGAACTTTTGAAACTTCCTTCAACCAAATCTGGAGGATTCAATCCGATCGATCCTTTTTTAATAAGTTGATCTTTTACTTTTTCATTCTCACTATCGGACCTCTTCTTTTTATGACGATAGGCGGAATCAGTGAAAAAGTTTCAGGAATCATTCGCTCACCTCATTATTTTTCCATTGCAAGGTCATCAGACAATTATTTATGGATATCAGGTGAAAAAGGAACAATCCTTAAAGTGAACGAAAACGGAAAAAGGCTCGCTATCTTAAAAGACTTAAAAATTGATTTTGAAAATATGAAATGCTTAAATTCGTTTGGAGAAGATATAGGGGTATGCAATAAACCAAAAATTCAAAGTGAAAATTTTGTAAAAATCAGAAACAAAGGTAAGACTCTTTTTGCAATCTCTGAAAATGGAGTTCTATTGGATTCTACAAATCTTGGTGCTGAATGGAACGTAACGTATTTTAACGGAACAAAATTTAAAGACTTCTCTATTGTTACAGAAGACCAATTGTTCCTTGTAATGGAAAATGGAGAACTACTTCGATACAATCGAAACGGAATTTCCTATAAGCCCGTATTCACCGGTGTATTAAAAATGTCTGCAAATAAAATCACATTTTTCAATGAAACTATCGGTTTTATATTGGATACGAATGGAACCCTATGGAAAACAAAAGATGGTGGAGATAGTTTTGTACCACAAAAAATTTCCACAAACAGCATCAACGATATTGAAGCACTAAACCCAATGACTCTATTTGTGGTAGGAGATCGCGGAACTATATTAAAATCTGAAGATGGCGGGAACAATTGGCTCAATATATCGCACAAGAGAAATTCTTATAAAAAACTATGGATTCTATCAGATTCCAACGGGCCGGTTATTTTAGTTTTAAACGACATAGGAGAAATTTTACAATCTTTTGATAGTGGGGTAAAATGGGTTTCTTATCAAGATATTTCAAAAGCCAAACCGACTGCAATGATTACAATCAATCCTAAAGTTGTCTTTACTTCATTTAAAGAAGAAAAGCAAAAAGAAGCTCCAAACTCAGAGGTAAGTACCAAAACTGTTAGTGGAGATATTCTTTCTGTAGGAGAATTTAGAAAAATTTCAATCGGAGATATTCAAGATAAAACAATTGTATGGGAAAACATACAAGGTGGAGGGAGTGTATTTTCTCTATATTCTATTTTTGGATTTATAGTACCTCTCTTTGGAGTTTGGATTTTTTTTCTTAGTTTATTTTTACTTATACCCAACGACCGAGTTCCATTTTTATCTGCTGCAATCGGAGCCTGTGTAACAGGTGTGATTTTTCTAATGTTTTCTATTTTTTTCAAATTCTACGTTACGTCCTTTAGCGAAACTACAATGATAATCTACAGAGCACTTGCTGTAATTCCAATTTCTTTACTCGGGGTTTATAGCTTGTCACTCATCGTATTGTTTGGAGCCGAAATTACCGCCACCTTGCACCATAAAGAAAGGTATCTTTTACCTGAGCACCCATTTGTGGAAATTGATGAAAGTTTACAGAATGGTTTTTATAAAGGAGTGAGCTTTCTTCAAGAAATTTATAGATCTCAAAGAGACAAAGGAACTCTCCTATCCAATAGAGAGTTACAAAAAAAATTGAATTTTGGAATCACTGACTATGAGAATTTAGAAAGGAAACTCCAAGAATCAAATCTAATAACGGTTAGCACGCAAGGCGAAGTATGTCCGGTGAAAAGATCCGAAGATTTGTCTTTATATTCAGTCTATGAAATACTCGTAGGAGAATCATTTCACTGTCCTTTGAACGAAGAAAATTTAGAAAATACAAAAAAGCTCACCGCTCATTTTCAACTGTTAGGAAATACAGTAAAGAGCCAATTTTCATCTATCCATTTTAGTGATTTGATTTAAATTTTTATGAAGTACAGAGAATGCAAGATACAAATTCCTAAAAAAATTTATGACGAATTTGAAGAATTTGTTTTACAACTTCCTATAGAAGGGTATTACGAGATTCTTTTTGATCCGGAAAATCCAAAATCTCATAAAGAAGGAATTATATCAGACAACACCAGACTGAGCGTCTATTTAAAAGAGGATGATCTACATACCGAATTAAAAATTTTCGTATTCTTAAAAATACACTCTTTGGATGATTTTTTTCTTGAATCAAAGATCATTGAAACCAAAGATTACGAGGAATCTTACAAAGAATTCTATACTCCTTTTGAAATCGGTAGATATTTCATAATCCCAACTTGGGAAAAGTCAAAAAACGCAAATACTCCAAGCTCTTCGATTCCTCTTTTTCTAAACCCTGGAATGGCGTTTGGAACAGGACACCACGAAACAACAAAGTTGATGTTAAATAGGATGAGCTCTTTAAACTTCACAGAAAAATCTATTCTCGATATTGGTACAGGATCAGGAATCCTATCTATCGGGGCAGCACTCCTCGGTGCAAAATTTGTCACAGCATTGGATATTGATCCCAATTCGATACGAGCTGCCGAATACAATTGGAATGAAAACGCAATTCCGCCTAACGTACGATTTGAATTGTATGAAGGTGGATTCGATCACAAAATGGCTCAAGAAAAAAAGTATGATTTTCTTTTAACCAATATAACATATTCAGTTATATCAAATAATATTGATTTCATTTCTTCGATACAGACAGATCATTTTCTTTTTAGTGGGGTAATTACAGAAAAAAGGGACTTAGCAATTGAGCTATTTTCCAAGAATTTGGGCGGCAAATTATTGTATGAAGATAAATTGAATGATTGGGTGATAATAGAATGGTCAAAATAATTCTTCCACTATTCCTTATATCTTTTTTGAGTCTGTTCTCCGAAGAAATCCTTACAGGGAAGGTAGTGGGCGTAAGTGATGGAGATACGATTCGTCTATATAGTAAAGAGGATAACACCCAATATAAGATTCGTTTATCAGGAATTGATGCACCGGAAAAAAACCAAACGCATGGAAGAAAATCCAAACAAGCTCTATCGGATTTTATTTTTGGAAAAATTGTAGAAGTTAGTGTACAAGGAGAAGATAAATACAAAAGAATTTTAGGCTATATCAAATCAGAAAACCAAAATATAAATTTAGAAATGGTAAAAACAGGAAATGCTTGGGTGTATAGAAAGTACAACCGCTCTAAAGAATATATTGAAGCAGAGAGAATAGCAAAAGACAAAAAAATCGGTCTTTGGAATTTAGAAGATCCAATTCCTCCTTGGGAGTTTCGTAAAGAAAAGAAAAAATCAAAAAAGAAAAAGTGGATTTTTCATTTCTAAAATTTTGTTCCACCGGAAAATAAAATCATTTTTTCATCTTTAGCTACAAACTTTCCTGTTTCTTCATCGGCCACCCATCTTCTTCTATCCTGCAACTTGATTTGAATTGGACCTAATTTAATCGCAAGCTCAATGGCTCCCATCGCCTTATCATCTAATTTATAAGCGTCTTTCTTCTTATCAAACCCTTTCTTCATATAGTAACCAGAAATTCTAAACATTTCTCCAATAGGCAAATACAGTCCAGTAAACACCCTAGAGTTGTCGGGTCCGTCATAGTCTTCATAGCTTGCTTCAACTGCAATTCTATAAAAATTGAATAAAAATGTTTGGTATGAGCCTTTAATGTTGCCGGCATTTGGATCCAAACTATTTGCGTATTTCCATTTAGAAGTCGGAAGAGAAGTAACCGAATTTGTGCTAAACCTTTCTAATTCATAAAAACTATCAAAATACATAGGAATGTAGTTTGCAGACATATTTCTATATTCTGGTTTTAATGTAATGTTTACATCCTTCCCGCCAAATTTAGCAATTATACCATAGTGGGTTCCGTGAGAATTCTCTAACCCTCTGATTTTATTTACGTCATAGTAAGGGGTAATCTCAACATATTGAGTGCTCACTACTTTAATTTCTGCGTCGTACCCGTCTATTCTCACTTTTTTTTCAGAGAGAGCTTGTGGGTTATGAGATGAATCGAGGATCAAATTTCCTGTAGTGTCAAACTTTAAATCATAAGGAGCATCTCTATCGTAAGCTGAAGTATAACCAATCGCAAAACGATTCCACCAAGCATCCGGTCTAAAAAGTTGCCCGGGTTTTATATTTTCATTTTTCTTTTTTTCTTCTTCTTTTTTCTTGTCGTCCGACTTTTCTTCATCTAACTTCATAGATCGATCATTTTTTGTATTGAGACCGGCCTCCTCTTTCACACTTTTTCTTCCGGCTTCATCCAATACATTTCCATAAGCAGGCATCATCCCCACAAGATCAGCCTTCCCTCTTACTATATCTATAGCTTTAGTAACAATCGCAGCCGGGCGAATAAATACCCTACCCGCATTTACATCCCTATCGTAGATAGAATTTGTAAATACTTGAACTCCACCGTAATCTCCGTTTAAATCCGCCCAAAGCCCGGCTTTATAAACGTCTATTCTTTGATTGTTCACGTACCTGTTCAATATAGAACCATGACCAATATAAGCATCAAAAGTCTTACCGATATAAACAGAATACGTCAACTCTCCGGGTTTATACTCCCCAAAAGTTCCATACCACAAATAATTGATCAAACGTAGATAGTCCGATTTCTGATCGTAGTCCATAGGTCGAAGTTTACCTACCCTGCTACCTTCCATCTTAGGCTCTTTATCATAAATAAGAAAGTTCATCGGAAGAGTAAAAGATGCACCCATTACCCCAAGTAAGTTAAAATTGAAAGATGGGGCAAAATACAAGTAATAATCGTTGTCGTATTTATTGATACCTGTATCGTAAGAGAAAAAATCTTGGTTGGGTCTGGTATTGTATCCTGGAGGTGCCCAAACTTGAGCTTGAACATCGTACGAATAACATAGTGCCAAGACTAATATACAAAAAAGTCTCATTTGCTTCAATTCAGTCAGGAAATTCAAAAAATAAATGACAAACAACTCGTAATTTTTCTTCAAAACTCCCTCTTTTTCGCTAAAATATACTTATTATAGGGTCAATTAATAAAAAACTGAGGTTAGTTATGTATTTTCAATAAATCCACAATTATCAATAATACATAATCTAAACCAAGACAATTAAAATACTTGCTACCCTTATAATTCATTATATACCATTTTTATAAAAAAAAGGACAAACTTTTTTAGAATAATTGGACTCCAATCATCAGTTACTTGCTAAAAATTTGACAATGTAAAGTTTGGTATTAGTTATTAGGAAGGATTTATCCATTTTATGCAAAAATCAAAAGAAACAAAAACCTCAGCAATAATCAGATTTTGTGGTGACTCAGGGGATGGAATGCAACTTACAGGTAGCCAGTTTACAGCTACTACTGCCATATTCGGAAATGACCTTGCTACTTTTCCAGACTACCCCGCAGAGATTCGTGCCCCTGCCGGTACGCTTGCGGGGGTTTCCGGGTTTCAGTTAAATTTTTCCTCTGAAGACATTCACACACCCGGAGACTCACCGGATGTGTTAATCGCAATGAACCCGGCTGCCTTAAAGACCAATATCAAAGATTTGAAGATTGGCGGAATCCTTATCACAAACAGCGACGCATTCACTGAAAAAGATTTAGAAAAAGCCGGTTACAAAGAAACTCCGATTACAGATGAATTGAAGAAAAAATACCAAGTATTTGAAGTGCAAATCAACAAACTGACTTCCTTGGCTCTCGAAAAATTAAATATGTCAGAAAAAGAAGTAGATAGAACAAAAAATCTTTTTGCTCTCGGAATGACTTATTGGATGTTTTCCAGACCGATGCTAAACACAGAAAAATGGTTGGAAGAAAAATTCAAAGGTCAAGACCAAGTTATTCAAGCCAACTTATTAGCCTTACGAGCAGGATACAATTATGCAGATACAGCCGAAGTATTTGTATCTCAATTTGAAGTACCGAAAGCAAAACTCGCAAAAGGAACTTACAGGAATATTACAGGCAACTCGGCAACCGCTATCGGTCTTGTAACTGCAGCACACAAAGCAAACCTTCCTCTATTCCTTGGGAGTTATCCGATTACCCCTGCCTCTGATATTTTACACGAATTGTCGAAATTCAAAAACTATGATGTGAAGACACTACAGTGTGAAGATGAAATTGCAGGTGTTGCAAGTGCAATTGGTGCATCTTTTGCAGGAAATCTTGCGGTTACAACCACCTCCGGCCCCGGGCTTTGTTTGAAATCAGAAGCAATCAACCTCGCTATAATGACAGAGCTTCCTTTGGTGATTGTGAATGTTCAAAGAGGTGGGCCTTCTACAGGACTTCCTACAAAAACAGAGCAATCCGATTTACTCCAATCTATCTACGGAAGAAACGGGGAAAGCCCAATTCCAGTTCTTGCAGCAGACACTCCGGCTGATTGTTTTGAAACTGCTTATGAAGCTGTAAGAGTCGCCTTACAATTTATGACCCCAATCATTCTATTGACAGATGGTTATCTCGCAAATGGATCCGAGCCGTGGAAACTGCCCAATTTAGAAAATCTACCTGAAATAAAATCTAACCTAATTCAATCCCCAAACCACCCTTCAGGGAAATACATGAGTTACCAAAGACACGAAGATACTCTTGCCAGAGATTGGGCAGTGCCTGGTGTTCCTGGACTTGAACATAGAATCGGAGGCTTAGAAAAAGACTCTCTTTCCGGTGCAGTTAGCTACGATCCGGACAACCACGAAAAAATGGTTTGGATGAGAGCAAAAAAAATAAAGAATATTGAAAATTTTATTCCTGAACAAGAAATCTTCGGAGAAAAATCCGGGGATATTTTAATCATCGGTTGGGGCTCTACCCAAGGCTCAATCCGTAGCGCAGTAGAAAAAAGCCAAAAAGAAGGAGTGAAGGTGTCTCACGCACAAATTCGCTGGTTAAACCCATTCCCAAAAAATTTAGAATCTATTATGAAAAATTTTCGCCATATACTCGTCCCTGAATTAAATACCGGTCAATTGGCGTTTTTATTACAGGGAACTTTTGGAGTGAGAGTAGAAAAATTAAACAAGATCAAGGGTAAGCCTTTTACTATAAACGAAATTCAAGAAAAAATAGAAGAGATTTTACGATCTTTAAAGGGATAGATATGTCGGATACGAAACAATTGCTAACAAAGAAAGATTTTACGGCTGATCAGGAAATACGATGGTGTCCGGGTTGTGGTGACTATGGTATTTTAAGTGCAGTCCAAAAGACACTACCGGAACTTGGAATACCAAAAGAAAAATTTGTATTTGTATCCGGAATCGGATGCTCGTCCAGATTTCCATACTATATGAATACTTACGGTTTTCATACTATCCATGGCCGTGCGCCTGCGATTGCAACCGGAGTCAAGGTAGCTAACCCGGATTTAAGCGTTTGGGTTATTACAGGAGATGGTGATGGATTGTCTATTGGAGGAAATCATTTAATTCATGCAGTCAGAAGGAATGTTGACATTAACATCATTCTTTTTAATAACCAAATCTACGGCTTAACCAAAGGACAATACTCACCAACCAGTGAGTTCGGAAAAGTAACTAAGTCCAGCCCTTACGGCTCCATTGATGCACCACTCGCTCCCTTATCTTTAGCTCTTGGCGCAGAAGCAAGTTTTGTAGCAAGAACCTACGATAAAAATCAAAAGCACATGTCGGAAGTTTTTGAAAGAGCAGCAAAACACAAAGGAACATCTTTTATTGAAGTATTTCAAAATTGCATTATATTTAACGACGGTGCACATGACTCATCTATCAGTAAGGAATCCCGCGATGATAAAACGATTCACATCGAGCATGGAAAACCTTTAGTGTTCGGAAAAGAAAATGAATTCGGAATACAAATTGATGAATTCAAACCAAAAGTTGTAGAAGTTGCAAAATCAGGAATGGATTCAATATCAGTCCATGACGAAAAAAGAATGAACCCTGACTATGCCTTTATGCTTTCCAGAATGAATCTGCCTGAGTTTCCGGTGCCTATGGGAGTATTAAGGGCTGTAGAGAAACCGGCGTATGAGGTGGAAGTCAAAAAACAAATTGATCTGGTTAAATCCAAAAAAGGCGAAGGGGACTTACACAAACTACTCTATTCCGGAGAAGTCTGGAATATAGAATAACCCCAAAATTGCAAAAAAATAAAGAGGCCCAATTTGCTGAAAGTAAACGAATATTTTAACGGAAACGTAAAATCAATTTCTTTTCAAACCGAAGATTCACCGGCCACTGTCGGGGTCATCTCATCCGGTAAATACGAATTTGATACTACAAAAAAAGAAATTCTGACTATTACCTCGGGCAGTCTAAAGGTACAACTACCCGAATCGGATTGGAAAGTTTTTACATCCGGTGAGAGTTTTACAATTGAAGCTGGAAAAATTTTTCATGTAAATGCAGAAAAAGAGGTTTCTTATATCTGTCGCTATTATTGACTTTCTAGGTTTTTGGAAAAATGAATCTGGTTGCAGACTAAAAATCAAATCTATTCAAGAAAAAATATTGGTAGATTTTTTAAATCAAAACAAATTTTTTCCAATCCAAAATTCTTTAGATAGTTCCAAACATATACCTACAGAAAATATGCCAGCAAAAATATTTAACGAAAAATTAATAGTTGAATTAGGAACAGTTGGACTTGGACCAACCATGATTCTGGAATTTCAACAAATTTTGAATTCCAAATATTTAATTCCTACAATTCAAATGGGTTTGTATGATGACTTTGATGAAGATTTTGGAGTTGAATGGATATTTCCAATTAGTAAATTTGAAAAAATCTAAATAACTTCAATCTTCTCTAATCACTCTTGCACGATTCGTAACGTCTTTCTCGATTTGTCTGGAAAATGGGGAATTTCTTTGTGAGTATTTTTCTTTTTCTTCCCTATTTGCATTTTCAAAAAGAAAATTCCTAATTACTTTCCATGAATAATAAAAAAAAACTAAAAATAGAAGAATTTTCATCATCTATCTTGTTGGTTTACAGAAACCCAATATTTGGTCAAGTGGAAATTTTGAATTTCTAAAATAACATGGAACAAGAAACTGTAAAACAATCACAAACATATTTCAAAAATCCTCTTAAAATAATCATGGTTGAATTGTGGTTTTCCAAATTCCCTCCTTTAGAATGAGTAATTTTTCTGCCGATAATTGAATTATGCAGAAAAAAGTAAAACACCTTATTTCTTTTGACGACTGGAGCGATTCTGAAATTCAAGAACTATTGGATTTTTCACTCTATGTAAAAAAAAATAGGGTGTATTTTTCCGGACACTTATCGGGAAGAACAATGGCTATGGTTTTCCAAAAAACTTCTACAAGAACAAGAGTATCTTTTGAAGCAGGGATGACCGAACTCGGAGGGCATGCGATCTATTTAGATTGGTTTTCCTCTAATTTTCAAATTTCGGAAATAGATTTTGAAGCAGAGTATCTCTCCAGAAATGTAGCTATTATCATGGCAAGGCTAAAAAAGCACGAAGACCTTCTTACACTGAAATCCGGCTCCAAAGTCCCTCTTATCAATGGTTGTTGCAATTTATACCACCCGTGCCAAGCTCTTGCCGATATGCTTACAATTGCTATGGACAGGGGAAATATGGAAGGAGTCAATCTTTGTTATGTTGGGGTTCACAACAATGTAGTAAATTCACTTATAGAAATTACCTCGTCTTTAGGTGTGAATTTAGTATTAGTAACTCCGATTGCAAAACCTGAATCAACAGTAGAAAATGCAATAGCTAAAGGAAAAAAAAGAAAGACCTTAACTTGGGAAAAAGATATTCGGTTTGCGGTAAAAAATTCAGATTATGTATATACAGATACTTGGGTAGATATGGAATTTTTCAATGACCCAGAATTTGAAAAAGAAAAACAAGAAAGAATCGAAATCATGATGCCCTATCAAATCAATTCCAATTTATTAAAAAACTCAAAAGCGAAAATTATGCACGATATGCCAATACACGCCGGTTATGAAATTACCAGAGAAATTGTAGAAAGTGAAAATTCTATTATATTTCAACAAGCAGAGAATAGACTTGACGCTCAAAAAGCAATTATTCTAAAACTTTTGGAATCTACTTAGTCTGTAATTTTTAAATATATTCTTCTTTGCCTTTTTTAATAATGATAAGATTCTCTTCTTCGAGATTCCTTGCAGTAAAAAGAATAGAATTTCTCGCTTCTTGAATTTCTCGTAAAGTGACTCGTCCCTTAGATTCCATTTCTTCTACAATATCATAAGCTCGATTTTGAGACATGGCTCCAAAAAAATGTTTTTTTAACTCATCTCCTGCCCCCCGGAGTGCAAGTGCAAACAATTCATTATTTCCGATCCTATTGATTAGGATTCTCATTTCTTTATTATCTAAGTTAAAAATATCTTCAAAGGAATACAATTTTTCTCGAACCTGACCTGCAAGCTCTGGTGAGTTTTCTGTAAGATCTCGAAGAATTTTATCTTCCAAATTTTTATCCATGTGATTTAGGATATTTGCAAGAGACTGGGCACCACCTGCCTCGCTCAATTCAGACTTATCTCTGGCTTCATATTTTTTCTTTAGGGTTTTGGCTATTTCAGAAATTGCATCCGGGTGGGTCTTGGAAGTTATTGCAAGTTTCATGGCGATTTTTGCTTGCAAGTCTTCTGGAAAATTTTTCAATACAAGAGCCGCAACTTTTGGTTGCAAAAAAGATAAAGTGACTGCGATTGTTTGAGGAGCTTCATGGGCAAGTAAACTACTCAAAACTATGTGATCTACACTATTGAAAAAATCAAAATCTTTCTCAATATCCTTTTTAGAAATTTTTCCGATAATTTCTTCTGCTTTTGATTCACCAAGTCTGGAATAGGTTAGAATTTCTCTTGCCTTTTCGATCCCACCGACCAACTCTCCAGAAATTCTGCTTATCTCAAATTGAAACTCGGCAAGAATACTCTCTTTTTCCACTTTAGAAACAGAGCGAATCTTTGACATTTCCACAACCACTTCTTCAATCATCTTATCATCTAAGTGAGATAATACTTTTGCAGCTTCTTCTTTTTTTAAGGATAATAACAACAACGCCGCTTTCTTTGAGCCGGAGAACAATCCTGATGAATTTTTCTTATTTTCCATTTTAGAGACATAATCCTAAAATTCTATATGTTGTGTCAATCGAATTTCAACAACAGTTTTATGTTTCATTTATACTGAGGTAGTTTTGAATAGGCAAACTTTAACTCTCCGAATGAATTGACAATTTTTGCAGGCGGGAGAGAATCCAAGATTAAAGAGCCATAGGATTTAGTACGGATCCTTGGGTCTAAAATAGAAACAACCCCGGTGTCTGTTTTACTTCGGATTAGTCTTCCAAACCCCTGTTTCATAGTTTGAATTGCCAAAGGCAGTTGCAATTCCATAAATGGATTCAAGCGAAGCTTTTTCAACTCATCGGTTTTTGCCTCAAGCACAGGGTCGTTGGGTGGTTGAAAGGGAAGTTTTACGATAATTACACTTTTCAATTTATCTCCCTTTATATCAATCCCTTGCCAAAAAGTGGATACCCCGAAGAGTACACTTTTTTCTGTTTTCAAATACCCTTCTTTGGCTCGATTGGGTCCCAATTCTCCTTGAGAGAAGATAGGGTATGTAGAATTTTTAGAGAGTGCATCGTAAACAGAATTCATGGATTTATTCGAAGTGAAAAGAACGAAGGTATCTCCCTGAGTAAGCTCGAGTAAGTATGGAATCAATTTAATTACATCCTCTTGAAAGTCATCACTTTCACTGGAAGGATCCCTTAAATTTCTTGCAAGATACAAAATAGAATTTTTAGTATAGTCAAAAGGAGAGTTCAGAATTTCTTCTTTTACCGGAATATCCCCTAATTTATTTTTATAATAGCTAAAGTCTTTTTTTCCACTCTTCAAAGTTGCCGATGTAAAAATAATGCTTTCCATTTTTCCGACTACATTCTCTTGAAAAATAGAAGAAGATTGCAAAGGCTCGACACAAAGAGTTGCAAATCTGTCTCCATTGGCCTCAAGCCACACTACCAAATCTGCTTCCTTTTTCATACGAACTTTCTTTAAAATATCTATCGAACTATTCAGCCGATCAGACACCATCTGCAATTCCAAAACTTTTTCTTTTGAGTCCACCCCATCGGATTCATTGGCAGAATCTGCTATTTCCCTACTCAGTTCTTCTACAATTTCGCCTAACGCACATTCTAAATCGCCTTCATCTAATTTTAATTTCTCTTTGATTCTTTGAGTTGTGAATGAAATAGGAACTTCCGAATACAATTTATTAAAATAGCTTACGAGCAATTTATTTGTCCCTTTAATTTGTTCTTTTAATCCCTCTATAGATTTTTCTTTTTGAAACTTGGTAATGATTCCTCCCTTTTTCCCAACAACATAAATGAAATCCAAACTTTTTTGAATGTCCTCAAATGTAAGTTTAGCTCCAAAAGTTTTACTCAAGATTTCAGGAAAATTGTGGGCTTCATCAATAATAAGATATGAAAACTCTGGAAGAATTTTATATTCTCCTGCGATATGGCTTGCCAAAAGATGATGGTTCACTACAAGAATATTAGAGTTTCTCCATTTTTCTTTTTCAAGAAAATAATACGAAGAAGAAAAATTCGGACATTTTTTCCCAAGACAGTTGTCGCTTTCTCTTGTCACCTTCGACCAAAATTCATTAGATGCAAATCTGGTGTATTCTGACTTAATCCCTGTTTGTGTATTTTTTTCCCATTCGTAAAATTCTTTCAGGTGGTCAGTCATTTCTATTCCAAAATTACCGCTGTCGATTGTATTAGACAATTTTCTCTTGCAAACATAATTGTTTGAACCAAGTGCAATCTCTGCTCGAAACTCTTTTTGTAGAATTTTTTTTGCAATAGGAATATCTTTCTCAAGTATCTGAGTTTGGAGAGATTTTGTTTCAGTGGAAATCACTACAGTTGTCTCCGACTCCATAGAAAAAATCGCTGCTGGAATGATATAGGCAAGACTTTTTCCTACACCAGTGCCCGCCTCCACTATCAAATTCTCAGATTTAGAAAAAGACTGAAAAACTTTTTCAGCCATTTTCACTTGCTCTACTCTCGGCTCAAAGTCAGGAAGACAATTTTTAATTTTTTCTTCAGTAAAATATTCTTGAATATTACGTTTCATTGGTTAGAGTAATCAATTCTAACCTATATTTTTAGAGCTATTGGCTCTTTCAATCAATTCCTTATGAAATTTAGGCAGTTCTTGCTATACATATTTATCACATTACAGATTCTCTCTAAATACTGAAAATTTTTCAACAATACGAGAACACTAAAAATATGAGAAGTTCATTCTTCGATTTTTTTGTCCGATAATTATAGAGTATTGCAATTTTTATAAGCCAAAATGAAACTACGAAAAATTTTTATATTGATTCTTATCATATTTTTTTCAGAAAATTCACCCAATTTTTCTCAAAAAATTCCTGAAAGGAAAGAAGTCTTGGTACTTTTATCATCTTCAAACAGGTTTTATGAAGAAGGACTTATTGGTTTGCGATCCACATTGCAAGTAGAGCCTAAAATTCAATTCATTGACATTATTGAGTCTGAATACCCAAATATAGACAATTACTTTAAAGAAGTACAATCTACAAAGCCGGACTTAGTAATAACATTCGGTTTAAAAGCTACACAGTTAGCGAAGGAATACCTATCCAATATTCCCATTATGTTTTCGATGGTCAACTCCCCAAAGACTTTAAACTTAAATAAGAATAAAATTTGTGGGGTCGTCAGTGAAATTGAAATTAAAGAATATTTTCAAATATTAAAAGATATATCTCCAAATATAAAAAAAGTTTATTCATTTTACAGTGACCAAACAGGAGAACAACAAGCTACTGAAGGAGATTTCAACGATCTGAAATTTAACTTTTTATACACCAAAAGAAAAGTAAACCCGAATATAAATTTTCAGTCAGTATTAGACCAAATTAAGGGAGAAGTAGAAGCCATTCTCATGGTAAACGATCGCCTGTACAATCAAAAAAACTTTGAGATACTTTCTAATTTTTGTAAAAAAAATAAAGTTATCCTAATTACGAGTTTCCCTTCCATACTGAAAGCAGGAGCTACTTTCAGTATCAGCCCGGATTATAACAAAATTGGAGTACGCTCTGGTGAGTTAGCAAATCAATTATTATTAAAAAGCCAAGAATGCAAAGAAGGCCCTTTTTTATTTTTGCAAGAGTCTATTTTTGCAGTCAATGAATCTTATGCAAAAGAGTCAGGAGTCGTGCTCCCTTCTTCAATTATTGAGAGGGCAAGACTAAGCAGAATTTTTTCAAAAGGAGTGTATCTCTTAAATACTGGAAAAGTAAAATCTGCAAGAAATATTTTTATAGCACTCTCCAAAAAAGATCCAGAAAATAAAAATATAAAAGAATACATTCAAAAAGCTACAGAAAAATTGACCGGAGAACAAACCCACCTCTTACTGATTCAAGGGAAAGACTATTACGAAAAGAAAAACTTTAGTTCGGCTTTAGAAATTTTTAAAAAAGTTTTATCGTTAAACCCCGACTCACTTGAAGCACAACACTATTTAGAAGAATCAAAAAAATCGGCAAGTGAAAAAGAGTACAATGAAGCGATTCAACTTCTATCGAATAAAAAAGTTTTTGATAGCTACAAAAAACTAAAAATATCATTAGAAATTTATCCGAACAACCAAAAAGTGAAAGATAAAATGGCTCAAATTCGATCAGAAGAATACCATAAAATTTCATCCTATCTTGAATTGGGAAACGAATTGTACAATTCCAGAAAATACAAACAAGCTTTGGAAATCTTTGACCTTGTCCTACTTCTCTTTCCTGAAAATAAAGAAGCTCAAGAATACTCAAGGCTTTCTAAGAAGAAAGACAAGGCTCTCGTTGACCATCTAAACTGCTCTGAAAAGAAGGATAAGAAATGTAGATTCTTATGGAAAAAATGAAAATAGAAATGAGACAATTTTTAAAAAAGAGATACATATTTCCATTGATATTTCTATGTCTTTGTATTTTTCAATTTGAAAAATCTGAAATCATCTCTCAAACAAAAAAAATCAATTCCGGTATTATTTATTTAGCTCCTTTCACTTCATTTAAGTCTCCAGAAAATTCTATAATTTCAAATAAAATTTACAGTTCTTTAGAAAAAAGGCTTTCTCATTTAGGGTTTCGAGTAGTGAATTCGAAAGGGAAAAATCTAAATTTGAATTTGCAAGATGCAAAAGAAGCAAAAGCTATTTTTTACGTTGAAGGGCTTTACAAAAAAACTTCACAATCAGAAAATCTAAATTTGTATGGGCAGATTTACAATCCTGAAACAGGCTTTTTGATAGATGCAATCAATGTAGAAGAAGATTTAGGCTCTACCGAAGAAGGAATCGTTCTCGATAAGCAAGAAATGCAAATCCCGGATGATACGAGCATCTCTGAATTCACAACAAAGCTTTCCGACAGACTGAGAACCAATTCTAAAAGAGCCGTTAAAAGTGAAAATATCGACGAATACGTAATAGGCTCACCAATCGGACAAGTTAAAAATTTTCCTATACAAAAAGAAAATATAGAAAGCGACATTGCTGATGTTTTTAAGATTTTTGAGGAGACTGAAGTTGTAACCGCGTCAAAAAAAGCACAAAAAGTATCTGAAGCCCCGGCGAGTATTGTAGTAATCACTGACAAAGAAATTCAAAAAAAAGGTTATAACACGATTCTCGATATTTTAAGAGATGTTGCAATGATCGATATTAATTCACCCGGTCAAGGGTATCTACTTGATATTGGTGGACGAGGGATCAATAGCAATCTAAACATGGGTAAATACTGGCAAATTCTAATCGATGGGCATGACATGACATGGAGACAATTTTACAGAAACTACCTTTCCCCTGCTTGGCTGTCCGTTGACAATATCAAAAGGATTGAAATTGTAAAAGGCCCAAACTCGGCTCTGTGGGGAGCGAACGCGGTACTTGGGGTAATGAATATTATCACGAAAGACAATAAAGATGTAGGAGACGGACAAATCTCTGCACTCGGTGGCTCTAACTCTACCTTAGGTGGAAATATAACAGGCTCAAAAACTTTTGCAGAAACCGGACAAATTTACTCTACTCTTTCTTATTATAATGAAAATGTTCCAAGAAAGATCAAGGAATGGTCTGATGTAAAAGGCAGAGATGTTTACAACACCGGAAACGATAGCAAATACGTGAATTCCTATACTAAAATTAAATACAAAGATTTTATGTTGAATACAATGTTTAGCCAAGATAATGGCAGAAAAGGAATCAGCCAATACAGCGTTGGGGGAAATACTCTATTTCAAATCAATAAATACTACGCTGACCTACTCTGGGAAAAAAAAGTTACAGAAAGATTAGAGCTTCGTTCCTCTATTTACTATGATCAAACAGAATGGGGAAAAGACGCAAGATACGAAGATAACCCTTACAATGGTCCGATCACAGACCCTGCAAAACCGGCTAAAAATAAATTAGGTACCCAAAGGTTTATCCAACCAATGAAAGGAGCCGATAAAATTTCCGGATTTCGTTTCCTAGCAAATTATGATATTTTAAGAAATATGTCGATCATTGCGGGTGGAAATTATGAATATCGCTACACTACTCTATGGTATTTCCCGGAAACGATAGGAAACAATTATTCCGATGTACCAAAATTTAACACTTTTCAGCACGGGACTTACGCCCAATGGAGTTACACTCCTCACAAAATGATCAATATCAACGCCGGAATACGTTACGACTTCGATAGTATTTTTCATTCAAAAAATAGCCCTCGAGCAGGGTTAATCCTAAAACCAAAAGATAATGTTGTAATTAAAATGATGTATGGTGAGGCATACAAGGCTCCATCTATTTTTGAATTGTACTATGCAAGAGCAAACTCAACTTTTGGAAATCCAAATTTAAAGCCTGAGTCCAACAAAACTTATGAGTCACAAATTATCTATACTCCATTCAATTGGTTAGTTAGTAAATTTACAGTTTACAGTATCCTCATCAGTGATATTATTTACTACCAAGTAAGAGATAGAAGAGAAAAGCTGTACGGAGAGAGTAGTTTCAAAGTCAACGACAGACCCACAGGCACATTCGACTATCGACAACAAGCCAACTCTACAAACGACTATAGAAGTAAAGGTGGGGAAGTTGAATTTGATTTACGACCTATGAAAAATCTCACAATATCTTTTAACGGATCCTTTAGATGGATGGATGAGGTGAAAAGTGAATTAGCGTATAAAGCAAATCTCGCCCAAGTTTTTTTGACTAAGACTAAGCAGTACGACGACGATACAATGAAACGAAGCTCTACTCTAAACTACGCAGCAAAAACCCAATACAGCTCAAGCGTTTCTTATACATTCAAAGACAACTATACATTTACTTTAATCGGAAGATACGTTAGTGATAAAGGAGTTCCTTCGACCACAAATACCGCCAACCTTTCAAAAATTGGAAGTCCCGGGTACCTACCTATAGACACAACTCCGGGAGAGCCGGGATACTATTATAATAATCCAATCGACACAACAATCAAAGCCCCATCTTACTATTTATTGAATTTTGTTTTCTATTGGTCCAATATTACAGAAAATCTTGACTTGATGGTAAGAATAGATAACTTAATGAATAAAGAATATTATGATGCAGGTGCGCTTGCAGCAGGAACTGGTACGTTTGATGTTTTGTACAATCAACCGGGTAGAAGTATTTATTTTAAAATTCATTTTAAATCATTTTGACGGATAAAACATAAGAGACATGCATAAATTAATTACAAAATTATTCTCGCCTGGTTTAAAAGTAAAAATGATTCTTCTTGCTTCAGGAATTGTGGTGCTTAGCATATCTCCTGTCTCGTTATTAGTTCTCTGGCAAAATGAAAGAGTCATCACTGAAAAAACTTTAGAAGTCTGTAAAAATATGGCTCAAAATATCGCTAATTTTGCAACAGAAGAATTATTAATCAATGAAACTTATGATTCTACACAAACTTCAATCTACAGATTAAAAGAATTAAACGTGAATGCTTTAAACGACGCTTATGTATTGAATGTAGAAGGACAAATCATTGCAGATATGAACAAAACAAGACTGAATACTTTTGCTTCAGAAAAATTAATCAATGAAGTTCAAAATATTTCCAATCTCTCTTTATCCGAATTTTCCAATGAGAACAAAAAAGTCAACTTACGTTTTATTTACCCGATTTTTATGAGCTACGGCGAAAAAAATATGAAGCTTGGAGCTGCTGTTTTTGAGTTTGATAAGAAATTAGTCTATGCTCCCATAAACAAGATTAGGGACACAATTATTCTTACCTCAGTTATAGTTTTTTCTTTTGCTGTCATTATCGGAATCATAGCAGCTATTGTACTCACTCGTCCGATATTGCAACTCTCTAAAGGTGCAAATATAATTGGTGGAGGAAATCTAAACCACAGAATCAAAGTTCAAAGTTCTGACGAGATTGGTGAGCTTGCATTTTCATTCAATGACATGACCGCAAAAATTCAAGATTTGATGAATAATTTAGAGCAAAAAGTCATTGAAAGAACTATAGAGTTAAAGCAAGAAAAAGAAAAAAGCGAAAGTCTTTTACTCAACATTCTCCCGATGAAAATCAGCGAAGAGTTAAAAGAAAATGGTCATGTAGAGTCAAGGCTTTACCATTCCACTTCTATTCTATTCACGGATTTTAAAGGATTTACGAAAGTCGCAGAAATTATGGATCCAAAAGAATTGCTCATGGAATTAGAAAGGTGCTTCATTAAGTTTGATGAAATTACAGAAAGGCACACATTAGAAAAACTCAAAACTATTGGTGACGCTTATATGTGTGCAGGAGGAATCCCCGAAGAAAATAATTCTCACCCTATTGATACCTGTGTGGCAGGGCTACAAATGCAGAATTTCATGGAGGAGAAAAAACGAATTAAAATTCTAAACGAAGAGCCTTACTGGGAGATGAGGCTCGGAATTCATACCGGTCAGATTATGGCAGGTGTGATTGGAAGGAAAAAATTTGCCTACGATATATGGGGGGATACTGTCAATACTGCTTCCAGAATGGAGTCCTCCGGTGAACCAGGAAAAGTCAATATTTCAGAAACTACTTATAGTTACATAAAAGAATTTTTTGAGTGCGAATACAGAGGAAAAATTCCGGCAAAAAATAAAGCTCCCATAGGAATGTATTTTGTAAACAGAATCAAGAAAGAATACTCAAAAGATGAATTGGGTGTTGAACCCAACGACAAATTTTATGAACAAAGAAAAAAAATCATAAATCAAAAAATACAAATTTCAATTCCTCAGGTTGACCCGGAAATACAACAGGTGAAAATTCAAAGCTCTGAAACCTTAGATTATTTCATTCATACCAGCACACAAAAGAAAGATAAATCACAAGAGTCAAAGTCTAAAAAAAAACTCTAAAAGAAATGTATAAAAAAGCAATCTATTTGTATTCTTCAAAAGATTACAGCAATTCTCTAACTCTGTTTCAAGAGATACAAATCTTAGAAGGCGACACTTCTCAAGTGCTCTTAAAAATTGCAAACTGCTTTTTGCGTATTGAACGATTTGAAGATGCAATTCTTAATTTTAAGAAATGCCTCGATTTAGATCCAAAAAATTTTCAAGCGATGAACAACCTTGGGTACGTATATTTTAAAACGAAAAAATATAGAGAGGCAGAAACTCTATGGGAAAAAATAATTGAGATAAACCCAAACTCTGAGGTAGCCAAATTAAACTCCTCTCGTTTACAAAAGATAAAATAAGTATCAAAAGGGTAATATAAGAAATTCTTCCGATTGCAAAAATACTCTTTCTACATAGTCTATCTTCAGCAAGAGTTTCAATTTTCTAATTCTGAAATAATACTGTGACTCATCCTAAGCCTTGATGTGATTTCTTTACTGATATTTTCCAATAGCTTGATGATGATTTCCGGGTGCATCTTTCTTAATTCCAAAAAAGAATTGTACGACAACGAATAACACACTAAGTGGTCATTTGCTTCTAAATTGGCAGATCTCGGCTTTTTGTCTATCAAAGCCATTTCTCCGAATACTGTACCTGGACTAAATACGATAAGTCTTTTATATTTATTTTCGGATAGATTTATAGAAACAGTTGCTGTCCCTTCTGTGATGATAAACATTTCATCTCCCGGATCACCTTGTCTAAAAATTGTTTCTCCAATATTAAATACCCTCTCTTCTAAGTAAGGCCTTAGAATAGAAAGGTCTTCTTTTGTGAAACCCTGAAATATATCTGTTTTCTCTAACGGAATTTCCTTATAGTTCATATCAAAAAGATCAATTAAATTAGAAGCCCTATCTTCCTCTTTCATTGTCGAATCCGGACTCATTCTTCTGACAAAATTGTAGTTAATCAAATAATCTTCTGCGTATTCCAATGCAATATCCGTATCTGGGAAAAAATGTTTTTGACCGATTGAATTTAAAATTCCCGTATCCTGCAAAAAATACCAAATTTTTCCATGAGTATCTAAGTTGGTAACAAAAAGATGCACGTCTATTTTCTGGAGACTTTTAAATATTTTTTCTAAAACCTTGGCTCCGGTAATATCTATCTCAACTACCCTTTTTAAATCTATAATCACAAAACGTATTTGATCGTCCAACTTGTCGATTTCATCGGCGAGCCTTTCCGAAGAACCGAAATACAAATACCCTTCCAATTCAAAGACAACTATTTTTCTCCCTTCATCATAGAGAATTTCCATAAAGCGAGAATCTCTTTGCTTTTTAGAAAATATTTTACCACCATAGTATTTTTTCCGAATTCCCGATTGAGATGTTTTCATTGCAAGTAAAAGAATTGTCAACCCAAGACCTAAAAAAACAGAAAACACCATGTCCACAATAACCGAAGTAGCTGAAACAACAAAGATCACAAGGACGTTAGTTGCCGTCTCTGTCCAATTGTGCACCTTCCTTTGTATTATTTTTTTTAAAATCCTAAGACTCCACCGATCAAACATCTGAATACCAATAGCAATCAAAATACCGGCGAGAACAACCTTGGGAATATACTTCATTTCAGTAGCAAAAAAGAGTACAGAAATCAATACAAAAATTCCACTGATCCCACCACTCAACTCAGTACGCCCTCCCGATTTATAATTCGCAAGCGCACGAGATGCTGTCCCTGCCCCGGAAAGCCCTCCAAAACAAGCCGAAATCAAATTCCCAAGTCCTTGCCCTATTAATTCTTTATTGCAATCCGACTTTTGATGGGTGAAACTTTCTACTGCTAAACTATTTACCAAAGTGTCAATAGATGTTAATAGTGTTAAAACTACAATCGCTGGAAAAATACTTAGAATAGTTTTCAATACTTCAACGCTGGTAAATAAACTAATAAATTCGGGGATGTATTTAGGTGTAGGAAATTCGATTCCGACAGCCCCCATTACAGGACCCAATTCTTTTTCAAACCCAAGAAATATAAAAATATAATAAGTGAGTGCCCCCATAAAAAGCCCAACTACAGGACTCGGTAAATTTTTAGTTATCCTATTTGGAAATAAAATAAAATACACAGTAACAAGCCCTACAATAAAAGTCAAAATCTGTATTTGACTTGGGTCTTGAAAAACAGTCGAGAAAAAGTCATGCCCTTTCACCCCAAAAAATATACTCAATTGGTTTGTAATAATCAGTATGGCTGTTCCGTTGATAAATCCGGCTATTGTAGGGTAAGGAATGAATTTAATAAAGTTTCCTATTTTCATCATTCCAAAAATTACTTGAAACAATCCAGATAGAAAAATCGAAAAAAAGAGTATAGTGATAATTAAAGAAATTGCAACTGGATCGTTCAGATCGGCTTTCATCCCAATTAGCAACCTTGTCAAAATAGAGCTAAGTATAAGTGTAATTGAGCCTTTAGGTCCTGAAATCATGGTAGGAGTTCCTCCAAAAAGAGAAGAAACAGTTCCATTAAAAACTACACACAATAAACCGGCAACAGCACCTAAGGCAATATATTTTTCTCCCAGTGGTGCAAAAGCCAAAACTCCATAAGCTAAGGCACTCGGAATAGAAAGTATAGCTGCAGACACTCCTCCATAAAAATCTCCTTTTAGATATTTCTTATAGATGAGTATTTTATGAAAAATTTGCATTACAATTTCAGTATTTTTTAGAGAGAGATTTTAAACTATATTAATTATCGACACATTCAATTCGCTATTTCATCCATACCAATCTATTTGACTTAAATTTACAGAATTTTGAAATGAAAAATTATTCTTTACAAATAAAAAGACTTGTTACAAAATCAGTATTCTTAAAAAAATAGATTTTCACATATCGACTCTATAGGGAATTTTTATGAATTATTTCAAATTTGGGTTAATAGTTGCCTTAACCTGCTTTACACTGCTATCCACAAATTGCAAAGGCTCTGAAACAAATAGGTCCAAAGCCAACCTGAGCCACGAAACTGCAAAAAAAAGAAAAGAAATTATAAGCGGTCTGCATTATATTTTAAATATTGATTTAACCGATAAGGAAAATTTAAAAGTAAAAACGAAAATTCTGTTTCAGTTAAAGTCGATAGAAAATATTCATTTAGATTTTGAAAATGGAAATGTATCCGATTTTTCGATCAATTCAGAAAAAGTAATTCCATCTCAAGAATACTATGAAAATTCAATCCCCCTTCCTGCTAATTTTTTAAAGATTGGAGAAAATACAGTCAACATAGAATATACAAAATCGTATTCTCGAAACGGAACAGGTTTACATAAGTTTATAGACCCGGAAGATGGTTCTATATATTTTTACACTCAGTTTGAAGCCTTCCACGCAAATAAAGTATTTCCATGTTTTGATCAACCCGACCTCAAAGCCGACTTCCAGCTAAATTTAATTACACCAAAAGATTTTAGTGCAATCAGCTCTACCCTTCCTAAGCTAACAGTAGATAGTGGAGTAAACAAATTCAACTTTCCGGTTTCTAAAATTTTTTCGACTTATCTTTTTTCTATAATTGCGGGCCCTTACTCTGAATGGAAGTCTCAATATAAGTCCATTCCACTTCGACTGTACTCAAGAAAATCAATGGCAAAATTCGTAAATTCGGAAGAATGGTTTTTAATAACAAAACAAGGCTTGCAATTTTTTGAAGAATATTTTGCAATCCCCTACCCATTTGGGAAATACGATCAAATTATTGTACCAGAATTCAACTCCGGAGCCATGGAAAATGTAGGTGCAGTTACATTTTCAGAAAGATATCTGTCCAGAGGAGTTCCCACTCGAAATCAAAGAGAGTCTATAGCGAATGTAGTGTTGCACGAAATGGCTCATTTTTGGTTTGGAAACTTGGTGACTATGGAGTGGTGGAACGGGCTTTGGCTCAATGAAAGTTTTGCTACCTATATGGCGAGTCTTGCCCAGTTTCAAGCAACCGAATTCAAAGAATCTTGGATTACATTTTTTCAAAAAATGAAAATTTGGGCATACAAAGAAGATCAACTGAGTACAACCCATCCGATTGAATCCGTTGTACCAGACACGAATCAAGCTACTGCCAATTTTGATGGAATTACCTACGGCAAAGGAGCGTCTGTCTTAAAACAATTAGCTTTCTATGTGGGTGAAAACAATTTCCGAGATGGAGTAAGAGATTACCTAAAACAAAATAGTTTTAAAAATGCAAACTTAGTGGATTTTTTACAACCAATCGAAAAAAGATTCGGCAAAGAATTAAAATACTGGTCAAAGGAATGGTTGGAAAAAGAAGGATTAAATGAAATTCAAGCCGACTTTCAATGCAGTAATAAAAAAATTACCAATTTTCATATTCTTCAAACAAATTCAACGAACTCTACTATTTTTAGAACACACAAAACAAAACTGCAATTGATAAGCGAATTTAGCGCCGGGTTAAAGGTCAGTAACGAAATAGACGTTGTTTACAAAGATAAATCTACAGAAATCCCACAGTTAAAAGGCATGGACTGTCCCATCTTTGTTTCCCTGAATTCAAAGGACATGGATTACGTAAAATTTATTATGGATCCGGTTTCTTTAAATAATTTAGAAAAAGTATTAGAAAACCTAACAGAAAAAGACCTGCTTGCAAAAACAGTAATTTGGGCGAGTTACTGGGATATGGTATTAGATGGAAAAGTTTCTATCAACACCTACAAAGACTTTGTATTAAAAAATATAGCCAAAGAAAATAATGAAAAAATTTTACGATTTGTACTTCCTACAATCCATTCTGATTCCGGAGTTTCTTATTATACTTCTTTATTTTGGGAAGACTATAGAAAAGAAACTAAAGAACTTACTGAATTACAAAACTTTTACAAGAAAAATTTACTTCTATCAGAAAAAGGTTCCGATATTCAAAAACTTTGGTTTTATGGATATATAAACCTGTCGGATGAAAATTCTAAATACAATGACCTGCTGCAAATTTTGGAAGAGAAAAAAACTATTGAAGGATTAAAAATTGACCAAGATATTAGATGGACAATTCTACAAAAACTTTCAACCGGTAACTTACCTATTGTAAAGGAATTGGTAAAAGCAGAATCCGAAAAAGACAAAACACAAAGAGGGAAGGATTTTGCGATTGCGTGTCAAGCCTCTTACAATTCTAAAGAATCCAAACAAAAATTTCTTCAAAAAATCTTAGCCCCTAAGTCTGAATACTCAAACACCACTCTTCGAGTGATTGCAAATTCTTTATTTCCAATAAATCAAAAAAATTTGCAATCTGAATTTACAAGGGAAATCTATTCAGGGTTAAATACAATCGAAGTTTACAGAGACGATTCATTTATCGGGAACTATGTGAAATCTTTAGTCCCCTCGAATTGTGATGAAAAAAGTCAAAACGATATTAGTGATTATTTGATACGGAAAAATATGCGACCCTCACTAAGAAAAAATCTCATTCAATTAAAAGACCATGAAATAAATTGCCTGAAATTACGAAAAAAACAAAAATCAGAATAAAAAAAAATCTTGATATTTTTACTATAGACTTTCAAGGTTTGGTCAATATCATATTAAGGAGATTTTTTTATGAAAGATATAATTCCATCATGGGCAAGAGAAAGAGGAGATATTTTCAGGAGAGACTTTGACACAGCTTTTGCAAATATCCAAAAAGATTTAGACAATCTATACGGAAATTTTCTTGGAGGACTTAGCGGGTTTAAAAAGAATATCGCAGAATCCGAAAAATATCTTAAAAGTTTTGTTCCCTCTGTAGATATTGTAGAAAATGACAAAGAAATTACAGTAAAAGCAGAGCTCCCAGGATTAGATGCAAAAAATGTGGAAGTCAGTCACACAGACGATTCTCTAACCATTCAGGGAGAAAAAAAAGAAGAGAAGAAAACCGATAAAGACGAATACCACTTATTAGAAAGTGCTTACGGAAGTTTTAAGAGGGTTATCGGACTCCCACAAACTGTTGACCTTTCTAAATTAGAAGCTCATTTTCAAAATGGAATTTTAACTATAAAAGTTCCTAAAAAAGCAGACGCACAAAAAGCTTCTAAAAAAGTAGATATAAAAACTTCTTAATTTCTGCACCCAGAATCTATTTCCTGCCGTATTTTTATTGCATGAAGTAGGTTTCCCTTATAAAAAATCAACTCAACCCTCTTTTTATATAGATTTTTTTCTTTTTTTTTATAAAAATGGTTGTGTTGTATTTATTTTTCTCTCGACGTTTTATGAATTTAGATAATAATTAGTATTTTCGGAGGAACAATGAATAAAATATTTATGACGCTACTGCAAAAATCCCTTTCAGGGCTTTTTACAACGCCTGAAAATGGCACTTTTATTGGCTTTTTGAACAATTGCTTTTTCAAAAAACGACTTTTTGTAGGTACGCCATTTATTGGAATAGTTATTTCAGCTTTGACAATCCTTGGAATAGGAAATTGTAAAGGCGCTAATCAAATTACAGACCTGCAAGGCGGGGTGTTTACCTTCATCAAAGGAGACGTGAAACTTTTTGATATAATGGGTAAGCTGAAACCTATAAAAGTAGAAGGATTTTTTCTGCCTACCGATGAAATCCGCACTGGGAAAGATTCTGTAGCGGATATTCAGTTAATGGACGGAGTAATCATCCGAATCAAGCAAAATTCAATTATCACTCTAAAGAAGATTTGGGTGGACTCTGGAAGAAAAGAAATGGCAGCAAATATAGAGCTAAATAAAGGTGCTTTATTTGCTAAGGTTGTTTCTAAACTTACAAAAAATAGCTCGTTCAATGTAAAGACACCGACCTCTGTGGCTGGAGTTAGAGGAACTGAATTTTTAGTCCAAGACAATGGAGACAAATCAGATGTTTTGGTAAATGATGGTACAGTTGCGGTCAATGCAGTTGACGACGACAAACATATCGGAGAAGAAGTAGTTGTAGAAGAAGGACACAAAGTTACTACAAATAAAGACAACAATATTAAAAAATCCGAGCTTACCGAAGAAGAAAAAAACTCTCTTAAAGAAGATTCTCAAAGTGTTCAATCAATTACCGAAGACGCAAGAGCAAGGATCCAAGATATTTTAAAAGATTTTGAAGAGAACAAAGCAAGAATCAAACAGCACTTAGAAGACCAAAAAGAATCGAATAGACTTGAATTAGAGGGACAAAAAGATAAAAACAGGCAAGAATTAGAAGATCAAAAAGCCAAAGATAAGGCAGAACTTGAATCTGTGAAAGGTAGCACCAATATAGAGAAAGATGCTCTCAAAACAAAAGGTAAATCCGATATGGATGAAATCAAAAAAGACAAAGGAAGTCTAAAAGACAAACTTGCTCCAAATTAAGATTTAAGATAAGTGTCCTAAGTCCTCTTTTCATTTTTCTAAATTGAAGAGGACTTTTCTTTTTGCTTTTTTTGTAAAAATAACTCTCCCCATTTCCTGACATTCCCTGCACCCAAAGTCACGAGTATATCATCTTTCTTTAAAAACTTTATTAAAATTTCTATATCCAAAGTCAAGTCTCCTGTCAGTGGATAGATTTTTCTCAAATCTAAAGAATTTTCAAAAATCAATGCCGAGGTAACTCCTTCGATCTCCTCTTCTCCGGCAGAATAGATAGGCAATAAAAAAACAAAGTCGCTTTCGCTTAGTGCAAGTGAAAATTCTTTATACAATTCTTTTGTTCTCGTAAACCTATGAGGTTGAAATAGAATCACACAACGAGAATCTTTGCCTTTCATTTGCTTTACAGATTGAATTACTGAAAGTATTTCTGTTGGATGGTGACCGTAATCATCGAACACTTGAATGCCGTGTGTATTGCCGATAAATTCCAATCTTCTTTTTACGCCTAAATATTTTTTTAGAGTATTTATGGAATCTTCAATAGATACTCCCGCTATTTCTGATGCAAGTATCGCAGCTAAGGAATTTTTTAAATAGTGCTCCCCCTTAAAAGGCAGAACAACTTGATACTTAGTGTTATTTTTTTGAAAATGCAAAATATCTTTTTCAATAGAAAAATTCACTTGTGAGCTATCGGACTCATTTTTATCGGAATAACCTAAAATCCCCGCTTTATCAGGAATCAATTTCATAGTTTCACTAACTCCTGAATCAGACAAACAAACCACCGACTTAGAATTTTCATTGTTTTCTATAAATCTTGCGAAATTCAATTTCAAGTTTTCAAAAGTTTTGTAATAGTCTAAATGGTCGTTGTCAATATTTGTAACAATTTTTACTTCGGGAGAAGAGTTTAAAAAAGTCCCATCGGATTCATCTGATTCATAAACTCCCCATTCTCCCTCGCCCCATCTCCCACCTCTTCCACCCAAAAAAGAAACCTCTCCTCCAATCATTACAGTTGGATCCAATCCATTTTCTAATAGAATTTGAGCGATCATAGCCGTTGTTGAAGTTTTACCGTGCGAGCCTGCAACTGCAATAGATTTTTTAGTCTTGAATATATTGTGCAAAATTTCAGAACGATGAAATTCTGGGAGATTTTTTTCTTTCAGCTTTAAATATATTGGATTCGTTGATCTATCTATTGCAGTAGAGTAAATAATTGCGTCAATTGTTGATAAGTTTAAATTTTCTATAGTACTGAAAATTTTAGCTTTACGCTCTTTTAATTTTTCTAAAACAGATGAGTCTGAGGATTTGTCGCTACCAAAAACCTGATACCCAAAATCAAGAAGTATATGAGCTAATGGAGACATCCCAGAGCCTCCAATCCCTATGAAAAAAGGAGAAGTAAATTTAAGATTCATGTTTTTCTTTTAAGAAAAAATTTAGAGTATCGTATGACGCATTAATCCTCGAAAGAGATAGAGACATTTTAGATGCTTCGTTCAATATTTCTAAATTGGATGACATCGATAGCAGTAGTTTTACAAGCTCGGTCTCGTCCTCACTTTCACTGTTAATTATAAATGCAGCTCCGTTAGATTCAAAATATTTAGCATTCATCTCTTGATGATTGTCTGCGGCATAAGGATAGGGAATTAGAATCATCGGAATAGCAAAAACTGCACACTCTGAAAGCACACCTGCACCCGACCTTGCAACTACTAAGTTTGCCCACTCGTAGTGCTCCTTCATATCAATAGAATAAGAAATTAAGTCCAATTGTTTTGTATTTTTCTTTTTTGTTTCTTCATACAGAGAAGTACCGGTGAGCATCCGAAAATTTATTTTCTGAGCGACCTCGTCATTTTCCATTGCACGTATCACCATATTATTGATTTGTCTTGAGCCTTGAGAGCCTCCCATAACCAGTACATTTAACTTCTCTTTTTTCTTTGCAGAGATTTCTCTATTGACCTTGATAGAAATACTTGGAATCACTTTTTTACGAATAGGATTCCCAATAATCTTAAAATTATTTTGTAGTTCTGTTGTATCCGATAACGGGAAACTCAGCGCAACTTTTTTTGCAAAATTTTTAAATAATTTATTCACTCTTCCCATGACACAGTTTTGTTCACACAGAAAAATATTTTTTCTAAATACGATTGCATAGATTAGTGCAGGTAAACCAGAATACCCGCCCATAGAAATCACTACATCTACTTTCAACTTACGAAATTGGAAAAAAGTAATCAGCAAATTTTTTGTAAATAGGATCGGAAAAATGAGAAAGTTCCATTTAGACAATCTTGGAGAATCATGCCATACAACCAGACAAGGTGGATTTTGTAAGTCCGGGTTATTCAGGTTTCTTTTGACAGAGTGAATTATTACCGATTCACACTCGAAATGATCTTTGAATTCTATGAAAGTTTCTGCAAGAGCGATACCGGGAGAGATATGCCCACCTGTGCCACCGGCAGAAATCACTACTGTGCGTATCAAGTTAGATTCTCTTTTCTTGTAATATTTGTCAAAATTCCAAGAGACACCATCATTGTTAAAATAGACGACCCCCCATAACTTATAAACGGGAGGCTGATTCCTGTAATCGGAAATACACCGGTTACAACAAATAAATTTATCAAAATCTGAATGCTAAACATTGTAATAATACCTACTCCAAGATAAAATCCAAACAGATCTTTTACTTTTTTAATAAGATAGAAAGCTCTAATAATTAAAAGTAAAAAAAGTGATAAAAGAATTATAAACCCCAAAAATCCATAATCTTCTACAAAGGTAGCCATTACAAAATCTGTGTGACTATAAGTCAAATACCGATGAGAATACCCTAATGAAATAGGATTACCAAACAATCCCCCATCAGAAAATGCACGAAAAGAAGAAACCAATTGATGCCCCTCGTCAAATCTATATTTATAAGGATCGAGCCAGACTTCTATTCTTTTTTTCCTATATCCTACTTTATCTACCAAAATAAACATAAGAGGAATCATAGCAACAAGAGAAATAATTAAATTTTTTAATGGAAACCCATCTAAAAAAATAAGAGTCACTATTACAAAAATAACCGCCATGGTAGTCCCAAATGCAGGCTCTGCAATAATCAAAACTAACTCAATTCCAACAAGCAGTGAAGGAAACAGAAATATTTTATAATTTTTTACTTGGTTCGATTTTATTTTTACTAAAAATGCTGAAAGGTAAATCACCATTGCCAGTTTTGAAAATTCTGATGGCTGGTATTGAAATGGGCCGATCCCGATCCAACGATGAAAATTTCTACCATAGTAGGCGCTTACAGATTTACCTACTCCGGGTAAAAAGACTAATACTAAGAGAAACACAGAAAACACAGCTATATAAATTGCAAACTTCTGCAATAGATTATATGGTAAAAGTGAAAAGCTGATATACACAACTAAAGAAATACATATCCACACAAATTGTTTTTTTAAAAAATACATTGGATCGTTGAATTCACGCTCAGCTGTAACCGCAGAGCTTGAATACATAATGGATATACCAAATAAAAGTAGAGTAAAAATAGAAAAGACCAAAATGATATCCACAGGGTCTTCTGAATTTTTCCAAAATTTTATAATTTTAGATTTTAGATTCACGCTATTGAATCTTCAAAGTCGATAAGGAGATAAGTGCAAGAATGATTGCACAAATCCAAAGTCGAATTACGATTTTTGTTTCTTTTAACCCATGCAATTCAAAATGGTGATGGATGGGTGCCATTTTAAAAATTCTTTTCCCTGTCAATTTAAAAGAGCCGACTTGAAGGATGACGCTTAACGCTTCGACTACAAAAACACCTCCTAAAATAATAAGCAAAATTTCTTTTTTCAATAGAATTGCAATCATTCCAAGAGTTGCCCCTAAAAATAAAGATCCTGTGTCCCCCATAAATACCTCAGCTGGGTGAGCGTTAAACCATAAAAATCCAATGAGTGATCCAGTTAAAGCAGATAGGAAGACAGAATATTCATGAGCACCCGGAAAATACGGTATATTCAAATATTTTGCAGCTACAGGAGTTCCAGACACATAGGAAATAATTCCTAAGGTAACAGTGGATATGATCACTGTTCCTGTTGCCAGTCCATCTAAGCCATCGGTTAGATTGACTGCGTGAGATGACCCTATAATTACTAAGATCGAAAACGGAATAGCCAAAATTCCTAAATTGATCAAGGGCCCTTTTAAAAAAGGGATAAACAAATCTGTCAAAGTAAATGAAATTCCTCTGGAATCAGAGCCTACACTTCCTGTCTTCAAAAAGAAGATAAGGCAAAATGAAATAGAGATAAGAATAGAAAGTATAAATTTGACTCGACCCTTCATCCCCCCTTTTATCTTTAAAACTGATTTTTGATAATCGTCAATAAACCCAAGAATTGAGAATAAAAAACTAAACACTAATAGTAAAATTACATTCGGATTTTTTAAATTTCCCCATAATAGAACAGAGATTAGTAAAGTAGAAATAATCATGACCCCACCCATAGTCGGAGTGCCCGATTTAGACTCATGGGTCTTGGGTCCATCATTTCGAATGCTTTCTTTGAATTTCAAATCGTGTAAAAAGTTTATAATCTTCTTACCCAATAAAAAAGATAGCAGCATAGAAGTCAAACCGGCCATGAGCGCCCGAAAAGTCACATAACTGAAAATCCGGAAAAAACCCGGATCCTCTGAAAATAATTCAAAAATCCACTGGAACATATACTATATTTTCGGGAGTTTTCTAATTTTTACGAAATGCTTTTTTTATTTCTTCTTCATCACTAAAATAAATTTTCTTCTTCCCCAAAATTTGGTAATCTTCGTGTCCCTTCCCGCAAACTAAAAGTATCTCACCCTGTTTCAATAATTTTACCCCTTTTTGGATGGCTTCACTTCTATCAGAAATTCTATAGAAATTTGTATAATTTTTTGAGAAACCCGAAACTATATCGTCTATAATTTTTTCTTGGTCTTCGGTTCTTGGATTGTCAGAGGTAACAATCACTAAGTCGGAATATTTTTCTGCAATTTCTCCCATTAACGGTCTTTTTGTTTTATCTCTATCTCCCCCACAACCAAACAAAGTAACAAGTCTTTTTTGAGTAAGCTCTCTTGCACTTTGAATCACATTCTCTAAAGCATCCGGAGTATGCGCATAATCTACAATTGCTAATTTTTCGCCTGAGTTGTCATAAATTTTTTGAAATCGACCGGGAACAGATTTTAAATTTGTTAAATTCTTTGCAACCCTATCCGAGGAAAATCCGAATTTTTCACACGCTATATAGGCTAAAGCAGAATTAATCGCATTAAAATTTCCTAAAAGGTTTGTTTGTATTTTCCTAAAGACTTTTTTTTGTATATCAACAATAATGTATTGTGTTTCAAAAGAAGTAATTTGAATATTTTTTAGTTCAAAATTTTCACCACCCAAGATATAAATGGGATAAGAACAATTTTTACTTTTTAGTATTTCAACAAATTCTAACCCTCCCGGAAAATCTTTGTATACAATACCAAACTTTTCCGGTACACTACTTTTTTCTAACAACTCAAATAGTTTCAATTTACTATTTCTATAATCTTCCATATTGATATGAAAATCTAAATGATCTACAGTGAGATTTGTAAATATTGCCGCGTAAAATTCAACCCCGTTTAATCTGCCTAACTTCAAACCATGAGAGCTTGCCTCCATGAAAACATATTCAACTCCAGCCATCTTCATATCATAAAAAATTTCATGAAGGAAAGGTGCGTCAGGAGTAGTGTATCCTGTTTCTATCGACTTCCCGTCATAATAAGTTTGAATTGTTCCGATTATTCCACATTTTTTATTTTCCTTTGTCAATAGATCGTAAAGAATATGGGTAACAGAGGTCTTCCCGTTTGTTCCTGTAACTGCAACAACTTTTAAAAATTTTGATGGATGATTTTTTAAAGCTGATGCAAGATAACCTACAATAGTTTCAGGATCATCTTCTGATTCCATTACGATTTCAAACTTATTTGTGTCGAATGAATATTTAGAGCCTTTTTTAATTAAAACTGCGTTTGCTTTTTTTGATAACGCATCTTCTAAAAAATTTGGAGTCCTATCCGCAAAGGATTCATTTACACAATAAATATCTCCCTGTGATATTTTTCTTGAATCTGTATGAATATACGAGACTTCTAAATTTGGATTATTTTTTTGAAGCGTTATGCGATAGGCTTCTAAAGGGAGGTCTTCTATTTTCAATTCTTTCTTTCGTCTTTCTCGGTTATTCTAAATTCTTTATCGGGAGGAAGTGTTACTGTAATTATTTTATTTTCCGCGGATATTGGAAGATAATTGTACGTCTTTCTGTACAATCCCTCAATTCTTTCTGCAGACGTGTATTCAGCTATTCCTATTTTAAGGTCATCATTTTTCTTTGTAAACTCTTCTTTTTTAATAGTCATTTTTCTGATTTCCCTACTCAACATAGAGTACGATACATTTTGCCATACATAGAAAAAGAAAAGGAGAGCGGGCATGAGAACAAGTCCAAACAATTTAAACATAAAGGTAACTGTATAGATATGATTTTTAATATATTCTTTCATATTTCTTTTCTTTGGATCGCTCTTAACTTTGAAGAGCGAGAAGCGTGGTTTCCTCTAATTTCTACCTCTGATGGAATTATCGGCTTTTTTGTTAAAATCTGAAATCCTCCTTTTTTCAAATTGATCATAGAGTGTTTCACAATTCTATCTTCAAGAGAATGAAAAGAAATAATGCACAGTATTCCGTTTTTATTTAATAATTTCGGAAGATTCTGAAAAGCGTCACTCAAGTGTTTTAATTCAGAATTGACTTCAATTCTAAGAGCTTGAAAAATCCTAACACCCGGGTGTGACTTTGGAGGCCAAAATTTCCTTGGGATAGTTCTCTCTATAAGTTTAGACAAATCGAATGTAGTTTGAATCGGATTTCTTCTTCTCTCTTCTACGATTTTTTCGGCAATTTTTCTTGACCAATTTTCTTCACCGTAATTCAAAAAAATCTCTTCTAACTTTTTTTCGCTATAATTCTTTAGGATTTCTTTTGCTGTAACAGTCCCGTTACAGTCAAGTCTCATGTCTAAGTCCTCGTCTTGTTTAATCCCAAAACCTCTGTTTGACTTTAGATAGTGGGTCATAGAAATCCCCGCATCGATTAGAATCCCATCTACACTTTTTGGGAAATGCAATTCAGTTAAAAGATTCTCATCTATTTGTGAATAGTTGCAGTTGTAAAAATAAGTCCTGTCCTTATATTTACTCAATCGCTCTTTAGCTCTTTCGAGCATTTCAACATCTCGGTCAATAAGTAAAATTTTGGAATTTGGAAAATAGTCTAATATCGCAATAGAATGTCCACCTTCTCCAGCCGTACAATCCAAAAATATTTTTGACTGGCTATCCCCTAAGAAATCAAATATTTTGAGAACTTCTTCCGTCATTACAGGAATATGGGTTGGTTGTAATTCAAACGATTCACTCAAAGTTTTCATCAACTAAAAATATTTTTTATTCCCATTGGGACAAGTACACTTTTTATTAAATACAATTCTAAGCCACAGTCAAGCATTATTATCCACGACTTACAGTTGAACATTTATAAAACTTTTTTTAAAGATTTGCAGTGAAATCTTAAAGTGCAACTTTTGTACAAATTTTCTATTTGATGAAAAAACTGTCTTTTACAGGCATTCATTCATAAATTCACTTGCAATATTTAAAAATAAAATTCCACTTGAACTATGGGAAGTAAATACAATATACAAAACCCAAGAAAGAATCTATTTTCCGTCAATAAATTAAAATATGCAAAAGGAGACAGACCCAAGGTTGACTGCATTCTTTGTGGAGTAAAAGACAATGATCCCAATGTACCGAATCTTATTATCGTTTCCACTGAACTGTCCGTACTTTCCGTAAATTTATTTCCTTACAACCCGGGTCATTTAATTGTATTTCCAAAGCGACATTTGTTGAATTACGAAGATATACAAGAAGAAGAAATTCTTGATATGCACAAACTAACTACAAAATCAGTTAAACTTGTTTCAGATAAGTGGAATGTTAAGGGATTCAATATCGGATATAATATAGGTCAAAACAGTGGAGGCTCTATCCCGCACATTCACCAACATATTGTCCCCCGGTTTCCGAATGAAGTCGGTTTTTTGGATGTGTTTGCCAATACAAGAGTAGTAATTTATGAGCCATATAAAATGGTAGAAGAGATTAAAAAACTCTGGAATGAAAATACAGACTAAGACTGTACGATGAAAGTCATATTCTTTGATGGTGTTTGTATTTTGTGCAACAGTTTCATCAACTTCATAATAGATCACGACAAAGAAAAAATTTTTCAATTTTCACCAATTCATTCAACTCTATTTTTGCAAACATTCCCATCTTCAGAAGAAATTTCCACTCCTGATTCGATCTTTTTTTTGGACGAAAAAGAAAAACTAAAAAAATCGACTGCTATTTTACAAATCCTATTTTTGCTATTTCCAAGATTTAGAAATATTTTTTTATTACTAACTTGTATTCCTGAACAGGTTCGTGACTTTTTCTACGACTTTATCGCAAAAAACAGATACAGGATTTTTGGAAAAAAAATATCTTGTAGAATTTCAGACAAGTCAATTCATGATAGATTTATTTAGAAATTGGAGTTTTCTCTTAAAAAAAATAATCAATTGGATTTATGATTATAGAAAATATTTTTTGTAATCAATTTTCTTTCGTGGAGTGAAATTTTGAGACGATTGGTGTATAGAATAGCAAAAGCAGGCTCCATCAAAAACTTAAAACTCATCGAAGAGGAAATTCCTACTCTAAAAGAAAATGAAGTTTCGATAGAGGTTCACTCTATTGGATTGAATTTTGCCGATATATTTGCAATCACAGGACTCTATAGTGCAACACCAAAAGAGAGCTTCATTCCAGGCTTGGAATTTTCAGGCAAAATAATCCAAACAGGAAAATCCGTAAAAAAATGGAAGTCAGGAGAAAAAGTCATGGGAGTGACCCGATTTGGAGCCTACTCCACTCATCTAAATGTTGATGAGAAGTATATCCGTAAACTTCCTAAAAATTGGGATTACTTTGAAGGATCAGCATTTCTTACACAATCTCTGACTGCTTATTACGCTCTTCTTCCATTAGGGAATTTAAAAAAGGGAGACACTGTATTAATTCATAGCGCTGCGGGAGGGGTCGGAATTTTTGCAAATCGAATCGCTAAAAAATTCGGAGTTTATACCATAGGGACGATAGGAGATGAATCTAAGTCTGATTTTTTAAAAAGTGAAGGATACGATGATATAATCGTAAGAGACAAACATTTTTCTGAAAATATAAGAAACGCAGTTGGCAAAAGAAAACTAAATTTAGTATTAGACTCTATAGGTGGAAGTATTTTTCAAAAGAGCTACGAAGCACTTTCTCCAACCGGAAGGATAGTCACCTATGGTTCCGCGAATTTTACTCCAAAACGCTCCAGACCTAATTACTTAGCAGTTATTAAAAATTATTTTCTAAGACCGAAAATAGATCCACTGCAAATTATATCTGAAAATAAATCTGTTTTAGGATTTAACTTGATTTGGCTATGGGAAGAAATTGATACGTTAGGCAACTTGTTGAATGAAGTTCAAAATTTAAAATTAGAGCCACAATATATCGGAAAGATATTTCCTTTTAAAGAAACAATAAATGCTCTAAATTATTTTCAGTCAGGAAAAAGCATCGGCAAAATTGTTCTTTCTGTAGATTGATTTGATGATAAAAAAAATAATTCTATTATAAGTTTTTTTGAATAAAATGGAACCTGTTTTTTTCGATTTTTTATCCAGTTTCTAAAATTCCTTTTATTTCAAAATTTCTATTGATACCTTTCTGATTTATATTCAACTTGGTTTATTGGTTGAATCGCTATAACATAACATATCGAATTCGATGAGACTACTAAATGAATATAAAAAATTTTTCAAAAAGAACTATCTATACACTAACCATTATGACTATTGCAGGAGTCTTTCTCTTTTTGGTGTATAAGACAAACAAGAAAAAAAGCCCGGAATACTTCACTCACCCTATCAAGCGAGGGAACCTGTTAGCTACTATTAGCGCCACCGGAACTCTGGAACCCGAAAAAGTTATTGATGTAGGAGCACAAGTTGCCGGAAGAATAGTTTCTTTTGGTAAAGACAATTCTGGAAACCCTATAGACTACGGGTCAGAAATTTCATCCGGAACAATCCTTGCTAAGATTGATGAACGAGTTTATAAAAGTGTAGTGTTAAGTGCAACAGCACAATTGGAGCAATCCAAAGCAAACGTGAATTTAGCTAAGGCGAACTTAAATCAATACAAGGCAAAATACTATCAAGCAGAAAGAGACTACGAAAGAGCAAAAAAACTTGGCCCCTCAGATGCTTTATCTCAAGCCGATTTTGATGCAGCGTATTCTGCATATAAAAATGCTCAAGCTGGAATTGAAGTAGGGAAGGCGAGCATACTCCAAGCAGAACACTCCGTGAAACAAGCAGAGGCAAGCCTAAAATTAGCAGAGCAAAATTTAGCTTTTTGTACGATTGTTTCTCCAGTTCGAGGAGTTATTATAGACAGGAGAGTAAATATTGGTCAGACGGTAGTAGCCAGTTTAAACGCCCCAAGTCTTTTTTTAATTGCCTACGACCTTCGTAAAATGCAAATCTGGGTAGCAGTAAATGAAGCTGATATTGGAAGCATTAAAAAAGGACAAAAAGTCCAATTTAGTGTAGATGCCTTTCCCAGAAAAACATTTCAAGGGATTGTAGGAAAGATACGTTTGAACGCTTCCATGACTCAAAATGTGGTAACATATACTGTAGAAGTAAATACGGACAATTCAGATGGCCGCCTACTCCCCTATCTCACTGCGAATGTAAAATTTATATTGAGCGACAGAAGAAACGTACTTCTTGTCCCAAACTCAGCACTTCAATTTTCTCCAGGATTGAACTACGCAAATAAGGAAAATTCATCTAAACAAGAAAAAAAGAGTGATGAAAATATTTTAATCCAAAACGAAAAACAAGAGAATAAAGCAGATAAAAATTTTAACGGAAATGTTTGGGTATTGAAAGAAGGAGCATTACAGCCTATCTCTATTCATACGAGATTTAGTGATGGAACTCAGACCGAAATAGAAAGTAGTGAAATTCAGGAAGGAGATATTGTAGTAATCGGTAAAGAAGAAACTTCTACAAAAAAGCAACAAACCATAAATCCATTTACGCCTAAATTTTCCAGAAGAGGAAAAAAAGATGAAAAGCAAAAATAAATTCAATGCCTCTTATTGAACTTTCAAATATTACAAAAACTTACAAAACGGGTGAATTGGAAACACCAGTCTTGCACGGCATTTCTCTAAAAATTGAACAAGGAGAATACGTTGCCTTAATGGGACTTTCCGGATCAGGAAAAACAACCCTTATGAATATATTAGGTTGCTTGGACAGACAAACATCAGGAAAATATTTTTTAGATGGCAAAGAAGCAGGCAATCTTTCTTTGGATGAAAGAGCAATTATAAGAAATAAAAAAATTAGCTTTGTTTTTCAAAATTTCAACTTACTCCCTCGTACAAATTCTTTCAATAATGTAATCATCCCGTTATTTTATTCTGACGATCCACTATCAGATAAAGAAGTAGAAAAAAGGTCTATTGATGTATTAAAAAAAGTCGGGTTAGATAATAGGATAAATCACTTTCCATCTCAACTTTCCGGAGGTCAACAGCAAAGAGTAGCAATTGCAAGAGCTTTAATAACTCGTCCTTCTCTATTATTTGCTGATGAACCTACAGGGAACTTAGACACAAAAACAAGCGAAGAAATACTGAATATATTTCGCGAACTAAACGAAAGTGAAGGAGTTACGATTATTTTAGTTACTCACGATACCAATGTTGCAAACCACGCAAAAAGAGTAATTACTATCAAAGACGGAATTATAGAATCCGACAGGATTTCAAGACCTAAAAAAATTACCCCTATTTTTACAATTTCTCATAACGTCTCAAAAACATCAAATACACTATGGCGTCTCAAAAGAACAATTCATACTGCCTACACAAGTCTAATCCGAAATATTGTGCGTGCATCCCTTACCACTCTCGGGATCATAATTGGTGTAAGTGCTGTTATAGCCATGATGGAAATAGGCAAAGGCTCATCCACCTCAATTCAGGAAACAATTAGCAGCATGGGAGCAAACAGTCTCCTTGTTTTACCCGGAACAACATCAAGCGGAGGGGTATCTTACGGTGCAGGTACAAGCACAACTCTGACACCGGAAGATGCAGAGACGATTTCAAGAGAAGCAAAATACATTCGTGCAGTAGCACCCACTGTCAGAACAAGAACTCAAATTGTATTCCAAAATAAAAATTGGATCCCTGCCTATATTTATGGAACTACACCTTCATTTTTAGATGTAAGAGAGTGGAATTTATCTTTAGGCTCACCTTTTACTGAAAGAGATGTAAGGAATTCAAACAAAGTCTGTATCCTTGGACAAACTATAGTAAGAGAATTATTTCAAAACGAATCTCCAATCGGAAAAGAAGTAAGACTCAATAATGTACCGTTTATTGTAATTGGAGTTCTTAGTTTCAAAGGAGCCAATATGATGGGAATGGATCAAGACGATATTTTAATTGCACCGTGGACTACAGTAAAATTTAGGATTAGCGCTGCTTCTTTATCTTCCATAAACTCAAGCTCAATCTCTTCCACAGATTCTATCCAACAGATAAACACATTGAATAAACTTTATCCGGGTTCTTCCACCGGACTTTACCCTGCTACTTCCAGCGTTCAATCCACAAACTCACCCATGCTTATTTCATTTTCCAATATAGATCAAATCATAGTTGCCGCGAAAAATCCTGAAGTCATTCCTTTGGCAATTAAAGAGATTACTAAGATTTTAAGAGAAAGACATAGAATCCAAAATGACAAAGAAAATGATTTTACTATTCGAGATATGACTGAAATGACAAAAGCCCTATCTTCTACCTCAAATATGATGACAAATCTTTTATTGATAGTTGCTATGATCTCATTGATTGTAGGTGGTGTAGGAATTATGAATATTATGCTCGTCTCTGTCACTGAAAGAACAAAAGAAATAGGGCTAAGAATGGCAGTTGGAGCTAAAAGTAAAAATATATTACAACAATTTTTAATTGAAGCTGTTACACTTTGCTTTCTTGGAGGAATAATAGGAATTCTACTAGGAAGAAGTGTATCTGTTTTAATTAGAGTTTTACTTCACTGGCCAACTGAAATTTCTTACGAATCCATCGTGGCTGCATTCGCAGTCTCAACTATGGTAGGAATAATTTTTGGTTACTACCCTGCATGGAAAGCATCAAAATTAGATCCAATAAGTGCTCTTAGATATGAATAAAAATTTTTTACACAATGTATTTTTGATACTATTTTTCTATAATACAAGTATATTATTTGTGTATTGCACAGTAGGTCCAGATTTTAGAAGACCACAAATACCGATTCCCCAAAAATGGGAAAATGATATACTACAAGACGATGACAAAAATCCTATCAACTTAGCCTATTGGTGGAAAAATTTTAATGACCCAATTTTAACAGAGCTTATTGAAGAATCAATTCATTCCAATTTAGATATTCGTCAAGCTGGTTTTCGAGTAGCCCAAGCAAGAGCATCACTCGGAATAATGACAGCAGGACTATTTCCTGAGCTTGGGATTCAAGGTGCAATGACCCGTCGCCACAACTCTATGTCTGTTTCGTCTTCAAATAACACAACGAACACTGCACAAGCCACGAGTATTCCACCGAGCAATTCTCAAATAATTGCTGCTACAGAAAAAAGTCCATCTACCAAAAGCGCGACCAATCTATTTCAAACAGGATTGACCGCTTCATGGACGTTAGACGTTTTTGGAGGCGTTAGACGAAATATAGAATCTGCAAATGCTAACCTACAAATGACTCTCGAAGATAGGCGAGGAATATTTTTAACTCTAATTTCTGATGTAGCCACTAATTATGTAAATCTGAGAACATTTCAAAAACAAATTTCTATTGCCAAAGAACAACTAAAGATTCAAGAACAAACCTCTTTGATTATGAAAAAAAGATACGAAGCAGGATTTGCAAGTATTTTGGATACTTCCAATGCAAATGCACTCGTGGCTAATACGAAAGCTCAAATTCCTATTTTAGAATCTGCAGAAAAAATTGCGATACAAAACTTAAGTGTACTATTAGGGAAGGAGCCTCAATATCTACAAAAAACTCTATCGAACCCATCGGATATACCTAACTTCCCCAGAAATATCCCAGTCGGCTTTCCATCAGATTTAGTTCAGAGAAGACCGGATGTAAGAAAAATTGAAGCTCAGCTGCATTCAGCGACTGCAAAAATCGGTGTAGCTAAATCAGATTTTTTTCCAAAATTTACGCTCACCGGAACTGTAGGGTTTTCCGGAACCAACGCGAGCGATATTGGTACTTCAAATAGTGTCTTTTGGACGGCTGGACCATCTGTTAGTCTCCCGATTTTTACGGCAGGAAGGATCAGTTGGAATGTGGAACTTCAAAAAAGTGTCAGGGAAGAGGTACTGCTACTATATGAAAAAACTTTACTGATCGCATTTAAAGAAGTAGAAAGCTCACTTGTTAGTTATGGCAATGAAGAAAAACGATTAAAGTATCTACAAGAGGCAGTAGAAAATTACAGAAAATCGGTAAAGATTTCTATGACTCTTTATATAGCCGGAAAAACAGATTTTCTAAACGTAGTTACGGCTCAACAATCTCTATTCAATTCAGAAAATGCGTTAGCCCAAAGCAATCTAAGCCTTGCACTGTACCTAATTTCAATTTATAAGGCACTGGGAGGAGGATGGGAAATGTACGAATGATTATAATTTAGAATTACAATTTTTCAAAGACTCGTCTTTCTGTTTAATAATAGAATCTCTTTCTTTTATTTGAATATTGCAAGTGTCTTCTTTTTGTTTCAAAATTGTTTCTCTGTCCTTTACGAGTTGAGAATAGGATTCCTCTTTTAATTTTAATGTATTGTCTTTTTCTTTCAAAATATGAATAAACGTTTCATCCTTTTGTTTGATAAGAGTATCCTTCTCTTTCAACTGAGACTCTTTTTCTTTGATGGATTGAGTTAAGTTCTCTTCTTTTAATTTGCAAAAATTTTCTTTTTCTTTTATATTTTGCAAATAATTTTCATCTTTTTGCTTTAAACTCAATTCTTTTTCTTTTATTTGCTGAATATATTGTTCTTCTTTTTTTTTGAAGCTATCCTCTTTTGATTGTAGTGAATGTAAAAAATTCTCACTCTTCTCAAAAATTTCTTTGGCTTTTTCTTTCTCGATATTCTCTTTTTCTTTTAGTGTTTGCTGATACAATTTTTCTTTTTCTTGGATTTTTTCTTCTTTATCTTTTAGTACTTCTGCAAGATAAATATCTTTTTGTTTGATTGCTTCTTCTTTCTCTTTCAGTATGGATAAAAAAGAATCATCCTTTTTTTTTATATTTTCATCCCTATCTTTAATTGCTTGATTAAAAACCAATTCGTGCTGCTTTAACTCTTCGTGTTTTTGTGCTATTTTTTTATACGTTTCAGTTCTCTCATTTTATAGCCTTTGAATTGTGGAATTCTTCGAATCAATTTTTTTCCTTCTGAATCTACATTATTAGAAATTTTATCAAGAAATCCTTTTGCATTTTCATCCGCGATTCTTTTGTTCTCATCTTGTTGAAAAGTAGAAACTGCTTCTGCACTAAAAGCACAGATTCCAGTAGTAACTAAAAAGGTAATTCCAAGAGCGCCTCGTAACGTTAGTCGAATACTCCCTGGGCTTTCTTCGGTTTTAAAATTAAAAAGTGTACTATAGATACCGTACAACAAAAGCAAAAGAGAAGAAAGCCCCTTCGTGTAAAAGTAGGAAAATTTTTCTGCATACTCAGAAACAAAAAATGAAAGAAGAATACTCGTAAACGCTAATAAAAAAGGAGCATCAAAAATAACCTTGTACCATCTCTTTCTAAACTTTCTCCATTCTAAATAGACCACAACGATTGAGAAAAAAAGTAGAACAGAAAAACAAGAAATTAGTATTAATTGAAAAAATTGAACAGTCATAAATTACCCTCTAAAGAAAATTCTTATTACTTTGAAATTCTATCTGTGAATTAAGAATCATTTTTTATTCAAAACTTGTTTTAAAACAAGAGGCATGGTAAATAGTAAAAATAAACCAATAGATATTGAATTCCCGATTCCCCCAAATACTCTCAACGAAAAATTTCCAGTAAGATTGCCGTAAACCCTAAGAACCAAAGCAAAGTTCATGACAAGAACATGAATATAAAATATGGGGCTATATACGAAACCTACACCCAAGACAGACGGAAAGATAATAGGAGCGTGCCCAAATATCATCAGCATAATAAACCCAAGAAAAAAAGAATGAACTACAGAATCATAATAATAACCCGGTTTCAAATCTTGCATTAAAATAAACAAGACACCGGATACCCCAAGCCATACATACCCAATCAAAAGACTAAACGCACTAAATCGCGCAAGCCCAGTTTTTTGTACCGTTCTTCTTGCGATGTCGTTAAACGCAAGCCATAAAGCCACACCTAAAATTGCCGCTCCAAAAAAAACTCCTCCTGTTTTCAAAAAAGAAAATATTCCGACTAAAAATAAAAGTATCCATAAAAGAAGAATTTGGTTTTTTGATCTGACTAAAAAAGAAGATAGTTCAAGCCTTTCTGCGACTATAGTAAGAATTAAAAATACGATCCAAAAACTTACCGCTACATAGATTGAATTTCCGAAGATTAAATACAAATTTCCAAGAAAGAAAAAAAACGCTCCTATCGCCATAAAAACTAAATTTCGATCAAAATGTATTTTTAAAAAATAGAGAAAGATTCCTACGAGAAATAAATTTCCGATTGCAAAAAACACAGATGCAATGGGAAGAGAAAGAACATCAAAAGCAAGAAAAACTGCACCCAGTATACTAAATACAGGAGAAAAATACCCCCAATATTTATTTAAAGCAACCGCTCTTTCCAGACTAATGACTATTCCTAAAAATCCGGAAACCATAAGTGGACCGTGCATATCATTCCAGTGAAAATTATTGGAAATCTGCAATACTCCGATTCTACTTAACCCGCCTATGACCCCTAAAAATAACACAAAAAATCCAAAAAAGACAAGGAATACATTTCTAGATTTATTCATAATGCTCCCCCTTACTACGATTCTTTGACTCTTAAGCAATGCTTGCCAATTGAGTAACAATGCAAAGACATTAAATTCAATTTGAAAATAACCTTAGTTGACATACAGTTCCTATTTTTTTATCCATTATGAGAATGCAAAGAAAAATCGACTTTCTCACATTTTTCCTGTTCTTATTTATTATTAGTTTAATTTATCTGATTTCCTTTACAGAAGTTCCTGACTTTAGGAAACCTATACGCTTTTTATCTATTGTAGTATTTATTATAGGATTGCTTGTTTTTTTTATATTCAAGAAAAATTTAATTCAAGTAAAAACTACAGAAAACTCAAACTCGTGCTATAAAGAAATTGCTTTTGCCTTCCTTGCTTGTGTAATTTATTCTATTCATTTTTTTTCTATACACAATTCACATTTTCAATCGTTTTTTCTAGGGGACATGGACTATGTATCTATGGCTGAAGTTTTAAACTCTACACTCAAAGGAAATTTTTTTTCAACAAACTACCATGGACAAACAGAAAACTCCAATTATTTATCCCACCATTTTTCTCCGGCAATTATTTTATTGTCTCCATTTATGGTTTTCAGTGAATACCGTCTTGGGTATGGATACTCTTTGTTGTTCTATAACCTACTGGGAGTTTTTGCGATTTCTCTCTATCTGATTTCAAGGAACATCAGAGGCTTTCAATTCTTTTTTTTACTTTGCTTTTTTATGATCAATATCTATGTATATCGTTTATTTCAATCTTATCACTTTGAACAAATATTCTTATTTTTTTGTGTTCTGCTTTTTTGGGCAATTCAAAAAGAAAAAAAAATATTAAGCTACTTCCTATTTCTAATCTGTATTTTTATCAAGGAAGATATTTCTATATACATGACTCTTTTGGGAATTTTTCTATTGTTCACCAAAAGAAAAAAAATGGGCACGATTTTGATTGCTGTCTCCATTGGCTACTTTTTCTACTTAGTTCCTTGGATTCAAGACTCGATAGATTCAGGAGCAAAAATCAATTGGCTTTTGGATTGGAGTAAATGGGGAAATTCAATTTCAGAAATTGCGATACAAATTCTATCGAATCCGATAAAAGTTTTTATGTTGTTTGTACAAAAAAAATCTCTACTTTTTGATATATCGCTTTCTTTTAGTTTTCTTTTCTTTTTTTATCCAAAAATCTTTCTCATACTAATTCCAATTTTTATTTTTCACTTTAGCTCTGATAGAATATGGTTCAACGATTTCTATAATTATTACAGCTATACAATTCTTCCTTTTCTAATTTATGGAAGCGTAGAAGGATTTAAAAAAATCGAAAATTTTCAACCCTCCAAAAACTTACTTACTCTACCTTTTCTACTCCTATTTTTAAGCCTAACACTATTCAGATCTTCAAAAGATCAATTTTTTCCGTTGCAGATTCCGAAAATAGATTACAGTAAATTTCAAAGTGTGATTGAAGCCTCTTCTATTATCCCAAATCATTCTAAAGTGAATGCTCAATTTGATGTCTCAGGATTTGTAAATAGGAAAAGCCAAATTTTCCCTATGACAATGGAGCCAAAAGATTACCTGTTCTTTAATTTACAAAATGGATTTTCGCCTTACAAATCATTGGAAGAATTAAAAATATTAAAAGATAGCTTACTCCATTCAAAAAAGTTCCAAACAATTTTTGAAAAAGACGGGATCATTGTAATTCAGAGAGTTTCAAAACATAAAATTTCTAAAGAGTAAGACTTCTTCTTTAAGATTCTCAACCCTTTGCCATTAAATATTTTTCCATAAACTCGGTAATATCCGTGATATTTCTATTAATCATTTTCTTTAGCTCAGGAGGAATATTTTGAGATTTGATAACGCGATAGTAGTTTAACGCATTTTTCAACATTTTCCTTCGTGCAAATTCCTGGGCCTTCATTAGCATTGGCTTATATTTATAATAAGAATATTCCATTACTGTATGATTTTTAGAAAGCCTGAAAGAGTGTGGAATTTTTCCAAAATCATAAGTCAATGTCAAAAACGGTGCGTCATCCGCTTCAGGGGGCTTTAATTCTAAAATACCGTGGATAGTTCTTTCTGGCTCAGGTTGGTTGACTTCTGCCTGCTCTGCTTCCGGTGGTGGCTCTAATTCGTCTAAGTTGCCATCAACGACTTCAACCTCAGGCAATTCCTTATCTTCATCAAAAGGTGTTTGTGGGATTTGAGGGAGGGGGCTTGCCTCGATTTCCTTTTCTTCATGAGAGAAGTCAACCGGATCCGGTAACAAAATTTTTGTAAACTGATTTTCTTTTTTTCCAAATTCATTTTCTTTTTTGTCGTCTTGAATCTGTGGCGGAGATTCCTTTTCGACCACTACATAAGGCAAACCATTTGAGGTTTCAGAACTTTCCGGTTTTAATAAAATATCTGTTGGTATTGGCAAATCAATCAGAGAAAGATTTATTGGAGAAATAATTTCTTTACTTTCCTTAGAATGATCTTCACCATCACGAATCACACTTGGCTCTGGAAGAATTTGTTTTTCTACAGGGCTCGGCAAAGGTAACGGATGAATTTGAATTTCATTTTCTTGCGGATCAGGTAAGAGAATCGGTAGTTTTTCAAATGGAAAATACCCCGGCTGTAACGATGGAGGAAATGAAACTTGAGGCAAAAAATCTGACAATTTCTTATCGGCGAAATTGCTAAGCGAATCTTCTTCTTTCTCTTCTTTCTTCTTTTCTAAGAATTCTTCTCTTTCTTTAAATAGATCGTTTTTTCTTCGATCTTCTCCAGACCTTCTATCCTTTCTCTGAAAGTCACCTCTTCTTTCATTTGATTTTCTTCTTTCTATTCCTGATCTTCTATCCTTAATCGGAAGGCTTTGAAACTTTGACCAGTTCGCATCGAATACCGCAGACTCTAAAATTTCGTCTGATTTTTTTTGTGGTAAGGATTCTTTATTTAGCAGATCGTTTAATTTAGATTCAGCATACCGATCGCCAAATCCCCCTGAATACCCTCCTGAATCAAGAGGAGAAGATTTTTTCGTTTGCTCAGTTTGAGTGTCTAAGGCGGGTGAAGTTTTTTCTTTAGAAGAATCGGACTCTTGTTTTTCAGTTTCTAATTTTGAATCAACTGATTTTCTCGGCTCTTGTACTGGTGGCTCTTTTGCAAAACTATTATCCGGGTGAGTCCTTTCTGAATTTTGAAAAATCTGATAAATGATTGGAGGAGAATTTTGAGGAAACAATTTTTCCGGGTCAAATAATGATTCTTTTGGCGAACCTCCACTATCGAGTTCTAATTTCTGCAAAGTAGAATCATTGAATAGCATAGGGATTGCTACAATCTTATACCCACCGGATTCCAATTCTTTTCGACCTAGATCAGAGTCCTCTGCACTACTACCAGTTGCATCATTCAACGCATTAAGATTATTTCCTAAAGGAAAATTAGACGGAATAGAAAACCCTCTATCCACTGTTTGAGAAATTCCATCAGTAATTTCTTTTATAGCTCTCACTAAATCCTGAAATGGAATTTCTACTTTACTGTATTTTTCATCTTCAAGAGAAAATGAATCATCAGGTTCATCCAGAAAATTTCTTATGTCCTCTGCATTCTTAGAAATCTTTTTTTTGATCTCTTTATCAGGAATTCGATTCTCTATCCTATTCAAGATCTCCAGAGCACTCTCATAATTTTCCTTTTCTACAAGAAGCTCTGCATTCAATAGAGGTCTTCGATGAAATGAATACCTCGAATTTTTAGTAATAATCTCGTCGGTATCATAGGTGAGTTTTAATTTTTTACTTTTTTTTAAATTCCCTTCTTTTGTTTGCCTCTTTGGATCCAAAGCTTTCTCTGGAGGTTTGATTTCCACTTTCTCATTAGAAATTTCTTTTTGGTTTTCATAAGGCAATACACGAATTTCAGACCCTCTTTGAATCTGTGGCTTTTCTATTGCACTAGATTTTTCTACATTTCCTTCGGTAGCCTCTTTATTTTCCGATCGAGGCTCCCTAAATAAATAATACACCCCGCTCCCCGTAGCAAGGGCTGCTATAATCATTAGTAGTGTAAACATATCCTATTATTAAAATCGACTAATGGAATAGCCACTCTTAAATTCAAATCAATAAATATATGCGCTTTTTGTGATTGACAAAAGAATACAGTTCTCAAAAGTAAGCAAGTATGATAAAGTCAGCTAAAAAAAATTTAAGCTTTGGTTCGAGTTTGGACAATCAGGACGGTTTACAGCTAAAAATTACTTTTGATGAAGATACTAAAACTGCTTATGGTGACTTTACCTGTCCGGCAAAATACCAAGGAAAACCGGAAATGATTCACCCCGGTATTATTTCTACAATATTAGACGAAATGATGTTTAAAATCAATGAAGCCATGAATTTTGATACCTTAACGGGTGAACTTACTGTTAGATTTCTACAACCCGCTTTAGTAGATGAGCCACTTCATCTAAGAGGTTGGTTTGTAAAAAAGAACAAAAAAGTGATCGAAAATCGTGCCGAAATAGAGAATGAAATCGGTAAAATTGTTGCTCGCGGAAAAGGAAAATACATAGAAGTAGACGAATAGGCTTTTTTACGCCGATGTGGTGAAATTGGTAGACGCAGTGGATTCAAAATCCTCCGGGGGCAACTCCGTGCCGGTTCGATTCCGGCCATCGGCATAGTATTTATTTTTTTCTTTATGTAATTTTAGTAAGATATCCCTATTTCAATCAGGAATCTAACCTCCGGTTCTTCTCCACCCTTTTGAAATCTAAGATTTGAGGCAATAAAATTAGCCCGCAATTTACTTTTCCCTTTCAGCCAGTTCATTAAGTACGCACAAATATATTCTGCGATTATCACAAATCCTTATAGAAAGCTGAAATTTTTGATTCCTCCGAGGACTCCTACCACTGAAAATAGCTTTACAAAAAATTATTTTTATTGCTACACAATAATCGTCGATTACACAAAATATCGTTATAGATCGATATTAAACCTCTTTTTTCGAAAAGTTATGGCTCAACATATGATCTGGCGTTTTAGGCACAAAATTTTTCTTTTCTATATCAAACCCACATTAGATTACAAGCAAATTTCAATACAGGCTACTAGAAATTGATTGATGCAATTGTGCGAAAATATTTCGCATAAATAATAATTGTTAATTCTTAGTAATTTATTTAAAAAATTACTAAATCAATATTGACATATTTTTTTTTTTGAATGGTTTTCATGACAGATCGAAGAAAAAGAAACAAAAAGCCATTAAGTTTGATAATTTTATCAATTATCCTTTTTTTAGCACCATTAGTAAATATCATAAATCTTGCGAGAATTCACGGAATTCCTCTAAATCAATTAAGCACAGTTTTTGAAAAACTAAAAATAATTGAGCTTATTTTCATTGTGTCTCCTATCCTTGATTGGTGTGGGAATTTTGAGAATTACCAAATAAGGATGGTTCTCTTTTCTAGTTTATGGAATATTGCTGATCAGCTGGAATATTTACCTGCTCGTTTCGAATTTCAGCTACTACAATATTCAAACTTCCTTACAAACTATAATCGGGATAGCTCTGGTAATCTATATAACCAGAAACGATGTAGCTGCACCTTATTTCGATATGTTTCCAAGGGGGTGGAGGGGGCAGAAAAGATTCCCGATTGAAACATGTATTAGCTTGAACGGAAAAAAATGTAAATCAAAAGACTTAAGCACCAGTGGATTCTTGCTACAACTTGATAATCCTGATTCTTTTCAGTTGAATCATGGCTATAGTGTAGAATTGGCGGACGAAATAAAATGCGAATGTGGGGCAGTAAGAATCGAAACCTACGGAATTGGGTTTGCATATCGAAATCTGAATAGAATTAATAAGCAAAAAATATCTCAATTCATAAAAAAATTAGAAACGGCTTAATGGTAAAGATCATGAAAAGCAAAGGAGAGAAGTTTATGAAAGTGAAAATAAATAGATTTGGAAAAATTGCATTGGGTTCAATTTTGGTTGCAATGAGCATTATGCCAATCTTAAATTGTGTAGGTTCCGGGGATCCGGCAGTTGCAAAGAAAAAAGACCTGGTCGTTTTAGGAATATTGGTTACGGAATCTTCTCGAGATAAAGCGGACAAATTTATGGCAGACTATAATTCATTCAAACCGAATGGATCGATAAAAAATTCTGTCAATGAAGGAATTGAGACGTTAATTGAACAGAAAGCCCAAGCTATTACAAATAATTTCTCAAAAGAAGAAAAAATTACAGTTGTAAACGTTATCAAAGAAAAAGCAAAGCTAAGCGAGTCATCTGTAAACACTCTTACCAATAGTGCGAGTGATAAAGAAAAGTTCAAATCTGAGCTGGCAAAAATTTTTAAAGATACTCCGGAACCTGATTACAAAAATCTAGGACAAAATCCATCACTTGAAATTAGGGCTGCTTCAACGACTGTACACCAGAATTGGTTTGATGGATGTTATGATACTCTTGCTTGTTATACTGTATGGGGCAGAATTGATATGGGAGGAGCTTTCTGGCCTGCAGCCGTAGGATGCTGGTGGTTTCGTGCTATTTCCGGTAATCCTACCGTATTGAAATACGAATCTTTATGTGGATCGGGAGGAAACATTAACGTAAGCTTTCCGGTAGCTAGTTGGTAGGAGAGATTTATAAAATGTTAAACAAACTTAAAGGTTATTTTGAGAATTAAGATTATGAAAAATAATATTGTTTATTGTTTTTTTATCATACTGGCAATGAGTTATGAACATTTACATGCTCAAATCACAGAGTCTAAATTTCAAGGAGACCTAAGAAAAGAAAAAAATATTCAGGTAGGAGTTATTTCTCCAAAAAACTTAAGCGTTGAGTATTTCTTTTCGCCCTCAATTTCTTTTAGCATTAGTTTCGGCACAATGAACCGGATTACGGAAAAGGAAAATATCTATCCTTCGATTTCCAGTATATTGCATACGAAAGAAGTTATTGGAGTGAAAGGAACAACAGGTCGTGCTGTATTTAGTTATTATCCTTTTCAAAACAATGGATTTTTCATAAGCGGTTTTCTTGGAAAAACTCCTGGTTTTTTTAGGGAAAACTCAGACATTTTCTTATTGGACTCTAGTGGCAGTATATCCCCAGCACTACCATATGGTCAAAGGGTAGAACAAATCCCCAGTCCATATATCGGATTTGGAACAGGATACAAACATATTTTTTCGAATGGTATATTTTTAGGCATTGATGCCGGTTTTAACCATATACCCGGACGAATTCAAAAAAAATACTCGATATTTCCAGATGCGTCCACTTTTTTCTCTGGATCCAATTCTAGAATTACTGAATATTATCTCATAAGGAAGCAAAATGAAATGGATTCATATAAGCCAAAGAAAAATTTTCTTCAAATCCATGTTAGCTTCGGAATTGCTTTCTGATTTTACTATTGTAGAGTTAAAGAATGTATTCAATTATTTCTAAAAGCTTATCTTTTGTCGGAGGATGGGCTTTTATTTCAATACAAAAAATAAAGCAAGCCTTCCTATCTGCTTAGGTGTCTGATCACAAGGAAGTCTATGCTGAAAAAATTTATAACCACAAAAAAATTGCGAATACAGATTTTCAATAAACTGTTCAGCGACCCTTTCATCCGAAACAGTGATTTACGGAATCCAACCTCCGGTTCTTCTCCACCCTTTTGAAATCTAAGATTTCAAACCCCAGAATTTCTCTCTACGGATCGAAATTCTATGGCCATCGGCATAGTATTTAGTTTTGTAAAATAATTTCAATTTCCTATTATAGCATTCTCAAAAAAATCTTTTTCAATATCGTCTATTGCAGATAAAACCAATTGAATATCAGATGGATTCAACTCATGAAAAACGTTCTTCCCTTTTGAAATGATACTTAAACCCATTTCTATCCCATAGATTTCAGATTCTGAATATATTCCCGGCTTTGACTTCATTTTGCTGATAATATTTCTCATGATTTCAATAATTTTATTTAATAATTCAACCTCAGTCAAAGTATGAAACAATTCTACAACATCTTTTCTAAATTTTTCTGCTTCTTTTTTTGGAATTTTTGCAATTAATCGATTAAACTCATCATAACTCAATAAGTCTTTTCCTTCTAAAATCATATCTTTTGCGTGGAAAAAAAGAGTTTCTTCAAATTTGTGAGCGGTCAGATAGGAGGAAAGAGAAGAAACTCCGGCTCTAATCGCTCTCGGAAAATGTCTTCCAAATTTGAATACCATACCACCTATATCTCCCATAATCCCAAAAAATTTGGACGGAGAATGAACAAAGGATGCAAGTGACTTAAACGCATTGTCGAGCTTGAGCCTATCTTCATAAGGTGGGTAGAGTAACTCTAAAAAGTAAGAAATTAATCTATCAATCAAATTTCTGTCAATTTTTGAGTATTTCGGAAATCGTTCTAAATTTTCTATTGAGTATCTTTGTATTAGTGAGTTTCGATAAGCAGAAATTAATATTGAAAATTCCGGGTTGGAAAGTGAACTATTTTTTTTCATTTTAAATTCATTTATCTAAAACTTGTTTAAAATAATTTTTACCGTGAAAATTTTCGTATTTCTTAAAATCTATTTTTTTTCCCTTTGGATGAATTGGAAGTTTTTCTTGCTTAATATTCAATCCATGAAATAGAGAAAATATGCCGACTGCGATAGATATTGCAGTTTCTTTTTTCTTTTCGGTAAGATAGTATATATCGGAATTTCTTTTAATATCTCCCAATTCCAAATAAGCAGAAATACCATTTACAAAAGTTGGAACACTGTATGTAGATATATAAGGTTTAGTAATAGAAAAAATCTCCGGTGATTTTTTAATAGATCGAAACTCTTGGTTCAATCCATAATTGATAAATCGCAAGATTTCCATGCAAGCAAAATGATTATCCCCACCAAATCCTTCAGGGCCATTTTCCCTTTTCCAAATTTCAGGCTTCCCTCTCTCTCTGTCCCAAAATTTACCAGAAGGACGAAATAGTTCATGGTCGAGTGCATACTGCCCCTTTTTTTTCATTCCAACTTTTTCCTCCCACCCGGGTGAATCTTCGTATTTCCATGTAATCATATTTTGTCGAAATCCACTAAATCTTTCTAAGTCTGTTTTTCTTCCGGTTTTGTCCGGCCAATGACCATGAAAATAAATCCATGCATCAGCGACTGCATTTTCCAGCTTAGACCAACCATCCTGAAATACCATCCAATCCTTCCAAGGTGAATTTTCAAACGAAGATGAAGATTCTTTTTTCATGGAGATTTTTCGTAATATTTGGAAAGTGTGGTAGGATGGAGCCAACACACAGGCAAGCCCACTTTCACTAATCGGGCTTTTATTCGTGTTCAATTTTCCTTGATCGTTTATATGAATCGAGACAACCAAATAAGGTTTTTCTTTATTGATTTCTGAAATTCGACCTAACTTTCTTTTACCAGTTTTAAAATCCGGATAATCGTAAAGCCTATACAACGCGTTTCTATCGTCTTTTTCTCCATAATCTTTATCCTTATAGCTATCAGTTCTGGAAAGAGATGAATGAATAATCATCCTTTCTACTTTATCGTGTGAAAATTTTTTTATATATTCTTTAAACTTAAGAAACCCTGACTCAGTTTTTGTCAAATTGAGAATAGACTGAACTTCCTTCCCAATTTCCAAAACTATTTCCATCTCTGTTCTGCCCTTAAATTCTCCGCCACTTTTATAATGCTCTAAATATTTCTGACTAATCGTATCAAATTTATCTCCATACAATTCATAGGGGGCTTGTTTCCACCCGCCATGGCCCGGATCAATCACAATTTTATATTCCTTAGGAATTGTTTTCTTTTCTTCAGAGAATAAATTGTTATGCAACGAAAAAAAGAAAATGGTATATAGGAGGAAGAACTGAATGCTATTGAAAGATTGAAAATTATTAATAGAAAAAATACAAGAATATTTTATTTTAAGAGATTTTTGTTTTTCCTGAAATTTGCATATACAAAAGGACATAGTACACTACTTAATTAAGAAAACTTCAGGGAATAGAAACAGGGGAAACTGAATCCCCCGTTATAAAAAATTTTATTTTGATGAAGTTTTTTCAGTTTTAGGTTCGTTCTTAGACTTATTAAAACTTCTATTTCTATTGTCTGCAAGATCAACCTGATATTTGTCCATGACTGCTTTTTTATCGCTTTCAGTAGATTTTAAATCTGAAAGAATCGCTATACCGTATTCCTTCCCTAATCTATAAAAAGTAATTGCATCGTTGAACCTACCTTCTCTGTTCATATTGTCTGCAAGCCCCATCTGATAGTAAGCGATCTTCAACCTGAGTTGATTTTGTGCTAACTCTTTGATTTTTGAATTCTTTTCTTGCCCTGGCTCAATACTTTCGTTCTGTTCCATGGTCGCTATTACATCGGCACAGTCTGTCAAAAGCTCATCAGTTCTTGATTCATAGTAATTAGAAAGTTTTTTATAAATTTCAGTGATCTTTCTTTCATTGTCTTTTAAAGACTTACCGGAAAGCATAAAAGCTCTTCTGTAATAGTAACGTAGAGCGATCTGGTAGTCTTTTTTAACAGCGTCGAGGTCTGCTTTCACTCCCTGAACTTGATCTCCAAAATTTCCTACCATGATGTCTAAAATATGAATATCGTTAAGATTTTTAGATTTCAAATTTTCAGAAATGATGGTTTGGTAATATTTTTCTAAATAGCTACCTACATTTTTTTTGTAAAGTTCTTCAGACGACTCCTTCCCTTCCACAGAAGAGCTTTTTTCGTCTTTAGACTGCGCCAACAAAATCGAAGGCATTGATAGACCCACAAGTAAAATTATTGTAAACACACCTTGCATTTTTATCTCCATTTCAACATTATAGAATTCCATTAACAAAAAGTCTTAACAAAATAACCACAATATTTTCAAATTTTCGATTTTTTTTTACTCTAATCTTAAAAGTAAAAGCCCGTCTCCAGCCGGAAATAGAGTAGATTTCCAGTCACTTTTTTTTATATCAGTCCAAAATTGTTGAATAGCTAAATCAGAATTTTTGTTCAATGTGCGATTCATCACCCTTCCGTGCCAAAGTACATTATCAAAAACAATCGAAGTGCCTTTCTTACAAGTATTCATCAGCTCTTTTAGTATTTCCGGATAAAAGACCTTATCACAATCCACAAATATAAAATCAGAGTCAGTTGCAATCTCGGGAGATTTTTTTAAAAATTCTACTGCCCAATCCAGAATAAATTCAATTTTTTCAAAATGCAAGCTACCCTCTTTCAAGAATTTCTTTGCATAGTCCAAGGACTCAATACTTCTATCCAAAGTTCTGATTTTTTCTAATTTAATTCCAGATGACATAATCCAAAGAATAGAATACCCAAGGCCGGTACCAAGCTCTAAAATCTTCTTGGGAGAAAATTCCTTTACCAAAAAAGACAATACATGTCCTGACATAGGAGAAAGAATTGGGAATTTTTTTTCTATTGCAATATTTTCAATTTTTTGAAACACCTCGGAGGGTCTTTTGATCAACTCTCCATTAATAAAACTTTCAAGACCCTCTATAAAAATACTTTCTTTTTTCATTCTACTCTACGACTGGGTAAGAATACATGAACCCTGTCTTTCAGAATGTCAGGGATTTTATTTTTTACTGTAGAGAAAATATATTTATGGGAATACCTTTTTGAAAAATGGAATAAAACGATTTTCTCATTCTGAAATTCTTTTGCGTATTGAATGATCTCATCTAAGTGAATATGCCCCCATTCTCGAGCACGATTAGTGTCTCTCTTGTCATCAATATAAGTACACTCTAAAAACAATACTTTTGAGTTACGTACATCGGCATTATTCAAAACATATTCGATTCTACTATCTCCAGAATAACTTATCACTGGTGTATTTTTTTCTATAGAAAGCTCGAATCCTTTCTCTTTCAAACCAACCAATTCTTTTGAATTCAAATCATGGTATTCATCTTTGAGTTTTTTTGATATTTCATAAATTGTATATCCGAATGAAGGAATTCTGTGGTAAGTTTTTTGAGGGAGTATAAAATGGGTTTTATTCAAATCAATTTTTTCTTTTTCTCTTGCTGGAATTAAATTATAGCTATACGTAAAGTCTTCTACCTCTGAATAAATTTTTAGAATTTGTTCCAGTGGAGCCACCAAGGTTTCTGGCAAAATTATATTCGGGGGTTTTAATTTTTTTAATGTCCTTTGAGAGATATAGTGAGGGATTCCCGAAAAATGATCCAAGTGGCCGTGGGTGATTAAAATATTACTTACCTGAATTTTATCGTGAAATATTGTGCCTGCATCAAATAGTACATCCAGCTCAGGTAAAAGTATAGAAGTGCATATTCCTCCCTCCGATATTCCCGTAAAATGAAAACCTTTGTAACGAAATATTGAATTCAAATGATTACAATTCAGATTCAGGAAAAATTTTCTTAGAGTGTTTTGGCTCTAAAAACTTAAAACTGTCTCCTGTCCCTACTACAATAGTTTTTAATTTATTTGAAACAAAATACTTCGTTCCGACTCTTTTCAAATCTTCTAAAGTAACCTTCCCTATTTCTTTTCTATAGTTTTCCAAATACCGAGCAGGCATCTCATCCTCTGAAAATCTCAAGTAATTCGATAAAATCTGAGAATTATTGGAAAACAAAAATACGAACTGATTTTGAATTGCATTTTTTGCATTTTGGATTTCTTTTTCTGTAATTTTTCCAAATCGGTCTTCAGACAAAATCTCTTTCATAAGATTGTAAACCAACTCGGTTGATTCTATTTTTGTTTGAACATAAAAATAGATATATCCGTGATCTTTTTTAAATACAGGATTGCTATAGGCAGAATAAGCAAGCCCTCTGTCCGATCGAATTTCTCGCATGAAATAAGAATTGAATCCCCCCCCTCCAATTATATAATTCAAAATCTGTATTGCATAAAAATCTGAATGGTTGTGCCTTGGAAGTAGCCCAACCATCATAACAGCTGATTGGGTTACTGGCTTTTCGACCAAAATATTTTGGAATGAATATTTTTGAAAATTCGCCTGCAAGATTTCTTCACTCAAAACTTCTTCTGTAAATTTTGCTTTTTCTTTTTTTTCAGAAGAAAACATCTCTGAAATATTTTTCTTCAATTTTAATTCATCATAGCTTCCACTTACAAGAATTGCCTTTTTCGCATTTCTAATAGAATGAAAGTAAAAATCTTCTACATTTTCTTTTTTGACTTTTTCGAGAGAGTCAATCCGGTAGGATTTTCCGGTCAAAAGTCCACGATAGATAAGCTCTTTTGTTTTTCTAAAGACAATGGAATCCGTAGAATCATTTCTTCTTTTAATTTGTTCGGCAATTTTTCTTTTTGCATCGGAAATTGAATTTTCAGTAAACGCAGGAGAAGTAAGAAGCTCTGATAGTAACCTCATCACTTCTTCACTGTCTTTTTTTAGAAACGATAGAGTAATTTTTATTTTTCTATAATCTGTCTCAATTTCAAATTTCACTCCGAGGCTTTCCAATTTTGCAAGAAATAAATTATCCGAATACTTTTTTGTCCCACCGTATTTTAAAGAGCCTGCAATGATTGCGACTGTCTCAATGGGTAGGTTGCCAACAGAAGACTCTCCTCCATAAAGATGAATTTCCAAATTGCAAACTGGTAACTCATCCGATGGAAGTTTGTAGAATTCGATATTTTTTCCAAGATTTTCTTTTTGTATATCTGGAATTTGAATATCAAAATCTTCAATCTGAATATCTTTTACAAATTTTCCGGGCTCGGCGAAAAGATTTCCAATGATGAAAAAACAAAATACAAAAATATGATTTTTTTTTGTGATAGAAAATTTCATTTTTTCTTCCTTGAATCGATCAAATACCCAATAGTAGAATTTTCTTTTGTAAGGTATTTTTTACTAACCCTTTTAATATCTTCCTTGGATACACTGTGGATTTTTTCATAAGCGCTGAAAAGATTTTCCCAATTTCCAGTTACCACTTCATAGTAACTTAAATAGTCGGCTAAATTAGCGTTATTATCTAAACCTCTAAAAAAATCCGCTATCAATTGATTTTTGATTCTATGGATTTCTTCGTCCTCAACATCTTCTGTTTTTAATTTTTCAACTTCTTCCCAGATAATTTTCTCTACTTGTTTGTGATCTACTGATGAATTTATAGTAGTCAAAATTGCGAATAAATTAGAATACCTTTCTCCAGGATCCCCGTTCCACGCATCAGCACCGATCGCTAACTTTTCCTGAAAAATAAGCCTTTTGTTTAACCTACTCTCTGCTCCTTTACTCAAAATTAAATCAATCATCTCGAATACAAAATTATCCGGATGCGGAAAGGTTGGTTTATGCCAGCCCATCAAAATTTGTGGACCACTCGGAAAGTTAATCTCAAAACGCTTTTCACCATTTCCGATTTTCTCGGCAATTCTGAAATAGGATTCGATGGGTTTTGGTTTTAAATGTGAAAAATATTTTCGTATAATTTTTTCTGTGTTCTGAAAATCCTGATTCCCTACAATTGTAATTACAAAATTATTAGGCGCATAGTATTTTCTAAAAAATTTTTCGGTCTCGTCTATATCTAAAAATGGAATATTCGATTCGTATCCGATAATAGGCATTCTATAAGGATGACTTTCAAAAGCAAGACTAAGAAATTTTTCTCGAAGACTACCAATCCCACGATTGTCAACTCTCATCCTCCTTACTTCCTGAATCACTTCTCTCTCAGTGTAGTATTCTCTAAAAACCGGATTTGTCAACCTATCAGATTCCATCTTTGCCCAAATTTCTAAACGATTCTTAGGAAGTTCTATTTGATAATTGGTCACATCTTGAGACGTATATGCATTGAAACCTGTTTGACCGTGTTGATCGTAAATAAATGAGTCTTCATTTTTAACCAATATCTCTCTTTGCAGATTTTCTAAATTTTTTAATCTTCTGGATAAGATTTCTATCTTCGGTCTCAGTTCATTGGAAATTGGTTGATTAGTATTTTCTCTTGCCTGTAATTTTAGCCTATCTAATTCTTTTCCCCATACCCTAATTTGCTCTTGGTATTTTTCTTCCTTAGAATAATCCAGAGTGCCAATATTTTTTGTACCTTTAAACATCATGTGCTCTAGCAAGTGAGCCGTGCCAGCAATTTCTGGAGTTTCATCTACCGCACCGACTCTAAACTTTATATACAAAGCAAGTGTCGGAACATTTTTTCTCTGCATCATAATCACTTTCAAACCATTCTCTAACTGAATCTTTTTTATATTGGATTTTACTTTATCCGATACCTCATCAAATAAAGTGTTTGAATTCAAATTGGTTGCATAGATCAAAAAAAATAAAAATAATATTATTCGTTTCAAAACTGACTCCTATCACCACTCTATTTCGGTAACAGTCAATGTCAATACTATGGGGATGATTTTTAAATGGGGAAAGGACTTGACGGCTTAAAAATTACTTCAAACCGTCAACTCTCTACAAATTACTGCTCTGTTTTTTCTTCTTTTGCTTCTTCTTTTGTTTCTTTAGCTTTTTTTGCTTTTTTAGCCTTTTTGGCTTTTTTTGCCTTTTTGGCTTTTTTAGCTTTCTTAGCTTTCTTTGTTTTCTTTTCTACTTTCTCGTCTTTTTCTTTTGCAGGCGCTTCTTGTTTATTATCGGGAGCATCTTTTGTTTCAGCTTCTTCTTCTTGAGCAAATACAGAACCCACTGAAAGGAAAGCGATCATGAGTAAAGAAATTCCTAATTTTTTCAACATACTATTCTCCAAAATTTAATTTAAAGCTCTAAATTTTCGTCCGAGCTGTATTAATTCTATCCACTATTTTTACAGGTTTTTTTTAAGCAAAGAGAAATATGGTCAAATTCAGGAAAAACTTAATTTTTTTTTCTTCCCCCGATATTCACAATTTCACTTGCAATTTCCAATGTCCCATTCTCTAATTTATTGCGAATTTTTTGTTTTTTCGTGTCAATTTTATCAAAAACTGCCTCTTGAAAGTTTAGCTGAAAAAGCTCTTCATGAGAAATATAATATGCCTCATGGTAATGATTCATTGCCTCAACTAAATACGGGTATTCTGCAAAATCCCCCCTGTCCGTGTAAATCACAGGTGTGTTGGCAAAGTAGGTTTCTGCCAAAATTCCATACCCCGGCTTAGTTACCACAAAATCACAGGCTCGAATCAAATCTGCATACATTACATTCTCAATTTTCAGTATTTTCTCCGATTGAAAACCTTCATAACCACTGATTACAATTCGATAATCCTGCTTTAACAAATCCAATCTCAGATCACTTTCCCTAATCCCATAAGCTCCAAAAGAAAAGAGAAAGTATTTCAAGTCCTCTCTAAAATGTAAAATTTTTCTTACTTCCTTTCTTGAAAGAGTGGGCTCTCTACCTACAAGCCCTACATTTTTTTTAACTGGTAGAGAGTCCATTGGGCAGTGGAAGGGCAAAACAAAACTCAGATCACAAAAAGAATACTCCTTGGCAATCGAGTTTGCATAACTTTGATAGAATTCATCATGCTTCTCATAATTTTTATAGATAAAATCCCAAGTAAAATTTCCGATAAAAACAGAAAATACCCCCAAGTCTCTTGCTATCGGAAAAGGCAAAGAAGGGCTATCGGATACTACCAAGTCAACACTATTTTCTCTCAAAAAGAGCTTTTCTTCTTCTTTTAGTTTTTCTTTTTTTATTTCAAATTCTAAAATAGCGTTTTTGGTTTTTCCTATATCTAAACTTATTGATGAATTTTGAACCATCTCCGGATCTAAATTTTTTTCTCGAACTTCAACTCTTTCTAATTTTTCTTGAATGAAATTTTTTCGCTTTGTAGTTAAAAATATTTTTTCGACCTTGGGGCTTTTTAGTAACTCTCGAATAATAATTTCAGATCGGCTAATATGACCAAAACCATGTCCGCTAACGTAGTAGGCTATCTTCAAGAAGTTGCCCTCTGTCTAAGTACTTCATACAAAACAATCCCGCATGACATCGCAAGATTCAAAGAGTCAGCCTCTCCTTTCATTGGAATAAAAATCTTTCGATCAGAATTTTCTTTCGCATACTGAGACAACCCATACTGCTCACTTCCAAAAACCAAGGCTGTTTTTTTATCGTAGATATTTTCATAATAAGGAATGTTCCCGTCAGGTGAAATTGCCAAAATTTGAATTTGTTGTGAACGAAAAAAATTTATGACACTTTCAATTTCAGAGATATAGGTCGGTATTGTAAACAAAGTACCAGTACTAGAACGTATAACGTTAGGATTGAATAGGTCTATTTTTGGATTGGCTACAATGACTGCGTTCACCCCACCCCCTTCGGCAGTCCTAAGAATTGTGCCGAGGTTCCCTGGTTTTTCCACACCTTCGATGATGAGAAAAATCTCTCCATCCAACTTCTCATTACAAGGAAACTGAAAGTCGGGAATAGTTGCCACGGATAGGATCCCGTCCGGTCTATCCCTATAAGAAATCTTTTCAAACACCTTTCTTGGAAGTTCAAAAATTTTGACGTTAAATTTTTCAATGAGACTTTCTTCATTTTTTCCCAAGAAACATTCAGGGCATATATAAAGAGAGTCAAAACTGATTTTTTTAGAATATATGGCTTTTAGATTTTCTCTATACCCCTCTATTACAAATTTCTTTTCAATATCTCTACTTCTTTTGTCTCTGAGTCTGATGATTGATTTAACCCGATCGTTAGAAAAACTGGTAATCTGGTTTCGCATAACGTATTACCCTTGTAAAAAACTTGCAGTAGAGCCAGATGGCATTGCCCTACCTGACTTTTCAGAGATCAAAAGCTCGCTAAACGCATAACTTCCCTTTGACAAAATCATACTCTCTAAAATTCTTTCTAAATTTTTTGGAGAAAATCCATTTGTATGACAAGACAAAATTACAAATTCAGGGCGAGATTGACAAAGCTCCATACACAAATCCAATAATGGAATTAAATCATTTTCTATTTTCCATACTTCTCCCTTACTCCCTCTTCCAAAGGTAGGTGGGTCAAGTATAAATCCCTCGTATTTTTTACCTCGTCGAATTTCCCTTTTTAAAAATTTAGACACATCATCCACAATCCAACGAACTTTTTTTTCGGATAGACTTGAGAGTTGCGAATTTTCTTTTGCCCAATCTACCATCCCTTTTGAAGCGTCAACGTGACAAACAGAAAAACCGGACTCTAAACAAGCCAATGTGGACAGACCGGAATATGCAAATAAATTTAACACTTCAAGATTTTTCTTTTTTTGAGAAATTTTTCGAATAAAATTCCAGTTTTGTTCTTGTTCCGGAAAAAGCCCCAAATGACCAAAAGGAGTGAATTTAATTTTCACTGTTAAATTTGAAACAGTAATAGAAAATGAATCAGGAATGTCGGTAAAAAATTTCCACCTTCCTCCATTTTCATTTTTATAAAAAATTGCGTCCGGGTTTTCCCAGAGGGACTCGTTAGTTTTTTTATAGACACTCAAAAGTGATGGACGAATGATTTTATATCCACCCACCATCTCTAATTTTGTTAAGTCCCCTGAATCTAAAAGCGTATATGTTTTCAAATTTATTTAATTACAAAAGAATATTGCCATGATTTTAATTGCTTTATAAGATAAAATGTTTTTTTCTGCACAATTTTTATTCTCTGAAATACCATGAATTCAAAAAATAAAGCCAATACAGAAAAAATTCATGCCCACAAAACGAATTTACATTTTTCTATGAACTTAAATATATTGACTAAAACATACTACAATAGGGTATTTTAATATGAACGTAAAATTTTCCTTAAACGACAATTCTTCAATACATAAGCGGGATGTTTATATAGTTTTTGTTGACGACAATTTTCACTTTGATGATGAAGAACGATACATTCAAGGAGAGTACGAGTCCTTAGAGGACGCTATTTCTGTTTGTCAAAAAATTGTAGAAGATTTCTTGACCACTTCCTATAAACCAGGAATGAAATCCGATGACCTACTTAAACTCTATAAAACCTTTGGTGAAGACCCATACATTCAGGGTTACTCTTTTAGTGCATGGTCTTATGCTGAAACTATTTGTACAAAAATTTGCAAATGGAGCATCTAATCAATTCTTGAATTCAATTTAAGGATACTTGCTTTTTAAAATTGTTAAGAAAAGTTTCTGTTGCTTCAGCCGGGAGTGGTGGACTGAAAAAATACCCTTGTATAAAATCGCACCCATTCGCCCGTAAAAATTGCAACTGCTCTTTTGTTTCCACCCCTTCTGCAACAACTTCTAACTTTAAAATATGAGAAAGTGCAATGATTGCGGTTGTAATTGCTGCGTCATTTGGATTTGTAACAATATCTTGAACAAAAGACCGATCTATTTTCAGTATATCAACCGGAAACTTTTTTAAATAGTTTAACGAAGAGTAACCAGTCCCAAAGTCATCTATAGAAATAGACACCCCGATTTCTTTTAAAGCGTTCAACACTTTTACAGTATATTCCGGGTTTTCCATAACGCTACTCTCTGTTAGCTCGATATTCAGTAGATGGGGAAGTAAATTGAATTCACTCAATGTATCTTGAATCAGAGTGCATGTATTTTTTTGTTTAAAATTTTTAGCAGAATAATTCACAGATACATCTAATTTATTGAATCCGGCTTTTTCCCATTTTTGAATCTGCAAACATGCCTCTCTCACAACCCATTCTCCGATTTGAACGATTAGACCAGTCTCTTCAGTTAAAGGGATAAAGTCATTTGGTGGAATCATTTTACTGTCAGAGCTTCTCCAACGAATTAGAGCTTCAAATCCGGTGATGCTCATATCTTTCAAACTGATCTTAGGCTGATAGTATAATACAAATTCTTTACGTTTCAGAGCTTTACGTAAATTTGTTTCTAAAGTTACGTGCTCCAACAAATTGGTGGTCATATCTTTTTGAAAAATCTGGAACGTATTTTTACCGAGGTCTTTTGCTCTATACATTGCAATGTCCGCATCACGCAGCATCTCTTCCGAATTATTGTATTTTGGAGAACCGATCGCTACACCAATACTCGTAGTAACAAAAAAATCATGATTTCCTATGGTAAAAGGATCTACCAACTCATTAAAAATATTTTCAATAAATTGATTTAGCTCCGAGACACTATCCGCAGGCTCCATTACGATGAGAAACTCATCTCCCCCAAGTCTTCCAAAAGTATCTGTTTCACGCAAAACTTTCTTTAATCTCTCTCCGACCTCTTTCAACAATTTATCCCCGCTCAAATGACCAAGGCTATCATTGATATTCTTAAATCTATCGAGATCAATAAAAAGAACTGCAAACGAAAAGCCTTCCGTAGTTTTTATTTTTTCAAGAGAGGCATTCAATTTTTCCATGATAAAATTTCTATTGGGAAGTCCGGTCAGTCTGTCGTATAACGCATCGTATGATAGTTTTTCTTCTGCAATTTTTCTGGAGTGTATATCGCTTTGAGAGCCTACAATTCTACACGCTTTGCCATTGCGAAATTGAGAAATCCCCCGAATGAGCACCCATATATATGTCCCGTCTTTTTGACGCATCCTATGCTCACTGTAAAGCAAAGTAGAATGCCCGTCCAATAAAGACTGTATGTTCGATTTTAATTCTTCTAAGTCGTCGGGGTGAACTCTTTTAAAAAATTCTTCTACAGATTTTCCGATATCGCTATCTGAATAGCCAAGCATAGTTTTCCATCTTGTAGAGAAATATACCTCACCAGAATCTATATCCATATCCCAAAGTCCATCGTTTGCGGCTAAGGCTGACAGAGAATATCTTTCCTCACTTTTCCTTAGAGCTTCTTCGGTTATTTTTCTAGATTTTTCCATTTCTGATGATTTAATCGCATAGGATAAATCTCTCGCCAAAGTTTCGAGAAGTGTAATGATTTCTATATTAAAGTAATTTATCTCAGACGAATAAAAACTCACAGTGCCTACAGGCTTACTGTCCAAAAATAGAGGAATTGCCGCAACAGAGCGAAACTCATTTTTTAATATTTCTTTTGAACAGAGAATCATGTTAGAGTCGTTATAAACGTCATTAGAATAGTTTGCAGCACCTTCTCGAAAAGCATTTCCTTCAATACAATGTCGATCACCCGAATCATCAGAAATCAAAATATTCAAATTATCCAAATAATCCCCCGTTGATCCAGCGAAGGCGACAGGGAGCAATGCTGTGCCCTCCTTATTCAACATCCCTACCCAAACCATTTTAAAAAGCTCTTTATAAGAAGAAATATTGCACACAAAATTAAAAAGTGAATTAGGGTCTTTTAACCGAAGGATAGCTTCATTCGTTTTATACAGAATAGAATAAAGCCTGTTTAATTTTTCTATCTTCAATTCATTTTTTTTATTTTCTGTAATGTCAGTAACAAACGCAAAAGAATAGATTGCTTCTCCTTTCTCTCCACGAATTGTACTTGCAGAAAAAATTGTATGCACTACAGTTCCTGACTTATGCCTTAACGGTATCTCGTATTTACGATGATTGGTGGACCGAATCATTGCAGTTATTTTTTTTAAATTCCTGATTCCCTCATCTGTTGCGAATTCGATTGGTCTTCTTCCTAAAAATTCCTCTTTTGAATACCCCAGCATTTTACACAAGGATTCATTTACATCTACTGTCTTTTGATTTTCATCCAAAAGCCAAAAACCTTCCGAAGAAATTTTTGGTATCATTTTCAAAAACTCTTTTTGATTCTCTGATTGTTTCTGAATAGATATATCTCTCAGCGCAGACACCCTGACAGTCCTACCCCTATAAGACAAGGTTCTGCCTAATACTTCTACAGGAAAAACAGTACCATCTTTTCTTTTAGCTTTTATCTCAAACACTACAGGGAGATTTGTTCTTACCTTCTGAACTATTTCGTCTGTCAATGCTTCAGCAAAAAATTGAGTAATTTCTTTTCCAATAGATTCCCCAATGGAAGTTCCAAACATTTTCTCTGCTGCCGGGTTTGCTTCCAAAACAATCCCTTTTTCATGCACAACAATTCCTTCACTGGATGCTTCTGTTAAAAAAATTAGCCTCTCTTCATTTTCTTTTTCTTTCTTACTCGAATAAACAAAAAACTTATACAAAAACATGGTTGTGATTGCGGTTGAAATCGGAATAATTACAAAAAACTCTCCATGAATTTCTCCATACACCAAAAATGAAGTTATAATTCCTACAAGGAAGTGAATCACACCCAATCCGAGTATTAAGAAATACTGTGAATTTGGTTTAGACAAGAAATGATAAATTTTAGATACTGGCATTGATTATTTAGTATAATTTTGTCAAATTTGATACTTTATTTCTTCATAACCGTGTCAATGGATTTTTTTTTTAGAAAATGATTTATTATTTAAACTATTCTAACCAAACTAAACTAAACTACATGGTATTTCTTTTTTTCTTTTAATTCTTCTTGAATCTCGTATTTTTCCGGGTAAAATACGATTGTCCAATATCTTTTAGAATAAGCATAAATCCCGATGAATAGAACAAAAATTAAAAAATACCCTGTAATCTCAGGATTTTTTAAAATACTTTGCCCCTGTATTTTTTCTTGAAATAATGGAAGCAAAAGATACCAAAACATGGCTACAGAAACAAGTCCAACACCAATCTTGCCCCACCAATTCGGCTTACCTTGAATCCCTCTTTTTAAATACAAATACGCCCCAAGCCAAACCCCTAAAATTTCACGAATAATGTAGATCAAAAGTATCCACAAAGGAAAATAAAAAAATCGAACTAAAACAATCAACCCTCCAATAGTTACAATTTTATCGCAAATAGGATCCAAATATCTCCCAAGTACAGTTTCCTGATTCAACAGTCTGGCAAAATATCCATCAAAATAGTCAGTTAAAACCGCCAATCCGCAGATCAAAAGAGAAATCACCAAATTTCGGTAATTCCCCGGTTGATTTTTATAATGATAAGTATAATATACAAAAAAAGGTAAAAGTAAAACTCGAGATATTGACAAGAAATTTGAGATAGTAAAAATTCTGTCTTGCAACAGCTCTCCGGGTTTTTTCTTAATTCTTTCCATGCTATTTGCCTATTTTTCTATTCCTTAAATTCTTGTAATCGGAAAAATTTTTATCTCGAATAACAAATATTGAATTCGGCTCTGCCTAAATACTATAAAAACCAGATTTTCCAGAGCTATCTACCGATGGGCTTTCTTTCACTTTCACTCAAATTGATTTTTGATAAAAACTTTTTTCGTATTTACACTTAGAAGAAACTTGACCTCAAAATAGAAGCAAATATTCTGACTTTTAATAGGAGTTGTAGCTCAGCTGGTTAGAGTGCCTGCCTGTCACGCAGGATGTCGCGGGTTCGAGTCCCGTCAACTCCGATTATTCAAGAATTCTATTTTTCAACTGAGAAATAATCTTTACATTTTAGAAGTTTTCCGATAATAAAATAATGGTACATTTTCTTTCAGACCCATGGATCGTACTACCTACCGGAGTATTTATACTATTTGTAAATTTTGCAATACTCTATTTTTTAAGAGGCTATAAATTAGAATCTAATTTTTTCGGTAAATCTATTGATCCTACTAATGAATCATCCATTTACGAAAAAATGTATGGCGATAAAATAATGCGACCTATCTCTTCACTGCCTTATTCTGATGCCAACTTACAACCAAACTCCATAGAAAATCCCCAAAGAGATTTTTCCGAAATAGAAGAAAAAAATCCGATTGATTTAGCAGGTGAAGCATATAAAAAAAGTGTACTGATTCAAAAAGAAGGTCCAAACCCAGGAAGACAATACGCTATTCATTTAAAGGAAACTTCTATTGGAAGATCAGAGGCAAACGATTTGGTACTCTGGGATAATTCCCTGAACCCATTCCACGCAAAAATAAAAAATATTAAAGATAAATTTATCTTGTTTGATTTAGTCTCAGACAAAGGTGTCTATGTGAACGGAAAAAAAGTTCTAAAACCAAAAATTCTTACCGATTTTGATGAGATTAGAATTGGTAAGTCAACTCTAATCTTCAGAGGAAAATAAATGGAATTTGATGAAAGTTTTCTAAAAGAAATTTCTTCCGAGAGCTACGTCAGAAAAGGAATCGCTGTAAAATATATAGAGGGGAAAGGCCTCGGTCTTTTTACAAATACAAAAATTCCTAAAGGAGAAATTGTAAGCATTTCAGGCGGGATAGTAGTATCCAAGACATTTTATGAAGATGTAGCGAAAAAAAATGGTTACGACGATTACGCATATTTCATAGAAGATGACTTTTTAATCATGCCCTTGAATCCAAAAAATCCAAGTCCGGATTGGAGGATGAACCACTGCTGCGATGCAAACTGTGGGATTGTAGGTCAGACTACTTTTGTAGCAATGAGAGACATAGAAGAAGGAGAAGAATTAACCTTTGATTATTGTATGAGCGAGTCAGACCCGGATTATGAATTTTACTTAAACTGCACTAAATCCATTTGCCGAAAAAAATTTAGCGGAAACGATTGGAAAAACCCAGAACTCCAAAAAAAATACAAAGGTTATTTTTCTTTATACATCAAAAGAAAAATGGAATAATGAATTATTCAAACTTAATCATTTGATTGAGTCTTTTTTCTCCACCTTCATAATTCCACTTGAACCCACAATTGCAATACCCGTAGTCTTCGTTACTCGGATCTGTAGTCAAAGGAGTGCAAGAAGAACTTTGGATACCCTTCACTTCTCCCTTGCATTCTGAAACAACTGTTTTTTCGGATATTGTGAAATTGCATTTGTATTCTTCTGATCCATCTTTTCCTTGTAGAAAAATCGCACCAGGCTCAGATTTATTTTCAGATGAAAGTCGATTCATAAACAAGCCCTGCATCAAATTAAAAGCTGCCTGAGTTTTTGCTATTTGAGCACAAGTGGACATGATTTTAGGGAAATTTTTCTCTTCGATTGCAGAATCAGAGCCTTTTGCCTTTACATGAAAAACCAATTGATCCTTTACAGGCTCTTGTTTTACCTCATCCGGTTTTTTGTCTTTTTTCTCCTTTGCAGGGTCTGAAGAGAACTCCCATTTTCCGAAACTCGGTTGGCTTTGTTTGGCTGAGCCAGAGGCGCAAGAAAAAATTGCCAAAATAGAAATAATAGAAATCACTTTAAGAATTGTATTGAATGCGAAATAGGATTGAAAACCTCTAGTTGAAGAAAACATTTTTTACTCCGTTATATTTTTTAGACTATATTCAATTTTTTTATGTACTGAAAAATTAGTCTACAAAAATAAAAATCAAATTTTCAATGGACAATCAAACTCTAAAATAAAAAAATTCGGACTCTATGAAACTAAAAATTTATTCTATTCTATTAATGCTCTTGTCTATCTCTATTATTTTTTCCTGCACCTACCCAAAAGCTACTTTAGTCAAGAAAAAAAATTCATCAGGGAATGACCTACTTAAAATAAAATACAAAACTCCAAAATTATTTTCTTACGACCTAATAAAAAAAGAAAACCATTGGGTGATTCTGTTTCAAATTAATGACTATACATCAATCCCGATTCCCCCGACAGGATCAATAATTGACAATAGATGGTTTTACTACTTAGCTGCGATAGACAACCAATTCAATCCATTAATAGACTCAATAAATTTAATCGAAGAGCATAAACAAACAAACTCAAATTACACTGGAACAAATTACGGAATCTTTTCTACAAATCGAGGAGTTGTATTCGTGTATAAAATAGGAAATGTATTTTATTTTTCAGAATTTGATTCTTATGGAAAAACTCTAATTCACAAAAATAAATTTTACAAAAACTTAGAAGATTCGGTTGAAAAAAGTAAAATCCTTTCTATGAATTATCACGATGATTCTATTTATATTTTTTTAGTGGAATCCCCAAAAAATATTTATGAAAATTATTCTTTCAATCTAATTCAATATCATATTCCGACCAAGGATTTAAAGGTTTATAAAAACTACATCCCAAAAGAAAATTCTTGGTATAGCACAAATCAAATGGAAATCCATTTCACTAAAAAAAATATGCAAATTATTTGGAGTGAGTCTATAGATGCAAAATTAAAAAACTCTGCTTTAGCAATAAATCTTGCAGAATGCGAATACAAAAACTTACAATGTACAAATTTTCGTAATATTCTAAATACAGAAAAATCAGAAAATACAGATATTCGTATTTTTCGAGATGGGGGAAACTCAAAATTATTTATCCAAGAAGAAAAAAATCTATGGCTAATAATATCAAATGAAGAAAATTTCCCACTACAAACTCCGATAAAATTAGAAAACAATTCAAAGGAGTATATAGAATATTTTCAGAAGTACAAAAATTATCCAATTCAAGTTGAAGTAGATACAAATTGATTTTTTGTAAGTTTAATTGATTCAGTCAAATACATGTACATGAAAAAAAAGCAAAAATGTTTTCCTTTTCTCTTTTTGCATTACGTGTAGTAAAAAAATCAATTAGAAAAAATTCCCGAAAAATTCAACTGGGATTTAGAAAGTGAAAAATATACTCTGCGAGCGAAGGGACTTGAACCCCCACGCCTTGCGGCACCAGATCCTAAGTCTGGCGTGTCTGCCAATTTCACCACGCTCGCATTTGCGTAATTCTATATTTTTTTTGTGCCGATTTCGGTCAAATCTCTTTCATTTAGGATTATTTTTTAAAATCAAATTTGGAGTCGCAATTGCATTTTTACTATATTTAAAAGACAAGGAATTTGCCAATGCCCTCAATGATTCTTCGGTAGGTGAAAAAGAGAACAATATCTGCAAATTTTTACTTTTCGGAAATTCAAGAAAAGGGGACCCGAAATGGAGTAAAATTATATTTTTATTAGGATTTTTGAGAATAAATTTTTTAATTTCCTCAATATCTTCTAATTTTTCCGACGCAAGCACAATCTTTGACTTCTTCAACCTGTACAAAATCTGTCTTTTTTTTGAGAGCTTCACTTCTTTTAATTTCATTTCTTTTAATATTGATTTTAAAAAAGGATTTTTCACATAAAACTCTGTTTTAGAAATTTCTTTCTCGGTCAAAGGGGTGAATTTTTTTTCATAGCTTCTAATAGATTTTCTTGAAAGAATTTGATTTAGCTTTTTCGGAGATTCTTTTTTTATATACTCTGAGTATTTTTTTTTAGAATTCTCCTTTTTTTCAAACAAATATTTCTCCAATAATTCTTTTGGTGATTTGTACATATTCAAAGGGATGATTCCATTTTCCAATTTTAAAATAATTTGACGCTTCACCGCCTCATTCAGCACATTTTTTCCATTCACATCAAATGCTTTTTCTTTAACAGCCTCTTCGAGCATAAGTTTGTAATCTGAAGAGACCTTTCCCCAGCTTGTAAGCAGCACAATATCTGCACCTGCTAAGATAGCTAACTTCCCCGGCTTTTTATCTAAGTAGTTTTCCGATATAGCTTTCATTTCCATCGCATCCGTAAAAATAACTCCTCGAAACTTAAAACGATCTCGTAAAACCTTATTTAAAATTTTGGGGGATAGAGTCGCAGGTAAATCTGGATCTAATTTGGGAAATACGATATGTGCACTCATTACAGCGCGGATTCCATTTTCTATTGATTTTTGAAAAGGTACCAATTCCATTTGAAACAATTCTTCTTGGCTTTTTTGAATTACAGGTAAACCTAAATGACTGTCTATGTTTGTGTCGCCGTGTCCCGGAAAATGTTTTATCACAGGGATTGCACCACCATCCATTGCACCCCTTTGAAATCCTTCGCTCATCTTCAAAACTGTTTCCAAATCAGATCCAAAGGATCTTGTGTTTATTACCGGATTATCGGGATTATTGTTTATATCCAAAACAGGGGCAAAAAATATATTGATACCGTGTTCTTTCAATTGATAAGAGGTAAAAAATCCAACTCTCTCTGAATACGTTTCTACACCTACTTGACCAATCGCCATAGCTCCCGGAAATTCTTGAACTGATTGTACCCGAACCACCCTACCCCCTTCCTGATCCGTTGAAATTAGAAAAGGAAGAATTTTTTCGATAGAGGCTAAATTCTGTAGGTCTGAAGTTAATTTTTGAATCTCTTCTTTGGCTCCAAAATTCATCCCAAATAAAATAATTCCACCAGGTTTGATTTTTTGAATTTCTTGAATACCGATAGTATCCAAATTCTTTGCAGGAATGGCGATGTGTAGCACCTGACCGATTTTTTCTTCTTCAGTCATCCGGGATAAAATTTCATCAGCTAACAATTCGGTTTCTTTTTTTAACTCTGCGGATTTATCGTTACCATAGCCGGTACCAACAAGGAAAAAAATTAAAACCGCAGCGAGAAAAAAGAAGATTCCGATTTTTCTAAAAATACTTTTCATTACAAATCATTTAAAAAAATTCAATCCAAGAATCAAATCAATTCTTTCCTACTAAAATATTTCATAAAAAATTCTGATTTACCTACAAGCTCTTCCCACTCGTTTTGCAAAATACTTTCGGCAACAATCCCACCACCACTATGGAAGGACAATTTGTCTTTATAAATAAAAGCGGTTCGAATCACCATATTCAGATCCACTTCACCTCGAATATCCCAAAAACCGATAGCACCAGAATATATCCCTCTCGGACAAGTTTCAATTTCCTCGATCAAGTTCATTACCTCTATTTTAGGTGCCCCGGTCATAGATCCCCCGGGAAATAATGCTTTTAGTATTTCCGAAAAACTACAATTCTTTTTTTTCTCTGAAACAACTTCACTTACAAGCTGATAAACCGAAGGATGAGTTTCTATTTCTAATAGTTTATTTACTTTTACACTTCCCGTTTTAGATACTCTTCCAATGTCGTTTCTAATCAAATCCACAATAATACAATTTTCTGATTTTTCTTTTTCACTGGTAATTAATTTTTTCTTTAAGTTATCATCTTCCGCAATACTTTTCCGAATTGCAGTACCTTTTACAGGTCTTGAAATAATTTGACTTTCTTGTATCGACAAAAATTTTTCTACAGAAAAAGAAAGTATATGCAAATCTCCAATACAGACATAGGAAGTATAAGGGGTCTTACTTTTTTGTTTCAGATTAAAAAAATCTTCTAACGGATTCCCAAAATACTTTTTTTCAAATTTTGCAGTAAGGCAAGCCTGATAAATTTTCCCGGAGAAAATTGATTCATGAATTTTCTGAAATGCAATCGAATACGAATTCTGATCTAATGACAAATTGTAGTCTGAAATTAATTCTTCAAAAGTTTTCTCGGTTAAAGAAAAATCTTTTTTCCTTTCTGGAAAAGTATATCTATCGGAAAAAATTTTTTGAATTTTTTTATAAAAATCACTATTTGAATTTTCTTTCATAGAAACAAAATAATATTTTTTTTCTGAATGAAGAAAAATCAACACCTCGGGAAAAAAACACAAAACTGAATCTGAAAACTGTGAAACAGGGATTTTTTTTTTAAAAAACTCTATTTCATTTTTTAATCCGTATCCAAAATAACCATAAAACCCGCCAAGAAACGGAAAATTTTGCAGGCTTAGATTTTCTATGACGATTTTAGTTTGGATTTCTTGTATCCAGTTTTCGATTTGAGATAAGTAAGAAAAATAATTCTCACAAAAAAACCTTTCACTGAAATTTTTTTCAGGAAAGTGCAGAAGAATTTCTTTCGTATCGCTATTTCTTGTGACCGTAAAATCCGGATTTATCGAAAGGCAGCTAAACTTCCTTTCCTCGCCTCCTTGAGTTTTTTCGACTTCAAACCAAATCCCATAATTTTCGTTTTTTAAAATTTCTGGATAGACCCAATCCGGCTCTTTTTCCGTTTTCCATTCTCTGCAAACTATTGCATTATAATTCAAATCAGGCAGTATTTTCACGACAAACCAATTGACGAAAGAGTTCACTTTACTTTTTTGGATAGTATATGACTTCTATTTTAATAGACGGAAAAACTGTCTCTGAAAAAATAAAATCAAAAATCAGAAATTCTATTTCTATTTTAGAAAAAGAAAAAAAACAGATTCCAAGCCTTGCGACTATTCTTGTAGGAGAAGATTCATCTTCGGTTACTTATGTAAATATGAAAATTAAAGCCTGTGAATATGTGGGTATGAAGTCCAAGTTAATAAAGCTACCGCAAAGCACCAGTACAGAGCAATTGATCGCAGAAATCGAAAAATTGAACCAAGATGAAAATATAGACGGTATTTTACTTCAACACCCTTGCCCCAAACACATAGACGAAAGACTCGCTTTTGATTCAATTTCAGTGGATAAGGATGTGGATGGGGTGACTACACACTCTTTCGGAAAGCTATCTATGGGAGAAAAATCATTTCTCCCCTGTACTCCTTATGGAATTTTACTATTGTTAAAAGAATACAAAATCCCAATCTCAGGAAAAAACACTGTAATCGTGGGGCGATCTCCAATTCTGGGGAAACCTATGGCTATGCTTCTTTTAAATGAAGATGCAACTGTTACAATTTGCCATTCTAAGACTAAAAATCTTCCCGAAATAGTGAAAAATTCAGATATTGTGGTAGGTGCGCTCGGTAAACCAGAATTTATTCAAAAAGACTGGATTAAGAGAGGTGCAGTTCTTTTAGATGCAGGGTACAACCCGGGTAATGTGGGGGACATAGACATTAAAAATGGATCTGCCTTTTCTTCCTACCACACACCTGTGCCGGGTGGAGTCGGTCCAATGACCATTGCAGTTCTACTCTGGCAGACCTTACTTTCCAGAAAGAAAACTTTACAGGAACACCCTTTTTAAGAGATTGTTTACGAATGGCAATTAGTTTTGACGAATGTTTCCAGACTTTTCCTAAATTAAATATCCCTTCGGATATTGTAAGTTTTTGGGCAGAGGCTATAAAAGAACTGAAGAGTATTCCAATTAGCAGCACCTCAAAATCTCTTCTAAAAAGTAGTATTCTTAGAGAAACTATTTATGATATTTCTTTTCAAAGCTCCAAGAAATACCAGATCAACGGTACCTTAGTGATTCCCAGAAAAAGGGGGAATCTACCTATCGTAATCTATTTTCACGACTACATGGACAAACGTCCTGAAATAAAAAAAGCACACACTGAAAACGGGATTGCCCAACTCATCTTAGACTTAAGAGGACACGGAAACCAACTAATCCGTCCTGAGTCAACTGAAGGTCAACCAAACATAGACTGGACACCCGGCTATTTTTTGGAAGGCTTGGAAAAAAAAGAAGATTTCTACATGAAGCACGTTTACCTCGATGTGTTAAGAGCCATTGAATTTGTAAGACTCACCGATGGGATCGACGGAGATAAAATCATACTGCACGGAAAATCTTTAGGTGCCTCTCTTGCAGTTTTTGGAGCTGGGTTTTCTGATAGGGTAAAAGGAATTGTTGCAGAAACACCGAATTTTTGCTATATAGAAGAGGAGCAACTTTCTTTTGAAGCAGGCTGGTCCAAAGAAATATCTAAATACGCATCCAAAAGTAAAACAAGAAAGACCTCCTACAAAAAAACTTTGGCTTATTTTGATTCTCTCCACTTTGCAAATAAAGTGAAAGTACCGGCTCTATTTTCTTGCGGGCTTGAGGACAAAGTATCTCACCCAAAATCAATTTTTGCATTATTCAATCACTTGAATTGTGATAAAAGAATGCAGCTATACCCAAACGAAGGAAACGAAGCGGGGAAGGACAAACAAAACACTGTAAATGTTGAATTTTACAAAGAAATATTCGGTCTTGATGGAAATTAAATTTTTTAACTCACTTACAAACGAAAAAGAAGTATTTCAACCACAAGACCCCAAAAGAGTAAAGATATATTCTTGCGGTCCGACTGTTTATAATTTCAACCATATCGGAAATTTTCGATCTTATATGTTCGTGGATATACTCCGAAGAACTTTAAAACTTTTTGGGTATAGCTTAGACCAAACAATGAATATTACAGATATAGACGATAAAATAATTTCTAATTCCATAAAAGAAAATACATCTATCGAAGAGTTTACAAAGAAATGGATCGAATATTTTTTTGAAGACTTAGAAACACTGAATATTGAAAAAGTAGAGCACTACCCTAAAGCAACTGACTCTGTAGAAGAGATGATAGATATTATAGAAAAACTAAAGAGGCAAGGATTGGTTTACGAAAAGGATGGAAATATTTATTACTCAATAGAAAAATTTAAAAATTATGGGAAGCTGAGCAAGATCGAACTCCAAGGAAATATTTCCGGTGCTAGATACGATGCAGACGAGTACGATAAAGAAGATCTAAGAGACTTCGTACTTTGGAAATCTCCAAAATTGGATAAAGAAAAATTCTGGGATACCAAGTTTGGCAAAGGTCGTCCCGGTTGGCATCTTGAGTGCTCTGCTATGATTCGTAAAATATATAACTCTGGAATAGACATACACACAGGTGGAGTTGATTTACTTTTTCCTCACCACGAAAACGAAATTGCTCAAACAGAAGGAGCCTTCCCAAACGAAAAATTTGTAACTACTTGGCTACACTGCGAGCACCTTTTAGTAGAGAATCAGAAAATGTCTAAGAGCAAAGGAAATTTTTATACTTTGCGAGATCTGACCAACAAAAACTACAATAAAAAAGCGATTCGTTATCTACTTCTGTCCTACCATTACAGAACAAAGTTGAATTTTTCTATTTCAAGAATTGAAGAATCAGAAAAAGCAATCCAAAGAATCCAAAATACATTGGATCGAATCATAGAAGAAAATATTCCACTCCAAGCCGGTACACCGACAGAGTATGCAAAAACAGCATTTCAGGAATTTTTAGAAGGACTAAGTGACGATTTGAATACACCTAAGTCCCTTGCGAGTATTTTTGAATTTATCAAAATGATTAATTCTTCGATGGATTCGTCTTCTCTATCAAAAGAAGATTTAACAGACTGTATGAAATACTTTCAATCCATTGATTCTGTACTCGGAGTTTTAGAATTTCAAAAAAGAGAAACCTACGATGAGAAAATAGAAAACCTCATCCAAAAAAGAATTGAAGCAAAAAATAATAAAAACTTCAAATTAGCAGACGAGATACGAGACGAACTGAAATCCAAAGGAATCATCATAGAAGATACAAAAACAGGAGTCAAGTGGAAAAAAATCTAAAACAAAAGAGCTTTATTTACGGAAAACAAAACGTAAAAGAATTTTTTCGGAAACTGAAAAGCTCTAATTCCAATGAAAAAGTCTCTATTCGGGAAATTCTGGTAAAAAAAAATCCATCCAAAGATATTGAAAAAGAAATCCTCTCCTTTATTCCAAAAGGATTCCACATAACGTATATTTCTACAGAAGAATTTGACTCTCTATTTCCAAACTCTAACCACCAAGGCATAGCTGTTGTTCAAGATACAAAAAAAGAATTTTCTAATAGTCTTGATTTTTCTGATTTGAAAAAAGATATTACTGAAAAAAAGGGTCCCATACTCATTTTGGATCGAATCCAAGACCCCGGAAATCTTGGGAATATTCTACGAACTGCTGAGTGCTTCGGTGTTCAATTTGTAATTATCCCCGAAAGGGAATCCTGTGATATTACAAACGCAGTAGAAAAAGTATCTTCCGGTGCAACCCACTATCTAAAAATATATAAAGTCACAAATCTAAAACAAGTAATTGAAGTATTGAAAGAAAAAGGCTATTGGGTAGTAGCGGGTACTGAAAAAGGAGAGAGTAGTCCCAAAAATCTACCGTCTAAAGAAGAGACATGCCTCATCTTAGGAAATGAAAACGAAGGAATAAAAAAAATCTTATTAGAACATTCTGACTTTACATATCGGATTAATTTACACGGTAAAATAGAGTCTTTAAACGTTGGGGTGTCCTGTGGAATTTTATTAGACAGAATCGTAAATAGAATATGACGAACTATACTAAAAGAACCAGAGACTAAAAAATCATGCTTGATACAAATATTCAAGAACCACACTCCACTGGCATTCGACTCTTAGAAGATATGGAGAAAAAGTATAAATCCATTCCTATGGAGGCAATTCTAAAACAAGACGTACTTAGACTTGGGATCAATTTTTCTGTTGAGTCCCTATCTTTAAAATCTGAATACAAGCCGAAAGATTATTTTATTTTTTCGTTTGATCACGTCCCTTTGTCTGAAATGAAAAAAGGAGAGGACAAGAAAGCGCCGGAGGAAATTAAAATCAGTGGAGGGCACTTTCATTTACTTCCAACAATCATATCTACAAGAAACAATCCTAACTCACCTTATATAGTAAAAGCCATAGACGAAAAACCTTATCTTTTTTTAGATGAGGTAAATCTTGGAGTTTTAGAGTTCCCTCCTGTACCCTCTTGGTACAAAAGAAAAACAAAAAGTGGTAAACTACCTTCAGAAATTGCACCTGTAATTGAGTGGGGGTATTTAATTTATCTGACAGTATTTAGAAACTGTCAATATTTTGGAAAAGATGAAGAGTGTGCCTATTGTGATATAAATCACAACTATAGGCAACAAAAAAATGCGGGGAGACCCTATACTGGTGTAAAGGATGTAGAAGACATACTCGAAGTAATGTCTTTTATTAATGAAGAAGACTCTACTGCAAAAGTCTATACGATTACTGGAGGCTCCGTACTCACTTCTCTAAAGAAAAAAACAGAAGTAGAATTTTATCTTGAATATCCCAAAGCAATAGAAGAAAATTTTCCGGGTAAGTGGATGGGAAAAATTGTAGCACAAGCATTCGAGAAAGAAGATTGCCAAAAATTTAAAGAGGCAGGCATAAAAGTGTACCACCCTAATTATGAAGTGTGGGATTCTAAATTATTTGAAAAAATCTGCCCTGGAAAAGCCTCATGGATTGGTAGAGAAAAATGGATTCGACGAATTGTCGATTCTGCGGAAGTCTTTGGTCCTTCTTTCGTAATACCAAATTTTGTAGCAGGAGTTGAGTTATCCAAGCCACACGGGTTTACTACAGTGAAAGAAGGAGTTCAATCGAGCAAGGAAGGACTGGATTTTTTCATGTCCAAGGGAATTGTGCCGAGGTTTACTGCGTGGTGTCCGGAGCCTTACACAACCCTTGGAACGCAAGAAGGTCCACCCTTAGAATATTTTTGTGAGTTGCTTATTGCTTGGAAAGAAACTTTTGAAAAATACTCCCTGCCCGTCCCTCCAGGTTACGGTGAGCCAGGTCCGGGTAAAGCTGTATTTTCAGTTTCTGCGTTTATGGATGTAATCGGCTATAAAGGCAGAGTTTAAGTATAGTTTAGGCATTCTGAACTAAAAAAAATAATAAATTTTCAATTAATTATTGATTCTTTTTAGAATGTTTCTATAATAAATCCATGAAAACAATTCTACTAACTTTACTTATCGGGTTGCCTTTTTACTATTGTGGTGAAGTTGATAAGTCCTACAATAAAGACGAAAAAAGAGAAGCACTTTTTTGCTTTACCCTCCATCCAAATAGTGCAATCCCTCAATCTCTCAAAGATATTACTTTTACAAGTTGCATGATTTGGGTAAAAAATAAACACCAAAAAAGGGTGAAAAGTGACGGTGGAATTAACTGCTGGGATTGCCACAAGTCTCTCAAATTATAAAAACTTCTTGACACTCTTTAAAGTGCAATCTACAATTCCCTTATGGCCTCCCTATCCATAGACGAAACAAAAGAAAAAGTTCGAATTGTGATCGCACATATCCAAAAAGGCTCTTTTGAAGATGCAGAAAGAAACCTGTCTGATGTCTTAATCAATATTAAAAAAGATTATATGAATTTAGAATCTTCTGTTCCTACAAACCATGACATTGCGCTTCTTATTCAGGAAATGAGAAATGGCTTTTCAAAAATGGATAAGCGTTTTGAAGCAGTGGATAAGCGTTTTGAAGCAATGGATAAGCGTTTTGATGATCTAATCCATCAAATGGACAAACGATTTGAATCAATGGACAAGCGTTTCGATGACTTGATTCACCTAATGGACAAACGATTTGAACAAGTAGATAAAAGATTTTCTTTCATGCAATGGGCTTTTGCTTTATTTTTATCGTTAATAGGTATAATGCAGGGATTACTTCTCGGTATTTTAAGCACCAAAAACTTTTAATCAGGGTCTTTTTCATTGTGAATTCTTCAAGAAAACAAAAAAATAATTCAATAACAATGACTAAGCTATTTTTCTAAGTCTAAATTACTAGTAATGCCATGAAAAATATTATAGAAACTCTTTCTAAAACCATGCTCCCCCACGAAATCGAAAAGGTGCTTCCCTTAATAGATGAAATCAATAGCTTAAAAAAAGAAAAAAATGCACTCATTCTTGGGCACAATTATATGACACCTGATGTATTTTACGGAGTGTCGGACATTACAGGAGATTCACTCTATTTAAGTAAAGTGGCAAGTGACACAGACAAAGACATTATACTTTTTAACGGGGTGCACTTTATGGCAGAAACCGCAAAGATTCTTTCTCCACAAAAAAAAGTCCTAATTGCTGATTTGAGTGCAGGCTGTTCTCTTGCGGAAAGTATAACTAAAGAAGACGTAATTGAATTAAAGAAAAAATATCCAAATGTTCCAGTGGTTACTTATATCAACTGCTCTGCAGAGGTAAAAGCTGAAACAGATATATGTTGCACATCTGCAAACGCAAGCCAAATCATAGATTCAATAGATTCTGACACAGTAATATTTTTACCTGATGTTCTACTTGCATCCAACGTTCAAAAACACACTCAGAAAAAATTGATCACTCACCCGGGAAAATGTATGGTTCACGAGGTCTATACCGCAGAAGATATAAATATTACCAGAAAACAATTCGATGACCTTGTAGTGATTTCTCACCCGGAGTGTAGTAGCGAGGTAGTTGACTCATCCGATTTTTCGGGATCCACTTCTCAGATGGAAAATTTTATCCAATCCTCCAATGCAAAAAATATCATGCTGATTACTGAATGCTCTATGGGAGACAACCTCAGGTCTGTTTTTCCAGAGAGAAGTTTTGTTTCTACGTGCCAAACCTGCCCTCACATGAAAAATTACTCTCGAAAAAGTAAAGGGATGCATTACTAAAAGAGCAATTTGAAATTTTCTTAGAATATGAAGTTATCGAAAAAAGCAAGAAAATCAGTACAAAAAATGCTGGATATATCTTTTAAAGCCCGCACCTGAAAAATACCAAATTGCAGATTATGCAAAACTTTCAAGTAAAATGAAAAAATCCTTTTGATTTTGGAATTATCTTTTTTCCATTTTGGGTAAAAGTAACCTTACCGTTTCCTTTTTCAGCATTCCCTATTTCTGTAATTCCTGATTCAACAATCCGATCCGATGACAAAAATAGAATCTCTAACTCTTCCCCGGAAGATAATACTCCCTCAACTCCAATGTATTTCGCATAACGCTCCAAATTAGGAAGTTGGTCTAAATTAATTTTTAAATGAACAGAAGATGCTTTCGCCAATTTTAAAGAATCCTGAAACAATCCATCTGTAATATCCATGCTTGCATTTATACTGTATTTGTGAAAAATATCTTGCATAAAAAAAAGTTTTGAAACAGGCCTGAGGTGCTTTTCTATGGAATTTTTATAAGTTACAAAATCCGGTCGAATTTTTTTACTCAAAACTTGAAATCCGATTTCTGATAGCCCTAGATCCCCCGTGATATACAAATAGTCCCCTGCTTTCCCTCCTGTTCTATTGACCGGATGATTTGTCTTGCCGATTAAAGTCAGCGTCAGATTTGTATTTTCTGAATAGTATGTATCACCACCCGAAAGCTCTATCGAATAGAATTTCAGGTTTTTTTTCAATTCAAAAGAAAATTCTTTTATCCATGTTTTCTTAGATGTTTTTTTGGATAAACCAAGATTTAAAAATGCGTTAGTCGGAATCCCTCCACCTGCTGCAATATCCGAAACATTGACTTCGACCAATTTTTTTGCAATATCTTTTGGGGAACTCCAATTTGTTTTGAAATGGGTATTTTCTGAAATAGAGTCTGTGGTCACTAAATATTTATTATCAAGCACATAACAGTCGCTTTTTGGCTCTGCATTTTTATTAAAAAATAATTGAATTATATCTTCTTCTGTCATTTGACTCTAAAACTTGATTTCAAACTATATTTCTTTCCAAAGTACATTTATCCAACACAAATCCAAAATTTACAGCTTAAATTTACCCGTTTTGAACTCTTTTTATTTGTCCAATTCAGCTATTAAATCAAGAAAAAACTATCATATTATAAAAATTATTACAAAAAAACAGATTTTATCCAATAAAATAAATTTTTATTCCAATAAATTGGAAATTATATTGACAATCTTATTCTATAAAAAATTGTGAATAAAAAGCTCTATTTTGGAAGATTTTTAGAAATTCAGAGTAGGCAGACTAAGGAGAAAACTATGGCAAGACAATTTAAACCGGAAACTATCGCAATTCATGGAGGACAAGTACCGGATCCTACAACTACATCCAGAGCTGTTCCGATTTATCAAACCACATCCTTCGTATTCAAAGGAACGGAGCACGCAGCCAAACTATTTGGGCTTCAAGAATTCGGGAATATTTACACAAGACTAATGAATCCGACTATAGATGTTTTGGAAAATAGAGTAGCAGCACTCGAAGGTGGAGTCGCAGCCCTTGCAACTGCATCGGGTCAATCTGCCGAAACCTTGGCACTATTAAATATCGTAGAGGCAGGACAAGAAATTGTAGCTTCTTCTTCATTGTATGGAGGAACATACAACCTACTCCACTACACTTTTCCAAAAATTGGGATTAAAGTTCATTTCGTTGACCCGAAAGACCCTAACAATTTCAAAAAAGCGATCAACGACAAAACAAGGGCAATATACGCAGAAACTCTAGGAAATCCTAAATTGGATACGTTGGACCTTGAAGCAATTGCAAAAGTAGCACACGATGCCGGAATCCCTCTGGTGATCGACAACACTATGCCAAGCCCCTATTTAATAAATCCTATTGAGCACGGCGCAGATATAGTGATCCACTCACTGACAAAATTTCTTGGCGGGCATGGAACTTCACTCGGTGGCATCATCATTGATTCAGGAAAATTCAATTGGGGTAACGGAAAATTCAAGGGCTTTACAGATCCAGATCCAAGTTACCACGGATTAAAATTTTGGGATGTATTCGGTAAATTTGAGCCTTTCGGTGGAGTAAATATAGCTTATATAATCAAGGCAAGAGTACAAGGTCTCAGAGATATTGGGCCTGCTATTTCTCCTTTTAACGCATGGGCAATTCTTCAAGGGGTAGAAACACTTCCTATTAGAATGGAAAGACATTCTGCCAATGCGCTGAAAGTCGCAGAATATTTGAGTAAGCACCCAAAGGTAAGCTGGGTTACCTACCCTGGTCTACCGTCTGACGTAAACTACAACACTGCAAAAAAATATCACAAGAGAGGATTATTTGGAGCCATACTTGGGTTTGGAATAAAAGGTGGAGTTGTCGAAGCAAAAAAATTCATAGAGAAATTAGAAGTGTTTTCTCTATTAGCTAATATCGGTGACGCAAAATCTTTGGTTATCCACCCTGCCTCAACTACTCATTCTCAATTAAGTGAAAAAGAGCAATTAGAAGCCGGAGTTACACCTGATTATATTCGGTTGTCAGTCGGATTAGAAAATATCGATGACATTTTGTTTGACTTAGAAGAAGCACTTAAATCAGTCTAAACTTTTTTCCCCTGTCTAAAAAACAGGGGAAAATTCTTTTCTTTAATTTTAAAATTCTTTACTTACGAATAAGTTTCTCTTTACGTGGAATTAGCGATGAAAGATAGCGTTGGGCAAATTGAAACTCAAATTGCAAAGTTTGAAAAACTTATCACAGAAAACGGATCTGTAATCAGTCCAGTAGAAATCGCTTACGAAACTTACGGAAAACTATCTGAAAATAGAGATAACGCTATTTTAATTTGTCATGCACTTTCCGGTGATGCACACGCTGCCGGTTTTCACAAAAATGCTACCAAACCCGGCTGGTGGGATTACTATATAGGACCCGGCAAGGCATTTGATACCAATAAATATTTTGTGATTTCGTCTAACGTCATAGGAGGTTGCAGGGGAAGTTCAGGTCCTACAACTATAAACCCCGCAACAGGAAAACAATACGGCTCTTCTTTTCCATTTGTGTCTATCAAAGATATGGTAAATGCACAACACTTACTAATGGACTTCTTTGGATTGAATAAATTTTTCTGCGTATCTGGAGGCTCGATGGGTGGAATGCAGGCTTTGCAATGGGCGGTATCCTACCCGGACAAGGTAGAGAACTGTATCATCCTTGCAACCTCTGCCGAGCACTCTGCCCAGCAAATATCCTTTAATGAGGTGGGAAGACAAGCAATCATGTCAGACCCACACTGGAACAATGGAGATTATAATGATGACCCACCTCGAAAAGGTCTCGCTCTTGCAAGGATGATTGGGCATATCACCTACTTATCTGATCTTTTGATGAGAGAAAAATTTGGTCGTAAGCCTCCAAAAGGAAATATTTTGACAGCAGACTTTGCAGTAGGTAGCTATTTAGTTTACCAAGGAGAGAGTTTTGTTGACCGGTTTGATGCAAATTCTTACATCTATGTAACAAAAGCCTTAGACCACTTCAGTCTCGGAAAAGGAATGGAACTAACGTCTTCTCTTTCCAATGTGAAATCCAACTTTCTTGTAATTGCTTATAGCTCGGATTGGCTCTACCCTCCTTACCAGTCCAGAGAGATTGTAACCTCTCTCGAAGTAAATGCAATCCCCGTATCCTATTGCGAAATCGAAACTACCCAAGGACACGATTCTTTTTTACTCGCCAACCAAGAGCAAACCCATCTAATTTACCATTTTTTAAATCATGCGAGAAACACTATCAATGGAAAATGAGCTAGAAGTTGAAAATCAAAGACCTGATTTTAAATATATCTTAAAAATGATTCCTTCCTCAAGTCGAGTTTTGGATCTAGGTTGCGGGAATGGAAATCTACTCTATCTCCTAAAACAAAAAGGAGTAAGAGGTCAAGGAATAGAAAAAAATGAAGACTGCATATATAAATGTATTGAAAGAGGAGTGACTGTTCACCACGGCGATTTGGACGACGGACTAAAACACCACCTGAATAAAAGTTTTGACTATGTGATTTTAAACCAGACTATTCAGGAAACCAAAAATCCGGGGGGAATCATCAAAGAGTCTTTGAGGATAGGAAAAAAGGTGATAGTCACATTTCCAAACTTTGGTCACTGGAAAGTACGTTGGATGATCCTGTTCAACGGAGAAACGCCAGTAACTGCCTCCCTCCCTTACAGATGGTACAACACTCCAAACCTACACTTTTTGTCTGTAACCGACTTTTTAGATTTCTGCAAAATACAAAAAATTAAAATAGAAAAAAGTGCATTTTTCTCCGGAAAAAAAAACGTAAGACTAAATCCAAACTATTTTGCGGAACTTGCACTTTTTGTGCTGGTTGAGTAAAATTTTCCACTAAGTTCAAAAGAAAAGAAGACTATCGATACCAACTAACGCATATTTATAAATGCAATTAATAGTTTTATGACAAACTGACACCCAAATCATATTTTATGCAAACATTAATTTTCTACCTTTAGGTACCGGGATTGGATCATTAAACTCCTTCGCAGTCTCTAACCAAAGATTCATTGCTTCATTAACATTTTTTAGTGCCATGTCATTGGTTGAACCATGTGCCATGCAACCTGGTAATTCCGGAACCTCGGCAATAAAAGCCTCATCCTCTTTACTATAATAAATGATAACTTCATATTGATTCATAATTTTTCCTTTAGCTTATTTAGAATTAATACTTTTCTAATCTGGCGAACTTGGTATGGTTTTGCTTTTGCTCCATCTTTTTGTACATTAATACGCTCCTCCACACCATCCATTCTAAAAATATGGTGAGATCCTTTCACACGCATTTCAAATCCGATTTTTTGCAATAATTTACAAATATCTTCAAAGTCAATATTTGCATCAGAATTCCCATCAATAATTTTTTGCCAGATTTTTTCATAGGAACCCATATTTTCAATAAATTAACAATTTATGATATTAGTCAATGATATATGAATCATTTTTAAACAAATAAAGCCCATGCACCCCAATTCAAACTCCCAGATCCCGCACCACTTTTTTTCAAAGAAAAAGTTGTGATGGGCAGATTCCCAGTCATTCAGAAGGGAGGGCGAGCCGGAAGCCGATAGTCTCGAAGACCCCGGTATTGTATTGTTTTTTAGTGAAGTTTCAAATTCTAATGCCTGCATATTTCATTTACGAGTAATGCAAACTTTTCCTGCTTTTTCCTTTTTTGCAGAAAGTTTTATAGTAAAATCAATTTTTAAAAATTTATTTTTAGAAAAAAAAAAGCCCGAACGGATATTCGGGCTTCAGAGTCGCACGGCGATTTATAATTTTATTATAAATCCATTCTACAGTATTTATCGTCTTTATTTTGAAAATCTGTAGACCTTTATTTTTCGCATCCCAGCGCCACTTTGTTCTTACGAAAAAAAGTGGTGCCGGGTAACCTAAATTACTCTTACTTCAATAGCTGAAGAACTGTTTGAGGTTTCATATTTGCCTGAGCAAGCATCGCTGTTGCCGCTTGGGTCAAAATCTGATACCTTGTAAAGCTCGTCATCTGCTCTGCCATATCGGTATCTCTGATTCGAGACTCTGATGCTTGAATATTTTCATAAGCACTCATCAGCCCTTTTGCAGCGTGTTCAAGTCTATTGTAGTATGCACCTAAGTCTGCTCTTTGTTTAGAGATCATTCTAAGTGCATCGTCTGCAAGACCAATCACTGAGTTAGCCTTCCCCGCAGTTGACAAAGATATAAATGTCAATACAGTCGGGTTTCTAAGCCCAAGAGCGGCGGTATTCATGGTTTCAATATACACTCTTTCTCTTTGGTGCATATTCGCCCCCATGTGAAACCACATACTCGCAGTAGGATTCAATCTTGCAAAAGCACCTGTCAAGAGTTTCATCTTGTTGAATTCTGCTTGAGATGCAATACGGTCGATCTCATCTACAAGCTGAGATACTTCCACTTGAATCTGTTGACGATCTTCTTCGGTATATATACCGTTAGAAGCCTGAACTGCAAGCACACGAATCCTTTGAACGATTTCGTGAGTTTCCTGCAAATACCCTTCAGTGGTCTGAATCAAGCTCATACCGTCTTCGGTATTTTGCTCTGCTCTTCTGAGACCATTGACCTGTGTTCTCATTTTTTCGGATACTGCAAGACCGGAAGCATCGTCTCCGGCTCTATTGATCCTCATTCCACTGGATAGCTTTTCAATATCTTTCGACAGATTCTCGTTGTTAAATTTCAACGTTCTGTGAGCAAAAATTGCGCTTATATTGTGGTTAATAACCATCGGGTTTCCTCCTTGAATCCCACCTCTTTATAGAGGATAAAAAATGGGTTTTCCGAAGATCTTCCTTGACCTTCCTAAATTTTGTTTCGTCACAATCGAAAATTTTGATTATATTTTTTTTAAAATTCTAAAAATAATATTACATATAGGAATCTGATTACTATGTCGTATAAGTCTTGTGAAAATGAATAAATTTAAGCCGAATAAAAAATTGTTTCTTTTTAATCGTGCAAAGAATAGATTAAAATTTATTTATAAAAGAGAGGATTTCATGTTAAAAAATCTAATAGTTGTATTTTTTCTTCTATTTATAATTTCTTTTGGTCTGAACTCAGAAGATTCGATTCTTACTCCTCTTGAAAAAGAAGTCTTGGATGAAATCAATCTACTTAGACAAAACCCTCCCAAATACTCTGAAATTCTAGTAGAATATAAAAAATATTTTGACGGAAAACTGATTCGTGTTCCCGGAAAAATTGCCATACGAACAAACGAAGGTATTTCTGCGGTAGATGAGGCAATCCGAGAGTTAAAAAAAGCCGAGTCCTTAGAAACTCTTCAATATTCTAAAGGACTTTCTCTTGCATCCAAAAGCCACGTAAACGACACAGGTCCAAAAGGGAGTGTCGGGCACACAGGCACAGACGGCTCAACTCCTTCATCCAGAATGAATAGGTTCGGAAAATGGGATTTGCTTTCTGCGGAGAATATCAGCTATGGGTATAATGTTGCAAGAGATGTTCTAATTCAATTGATTGTGGACGATGGAGTACCGTCCAGAGGACACAGGTTGAATCTATTAAAAAAGGGAATTCACTATGCAGGAGTAGGATGTGGAGACCACAAAATGTACAAAAGTATGTGCGTTATGAACTTTGCTGGAAAATACACAGAAAAAGACACAGGTAGCAATGAATCTGTCAATAACGAAACTTCAACAAAAGAGCCTGCAACAAAAAACCCTACATCGATCCGAAACAAGGTTCTACCTAAAAAATCCGACGAATGGTAAATCTATGAGATTCAACTTAGTAAATATCGCTTTTCTATTTCTTACATTTTTACCAATTCAGTTTTTTTCGGAAGATAACTCCGATCATTTAAAATCCAATGTAAGAAATTTGCGTTCCAATTTAAAAAGTATGGGCTATACAATAGGACAAGAAAGACTCTATGCAGGTATCACAAATGGTGGTAGGGTGATTTTTACCGCAAGAATTAAAACTTCTACCCTGCCTGACTTCATTGCATTTGGGGCAACCCACGACGGAAGTGTAAATGAATTTTTATTTACGGTGTACGAGGCAGACGACAAAGATCGAATAATTCGTAAAATTGTTTCTAAAAAAGTAGATTCAGAAATTTTAGTTGAATTAAAAAAAGAGAATATCAAAAACTATCATCTGGAAATCGAGATATTGGACAATACAAGAGACCCTTCTATTGTAGAAGTACTCTATGGCGTAATTTATTCATTTTCAAAAGATATTCCTGCAAATAAAAAATCAGAAGAAAAACCTTCACTAATCAATCGTCCTGCTTCTGATTCTGAAAAATCAGGGTATTTTCAATGGGGAAAAATTAGTTTTTAAGTCTAAATTTTATGGGAATAGAAAAAATCTTTTTAGCCAATCCAAGGGGATTTTGTGCCGGTGTAAAATATGCAATCTCTTATGTAGAAAGCGTAAATAAAATAAACAGTACATTAGAAAACCCGATTTATGTACGAAAAGAAATCGTTCACAACAAAAGAGTTGTGGAAGACATGAAAAAAAAAGGAGTTCAATTTATCAGTGAGCTAAATGAAGCTCCCGACGGTGCGACTGTGATCTTTAGTGCCCACGGTGTATCCCCGGAAATTGTGCGTTATGCGAAAGAGCATTCTATGAAAATAGGAGATGCTACCTGTCCCCTCGTAACGCGAGTTCACAGAAAAGCAAGAAGATTGAAAGACGAATACCAAATCATCTATATCGGACACAGAGGACACGACGAGGCAATAGGCACAATGGGAGAGGCAGAGATGATGCTTGTGGAAACGGTCGAAGATGTAATTGCACTAAAAGAGAAAATTACAAAAGACAAGCCCCTCACCTATCTGATGCAAACTACACTTTCAGTTATAGATACAAGAGAAATCGTAAAAAAAATAGAAGAGCTTTTTCCTTTTGTAGAGCACCCCGAAAAAGACGATATATGCTATGCGACTACCGAAAGGCAAGAAGCAGTCGGTGAGATGATTCAAATAGTAGATGCAGTGCTCGTCATAGGCGCAGAAAATAGCTCTAACTCCAACAGACTCGTTCAACTTGCACAAAAACAAAAACCGGAATCTTTTAGAGTCAGCTCATCCGAAGAAATCACAAAAGAAATCATTCTAAATAAAAATATAAAAACTCTGGGTGTAACCGCAGGTGCATCTACTCCTCAAGTGTTGATTGATGAAATCATCGCTAAGTTATTGACTTTTTTTCCTGATGCAAAAGTGAAAGGTTTTCCCGGTTCGAGAGAAGACTCCATGAATTTTAGATTACCAAAAGAATTATTGAAAGACTAAGTAAAAAGCGTGAAACATCCCTCTTCAGAATTTCTACTCAACTCTATAGACGAGATTATTTTTTTAACATCGAATGAACATTCACTTTTAAATCAAAAAATTCTACTCGCAAATGATAGTTTTTGGAAATTTTTCGGATACGAAAAAGAAGAAATTCTTGAGAAAGAGCTACCTATTCTTTTTTCGGAAAACTTGGAAAATCCGATCTTTCAAAATTTTCAGAAATCCATGAATTATAAAAAAGTTCAAAAAACAGAAATCCCTTTTCTAAAAAAGGGAAAGTCCCTGGTCACCTTAGAATGGAGGATCTCACCTGTATTTGAAAAAGACACAAAAATTTTGTATTACCTGTCCACTCTAAAAGATATTGGCTCACTCAAATCTGCCAAGGCTTCTCTCACCAAAAGACTGAAATACGAGATGGGGATAAACGCATCTTCACAAATCCTACTCTCTTCCAATTACGTAAATCCTATTTCAGAAGCCTTGGAGAATTTGATTATATTTACCGATGTGTCCAGAATTTCAATTTTTAAAATATTCCACAGTGAAAATCAGGACTACTTTGCAAATCCGATTCAAGTGACAAACCCAAACATATCAAAATTTGATTCCGATATCAAAAGTATTTTTTTTGGAAATGAGTTTCACTGGTGGATAGAAAGTTTTTTAAAAGAGGCTCATATTTGCGGTACGTTAGACGAATTCAACGAAAAAGAACAAGCTATATTTGAAAAAGAAAATATACTTTCAGTTTTGGTAATCCCTATTTTTGTAGATAGTACTCTTTGGGGGTTTATTCGGTTTGAAGACTGCGAAAAAAAAAGAAATTGGAATTCGGAAGAACTTGCTATTTTTAAATCTTTGACACTTATGATAGGAACATTTCTCGATAAAAAAGCAAAAGAGAAAGAACTTCAACTCCACAAATCTCACCTTGAAGAATTAGTAAAAAAAAGAACCAAAGAATTAGAAAAAGCCCTCCTCCTTGCCAATTCTGCGAACAAAGCAAAAAGCGATTTTTTATCCAACATGACCCACGAACTTAGAAGTCCTTTAAATTCAATTATAGGATTTTCGGAATTAATTCGATTGAATGAATCTCAAGTGAAAGAAAAAGAATATTTGAATTTTATCCATACTGCGGGTGTGCATTTACTGAAAATCATAAATGAAATTTTAGATATTACAAAAATCGAATCAGGAATCATCACCTTACAAAAAAATAGAATAGAGATTTTGGAACTTGTCCAAAATACAATCTTTATACTAAATCCACAATCGGATAAAAAAGAAATTTCTGTATTTTTTCATCCTCCAAAAAAAGAAAAATTCTATATGATAGGTGACGAAAAAAGAATCCTGCAAGTTTTTATCAATATTTTAACCAATGCGATCAAATTCTCACCCAAAAAAGGGAGTATTACGGTTCAAGTCAGAATTATAGATTCATTCATTGAAATAGATTTTATAGACACAGGGATAGGAATATCCAAGGAAAACATAGAGAAAATTTTTGATAATTTTGCACAATTCGAATCACCTTTGGGCTCTGAAAACGAAGGTACCGGTCTTGGACTGCCTATCTCTAAAAAACTTGTGGAAGCCCACGGAGGAAAAATTTTAATAAAAAGTGAAATAGGGAGGGGCAGCACTTTTACAATTTCACTTCCATTCACAGAAAAAATTTCAGACTAAGCAGTAAAATTAAAAAAACTTCTTAAAATAGGGCAAAATGACCTATCTACAAACAAATTGCTTATTCGAAGAAGTGAAAATTTTATTGACTAAAACTAAAAAGCAGAATACCCTATTTGTGGTATTGACAAAATTTTATGATATGAGCAAAATACATAGTGTATAGGAAAAAATAAAATTTTAGATAAAGTTTTTAAAAATTTAAAAAAATTTTAAAAACTTTATTGACTTATTTTGACAAAAAAGGGACATTATTTTTTCACAATTTTGAAATATATATTTGAAAAGTATTAGCTTTTATGTTGTTTAAGTGAAAATTCTAAATTCAATTTTTTGGGATAGGGATGAATACTTTTCAGTTATCTATAGAAAAAATCCAAAATATTACTAAAGTCCATAAATTGACTATTTTATTTTTCGGGATTTTACTCGTAACCATTTATACCTCTGCTTATCTGTACTATATAGAAATCGAAAAAGATTTCAAAATCGACTTAAATCGAAGGCTCGCTACAATCTCCGAAAATGAAATTAGAGAATTAGCTAGTTTTAGAAACGAAAGAATTGGAGACGCTGTAGGTTATTATAAAAACGAAGTTTTTTATGAGTTGGTACACAAACTAGTACAAAATCCGTCGGATACTTCTAAAATAGCTAACTTGCTACAGAAATACCAATACCAATACCAATACCAATACCAATACCAAAATATCCTGATTTTAGATGGAAACCATAAGAAAATTATTTTTAATTTGAAAAAAAATCCTATTTCTAATTCTACTCTCAATCTTTCCGCAGAAGCTCTAAAAACAAAGAGCGTAACAGTACAAGATTTTTATGTAGATGAATTCGATAAAAAAATCTATTTATCTATTCTTGTTCCGATTTTAAAGCACGAAAACTCAAATCCTATCGGACTTGCAATTTTTACAATCAACCCCGAAAAATATGTTCAGCCTTCTTTTGATGAATGGTCTGTATTCTTTAAAACAGGGGAGATTCTATTATTCAGAGAAAAAGACGGTAGTATTCAAAATGTAAATTTCCTGAAATACGATAAAAACAAATGGATTGACTTTGCCTTTCCATTGACTCGGGTAGAATTACCTGCAGTTCAATCCATCCTAGGCAGAACCGGAAACCTTGAAGGGACAAATTACAGAAAAGTACCCGTAGTGGCTTACTCTAAAAAAATTGAAAACTCTCCTTGGTATTTTATGCTTCAAGTAGAAAAAAAAGAAGCATACCAACCGCTAATCGAAGAAAGATGGAATTTAATCATCTCAGCAACTTCCTTAATTGGTTTATTTGGTTTTGGTCTATTTTTAATTTCGAGAAGACAGGTGATACTCGACTTAAAAGAAAAAGCAAAAATTTCAAGCGAGATGAAACTGATTAAAAGTGCGTTACACGCAGCAGCCAACGAAATTTTGATCCTCGACAACACAGGTATAGTCCTCTGGGCAAACAAGAGCTTCTCTCAAAATACAGGATACCTGCCTATAGAAATATTAGGCGAAACCCTAGACAAATTAGTCAAGTCAGGGGTGCAAGGTGACGCTTTTTACAAAAAGATACAAGATACAGTTCAAAATGGCGAGGTCTGGAAAGGAGAGGTAATCAGTAAAAGAAAAGACGAAAGCCTTGTACCGATGGAAACCATGATTACGCCTGTATTGAACGAAAAAAATAGAATTACACACTTTGTAATAGTAAAACAAGACATTACAGAAAGAAAAAAGACTGAAGAGCTGAGAGAAAATTTCTACGCCCAATTAGAAGAAAAAGTACAAGTTAGAACAAAGGAATTGAGAGACTCTTATAAAAATATGGAGGAGATCAATTCTTACTTAGAAGGTGCCATGCTCGATTTAAAAAATATGCAAGAAAAAATTATAAAAAGCGAAAAGCTCTCATTTCTCGGAAGGCTCGCTGCGGGAATGACCCACGAATTGAATACCCCACTCGGTGCAATCGTAAGCTCAAACAGAACTCTTTCAGACATTCTAAACAACAAAATCCTAAGCTGTATAATCACGATTACAAATTTAAGCTCGGATGATTTTCAAGTATTTCTTTCGCTATTGAAAAACAGCCAGAATAACCCAATCACAATCGAGCTTCCCGACAGAGAAAAAAAATTGAAGATTCAAAAACAATTGGAGGCAGCAGGATTTTCTGAAAAAAGAGAATTGGCTGAATTAGTATTAGGCTCAGGTGTAGAAGAGTCTGATGACAGTTGGGCGATTTTTTTTAAAAACCCTAAGTCAAAAGAAATCTTGAAATCCATTTCTTGTTTTCGATCTTTGAGGGGACTAAGCGAAACGATTTCTTTTGCGTCTGCAAAATCACTGACTGTTGTAAATGCGTTAAAAAATTATCTAGTACAAGAAAATCCGACAGAAAAAGACAATATTACAGAAGTCAATTTACAAAAAGAAATAGATTCCATACTGACTCTGTTTCAAAGCAAGATAAAGTATGGTGTGAAAATCACAAAGAATTACACAACTTCCGAAAACTGTTTAGGGAATTCAGACAAATTAAACCAAGTCTGGATCAACCTATTGAATAACGCACTACACGCAATGAACTACAAAGGCACTATTGAAATTAAAATCGAAGAAATAGATTCCTATATTGTTACATCCATTACAGATTCAGGGATAGGGATTCCTCTCGAATTACAAAGTAAAATCTTTGACCCTTTTTTCACTACGAAAAAGAATGGTGAAGGAATCGGAATCGGCCTAGATATTTGCAAGGGATTTATAGAAGATATGGATGGGAAAATTGAAGTACACAGTGTACCCGGAAAAACTACATTCAGTATTTGGCTAAAGGCCGCAAGCAAGAGAGAGAGAGAGAGAGAGAGAGAGAGAGACTTTGCGAGATTGAAAAATCCATGAATTTTATACTTTTGCGTTATGATGAAGAAAATTAAATATCAGAAGAATTAAAATACCACTTCGACGATAAATTTGAAATAGAAACTGCAATGAGTGCAAAAGAAGCACTAATCCTAATCGAAGAGCTAAAAAAAGAAGGAACCGAGCTACCCTTGGTGATTAAAAAAACTAAAAACAACATACCCTTATGAACCCATTTCAAAGATCAGAGACAACTATCCGGAAATAAAATCGGTAATGATTACAGGCTATATCGACAAAGAAACAAAAGAAAATATTTCTAAAAAAGAAGGTGTGATTGCAATTTTCACTAAACCATGGGACTTCAAAGATTTAAAAATCAGTAAAGATTAAAACTAAATCGACAAAACACAAAAAAAAATTTGAAAGGTAAAAAAAAAACCTAAACCATGGGACTTAAAAATTTATTCAAACTAATCCGAAACAAAAAAAAAAACAACTATAAAAAGAATTTTCAAAGTTAATTAATCCCATGTAAATATCTTTTACTCCGAAAATAAAAGAGGGTAAAGAATATGGCAAAAACAAAATCCAGAAAAGACGAGCTCATGAAGAGTTGATCAAAGGAATACAAAATCCTGAAGAATTGATCGGTGAAAATGGTCTTCTTCTGAAAAATTAACCAAAGCTATAGTCGAGAAGGCTATGCGGCAGGAACTGACCCATGAATTGGGTTATGAAAAACATTCTCGGCAAAATGGTGCCGGCAATTCCCGCAATGGTTTTCTGAAAAGACTATCAAGGCGACCTGGAAATCGACGTTCCCAGAGACCGAATTCCGAATTTGAACCGAAGATAATCAAGAAAACCAGACCCATTGGAATGGATTTGATGAAAATAATTTCTATGTATGCGAGGAATGACGACACGCCATCCAGGCTCATCTTCAGGAAATCTATCAGGTTGAAGTTTCTCCTGATCTGATCTCCACAGTAACAGATGGTGTAATCGAAGAAGTAGTAAATAGCAGACCAGACCTATTGATTCAATCTATCCGATTATTTATCTTGATGCATTGAGGGTCAAAATTAGAGACGATGGTCAGGTCAAAACAAGGCTGTTCATATGGCTATCGGCGTCAATATGAACGGTTTAAAAGAGGTTTTGAGGCTCTGGATTGAAAAATGAAGGATCCAAGTTCTGGCTCCAAACCTGACTGAACTAAAACCGTGGGTTGCAGGATATTGATTGAACTGTTGATGGACTTACCGGTTTTCGGAAGCGATTAAACTATTTATCCAAATGCCGAAGTTCAGCTTTGTATCGTTCATATGGTCAGAAATTCTCTAAAGTATGTTTCCTTTAAAATCGAAAAGAGCTTTCATCCGACTTGAAAAAAATCTATCGTGCAGTGAACGTTGAGGAAGCAAAATTAAAACTTCAGGAATTTTCTAAAAATGGGATTCAAAATATCCGATGATTTCAAAATCCTGGGAAAACAGATGGAATGGAGATAATTCCTTTCCTTGCCCTATCCGGCAGAAATCAAAAAGCAATTTACACAACCAATGCAATCGAGTCTTTGAATATGACGCTCTGAAAAGTGATCAAAAACCGGGCTTCATTTCCAATGATGATGCGGCAAAAACTGTTGTATCTGGCTCTGCAGAATGCATCAAAAATGGACCATGCCTATCCGGGATTAAAAATAAGTGATTAATCAGTTTGCAATAAATTTTGAAGGGAGAATGGAAATTTAAACGGAAAAGGATTTTACACAAAATTTCCTACACCCTCGAAAATTTACTAAGATTTAAAAAGCACCCTATTCTAATAGTAGAAGATAAAATAGAAAATATTATTCTGCTGCAATCTCTTTGTAAAGAGTTAGGAATTGAAACAGAGGCAGCAACCAACGGAAAAGAAGCCTTAGAGCTATTAGAGAAAAAATTTTACTCTATATATATTGTGGACTTAATGATGCCTGTTATGGATGGGAAAACCTTCATAACAGAGCTTAAAAAAATCCACCCTGACTCTGTTATCTTGGTTCAAACAGCCTTAGACTCACCGGATACGATCATAGAGATTATGAAAATGGGAGTCTTTGATTATATCGTAAAACCGATTAATGCAGACCTATTCAACCAGAATATTTTAAAAGCCTTAGAATACCAATACTTGAAAGAATCTGAAAAGAATGCGATCATGAACGAGGGTTTGAAACTTAGGGGTCAATTAGAGTGGCTAAACTACAAAGAAACAAGGCTGAAAACCGGTGAGGGGTCTCAAGACAAAAATTCTATATACAACCTAAAAACTTCCCTATCCCAAGGTGGTGGATTAGGGATGATGGTGTCAGTAATAGAAATGATCCAAGCCACAGCAACAATAAGCGACGGGGCTTACCATGTTGACAAAGAAGTAATGGAGCTACTATTTGAAAATAACAACCACTCCAGACAATTACTAGACGGCTTGGACAGAATCACAAATCTAATGGAAGAAAAATTAGAGTTCACGGAAATAGATTCCTCAGAATTATTAGAAAAACTCACTCCTGTTGTTGAGGACTTAAAGCCCTACTTTCAAAAAAAGAATTTGCACGTTACCCTACCCATTTCCAAGACGAGGCACAAGCTAAATATCAATCTAGAAAAAATACTCTTAGTTTTTGAAGAAGTTTTGATAAACGCATACAAATACTCTACTCCAAAAAGCCAAATCAATATTTTTTGCAATTCTTCTCAAGGGTATTTTTGTATTTCTGTGAAAAATGAAGTAGCCAAAGAGCCTTACGGTGGAGTTCCTGAATCTATGGAAAAATTGGTCATAGAGCCTTTTTTTAGAATCCACCCACCATTAGAAGACATAATCTCTATTGAAAAATTTGGGCTTGGGTTAGGGCTTACAGTTGTCGATTATTTAATTAGGAAACACAACGGATTATTTTTTATTCACGATGCAATAGACCATACCGGAAAACAGGTCAGCACTTGCGTCTTAGCTGAAATTTTTATTCCATTAAAAGTATAAGGAGAGAATCGTTGTCTAAAAAAATCATGATTATAGACGATTCGGATGTTTTCCGGAAAGTCGTTTCTGTTTATCTAAAAGGCTCAAATTATGAAATACTTGAGGCCTCCAATGGAGAAGAAGCCTTAAAAAAGCTCAGCGAAACAAAGGTGAATTTAATTATTTGCGATGTAAATATGCCGGTAATGGACGGACTAACCTTTCTAACCAAGGTGAAGGCAGAGCCTAATAACAAGTTTACGCCTACGGTAATGCTCACAACCGAATCACAGGAAGAAAAAAAGAAAGAAGGGATGGAAAAAGGTGCAAAAGCCTGGCTTGTGAAACCATTCTCTCCTCAACAATTATTAAGCGCAATCTCAAGGCTTATCATATAATGAGTTTAAGTTTCCGTACAGAGACATTGGGTGACTCCACAACTATTTATTTTGAAGGAGAGCTGAATATTTATTCTGCTGCAGAACTAAAGGCAGAGCTATTGGAATTTCTAGATTCTTGCAATTCACTCACAATAGATCTAGACCAGGTTACTTCGATTGATACTGCGGGTGTGCAAATTCTAATCCTTCTAAAAAAAGAATCAGACAAAGAAAACAAAAAATTTATTTTAAAATCACACAATTTAGTAGTGCTTAGATTTTTTGACTTGTACGGTCTTACTGGATTTTTTGCAGACAAGATAAGTATCTCCAAAGAAGCTAAAGAAAAATTCCGATTTAGCTACGGCACAAAGCTCCACCCGGATAGAATAGGTGTTTCTAAAAAATGAATTTAGACGAGATCAAAGATACATTCATAGCAGAGTCGAGCGAGCTTCTCCAACAGATGGAGACAATTCTTTTGGATATAGAATCCGGTGAGGGAGACGAAAATTCTCTGAATGCGCTGTTTCGGGCAATTCACACAATCAAAGGCTCGGCAGGGATTTTCGGATACAAAGACGTAGTGGATTTTACACATGTAGTTGAAAATGTTTTAGAGCTTGTAAGATCCGGGAAAAAAAATCTAAAAAAAGAATCCATTGGAGTATTGTTGGAGTGCAGGGATCATATATCTGATCTAATCGAGCACGCATCCCTGAATACAGAAATTGCCCCGGATACAATCAAGTTAGGGAAAAGTCTTTTACGAAAACTAAATCAAAATTTTGATCTGGAAACTCAATCCAATGAAAAAGAGCCAGAAGTAGAGTTGCAAAAAAGTACCACCCCGATAGACAACTCAAAAAAAACTCAAGGCACAAACTTCCATATTTCCATTCGATTCAATCCGAGTATTTTAAAAAATGGATTAGACCCTTTTTCTTTTATAAATTACTTAAACGAAATTGGCACAATAGCCAACCTTGTAACTCTTACAGAGGATATACCGGACAGGAAAAATATGGATCCAGAAAATTGTTATATCGGTTTTGAAATCCAACTGCAAACAGACGCAGACAAAGCTACAATAGAAAATGTTTTTGAATTTTTACAGGGAGATTCAATACTACATATTCTAAAGCCCGGATCCACAATAAACGAATTTTCTAAGTTTCTTTCTTCCCTGTCCGAGCCAAAAGAAAAAATTCACTCTTACTTAACATATATTAAAGCGTTAGACGAAACAGAATGGGAAGAAATTCAAAAAGTACTCTCCGAAAAGTTATCAACCTCCCCGACTAACATAGCTACAGAACTACCTACCAGAGAAATTGATACAGACGTATCCTTAATGGTTAAAACAGATGAAATCCACGAAGAAGAAATAGACTTATTCACGAAAAAAAAAGACAAAGACCTTCACTTATCAGAAAATAAATCTATTAGAATAGACTCGGAAAAATTAGACTCACTCATAAATCTAGTTGGAGAGCTTGTGATTGCAGGCGCTAACATGACCCAGATTGCAACAAAAAATAAAGACTCCGATCTGGTAGAATCCTCATATATAATTTCCAGACTCATCGGTGAAATCAGAGATAACGCACTCAGAATCAGAATGGTTCAAATCGGATCTACATTCAGTCGATTCCAAAGAGTAGTAAGAGATATAGGTCAAAATCTAGGAAAAGATATTCACTTTGTGACTACAGGCGGAGAAACAGAATTAGACAAGACTGTAATCGAAAAAATAGGTGACCCACTACTACACTTAATTCGTAACGCAATAGACCACGGCTTAGAGTCTGTAGAAGAAAGAATCAGAAACGGTAAACCAGAAAAAGGCACTCTAAAACTAAACGCATACCACGATACAGGTGGAATAGTGATAGAAGTCATAGACGACGGTAGAGGTCTCGACTCAGATAAAATTCTACAAAAAGCAATCTCAAACGGAGTTGCAAAAGATTCAAACTATTCAGAAAAAGAAATTTATTCCTTTTTATTTTTACCCGGATTTTCTACAGCAGAAAAAATCACAGATATTTCCGGAAGAGGTGTAGGACTCGATGTAGTTCAAAAGAATATTGACTCACTTCGTGGGTCTGTCGTGGTAGAAAGCGTAAAAGGAAAAGGCACTACTTTCAAAGTTCGTCTCCCACTCACTTTGGCTATCATAGACGGATTTGCAGTAGAAGTGGACTCAAGACACTACGTGCTACCACTCGAAATGGTGGTTGAATGCCTTGAATTTACAGAAGACGAAAACAGAAAAAGAAATTATATCAATTTGCGTGGAGAGCTTTTACCGTTTGTAAGAATGTCAGAAATTTTCCTAAACAAGGAATCTGAAAAAAAGAAAGGCAATATTGTAGTAGTTCAATACGGTGATAAAAAAGCAGGACTATTGGTAGATAAGCTATCTGGAGAAATCCAAACGGTGATCAAACCACTTGGTAAAATATTCGGCAATCTAAAAGGAATCAGTGGATCAACAATTCTTGGGACTGGTGAGGTTGCGATGATTTTAGATATTCCTGTACTAATTGAAATTGCAGTAAAAAATGAATCATTAAATTTTCAAAAAGATTTAGAAGGTCAACAAATAGGAGAAAAACAATGAAATTAGCGGTCAAACTTGCATTAGGGTTTTTGGTGGTAATTGTACTTTTACTTATCAATGCATATTTAGGAATTTCCAAGTTAAGAGAATTAAACGATATTATAGACGTAATTACAAAGCAAAGATGGCCAAGGGCACAACTTGCCATGGATATAACGAATTACTCAGGAGAAATCGGAATCAGTATCAGAAACATGGTACTAGCTCAAACTAAAGAAGAACAATTAAAACAAAAAGAAAGGGTTTTAGAAGTCAGAGGGAAATTAGGCGAAATCATTGAGAAACTAAAAGAGACTATCACCAATCCAAAAGCCAAAGAGCTACTCCAAAAAATTATAGAAAGCAGAGTAAAATACGTTGAAGGTCAAAATGCCATAATTGCTTTTGTCGAGTCAGGGAAAACAGAAGACGCAAGAACCTATCTACAAACAGACCTTCGCCCTGTTTTACGAGCCTACCAAGAAAGTGCAAAAGCCCTATCTGATTTTCAAGGAGAGCTTGTAAATGTTAGCGGAAGAGAAGCACAGGAAACCTTCCAGCTATCTCTAAAAATTTTAATCGGTGTGACAATCCTTGCGGTCTTTCTTGCAATTATCGCAGCTCTATTCTTAACAAGAAATATAGTCACCCAAATCGGTGGAGAGCCTGAGTATGTAGCCGAAATAGCAAATAAAGTATCAGGCGGAGATTTGACTATAGATGTTCAGATAAAAAAGAACGATTCTGTAAGCGTTCTATATGCTATGAGAAACATGGTAGTGAAGTTATCTAAGATTGTTACTGAAGTGAGGGCAAATGCAGAAACCCTATCTTCTGCGGCAGAGGAAGTTTCCGCAACCGTTCAGTCTCTATCCCAATCCACATCAGAGCAAGCAGCAAGCGTAGAAGAGACGAGTGCCTCTCTCGAAGAAATGGGTGCTACCATCAATCAAAACGCCACAAACGCAAAACAAACCGACTCCATTGCAACTAAGGCAGCCAAAGACGGTTTAGAAGGTGGAAATTCAGTTCAAGAAACAGTAAAAGCAATGAGACTTATCGCAGAAAAAATAGGAATAGTAGAAGACATTGCCTATCAAACTAACCTACTCGCACTAAACGCAGCCATTGAAGCAGCAAGAGCCGGTGAACACGGAAAAGGTTTTGCTGTAGTTGCAAGTGAAGTTAGAAAACTCGCAGAAAGAAGTCAAATTGCAGCAAATGAGATTTCAGGACTTGCAGGCTCAAGCGTTCAAATCGCAGAAAAAGCAGGCAGCCTGATTCAGGAAATCGTACCCGCAATCAACAAAACTGCAGACCTTGTTCAAGAAATTGCAGCATCGAGTGAAGAGCAGTCTTCCGGCGTAAGTCAATTGAATAAGGCAATGGGGCAAATAGATCAAGTTACACAACAAAATGCGTCTGCATCTGAAGAGCTTGCCTCCACTGCAGAAGAATTGTCCAGTCAAGCAGAAAGTCTAAAACAAAGTATGGAGTTTTTCAAAATTTCAGACGAGACAGAACATTCTACATTCAAAGGGAAAAAGGAAGTCTATAAAAAAGTGTCTAATTTTGCTCACCCGGAAACTACAAAGAAGCCTCAACCAGTAGCTAAAAAAACTCCAGTAGTACATCCATCTCATACAGACGATAACGAAGATGATTTTGAAAAATTTTAGGTGAAAGAAATGGAAGAAAAAAAATACGACGAAAACCAATTTCTCACCTTCATGCTCGGCGGAGAAGTTTTTGGAATAGGAATACTGCACATCAAAGAGATTATAGAATACGGTGGGCTGACCTTTGTCCCAATGATGCCCCCATTTATCAGGGGGGTCATCAATCTCAGAGGAAATGTAGTCCCTGTAATTGATATGAGTGTAAGATTTGGTCAAGAACAAACCCCGATCACAAAAAAAACCTGTATCGTGATTATTGAAGCAAAATTTTCCAACGAAAAATTAGATATAGGTGTTTTGGTTGACTCTGTAAACGAAGTGATCGATATTACTCCATCAGAAATAGAGCCTCCTCCTTCCTTTGGAACAAAAATTCAAATAGATTTCATTTACGGAATGGGGAAGATTGACGGAAAGTTTATTATTCTATTGAATGTAAACAAAGTTTTATCTACAAGTGAGCTTGCGGTTATAGAAGAAAAAACAAATCTTACAAAAGAAATTCGACAAGAAGCTTAAGAATCCTCGACTCAATGGAATTCCCGGAATTAACTGATAGAGAATTCAAGCTATTCCAAAAACTGATTTATGAAAAAGCAGGAATCAGTATGTCGGAAGCCAAGAAAGCTCTAATATCAAATCGTCTTGCAAAAAGAATTCGACATTTTGATCTTAACACGTATTTAGAATATTACAAATTAATTGAAAGCAATTCCTACCCGGAAGAAAGCCAGATTTTAGTCGATTTACTCACCACAAACGAAACCTATTTTTTTAGAGAGCAAATCCACTTCGATTTTTTAAAAAATGAAATACTTCAAAACCCCTACTCTTTGAAAAACTTCAGAGTATGGAGTGCTGCGTCCTCATCGGGTGAAGAAGCCTATAGTATAGCCATGATTCTTTCCGAAAAATTGGGACACACCCCCTGGGAAATTATAGGCTCTGATATAAGCATTCGGATTTTAGAGAAAGCAAAAAAAGGGATTTATTTATTATCAAAGTCCACCGGAATTCCAAAAAACTACTTAAAAAAATATTGCTTAAGAGGAGTCAATGCACAGGAAGGACACCTAAAAATAATCAACGAAATCAAATCCAAAGTTCATTTCTATCAAATCAATTTAAATGAGCCACTCCCTGATATAGGAAAATTCAACGTAGTATTTTTAAGAAATGTGATGATCTACTTCGATAACGATACAAGAAAAAAAATCATCGAAAATATCTTGCCTACAATAGAAGACAAGGGCTATCTTTTTATAGGACATTCTGAAACACTTTTCGGAATCACAGACAGCCTGAAAAATATAAAACCTACCATCTATCAAAAGAAATGAATCTACCAGAAAATATTCTTGACGTATTCTTGCAACCGGGTGATTTCTATTGGGGCGATTCTGAAACCAGAATAAGGACACTGCTTGGGTCTTGTGTTTCATTTTGTTTGTGGCATCCTTACTTAAAGATTGGTGGAATGTGCCACTATATGCTCCCAAGTAGGGGCGTTAGGCGAAATCTTGAAAATCGACTTGACGGGAGATATGCCGATGAAGCTATGGAGATGTTTTTAATCGAGATAGAAAGAGCCAATACAAAACCTCAAGAGTACAAGGTAAAACTATTTGGAGGTGCGAGTATGTTTTCTGATATGAATTTGAGAATAAACAAACAATCCGAAAATACAGATTTTATTCGTCTCCAAGACATGGGAACAAGGAATATAGAAAAAGCCAGACAATTGGTAGAAACATTTAGACTGAATGTTACGAGTGAAAATCTTGGTGGCACAAGACACAGAAGACTTCATTTTGATTTATGGAGTGGTAACGTATGGCTAAAAAGACAAGAGACAAACGAATAAACAATGAAAAAAATTAAAGTGGCAATCATAGATGACTCTGCGGTAGTACGTCAAGTACTAAGCGAAATTATTCGTACAGACTCTGAATTAGAATTACTTTTCACCGCACCAGATCCGATTTTTGCATTAGATAAAATGAAAAACTCTTGGCCGGACGTAATCGTACTGGATATAGAAATGCCACGAATGGATGGGATTAGTTTTTTAAAAAAAATCATGCAAGAAAAACCTACTCCTGTAGTAATCTGCTCTACTCTCACAGAAGAAAATTCTGAAACTACAATGCTTGCACTCTCTGGAGGGGCAGTAGAAATAATTACAAAACCCAAAGTAGGTCTAAAAAATTTTCTGAATGAATCAAGTGACGAACTTATAGACTCTATTAAAGCTGCATCCCATGCCAATCTGTCCAAAATGAATTTTCCAAGTCATGGAATTGTTTTCCAAAAAAATACTGCAGATGTTATCTTAAAACACACAGGAGGTGGTGTACCGAATTTTATCACTACAGATAAAATTGTAGCTATTGGAACTTCTACAGGAGGGACTCAAGCCTTAGAAGCAATACTTACAAAACTCCCTGTGACAAGCCCGGGAATAGTCATCGTCCAACACATGCCTGAAAAATTTACATTAGCTTTTGCGAATAGGCTAAACAATATCTGCAATATAGAAGTGAAGGAAGGCTCTCACTTAGACAGGGTCGTGAGCGGCAGAGCACTCATTGCACCCGGAAATAAACACATGGTTCTAAAAAGAAGTGGTGCGCAGTACCATATAGAAATAATAGATGGCCCCCTCGTATCAAGACACAGACCCTCGGTAGATGTACTATTTCGATCTGTTGCAAAATCTGCCGGAAAGAACGCACTCGGTATAATCATGACTGGAATGGGAGACGATGGAGCCTCAGGATTACTCGAAATGCTCCAATCCGGTTCAAGTACAATTGCACAAGACGAAGAAACCTCTGTTGTGTTCGGTATGCCGAAAGAAGCAATCAAGAAAGGTGCAGTAGAAAAAACTGCCCCACTCTATAACCTACCCTCAGAAATAGTGAAGTTTGGAGAATAACTATCCTAGTAATTCAAGTGTAACTTTTTTCTTTCTTTGTATTATTTCTTCTTCGGTTTCCTCTTTTACAACCTCGTCCGGCTCTACTTTAAAAAGAGTCTGACCCTTGGTTACGATTTTTCCATCAGAATTTTCCATTAGGCTCTGAATAATTTTACCGCTAAAAGGAACTGAAATCTTGTTAAACATCTTCATCACTTCAATAATAAAAAGAGGCTGCCCTGCACTAAAAGAGTCTCCTACTTTTATTAACTCCGGCAAGTTAGGAGCTTCTTTGGAATAGAACATTCCGCCCATAGGAGCAACTATTTCATCGGATTTTGCTTTAGGAGGAGGAGACAAAAATTTAATAAATTTTTCTCTGGAAGTCTCTTCTAAAAATTGTTGTGGAATGATTGCACCCAACTCATCGTCAATTCCTAACTCATAAAACTTAGACAAAATACCGACCTTGGGAAGCATAAGAAGTAACTCCATTCCTACCTGAAATCCTTTGTGAGAAGCCCTGCACTTTCCCCAAAGCTCATTAGAAATTTTTTCAGAATTTGGACTTTCTGTTTTTGAAAATATTTTTTCTAAATCAGAGAATTTCTCGTTTTTACCAATCAAATTTTCTATTTTCTCGTAGAAAGAAATTGCGTTATTTAAAATCAATTTATCGTGATCCCAAATTTTATCACAAGGGAGTTTATTTTCTACATCTTCTAAATTCAAATAATAGTATAAATCATTCAAAATTAAAACTGGATTCCTTAAAAACTCTGCCTTCCCATCGGAAATTTTCCAAGAGTAGTTTTCGTGAAATCCTAAAAATCCTGCCAATAGATGAGGAGAAGATAAAAGTTTCTCTATTGGACGGATAGTTAGAGTGTGCTTCCTGTTTAAAGATTTCAAAGCATTGGGTTTATTTTTCTTAACACTATTTTGAGTTTCTTTCCATGCAATTTCTAAGTCTAGATCTTTTACCTTGGATTCTAAAGCTCCAACAGCTGCGAGGTAAGACTGCATGAATCTTGTAGAAGGCTTGAACATAACGTCCTTTCCGAGTATCCAATTGATCAACCCATAGTGAACAGGAATATTGGTTTGTAAATCAACACCTCTAAGCTCTGTTCTTCTTAGGATATTGCTAAGTCTCTCCAAATTTTCTTTTCTGGAATTTCCATAGCTTACGATTAATGCAATATTTGAGTCATAAGCACCGGCGAGTTTGTAGTGAATAAAAATCCCGGTATCTGGATTCCGTAACCCGATTCCCTGATCATCTCTGATTTCATACTGGACCGGAGGCGACCATGTTTGTATGATCCCACCAGCATGAGGGCTAAGGGATTGGTTAGTCGCATTGACCCTAACTTCTCCACCAGAAATATTTCTCACTATTCTTTCAGGTTTTGGAAGTCTTTTACCGTGTAGAGATAAAATCGCCATCGCTTCTATAAGGCTCTCTACTATAAAAAATTCTGAGTTCTTTTTGGGGTTGGTGAATTTTAACTTATACACCATTTCGGTTACTCTGTGCTCTACTTGAATTCTTGTATTCATCTCCATAAAGAAATGATTCGTTTCCTCGACTATTGATTCAAAAGTTGAAACACTATTCAAATGCACTGCCCTACCGAAGACTTCAGACTGCTCTTCCATTTCCAATAGAACTTTTAAATCACTTTCTAAAATCTTTTTCTTTTTTATGTCTGTGCAATTTTGAATTTCTTTTTCCATAAGCTCTTTTGTAAAAGAAATTTCCAAGAGTTTTTGCTCGTGCATCTGCAAAGAACAATCTCTCCCCCCAAGAGCCACACACCATTCTCCATTTCCAATAGACTGAATTTCATTGTGGCGAGTATTCTCAATATTCAATTCTATCAGGAAATTTCTGTTAGAGCCTTCCTGGGTTACTTTGGACTCTGCAATTATTTCCATAACTGCACCGGATACTTCTTCAGGCTTAGAGATCACTCTTTGCCCTTTTCCTCCACCACCTCCGATGTATTTAAATCGAATTCTCTTGCCCGGATATTTGTTCCAGATTTCGTTACTTTGTTTTAGTGCTTCTTTTTGCAAGTCTGCAATAGAAACTGCATCTTTTAATGCCGAATAAGAAGAGTATAAAAGTTTTTCTGCATTGTCTTCGATAGAAATTTTTGAATCATACTGAAAGTTTATATTATTCTCTTTAGCGAATTTTTCCATTCCCTTAGAGTCTGAATATTTGGAAATCAGAGCAAGGGCAGATACGTTGTCCACACCGGGTGTAACTGACACGTTCAAACTTCTTGCTAATTTTTTTGCCTCATCTTTTGCTCCGGCCCTTCTTGCGACACTTGATGAGGGGCCCATAAATGTAACTCCACTTTTCTCAATGGCTTCGATAAACTCTGCGTCTTCTGCCATAAATCCATAGCCCGCAAATATATGGGTATAGTTATTGGAAACTGCGATATCTATAATCTGCCTTATTCTCTCTTCTTTTTCTTCCTTTCCTGCACCCATGTAGTCTGGAACTCTATGGATATTTTCCTGATAGGGGAATTTTCTTAACTCAGGTGCCAAAGCCATCGAATACACAATACTATCTTTCTCCGATAGTAAGATACCGTATTCTTTTACACCGATTTCATCGAATACTTCCATTGCCTCTTTTCTAACCGGCCCGCGACAAACGATCAAACACTTGATGCTGTCCAAAGCAAACGAACGAATCCACTCATTCTCAGATTCGTGAAATTTTATTTTTTTCCCTTCAAAATCAAACATTACTCGAACTCCCTTTGAACGCCGGACATAGGTTCCGGCTTGTAATGACTAATCAAATAATTTAACTCTCTGCCAAGCACACTTCTTGTATAACCCGGCATAACTACACTCGATACCGATCCAAGGGACAATGCCTCCTTCGGATTCATTAGAGTTTTCTCATAACGCATGGACAATTCTGCAAGTTTAGAATCCCTAAGAGATTTGGCTTCGGTCTCACTCATTCCTTTTTTCATATTCTCGGAGTAATCTTTATTTATACCGGAAATCTCGTCTTTGTAAACATACTCTTTTCCGGCAGGCCCCATAACGGCAATTCTTGCAGTAGGCAGGGTGAATACGATACTTGCACCGGTAAAGTAAGAATTGAAAGTAGCGTAAGCACCTCCAAAAGCATTCCGAATAATTAGAGTGATCCTTGGAACTCTTAAATCAATAATCGAATCGAGAAGTTTTCTTCCTTCTAATACTATCCCACCCGACTCTTGATCTCTACCCGGTAAGAATCCAGTAGTATCTTCTAAAAATATTACAGGTATATTGTAAAGGTTTGCAAATCGTACAAATCTGGCTCCTTTTTTTGCGGCGTTTATATCAATTTGTCCGGAACTGACCGCAGAATTATTTGCCATAAAAGCAACTACGTGCCCACCAATCCTACCAAACGCAGTTACCAAATTTCTGGATCTTTGAGGTTGAAGTTCAAAATACGCACCGTGATCACAAATTTGTTGTAAATAAATTGTAATATCGAAAGGAGTGTTTAATCCTGTCGGTGAATTGAAAGTTTTGCGAAATAGAATATCTTCTTCGTGAATAAACCGATCCAATGGATCCGAGGTAGGATGAAATGGAGCAAAAGAATGGTTGTTGTCAGGTAGATAGCTAAGTAGTCTCAAAGCAGTCCTAAGCGATCCAAGCTCATCCGAGGTAGTCAGATCGACTACCCCACTTTGACCGTGAACCTTAGGTCCCCCTAGATCATCCGCAGTAACATCTTCACCAAGAACAGACTTGACTACACCGGGCCCGGTTAATCCAAAAAAAGTATTCTCGCACTGAATCATAAACGAGCCTTGCCTTGGAAGGTATGACCCGCCACCGGCATTAAAACCGAACATTAGCATGATACTCGGAACTTTTCCGCTTATTTTGCGAAGTGCAGTAAACGCTTCACTGTAACCGTCAAGACCTCCCACGCCAGCAGGAACATAAGCACCTGCTGAATCATTCATCCCTATGACAGGAATCCCGTGCTCTCCGGCCATATACAATAGTCTTGCGAGTTTACTTCCATTCGTGGCATCCATAGATCCTGCTCTAAGAGTAAAGTCGTGTCCGTAAATAGCCACATCTCTGCCTTTGATATTTAAAATTCCAGTAACAATAGATGCCCCGTCGAGACCTGGCCCCCAGTTTTGGTATAAAATATTTGGCTCTTCGTCAGTGAGTACCTTTATTCTTTCCCAAACAGTCATCCTGCCTTTAGAGTGTTGAACTTGTATCCGATCCACTCCTCCACTTAGTTTGGGCTTTGCAATCAGCTCTTCACCCATTTCAATGATTTCTTCATAAATCCCTTTTTTGCGGGTTGTTTCCTTTTGTTTAGAAATATTAGAATCGATGAAAGGATTTTCTAAAGAATATTCTTCTTTTTCCATGATATAGTCCTCTTAATATTTAGGTACTGGCTTTCCAGTATTTTTGAATTTAGTCTCTTGGAAAGTGATTTTTATAATTGGTGTAGCTTGCAAAAAGTCAATCTTCAAATAAATATATACAAAATTTTAAGTACAATCTCCATTGGCTAAAAGCAAAAATGGTTTGGGGGTATTTGCGGGATCCTCATAGTTTGTCAACCACGAATTGCACTGTCTAAATCTTTGTAAACTTGAAATAAAGATAGCATCTCTACAAGCTCTAAAACCTTTACTACAGCAGGCTGCAAAGAACAAAATCTAAGCTGGATTTCTTTCTCTTTACACATCTTCATGGCGTTTACAAAAATTCGTAATGCCGATGAAGAAATGTATTCAACTTTTTCTAGATTTAAAATTAAAACATCTCCGGTCATAGACTGGATCTTTTTATTAAAATCTTCTTCTATCTTATGAACCAAATGTACATCCATTTTCCCTTCTAAAGAAAAAATTGTACATCCATTCTTTTCACTTTGAATTATTTCCATTTTTTCACCCGGCGATTAATTGATTTTTTTTTCAATTAGTATATAATTTAAACCATTTTCTTTATAATAGGTGACTTTATCCATTAATTTTTCAATCAAATACACTCCAAAACCACCCTTTCTTTCCCCTGCCATATTGGCTTCTACACTTGGAGGCTTGACCTTTGAGCGATCGAATGGATTACCCGAATTAGAAAAAAGTACTTTTACGAATTCATCTGAAAATTTGATTTTACAATCAAAGAAAAGTCCTTTGGAAGGCAAGCCATTGTACGAGTGAAGGACTATGTTGGTGGCTGCCTCATCGCATGCTAATAAAATATCGTCCCTTAGATTTTCGTTTAGGGACTTTACCTTGATCGCATCATACACAAATTCTCTCAGTTTGGGAATCTCTCCGGTATTTGCAGAGAATTTTTTAATAAATTGATAGTCATCGGTAAATTTCAATAGCAATACCGTAAAGTCATCAAATTGTTCATTGTCTCCTGAATACTCATCTACTAATTTATATATATCTTCTACAATTTCTTGGACATGCTTATTTTTTCTGGAAATAATTTCTTGAACAAATCGGTCTAACCCAAATTCTTCATCTTTTTCATTTTTCTCTTCAATTGCCCCATCTGTGTACAAAGCAACAATATCCCCTGGCTCTACTCTAAATTTTCCACCTTTGTAATTCGTAAACGGAACAACTCCAAGTGGGGCACCTACCCCTTTCAAGCATGAATAGCTTCCATCTTTTTTAATCAATAGCTGATCGTTGTGTCCCGCAGAGGCAAATTCCAACTCAAAATTAGCCGGGTTGTAGTGGATATAAAAAAGAGTCACAAACATTCCGGATTGTGAGTGCTCGTAAATAAGCTGGTTGGCTCTTTTTAAAATTTCTTCAGGTATTAGTTCATGATTTCTGGATAATGTTCTAATTATCGAAGAGCTCATTGCCATAAATATAGATGCAGGAAGGCTCTTTCCACTAACGTCCGCTACCAAAAAAGAAAACTGGCCGTCCGAGTATTGAAAATAATCAAAAAAATCACCCGATACTTCTTTTGCGGCTACTGTCTTTACTCCGATTTCAAAATTAGAGTTGGATAGTTTCAAAGAAGGTAAAAGATTGTTCTGAATATTTTTGGTAATCTCTATCTCTTTTTCCATAGCTTTTTTAGTAAGCATTTCTTGGTTTAGTTTGAAATTTTCGTAACCCTTTGTAATTTGAGAAGATATAGCTTGGAGCAATCGTTTGTGATTTTCATCGAAAGACTCATTGGCTTTTCTATCAGAGATTACAATCGCTCCAAATGGCCTTTTTGCAGTCTGAAAAATAGGGATGATGATAAATGACTTTAAAATATATTTTTCGTCCTCATTGGATAAGGCAGCAAGAGTCCATTCTGAAATAGAAGCAATCGAAGTCTCGTTATCTGAAATACATTTATAAATCAAAGAATCTTCCGTAAGAACTTGAGAGAGTATCTTTTCCTGATTTCCTGACTTTGACACTACTTGAAATTCTTTTTCTCCATTTTGTCGGATAAATATAAAGGTCTTATTGGATTCCAGCTCAGCCGAAATAATTTGAACTGAGCGAATCAGCAGATCCAGCTCGTCTCTTGATTCCAATACAGCTTCACCCAATTCAAAAAGACTCCCAAGTTCACTAACCTTTTTTTCTAACTCGATATTGGTAGTTTCTAAATTCTGGAGTAGTCTGGTTTTCTGAATTGCAAGGGCTGCCGCATCCGAAAAACTTAGGAACAAATCTATGTCGTTTGAATTGTAATTGTTACGATCTATTGTGTTAATTGCTTCCATGACTCCGATCACTTCGTCGTTTACTATCAAAGGAGCACCCAATATATTTCTAGTTACAAAATCAACCGCCTTATCTACGCTTTTGAAAACTCTCGGATCGGATTGAGCGTCGTTTATAATCATGGGTTTTTTGGTCACTGCAATCGTACCGGCGATTCCTTGACCGATAGGAACCCTAAGCCGGCTCAACTCTTCTTGTTTTTCACCTGCCACAATATGAAAATACAACTCGTTTCTTTCTTTATCTACCAAAAGAATAGAGCAAGACTCAGTTCTAAAAACTGATTTCACTGATTCCATAACCGATAGCAATAGCTTAGATAAATCCAAAGAAGAGTTGATTAGCCCTGAAACTCGTATAATTTCTTTTAGTAAATACTCCATCCTTGAGTTTTTAAAATAATTGTTTGTATTTTCTATCAATAGAAGAATGGAAGTAGCAATCGAAAGATATATCTCTTTTCTGGAAGAGTCCAATTGAGTATCTTTCAAAATCATACTCAAGTAATTGCAATACACTACAATTAACTCAAAATCGCTTGTCGAAAAATTCTCAAAGTGGTAAATCCCTTCGAGTAAAAAAACTCCAAGGTCAAAGTCGCCTGTTTCTAAACCGAGATAGCAAGAAATATACGATTCTGTTGTTTTGCGGTTTTCCCCGGGAACAAAATCTCCTTTTTTTAATAAGAAATTTTTCCTGTCTTGAAAACTTTTGAGTGCTATATCATTGGAAATTTTATCTTCTTGGAGCTCGTTTAGACTTTGAAGTTCGTTTTTTTCACTTAGAAAAAAAAACGACCCTCTCTTTGCCCCTACAAGTCTGATTGCTTCGTTTAGAACCAATTGAAATATATCAACTAATTCGGGGTCAAAAGAAACATAGAAATTATTCTCTGTATTCCTTTTTAATAATGGTGAGAGACTTGAATTTTCCAATACGCTAAAAAAATTTACTTTGTAAACTTCATCGCCTCTTCTCGAAGTTTTTTATTTGCATCTTCCAATTGCTTGATTTTATCAAATGCACTAATAAGCTCAGCTCTTGATAAATTGGATACAGTGGTGGACGCAGTCACTGTGTCTTGGGCTTGCTTCAATTCGAGTCTGGAATAATCGACTATCATTTCATACATTCGCATAATCTCATCTGCATTGGCAAGCTCTTCCTCATTCAACTTTAACACTTTTTCATAACCCCTGATAATATCGTCTTGGGTCTTGACTTTCTTTTGCAGATTTTCAATCGTTTCCATAAGCAATTTTCCTTTCCTACTATTCACTTGACACTTTCGTGGCAAAAACTCAGGTTACACTGAGGGGGGCGTAGCTCAGTTGGGAGAGCGTTTGAATGGCATTCAAAAGGTCAGGGGTTCGATTCCCCTCGTCTCCAACAAAAAAACATCGCCTAATGATTTTTTCTTTGTAAAATAGTCTTACGTCAATGTTTTTTTATAAATAATCTATGTGATTCATGAAAAATACAGAAAAACCAAACCGATTAAAAAAAGACATCTACATCCTGCCAGACTATTTGACCCATTCTGAAAAAGAGGTCTGGGCGACTTTCCTGCAAGGAAAATACAGACTTTTCCTTTTTGAGCTACCAGGCCACAAAAAAAACGAAAAAGGGCAAAATTACTCCCAATTTTTAAATTCTATCGAAAAAAAGGTATTGGAAGACCCAAATCCGATTGCAATTGTTTCTACCGGTTTTACCTCTGCCCTGGCATTAGAGTTAGCGTATAAATACCCCAAAAAAATCGTTCAGTGCATTTTAATTTCTCCGGTACTAACCGAAAGCCGCTTAAAGCAAGCTCTCCTTAAAATAAAAAATATCCTAAACTGGTTACAAAACGAGAAAATCAGACTTTTCTCGGTATATGCAATTTTCAAATCAAGAAATCTGTTTATCCGCTTAACAAATACAATTTCTTTTTTGAAGAATCTAAATTTCAACACAAAAGTAGTGTTTATTTTATCTGCTAAGAAATCCTATCTCAATGATTTTCAAACGAAAGACTCTTTACGTATTTCCAAAAATCCAGAGGTAGTCCGATTCAGATACTCTTCCACGAAGGTCAATAAAAATGACTGGAGATTCAAAAAACTGATTTTTGAGATACTGAACCAGAAATAATATTCAGCTGCATACAAAATACTATTCAAAATTTCTTTTATACCAAATATGGATTTTAAAGAATAGCTACAGTCTAATGATAACAAGGAAACTATGTCTGTAAGAAAAATTTTAAAATTAGGCGATCCGATTTTAAGAAAACCAAGCGAAGAAGTCACAGAAGAAGAGATCAAAGAAAAAGACTTCAAAAAACTCATTCGAGATATGTTTGATACGATGAAACACGCGGAAGGTTTGGGGCTTGCCGCACCACAAATCGGAATTCTAAAAAAATTGATTGTAATCGGATCAGAAAAAAGCGACCGCTACCCGGACTCTCCCAACATTCCTGAAAAAGTAATTATCAATCCAAAAATTACTATTTTAGATTCTCCTTTATCCGGTTACTGGGAGGGTTGTTTGTCTGTTCCACAAATGAGGGGTTTAGTCGAAAGACCTTCTAAAATATCCATAGAATACTTTGATGAGAAGTGGAATAAGTACAACGAGGTTATAGAAGGATTTCAAGCGGTAGTGTTTCAACACGAGATAGATCATCTTTCGGGGATACTGTATGTGGACAGATTGAAAGATACGAAACTTTTTGGCTTTATAGATGCGTTAGACGAAACCGAAGACAATTTAGACTAAGCTTCATTTTAGTTCGTTACTTATTTCTCGATTGGGAGGTATCCAAGAACGGTTTCTATCTATTGTATTTAGAGGTATAAACTCTTGACTATGCCTGATCAAATCTCCCTCTCGAAAAATTAAATTTATTTTTCCGACCGAGTTTTTATATATAGGGCATTCAGCAAAAAATATTCCCTTTGTATAAAAGTAGGATGACATATTTTCTCTTTTTCCGATAAGTATATCTAACCTGTCCGAATCCGGGACAATTGCTGTTTGAAGTAAATTTTCCTGCAAGAATACGATTCTAACATTTTCGTTCTTTTCACTTGCACCGGAAATATTTCCTGTTTTTTCTCTGGCAGACAACAAAATTTCTCCTATTTGAAAATCCTTATTTTCAACGATTCCAAAAGAATTTTTGCGAGAAGTTACCAAGGGTAGATTTAGAGATTTTAGAGAAAGATTGGAATCTAAATATGCAATTTCTTCTTCGGTTAAAAATACTGCATCAAAAGGAACTTGGTTCAATATTTTAAAATTCGATCGAAGTCCTTTCCCTTTTCCGAAAACATTTCCTCCCGTAAATAAAAGCACTTCTCCATTGGAATGGCTGAGTCTTGTTTTTTCCCTCCTTTTCAACTCAGATAAGGTAGATAGACCAAGCCTTCCATCTTCGTCAAATTCAAATAACCCGGAAATATTGCACAAATATAAGATTTCTATTTCTCTGTCGCTTAGACTGATTGGTTTAAAAGAGTTTAAAAAAAATAGAAATAGAACAAGTAAACCGACTCTAAATTGCACCATACTTTCATTATCTCATTATCTTCACTAAATCTATAGAAAGTTTTTACTTTATTTGATTGTATTTTTTTTTTAATAAAGCGATTTGACTATTACAGATACGAGGAAGGTAATGTATAAATCATCCAAAGAAGCCAAGAATCTTGCAGAAAAGCTAAAAAACTCCAATAAAAAAGATGTAGTATCGTCCCTTAAGCAAAAACCATTCTATTTAAGCATTATAAGGTATTTATGTTTGATACTTATAATTTTGTCTATCCCTGCATTTTTCTCCAATTGGAAACTATCCTTGGCAATTTTTATTTTTTCAGTAATTTTGTTTAGTTATAGCGAGTTATTTTTACAGCAAACCCACGGAATCGTAAAAATCTACGGGCCTCTTGGAAGATTGAGGTATATTACCGAAAATCTGATTCGAGACAAATACCTGCAATATTTCCAAGAAACCAACACAGACGGAAGACCGATTCCAAGAATTGTTCGAGACTATGTTTATCAAAAAGCCCACAATCTAAAATCAGTAACCAGCTTCGGGACAGAATTGGATATCTACGATCCGGAAAATACCCCCGGAGTCAGAATTTTACACCGAAATTTTCCAGCCAAAATCACTAATTTAAACTACGAGGTTATCATAGGAGGGTCTAGAAAAAATATAAAACCCTTCATCGTTAAAAATACGATCAATGTATCCGGGATGAGCTACGGCTCTTTGAGTTACAAAGCCGCCGAGTCCATAAGTCTGGGTGCAAAAGATGTAGGGTATGTAAATACGGGAGAGGGCGGTTACGGGCCCCACGGATTTTCAGGAAACGATATTGTTTTTCAAATCGGAACAGGGAAGTTTAGCGTAGGTGAAGAAAAAACTCTCCAAGATGGTAAAACTACCAGAGTCCTAAACGAAAAATTATTAATTCAATTAGTAAAAACCCACCCTAATATAAAAATGATTCAGCTAAAAATCTCACAGGGTGCAAAGCCCGGAATTGGAGGAGTGCTCCCAAAAGACAAAGTGACTCCTGAAATTGCAGAAATCAGAAAAGTACCTCCCTATAAAATGCTTATCTCTCCGCCCCAGCACGCAGAGTTAATTGCACAAACTCCGAAGGAGAGCGTTTTTAAACTTATGGATTTTATAGAAAGGATTAGAAAAATTACAGAGCTACCCGTAGGCATAAAAATTTGTTTTGGAAATTTGGAAGAAATAGAGCTACTCGCAAATGCAATGAAAATATCCAAGAAAGGGCCAGATGCAATTCAAGTAGATGGAGCCGATGGTGGAACTGGTGCCGGTCCAAATATATTCGTGAACTATGTAGGTTACGGTAGTACAGTAGAGACTACCGCAATTTTAGACAAAACTCTAAAAAGGCTTAAAATCAGAGATACTGTAACAATAAGCTCCTCCGGAAAATTATTTACACCTGCTCATGCTGCATCTGCATTTGCTGCGGGTGCAGATACGATTGAAACTGCAAGAGGGATTATGCTTTCACTTGGTTGCATCCAAGCACTGAAATGCCATACCAATGAATGCCCGACTGGAATCACTACAAATAAAGAATGGAGGATTCGAGCCATCCATATCCCAGAAAAGTCCACAAGAATCCATAACTACTTAACCGGGTTTCACGAGGATATGTTGGAGATTACAAAAATCACTGGACACTCCGATCCGAGAGATATTCAACCGGAAGATCTAAGAATGTTCTCTTATGAAAACTTTTTTAGTAAACCTTCTAAACACCAAACAAGTCAACCTACTTCCGGTTTAGTATGAAAAAATTAATTCAAATTACCTTAGATTACGGCAAAATGGTAAAATTTTCCCATACACTTTTTGCTCTTCCTTTTGCCGGACTTTCCTTTGTAAGTGCACTTGCAGAAACTAATAAGACTCCAAGCGAGCTCCAAAGGATTTTATTTTTGATTGTGCTTTGTATGTTTTCTGCGCGTAACGCTGCTATGGGGTTTAATAGATGGGCAGACAGAAAGATAGATGCCTTAAATCCAAGAACAAAAGACAGAGAAATCCCAAAAGGCGTGATTTCGGAAAAGTCTGTCCTTTTTTTTGTAGTTGGATTTTGTGTATTATTTATTCTGTCTTCCTACTTCATAAATTTTTTATGCTTTCTTTTATCTTTTCCGACTCTCGGAATAATTTTATTTTACTCCTATACAAAAAGATTTACTTATTTGTGTCACTATGTATTGGGACTTGGGATAGGCATTGCGCCTATGGGTGCTTATCTTTCCGTGACAGAATATTTTTCTTTACCACCTATTCTATGGTCATTCGGACTTATGCTCCATATCGCTGGGTTTGATATTTTATACTCTACCCAAGATATAGAAATAGACAAAACTATTGAAATGAAATCTATCCCCGTAAAATTTGGAATTCTCTATGCCCTGCTAATTTCAAAACTAACGCATGCAATTTGTTTTATTCTATTTTTATTTGCAGGTTTCACTGCGGGACTTGGAGTATGGTACTACACATTTTTAGGAATCACAGGCATACTTTTGATTGTGGAGCATTTACTTGTATCTCCAAGGAATATGAAAAGACTCCCCATTGCGTTTTTTCATATCAATGCTTCGATTAGTATAATTTTATTTATAGGAATATTTTTAGATAAGTGGAGTATCGTATTATCTAAATTAGGAATCATGATTTGAAACTGATAGTAGGAATAGCCGGTGCAAGTGGTTCGATTTACGCTGCGAGTTTCCTGCGAGCAATAATGTCGATGGAAGGTGAGACGTACCTAATCGTAAGCCCGGCTGCGTTAAGAATATTTCGCGAAGAGTATTCAACCAATATTTCATCAGGAAAAGAAATCTTAGAATTCATATCAGATAGATGGCACATTACGCATAACAAAAATCATATACTCGAAAGAGATTTTAAAGATATCGGAAGTGATATTGCCTCTGGCTCAAACAAATGGGATGGAATGGTAGTCATTCCTACATCAATGAAAACGATCGCTTCTATAAATTCAGGAATCACAGAAAATTTAATTGAACGATGCGCTGATGTTACTTTAAAAGAAAGAAGAAAATTAATCTTAGTCCCAAGGGAAACCCCTTACAACAGAATCCACTTGAAGAATATGCTGTCTTTGGACGAAGCTGGTGCGATCATAGTTCCTGCCTCTCCTGCTTTCTATCAATTACCAAGGACGTTAGACGATATTGCAGATTTTATTTCAGGGAGAATACTGAATCTCTTAGGAATTGAAAACACACTTTTCCCGCATTGGGGGTCATTAAAAGATTAGCCTGCCCTCTCTATTTCTTGTATTCTTTGCTTTAAATCAGACGCTATTTCATACTTTTCTACAGAGATAGCATCGTATTTTTTCAAATACAATTCTGCCAAGTCTTCTCCCTTTTGCCCCGGATAAGTAAGAACTCTTCTGTAATTGTCTAAATCAAACTGTGGGTGGTTAGAGGAAAATTTTTCTAGAAATTTATCTACTTTTAATTTCGCAGCCTCTCTTGCGATACCCTGTGATTTTCTATACTGGATAGATAAATTCGCAAGTGCATCTAAATAATCTTTTACCCCATCTCCTTCGATCACCGGGATTGGATTTCTTTCTTTGGACTTGCACATTTCTACATACTTCATCACAAGCAGGTTAAACTGATCCATTCTTTCCTGAATGTACAAGTCGGCTTTCTTATCGTCGTCCGGCATTTCAAAATCTGAAATATGAACTACATCGTAAGAGTCTCCATTGTCAGAAATGATAGATCTCAATTCTTCTACAGAATCAAAAGAAATTGGTGGAAATGTAACCACAGGAAAATTATCTCCTATTTTTAGAAAGCTAACTACTACATTGGATGCAATGACTCTGCCGCCTTTCTGTATCGGGTTATCACCGACAACGTAACAATAGACGATTAAGTTACCAGTAGGATGTGATTTTGAGCCTTTTTCAAAAATCATTGGACCTCTTTTTATACTTTCTTAGACTCTTTATATTGAATCATAAGATTTTTTTTTGTCAAGTAAAATATCCGTATTATTTTATTTAGAATAACTCATTCAAATCTGTTTTGCTTTACATTTGTGTGAAAATTTTTGATTTGAAATTTTTTAAGGCAAATCAAATTTTGCCTCTATGGACAAACAACTACAAAAAGAACTGCTATCGGAATTTTTCGGAACTTTCATTCTAATTCTTTTCGGTGACGGGGTTGTGGCAATGGTAGTGCTGTATGGGCTCGGTAGCTTTGAATCGATCAACTGGTGCTGGGGACTTGCGGTCGTATTTGGAATTTATGTAAGCTCTAAAACCAGTGGTGCACACCTAAATCCGGCAGTTTCTGTTGCTCTTGCCATAAGAAAAATTCTGCCTTGGAAAAAAGTCATTCCATACTCCCTATCACAAATATTTGGAGCCTTTGTTGCCTCTGCACTTCTATACTATAACTACAATGAAGCGTTTTTTCATTTTGAAAAAAATTCCGGTTTAGTGAGAGGGAGCATTGAAAGCATTGCTACCGCAAAAGTGTTTGCTACCTACCCCTCAAAGTATGTGACGAATTGGGGTGCGTTTTTTGACCAGATTCTTGGAACTGCACTTTTAATAATTTTGATTTTTGCCGTAACAAATCCAAATAACGAAAAAGACGAGGCAAACAGATCTCCTTTTATCATAGGGCTTGTAGTAGTTGCAATAGGGATGGCTTTTGGCGGGAATGCAGGCTACGCTATCAATCCGGCAAGAGATTTTGGACCCAGACTATTTTCTTACTTTTCCGGCTGGGGTAAAATAGTTTTTACTGCGAGCGACTATTATTTTTACGTACCTATTGTAGCACCTATCATTGGATCTGTGATCGGAACATACGCCTACATTTTTTTTGTAGGAAGGTTTTTAGATAAATCCTGATTTCTTTTAACTTGAGTTTATTCGTGTAACCATTTCAGAAATGCTTTTTTTTCGTTGTGTTTATGAAATGAGTCGCGCCACAAAAAAAGTCCGATCTCTTTCTGGAGTTCATCTTGTATTTTTGCTAATCCACACACGTATTTTAATTCGGGTAAAATTGTATCAGCCATATCTTCTAAACCGAAAGGATAGTCTTCTTTTACATTGTATTCGCTATTCTCGTCTTTTCTTTTTGATATATCCAACACTCTTTGAAATAAAAGTTCGCCAAAGACTTTTATTTTTAGAATTTTTTTTTGGGTAGTTTCTTCTACCTTAGTCCAATCTATATTCTTATTTTCTTTGACCAAAGAAAGTAAGGAATGTATCCAACCACAAAATATTGCAGAAATAGAAAGAATCTCCGAAAATCTTAAAATCTCAGCGTATTTTCTATAATCAAAATTTAATATTTCTTCACTTAAAATTGTGACCTCTTCACATTTTAATTGTACGTGGGTGGCTTCCATAGCAAACGGCAATGAAAATTTTTTCTTTTGTAAACCAATTTTATTTTGGTCAACACAAACTACCCTAGCTTTATTTTCCGAAACACTATTTACAACGAGTAGGTAATAATCAGAATGAAGACCATTGGTCAAAAAACTTTTTTCTGCGTTCAATATGAAGTTATTTTCTTTTAGCTCAATTCTGCTTTTCAAATCTCTTAATTTAAAATTCCAATTTTTCTCACTCACTCCAAAAGACACTATTTTTTCACCAAGAACCACTTCATGTAAAATCTTTTTGGAAAGAGTATCTCCTTCTTCTTTTGCTATCTTTAAAATATACCCGGCTACATTTACTTGAGACATTATAGAAAGAGACAGACCTACTCCATGTGGAAGTGTAGCCAATCGAAATAAATTTTTATGAAATTCGTAAAAACCTGCTCCATTCAAAGGAGAAAAAAAACCTAATTCTGCAAAATTGGAAATAGTATTTTTATATAGATTGTCCGTATCTAAAGATTTTGAACTAAGCCGTGTTTTTAATTCATCGAAAGTCAATCTATATAGTCTTTGAGTTTTTTCGATCGAGTCGGATGACGAAGCCTTCTTAGTGCTTTTGCTTCAATTTGACGAATTCTTTCCCTTGTTACCTTAAATTGGTAACCGACCTCTTCCAAAGTTTGAGCATAGCCATCGTCCAAACCAAACCTCATACGAATTACTTTTTGCTCTCTTGCAGGCAGAGTATGCAAAACCTGACGGATTTGTTCTGCGAGTATTGTGCCAGCAGCCGTATTCACCGGAGACTCGACTTCTCTGTCTTCTATAAAATCTCCAAGCTCAGAATCTTCCTCACTACCTACAGGTATCTCAAGCGAGATAGGCTCTCTCGCTACATTCTTTACAGCCTTAACCTTCTGAACCGGCCAGCCCAATCTTTCTGCGATCTCTTCATTGCTTGGGTCTCTCCCAAACTCCTGCACGAATAATCTTGCTTCACGGATTACTTTGTTCACTTGTTCGATCATGTGAACCGGAACTCTAATCGTTCTTGCTTGATCAGATATAGCACGGGTAATCGCCTGACGTATCCACCATGTAGCGTAAGTAGAAAACTTGTATCCTTTTTTGTATTCAAATTTGTCCACTGCCTTGATGAGACCGATATTTCCTTCTTGAATGAGATCAAAAAAATGCATCCCTCTATTTGCATAACGCTTGGCAATAGAAACTACAAGACGAAGATTTGCCTTTACTAATTCTTTTTTTGCTTGTGAGATTTCTCTTTCACCTTTGATTATTTTTTCGCCCCATTCTTTTATATCGTTAGTGGAAGAACCGGCTTCTTGCTCCATACGACGAAGTTTTCTTTCATTGTTTCTTATATCCTTGATAACTTCTCTTACCTCGTCAATATCGACCCCCATCATCTTTTCGATTTCTTCGAGATTTTCGTTCTTTTCGATGAACCTGTTAAAAGTTTTAATTTCTCTTACATCGTGACCATATCTTGCTTTAATTTTTAAGAAATGTCTGTCAATTTCTTTAATTCTGAAAACCATAGACTTAATTTTCTGTGAAATTTTCTGAATCTCTCTTTGAGATACACCGACTTCTCTTGTAGCCCTGTCAATCTTGGAAGAAGAAACTTCTATTTTTTCTTTCAGCTCTTTGTATTTTTTACTGTTCTCTGAATATTTGCGAATTCGATTGATACATTCATTAAATACTTTTTCTTCGGCTTGGATGATCTCCATGTTTCCAAAAAATAATTTTTCTAACTTCTCTGCTTCTAACTGACTCAGTGCGTAAGGCTTATCCACTCGAACCAATTCATACACTTTGATTTTTCTGCTGCGAATCTTTGGCATAAGTTTTGCAAAGCTCGCCCTCAAAATACTGGAACCGAGAATCGTCTCTTCTATAATTTTTTCACCCTTCTCTATTCTCTTAGCAAGAAAAACCTCTGTCTCTCCGGAAATCAAACTTACCTTTCCGATTTCTTTCAAATATAGACGAATAGGGTCTTCAGAGGTAGCACTAATCGAAGGGCTGTCTTTCTTTTTCTTTGTTGCCTTTTCCTCTTTTCCGGATACTACAGGCTCTACAGATTTTTTAGAGTATTCTTCTACAATATCAATCCCCATTTCATGGAGTAGAGTGAATACATCATCTATCTTTTCCGAATTTAAAATTTTATCCGGTAGTATCTCGTTGATTTCATCATAAGAAACCTCACTATTGGCTTTTCCTATTGCGATGATTTTTTGAACTTCCGGCAAACTCTGTAAATTTTCCATTTTTTAGTTCCTTATGCTGTCGATAAAGACAGTTTTCGAATATAGTCTAAATGTTTTTCTTTTTCCGTTTTATAAAACGATAAATCTGACAAATATTGCATCTCGTCTATTTGGCTCATTTTTCGGGCTTCGTCCAATTTTCTGATTTCATCGTCTATAAAAAATATTTTTTGACGATGAATCAATTCATTCAATATAGACCGATAATTTTCAAAATCGGGAACTTCTTCTTTCTCTATTAGAAAAGGAGCGATTGAATTTTTTACAAATTCGGGAAGCTCAGAAGAAAGGACTGACCTTGGACTAACCTCTTCATTATTTATAAATTGAGTGTATATGTAATCCCATAGTATTGAACAATCCTCGTCTAAAAACTCAATCTCGTTCAATTCTCTCGATTCAGATAAAAGCTCATTATGTAATATCAGCATAGACACAATCTTTTTCTCACAAATAATTGCAGAATTGGAGCTTGTCCTCTTTTTAGGAACAGACACCGTAGTTCTATTATCGGTTTTTGAAACTTGAAAATTCTCTCCAACCGTTGTAGAAAAATCAGAAAGTACAGAAGACATGCTAAGCCCAAGCCTTCTGGCTCCCTCCTCTAAGTAGGCTTCCCTGTCTGTTTTTTTTTCTAAAACTTTGACTAATTCAAACAACTGACCAACTGCGTATTTTTTCTCATCCGGAGTAGAATTGGACCTCGCCTTCCCTATGGTTTCTCCTATTAAAAAATCTGAAGCAGAAATAGCAGAATCAATCTTATTTTGTATTTCTGTAGGATTTTTTTGTCTCGAAAAATCAAATGGGTCAATTTTTTCATCCAAGACAGAAACTCTCAATTCCAACCCTTCTTTTAGACAGATTAAACTTGATCTGTAAGCTGCCTTCCTGCCCGCCAAATCACCATCCATCATCAATATCAGCACGTCTGCATAGTTTTTCAAGTGCCTAACCTGACTTTCGGTTACAGATGTCCCCAGAGAAGCCACTGTATTTTCGATACCTTTTGAAACTAATCCAAGTACATCCAAATACCCTTCTACTAAAACTACCTTTCTGGATTTTCTAATCGAGGATGATGCGTTATTCAGGTTGTACAGGATTTTCCCCTTATCATAAACCAAGGAAGCGGGACTATTGACGTATTTGGCTTCTTCTGCTTGTCGAATTATCCTTCCCCCAAACCCTGCAACTTCCCCGGAAATATCAATAATCGGGAACATCACCCTATCTCGAAAAAAATCATAGTAAGAGCCTTTTTGATTCGGTCTTTCCTTTAATAAACCCAATTTTGAACCAAGACGAATTTCTTCTTCTGACTTCAATATGTCTCTTTTTAAATTGTCAAACCCCAAAAAAGAATACCCCAACTGAAATTGATCAAAAATAGATTCTTCAATTCCTCTCGATTTCAAATACTCGTAAGCCTCTTTTCCACCACTTGACCGAAGGTTATTGAAATAGTATTCAGAAACTTTTTTGTTCAATAGATAGAGTTTTGTTTTCTCTTCACTTTGCCCGGATTCAATCTGAGATTTAGACTGTAGAGGAATTCCGGAAAATTTAGAAAGTATCTCAAGTGCAGGTAAAAATTCTACATTTTCAAACTCTCTTACAAACTGAATGATGTCTCCTGACTTATGACAACCAAAACAATGATAAACACCTTTGTCTGGAGACACGGTAAAAGAAGGGGTTTTTTCGTTATGAAATGGACAAAGACCTTTATAGTATCTACCATGCTTTGTCAACTTCACAAAACGGGAAATATAACTACCAATGGCTACTTCCCTGTGTATTCTCTCGATAAAATCATTTTTCTTTTGCAATGAGGTATAGACCAATTACTTGGATAGCATAGATTTTACAACAGAGGAAACGAGAGCACCATTTGCGTTCTTGCCCTTCAATTCCTGCATAACTCTGCCCATGATCTTTCCTGTATCTTGAGGCCCCACAGGGATAAACTCCTGAATCACTACAGAGGCTACCTTACGGATTTCTTCTTCAGATAAATCAGGTGGCAGATAAGAAATTATGATTTGGTTCTCGTCTTCTTCTTTTTGAGCCAGATCGTCCCGTTTGGCTTTTCGGTATTCTTCGGCAGTCTCTTTTCTTTTCTTGGAATTGCTTTTTAAAATTCCCATAACTTGCTCGTCGTTCAAAGAAGACGATCCGGTCCTTGTTAATTCATATTGAATATCAGCTTTTATCAAACGAAGAGTCGCAAGTTTCAACTCTTCTTTAGCCTTCATTGCATCCTTTAAATCCTGATTTATCTTGTCTTGAAGCGACATAGTACCTCCAACAAAAATACGAAATTGATTACACTCATTAATAGCCCGGTAAAAAGCACAATTTCTCATAGAGAAAAAGACTCTTTACAAGTGCCTGTGCACAAATACCGCCTTTAGAATAGTACAGTGCAGTATATTTTAAAAAATGGGATATTTACTAAATTTTATCTTTTTTGGCAAAAATTCTTTTCTTTTTGTCCCTTTTACGCCTTGCTGCATCATTTGCCTTTTTCTTTATGATGCTCGGTTTTTCATAATGCTCACGTTTTTTAATTTCACTCAAAATTCCAGCATTCGCACAATCTCTTTTAAACCTACGAAGCGCACCTTCGATTGATTCGCCTTCTTTAATAACTATTCCGACCACTCATACCTCCAAATAAATCCTATACTAAGGAATTTTACCAGCATAATTAACGTCGGGTTTTTTGTCAAGAGTCAGGAAGTTTAATTCAGAAAAATTATGCAGCAAAAAAATCGGCTTTTTGAATATCGGCTAACTCAATTCTGGCTACTATTCCCTCTTTTCCGTTCTTAATCACTACATCGCCCTCAATTCTTCGATTTTTGTCTAATTCAATCACAGTGCCGTCTTTTAAGTGTAGAACTATATCTATACCTCTGTAATTAACGTATCTTTCTAATGTCTTTCTAAAATTGGAGCTTATTGCCATATCGGGAAACCTTCAGGATTATTTGTATTTACTATTTGTAACGGTACAAGCACAAAACCCCTTTAGCAAAATTTTATGTCTCTAATTTTTTTTTCAAAAATTTTTATAGCATTTCGCATAACGCATGTAAAGTACTTTAAAAGGGTTTCGCTTAACGCATGATACGTACTTTATGAAAAATAAAATAATTTACTGATTAAAATAGACTTTGACTCCCAAATGCCTTTTTTTTAAATCTACTGTTCATATTGCTTTTTTTCAGGTCATAAAATCTCGATTACTCCAAAAGTCAAATCGTCGTCAAACGAACTTTTTCCACTCCATTCCTTTGCGTAGGTTTCAAGCAAGTCGGGTATCTTTGACAAATCAGAAGAGATATGATTTCTCATAAATTCCTGTAACCCTTCCTCATCTATCATTTCACCGGATGAGTTTCTTGTTTCGGTAACTCCATCGGTATAAAAAATAATCCTGTCATTAGGTTGAATACGGATCTCGTCTATTTCAAATTTCAGAGTTTTAGCAAGTCCTCCAAGTAAACTTCCTTTCGGCTTTGAGAATATAAATTCATCAGTTTCTCTTCTTTGGATAATTAAAGATAAGTGCCCTGCATTTGAGTGGATCATTGACTTTGCATCCGGTCGGATATAAAAATACGATATTGTTATAAAATTCCCACCAAGTTTATCTTTTAAAGAATAAAATATTCTATTTAGCATTTCCACCGGGTCTTTGATATGGTCTCTTGCAGAACTGAACGCAACTTTTAGCATTGCACTAATCAGTGCAGCGGGAACTCCATGACCTGAAACATCAGCCACAATTACACCAAGTCCACCTTCTTCGCTTAAAGAAAAATCAAAAAAATCCCCCCCGACAGACTGCATGGGTTGGTATTTAGACACAACAGCCCATCTCTCATTTTTTGGCATTTTTGTCGGCAGAATGGACTTCTGAATATTTTTTGCAATCTTTAACTCTTGTCCTATCATTACAGCAAAACTCTGAGAAGCTACTGCATTTTTCATAGTGAGTAGAGTGTCAACCCTAGCTAATAGCTCCTTTTTATCGAAGGGTTTCATTAGATAGTCATTTGCACCTGAATTAAACCCTTCTATAATATCGCTCACTTGATTTTTGGCTGTAAGCATAAGCACTGGAAGTTCATATAATGAGTATCTTTTTCTAATCACCTTACACACTTCATAACCGGAGGCTTTTGGCATCATTACGTCGAGAAGCATAATGTCTGGAATATATCCATCCTTAATCATTTTTACAGCTTCAATTCCGTTTAACGCCTTTGTAATCTCAAAGTCTTTTGAGTGAAAATGGTTTTGAATTACTTGTAAATTAATCGGCTCATCGTCAACTGCAAGAATTTTATACGCTACATTCTTTTTACTCGTATTCTTTTTATCGATAGGTAGTAAGTCTTTAGCTTCTTCTTTCTCGAATTCTGAAAAAATATCATAGGAAGCATTCACTACTTCGATTCCCTCATTAAATACAATTTCATCCCTATCCATTGGGTTTTGGACTTTTAAAAGCGAATCAAGGGTTACCTTATCAAGTGAGTCTTGTAGTGGGAGCGTGAAATGAAAACGAGACCCCCTCCCCGATTCAGACTCAACCCACAATTGTCCACCATGTAGCTCTACCAATTGCTTAGTAATGGATAGTCCAAGTCCGGTTCCACCATAATTCCGAGAGTTAGATGAATCCACCTGCTCAAAGCTCTTAAAAATATCTTCGAGTTTATCTTTTGGGATACCGATTCCTGTGTCAGAAACTATGACCTCAGCCATGTTTTTAGCTCTATCCGAGTGAATTATCGCAGAAATTTTTATAAATCCTTTCTCCGTAAACTTGAAAGAATTTCCAATCAAGTTGAAAAAAATTTGCTGAATACGATTTTCATCCCCCAATACCAAGGGAAACCCTTCCGGGATTTCACTTAGTATCTCAAGTGATTTTCCAGATTTCTGGTGTTGGAAAGTTTTCATTACAATTTTAGAAACAATATCTAAATCCACTGGTTTTTTCTGAATTTCAAGCTGATGATTTTTCAATTTTGAGAAATCGAGAATATCATTTACAAGACTCCCCAGCCTTTTCGCCGAAAATACGATAAACATAAGATTGGACATTGCCTTTACAGGAATATCCCCCGCAGAACCGTCTGCCATAGATTCAGCAAGACCGATGATTCCATTCAGTGGAGTCCGAAGCTCATGCGAAGTGTTTGCTAAAAATTCGTCTTTCATTTTGTCGAGAGACTCAAGGTCTTTATTTTTTTTCTCTAACTCAAGATTCAGATGATCTGTCTCTTTGTAAACATTTGCAAATCGAAGAGACATCGCAGACGCCATGCTGACGATTAATAAGAAAAAGCCAACTTCAGTTAATTGGTTGTCAGGTATAAGCCCCAAAAATGAAAGAGTAAAAAATATATTTATTGCAGTCCATCCGAGATTGCCAAAAAATAAAATTCTATATCCGAATAATTTTTCTTTTCTCGCCCTAAGCGTAATCAGAGTAGATTGAATATTTGTGGAGATGATGCAAAGTAAAATAATAGGAATACCATTTATCCAAAAAAATGAATATGCCGATTTCCATAATTCGGGATTTATCAATAACCCGGCAAAAACTATTGTCATCCAGACAAATAAAATTGAAGTAACCGCATAGAGAGTGAAACTAAATTTTCCCTCCTTAAAAGAAAAAAATTCATGGTTGAATCTTGAAATCAGAAACGGAAGAAAGAGCAGACCTGTGCCATTAAAATACAAATTGATCCAGGTATTATCAAAAAACCACAATCCAAGCGATTTTACCCCAACCATGTGGATAAAGGTAGCAATCGAAAGTAATCCGAAATAGAAATAACTCTTTTCTTTTTTTCTGGAAAGATAAAGTGTTATATGGTAAAGTCCTACAAAGAAAAAGATTGATATAAAAAACAGAATCCTCATCAGGAATGTTTCGTAATTGTTCCTTACAATTTTTTCATCTCCGATATAAAATTCGGGAAACGCAAAACCGCCTAATTTTCCAAAGCTCGCAATTCTAAAAGATAAAAGATTTTCAGAGTTTAAAATTTCCTTCGGTATGACAAAATAATCATATCTGTTGCTTAGCTTTAATAGCTTTCCATCTGGAGCAATTTCTCCGGTTGAATGAACTTTTACTCCATTAACATAAGCCTCATAAGCATGGTCAACATAGGGAGTCATCACTCCAAGATTTCCCTGAATTGCTTCTTTGTTATAAGAAAAATGAATTCGATTCCAAGCGATTCCGTCATGATTTATGCCACGCATGTGCCATGCCCCCGGAACGCGAACTCTTTTCCAATTTCTGTCATCATAATCTGGATTAGAAAATTCTTTTGAATCTTCAATGGAAAACGGAAAGTTGCCGAATATTTTAACAATTTTTTTATCTGATGGAATCTGGATTTTTTTCTCGGACTCGACTCCCCCGACCACATGAAAATCAGGGACAGAGCAAGCAGAAAAGAATCCAATACAAATCAGCCAGACAAAAAGTCGCATATCTACCCACAATCCAACTTTAAAGAATAAAATGATTTCTGGAATTCGGATTGAACATCTCTCCATGTGTCAATCTTTTTCCCTTCCTTATTTATAAACTCGCTACCATTGTAATATACAATAGCCCAGAATGAATTTTTCTTACAGGAAAAATATCTGGTAACGACTTCGCCTTTTAAAACAAACGGATACCATGGCTCAACATATTTATAAACAGATTCGTCCGGCAGTCCGATATATGCTCGGATTGAAGTTGTATAGTGCATATCGGTCTTTTTTGTATCTGTCAAAGCTGAATTTGTTTCAAATTCTCCATAAATCTTTTTCCACTTTCTTAGCTTCAAATCCGAAATATCAGCCTCCTGAAATTCTCCTTTTTGTTTAAAAATAAAATCTTTCTGAAAAACCTCCCAAGGGTAATCTTTCTGATTTTCATGACTCGACCAGGTGATCAGTTTTTGATCCAGCATCGGAACTGTCTGAATTGATTCAATCTTCAAATTGTCCAAAGCATCCTTTTGACCTTTTGGATTTTTCAATATAAAATTCGCGCCTTTCCCTGCCGGATCGTCATAAATCAGATAAATTCCCCACCATGAATTTACAAACTTGCAGTTTGGGCTTATCATGTGTGAATATTTAATCGTCAATGGGCAACCCTTGACGTTTTCATAGTTCCCAACGGTGTAAGTATTTACTGCATCAATGTCAATTTTACCGTCGGACATTTCCATCAGGTAATCATGAAATGGAATAATGAATGGTTTCGCATACATCCCCTTTGGAATATTTTTATATTCAAGAATGGTTCCTCTTTCTTCTTTCAAATCGATGTTCTTTTCGACCCGCATTAATCTTGGCATGACCAGAGTACACCCTACTTGAGTCAAGATAGCTGAAAAAAATACCAACAATATGAAATTTGTAAATTTTTGAGTCATAATAAGTCCTTTATCTATTTTTTTTTATTTCAAGCATTCGACACTTTCACTATTCATCAAATTTTGATTATTTTATAATGATTCGAATTTTGGAACGTTTTGGCAAGAAGGATTTTCCCATGAAATTAAATATTATTATCAATCAGAAAAGGTGAAATATTCCATATGATCAGTGCCGGAGTATAGAATGACCATGTTAGATTTTTTCTGTCCACATCATACAGAATATCATAACCGACAAGCATATCTGTAATAAAAAAGCAAACTGAGCCAAACGCTATTAGAGCATTTTTTAATGAAAGCGATGAAATTAACCTCGTAAATGAAACTCCAAGTGAAAAAGAGATAACCATACTATATATCAAAAATATTGCTTTCATTGCAAATGGCAAATCAGGTTTATATCCCAAAACCAGAAAAATTCCATAAGAAACAATAAAAGCCAAAGCGCTAAACAATAAAAGGAAACGAAAATCAAAACTTGTGTCCCATATTCCAAAAGAATACAAGAAGTGAGCCAAAAAAAAACAGACTACTGCCGGAACAAGTAATTCGAAATAATTTGAAATAAAAATATCACCAAGAAGAATTAACATAAAAGCCAAAGATATCCAAAGATTCACTGGTATGTAAAAAATTGAGTTTACAGATAATAATAAAACAAAAATTAGAAGATAAGGATGCCTGAATCTTTTCTTGCGAATGCCCATCACGATCAGAACAAAAACTGATAAAGACAAAAAAATTAAATTTTCAACAGTCATTAAGAACGTAAAAAAATCCTGTTTAACTTTTTAGCAAGAATGCTCATTTCATCATTTTTTCTAAGATGTAATTTAGTGTATTCCCTACCCTGAATAACTTCATCCAGCACTTTATAAATCTTGACTAAGGGACCTGCAAATGAATGGGAATGTAAAATTCCAAAAACAATAAATAGCAAAATATTGAATATCGTCACAAGAATAGAAAAAATACTTACTAGGACAATACCATTTTCTCGTGTGTTAAGTGGCAAAGAATCCCATCTCAAAGAAACCCAAGAAATACATAAAACACAAATTCCGATTTGAAATAAAATCGGAATGAACAATTTCCATAAATATCTGATCTGAAAATCTGGAAGAATTAAATACTTCCATCGCAATTTTTGATTTTCCTTTTTCAAAAACATTCTCCATTTAACAAATATTTGATACGAAAATAAAGAAATCGCAATAAATTCTGGTTTTTCTGAGACCTCCAATCTCGGATTCTAATTAAATCTGATTGCATTTTTCCAGAATTCATATATCTCTTGGATAATTTTTATATACACGCAATGATTTGGCAAGGATTTTCCCTTAAAATGACAAATAATATCATTTTTTTGGCTATAATTTGATTGCGACATTTTTGTAGATTTTAGTATTTTTCCAATGGCTTAGAAATTTTTTTTATTACTTTTCCGCCAAGGAAATAGTTCAGCGTGGTTTTTTTTGTATTGGTATCAATAGCAACAAACATTTTCCGGGTAAGACAATCGCCTGAATTGATGTACTTTCCATTTCCGAAAGAAACAATTTTTTCAACATGAGTGTGCCCCATCACTACGAGATTGAATTTTTCTTCTACAATATATTTTTTCGCCGCGAGGGTATACTGGATTCCTCCATTTTCCACATTGTTTTTGTGATCGACTTTATAGCCGTAATCATACAAAAACGGAAAGCCCATTTTTTTCAGCCTGTAGCCTGCCCACATGAAAAGCTCCACAAATTTGACAGTAAAATAATTCCTATAAACTGTATCCAATTCATGCCCGTGGGTAAATAAAATTTTCATTCCATCAATTTCTTTGGAATATCGATAAGGAATTTTCCATTTGCGATAGGCGATATTGTCATGATTTCCGGAAAGAAATATATAGGGATTTTCCGAAAACCGTTTCGTAATCCGATTATATTTTTCTAAATTTCTTTTGTAAATCTTTGCGGTCTGCCAGGGAAAAACGCACCAGTAGGTTTCGATGATGTCTCCGAGTAAAACTATCTCATCGAAATTACGCTCGAGATAGTCTAAAAATTCTTCAAAGCCCGAAAGATTCTTCTCGAATTTTTCATCCCCGATGTGTATGTCTGAAATCACTGCGATCTTCATTCTATACCAATATTATTTTATAAAATAAAACCTAGTGACGTTTTGGTTGACACAATTTATACAATTTTCTCAAATTCATAAGAAATTTTAAACCCCAAAAACGAATGGGCTCTTTATCTATTATAAAAAATTTCGATATGCTCAAAAAGCATTTACTTTTCTTCCTCATACACACTTCTTGCTTTTATTCGAAAATAAAGGTATCAATTTTTACGCAACTATAATAAAAATTTCTAAATTCGTCCATGTTTTTCTTTATTGATTTTGCTTTTTGCCCAATCTTATTCAAATCTTATGGTATATTATTTATACCTTTATTATATAAATCCATCAAACATTTTTTTCTTGTTTTGATCTTATCTATCAATTTCAGGCACTAAATCCATTCTTCAGCTGAATTTTTGTACAGAGTTGGAAATCTTTTTTCAATAGATTTTTCTTTTCGTTATAGGTTTTGATTTTTCGAATTATTTTTAGTATTTCGCTTTTAGTGCAAAATCTGCACTTTTTGTGCAAAAATGTGGGAACTCCAACTATTTCTGTGAATTATGCTTTTAGTGCAAAATCTGCACTTTTGTGCAAAATGTAGGAACTCCAACTACTCCGGCAAAACGCTTTTAGTGCAAAATCTGCACTTTTTGTGCAAAATGTGGGAACTCCAACTATTTCGGCGAATTACGCTTTTAGTGCAAAATCTGCACTTTTTGTGTAAAAATGTGGGAACTCCAACTATTTCGGCGAATTTCGCTATTAGTGCAAAATCTGTAAACTTAGGTACTGTCTAAGGATCTGCCACGCAACGAACGTAATAGGGATTTGTTTTCATAAAGTTTTGACTATTTCCATTAGAATACGTTAAATGCATTGCAGTATTGGTAGTAGTTTGTAAAGTAATAGAGCTCCAATATGGCATTGGTAGTGAATTTGAAAATGTAGAGGAGTGGGCTTGCACTGTTCTCAATGGAGGATAGCTGAAAACCCCTCTTAATATTTCGCTATCTTTTGAACCTGATTTAATTGCGATGGCTTGAATTGACTTTCCGGCGATACTCCATATAGGGATTGGAGAAGTGTACAAATTTGACTCTTTTGTTGGAGTTCTACCATCAGTTGTAAAATAGATTGAAGCGCCCTGCGTAGTTGTAGTTATTGTGATATTTTTTGGAGAAGAGTAATGCCCTGCACTTGGACTAAATACCGGCTTGGCTACAGTATGTACTGAATTTAGAATTGAAGACATTAATGCGAGTATTTCTGCTTCTCGACTAATTTTCGGGAGTTTGAAGATTTGACAATCCTGAAAGAAAAACAGTAAAATAATAAAAAATATTTTTTTACGGAACGATACATGCAGTTTTGAATTTTTTCTAAATTTCTTCAAGACTCTATTTCACTTTTCCGAGGGACTATATATTTCTCAGACACCATCTTTTTTAAAAAAGTTCATTATTTGACATCATGGTTCAAATATTTACAATTGAATTTTCTGGCTCATGTATGAAATTTTTCTTCAATAGTTGGAATTTTCTTATAAAAATAAGATTTCCACATTCCCATTCGTAATCAAAATATTCTCATTCGAGGAAAACTTCTTGAATTATTCGCTACAAAAATTATTAGTTACATTTCCATAAACACTATACCTATACATAGTAGATTCTTGTGTATAGCTTTAGCTCTTAGACAGTAAGCTTTAAGCTCACAATCTAAGAGCGGAGAGAGTGGGATTATTTGTTCAAATTTTGTAATTCTTGGATTCTTTTAGTTTTCTCTTCACTTTGCCATTCTGCTTTGGAGAAACTCGAAATAGTGTAGGCTTTGGTTTTGTATTCTTCTGTATAAGGGACTACAAGCTCTCTGTCTGGCTCTGTAGTTTTTGCGGCTTGGATTTTCCGTAAACCCTCTTCTCCTTGGGTAAACCACGCAGGATCTATTGGCAAATTGACTCTATGTCCTCTGCCCGCAGTAAAAATATAAGGACCGTCGTAACCCTTGTCTCTTAACACTTTACCGAAAAATAAAAAATCAACCTCGTTTGTGCCTCCTTTCAACTGTCCGTCATAAGTGGCGTAAGCTACATAGTTTCCGCCTTCGGCTTCTTTTAGGTTAGCTTCTAAGTGGTAATTACCGGGCTTTACCACTTTAATCTCTGCCTTAATCACTAAACTACCGTCAATGACCATATCTCTAAAAAAGTTAGAAAACTGTGCAGGTTTATTTGGTGATGAATAAAAGCTCGCAGATACTTTTGCCTTTTTGCTTTCTCTACCGTAAAGGATATTTGTTTCCAAAGACATCTGCCCCCAGTCTGCCTGCATGGGTCTCCATCTAAAGGTAAAAATGTTGTCCTTGGCTACATCATCTCCATCTCTACCGTCGTCGTTTACGTCAGGGCTGTGGGTGGGGTACTGCTTTCCTTCCCATTCTTTGAACACATTATAGCTTTCTACTTGAATTTTCACGGGGGTGCTTGTAGAGTCCCTACATTCAAGAGTAATAAACATTTCTTGTCCACCGATTGCTGCCCAAGTTCTAGGTTGCATTAAACACCTGTATCCGTTTGGCTCTTTGGCAGAAGGAGAATCAAACATTATAGTCGGGGAATTATCTACTTTAAAAGGATACACTAAATCATAGTTTTCAATCGCAAGAGGTCTGGAATTTGGAGGGTATTTTGCCCATTCTTTATAATGATCCAATAAAATTTCAGGAGTGGCCCCATCGTCTTCCATTACTTCACTGTATTCAGTTCCACCTAAATTATCACTACCGGTACCTTTTTTAGTCGGATCGGAGGTTTTAGACATCATATTTTTCTTAGATTTTACCTTGCTTCCAGTAAAATCTGAATCTGAAAAAGTAAAATAAATAAGAATAAGCAGTAAAACCGCTCCAATCCCTGCAAAAATTTTCCAATTGGCTCCAAATACTGACTTTTTCGACTTCATAGCAAAATCCTCTTTTTAATATAATCAAAATAAGAAAAAAAGTCCTTTCTTATGTCAATAGGTTTACAAAAAATTATCATAGAAATTCCGGATTGATAAAAAAAATCAAATTTAAAGTATAAGAAACTTCTTTACGCATTCAGGAATTTAGAAAATATAGCATGTAAGACTTTTCTTAAACGGTAAATATGGCAAAAAGCTTCACAGACTTAAATTCAGAAATCACTGAGCATATAAATTCGAGTGATAAAATTACCGTAAAATCCTCCAAGATCAATTCCCAACTCGAAAAATATGTACTTAAAATAATTACAGACATTCTAGCCAAGTTCAACCAACAAAGATTTATCGATATGTTGTACACTATCACCAAGGAAATGGCGATAAACGGCGTAAAAGCGAACCAAAAAAGGATTTTTTTTGAGGATCAGGGCTTGGATATAACTAATGAAATAGAATACAGCAAGGGTCTCGAGCTATATAAGCAAAAATTTTCAGACGCTATGGCAAATGAGTATGGAAAAAGGTGTCTTTCTCGCGGGGTCTATGTTATGCTGAACTTTAGTTACCACAGCGAAGGGTTGTATGTAGAAGTAATAAATAACACTCCTGTATTGAAACAAGAAGAATCGAGAATGCGTGAAAAAATGCGAAAAGCAATGGGATACAACGATATTGCAGAGTTTTATATGGACAATATGGACAATACGGAAGGTGCAGGACTCGGAATCGCACTCATAATGATCTTACTAAAAAATGAAAATATTGACCCTAACCTATTTAGGATAATTACAGGTAAAGACAAAACTATCGCTAGGGTAGAAATCCCATTCTCGGAAAATTATATTTCAATAAGAAGTAAAGAGGTACAGGCACTCAATGGAAATTCAAAATAAAGTAGTAGTAGTTACAGGATCTGCCGGGGGACTTGGAAAATCTATGGCGATAAATTTTGCAAAAAAAGGCGCAAAAGTAATCATCACAGATATTCGAGAAGAAGCGGTTACTCAAACTGTCAAGGAAATTGAGGCGTTAGGCGGGACAGCTTTTGGAGTAGTTTCAAACGTTTCCAAAGAAACCGATGTAGAAAATTTAATGAAAGGTAGTGTTGACAAATTTGGCTCGCTGGATGTAGCCGTATTGAATGCAGGCATCCTAAGAGACGGCTTACTCGTCCGTGTGGACAAAGAAACAGGCAATGTAAAAGGAAAAATGTCACTCGAACAATGGCAATCTGTAATTGATGTGAATCTTACCGGGGTATTTTTAACAGGAAGAGAAGCAGCAATTCAGATGATTAACTCTAAAAAAGGTGGGGTAATTATCCCTATTTCATCTGTTGCCATGCACGGAAACCCTGGTCAAACCAATTATTCCGCAGCAAAGGCAGGTGTCGCAGTCTTAGCAAAACTTTGGGCACAAGAATTATCAAAGTACAAGATCAGAGTAGCTGCAATTGCACCCGGTTTTATTGCTACAGACATGGTTATGAAAGACATGAAACCGGAAGCCTTGGAAAAATGGAAGTCTCTAATCCCAATAGGAAGGCTGGGAGAGCCGGATGAAATTTCTAAAACTGCAGAATTTATAGTCGAAAATGATTTAATTACGGGTGTAGTAATAGAAGCCTCAGGTGGAATCAAAATTTAACTTTTAGAAAAATTTAGAGAAGTTTTTTTAAAATTTTAGTTTTTTTCTTGACTGTAAATCGCAGATTCCTTTGAATATTCTGCATATTTGTACAATTCGCGGGATGAAAATAAAAAGCTAAAATTTTTTCATTAAAATTCAGGTATTTGCGAGAATTTTTCAGGGTTTCTAAAAATTTTTCAAGAGTATTTAGTAGTTTTTCCAATTTGTCCCCAAAATTTAAGAGGTTAACTAAATGCAATCTGCATATATAATCATAGGGATGTCTGTTTTATCCCTAATCGTTGCCGTTTATTTTGCGATAAAAGTCGTAAAAATAAAAATCGAAGGCGGCTCCAAAGAGCAAAACGACAGACTCGTGGAAATTTCTTCTGCCATAGCTGACGGAGCAATGGCATTTTTAATCCGTGAATACAAGGTAATTAGTATTTTTATCGCATTTATGGCTATTCTAATCGTTTTACTTTTAGATAATCCAGCAACTCCATTCAACGAAGGTATCCACACCTCGTTAGCATTTGTTACAGGTGCTATCATATCCTGCATCTCTGGATTTATCGGAATGAAAATTGCTACCAAGGGAAATGTAAGAACGGCACAAGCAGCCAAAACCAATATCACAGGCGCATTCAGAGTTGCGTTTGACTCTGGTGCAGTTATGGGATTTGGGCTTGTAGGTCTTGCCATACTCGGATTGATTGCAGTCTTTTTGTTATTTACTGGACTACACTCTGAAGTAGAAAAACATATTTTAATGGAAGCGCTTGCAGGATTTGGACTCGGTGGTTCTTCAGTTGCTCTTTTTGGTAGAGTGGGAGGGGGAATTTACACCAAGGCAGCCGATGTTGGTGCTGACCTTGTAGGCAAGGTTGAAAAAGGAATCCCTGAAGACGATCCGAGAAACCCTGCAACGATTGCAGATAATGTAGGAGATAACGTAGGAGACATTGCGGGAATGGGTGCAGACCTTTTCGGCTCTTGTGCAGAGGCGACCTGTGCAGCACTTGTAATTGGAGCAACAGCTACTGCACTTAGCGGAAACATGAACGCATTACTCTACCCTGTTCTTATTTCTGCATTCGGAATCCCAGTTTCCTTAATCACTACATTTTTTGCCAAAGTAAAAGAAGGTGGGAATGTAGAATCTGTTCTAAAAAAACAACTTTGGATTTCTACAATTTTAATGGCAGTCGTAATGTATTTTATTACAGATATGTTCATGGTTGACTCTTTTGAAATTCTTGGAAAAAATATTACTAAGTGGAGTGTTTATATTTCTCTTGTGATTGGACTTTTTGCAGGGATGTTTATAGGAATCATAACAGAATACTACACTTCTCACTCCTACAAACCAGTTAGAGATGTAGCAGAATCTTGCGAAACAGGAGCTGCAACCAATATTATTTACGGGCTTGCACTCGGATACGAAAGCTCCGTATTCCCTGTTATACTACTTGTAATCACAATCGTAATTTCAAGTGTACTTGCAGGAATGTATGGAATTGCAATCGCAGCACTCGGCATGATTTCAACAATTGCAATCGGACTGACTATCGACGCTTATGGACCTGTTTCGGATAACGCAGGAGGTATAGCTGAAATGGCTGAGCTTGGAAAAGAAGTAAGACAAAGAACAGATACGTTAGACGCTGCCGGAAACACTACAGCAGCAATCGGTAAAGGTTTTGCAATCGGATCGGCAGCCTTGACCTCGCTTGCATTATTTGCAGCGTTTATAACAAGAGCCAAGGTAAGTAACCCTGCACAGAGTAATATTGACTTACTTGACCCTTGGGTTTATGGAGGGCTTTTACTTGGGGCCATGCTTCCTTTTATTTTCTCTGCAATGACTATGAAATCAGTCGGGAAAGCCGCACTCGATATGGTAAAGGAAGTGAGACGACAATTCAAAGAAATTCCCGGACTCATGGAAAGAAAATCCAAGCCGGACTACAAAAGGTGTGTTGATATTTCTACCGCAGCGGCTCTAAGAGAAATGATTCCTCCCGGGCTACTGATTTTACTCACTCCTATCTTAGTTGGATTTTTGTTTGGAGTTCCAACTCTTGCAGGACTACTCGCAGGCTCTCTTGTGAGTGGAGTGGTGATGGCAATTTCCAGCGCAAACTCCGGTGGAGGCTGGGACAACGCCAAGAAATACATTGAGTCTCAAGCCGGTGGGAAAGGTTCCGAAAAACATAAGGCTGCCGTTGTAGGAGATACTGTAGGTGACCCGTTGAAAGATACTTCCGGTCCTTCCATAAATATTCTGATAAAACTAATGGCGATCACAAGCCTAGTATTTGCAGAATTCTTTGTGCACCAAGGCGGTTTTTTATTGAAGTTCTTTAAGTAGTTTTAGTAAAAAACTCATTAGAAAAAATAAACCTCTGTTCTGAAAAGTTCAGAGGGTTTTCTTTTTTTTATTCCAAGAGTGAGTATGATATTTATCATATCGACTAAACTCACTGCAAATTTTATCTAATTCTATATGGTAAAATGATTGAATTTTTTTTTATAATAACTCCAAACTATATCTTTCATCTTCTAAATCCTAATGAATTTAAGGTTTTTTCGCTTAGCCGATCGAAAAGTATCCAATACAAATTCTAGAATCTACACTCAAATATTTTTACAGAAAAAAGAAATAATTTCTTGCAGCCAATTCACAAATTGATACAAAAACTAAATTTTTCTTTTATAAAAATACCTGAATTCTGGAGATGGATAGTATATATAGATTTATGGAAAAATTCCATAAAAATAAGGAGAATTTGTTATGAAGCAAAAATTATTTATTCTAGGGAGATTGGGAATTCTATTCACTTTTGGAATTTCTTTAACTATCCTTACGAATTGTAGTGGAAAGATGGCGGAAGAAAAAGCAGTGCTTACAACTGCACCCAATGTTCCTCCTCCAATTAAAAGAAGAGTACCTGCAAAAGTTACTATAGAACTAGAGACAAAAGAACTGGTAGGTAAACTTTCTGATGGTGTTGAATATACTTTCTGGACTTTCGGTGGAACTGTACCCGGACCATTTATGAGAGTAAGAGAAGGCGATTTAGTTGACTTTGTATTGAAAAATGCAAGCGATAGCAAAGTACCTCACAATATTGACCTACACGCTGTGACAGGACCCGGTGGAGGAGCTGCAGCTACTTTGACCCTTCCTGGACAAAATTCTCGTTTTTCTTTCAAGGCGATAAACCCTGGACTTTATATCTACCACTGTGCTACAGCTCCTGTAGGACTGCACATTGCAAATGGCATGTACGGACTAATCTTAGTAGAGCCTGCGGCCGGACTACCTCATGTTGATAAAGAATACTATGTTCTCCAAAGTGAATTCTATACAAAAGGCAAATACGGAGATAAAGGACTTCAACCATTCAGCCTTGATAAGGCACTGACTGAGACTCCTGACTATGTGGTGTTTAATGGCTCTGTTGGCTCTCTTGTGGGAGACAAGGCAATTACTGCAAAAGTAGGAGAAAAAGTTCGTTTGTTTCTTGGGAATGGTGGACCGAACTTAGTGTCTTCATTTCACGTAATCGGTGAAATTTTTGACCATGTTTATACAGAGGGTGGAACAGAAAAAAATCAGAAAAATGTTCAAACTACTCTAATTCCTGCCGGTGGATCTGCAATAGTTGATTTCAAAGTTGACGTTCCTGGTAACTATGTATTAGTTGACCATTCTATTTTCCGTGCATTCAACAAAGGCTCGCTCGGAATTTTAAAAGTCGAAGGCCCTGAAAATAAAACTATTTTTTCAGGCAAAATGAAAGAATAGATACAAATTTTTAACCCCGGCTATTTGTCGGGGTTACTCTCATAACTCCCACAATAAATCAAAACTATTTTTAGAGATTTTTTTTTGTTTACATTCCGCTAATGCACAAAATGATTTAAAATAAATTTTTTCTAATTATGACGCTACTGCCCAGCCCTTGCAAATAATCTAAGAAAGAGCTGGGTTCTATAGTAAATAGCGACTTATCTTAAGTATTTTAGCGTACATATTTTCAAGAAAGACTTTTTGCAGGTGCACCAATTATAAAAATGTCAAAAAATATTTTTGCTGAGAGTTAGTCATGAAATACTTCTATATCGCAATCGGAGGGGCTTTAGGCTCGATTTCCAGATACTTTTTGAATTTTATTATAGTAGCAAAATTTCCTTCTTTTCCTTATGGCACTCTATTTGTAAATACACTCGGCTCGTTTACAATGCTTTTCCTATTTACAATACTTTCTAAAACAAGCTCCACAGATCCATTTCGATTGTTTTTCGCTGTAGGCTTTTTGGGAGCATTTACTACTTTTTCTACATTTTCTTTTGAAACTATCCAATTTCTAAAAAATCAAGAAATTGGACTTGCAGTTTTAAATATTTTTATGAATAATTTTTTCAGCCTTGTATTCGGCGGATTAGGTTACTACCTCGCCAACAAATTCCATTTTGTAAATTAAACCAAAAAAATAGAGCCTCCATTATACAATTGTTACCCGATTTAGCTTAAAATCACTAAAAATACGAAAAAAAAAGACTTGCAGTCATTTTGGATTTATGTAACATTAGGCTAATTGTAAATAAATTTCAGGAGTAATACATTGAAAAAACTATTTAGCATTTCTATAATCTCTGCACTTGCAATTTTGCCGGGATTTTCCCCAAAATTTGAACTCAAAAAGGAAAAAACTGTATTTCAAAATTCAAATCTTGAAGCACAAGTAATCGGAGGCGAATATCTGACTGAAATCGAAAAACAGATCGTAGAGCAAATCAACCTCGCAAGGATGAATCCTAACGCTTTTATCTCTGTATTGGAGGAAATGCGACCACATTTTAAAGGAAAAATGTTAGAGCTGCCGGGTGAATACAAATACCTGACAAGAGAAGGCGTGTCTGCTTTAGACGATGCTATTCGCTATTTGAAGTCTTCCAGACCCACGATTGCAATGACTGTAGCCAAAGGGCTTTCAAAAGGTGCAAAAGAGCACGTTGAAGACCAAGGCAGTAACCCGGCGATTAGTTTCACTGGATCAGACGGAAGCACTCCTGACCAAAGAATGTCCAGATACGGAACTTGGAAAGAACCCCTCGGTGAAAACATTGCTTATGGGGCACTCACTGCAAAAGGAGTAGTAGCGCTTTTTATTCTTTCTGATGGTTTTCCTAAAAGAGACTTACGAGTAAACCTATTCAACCCTAAATACCGAAAAATGGGAGTTGCTTGCGGAAAACACACTCATTATGAAAATTATTGCGTAGTTGACTTTTCGGGTAACTATACAGAAAAAATTCCCAAATAAAATTTCCTATAGTTTTCAAATCGAAAAAGCCACAGACCAATTCTGTGGCTTTTTTATTTTGAATCGTAAAACGCTTTTCATTTGATTTTCATGAAATCTGAGTTGTCTCCAAATGAAAATATAAAAAATTTGACTTGAGGTTGAAAATTAGACCAAAATAACATCGAGGAGAAAATCAGTGATTGAAGAAAATAATCCAACAGAGCATGTAAGAATTTTTGACACTACCCTCCGAGATGGCGAACAGTGCCCCGGTGCGGCAATGAGCGAAGACGAAAAATTAGAAATCGCTCATCTTCTTGCCAAGATGAAAGTTGATTGTATTGAAGCTGGTTTTCCTGTTTCTTCACCTGTTCAATTTAAAGCAGTTGAAAGAATTGCCCGCGAGGTAGAGGGTCCTATTATCGTAGGACTTGCAAGAGCCACTAGAGGAGATATAGAAAGCGCATTTCATGCTTTAAAGAATGCGAAGAAAAAAAGAATCCATACTTTTTTAGCCTCCTCTCCAATTCACATGAAACATAAATTAGGGAAATCTCCGTCAGAAGTTTTAGAAATGGCAAAAGAAGCCGTAAAAATTGCAAGAGATTTTGTAGAAGATGTAGAGTTTTCTCCAGAGGATGGAACACGCTCTGAATCCGAATTCCTGAGAGAAATCTGTGAAGCAGTTATCGAAGCTGGAGCAACCACAATAAACGTACCTGATACTGTAGGTTACGCCACTCCTGAAAAATATGGAGAGTTGTTCGCCTTTCTTATCAAAAATGTAAAAGGTGCTGAAAAAGTTATTTTCTCGGCACACTGCCACAATGACTTGGGGCTTGCTACCGCAAATTCACTTTCTGCGGTAAAAAATGGTGTCAGACAAGTAGAATGTACAATCAATGGGATTGGAGAAAGAGCAGGAAACACTGCAATGGAAGAAGTAGTGATGGCTCTAAGAACAAGAAAAGATTTTTATTCTATCACGACAAATATTGATACAACTCTAATTTCTCGCGCATCTCACCTTGTGAAAACAATTACAGGAATGGTGGTACAGCCAAACAAGGCAATAGTGGGAGGGAATGCTTTTGCCCACGAGTCAGGAATCCACCAAGATGGTGTGATTAAACACAGAGAGACTTATGAGATCATGACTCCACAGTCCATAGGACTTGAATCCAACAGAATGGTACTTGGAAGGCACTCCGGTAGAGCCGGATTTAAAGACAGAATTATTCGATTAGGATTTTCTCCTACTCAAGAAGAGTTAGACGCAGCATATACAAGATTTTTAGAAATAGCAGACAAGAAAAAAGAAATTTTTGACGAAGATGTGCTCGCTCTATTTACGGATGAATCCAGAAAGTCAAAATCAGACAGATACCAACTAACGTATTTTCATATCACTACCGGAAGTAAAACAGTGCCTACCGCTACCATTCAGATGAAGATAGACAGTATGGTTGTAGAAGAGTCTTCAACAGGAAACGGGCCTGTAGATGCAATTTACAAAGCTATAGAGAAGGCAACCGGAAGACAATCCAATTTGCACAAACTTTTAATTTCACCGGTTACAGAGGGACACGATGCTTTGGCTGAAGCGTCCGTAACTCTCAAGCACGATGGTAAATTTGTTGTAGGAAAAGGAAGCTCTACAGATATCATTGAAGCATCTGCAGTTGCAATGATAAACGCTCTAAACAGACTTTGAGAAAATATTTTAGAAAAGAACTTTATAAATTAAAAGCCTACACCCCGGGAATTCAGCCTAACCCGGAAGATAAGATTATTAAACTCAATACAAATGAAAATCCCTATCCACCTTCACCGACAATTAGAAAAGAAATAGACAGAATAATAAAAAATCAACTTCTAAAAAGATACCCAAATCCAAATTCAAAAGACTTACGAAAAGAAATAGCACGCCATTACAAATTACAAGAATCCCAAATCTTAGTTACCAATGGCTCCGACGAAGGCTTGGCTTTACTTTTTAAGGGAGTCCTCGGAAAAAACTCTACTGTAGTGATGCCCTACCCGACCTATTCTTTATACCCCGTCTTAGCTGATATTCAGATGAATAGTGTAAATATAAAAAAAATTCCACTCTTACAAAACCTGCACTTTGATTTTCTAAACCTCCAAAAATCCAAGGGAGAGCTTTTGACTTTTGCTCACCCGAATGCACCTACAGGAATTCTGGAAGAAAAAGAAAAGCTAATCAACCTTATAAAAAATTTTTCAGGGGTTGTGCTTTCAGACGAAGCCTACATTGATTTTTCTCCATTCGGTTCTAGCTTAATTTCAGAAATTAACAATCACGAAAATCTAATCGTATCTAGAACGTACTCAAAGTCCTATTCTCTTACTGGAATTCGAGTCGGCTACCTTGCGGGGAACGAAAACTCAATACGTTTATTAGAAAAACTCAAAGACTCTTATAATGTAGGGATGCTCGAGCAGTACATTGCCCTCGCTGCCCAAATTGATCAAAAATACTTTTTACAAAACAGAAAAAAAGTTATTATAGAAAGAGAAAAAGTGAGAGCCAAACTCATCGAGCTTGGTTTTGAAATTCCAAAAAGTGATACAAACTTTCTATTCGCAAAACCTCCAAAAGGTCTCTCCGCAAAAGAAATCTTTGACAGTTTGACAAAAAGTGGTATCTTAATCAGATACTTTTCTGATGGAATTTCAAAAGACTATATCCGTATCACGATAGGAACAGAACGCGAAAATAAAATGGTTACGAATACAATAAGTAGCCTTATCACAAACTCTTTTACCAAAAATTAAAAACTGACGATACTTATTATAATGAAAAAGTATCTAAACCAAATTCTAAAATTCTATTACAAATCTTTTAAAAAAGTAAAAGACCTAATTCAACCAGATTATAGACAAACCGATATAGAAGTCAATGAAATTAATATCCACCTTGGAGAATGGCCTGGATCGAAAGACACCGTATTTTGCATCCATGGAATTACAGCCAACCACAAATCGTTTCAATTGATTGCAGATTTTCTTCACAAAAATAAAATGCACATCTATGCTCCTGATCTAAGAGGAAGAGGGAGATCCGACAGACCTTACGGGCCCTATGGGATTGATACTCATGTAAAAGATATAATTGCAATTATAGATAAACTAAATTTAAGAAATATCGTACTCATAGGTCACAGCCTCGGTTGTTTCATCTCCATTCACACAGTAGCAAAACACCCGGAATATTTTAAAGGGCTGATACTTTTAGATGGAGGTGGAATTCTGAATGTATGGCAAAAAATTAAAGCTCTCTCTGCAATTCGTCCGTCTCTTTCGAGACTCGGGCAAAAATTTTCTTCTACGAAAGATTATATAGAACAAATTAAATCTATTGGGTTACTCAAAAAATGGAACCCTACAATGGACGATGTATTTAGCTATGAATTAGATGCAAGAAAAGGTGGGGGGGTAAGAAATAACCTCAGACCGGAAAATATAGAATCAGAATTAAATTCAATGGCAGGATCTTTAAAACCTTCTATGATAATTAAAAATTTCTTACACGACCCTCGTCGATTTATACAAAAGCTAAAAGAAATGAATCAAATTCCTTATGAAAAAATCAAATGCCCCGTTCTAATTTTAAGAGCAGGGAAATTCAACCTAAAAAAAGGAGATGATGTTTTGCCTTTAGCCTCTATGGAATCAATGGTAAAAAAAATCAGAAAATGCAAAGCCTATACCCTCGAAGATTGCAACCACTCTGAAATTGTACTTTCAGAAAATTCATCCAGAGATAGAAAAATTCTGAATTTTATCCATTCCCTTTAATTTCTTCTTTTTTCCATTTGGAAAATCGTGAATCTATAAAATTCAAGATTTGATTCTGCACTTCCTTTTCATTTTTATCAATCTTTAAAGATTCACCTATCTCGATATGAATAGGCAATTTTCTATTCAACGGTCCAAAACCTTTTAGGAATCTGCCGTTACTCCAAAAATCAGTTTTCAATGCAATAGGAATAATTCCAACTCCTGCCCTTTTTGCTAACTTAACACCCAGAGTATTAAAATTTTCAGGAAGAAATTCTTTTTGTCTTGTCCCTTCAGGAAATAAAATAATAGATTTGCCTTCAGTTAAAATTCTTGTTCCTTCTCGCATTACTACTTCCATGTCCTCTCTAGCGTTTTTTCTACCCACTACTACCGGATCTCTAGACTTCATAACTTTCCCAAAAAAAATTCCTCGCATCAATTTTTCTTTTACCACAAAAGTTACCGGCTTAATTGGAGTTACAATACTAGGAAGGATAAAAGTTTCAAGTGCACTAATATGATTAGCTACAATCACCAAAGGTCCCTCGGCTTTTCTCAGATTGTCAATTCCTGTTACATTTAGCCTACCCCCTACGGCTTCTACAGCACTAAGAATATCACGAGAAGTCTTTGCCCAGTTTTCATTATTGAATTGATCTTGATCGATTAATTTTCTACATGCAAACACAACTTTTACAAAACGAGAATACAACCACCATCTGGAGCGTAAAAATAAATAGTCTTGCCAATCAGTGGGTGTATCTACCGGAGTGCTATAGGAATCTTCTAAAAACATATTATAAGGTATGAGAATAAAACTAATATAAAGTTGCAATTAAAAACAATTTTAGAGTAAAAATTTTCATACTTTAAAATTCTATTCTATGGCTTTTGCAGGAAGTGTTGTACATAAAAAAACCCGGCTTCTTTAAAAAAAACCGGGTATTCAAAAAAGGTTACAGATTACAATTTTGTTTTGTTTTGTAAGTCGTAAATAACTTCTTTCACATCGTTTTGATTTACCTGCTTGATACCATTTTCTGTGTGAACATACATTACGTTCCCTTCTTGGTTGATAATCGCACCGATGATTTCGGTCTTTCCATCTTCCAATACAATTTTCTCAATTCTTTCATAGTATCTCACTATGTCTTTCTTTGTTTCAAATTTTTTAGGAGTTTGAATGATTGAATCGGTAAATTTCTTTTTCTCGCTCTCTTGACGACGACTAAGTTCCTCTTCAATTTTTCTCCTTTCTTGCTCATTTTGAGCAGCTTTCGTTTCATCCAATTTACTTCCGGACTCTTCGTTCAATTTAACCATTTGATTGGCAAGTTTAGGATCAACTGTTACTACAGTCTTTAATTCCATCTCCTCACTTTTTGTAGCATCTGATTTTACAACTTTCAGATTTGTTTTTTCAACTGTGCTTATAGTTGTAGAAATAGAGTTATCGTCTAACTTCTTCCCAAGAGACTTATTGTCAGATTGGATAGAAGAAGATTGGTCTTTTTCTATTACCACTTCTTTTTCAGAAAGTTGATCTCTCAATTTTTTCAATTCTGCATTTTTGTCTATTTCATAAGAAGGTAAGTTGTCTAAAGCAGGCACTCTTGGAGCAAGAGCCACAGAGCCGTCTATCACTTTTACAGTTGCTTTATTGTCTTTACCATTTTCCATAATAAAAGAAGTTCCTCTCACACCAGCGATTGCGGTTGGAGTAACTACACTAAAATTATCATTCTTTTGAGCTTTCTGCACCTTTGCAAAGACTTTTCCTGACACTAAAGCCATCTGAGTGTCCGCAGTTCCATTATCATTTAACATCAATTTGTTAAAATCCATCGTAGTCTTTGCCGCAAGTCTAACAACCGATCCGTCTCCGATCTGGATATCTACTTTTGCCTTATCTCCGGTCAAAACTTTATCACCGGGTCTTAAGGTTGAACCCAAATTTGCCTTTTCTTCGGTTGAATCTGCGTGCAGAATTTTAGATTCCCCAATACTAAACACTACTACTGCAGAAAGAACATTGTCCTTTTTATCCGTAGAAGTATTCATCCCGTCATTTGGCTTTTTGCAAACTGAAAATAAAAATACTGTTGCAAGTAAACCTAATAAAAAACCAATCCTTAACTCTTTCATTTTTTTCCTCTCATTTTGATTCCAATTTTTTTTCATTTCCTATTTCTATAACAATATATGCAAAATTTTTTTTCAACCGGAATCAATTTTTTTTGAAAACTCATAAAAAATTTCTAACTTTCTTGCAATTTCATTAAATGCAGGGTTATTTTTAAGCAAAATTCCAGAAAAATTCGATTTCCCAATATTCAAATCTTATATCTTAAAAAAAATCAGTCCATTCTATATTTTTTCATTGCCTATGATAATGAGTCTCAAAATCCTGAATTATGCTATTACTTTTCCGTAAAATCACTATCTATTCGGTATTTTTTTTGTCCTTATGGTTTCTATCTGTAAATGAAATATTTTCTTTCAATGGCTTATTCCAAACTAGTTTTGGAGCCAAACAAGCAGGAATGGGTGGTGCAAATCTTGCAGTCGGTGGAAGTGTAATGGATTTAGAATCCAATCCATCTCACCTTGGCGATTTAAAATCTAAAAAATTTGAAGCAGGCTCTGCATTTCATTTTGCCAATCTAAGATATGAAGATAAATTAAATTCACCTAATCCAGATTTTTCTTTTTCCAATCGAATCGAGTCCCACCCGATCGCCCCTCTTCCCTACATAGGATACATCTCTCCCATAACAGGAAATATAGGACTTGGAATTGCATTTTACACTCAAGCCGGAGGTGGAGGAGTGTTCAGAGATATTCTCAAAAATAGTTTAAATGGTCAAACTCTAAACGAAACTCTTGGAACAAATGACCCTATCTTAGGAAGACAAAAACAAATTCACCAAAGTCTTACATTCAAATTCATTACAAATAAAATCACTCCAGCGATAGGCGTGAATTTCGGAAAATTATCCATCGGAGGTGGGATTGACTTTATTGTGTCTAGAATGATGTTTCAGAGAATTTTTACTGATACTACGGATACAATAGAACTTCCCGGGACATTTAGATACCAAAGCAATATCTCTTACTCGCTTGGAGGAAAATTCGGCACAACTTACAAACTCACCCCTGATACGAAGATAGCTTACGCCTATATTTCAGGTCATGTTTCTCACCTCGATGGAAGAATGGAAGTCTATACTTCTGATAGAAATTTCCCTGTTCAATATACAGATATATCAAAACTAATGTCTCTTCCGCCAAGACATATAATCGGGATTTCACACAAAACCGGAGATTTTTTATTTGCATTTGATATCAGATATATTCAATGGTCGCAAGGGTTTGGTGCAAATAAATTTATTCTGGAAAGACCTTTGATTCCAACTCCCCTAGGTGTAGATACCAATATTATTCAATTCAATATCAACTGGAAAGACCAAACAGTATTTGCACTTGGAATGGAATACGAATTCAAGAAATCTTACTTTTTCAGATTGGGCTACAATTATGGAAAAACTCCTCTAAGTCCTTACGGAATCAACCCTATGATTGGAACCACAACCGAGCACCATTTATCAACAGGGCTTGGACTTGGATCAGAGACATTTAGATTTAATTTTGCATTAGAATACGCTTTCCCCAAAAAAATGACCGGAGCCAAAAGTTCAGATTGGGCAATTGCAAACTCTGTATATTCCAAAGACAATGTACAAGCTCCAGGTTATTCTCACTCAAAAACTGTCAGTGTTTTTTCTCTTTTCTTAGGTGTTGAAGTTTTTCTTTAAGAAGATATTCACGTTTTATACCAATAGAGAACTTTTCGTGCTAAAATGTGGGATCACCACTCTTTTCAGTAAAGTGCATGTTTTATACCAATTTGGAACCTTTTATGCAAAAATGTGGGAGCTCCAAATCGGAGGACTGAAGACTGAAATCCGAGGACTGAAATAGAGGAGCTAGGATTTTTTTTAATTACATTTATCTTGTAGATAGAGGTTTTGAGCTTTTGTAGAGTTTTTGAAATTTCGCTTTTAGTGCAGTTTTTGCACTTTTCGTGTGAAAATGTGGGAACTCCACTTTTTTGGGGATTAAAAAAAAATACGCATTCAATACAGATTTAGGACTTTTTACGTAAAACTGAAGAAAAAATTCTAAAAAAACGATAAAATTTTTTTTCTAAAGCAAACTTTTTTACCTTATAAATGAGAGCAGAAAAATTTGCTAAAAAGAAGAATATGAACCCACAAAAATATGCAGAAACGTTAATCGAGCTTGCTTTTGTTCCAGCAAAATATATGGTTGAGTTCAATAGAAGAACAACTGGTTTTCGAGATGAAAATATTTGCACTCATTGCTGAACAGATACAGAAACGTGATTCTTTGGGGACTTTGAGAAGATGGAGAGGGTTGAAAAGGCTACCAAGAAGTTCGGACAAAATTTGCAGAAGAAGAATTTTACCAAATAACGAGGATTGGATTGAGCTTGGGATTCTTGCGGATTGGCTTGGTACTACGAAGACCAGATTCTTTTACTCTTTTATTGGTGCTTGACCTTGCCGAATGGACATAAATCCTCAGCAGATTCTTCGAGAATGGAGTTCCCACCTGGTGATACGATTGCGGGGAGCTTACCTCAAGAGAAAACGACCCGCTACAATAGACTAAAACGACACAAGCCCGACGAAAAGAAAAGAACCCCTATAAAGAAAAACACAAAAAATCATTGAAAGAAAAAATCTGCAAGTATCCGTTGTTCGAATTGAAATTGCATCAATTTTTTACTTAGGGGGAATTCTTTTGGGAGTTGGACCACTTTCTCCATTAGAATCTACTTTGACTATAAGTGCATCAATATACAAAGCTCCAAAATCTTTAGTATATGAAAGTAAAATTGCCCCACCATCGCTTGTCGGCGCAGTATCAACCAGATTGGATCTTTTACTGCCATAGTTTTTTTTCCAAACCGAGTTCCCTTTAGAATCCAATTTTTCTATATAGAAAAAATTTTCACCAATTTCAGAACTCGATGTGATTATAAATCCGGAATCTTTTGTTTCAAAAATCTTAGTTATAAAGCATTTTAAAGTAAATTTTTTTTCAAAGTATTGTTCACCTTTTGAATTCAAAAGAATTAAACTCGAATTATTTTTTTCATCTAAGTCCCTGGAAGTTAAAAATAAAATAATGTCGCCATTTTTTTTCTCAGCCAAAGCTCCAACAAGATTCCCGCCAATCGCAACTTCTTTCCTTAGAGTTTCTTTAGCTTTTGAATCAAAACGTATTACTAATTCAACCCCTCATTCTTTTTGATGCTGAAAAAAATAAAATCCTCCATTAGCAGAAGTAGCAAATTGATTTACACCTGGATTTTCTGGTAAATCGAGAAATTTTGTAGAAACGTATTTCCCATTTCTATCAAAGGATATTAGAGCTGGTTTTCGAACTAAATTAAAATAGGTCGTATCACCTTTTTGTTCTTTCACTTCAACTGAAAGTAAGGTTACTACCTGAATATGTTTATTTTCACCTTCAAACATAAATAAAGGTATATCATTATATCTTGCGCATAATCCTCGATCACAAAATTTACCTTTGGATGCACTTGATATTTGAAAAATTTTATTTCCGTTTTTATCATATTTGAATAGCTCAATCCCGTCAGTATCTAACCCTAAACTGCCATACGCAGATTTGCCTGCCGAAACAATAGAAGCATCTGAGGTTAAAGCTACCACAGATGGAGAAAATACTTGAAAATTTTCGTGAGGACTTCTCCACCATAAAAACTTCCCTGTTTTGTTAAATTTTGCAATCCACGTTCCTAATGTATTCGGCTTTGGGTCGCCATTATTTAAGCTGTTGGTTGAGGTAATATAAATATCACCGTCTTTATTTACTAAAACTTTTTCGGGGAGGTCTTCTGGAAGATTCTTTTTCACAAGTCCTGTAAATTCTTCAGAACCAAAAATTACCTGCCATTTTTCTTGAGAGCTTATCGGGTTTATGGAAAAAAATGAAATGAAAAGGATTATCAAAAAACTGCATATACTCTTACTTTTCATAAAAAGCCTCGGATTTTTCTTTTTTTCATCTATTCTAGCTATCTTTAAAAATTTTGTCTTCTTTTTTTTTTGATCATTAAATATTTTTTTAATTAAAGGCTCATGTAAATAATTTTATGGAAATATATACGCTCATTTACTTAAGTGAAATCGCCATTTGTAAGCGATGCCAGCTCTTGCAACTCAATGAATGGGCAAAAATACCATAAAATGGGGAAATACATTAAAATACTAAAAATCGAAAAAATCCTTGACAAAAACACTATAATCCACAAACCATGTTACATTAAAAAATTCTAAGCGAAAACTACTTAAAATTACGATGAAAATTATTAAATTAACTGCCATACTTTTGCCATTATTAATATTGGCGAATCTACTTGCATTTTCTGGAAAAAATAGTTCTAAACAGGAAATCATGATAGACAATGAGTTCATCCAAACCTATAGAGACAAGCATGGGAGATGGGCTTCCATCAATGAAATAAAACAAAGCACCGAAAAATTTTTAAAAGAGATCGGAACAGAAGAAATTGAGGTAAAATTCATCAATGATATAAAAATAACCGATTCTCTTCCCAAGTTTCAGCAGCTATTTTTTCCTTATAGTGAAGACTATTTAAAGTCACTTTTATCTAGTGGAAAAGGCAGGGAAATAGTAGTGTCTGACTTTAGAGAGTTTATCTGGCCTGTCAGTTCATCAAAAATTTACGGAATTACGTCGAAACTCGGAAAGAGATGGAATATATTTCACAGTGGGTTAGATATTGCCTGCTCAAAAGGATCTGTAGTTGTAGCTGCTGCCGACGGAACAGTTATTTATTCCAGAGTCAATGCAGGAAACTACGGAAATTTAGTCACCATTCAACACGAGATAAATAATTTACAAAGTATGTACGCTCATAACTCTACTTTACTTGTAAAGGAAGGAGAAAAGGTTAAGAAAGGACAAATTATTGCTTTTTCTGGAAACACTGGTCACTCTACAGGCCCTCATCTTCACTTTGAAGTGAAATATTTAAATGTAGTTTTAAATCCAGAGCATTACCTACCAATGCTCATAAAAAATACTGACCCTATAGTTGCGAGTAAAGAAGAATAGTATTTGCTTCCAAAAAAAAATTGGACAGACGAAGTTTATAATTTTCTGACCTCTATTCGTGAAGGCAAAGAAGTAGTCGCATTTGACTTTGATAATACACTAATAAAAAACGATTTCGGCGAAGCTGTCATGGAATATATTTTGTATTCTGGTATGCCAAAATTTAAAGGAGATTTTTCTAAATATTTTCTACCAAATGAAATCGAAGCCAAAGAGATATGGAAAAGTAAATTTCACTCTCCTAAGATACTTAGAGATTTTACAATTAGTGAATATGAGAAAATTATTGAAGTTCAAGGATTGGAGAAAGGTTATAGATGGACTTCATTTATTTTTTCCGGGTATTCGCCACAAGAATTAAGAAACCTTGCAAGAGAAGTGTGGAATAAAGACAAAACTATTAGCCCATATAAAGAAATGAAAGACCTAATTGTATATTTTAAAAAATTACAAAAAGATATATTTATAGTTACTGCCTCACCTACCGTAGTGATTCAAGAGATTGCTGGTGAATTTGGTATTGAAGAAGAAAATGTTATTGGAATGAATTCTAAAATACTGAATGGAATTTTCACCGATGAAATAATTGAGCCTTATACTTATGGAAAGGGCAAAGTGAAGGCACTTCAAAAATTTTTAAAAGATACACCTGCACTTGCATTTGGAGATTCTGAAAATGATTTTGAATTATTAAAATATTCTAAAAAAGGTATATTTATTGATAAAGGAATTCAAAAATATAAAGAGAAATTTTTAGAAATTGGTTCTCTAATTCAACCTCGATTTCAATGACAAAAAAAAAATTAGTTTTGGTTTCAATTCCGATTGGAAATCCTTTGGATATATCTGCAAGAACAGTTCAAGAATTAAACGAATGCGAATTTGTAATTGGTGAAGAATACAAAGAGACCTCTAAATTTTTAAAGCAAATCGGGATTGAAAAAAAATTTGAATTATTTAATGAGCACTCAACCGATGATGAATTGTTTAGCTTGTTAGAAAAAGTTCAAAACTCTAAAAGTGTTTGCCTGATTTCTGATTCAGGAAATCCTACTTTGGAAGACCCGGGCGAAAGATTTGTCAAATACGCTATTCAGAAAAATATTTCTATTTCTGCTATTCCCGGGGCATCGGCTTTAATGGTTGCACTTTCTATTTGCGGGTTTTCATCATCTCCATTTACTTTTGTCGGATTTCTAAATAGAGAAAACGAAAAAAGATCACAGGAAATAAAAAAGCTTCTCAACATAAAACACACTATTATATTCTACGAAACACCGTATAGATATAAAAAAGTAATTCAAGAAATCTCCAAACATTTACCTCCAAAAAGAGAAATCTTTCTTGGGTTGAATTTAACTTGTGAGGATGAATTTATTTTTCGAGGCAAAATCAAAGATATTTTACCAAAATTAGAAAAACTTCCAAAATCTCTGCCCGTAATCGTCATCAGCCTTGAAAAATAAATTGACTCATTTCTCATATATTGGAAAAGTATATTATACATGAAAAAATAAATCCGAAATAACAGAGGAGAATTCTATTCCTGAAAACCCGGAACACATTATTCAAATAGTAAAAGACAACCTTCGAATCCTCCGACATACTAGAGGGCTTTCTTTGGATAAACTCGCATCCAAGTGTGGCGTAAGTAGAGCCATGCTATCCCAAATCGAGCAAGGAAAAAGCACACCAACTATTTCTGTTTTATGGAAAATAGCCAATGGTCTGAATGTACCTTTTTCTGAATTGTTGAAAGAAAAAAGTAACGAAGGAATCCACCTGCTGAAATACGAAAATACCAAGATCTTATTTTCTAATTCAAAGGTTTTTTCCAGCAGAGCGTTATTTCCTTTTACAGGAAATCGAAATACAGAATTTTATGAGCTCACTTTGAAACCCGGAGGGATAGAAGTAGCTGATCCTCACAAAACAGGAACTACGGAAAATATTGTAGTTGTTTCTGGAAAACTGAGACTTAGATTGGGTGAAGAAGTGGTCGAATTAGAAGAAAAAGATTCTGTTTTTTTTCGAGGAGATATTCCTCACGAATATTCTAATCCGACAGATAAAGAGACTCTAATGTATCTTGTAATGAATTATACAGAAAATGTGGCTTAAGAAATTACAAAAATATACTTTTCAAATTATACTCATTATATTTTTTTTATCACTGAATCTTTTTATTTTTTCACAAGACGAAAATAGAAACTTAAATATAGAAGAAACAAGCGAAGAGAATTTGCAAGAGGTAAAAACACCTGCAATCAATGAACAAATTTCCTGTGCAGAAGATTCTTGTACAAAAATTATTTTTGAAAATGAAAAACAAAGCACGAAAGAATTGGAAGACTTGTTAGATAAAAATGCAGGTAAAATCTTAATCGATCTTAGGAAAAAAAATTTAAAACTAAACGACAAAGAATTAAAAAGTATTTTAGGGTATTTAAAGGGAATCTTAAAAAATGAGGGGAAGGTTTCTATAGAGCCGTTCTACATGGGCACTAGATCAATGGAAATAGATATTCCCGGATTTAAAGATATTGTGAGTCTTGGAATAGACATATTTTTTAGAATTAGAAATTTCTTTAAGTATATGGTAATGAAAAATTATCATGCAAAGGTTTTGTATCACCCGACTAAACAGAAAGTAATGATGGTTTTTTTTGTGAATCGAAACTATGGTGATGTGTGTAGCACTATTTTCTCAAAATGCAACGAGATTGAATACATAGATGATGAGTCTTTTGACTTGAGTCTTTCCAACGCATTAAAAGAAAGTCAAGCTACAAATACAAATGTGAAAATTAATTTTAGAGGAACAAATGTATCCTTTCCTGACACTAAAATAGAATTAGAAACTCTTAAAAATCTTAATACGTCTTTAAGAATGTTTAAATGGCTTGTAGTTTGCAAAGAAACAAAGACAAGACCTTTAGTAAGGGAAAGATTTATTCCAATTACTGCCGCAGTAACCGCAATTGACTATTCTTTGAAAATTTATGATGCAGTAAAGGCATACATTCTTTACAAGCCTGCATTCCCCATGAAAGCAGAAATTTATGTTTCCGGTAAAATGAAAGGGGGAAAAGTAAATAGCATTATTTTTATTCCACCTCAATCTCCGGATATAGTGGAGAGTAAATGAAAATTATCGTTACAGGTGGAGCTGGATTAATCGGAAGTAATGTAGTTGAAGAATTGAACAACTCTGGAGAAGATCGTATCTGGATTGTAGATCACCTTGGGGCAAGTGAAAAATGGAAAAACCTTTCCAGATTAAAATATCGAGACTATTACGAAAAAGACAATTTTTTAAAGAAATTAGAGAATGGGAATGCGTTAGGCGAAATCACACACGTAATTCACCTTGGAGCCTGCTCTTCTACAACTGAAACCGACGCAAGCTATCTTATTCAAAATAATTTTGAATATACTAAAATATTAGCCGAAGTATGCGTAAAAAATAACATTCGCTTTATCTATGCATCCAGTGCTGCGACATATGGTGCCGGAGAGAAAGGATATGATGATTGTACCAGCATTGATAGTCTTAGACCATTAAATATGTATGGTTATTCAAAGCACCTTTTTGATCTTTATGCGAAAAACTCCGGTCTAGAAAAAAAAATAGCTGGCTTGAAATACTTTAATGTTTTTGGATTTGGTGAATCTCATAAGGGGAATATGCAAAGCCTTGTATTAAAAGGATATAATCAAATCAAAGAAAAAAAAGAGCTTTCCCTATTCCGATCGTATAAAAAAGAATTTCATGATGGAGAGCAAAAGAGAGATTTTTTGTATGTTAGGGATGCTGCAAAAATTACTCTACACATTCTTTTAAACAATTATAACGGTTTATTTAATGTAGGTAGAGGAATTGCAGAAACTTGGAATGATTTGGCAAAGGCATTATTTCAAGCCATGGATATAACTATTAACATAAAATATATAGACATGCCTGATTCTTTAAAAGCAAAATATCAGTACTACACCAAAGCTGAAACTAAAAAATTGCAAGAGACCGGCTATAATGAAAAATTTTTTAGTTTAAATGATAGCATCAAAGAGTACGTAGGTTTACTAAATCAAACTGGTACATAATATAAGCCAAACACAAATGACAGAGATAGACCTAATCACAACAAAAGTGCTCCACTGGATTTCAGAACAAAACTCAATTCTTATCTGGATGTTTTTTTTTATTTCCAACCTCACAGAAAATATTTTTCCACCATGGCCGGGAGATACTGTAACAGTAATTGGAGGATTTCTTGTTGCTCAAAAAAGAAATATTGGCTGGGGATTAATTTTATCTAGTACCTTTTTTGGAAACTTATTTGGTGGATTTCTAATGTATAAATTTGGAAAAACAGCAATACACTGGATGCATTCGAATAATTTTCCTTTTAAAAAGTCTATCTATAATGAAACAAATTTACAGAAAACTTTTGATTGGTTTTCTAATAACAATGTTTGGGTAATCGTTTTATCTAGATTTTCCGCAGGAATTCGTTTTTTTGTTTCTATAGTTGCAGGTATGTCTAAAATGCCTATTTCGCATTTTTTATTTTATTTTTCAATTGCTATTGCTATCTGGTGTGGGCTTCTAATTGGTGGGGGATTCTATCTTGGAAAAAATTGGGAACTTATTTTAAAAATTTTAACTATTTATAATAGAGTTGTGATGGTTGCAATTGGTTTAATTTTTTTTATTATAGTGTTTGTAAAATTTCAAAAGAAGTTTTAAGCCTTTTGGTATAGTTTTCCTATTTCTATTTTTTTACGATTAGTTAGTTTTTTGTAGCGTGTTTTTCTTTATAGGGGCTCTTTTCTTTTCGTCGGGTTTGTGTCGTTTTAGCCTATTGTAGCGGGTAGTTTTTCTTTGAAAGGTAAGCTCCCCATGCAATCGTGGTCACCGGGTGGGAACTCCATTCTCGAAGAATCTGGTGAGGAGAATTATGTCCCATTCGGCAAGGTCAAACACTAACAGAAGAAAAGAGCGGTCTTTGTGTGGTGCCAAGCCAGTCTGCAAGAATGCTAAGCTCAACTCCAGTCATCGTTATTCGGGGTAAAATTCTTCTTCTACCAAATTTTGCTGAAACTTTGATACGCTTTCTTTATCTATCCATTTTCTAAAAAGTCCCCAAAGAATCATATTTCTGTATCTGTTCAGCAATGCGCAAATATTTTCGTCTCGAAAAACCGTCGTTCTTCTATTGAACTTTCGTCCATATATTTTGCTGGAACAAGCAAGCTCGATTGTGTTTCTGTAAATTTTGTGGGTTCATAAATTTCTCCTTAAAGTAAAATTTTCTGCTCTCTTTAATATAAGGTAAAAAGTTTGATTTAGAAAAAATTTTGCAATTTTAGAAAAATTTTTAGCTTTACAGAAAAAGTCCCAAATCCAAACTAAATGCGAAATCTTTTTTATCCCCGAAAACGATGGAGTTCCCACATTTTTGCGTGAAAGGTGAACAATTGGTATAAAACATGCACTTTACTGAAAAGAGTGGAGATCCCACATTTTAGCACGAAAAGTCCCAAATCTGCACTAAACGCGAAATACACTATAAAGTTGAACCAAATAAGAGAAAATTTCATTGAAATACATATAATCTAAAAGTGAAAAATTTATATATAAAAACCTAAATAACAAAAAACTAAACAATTTCAAAATCTTGAAACACCAATCTACAATCTTCGATTTCTTTTTTAGTCATCCAAGAATTATTTTTATAATCTAAGCTAATTCCTAATTTTCCAGATTTATTACTCCAAAGAGGATTGTATGGTAAAAGTGAAATATTTTTTACTTTATTTTTACGATAGAAATTAGCAATAGCTTCTAAATTTTCTTTTGTTGCAGTTATATTTGGAACCAAAGGAGTCCTTGGAGTAAGATGAATTTTTTTATCAATGTGAAATCTGTGCAATTTTTCAAAATTATCCAGAATTTTTTTATTAGAAATTCCACAAAATTTTTTATGATGATCTTCGTCATAGATTTTTATATCATAATAAATCTGGTCTATGTATGGAAGAATACTTTTTTCAAACGTAGAAAAATTGAACTGTCCTGAAGTCTCTATTAGAACATGAATATTTTTCTTTTTAATCTCTTTTAGAAGGTTTTCACAAAAGTTAGGATACATACTAAACTCACCACCAGATAAAGTAACTCCACCTCCCGACGATTCATAAAACGGAATATAGTTCTCGATTACAGAAATAATTTTTTCAACAGAAATATTTTCTCCTACAATAGATAAAGCTCCTGAGTCACAAGTTTCTACACACTTAAAACAAGAAGTGCACCTATCTCTATCTATAAAATTTGGGTTATTTTTGTCTAAGGCATTTTCCGGACAAACTTTCAAGCAATTCCCTAAGGAGGAGCACTTTTCTAAGTAAAAAGAAAGCTCAAATTTTGCTTTTTTAGACTCTGGGTTGTGACACCACACGCAAGATAGAGGGCACCCTTTGAAAAAAATTACAGTTCTAATTCCTGGGCCATCATCCAAAGAATGACCTTTAATTTCAAAGATTGCCGCTTCGTTCATCTGAAATTTCTAATTCAAGCCAAAGGAAGACCTTTCTATTAGCTCAAGCTGCATATCTTTATTTAAAGTAACAAAGTACGCATTATAACCCGAAATACGCACAAGAAGGTTACGATAGTTTTCAGGGTGAATCATTGCATCTTTTAGCGTATCTACAGTAACTACATTCAACTGCATTTGCATTCCTCCCATTTTAAAATACCCTTCTGTATAGGCTTTCATTGTATTTACAGTTTTTTCTCGTGAGTCTTCGTAGCTTGGTACTACTTTTACGTTAAACGCAATATTATTACTTAAATTTTTTGGATCTAAACTTGCCACATCTCTCAAATTATCTAGGATATTATTGGATGCCTCTCCTTTTGGAGTAAGACCCGGAGTCAAAGATTTACCAGCTCTTTTTCCTGAAGGCAAGGCACCACTCAAAGTCCCGAATATAACGTGGTTAGACATAGACCAAAATCCTGCTGTGTATTTCCCTCCACGGTAGTTTGTAAATTTATTATAATAGTCATGGGTAAACTTTGTAACACGGTTAGCCATAGCTACAGAGTCTGAATTTCCTGATCCAAAAAAGTGAGACTTACTTTTAATTAAAGAAAGCACCCTTGAGTCAATTTGAAAATCACTGTCAATAGCCCTCTTCAATTCTTGGAAGGTTATTAGTTTATCGTCAAACACCAACTTTTTAATAACCATAAGTGAGTCTGTAACATCAGAAAGACCAATGCAAGCCGCACCTGAGCTATTGTATTTTGCTCCACCCCATACAACGTCCTTACCTGACTCGATAGTACCTTCAATTAAAGAAGATAGTAATGGGGTAGGACGTATTGCCTGATGAGCTTTTGCGAGAAGCTCATTGTATTCAATAGATGAGTCTATTAGAAATGAAAACTGCTTAGTGAATGCTTCAAAAAAAGACTCAAAATCCGAAAAGTCTCCATTTTCAATACTACCTGTCTTTGGACCGAGACTCCATTTCATAACCGGGTGATATCCATTATTTAGAGCCATTTCTAAGGCTCCAACCATATTCATCATCTGAAAATTTGTGTGTCCAATATGCATACCGCATAACGTAGGCTCGACACAACCGGTAGCCGCCCAGTTCCGCATATCTTCCTTTGCGTAACCATACTGTTCCAAAGAGCTAATGACTGCACCATCGTTATGGATCGAAGGAGTTCCTGCTGTTATTAAATTTACTTCGCAAAGTCTTTTTAGGTATGTATTAGAATTTACTCCAATAGAAAAACGTGCATTTACATTTGGGTCTCTAATTGTTAAGAACTCAGTAGCCTTTAGGAAAATATAGGTCATATCGTTTACAGCATCTTTTCCGTCAGGAGTAAGCCCCCCAAGAGTAATTGCCTGATCGGATGAGCTACCACCAAAATACCAGTTAGCAATATCTGGAGTAAGCGGAAGGTGATCTGTAGCTCGCATATAAAAATCACAAATAAGCTCTATTGCGTGCTTAGTGTATTCTTCTCTTTCTTCTACAGTTTTTAATTTAGCCATATCAGATTCAAAGTATGGCTGTAGCCACTGATCCAAACGACCTAAAGAAAGACCCGCATTTGTATTTTCGTTATGAAGTCCAACCCAAGTAATCCACATTGCATTTACTGCCTCATCCAAAGTGCTTGCTGGATTTTCTACAACTGTATTGCAAATTTGAGCTATTTTCTCTAACTCTTTTTTCCTTTTTGGGTTTGACTCAAGATTCGCCTCTTTCTCTGCTTCTTTAGATAAATTTTTAGAATACGCTGCTATGCCCTCAAGAGTAAGCTTCATACCTTTTAGAGTAGCGATTTGTTTTTCATTCAGAGAAGAATCTTTTAGTTTTTCATCAACTTCTTTTATAATTCCTTTAGTTCCCATTTTTAAAATCTTAGGAAAGTCGGGTATAGTATGAGAAATGGCTACTGTCTTCCATAAAAAATACACTGCAAACCTTTCGTCGATTTTTTGCCCTATTGGGTTATTGTAATTATCCCTAACCCATTCTCTAAAATTTCTTTTTGACCAATAAGGAAAAACTTCATGGTGTAAGATACTGAGAGTCTCCTCTGAAATATCGTAAGAATTCAAAGGGCGATGAGGAACAGTGAGAAGCTCACTCCAAATCATCATCCCATGGCTATCTGGATAAACTACCACTCCGATTTCTTTTGAGGTGGTGGTCCCTGCGATGAGGTCATTTTTACGGATAACCGGTTTACGATTTTCCATAAGGTATTTAAAAATTTCACCTTGTCTAAGTTCGGGGATCCAATCTTTTCCGGTACTATCTTTTTCAAAACCATTCTTCTTACACCAATCGGTTACAAGTTTTGGTCTTTCGGGGCACACTTCCGGCTTCACTTCAAAATGGATGTCTAAAAATTCTTGAATTCGAGGAAAATCACTCAATTTGTATTTAGAAAGATAAGGGTCACTTAAATATTTCACTCCCGGATCAATTGAATCCCCTACTAACCTCTCAGCCATTTTCTGGATAGCTTCTTTACTTAAACCACCTTTACCGTCGGATGCGATTTTCTCTGCCTTAATCTTAGAATTTTTTTTCTCAAGTTCCATCATCTTCTTTTGCTTTTTTAAAATCAAAAGAGAGAGTAAAAAGAAAAATAAATTCAGGTAGTTTGTATTTCCTTGCGTAATTAATTCGCTACGCATAATCATAAATATTTGCTCTGTGGGCGTTGCACTCAAAAGTTTTTTAATCCCAGAGTCAGTTTGAAAAATTAGAGAAGCGTCGCTATCTTTTGGAATATGATTTAAAATAGAAATTTTACCATTAAGAAAACGAATCGCGGTCTCTACACTTTTATTTTGAGTAGCAATTCCAATTGTAAAATTAATCCAACCCTCGTCGCTTTTCAGATACTTTTTTAGAGAAGGTCTAAGTCTATAATTGAAGGCCATGATTTGAAGTAAAAACTTTACAAGAAAGTTTGTAAACGACTTAGGGGTGGTTTTGGCAGTAGGGGCTTTGTTAAAATGGAACATATTATCTCCTCTTAGATCTTATCTCTATTTTATTTATGTAACAGCGTTACATAAAGAGTTATTTAACTACTCTTCTAAAACTTGTCAAGTATTTTTTCAAATTCTTTCAAAAAAAGAAAATTTATGTCAAAATTGACAATTTATTTAAAAAAAAGGGCAATCTTATGCTAATTTTTACAAATTGACAGGTAAGATTCAATAAATTAGTAAAAATTATTTTAATAGGAAAAAGTTGGGTATTATAGTATTTTAATATAGTTTTAACCTACCATAATATATATTATAATCAGAAAAGATCCGAAAGGCTAATTTTTCCGTCTAAAAGCTTTTTCATTTGCTGTTTTGATATTTTAAAAAAATAAGATAAATCAAGAAAATGTCCCATTTTTCGTTAGGGTTTACAGAGGAATTTTCATACAGCATGTTGCATAATTTCTTTTTCGTCAATATATTTTTCAGTCCTTACAAATACCTTTAAAAAATCATCGATTGTCGCATAACCTTTCACTCTCCGGAACTTTTGTTCCTGATGTAGAAATGCAGCACCAGCCCAACGCTTAATCATGTCTCCCTGCTTAATCCAACGTTTTACTCTGAACATTCTAAAGCGTGGATTAGAGAATGCCGATTCAATTAGATTTGTCGTATAGAAGGAAATCCGTAAAGATGGGGGCATTTTTATTTTATGTAAAGTCAACAACTCATCAATGCATTCATGGAAACTTTCGGCAGCGTTATGACTAATCTTTCCCAGCTAATTATGAAGATTTTCGAATTCTCGTTTTGCTTCATCATAGTCATTGAGTCCATACGCCTGGCGAAGTTTTTCCTTGAATTCGAAGTGATATTTTTTTGCCAATTTTGATTCAACGTTCCATGATTTATGATTCAAACATCTTTGGATGACAACCTGATTATCAAAATGATTTTCCAGAGCTTTCTTAAGTGCCTTTGATCCATCGATTACCGCAACAACCTTTTCAGTAAAGAGGATTCCTCTTTCTCGTAACTGATCAAGACAAGAAAGAACTACTTCTGTATTTTCGGTAGAACCTTGAGAAATCGATAGAAAATGCTTCTCGCCTAACGTATCAACACCAAGAATAACAACGACTACATCACCTCCAATGTGGATGCCATCAACCATTATGGCCCAAAAATTTCGGTCTGCTATTTTTCTCGAATTCAGTTTAACGGCGCTTTCACGCACGAAACGTTCTATTTCAGTCACAGCATATGTACGAAAATAATTTAGACTCATTTTTTGTGATTGATCAGAGGATTGAGATTTGTTTTGTTTGTTCATTGGGAACCTTCCATTATTTATTTTTTTGCCAAAAACCATAGTTTTGGCTGGTTCCTCTTTTTTCAAACCCTAACGATTTTTGGGACTATCTCTTGGATCGGATTCTTTCTCTTTTCTCAAGATTTAACATATTTTTATTTTTAGTTATTACAATATATGTCAAGATTTAATTTTGATTCTAAGTGCGTATTGAATTCAGAATATAGATTTAACATGAATACATCGTTTTTATTTTATATAAAAATTTTCTAAATCCAATACGCTTATATTTTAGGATTCAAAGGATCTAAAATAGATAGAATTAATGGCTCAATTATAGAATCTGGATTTTCATGTACATACCCAAGAATTGTATTATTTCTTAGAGCCACAATCCCGTGCACAGAAACAAGAAGTTGAAGCGAAAATAAATTCACCCTCTCTTCTGTTAATAAATTATTTTTCACTTGCCGAATACTTTCTACCAATATCTGAAAACATTTTAAAGCAGACTGCAATTCGTTATAAGCCAAGGACTCTAATGCAGTACCAACAAAATCATTGTATTTAGGTACATACCAAGTAAACATAACATCGTAATAATTCGATTTTTCAAATCCGAATTTAATGTAGGTTTTTATAATTTCAAAAACTTTTTGAAATGGATGCACTTCCAATTTTGAACACTGAACAAGCTCTTCATACAGCAAATCAAAACCCTTGGTTAAGACGTGTAGATAGATTTCTTCTTTGCTTTGAAAATAATTATAAATTGTTTTCGGTGCAACTCCGAGCATCGGACCCAACTTTCTCATACTAAATCCCTTGTATCCTTCTTTGGAAATAAGCTCTAAAGTTGCATCGAGTATTTTATTTCGGATTTCTTCTTTCTCGGTTTCAGTTTGTGCCCTTCTTCCCATAATCCCCTATTCTAACAAGTTTTTATTTCTCTCTTATAGGTCAATTAGCTTAGCATGTCTTTCAGAATCCATGCCAGTGGTCTTTAGCCCGATGGCATTACAATAGTAGAAATTTTTTTCCTCTTTTAGAGCAAACGAAGTTGAAAAGTTAGCAACATCTACAATAGTAGAAATTTTTTTCCTCTTTTAGAGTTACAAATAACAAATTTGCTTTTTGAATCTACAATAGTAGAAATTTTTTTCCTCTTTTAGAGTGTTTGGTTTTGAGGACGCAGCCGAAATCTACAATAGTAGAAATTTTTTTCCTCTTTTAGAGAAATTTTTCATGGTGTTTGAAATTCGATTGAAGTGCCCCCCTAAAACTGTAAAGAAAAAAATCATATTTTTTGTTTATTTTTAAATTGCAGAGGAGATAGTCCTCCTAAAGCTGAATGAGGTCTGATTGAATTGTACCGATCAATAAATTGAAAAATACTTTTGGCTGCTTCAATTTTATCAGCATAACAGGAGATATTTATCTCTTGATACTTGATAGTTTTATTAAAAGATTCTGCGTGTGCATTTTCATATGCATTACCAAGACACATTGAAATTTGTATTTGGAATTGTTCAAAGTTCTATATATTCAACGAACAATATCTTCTATCAGAATCAGTATGATGAATGTAACCTTCGAGACTTCCTCTGTTCATGAGAGCCGACTCAAATGCAGACACTGACAAGTTCACTATTAAGTTTATCAGAAACAGCTCGTCCGATGACCTCTCTGTTTCCATATCCATTAGTGATGCCAGATAATGATTTTTCCCCTGAACATCAAAAAAGTAACATCACCAACTATTACTGTGCATTGATTAATTGACTTGTCCTTAAGAAGATTTGGATATTTTTCAGGTTATGTTTTGAATCCGTGGTCGCATGATGATAAGCCTTCTTCGGACTGCATTTTAAAAGGTTTTCATGCATGATCCTGTAAACTCGCTTATGATTGATTTTCATATCATTTCTCAGAAAATAAGTGACAGACCTGTAACCTGATTGAGGCATTAAATCCAGATATGCTTTAATCTTTTCTATTAGTTGCTTATCCTCCTGTTTTCTTTTAATCTTTGCATCCGATTGGTAATAAAAGGAAGAGATACTGATCTCCAAAGCTTTTACAGCTTTTACAATTCAAATTCTGGTGCGAGATACTTCCTGATAATTTCTCTTTTTGCTTCAGTCTTGCAGATATTTTTGGCTTTTTTAAATGTGATTATCTAACGCAAGGTTGGCAAGTGCACCTTCCAATTCTACGACTCGTTTCTTTTAAAGCAAATTCGGTTTGATTATTTTGTTCAAACTTTCCTGTATCTATCTCATTTCTCCAATTTCGGATTGTTTGAGGATTTACCTTTTCCCTTTGAGCTATTTGCGAAACGGAACTCTGCCCGGACAAAATTTCCATTACTATTTTTTCCTTAAATTCTTTGCCATAGTTATTTCTTCTTATCATATTATCAAGTCTCCTTTATCCCCTTTTTTTGTATTCCAGTTTTAGGGGGCAAGACCATTTCTTGTCTTTCTCTTGCAGCAATAATATCCCCCATTCCAAAATAATCATTTAGCTGCACAAAATCATATATTACAAAAAACGCAGTTATCACAGTAAAAATACCTAAAAATATTTTTATATGTGATTTTTTTGCATTGAGACTGAGGTTTGCAATTTAGAAAATGAGTACATCATCGGTCTGAGGTGTACCCGTTTTATTGGAGAGATTTTTAAGCCACAAATTTTTCTTCAAACTTTGAAGGGCTTTGATAGCCAATGAAAGAATGAAGTCTTTTCCTATTGTAAAATACTTCAATATATTTGAGAAACATCTTTTCTCAATTCTTCATAATTTTCAAATTTATTTCTATAAATCAATTCTGTTTTTGATTGTCTTGAAAAGATTCTGCAACTGCATTATCCAACAATAACTCCTTTGCGGCTCATACTGGATTCAAAACCATTTCAGAATAAAATTTTTCGGAACAGATTGCTTTGATATTGAGAACCTCTGTCCGAATGAAATATTAATCTGAAGCAGGCTTCCTTTTTCTGATGGCACTTCTGAGAGCATCAATCACAAGTTTTTTTCATATGGTTTTTCAACGACCAGCCAACTACTTTTCTGGAATATAAATCGACGATTACACACAAATAATAAAATCCATTTTTATTTTGATATATGTATATTATCAAATTTAAACTTTATTTGGTGCATATGTAAAAAATTTCGATCCAGGAGATTTGGAGAGACTGGGAGATTTTGATTCGTTGCAGTTGTTGTGAGTCGAAATCTTGCAGGTTAATACCCTGTATTTTCAGCTCTTTCATGAGTCCCTTTTTACTCTTCTTTTCCCTATAAAATTTTTCCTGTTGATGTAGCTCTTTTACAATTCTCCTCGCTCCATAAACTTTTTCGTTCTTTTCGTAAATATTCAATATCTCTTTCGTTTCAGAATTCCATCTTGAAATTTTCTTTCAGAAGAATTGGCTCTCCGCTTCTTGTAATAGTTACTGGGTGATATTCTAAAACCCTGCACATTCTCTCTACCGTATATTCCTTACGGTTTTCATTTATCACACATACTATTATTTCTGTAGTTTTGAGAGAACGGCCATAGCCTTTTTAAGATATCACGTTCCATCTTTGCTTCGGACAATTCATACTGAAGCTGTTGGATTTCAATATCTTTGGGATCGATTTTCTTTTCCATTATATCACCTTTCTTGAATTGTAAATTCTTTCTCCAATGATACAAAAGATCTTTTCGTATTCCTAAATTGGAAGCAATTTCTTTTGCTGATTTGCCGGATGAAATAAAATGATTTACTGCATCCTTTTTGAATTCCTCTGTATATGTTTCCTTGTTTTTGGTCCCTTGGTCATTTTTATCCTCTTTTAAAGGCTAAAATTTCTACACTTTTTCGGGTACAGTTCATTCTTGGTTTTTGGCGTATCCATAGCGGGTAATCTTGCAATGCGTGCTCATTTTAAATATCATAATACTGTCGTCTTGAGAGAACTTTTTTTCAAAATAGTGTTTGATTTGAGTTTCTATATTTTCGAGTATTCTCTCGCTATTTTTGATCTCGAACACAGAATACTGTAATCTTTCGCCGTATTTTTGCAAGTACTTTGAAAATTTTGTTCTAAGTTTTGTATCGCTTATGTCGTAAGAGATGAGTAGCATATATTATACTAGATGCTTTGGAAAGTTTATCTTGAATTCGATTTACAAGATTTATAGCCATTTAATGATAATGCTTTCAGCGCAAGTGCAAAAAGCGAGTAGATTAGATAATGCTATCAAAGAGAGTTTAAAAAAGACAATTTATGAGTTATAATCCTAAAATTCATAAACGAAGACCAATACGCCTGAAAGGATATGATTATTCGCAGGCAGGATTGTATTTTATTACAATCTGTTGTAAAAATAAAGAATATTTGTTTGGGAATATTGCTAATGGAGAAATGGTATTGAATGATGCAGGTAAAATTGCAAACCAATTTTGGATGGATATTCCTAATCATTTTCCCAATGCCAAATTACACGAATATGTTGTAATGCCAAATCATGTTCACGGAATAATTGAATTGATTGAAAACCATCACCCTCCACGACCGTATTCGCAAAATCAATTCCAAAAAATGATACCCCGTTCTATTAGTTCCATTGTGAAAGGGTATAAAATTGGGGTTACAAAATGGTTCAGAAATGCCTCGATGGATGATTTTCCTATAGAGCGTGCTATATGGCAGCGCAATTATTACGAACACATTATCCGTAATGAACAATTGTACTGGACTATTTCAAAATATATCAAAAATAATCCCGCTAATTGGCATGATGATGAATATTATTAATTATAAATTCGTAGGGGTTGAAAATTTTCAACCCCTACATCATCACCTACATCTATCCTCTAAAACCTATCTACAATCTAAAATCTATTCAACCCCTACAACTGCACAAACCTATATAACCGTATATTTTATTCGTGGAATTCCCAAATAAAATCCAACCAGTCTTTGTTTTTATTTTTCCAACTGGGTCTTTCTAATTCCTCATCTTTTGTTTCACTCAAAACTTTTAGGTTCATTAAACCTTTTAGAGCAATGTGGTAGGCTCCATTTGCATCTGCGTCTTTTGGCTCATCATGTTTTCCGTTCAACGAATTAAAAAATTTTCCAGACTTATCTTTTACTGGCGACAAAATAAAATCTTTTTCATCTTCTCCTGTCTTACCATTATTTTGTCTTAAATTCGTTAAGACCCTCAAATAAAAAATTAGAGAGCTAAAAAATTCCTTAGTATCCTTTTCTAAAATTTTTTCTTTTAATTCTATCCCGGTTTCATAACCAGATTCTTTAAATAGCTCTTTTAGTTTTTCGTTCACGTTTATTTCTTGGGTAGAAATTGAGCTGTTTTGAGTCTTTTTAGTAAAATACCTTATTTCATCGGTAGAGAAAATCGTCCAAACTCTTTCCCTCGGTGCCTTCTCTTTTGAGAAAAAAGAATTTGAATTTACTTTAAACTCAAACTGCTTATTTTTAGTATTAAACCGAATACTTTCAAATTTTTTAATAAGCTCCTTTGCTTGTTTTACATTTTCGTAAGTCAAATTCAAAAAATTCACAAAACCTGTTTTTGGATCAATCTTACTTGTGTTCCAAGCTGGGACGTAAAATAAAAATCCAGTTTGTTTTCCTATTTTTTCAAAGCTCGTAAATTTATCCGTTAGTTGATACGCCTTCAAAACTCCACCTGCCTCGTTATCTTTTTTGTCTTTAAATACCAAAAAGTTGAGTTTCTCTATAAGCATTTTTTCAAACTTCTGATAGACCTGTCTTTCTACTTTTTGTCTCCCTCTTTTAAACCCAAAATTCAAATCTTCCAATACTACAATTGCTTTATGCTCTACCATCATCTCAGAAATCTTAAGAACTACTTGGGATAAATATCCTTCTTTTAGCTCTTTAATATTTTCTATAGTCCCCCAAGATTTTCTTGCCTTATCTCTTTCGTTTTCCTTAGTTTGAAGTTTTTCTTTATAGTTCACACTTGAAAACCTCCGATCGTTTTGAATTAGGTTTAAAGACTCTTGCTTTAAAATTTTTCCGGTTTGGTCAATTATAGAGATATAGAGTAAGTGCCTTTCTCCTCGATCTATGCCGATAATTTTCACATCCTTATTCGTTTTTAAAAACTCGTTGACCTTTGCATTAAATTGTTTCATTTCACCCGATTTAAAATTCAAAGTAATCGGAAAATGAAAATGGAATTTATTTTCTGTAAATCTCTTATCTTTTATAATAGGATAAGAAAATTTACCACGAATTTTATCTATATGAAATCCTTCGTGGATTTTCTTTTCATCGTATTCAATGGATTTTTTTCTATAGAATACTTCTGCCTTTCCATTTAGCTTCAATACGACATCTTTCAAATTTTCTTTATCAAACAAAGTTTTAAAATAAATGGTATGTAGATTTGGTTTTCCTTCCTTTTTCTTTTTGTTCTGTGAAAAATCTTTACTATAAATTTGAAAAAGATAGAGTTTCCCTTCTTCTACCAATTTATCTATATAAGATTTTGAGATTGGTGTAAAACTCATCTTATAACCTTGACTCTCTACTTCTCTATAGAATTGAGAAATATCTTTATAGTTGGAAGTGTTCTGAAATTGAAAGTTGAAAACTTGCCAATCCTCGTGTATTGCTAAAGAAGATTTATAAAAATCAATTAGAGAATGTAAGCTCTTTTCCTCAAAACTATCTCCCTGTTTAAATTCTCCTTTTTTATATATGTCTCAAATTTTTGTTGAAGGATTGTATATCGAAAGCCCTTTCTCGGAAAAAAATACTTTGGGAAGCATTTTATTTGGACCAGGCAGGAGTTTATATACCATCTTTTGAATCGTTTTTTCATCTGATTTTTCTTTAGGAATCTCTTCAAAAATTTTATTATTTTCTTTATCCATGATTCCAAGATAATAGGAATCATTTTCTTTCAATAGAATACTTAAATTTGTAGTTTCCTTGTTTTCATCCCAACCATCAAGAAGAGTTGAGTTTTTAAAATTCAATTTGAACTTTTCTTCTGAATATTCTTTTGAAGTTAAAAATTTTCTGACTTTATTATATAACTCATTAAAAGATATAAGAGACTCCGGTAAAATATCAAATTCATTGTAAAAGCTAAGGTCTTTTTCATCATGAATTTTTTTTGGACTAAGTGGCTTTAGAAAATTTTGTAAAACCTTGATCGAATCCATAAAATTTTTAATTTTCTCTACGCTGGACTTATCCGATTTTAGATTTTTTTCTTCTGGATACTCTTGGCTCAATAGATTTCCTAATTCTTTATAAGTAGATTCAATTTTTTCGATTACATGAATTTCGGATCTATTTTCATCTCTTGTTGTTAGGCTCGAAAAATATGAATCAATTGTAACCGGTTGAAATTCTTCTTCCATATACTTTGAATATAGTTCAATCGCTTCATTCAATTCTTGAATCGAAAAATATTCTCTACCAATCCATTTTTCTTTTTCTTTTTCGTACTTTTTACTTTGCTTGAGTCGATCATCTGGATCGGCTATTTTTTCATCGTAGTAATGAAGCATTGCAGATTGAATCTTAGACCAATCTCCAAATAAATAATTGGAAACATTCGTAAGACCCAAATCATTAGAAATATATATTTTATTTAAGTCGTGCCCTTTCCAATTATTCAGAGTATTTTCCAATCCCTTTAGAAAAGAAACTTTTTTCCCCTCTATCTCTATTTTAGAAAAAATTACATCTTCACAATATTCTCGTATAGACTCCAAAACAGAACTGCCAGAATTGAATTTTTCTGGAACAAAAGAAAATTTTTCTCTATCACTTAGTATCTGCTTAAAAAGCGCTTTTAAATTAGGAATTTGTCTTCTGTCTAAATTCTTTTTTTGTCTGTATAAATTTATGAACTCGTTTAATCCCTGTACTTTTTCTCCAGAGTCCAAAGACTTTCCGCCTAATACAAGATTATATCGATCTATTCCTTTTTGAGAAAATGTTAAAATAAATCCTTCTTCAGCCAAAAAGTCTTTTATTCTTAAATTACTGTCAATACTCTTTAAACTAGAGTCTAAGTTTTTCCATTCAAAATCTTTGTATTTTTCTTTGATTGTTTTTATAATTTGTAGATTATCTAAGTACTTCGGTAAATTCTCATGAACGATCCTATAAGAAATCGCTGTACTTTTTTCTTCATCGGAATACATATTTTTTCTATTTTCATGGAATCCCTTAAAGTAAGTGGTGAAATCTGAAAACTTATCCACCACCTCTTTTTCTTCGTCATCGCAAAATGAAAGTAAATCTTCTTTAATTAATTCCTTATTAAACAAATTGGTAAATTTTTTCTTTATTTCTTCGCTGCATTTTCCTTTAAATACGGAAACTATTTCTTTTCTCATTTCCGAGGATATTTTTTCTAAGTTCTTTTTATCGGTGTCTGCCTTTTCTTTTTTATAGTAAATTTCAGAGTATGAATTTACAATAGCCTCCATTGTTTCTTTAAAAGTGTCTTTATTTTTTTTGTGTCTTTCTTTAAATGCTGATTCGAACGCCTCTTCTATAAAACTTTTATGGTATCTATCAATAATTTTTTTAACGATTTTATAGTCTTCGGCACGGATTTCGTCTTGTTTGATTAATCCTTTTTTTTCGATCCATTCGTTTGTGGAACCCATCGGCTTCAACTCAAATCGTAGTGTTTTTGATAGTGAGTATAGATTTGTGAAATTTTCCAATTTTTTCATTTAGATTTCCTTTGAACTTGCAATTTTTCAATCCAGTATAACGGTTGGATAGGACAAATTTTAGATTTTTTATATAAAAAATTTTCTATTCGCACTCTAAAAAATAAAAAAACAAACTTTATTTTAATCGAATAAATTTTCTTCTTTTCAATATTTCCATAGAATTTAACTTATCAATAGTCAACGGGTAGCCAGAACCCAAGATTTTCTGACTCTCTTGCAAAAATAACCCTAATATTAAAGGAGATTCCAATGAAATCCAATATCGGATTTTTTCAATCCTCTATAGGAAAGAAATTCCTAATGGCGGGAACAGGAGTTTTACTTCTCGGCTTTGTAATTGTTCACATGCTCGGACATTTACAGATGTTTCTCGGTCAAAACGCATACAACCACTATGCACACACACTAAAAAGTCTCGGACTCATTTTATGGATTTTGAGAATCGGTCTCTTTCTCATTTTTATTGTCCACGTTACAACCGGAGTAATTTTAGCAAGAGAAAATAGCTTAGCTCGTCCTATCTGCTACACCTATTTTCAAACAGTTCAGGCAAGTCTTGCTTCCAGAACCATGTTTTTCTCGGGTATGCTTATTTCACTTTTTATAGTGTACCACTTGCTTCACTTTACGATTGGTGTGACTAACCCCGAAATTTTTAAGCTAACCGACTCTGAGGGGAGACCGGATGTGTATTCTATGATGATTTTTAGTTTCAAAAACTATTTTATCACTACAATATATTTTCTTGCAATGCTTGCACTGTCTTTTCACCTAAGCCACGGGTTTTTTAGCGCATTCCAAACCCTTGGAATAAACAAACCAGAGTACGACGGCAAAATCAAACTTGTAAGCATAGCTTTATCGCTTATTATTTTTCTCGGATTTATTTCCGTTCCTGTAGGAATTCTTGCAGGTATCATTCAACCTATATAAGGAGTCACTAATGAAATTAGATTCAAAAACACCATCCGGTCCAATCGAAGGAAAGTGGGACAAGCACAAATTTGAAATGAAGCTCATCAACCCAGCCAATAAAAGAAAATTTGACGTGATCGTAGTAGGCTCAGGTCTTGCCGGAGCTTCTGCATCAGCCACTCTTGCAGAACTCGGCTACAAAGTAAAATGTTTCTGTTATCAAGACAGCCCGAGAAGAGCACACAGTATCGCAGCCCAAGGCGGGATTAACGCAGCCAAGAATTACCAAAACGACGGTGATAGTGTTTACAGGTTGTTTTATGATACTGTAAAAGGTGGAGATTTCAGAGCAAGAGAAGCGAATGTTTACAGACTTGCCCAAGTCTCAGCTCAAATCATAGACCAGTGTGTAGCCCAAGGAGTGCCCTTTGCAAGAGAATACGGCGGGCACTTAGCAAACCGATCTTTCGGTGGTGCACAAGTTTCCAGAACATTTTATGCAAAAGGCCAAACAGGTCAACAGCTTCTACTCGGTGCTTATTCTGCACTATCTCGTCAAATCGGTCTTGGTGCGGTAAAAATGTACAATAGAACTGAAATGCTTGATCTTGTAGTGATTGATGGACATGCAAAAGGAATTGTAGTGAGAGACATGGTGACAGGAGAAATTTCTTCTCATGCGGCTGATGCAGTTGTGCTTGCTACCGGTGGATATGGGCCTGTATTCTACTTATCTACCAATGCAAAAGGGTGCAACGTAACCGCAACCTACCGCGCATACAAAAAAGGTGCCTTATTTGCAAACCCATGCTACACTCAAATCCACCCTACTTGTATCCCTGTAAGTGGAGACTACCAGTCCAAGCTAACCTTGATGAGTGAGTCTCTTCGTAACGACGGTAGAGTTTGGGTTCCAAAGAAAAAAGGAGACACACGCCCTTCCTACGAAATCCCTGAAGAAGAAAGAGACTACTATCTTGAAAGAAAGTACCCTAGCTTTGGAAACTTAGCTCCAAGGGATATTTCTTCCAGAAGCGCAAAAGAAGCTTGTGATGCAGGTCTTGGGATCGGGCCTTCGGGACTCGGAGTGTATCTTGACTTTGAAGATGCGATTAAGAGACTCGGAGAGGACGTTATTCGCGACCGTTACGGAAATCTTTTTGATATGTATTCCAAAATTACAAATGAAAACCCGTACAAAACTCCTATGAGAATCTATCCGGCAGTCCACTACACTATGGGAGGACTCTGGGTTGACTACAATCTTATGAGTAATATTCCGGGACTACACGTTATCGGTGAAGCTAATTTCAGTGACCACGGTGCAAATAGACTCGGTGCGAGCGCTCTGATGCAAGGTCTTGCAGACGGATACTTTGTACTTCCTTATACAATAGGAAACTACCTTGCAAGCAGTGGAACGAAAAAACCAAACACAGACCACCCTGAATTCAAAAAAGCAGAAACTGATGTAAAAGAAAAGACGAACAAACTTCTATCTGTCAAAGGAAAAAGAAGTGTTGACTCATTTCACAGAGAGCTTGGACATATCATGTGGGGCAAGTGTGGGATGGCACGTAACGCATCTGGACTCAAAGAAGCGATAAAAAGAATTCCTGAACTAAGGGAAGAATTCTGGAAAAATGTAAACGTTCCGGGTGAAGCCGGAGAGCTAAACCAATCCTTAGAAAGGGCCGGTAGAGTGGCAGACTTTTTAGAATTCGGAGAATTACTCTGTACAGATGCACTCACAAGAGAAGAATCTTGCGGCGGGCATTTCAGAGAAGAATACCAAACACCGGACGGAGAAGCACAAAGAGACGACGATAAATTCTGTCACGTCACTGCTTGGGAATTTCAAGGAACAGACAAAAAACCAACAGAGCACAGAGAAGCACTAACTTACGACAATGTTCATTTAGCTACAAGGAGTTACAAATGAGTTTTCTAAACCTAAAACTAAAAGTATGGCGACAAAAAAACAAAAACGATAAAGGGAAAGTTGTAGAGTACGAGGCAAAAAATATCAGTGAGCATGCTTCTTTTTTAGAGATGCTCGATATTGTAAACGAAGACCTTACTAACAAGGGAGAAGAGCCGATTGCGTTTGACCACGATTGCAGAGAAGGAATCTGCGGTATGTGCTCAATGATGATTAACGGAGTTCCCCACGGTGAAAAAAAAGGTACAACAGCCTGCCAGCTCCACATGTACAACTTTAAAGATGGAGAAACAGTCCACATCGAGCCTTGGAGGGCAAAAGCATTTCCTGTAATCAAAGACCTTGTTGTGGATAGAGGTGCTTATGATAGAATTATGCAAGCCGGTGGGTTTGTATCGGTGAATACCGGTGGAGCACCCGATGCAAATGCACTGCCGATTTCAAAAGTAGATGCAGACCTTGCAATGGATGCGGCTACTTGCATAGGTTGTGGTGCATGCGCTGCGGCTTGTAAAAATGCGTCTCCGATGCTATTTGTGGCAGCCAAAGTTTCTCATCTTGCATTACTCCCACAAGGGCAGGTAGAAAAAAAAGAAAGAGTAAGAAAAATGCTAAAAGCGATGGAAGACGAAGGATTTGGGAATTGTTCCAATCAGTATGAATGCGAAGCCGTATGTCCAAAAGAGATCAGCGTATCATTCATTGCGAGAATGAACAGAGAATACTTATCTTCATAGTTCAAGTTTTTTAAATACCGGCGATCATCCTCGTCGGTGTGTTATATAATTTACCGTAAATATTTCATACAAAGAGGTTTTGTAACATGCAACATGAAGAATACGATTGGGTAATCATTGGTTCCGGTTTTGGTGGGTCTGTATCTGCAATGAGACTTTCTCAAAAAGGTTATAAGGTAGCAGTTTTAGAATCAGGAAAACGATTCAAACCGGATGACTTTCCAAAGACCAACTGGAGTATCAGAAAATTTCTATGGATGCCAAGAGCCTTTTGTTACGGAATTCAAAGAATCAATCTGTTGAACGACGTAATGATATTGAGTGGTGCAGGGGTTGGAGGTGGAAGTCTTGTGTATGCAAATACTCTATACATTCCAAATAAAGACGTGCTCGAAAAACCTATTATGAAAAAACTTGGTGGAGAAAAAAAACTACTCCCATTCTACAAAACAGCACAAAAAATGCTCGGCGTAAACGACAACCCGCTTTTAACAGAGGCAGACAAGCTGATGAAAGAAACCGCAGAAGAATTCGGAAAAGGGAATACTTTCACTACTACCCCTGTGGCAGTGTATTTCGGGAAATCTGGAGTCACGGCAAAAGATCCATTTTTTCAAGGAGAGGGACCGGACAGAACAGGTTGTAATTTTTGCGGCGGGTGTATGGTTGGTTGCAGGTACGATGCAAAAAACACCTTAGATAAAAACTATCTATACCTTGCAGAAAAACTCGGAGCAAAAGTATTTCCAGAGACCAGAGTCATAGATCTTATCCCTCTTTCTGAAGACGGCTCACTCGGCTACGAACTAAAGACCGATTCTCCTACCGGATTTTTTGGAGGAGAGAAAAAAGTATTTCGCGCTAAAAGGGTTATTTTTTCAGCAGGTGTAATCGGCACAATGAAGCTACTCTTTAAACTAAAAGAGAAAAACCGTCTTCCGAATATGTCAAATCAAATCGGAGAATTCGTAAGGACAAACAGTGAGGCTATCCTCGGAGTCACATCTACCGACAAAGAAAATGATTTTTCAAGAGGAATAGCAATTACTTCGAGTGTTCACCCCGACTCCCATACCCATATAGAGCCTGTTCGATATTCCAGAGGCTCTGATGTAATGGGATTACTTGCTACAGTCTTAACGGATGGTGGGGGCAAGATTCCAAGACAGTTGAGATTTTTCATAAACATTATCACGAAACCTCTCCAATTTTTAAAAACTCTAAACCCTTTCGGCTTCGCAAGAAAAAGTATTATCCTACTTGTAATGCAAACCTTAGACAACCATATTAAGATCGCCCACAAAAGAAGATGGATTTGGCCGTTTGAAAAATCTCTTACCTCTATTCAGGCAGAATCAGAAAAAATTCCGACCTATATCCCTGTAGCCAATGAGTTTGCTAGAAAACTTGCCAAAAAAGCTAACGGCTATCCAAGGAGTTCTTACAGTGAAGTACTGTTCGATATACCTACAACTGCGCATATTCTGGGGGGTGCCTGCATAGCAGAAAACTCTAACGAAGGAGTCATTGATATGCAAAATAGAGTATTCGGTTACAAAAATTTAATGATTTGTGACGGATCAATGATTCCAGTAAATTTGGGAGTAAACCCAAGCCTTACAATTACAGCGCTTACAGAAAGGGCAATGAGTTTTATTCCTGCAAAAGACAAAAAGGTTCACCAATTTTCTTTTGAAAAATCGAAAACTTCAAACTCAACTACAAAACCAAAACCAAAAACGAAAACGAAAACAAAAACAAAATCTAAACCAAAAAGAAAATGATTCAGCACTACTCTATTGAAGAATCCGGGATTTTAGAATCAAAGGATGGACAAAAACAATTCATCGTATTTCTATCTCCCGGTGAAAAAGAAATCAGAAAAATTCAGGAAGATTTTTTCTTAGATGAATACGATTTGTCTTCTACCTTGGATGCAGATGAAGTTCCAAGGCTCGAAGTGTCTTCTTCTAGAACACTCATTATATGGAAGATTCCTAAAACTACAAAAGTAACTGAAGTAGTAGAGCTTGGAGTATTGTCTGTAGGACTTGTTTTAACAGATGATAAATTGTGCTTTATATTTGAAGAGGGAGATATTTCTTTTTCTGCGAGAGAGTTTCGCCAATTGAATGATGTTCGTGATGTTATACTTGGATTTTTACTCCACACGATCCGTCACTACGTCGGTCACTTAAGGGTCATTAAACAACTAAGTAGAGAGCTTGAAAGAAAAATCACAGTCTCCATGGAAAATAGACACCTGCTCCAAATGTTTGCTCTGAGTGAGAGTTTGGTTTATTACTTAGATGCAATCGAAGGGAATGGTGCAGTTTTAAGAAAATTTAGAAGTGTAATTAATGGACTTGGATTCGATTCCAAACAAATTCAATTCTTAGACGATATAATTCAAGAAAACGCACAAGCCACTAGACAAGCCAATATATACAGCTCTGTTATAAGCGGGCTAATGGACGCAAGAGGTACTATAGTCAACAACAACATGAACGTACTATTGAAAAATCTTACTCTAATCAATACTGTATTTTTGCCATTGAATCTGATCGCAAGTATCTGGGGAATGTCGGAATGGAGTATCATTACAAAAGACTTAGATTGGAAAATCTCCTACACACTTTTTTTTTCAGGAATGGGAGTTTTTGGTTGGCTTACATGGTGGGTGATGAAAAGAATTATTGACAAGGGTAGAGAAGAATAACTAAAAAATGCTTTCTAATTCAGATATATAAAAAATTCTACAATTATCTAAATAGAATTTTAAAGTAAGTGCCGATTGATATACATAAAAAATAAAGCAGAAATTGAAAAAATGAGGGCAGCCGGAAAGTTAGCTGCCAGGCTGCTAATTTACATTGAGCCGTTTGTAAAAGCCGGTGTCAGCACTTTAGAGTTGAACAATCTATGCAACGAATACACTCTCAAACACGGCGGGGTCTCTGCCCCACTAAATTACAAGGGTTTTCCGAGAGCGATTTGTACTTCTATAAATAATGTAGTCTGCCACGGAATTCCAAAAGCCTCCGAAATACTAAAAAATGGAGATATTATAAATATTGATGTCACACCTATTCTAAACGGATACCACGGTGACTCTTCTAAAACATTTATTGTAGGCGGCAAAACAAATCCAGAAGCTGAAAAGCTAATCCAAGACACTGAAAAAGCAATGTGGATAGGGATCGAGCAAGTGAAGCCTAAAAATCGAGTGAGTGATATTGCAAATGCGATAGACGAATTTTTAACTACAAGAAAATATGGGATAGTTAGAGAGCTGATGGGTCACGGAATCGGCAGAAATTTTCACGAAGAGCCGCAGATTCCCCATTTTCGTCAGAATAGACCTCTTTCAAAATTGGAACCCGGAATGACATTTACAATAGAGCCGATGGTCAACTTAGGTACACACGAAGTTATATTCTCCAAAGAAGACAAATGGACTGTAACTACAAAAGATGGAAAATGGTCTGCACAGTTTGAACATACGATACTTGTTACTTCAAGCGGGTATGAAATTTTAACTTTACCGGAGTAAGATATGAATGAAGTGTTTTCAAATTTCTTTAGCCAAACTGCACACGGAGCTGTATTCATTGCTATTGGGCTTATTGTTTTTACACTCGCAAAAATTGTAAAGGATCTTATTGAACCGGAAAGTATAGACGACCACCTAACTTCTAAAGATAATTTTGCAGTCGCTGTATCAATGGTAGGTTACTATTTCGGAATTATAATTATTTTTATAGCGATCATCTCTTCACCGGGAAGGGGATTTTTCACGGATATATGGATGGTGGTGTATTTTTCCATCATAGGGATTTTACTTTTAAATATATCTCACTTCATAAACGACAAACTCATTTTTCCTAAATTTGAAATGCTAAAAGAAATTTACGATAACAGGAATATTGCTGCAGGCGTAGCCGTGTTTGGAAACTATATCGCTAGTTCTCTATTTCTTGCAGTCGCTCTTACAGGAGAGCCCGGCAAAGAAAACTTAATCGGGTTTAAGTCCTTAAATTTACACTCTGATGTAGCAATCATATTAGAAGGCACGATCCTCTCTCTCGTATTTTTTGTAATTGGTCAAATTGCCCAAGTAACCTTTGTTATTTACTATTCTAAAATTATTTCTTACAACTACCAATTAGAAATCCGGAATAACAAAAATATTGCAGTGGGAATTTCTTTTGCAGGAGCCATTATTGCAATTGGGATCATTGTTACAAGAACACTGCGACAAGATTTTGTATCGTTTGCCGAAACAGGGGTCTTAGTCGGAATGGGATTTTTACTTTCTCTTTTATTTTTACCGATCTTACGATTTTTCACGGACAAAATTATTTTAAAAGGTACACTGACCAAAGAAGTTGTAGAAGATCGCAATATTGGCGCTGCCGTTATTGAAGCGTGTGTTCTAATTAGTTTTGCAGGTGTAATTTTCTATTCTATATAGTTCAGATCTAAATTAAATCTTCTAAATGACTAAGAATCTCACTATTGGAAGGAAGGTAGTACAACGCTTTTTTCAATGCTTGAATTGCAGCTTCTTTATTGCCTCTTTTTTTCAAAAGCACTCCAAAAGAATCTAAGTAGGCCGGGTTTTCGGGTGAGCTTTTTAGTACCTTCTTTAAAACTTCTGTTGCTTCTTGAATTTCTTTTTCTGTTGCCTTAGGTTTTGAAACCAAAAGAAACCCTAAAGAATTCAAACTATTTGCATAGTCCGGGTTCATCCTTAGGATTTGCCTGTGTACATCTATCGCTTCTGAAATTTTACCAGTTTTTTCTAAAATATGAGCTTTAAATGAGTGTAGCTTAGGGTCACCCACATTTAGTTTAAGTCTTTCGTTGATAACTTTTAATGCTTTCTCAAACTCTTTTAAATGAATGTAGGAATAAATTAATATTCTATAAATATTGTCTTTCTCGATAAACTTTGGAAATTTTTCGAGTAGAGACTCCATCACAGAAATACATTTTTTGTGGTTTCCGGTTCTAGAACAGCATACCCCAAAGTTGTACAATAGCTCTGGATCGTCCGGGTTATTTTCTAATTCATAATCTATCAGAGTGAGTGCAAGCGGATAGTTATTGTTTTTTATTTCTTTAATGATCTTTTCTTTTTTAGAATGAGCCATCGAATACCGATTTTAATTTTGAATTTTCTTCTTCATCAGTTGAGTTTAAACCAATTGCAGTAATAGGAATTAATTTTTTGGAATAGACATCAAAGTCAGAGTCCTTCTCATTTAGAAATCCAAGCTCTGAGCCTCCAAGAAAAAACTCAGATACCCCACCGAGTATAGTAGATTTTGTGTAGGTATCAAAGTATGTCCTTTTCCCAAGCCTTGAGGGAACAAAATTGGACAAATCTTTTTGAAACCCAATTGGGAAATTCATAGAATAGACTACGTTGTTTTTTAATTTAGAAAAATATGTATCTACAAATTGAAGAGTCATTTCGGCTTCGTCCGTAAAATCTGCATACAGATCTACTTTTCCAGAGCTGATTGCAATTCCATAATAGCCGTGCACTACAGCGTGTCTGGCAGCCCCAACCGTCCCGGAATACAATACATCGTATCCCATGTTTACGCCTTTATTTACACCGGACAAAACTAAATCAATCTTTGGAAAAATATCTCCATGCAATCCGATATTTACACAATCTACCGGGTAACCATCCACGATATAGTGATCGTCAAAAATTTTCTCAACTCTCATTTTATCGAACACTGTCAGAGCCATAGAAGTAGCCGATCTCTCCTTCATGGGTGCAATTAAAAATGTATTGTGCTTTTTTTTAAAAACTTGTTCTAAGGCTAAAATTCCGTTACAAGAAATTCCATCGTCGTTTGTAATCAGTATATTCAAAATTTTATCCGAGTATACTCAATACGAATGATGAAAAAAATATTCCAAATACAAAAGGGATCACAGATACAATTGCAAAAGAAAAAAAGACTATTCTCATGGAATCTCTCTCTTTCAATTCATAGATATATTTTACACCTCTGCTTAGATTTACTAGATAGAGAATAGTCAAAATTATTAGTAAAAGAATGTAAGCCCCTACTCCCAATAGTTCAAACTCTGCAAAAATTACAGAAATTGGAAAAAACAAAAAATAAATCAAAACAGAAAAATCAGAAAATAAAACCATTAGCCTGACCCTGCCCGGTCTGTCTTTATTTTGAACAAAATAATCGATCAAACTCCCCAAAATAAACGGCAAAATCAGTAGCAATAAAAAATCAGCAAACACTCCAAATACAATAGCACCTAAAAATCCTTTCGTATAAGGTGGATTCAAAAAAACAGCACCCGTACTAATACTAAAAGCTGCTATTAATTTAAGAATTCCCGACACGATCTGAGGTTTTAAAAATAGTCTGTCGATTTCTTCGATAAATTTAATTTGATTGATTAAAGTATATTCAATAGAAGAAAAAAAGTTTAATAGGGTTTTATTCATTTTTAAAACCTTATTGACGACGGTAATATATAAAAAATTGGAGAATGAGATTTTTCCAAAAGAAGAATTTTTTCAAAACCTGCCCTACTCGATGAATCTAACTTAGCTCCAAGAATTTGAAAAAATTTATCAAATGGAGATTCTTCTTCTTCTAAAATAGGAATATCACCATCATACAAACAAAGCTCGGATAATTTTTTTGCGGCTTCCCTTCTTCCGCCTAAATCATCCACTAACTTATTTCTAAAAGCATCCTCGCCTGAATAGATTTTACCTTGGGCCAACTCTTCGATTGAAGAAACAGTTTTATTTCTGCCTTTCGCCACATCTTCTACAAATTGACGATAGGTGTCTGCCAATGTCTTTTGAATAATCGAATCTTCTTCAGGCGTGGAGTCTCTAAACATGGAAAGTATATCTTTGTATTTTCCCTCTTTGTATGTTTTCATCTTGACTCCATATTTTTCCAACAAGCCTTTTATGTTTGGACTCATTGCAATCACTCCGATTGATCCTGTCAGAGTACCATGCTCTGCAAATATATAATCTCCTGCTGCTGCAATATAGTATCCACCCGATGCAGCAACGTCCTTCATTGAAATTACAATTTTTTTAGTTTTTCGTAAGTGCATTAGCTCCTGAAAAATCTCTTGAGATGCACCTACAGTTCCTCCTGGAGAATTGATTTCTATTAATATTCCTTTTATTTCCGGTCTCCCCCCAATATCTCTGAGTTTAGCTAACACTGTATCCGAGCCTACAGAATCATAACTCGATCTACCGGAATGGATTGCACCTTCTATTTTAATTAAGGCTGCACCAACCCCTGCATCTTTTAAAAAAGCCTTACCACTCGACTTGGAATATTTTGCCTTAGTCGAATTCATACTGATATTTATAATTCCTATAATGGTTGAAATTACCACGAGAATCATCGAGACTGCAAGAATTGCTTTATTCTTATCCATAAAATTTCCTAAAATTTATTTTTTGAAGGATAGTAAATAATACTAATCCCTTTATTCAAAGTTCCCACCCAAACATAGTCACCCTCAAATTCGATGTGATTGATGTCATTAGAAATAAGTCCATTGACTACGGTATATTTTTCCCATTCATTTTTTTCCTGCCTAAAAATTCTAAGCCCACCGTCAACTGTGCCGACCCAAATTTCCGATCCTCTTTTTGCTATACAAACAGGGTAAGTTAGATTTAGTTTTTCGTCATTTCCCAAAAATTCGACCTTCCCTGTTTCAATGTCAATCTTGTTTAATCCTTTCCCGTGAATCCCTGCCCAAATAAATCTTCCATCAAGAATTGCATCTCTAACATCGTTACCGGACAATCCATTTTCTTTTGTAAAACTTTTGTAGGTGTTTGATTTTTTATCGTACAATACTACTCCCGCACCAAGTGTAGAAAAAACAATTCTGTTATCGTCTCCGTGGATACTCGGCACAAGATCAGACTTCAATGGACTGGACTCCCCAAGCACTGTCATTTCTTGGTTGATCTTATCATACTTTTTCACACCACCACCAAGACTCCCAAAATACAAATACCGATCGTCTTGATAAACCCTTTGCAATCGAAAATTTTTATCGCTGGAATTTTTAAAGTACGTCTTAAACTTAGAGTCTTTTTTTGTAAATCTTGTAACTCCTTCCAATGTAGAGACCCATACATAGTCTCCGTCTATTAAAATATCTCTAACCTCATTGGATAACAATCCATCCTCTGTAGTGAAAACCACAAATTTACCAGAGGATCGCGTATAACGCACAAGGCCAGATATAAAAGTTCCTATCCATATATCGTCGTTGTCAAACTTTATAGAAGTAACAGTTTCTTCGGGTAAGCCATTGGATTCAGTAATCGCAGAATTCATTATCTGTTTTATTAGTCTTTTATGTTCTGGATTTACGCTAAAATAATTTTCCGAAAGCAGATGAAAATATTTATAAGCATCAGGAGTATTTCCTTCTTGATAGGAATATTTAGAAGTAAGAAAATAGCATTCGTCTAAAATCTCTTTTTCAACGATTTGGATTCCTTTTGCAATAGATACCGCATACTTAAAATGTTGCAGTGCATCCTTTCCTTTTTTTCTTTTCGCTTCAATCTTACCGAGAAAAAATCGAGCCGTAAAAAGGAGTTCATGCGGTTTTTTGTTATTTTTCACATAATCTAAAAATATATCTGAAGACTTCTGCAATAGATTCATCTGAAAATAAGACCTACCGAGTAGGATTTTTAATTCTGATGTATATTTAATTGTTTTATAATTTTTTAAAAGCCTTTCATAGAGAGTTATTGTATCGGGGTAAGATTTTTCATCAAACTTAATTTTCCCCATTTTAAAAAGTGCGTCTCTAACCTCGTATTCATAAGGGGATTCTTTAATAAAATTTTCGTAATCCGTATAGGCTTCTTTAAAATTTCCTTTCTTGAATTGCTTTTCCCCATTTTTAAAATAGTGCAAGGGATCGTCGTTTTTTGAATACAATGCGTTTGAAAGAATTACAAGAGATAGTAAACCGATACCTATTTTTAAATAGTTAGGTTTGAAATTTTTAAAATACAAATTCAAAATATTTATTCCTCTGTCCAAGAATGGTGGAGTATTTTATAAAAATCTTCAATCGTTTTTGTTAAATTTTTAGGATAGTAGTTTTTGTTGTTTTCGATTGTCTGTTGGACTTCGTAAACCACGGATCGAATAAAAGAAGTTCTGTCTGACCTCGATCTGGAATTGATCGCTTCCATTGTAAGATTTTTTGCAGCCAATTGTTTTTTTAGTGCAGCCACTACAATCTGTATAGATTCTTCATGGCTAATTAATAGGTCTTTCATAAGTAACTTGGCAGATTCCTGAATTAACTCCATTTGTCTTTCGCTAATCGACATTTTACAAACCTCTAAATTCCATCACCATGAATAAAATCTTGAACATATTTTTCATCCTGTTCTTGTAATTTAGTAGAAGAATCAGACTTTCCAATTTTATTCATTGCCTTTTCAAGATTGTCAACCTTTTCATTAAGAATAGCAAAAACTTTAGCTACAGGATCGGGCATAAGATTATGATCCAACATCTGATCTCTTGAAAAAGAGCTATCTTTAACAACTCTTCCTGGAATTCCAACTACTGTGGAATCAGGTGGAACGTCTCTCATCACTACAGAGCCTGCACCAATCCTAACATTGTCCCCAATTGTAATATTCCCAAGAATTTTAGCCCCAGCCCCAACTACTACATTTCGATTGAGTGTCGGGTGACGCTTCCCTTTTTCTTTTCCTGTTCCTCCAAGTGTCACGCCTTGATAGATCAAACAACCCTCTCCTATCTCACTTGTCTCACCAATCACCACTCCCATCCCATGGTCGATCATTATTCCTTTGTGCAAAGTTGCCCCTGGATGAATATCGATTCCTGTAACAAACCGGCTTATCGAATTAAAAATTCTTGCGATCAAATAAAAACCAATTTTATAAAAAAAATGGGAAATATAGTGAAACCAAATAGCGTGCAAACCCGGATAACACAAAACTACTTCAAAATACGATTTTGCAGCTGGGTCATTCTGCCGAATTTTTTTTATATTCTCAAACATGATCTCGGTTTTATCCGATCCGAAATTAATTTACTTTGAATGAACCTATCAGTCCCCTCAATTTTTCGGATTGAGATGCAAGCTCAGTAGTTGATGCAGCCATTTCTTCAGCCGAAGCTGCAGTATTTTGCGCAACTCCATTTACCTGCTCGATTGCATTTGCGATCTCTCTGGTCGAAATTCCTTGCTCGTCGGTTGCCTTGGAAATAGATTGAGCCATGTTCGACAAGGTCATTACAGAAACCATTACTTTGCTGCTTTTTTCGCTTTGACTTCGGGTGGCTTGCAATATTTTATCGGAAAGGCGAGCGGCTTGATTGCTCTTATCTAAAATCTTATTCAGTGAATCTACAACTTGCATTACTATAGATTTTCCGTCGCCTACCTTGACCAGACTTTCAGAAATCAATTCTGCAATTTCTTGTGTAGCTTTCTGCGACCTCGATGCCAGTTTGGAAATTTCTTCTGCAACTACCGCAAACCCTCTGCCTGACTCACCTGCTCTTGCTGCCTCGATTGCAGCATTCAATGCAAGTAGGTTCGTTTGTTCGGATATATCGTTAATCACATTGATAATTTCGGAAATTCTTTCAGAGCTTTCTTCAATTGCGGCCATTCTCATACTTGCTTCAGATACCTTGGTTTGTCCGTCTTTCGCTTCAGCAAGTGCAGATTGAGAGCCTTCATTGACTACATTGGAGATTTCAGTAATTTCTGAAATCGACTTTGACAGTTCTTTCATCAAATTATTTGCATCTACAACTTCTTTCTCTTGGTCTTTAGCACTTCTCGAAACATATTCAACTGATTCTGAAATTTCTGTAATCGCAGAGGCGGTCTCCTCCAAGGAAGCTGCTTGGTTGGATGCACCGTCTGCAAGATTCCTCGATGTCGCAGACAATTCTTCCGCAGAAGAAGCCAACTGATCCGAAGTGTGTCCGATCTGATTGATTAAGATTTTGAAATTTTCAGAAGCACGGTTTAAAGCCTGAAGTAATTTCCCGATCTCGTCTTGTGATGGATAAGATGCACTCGCAGTTAGGTCTCCTTCGGAAAATTTATTTGCCATTTTTTCTATTAGAATAATTGGGGTAGCAATTCTTTTTACGAGTAGAGTGCTAACGATAAATACAATAAGCACGGAAATAATATAACCAACCCATAGAACAGTCTTTAAGTTTCTGGAAGTATTAATTGTTAAAATATGAGTTCCAACCATTCCTTCCTCAATATGGGAATAGAGAAAAGAAATTTTATTTAATAATGATTCATAAACTTTCGCTTTTTCCAAAAATACGATGAGTGCTTCCTTCCGTAATCCCTCACGCTTTTGAGCCGAAGACCCCGGCCCAAAAGCAGATGAATAATTCTTAACAATTTCTTTAGAAACTGCTGAAAATCCATTTACTAAAGTTTGTATTTCTTCGATGCGAGGAAGTACTTCTTTTTTTTTGTCATTATCTGCGTATTTTTGAACTTGCACTAAAATTTCTTTTATATATGTAGAAATTGAGTATTCAAGTCCTTCAATTTCTTTAGAATATTTTTGAAAATCTTCTTCATTTTCAGAGCCAACCATTAATAGCATTAAGTTTCTTCGTTTATCCAATGCAAATCCGAGTGTAGATGCTTGCTGGGACAAAGTTCCTATAAAAAACATTCTGTCTATGGTAGATTCCATACGGAATAATCCGATAGTTCCGAGAATGGTAATAAGTAAGGCAAGCAACTGAAATATAGCCACCGACCCGTAGATTTTTGTACGAATTTTTAAGTTTGAAATACTGAACATAGTACAATTATCGAAAAAATAGGGTTAATTTTCTACTATTTTGTAGTTTCTTTTTAAATTATTTTACTTAAATATCCGAAAATTCATTCGATTTTCTCAGGAATATAGTAATATCTCTCATTTTTCCACTTTATATAGTGAGTAATGGACTTTAAGCGTCTTTCTGTGGGTCGAAGCATCCTCTGAAATGTGTCTTTTGAAAATTGAACAAGTAACCCCAACTCATCGGAGTGAAAACATCTGTATCCCAAATTGGTTTTTAGAATTATTAAATCACAAAATTCATCAAAAATTCGATCTTCATCGCTAATTCCAAATCCCAAGGAAGGAAAAATCGGATAAAATTTTCCTTCTATTTTACATCGGGTTTTCTTTCTTTCTACATTTTTGATGATCTTTTTTGGAGAGTTGTCTATTATAAAATTTACAGACCGATAGCGAAATGTAAAATATTTTTCTCCACTCGAAACTTTTTTCCCTCTTTGAATCACCTCATTTTGGACAAAGTGTTCAGAGATTCTTTCTATTCTATTTTTTAGAGATTCGTTTAATAATTCGATGCTATCTGTTTTTTTTATCTTACTTACCGAGTGAAAAATCAGATCAAATTCTTTTTTACCGTATTCTCTTTTGGCACGAAAATTTTTGATGATTTTCAAAGAGTTATCAAGTCTTTTCTGAAAATATACCGACTCACTATTTTTCGCAATTTTTTTCATTTTGGCTAAAATTTCTTCTAATTGAACAATTTTTTCACTTTGTTCAAAAATCTCTTTCTCTAATTCAGATACCCCTTCTACAAATCTATCCTTTAGATCAAAGATTAAATTTACATTTTCAGTAATGCTTTTTTTTTTCATACACTTAGTTCGCGTGTTTTCTAATTTTAATCGAAATAATAATCCCTACAGCAGTCATAGACATGATTAAGTGAGAGCCACCATAGCTCATAAACGATAAAGGAATCCCTGTGATTGGTAGTAACCCAATCACTATTCCTACGTTTATTGCAATATGAAAAAAGATTAAGGCGACTATACCAGAGGCAAGCAGAGAACCAAACCTGTCTTTACTCTCAAAGCTAATCTGAAGCCCCCTTAGAGGAATTGCTAACAGAAAAAATAAAAGAATTGCCGAGCCTATAAACCCTGTTTGCTCTGCCCAAGAAGCAAAAATAAAATCTGTCCCACTCTCCGGTACGTGAGGGATTCTGCCCTCTGTCATTTCTCCGTTGAATAAACCTTTCCCAAAAAATCTTCCAGAGCCTACCGCCGGTTTAGATGCCCGAAGTTGATAACCTGCACCTTGTTTGAACTGATCTGGATTTATAAAAGCGGTCAATCGTATTACTTGGTTCTCCCTAAAAGGAATTGTTTTGTAAACAACAACCGACGAGATAATACTAATCCCAAGTATTCCTACCGGAATATAATATTTCCTGAGTTTTTCCTGTCCTCTGGAGACTCGAATAATTATCATAACCAGACTGGCTAAAATTAAAACACCACCGGTGATGAGCATAACAGTTTGGTTTTCAAAAATCTTATAAAAAATACTTGCGTGCTCTTCTTTCACTGCCTCTACAGTGTCCCTCAATATCTGGATATTTTTCGAATCCAAAACAAATCCATCTTTATTGGAGTGGTTTCTATTTTCTAAAATCGCCCATACCTTTCCACCTAATTGGTTTACAATAGAAAGAAGTTCTGTCTTTTCGGCTTTCTGAAGACCTTCTACTAAAAATGGAAAAAGAGTCAGCTTCGTATATTCTAAATACATCGGAATAGAAAGTGACACTCCACCCAGAACTATAAGTGAGCCTATATGAAGTATATCTGCTCCTCCGAGATAAAGCATTGTAAATAAAATAGGTAAAAAAGAAACCGCAGTTCCAAAGTCCGGCTGCAAGATAATGAAAAGCATAGGAATAAGCACAATAATAAATGGAATGACGAGAACTGTAATTTTTTTCATTTCCCTTTCTTTTAATACCAAATATTGTCCTAGAAGAATCACCGTTGACAACTTGGCAAATTCACTCACCTGAATTCCTATTGGTCCAAGTTTCAACCAAGACCGAGCCCCTCTTCCACTAGGGAGGTAACCGATTCCAGGTATCAGTGTAATGATAAGTAAGAAAATCGTAAACAGATAAATAGCCAAGGCGTAAGAGCCTATCAATTGATAGTTGACTCTTGTCATTAAATACATGCAGATAAGTCCGATACAAAAAAAGATTAATTGCTTATACCATCTACCCGTTCCACCGGAAACATTGGCTTCTTGAGTGTAGAGTACAAGGATTCCACAAAAAACTGTAATGACTACAGAGACTACCAAAAGATAATCTATCTTGTCCAAACTTTTATTCGCCATTATCCGATGCCTCCTGTGGAGATTCTTCATCCATTCGATAGTTTGCAGGTGCTTCGACTCTTTTGAATGTTCCGGGTGGAAATGCAGCTTTAAAAACTTCCCTTGCAACAGGACCCGCTCCAGCAGCACCACCTATACCGTATTCTAAAAACACTGCAACGAGTACTTGTTCTTCTGGCATAGCGTTGAAAGGGGCATAACCTATAAACCAAGCATGGTTTGACCCGGATGTTCCCCTTCTCTTCGTTTGAGCTGTTCCAGTCTTACCTGCAATCTCAGGAAGAAACGGAAGATTTAATATCTTAGACGCTGTACCAGTTTTTCCGACTGCTCGTAGCCCTAATTTAATCGCATCTATAGAAGACCTTTTTAAAGGAATATCTCTCAAAACTTTTGGAATATTTCTTTGAATCACTGAATTGTCAATCGGGTTTCGTATCTCGCTTACAATATAGGGTTCATAGATTTTTCCACCATTGATAATCCCTGCATAAAAAAGTGCCATACCCATAGGTGTAGTAGAAATAAACCCTTGCCCTATGGATAAATTTACGGTATCCCCATCAAACCATTTAGTACCGTAAGTTCTCTTCTTCCATTCATTAGATGGGACAAACCCTACGATTTCTCCCGGAAGATCAATATTGCTTTTTTTATCTAAACCGAAAAGTCTCGCATAAGACAATATAGACTCCGATCCGAGCTGATAACCAAGATTATAAAAATACACAGAGCAAGATTTTTCGATAGCATGGATTAGATCATTTGTTCCATGCCCTTTTTTATCCCAACATAAAAATTCCTGATCAGGAAATCCTGCGAATGAGCTTTTCAATACCCATTTGCCACTACAAGTATAAGAAACAGAAGGATGAAAATCCATTTTATGCTCACTTTCCAATGCAGCAAGAGCAACTAACGTCTTAAAAGTAGATGCAGGAGGAAATTTAGACTGAATCGCAAGATTTAAAAATCCTCTATTTTTTTTCACTCTATTAAAATGTAAGAGTCTTTCTTGCTTATTTTTTCCCGAAAGAATATTCGGATCAAAACTCGGATTGGAAGCAATTGCAAGAATTTCACCTGTTGCCGGTTTCATTGCAATCACTGTTCCGCGTATATTTTTTAGTGCCCTGTACGCCGCTATCTGAATATTTTTATCTATGGTTAAAATTAAATTGCTTCCTGATTTAGCGTGCTCTATTACCCTTTCTTCTTCTATATTTCCTTCTGAATTTCTTTTCTGAATCCTAAAACCATCGCTACCTCGTAAAATAGAATCGTACTGTACCTCAATCCCACCTTTTCCGACAAGTTGGTAAGATTTGATTTCGCGACTCACAAGGTCTTCTCTACTCGGCTTGCCCACATAACCACTGATATGGGCAAAAGCCGGACCCATCTGGTATATTCTTCTGGGAGAAGGAACGAATAAAATATATTTTGCTACATTGTCAAAAACAGAAATTCTTTCATGTTGCTTTTTAGAAATTCCTTCCAGAAGTACTATCGGCTGCTTGGAACGAACTTTTTTTGTAAACTTTGGCTCTGAAATTTCTTCCGAGTAATATTCTAAAGGAATCGAAAGTACTTTATAAAATATTTTTATATACTCTTTGATTTTTTCTGGATTATTTTTTAGTAGCGCGCTATTGACAACTGCATCCAAAGAAGCTGTATTGGAAATGAGAGGACTGGAAATCTCTGGTGTCAAAAAATTACGGTCAAAGATCTGTCCTCGAGATGCCGGGAGAGACTCACTTTTTCGTATAAATCTCTCTGCCTTTAAAGAATTTTCAGCTCCCTGAAGAAGTTGCAAATTGATCAGTTGAATTATAAAAACTACAAGTGTAAAAACAATAATTCCCGTAAAAAAATATAGTCTTTGTTTAAAACTTTTCTCAAGTCTGTACTCCGAGACAGAAGACGATTGTCTCATATTTTTGAGCCTTCCACAGGTTCTAAACGATATGCCCAAGTAAGGAGAAAAAATACGATAGGCGAAATTGCTCCATTGTATAACGAAGTCACTAAAAATCCATAATTTTCATTGGAATGAAAAAAAATAACGAATAGAAAGTATGTAAATATTCTTGAAACCAAAGTGACAATAAAGTTAGCAACGAATACGGATAGCAAATTTTCGTTGTAAGCCGCCCTACCAAATTTCCCGATTAAATAACCAAGAATAGAAAAGCTCATACTATGGAGACCGACCTTGTATTGAATCATCCCTGTAGAGCTGATTTCGCCCCCAAGACCTGCATCACTTAACAACCCTCCGACAAAACCCACCCAAAGTCCGCTCAACGCCCCTTTTCTAAGTGCAAAAAATGTTACGATAAGAATCATGAAATCGGGTTTAATATTTTTTCCGAGTTCAAATAAATTGGATCCGTTTAAAAAATAGGCTATCAAGATTCCCGAAAATATAACAATTTTTTCTAATATCATTCAGTTACCGGTGGAATTTTTAAATTCTCTTCTTCAGTTGACTCATTTTCTTCTGATGGCTTGGGAACAGAAGTGGACTCTTGTTTTTTCTTATCATTTTTTACTTGAGGGGCATTCATGTCTTTTGTAGTTTTTTGCTTTTCTTCCTTTGTCTCATCAGGAAAATTCAACTCACCGAAAATAGAATTTTCTATGGAAATGTTTTTTTCTTCCGGCCAGCTCAATGCCCACTTGTCGGGTGCTTTCAAGATTACAGTAACGTATTTTAATTCTTCAAATTTTACAAAAGGACGAAGGTAAGCTGTTTTAAAATATCCATTTCTTGGACCTTCTTCTATAATTGTACCTACTGGAATACCGGGTGGAAAAATACCGCTTCCGCCTGACGTATATACTGACTTCCCGATTTTGCTAAAAGAATTTAAGTCAGAGCCTTCTTTTCCCTGAGGGAGGGAAGGACCCATCTGAAAAGAGCTAAAAGTTCTTGGATCAATAATAATTCCACTATCTATAAAATTCAAAACTGCATCTGTTCCTCTCCCAGAATTCCCGGAAAGGTTTGCCCATAAGTTTGTGCCAGGAATCTCTACACCCATATAAAAATTGGAATTGATAAGTGGTTGAATCACAGACGACGAAGACGAAACTGCAACAATCTTTCCAACAATAGAACTAATGACTTCTCCTTTGTCGTCTAACGCACGTGCAACAACGGGCATGTACGGTTTTATACCTGCATCAGATCCTTTATCGAGTAGAATCGTTCTATAGATAGAATTCAATCTTACAGAAACTACCTCAGCCTTGACCCAAGGATGTTGCACTAAAGGAGAAAATTTTAATTCTCTGCGAAGTGATTCATTTTCATTTTTTAATTTCTCAAGATCGTGAGGAAGTAGCTTGTATTCATCGGCTAACTTTTTATAAAAATCTCTTTCTTTGCGAACAGTTTCAAAACTTTCGATTTTATTGTAGGTACTCTTAAATACATCTCCGAGAGAGTCTATCGAACTGGAAACTGTGTCTCCTATTCTTGCGGTATTCACCACTCCCCTGACTAAAAAATTACCATTCCAGAATAAAGAAAAAAGAGAAAATAAAAAACAAAAGCTAACCGAGCTAAATTCTTTATACTGATAAATTTTTGCCCAGAGCATAAATTCCCAAGCCCTATCTCACTCCCGGCTTAATGTATTTTAATTCATCAAGGTATTTTCCGGTTCCTAAAACCACACAGGTCAAAGGATTTTCTGCCCTAAACACAGGCACACCGGTTTCTCTTGCAAGGAAAAGCTCCAATCCTCGAAGTAAACAACCCCCACCAGTAAGAACGATCCCTCTTTCTACTATATCCGACGCGAGTTCGGGTGGAGTTCTTTCCAATACTCTCTTGATTCCGTCTAAGATTTGATCTGTAGGCTCCTTGAGTGCTTTTCTTACTTCGTTTGAGTCCAATTCTAAGGTTCTAGGTAAACCGGAAATAGCGTCCCTTCCTTTTACTTCCATTGTATCTACTTTTTTTTCACTGAAAGCATTTCCAATTGTAAGTTTAATGTCTTCAGCGGTTCTGTCTCCAATTACCAAATTGTACTGACCTCTGAGGTGCTTAATAATAGCCTCGTCAAACTCATCCCCACCCGTTCGGATAGAATCTGCAATCACCATTCCTCCCAAAGAAATTACGGCTATTTCTGTGGTTCCACCACCAATATCTACAATCATATTTCCGGCAGGCTCGTGAATAGGGATATTGGCACCGATTGCAGCAGCGAGTGCCTCTTCTATCAAAAAAATCTCCCTTGCCCCTGCTTGCTCTGCGGATTCTCTTACGGCTCTTCTTTCCACTTCAGTAATCCCTGAAGGTACTCCGATTACAATCCTTGGCTTAACAAATGTAGTTCTGTTATGGACTTTTGCTATAAAATAACGAATCATTTTCTCTACAGTTTCAAAATCTGCAATCACTCCATCCTTCATCGGTCGAATGGCAACAATATCACCAGGGGTTCTGCCGAGCATTCTTTTTGCTTCCTGCCCCACAGCCAAAACCCTACCGGTTGAAGCCTGAACTGCTACAACACTCGGCTCAGACAGAACAATCCCTTGTCCTTTTACGTGAACAAGTGTGTTTGCCGTTCCCAAATCGATTCCCATATCGTTTGAAAACAAGGCATATAAATTATCAAAAATCATATTGCATTCCCCAAAGAATAATAAAATAAAAGTAAAACGTAAGATTCCCTACTTGAAATTATCGGAAAAAACTAAATTTTCCGGTAAAGAATAAGTAGTCTATTTCACTACTGAAATCAATATTTTTATACTATGTCTCACTTGCAACTTGAAAACCTTTTTTCAAAATCTAAAAAATTTTGAGTGAAATAAATCTACAGTTCCGTAAAATTGATTCGTAGTCAGGTCAAAATACATTATGGCAAGTGAGTCAAAAACTATGGAAAAGCGAAACCTTGCAGCAATCGACTTAGGCACGAACTCCTTTCATCTTGTCATAGTAAAAGTAAAACAAAATTCTTCTTTTGAAATACTTGGAAAAGACAAAGAATCCGTTAGACTTGGCAGTGGAGCCGGACTAAACGAAATCATCACTCCTGAAGCAATGGAAAGGGGAATCGCTTGCCTGAAAAGGTTTAAACTACAGGCAGACAGGCAAAGTGCAGATGTCAGGGCAATTGCAACTAGCGCTCTCAGAGAAGCAAAAAACAGAGCTGATTTTTTAAAAAAAGCAAAAACAGAAGTCGGAATTGATATAGAAGTAGTTAGCGGGGTAGAAGAAGCAAGGCTTATATATTACGGGATATTGCAAGGACTTCAAATATTCGATAAAAAAATTCTGATGATTGATATTGGCGGTGGGAGTACGGAAATTTTAATCGGACAAAAAGGAAACATACTTTTTTCTCAAAGTTTAAAATTAGGGTCGATTCGACTGACAGACAAATTTTTTATAGGAGATCCTATTTCCAATTCAGATATTTCTCATTGCAAAATGCACGTAGAAGGAATGATTTCCCATTTTAAAAAGGAAATTGAAAAACACCAACCAGAAATTGTGGTAGGTGCATCCGGTACAATTCAGTCCATTGCCCAAATGAATATATCGACCGGCTCAGAAGAACTTCAAAGAAGTCTGAACAATTATACATTTTCCATAGAGGATTTAAAAAAAGTCAGAGGTATTTTAGACTCGGCTGATACTCTAAAAAAAAGAACAAAAATCCCTGGATTAGACGCTCGGCGTGCAGATATTATCGTTGCAGGGAGTGTGATACTAGAAAAAATCTTTGATACTTTTCAACTAAAAGAGCTAACTGTTTCAGATTATGCTCTAAGAGAAGGAATAATATACGATTCAATTCAAAAAGCAGAAGGAGAAAAAAAATCTCCCTTCCATAACCTTGACAATATTCGTCTGACTGCGATCACAAATGTTTCCAACTCTTTTCCGTTTGAAAAGGAGCACTCTCTCCACGTAAAAAATTTGGCACTCAAAATATTCGATGAGCTTTTAGATATTCATAAATGCAGTGGAGAAGAAAGGGAATATTTAGAGGCAGCAGCTATCTTACACGAGATAGGTCTCGGTATTTCTCACAGCTCTCACCATAAGCACAGTTATTACATTATCAGAAATGCAGAAGCTATGGTAGGTTTCAACTTTACTGAAATCGAAATCATAGCACTCATCGCAAGATACCACAGAAAAAGCTCCCCTAAGCCAAAGCATTTAGAGTTCCAAAAACTTTCTGCAGAAAATCAGCTTCTTGTAAAAAAACTTGCAGGAATACTTAGGATTGCAGATGGACTGGACAGAAACCACAAACAAAACATTGAAGACCTAAACTGTGAAATTCAATCGAAAATCATTCTTTTCAAGCTAAGAGCCAAGTCGGGGGCAGACACTCTCTTAGAAATCTGGTCGGCTCAACAGAAAAAAGAGCTCTTTGAAGAAGTGTTTGATCTAAAAGCCGGGTTTGTGATAGTTTGAAATGTTGAATTTTATTTATTTCTTAAAACTTCAGCTAACTCTACTAACAACCTTACACCATACCCTGTTGGACCACTGGATTGAGTACCGGAAGGCTTTCCTCTCCATGCAGTTCCGGCTATGTCTAAATGAGCCCATTCGATTTTAGGATCAATAAATTTAAACAAAAATTGTGCCGCAGATAGAGTTCCTGCTCCTTTGCCGCCAGTAATATTTTTTAGATCGGCGATATCGCTTTTCAAATCTTCGCCATACTCTTCCCAAAAAGGCATTTCCCAAACCCTGTCTTTGGATACATTTGAAGCCTTTTGAATATAATCAATAAAAAGTCCAGAATTAGAAATTAAGGCAGCCGCCTCATGTCCAAGTGCAGTGATCACAGCCCCTGTGAGTGTAGCTAAATCCACCATATATGTAGGCTTGTATTTTTTACTGACGTATGCCAAAACATCACCAAGCACTAGCCTTCCTTCGGCATCTGTATTTTGCACTTCTACTGTTGTGCCGTTGTAAGCAGTATATACATCTCCGGGTCGAATAGCTTCTCCATCCGGCATATTTTCTACAACTCCAATTGCAGCAATTACAGAAATATCTAATTTTAAACTTGCAATCGCAGCTATAGCATGAATTGCAACTGCAGCCCCTGACATGTCGTATTTCATTTCGTGCATATCCGCCGAAGGTTTGATACTAATCCCACCTGCATCAAATGTAAGCCCCTTCCCAATAATTGCAAGCTGAACTGATCTTGATTTTTTCTTAGGCATATATTCTAATAGAATCATTTTGGGTTTTATGGGAGAGCCTTTACTCACCGCAAGAATTCCGCCGAACTTTTCTCTTTTTAGTCTGTCCTCGTCAAATACCGTAATATTTAAATTTGTAGTCTTTGCAATTTCTCTCGATCTCTCTACAAATTCTACAGGAGTAAAATAATTAGCAGGCAGGTGTTGAATATAACGAGCCTCATTCAAATACTTGGAAACAATTTTTGCTTTTTCTAATGATTTTTTTGCATCTGGAATTTTATTTTCATCTTCTACTATAAACGTAATATTGCAAGTCTCTCTTTTATTGCTTTTAAATTCCTTAGATAGCACCTTCAAATCATAAGCTCCAACTTCCAAGGCCACAGATAAATGATAAATAAGCTCATGAAAAGGAGTTAGAGAAAGGATAAGTCCTTTTGATAAATGAATTTCAAGGTCAACACCTTTCCATTTTGAAATTTTTGCACCTAACTTAATATAGACTTCTGAAATCTTTCTAATATTCAGTGAATCTTCATCGCCCAGACCAAGGTAAATCGTATTTTCTGTAGAAGACTCTAACTGTTGATTCCACTCTCCCGTGAACATATTCCCACCAATTTGCAAATCAAACTTACGTTTTAAATCTGAACTGATCTTGTCTTTAAAAACATGGTGAATTTTTAAACATGAGGATTTCTTACTTGAACGGCTAACACTAAATTTTAACTTTGACTCATCAATTTTCATTTTACTAATTCCATTATATCGTTCTTAATATTTGCAACATGAGATTTTACCTTCACTTCATCATAGACTTTTAAAATCTTTAAATCTTTGTCCAATAAAATCGTAGTCCTGACTATTCCCTTACTCACTTTGCCCATAAATTTCTTATCTCTATAGACTCCAAACCTTTTGCAAATATTATAATCTTTGTCTGAAATTAAAATAAACGGAAGCTCATACTTATCTTTAAATTTCTGATGAGAAGCCTCGCTGTCTCCGGAAACTCCTGCAATACTAAACCCCAATTTTTTTATATCCCCAAAATTATCTCTAAAGTCACAAGCCTCAGTAGTGCAACCCGGAGTCATATCTCTCGGATAAAAATACAATACGATACCTTTTTTCCCAAGAATAGAATTTATATCTTTACTTTTTCCTTCTTCATCTGTAAAACTAAAAGATAAAATTTTTTCTCCAATCTTAAGCTCACCCAATTATTTCTCCTCTTCACCCAATAAAAATTCCAGTCCTTGAGTGTAAATTTCTATTTTTTGCTTAGTCCGTCAGGTTTTCTTGAAAATCAGCCGAAAGAAAAAATATGAACCCAAAAGAAAGAGCCGAAAAAATCAGGGAAGGAAATAAATCTTTTAATGAAGGAGATTATTCCAAAGCAAGAGCCTTATTCCTTGAGACAGACTATAAAGATGGGCTTATCCGTATGGGGGACTACTTTTTTTATGAGAGAAGACTTCCTATTTTAGCCTTTGGTTATTACAAAAAAGCAGGGTATCAAAGAAAAGTGGATGAGATTTTTCAAAGGATGATACTCGCACTCGGTCAATGGATTGGTATGGATAAATTAAAAATTCAACCTATCAAACCACCTCAAATCCCGGATCTTTCTCCCGATGATTTTATAGTACACCCGATCTTAAAGCAAAAAGCGCTTGAAATTCTCGGAAAAAAAACATAAGAAATTTCCAAAATTTTCACAAGATTATTTTTTTTTCTGGACTTTTTCTCTTTGTCTGGCAAAAAAGTGAAAAGGATTGAGTAAATGAACTTCAACGTACAAGAAATAAATCAAGTTCAGGTTATTGATGTTCAAGGAAATATAGACCTGTACAACATAAAGCACCTAAAAGATTTGGTCGATTCACTTATCGCAGAAAACAAATCAAAGATTATACTCACATTGGACAATGTACCTTTCATTGATTCATCAGGGCTTGGAGGTCTTTTTTATATGATAAATAAGATCAAAAAATCAGGCGGAATGATGAAGGTCACTAAATCCACCAAGACTTTAACAAATTCCATAGAATTGATCTTGCAAGATACGAATATTCAATTTTGTAAAACTGTGGATGAAGCAGTAAAGTCATTCTAAGAACCTTATTTTCAAAGTGTAACCGCTCACAATAAACCTATCCCAATTGAGACTACGTGAATTTTTCATTGAAGACAGATTAGAAAAATACAGACTCAACTCTTTTTGCAACCTTGGAGAGAGTGGCATAAAAAATAAAAACTTAGACTCTCTTCTACAAGAAATTGATTTCAATTTTCAAGAATTTAAAAATATTACACTCGATGATTCTCCCAATACCGGAAGAAAAGACTTGCGAGAAACAATCGCATCTCTTTATCCCAATGTCCACCCGGATGAAGTTCTGATTACAACCGGAACCGGTGAAGCTCTTTTTATACTTTTCCAACTGATTTGTAAACCAAATTCCAGAGTTAGCTTATTCTCCCCTGCGTTTCAGGCTTTGTATGAAATTCCTTCCATGCTTGGTTGCAAAATTGAAAATATAGAAGTAAAGGACTCTCTTGAGATTGCCTCGCTATTCAATTCTAAATCGGATATACTTGTAATAAACCACCCCCACAATCCTACTGGAAAAATTCTAAGTGATAAAGAACTTAGTTTCCTGAAAACAGAGGCACCCAAGTTTCAAGGGTATATCGTATTCGACGAACACTATAGATTTCTTCACCCTACGGAAGACATGTTCTTTAGTGGAGCAAAACTATCAGAAAAAACTTTTACCACAGGCTCAATCACAAAATGCTTTGGAGTCATGGGGCTAAAAATCGGATGGCTAATAGGAGATAGAAACTTTTTAAAAAAAGCTCGCTCTTTCAAAGACTATCTTACCCATACAGTAAGCCCGATTACAGAGCTACTAACTCTTAAAATTTTACAGAAAAGAAAAAAATTGATCGAGCCTATAAAAAAAAATCTTCAAAAAAACATTCAGTACATGAAGGAAAATTTTTCAAAAATCTATTCTATTCGCTCTTTTCATCCTCCTGAAGGAGGCGTGGTGAGTTTTCCTGAATTAAGAAAGGGAATTCAAAGCGAAAAATACTGCGACGACCTATACGAAAATACGGGTGTATTTATACTTCCCGGAAAAAATTTTGAAAAAGAAGGATTTGTGAGAGTTGGTTTTGGAGAAAGCCCCGAAATTTTTCAAAATGGAATAGACTTATGGATCGAATTTGAAAAAAGTTATAATCTAAAAGAAAAAAAGTAGTTTCCCAAAAGAGAGGTTGAAAAATTCTCTTTTTTAAATTAAAATAAAAAGGTACTTATCATGATCCAAAGCAATTACTTCACAGACAACGATGACCTTCAACTGCAATTTCAGAAAATAGTAAACTGGGACGAGGTTGTAAAAACTTACGAAGGAGATTTTGAAGACTCCAAGAAATATAAAGAAACCGGAGACGAAAGATATTCATTTGCCCCATCTACAAAAGAAGAAGCCTTAGACTACTACCAATCAGTGTTAAATTCTCTCGGAGAAATTTCAGGAACAGAAATCTCTCAAAGAGCCAAAGCCATGGACAACACCGGATTAAAATACAAAGACGGAAAAGTCACATTCCCCAAAGAAATGATCGAAGCCTACAACTTGGTGGTCGATGCTGGGCTACATTCTTTTTCCATGAGTCGAAAATTCGGTGGACTCGGAATTCCACTCTCTGTTCAAGTTTTTGCGATGGAATTGGTAGCCAGAGCAGACGCATCTCTTTATATTGCACTTAGTTGCGTAAGCCTTGCAGAAACCATAGAAAGATACGGCTCCGAAGAAATGAAAGAAGAATGGGTTACTAAAATGGCAAAAGGCAGCGTAACCGGCGCTATGGCACTCACAGAGCCAAATTTTGGAAGTGACCTTCCTTCTGTTCAAACCAAGGCAGTAAAAAATCCAGACGGAACTTATACTCTAAACGGTACAAAAAGATTTATCACCCACGCTTGCGGGTTTGCGGACATACCATCCGTTATTTTAACCTTGGCAAGAACAGGAAGCCCTACAAGTGGTGCAAGAGGACTTTCGTTTTTTCTTGTGGAAAGTAAAGACATTCAAATAGCAGGGATAGAAAAAAAGATGGGGCTACACTGCTCCCCTACTTGTGAAGTTGTGTATGAAAACACCAAGGGAATCCTGATCGGTGAAGAAGGCAATGGTCTTGTAAAATACGCCATGGGAATGATGAATACTGCAAGAATGAGCATTGCAGGACAGTCTCTCGGTATTGCAACTGCAGCAGCCTTTGAAGCCAAAAAATATGCAAGAGAAAGAGTGCAATTCGGTAAAACCTTAGAAAACATCCCTGCTGTTAAAAAAATGTTGGATAGGATGGACAGAGAGCTTGCCGCAGGTAGATGTTTGCTTTTAGAGGCGGCAAGAACAGTTGATAACTATCTATGGAAAACGGAAAGATTAGAAAGAAACGGAGTAAGCGAAAAAGAAATTCGTAAAGATGAAGAAATTCGCAAATGGGAAAAGTTAGCAAACTATTTTACCCCACTTGCAAAATACTATTTATCGGAATTGTGTATTTCTATTTCTTTTGATGCTATTCAAATCCACGGTGGTTCTGGATATACAGAAGACTACGATGTTGCAAAAATCTATAAGGACTCAAGAATTACAAATATCTACGAAGGAACTACCCAACTTCAAGTTGTTGCTGCCATTGGCGGGGTAGTGTCTGGAATGTCTCCAAGCGGCCACCTAAGAGCCTATATAGATGAAACTATGTCGAATTTTTCGATTACACCTGAGCTTGCCAAGGTGAAAGAAATTTTTGAAACTGTAGTCAGTACATTCAAAGAAATCAAAGACAATACACGAAAAGATACATTAGCTTTTGAAACAGTTGAAACCTCTGCAAGATTTATAATTGGTTTACTATTTGAAAAATCTGCATCCAAGTTAAGCGGAGAAAAAAGAGAAGAAAGGTTAAAGTTGATTAAGGCTTACAACCAAGATAGTATCGCTATTTGCGAGGCGAATAAAATAAAAATTTCATTCAACTAAACAGTTCAGTAAATTATAAAATCGGTTGACAGATTTTTTTTCTAATTAGAATCATGCCCTATGGCAATTTTAATCAGATCCATTCCTCTTCCGATTTTTTTTATCTCAGCATTTTTTTTCACAATTCCACCGGTTAGTTATTTTATGACTGCATACAGTTATAGAATACCTATCGAACAACCTCTGATGATTTTTGCCAGATTCAATTGGGTGACTTATCTATTTTTTGTCCTATCCTTTTTCATAGGTTTTGGTTTACTGAAAGCAAAAAAATGGGCGTTCTATCTATTTATCGGATTTTCCTCTGTGATTGTGCTCTACAATGTGTTTTCCATGGGGAAGGTAATTTTTCTCCCCAATCACTATTCTCAATTTTCTGTTTCTGGAATTGTGATAAACACACTCGTTTCACTCACTATTTTAATAGGAATATTCTATTTTCTTCAAAAAGAAATCTCCGCCCCCTACCTTAGCATTCTACCTAGAGGTTGGAGAAACAATATTCGAGATACGATCCCACTACCTGTAAAAATCACAAACAATAAAGGGGAATCTGTTACACTGCCTACTGACAATGTATCCATAAACGGTATATTTGTGAAACTACCGGATTATACTCTGATAAATGCAGGAGATACAGTAAACCTGACAATTTTTCCTGAAGAAAAAGAGCCGATTCCTTTGCAATTTACGGGAGAAGTAACAAGAACCATAGATTCAGACGAGGGCACTCCGGGTGCCGGAATTCGATTTATAAAAGATCAAAAATTTCAAGAATCTGGCAAATATCTTCAGTCATTTTTAGAAGAACAGTACGCACCAAGATATGAAATTGATGGGACAGCTTCATTTGAAATTAAAGGAAAAGATGAAACCTATTCAGGAACACTCTACAATTTGTCTTCCAACGGATTCTTTCTTGAAACAGACTCTCTGCCCCAAAAAGGAGACAGCATATATTTATCCTTGATTAGCCTTGCAGTCAAAAGAAAAGTGCCCGCAAAAGTAGTTTGGGTAAATTCTGAAAAAATTAACTCTAAACCAAAAGGGTTTGGAGCCAAGTTTGAAAAGAATGTATTCTTTTCTCTTTTTCCCCTACTCTTAAAACTATCTCTGAAAGGATCAATCAAAAGATAATTTTTGCATCTCTTTTCTTTTATTTGACAGAAAATAGTTTTTTTAAAAAAAATATTTTCATTAGTAAAAATTAAAAAAATTATTCATTGGAGAATGTATGAAAAAGTTATTTAGCTTAGCTGTTGCAGTTGTATTTTTACTGTCTATGCCTATTTTTGGAGACGTGAAATTTCCAGAGCTGGAAGTTATCCAGATAGCCAAAAAAACTAAGAAAGACAAAGAAGAAGAAAAAAAAGAAACAAAAAAAACAAAAAAGAAAAAATCAGATAAAGACGAATCTTCCGAAGAACCTAAAGAAAAAAAGGAAAAGAAATCTAAAAAAGAAATCTCATCAGAAAAGAAGAAAGAATCTTTAGACGACGAAAAAGAAACTAAATCTAAAAAGAAACCCAAAAAAGATAAAGATGAGTCCTCTGAAGAAAAAAAAGAAAAAAAGTCAAAGAAAGAAAAATATTCTTCAGATGACGAGCACAAGGATCATAAAAATCACAAGACTTCAGATAAATCCAATAAGTCAGGAAAGTGCACAGTATTCTGTGACAAGGGAAAACCTTGTGGAGATGCGTGTATCGCAGACGATAAAGAATGCCACAAAGAGCCGGGCACTGCTTGTAAAAAATAAATTTCTTAAATAGGCACAAGTTCGCTAAATATACTTGTGTCTATTCTTACATAAAAAGTTTCAGTTTAACTTCATAACTCCAGTCCAGTTAGAAGGTGGAGGGCTTGAAATATATTTCTCACACCTCGTTATATACAGCTCGGTTGGTTTGTCCCAAGGGCAGATTTTTAAAATATTTTCAAACACTTTTTTAGCTTCCAAAAAAGAACCCGATTTATATAAGGCTAAACCCTTAGTAAAATCTATTAAAATTTTCTTTTTAGCAAGTCGAATTTCTTCAGGCTCTGCATTAAATATTTCGTAAAGAACTATCGGCTTAGTTTTACCTTTTACAATAACAGAGTCAATTTCTCGGAAATCGTATCTTTCTAAATTTTCTAAATTTTCTATATTTTGAAGTAAAATATCTGTAATCAAAACTCTGACTCCATAAAATTTTGTAAGAGATTCTACCCTCGAAGCTAAATTTACCGCATCACCGATTACTGTGCTATCTAACCTGTCTTGAGAGCCAACAGCACCCATCATGAGTAAGCCAGTATTTATTCCAATCCCGATTTCTATCGGAATAAAACCCTTACTTTTTCTACGTTCATTATAGTTACCTAAGGTATGACGCATTTCAATTGCAGCCTCAATCGCATTTTCAACTGGAGACGCAAATAACGCCATAATCGCATCACCAATAAATTTATCTATAAATCCGTTGTATTTTTGAATTACAGGCCCCATTCTTTTTAAGTAGGAGTTAATAAATTTAAAAGTATCTTCCGCATTCATGTTTTCTGAAAGTGATGTAAACCCTCGAATGTCCGCAAACAGGACAGACATATTTACCTGTTTTGAATCACCTAAATTCAAATACGAAACATCTTCCTTGTCCAAAATTTTTATAAACTGTTTTGGGACAAATCTGGAGATAGAGTTTAAGATTAAAACTTTTTCTTTTAAGCTGCTAATTTCAGCTCGCTCTTTTTCAAGTTTAATTAGGTTGTACCTGTATCCAATTCCAAGAGAGAAGATAAGCATCTCAATTGCAGAGCCGATAAACGGAGACCAATAAATAATGGCAATGGATGGGAGATACCCTAAAATACGCAAGGCAGTAAACAAGTTACCTAAAATAAAAAATCCAAAGCCCCCTAAATAAAAATAAGCAAGCTTCTTTTTAAGTGTGGCTTGGTGAATACTGGAAACTATAATAATCACCATGATTAAAATTGCTATCACTATCATCATTTGAATTGAAAGTCTATAGCCAATTACGATGCGTGCGAAAAAAGAAAGAAATACAAATATATTCAATACTACAATTGAGTAATAATAAAGACCTTTCGTACTTCTTGAGAAAAGATAACTATAGAAAAAAACACTATGAGTCACTAAAGTAATAGCCAAAAATACAAGTGGTGCTTCTTGTTCAAAGTAACGGATGCCCGTCCACACGTATAAACCACCGTATCCATTTAAAGCAAGAGAAAATAATCCGTAAGAGGCAACCGCAGAGCAATAAATCAAGTGAATATTCTCTCGGGTCATAATAAAAATAAAAACGTTATAAAGAAAAATGGCTATAAAAATTCCGTAATAGATCCATATTATCACACCCTCGTGAATTTCTTTTGCTCGAAATGCTCTTTCTTTCCATAGCTTTAGAGGAAATATTAAAGGGCTCGTTGACTGAATACGGAAATAGTAAACTGTTTCTACTCCTATCGCCGGCTCGATTGGAAACGCAAAATAATTGGAAAGAGTCGGTCTCTCACTTGGAGGGTGGTTATCCCCAGTAGATAATTTTGTATAACCGGTTTGAGATGGAAAATAAAAATCTACATGGTCTAATAAGGGGTATTCAATTTCAAGCAAATGTTTTGATTCGATAGAATGATTTTTTTGAACCTGAAATTTTATCCATAACGACGAGTTCTTATACCCAAAATTTGGACTATCGACTGTATTTTTTTGCCAAGGAATCTTCTCTGTAAGAATTTTTTCTAAAGTAAGCGAGTTTGTATTGTCTTCATATACTTCAAAGTATTTCCCCAAAAGCACAGAGTCCTCAATATCTTGGATCGTATAGACAGCAAAAATGTCCCTAAAGGGAGTAAATAATAGAATTAGACATGTAATTAACCCGAAAGAATATAAACGATTCATGAACCTCTTGAAAGAATCCTTAGCGTGTTTTTTTATCAATGCGCATGGTAGTTTTGTCTTATTTTTAAGTACTTTCGTTTCAAAATAAAATTTATATAGATGAAATTTTTGTAAAACCCCATCTATATAAAAAATACACCCATACATCAATAATTTTCATTTCTATCACAATTATTTTGAATGCGATATTATAAAAGCAAAAAAAATGAATTTACTAAATCTTTCTATCGACTGAAAATGAACAAGCGAGAACTTATGTTATAAATCCATTCCCTCAACTTGCTCCTCGGTAAAAATTTCTTTTCCGTCAGGGGTAAGAACAATGTAGTTTCCTGATTCCTGAAAGATTACACCTTCTAATTTTCTACCGTCTTTTAAAATTAATCTTTCAGAAGATTTCCCTACGATCTGCTCGATTCTTTTCATTAAAACTGCCTTGTCTTTGGCGTTTCTCTCTTTGATTGCAGTTTTTGTGGAAGTCTCGCTTTCCAATTTTTTCTTTTCGATAGAAATCAACTCTTCCACTTCTTTGATTTTTTGCTCAAGGTCTTTGTTTTTAATAGTTTCAATTTTTGGAATTGTTTTGATTTCTTTTTTCTTTTTCAGATCTTCTTTTTTTTCGGATGCTTCCACTGCCTTTTCAATTTTCTCAATTGCTTTTTGAATCTCTTCAGGACTCATTCCTATCTTTACATCCGGTTTGATCTTGGCTACAATTTCAGATACTCCGGTCTCTTTTAGGATTTTTTCCGTATCCGATTTCTTTACCGAAACACTTTGCCCTTTCTCTACTACTTGCTCAGTAGATTCTACTGATTGAATAGCGTTTGCCAATACTTCATTTTTCTGTACGATTTCCTTTGGCAAATCCTCTACATCCGCAATTCTTGGACGAGTCGCAACCTTGCCTTCAATGACAAATAGATTTGAAGAGCCGTCAGACGATACACCTATCTCGAACTTTGTTCCACGAACTCCTGCAAGTGAAGTAGGAGTTACGATTTCCAAACTGTCGTTTGATTTTAACTTTTTAGGAACATTCACAAGAGCAACTCCGGCTTTCAGAATTCCCTGCCTAAGTTCACTATCTCCGACCTTTTTACCACGAAGAGAAAATTCACTGTCGCTTTTCAACCGGATAATTGCTTCACTTTCGGATTCTCTCAATTGCAAATCACAAGTCGATTTCTTTCCTGTCTTTACGATATCTGTTTCACTTACTATATCTCCCGGAGCCAATTTTCTTTGTCCGGAAAAAACTTCACCAACCGTAAAAAGAATTACACCCGTTGCAGATACTTTTTTATCCGAGCTATCTATTTTTGTTTCTCCCTTGCAAAATACAAAAACACATAGGACAACAAATCCTGTTAACCATTTTCTAAAAAATTTTTTTCCCATTTTTTTCTCCTTTTCTTTCGTTATTGCTCTTTTTATGTAAGGTTTAAATACAACTCATATAAAAAAATCCTTGATCTCTTTTTCTCTTCATGCAAAAATGCCTCTATGGTAACTGATGTTCTAATTGATTCTCTAAAAATATATGAACGATTGAAAAATGCCGAAATCAATGATAAAGCGGCTAAAGAAATCGCATCTGTTTTTTCAGATATCACAGAAACACAATTGGCATCCAAAAGGGATATCAAAGAACTTGAATTAAATATGAGTAACCAAACAAAAATTGCAGAACAATCTCTAAAGCGAGACATTAAAGAAATGGAACTTGTTATGGAGGCTCGAATAAAGGAATCCGAACAAACCCTGAAACGAGACATCAAAGAATTGGAGCTTACTACAGATGCACGCATAAAGGAATCCGAAGAATCTCTGAAGCGAGACATCAAAGAATTGGAGCTTGTCATGGATAATAGATTTAAAAAATTTGAATTGATCATGGAAGCAAAAAATAAAGAATTATCAACCTTTCTTGAACTGAAAATCAAAGATAACGAAATGAAAATCCAAGATACAAAAGTCGAAATCATCAAATGGGTCGCAGGTATGTTCATAGCACAAACAGGAATCCTTGTTTCTGCGATCAAATTTCTCCGATAATCGAATTTTCTATCCATCTTCATCTCTTCTAAGAAATCCAGCAAAGTTTTTTCACAATTCTACAAACCCAACACTTCAATTCCCAATGCCTCTGAGCAAACTTTCATCTGTTTATCCCTCGTAAGAAGAACGAAAGGTTTGCGAAGTTCTTCCGCCCACAAAAGCGCCGAAGAAAGATGAATCGCGTCTAACGTTCCAATAATAGTTGGAAAACTATCTTTCGCACGTTTTTTGATTTTTTCCGTAATCTCGATGAGTCCGATGCTTTCCAAAAGCGACTTTAATTTTTTCTTGGACTCGGAAACTTTCACGTCATCCAAAAGTGCCTGAAGCCTGTATCGGTCCAAAACGCGACTGCATTCTATTTCCAATAGCTCGCTTGAAACAATTGTCTCGATTTTTTTCAAACCAATCGGTTCAACGCTTTTCAAATGCAAAATCCAGTCCAGTGCCACGGATGAGTCAAGGTAGCAATTCATCTACTTTTCCTGTCCTCCAAAAGAAAATCCAAAGGATCTACATCTACCAACACCGGATTTTTTGGAAGCTTGAATTTTTTTTTGGGTTTACGGATCACTAAATCCCGGTCCATATAAGGAACCATTCGGGCTACGGGAATATCTCGGTCGTAGATCAGAAAACTCATTTTATTTTCGCGAATTTCTTTCAAGGCTCTGCTTGCATGGGCTTTTAATAGGGAAACGTTCATTTCATTTTTCTTCATAATGACTATATATGGTCAGGTTACTTGCAAAAGTCAAGCTTGTTTTCCTCACAAACTCACCTTGGTCCAGGTCTGACCGTCCGTGGATTTCATAAGATAACTATTTGTATTGGATGAAGAAGCACTCACTTTGAAAGACACGGAAGCAAAAAACGTATTTCCAAGAGCTCCAAGCCCATAGATGCCATCTACCGTTCCGAGTTCGTTCGGAAAAGTTGGCGTTATGATACTCCAGGAAGTCCCATTAGTGGACTTCAACCATGTAAGCGTGTTTACATTATTACTCCAATTGGATGCATACATCAAATAAACCCCACCGGAAGTTTTTACAATTTTCTCTGGCCTCATATTGGAAGAAGAAAGAGAAATGCTGCTATCCGCAGCCCCGGGAAAAGTCACACCGGATGTAATGGAACCAGATGTAGATTTGTAAAGCGTGAGAGTTCCTGAATTGTTTTGCCATGCATAAAAAGCATTATCCAGATAGCTTGAATTAGAGCTTGTATTCACAACTCCTCCTCCTCCTGAAATTGCTCCGGCATTTATCCAAGTTGTTCCATTGTAGTATTTACTCAAACCACACGCCGGAGTGCCGCTATCTGCAAGATACATTGTGCTACAGGAAAAAGAGGCAGTATATGGGGTCCAAGAACTTCCATCGCTTGTAGTATAAATTGCATTGGTAGTTCCGCTTTGGTAGGCGTGAAACTTTCCAGAGGAATAGATAAATGGTTGATTACTTCCGATCGTAGCACCGGGACTTGTAGAGTTTACGGTAATTGTGCTTAGGTCTGTGCCCTTCCCGAAATAATTTGCCAAAGTGGAACTTGAACCTGTAGAGTTTTGTGTTTTGTATCCAAAGACCGCATAAGTCCCGTTTTCATAGCCAACCGCAGATACAATACAACCAATATTTCCTGAAGAAGATGAAGAGTATGACCCAGTGCAGTCTCCTAATTTTACGCTGGATTTAGTAAATGTAATTCCGTCGGTACTTACCCATACGCTTGGTGCCGTGGAAGAATACGATTCAGATGCGATGATAATTCGGTCCGCATAGGAAAAAATTAAACGAGGTTGGGAGCCACCACCACCCCAATTTGCAAAAAATGTAGGAGCGTATAAATACATTAATAAACCAGTTGGAGTTTTTATGTCTGAAGCATTATCGTATTTAAAATGTAAATCTGAACAAGAAAGAAAGAATCCTACCAGAATTCCAACCATAGATTTTGTAATATAAAAATTTTTTATGATTTTTTTCATTTTATTTCTCCTAAAATACATATTCGAGGGTGAGTCCAACTTTATTCTCTAATACTGCGGGCGAATTAGAATGGCTTTGAGTTTTTGCAACGGAAATTTCAGGACGAATTTGAAATGAGCCTGCCTGTGATGACTTGCCACTAAAATATACCGCATCAAAAATATTGTATATCCAAAATCCAATCAAAACGCCTAACGCATTATTTCTATTTTTCACGGCATCTCCAACTGCCTTTCGAGAGTTTACAGAGTTTGAATTCGCAAGATAATAAATCGCCGCATTGGGTAATTTAGTAGAAGAAGTAGTCATTGTTTCATTGTAGTAGTAATACATTATATTATTCTGGTTTCCTCTATATTTTGATTGTTCCCCCTTGACTACATTGTCTAACCCCATTGCTGTCGCAATAAGTGTAATACCAGTTGTTAAAAAAATAGAACCCTTTGTTGTGTTTCCTCCATAAAGTTGCCCCCAACCAGGAAAAAAGGCAGATCGAATACCACGGGACCCGGGAGTAGATGGTCTTGCACCAACATCACCAGTCCAAGTTCCTTCATTCCATTCCGATGCAGAAAAACCAGATACAATTGAGTCAATCAATAGTGTTGTAACTAAAATCGCATAGGTGCTGGTTCTTACACTATTTATTTTTCTTTCATTTACAGAGTTTGTTCCTATTTGATTAACAATTTTTCTTCCGGTTATTCCTCCGGTATAGCTTTGAGAATTTATACTACCGGCAAACATGATCAAACCTGCACTGCCCATAGATGATGATTGTGATGAAGCGTATTGTCCCCCAGGCAAATAGGGTAAAGACATCATTAACATTCCGACTTCTCCAACAGTCATTGTATGTTTTTTCTTGGCAGTCACAAAATCCAGAGTGTTCAATAACGCTAATCCTTCAAGAATACTCATCGCAATTCCAGTTTTCATTTTTCCCGTACGATAGGCACCACTGTATATCGGAATCATTCCGAGTGCAGCGTTTTTTGTAGGACTAATTTTATCCTCTTCTGCACGCAACTCAAAATCAGTTCCTTTTTCGGATGCCTCTGCTACCCTTGCTTTCTCCTCTTCCTCTGCTTTTCTTTTTTCTTCTGCAAACCTTGCTTCTGCCTCTGCGTTTTGCTTACGTTTTTTTTCTTCAGCGAGTCTCCAAACCACAGAACGAACTTTCAGACTCTTAATTTCTCCTTTCGGCCGCGTTTCTTTTCGACCTTCTTCATATTGAATCACTACGCTATCTTTCAAAATTGTAGTCTTTACGTTTTCCACGACTTTGCCACTGCGAAAGGTAACTATGTCTGCCCGAACCTCTATCACAACGATCAAAATTGCTGCAATGCTTATTAGGATTTTTTTCATTTTCTTTCCCATTTATCTTTCTTTATGTATATTCTACCATTTTTGATTTTTTCTGTAAATACCACAAATTAGGTATTTTTGTAAAAATTTTCACTTTTTATGAAAAAAAGCGGGAACTCCAATTCAGAGGATAAAAGGACTAAAGTCTGAAATCGGTGAGCTTCGAAATCCTTTTCGTTTAGATTCTCTTTTAAGGTAGCTTTTTATTTTAGTTTGGTTTAGTATTAAGTTTACACATTTTATACTAATAGAGAACTTTTTACGCTAAAATGTGGGAACTCCAATCTGATAAGAGCTGATACGAATACAGATTTTATACCTCTACAATACTTTATACGAAAAAGGAAAAATTAGAATAATTCTCATAATTGAGTCTAAGTCTCAATTTCAATTGACAAAAATTTACTCAATTTTTTTAGTGGTAATTCAAAAAGGAGAATTTTTAATTTTATGGAAAAAAATTTACAAATTTTTAAGAAGAGTATCTTTCTTATACTAACTTTGGCTTTGGCGATTTCCAACTGTACTCAAAAGAAATCATCTGAAAACCCGATCGTGGACTTTTTAATTTTACGTTCAGTTGAAAGTGCGGCGACAGCAGGTGAAGTTAAAACTACATTAAACAATGGAGTTTACACTACTACAGTAAACGCAACATCCAATTCAGACTGGGTTTACGTTAGTTTAAAAAATAACGGAGTAAAGGCAGGCTCTACAGATTCTTGGGACTTAAAATTGCAGAGAATGAACATCGGAACCTACAGTGGGACAAGTGTTTCTTCTGGGGGAATTGGAGGAGCTTGTACAAATGGCTCTACAGATTTTAATGCAACTCATACTGCCGGCGAATGCACTAAGTCTGTGGACGAGGTTTTAATTTCTTCTGTTATTGCGGGCGTTGTTGCGGCTTTTAACTCAAGGTTAAATCCGTTTTTGTCTTCACCAATCGACTCTACTTCTAAGCCAGCAAATTCCCCATGGTACGACTACTCAGGTTTTCATGTAATCACCACTCGTGGTTTTGTTTATATTATTACCGGTAGTGATGGAAGCAAATACATTTTAAAGATTTCGGATTATTATAATGCAGCAGGGACAAGCGGTAATCCAAAATTTATTTGGAAAAAAATCTGAACTATTTCGTCATGCCTCATTTTTTTCTTTGGTCATTATTCTTCTTAGTCTCTTTTGGAATTGTTGCAAAAGATTTTTCAGAAGCAAAAAAGCAAAATACAAGCAATAAAATTTCACAAGCTACCAACAAGAAAGAATTCTCAAATAATGAACCCTTCGATGAAAGACAAAACATGATTACAGTGACAGGAACAAGAAGAGAAGGTCTTTTGAAAGACTCGGCAATTACTACAGAGGTGATTTCAAGAAAAGACATTGACGACATGGGAGCAAAAGACCTTTCAGAGGCTGTACGAAATATTCCAGGGGTAAATGTTCGACCTGCTACTTCCGGCGAAAGAGGAGAAACAATTCAGATACAGGGCTTAAGCGCCCAAAATGTTTTAATCCTTGTGGACGGTCAAAGGACTACAGGTAGATTCAATGGGGCCATTGACCTCACGAGGTTTAAAGCCGAAGAAATAGAAAGAATTGAAATAGTAAAAGGCTCGTCTTCTGCAATTTACGGCTCTGATGCTATTGCAGGTGTGATCAACATTATTACAAAGGAAGCTATTTCTCCTTTTAGTGCAAACTTCAGAACTCTTGGAGGAACCGGCAGTAAAAAATATTACAGCGAAACTTTAGATTTTAGAAATACCGGATCTGTAGGAGTGAAAACAGAAAACTATTCTACAAACTTTACTGCCGGCTGGCACAGAGGAGAAGGGTACGACTTAACCTTAGATGCTACAAAAGGACCGAGAAATGGGAGGATAGCATCTACGTCGGGTGCTTACAACCCTTTTCCTCACGGAATGTCTAAAAGAGAAATGTATTACTTGGCAACTAACGCCCCATCTTATTCATTTCCATTAGAATCTACTTCTGGAAATTCATTTAATGATTTAAACGTAGCGAACAAATCTATTCTCCATGTTAAGGAAAATGTCAAATTGACTTCTCAATTTTATTATAGATACTTAGACCAAAGTGGAGTAGATGCAGTTCTACCCAGAACAATTTATGATAGAAACAGCAAGACACACGATTTCATGGGAGCTTTAAATTTAGATTGGGCTATCACTCAAAAATTAAATCTGACACTAAATACAAATTACTCAAGATTCCAAGACTTATATACAATGGATCAAAGAAAGGCAGATGACCTTGATTCCAAACAAAGGACAGATAATACTGTAATTGAAGAAAGATCGAAATTAGATTACAAATTTTCAGAAAACCATGTATTGTCTTTTGGAGCAGAAAATTTAACCGACCAAATTTCATCTGCAAGAATTTCTCCCGATTGCAAAAGAGAATTTCCGAATATTTGTCTAAGCGATATTCGTCCAGAGCTTTTTCAATCCCAAGTAATCAATGGCTACGCCGATAGATTTAGACACGCATTTTATGTTCAGGATGAATGGAGAATTTCCGATGCTCCAAGAATCCAAATTGTGCCGGGTGTTCGATACGACAGGGATTCTATTTACGGTGGTCAATGGTTGCCTAAACTTGCAGTGCGTTTTGATACGAGTGAAAATTTTAGAATACGTGCAGCTTCAGGATTGGGCTATAGAGCACCAAGCTTTCAGGATTTGTATTACAATTTTTTCAATCCTGGGGTCGGTTACAGAGTTACAGGAAACGACCAACTAAAACCGGAATTGTCCAGAACAAATAATTTAGGTTTTGAATGGGATATTAATAGAAAAATCTGGCTTAGCTCAAATCTATTTTACAACAGTGTCAGTAATTTGATCGGACTCAGGTTAAGTCCTTCCAACGATTCATCTGGCATGCAAGTTTACAAATCCTCCAACTACCTAAAAGCAAAAACAGGGGGATTAGAGTCTTCAATTAATTTTAGGCTAAATTCCTTTTTATCATTTGGGCTCGGCTACACTTACACTTCCACAAAAGATGAAATAACAAACCTTCCTTTAGAAGGAAGAACACCACACCGTTGGAACGCAAATATTAAAATAGATCATAAACCTACTGGATTCGGAGTTTCTCTATTTGCGGTCTCCTTTGGGAAATCTCCATACTACTGCACCAATAGTTTTTTGGGATGTACTCCAGACTTACCTGAATATTTGGATTCTCTGGAATCCGAGATCACAACAAGAGTCAGCTCCATTCAAAATAATTTTATTAATAGTTTAAATATTCCTAAACCAGTCTCAGATTACTGCACAGAAAGAAATCAAGTCACCTGTACATCAAACACGACATACGGGTACAGAATGGTAAATGCGCACACTAACATCAACTTGCGTATCAGCCAAAAATTTGCAAATTACTTCCAATGGTTTTTTGGTGTGGAGAATGTTTTGGATTCTTGGGATACAAAATACAACCCACAAAAGCCGAGATATTTCTATTTTGGTTTAGACACCAAGTTTGAGATTCAAGAAGAGAATAACAAAGGATGAAATTTTTTATTTTTAGCATAGTTTATAGGTTTCACATTTAGTGCAGATTTTGCACCTTTCGTGCAAAAATGTGGGATCTCCACTCTTTTCAGTAAAGTGCATGTTTTATACAAATTGTTCACCTTTTATGCAAAAATGTGGGATCTCCACTTTTTTAGGTGATATCACATTAAATACAATTTTAGGACTTTTTCGGTAAAACTTAAGAAAAAATTCTAAAAAAAGAAAAATTTTTTTTTCTAAAGCAAACTTTTTTTACCTTATAGCAGGGGACAGAAACTATAGAAAGAAAAAATTTTTATATTAGGAGAATACTATGAACCCGGAAAAATTTGAGCGAACCCAATCGAGTCTGCTTATTCCAGAAAAATTTATGGATGAGTTTAATTCGAGGACTGAAACTATTTCGAGAGAAGATTACTTGCATGATTTGCTGGAGAGGTATCGCAATGTGTTACTTTGGAGGACTTTTGAAAAGTTGGATTGTGTTAAGACGGTGTATCAGGAAGAAGGGCAAAACTTGCAGAAGAAGAATTTTCGTCCAGAGAACGCAGATTGGATTGAGCTTGGTGAGTTTGCTCAATGGCTTGGTATTTCCCGAACGGCTCTTTTTACTCTTCTTTTGTTACTTGACATTGCCGGATGGGACATAATCATCCCTGCCAAGTTCTATGACTTTGGAGTTCCACCCAAGGTCAGTTCGATTGCGATAGGAGTCTATCTCTCAAAGAGAAAAACTATCCGATACAATAGGCTGATACGACAAAAGCCATTGATGTAAGAAGGAAAAAACAAGAACAAAAAACAAAAAACAAAAAAGTCTTTGGGATAACCCATACCCCGAACCTAAACAAAAAATTCTACCCTGTATGCCAAAAAAATAAGGGTAGAAACTAAACTAAATTATAAACCGACTACCTATCACACAATGAATATACTCAAGCATCAAGCATTGATCTAAGCATCCAAGCTGTTTTTTCGTGAACATTGAGTCTTTGAGTAAGCAAGTCCAAACTGGCTTGGTCATTGGCAGACTCAGCTGACTTTAAAATACCTCTTGCAGTTTTAATTACAGCTTCATTACCTGAAACTAAATTAGAAAGCATATTTTCTGCATTCGGCACTTCCTTATCATCCGAAATACTTGTCAACTTGGCAAGCTCAGAGTAACCCGAAGGAGCAAAAAAACCAAGAGATCGAATTCTTTCTGCAATGACATCAATCGAATTCCAAAGCTCGGTGTATTGCTCCATGAACATCAAATGAAGAGTATTAAACATGGGTCCCGTAACATTCCAATGGTAGCCATGAGTCTTGTGATAAAGGGTATAAGTGTCCGCCAGGAGCTTACTTAATCCTTCTGAAATTTCTTTCCTATTACTGTCTGAAATACCAATGTCCATCTTAACCATAAAAAATCTCCCTTAACCTTCTAATAATATTTTTAAATCTTTCGGATTTGCTGCACACAAAACTTGATTGGATTTTCCTCTTGCGGCAATCTGCCCTTGAGTAAGTTTTGCGCTGACTACACTCGGACCAAAATCAATCACCGGAGAAATTTTTTCATTAGATAAAACTTGTCCAACTGCTTTATCCCAATGAAGTGCTTGAATCACAACTTCTTTAAAAAGAACTTCTGCAAGATTTTCTACACTTTGAAAATTTCTACCGTCCCAGATAGAATAGACCGGAATTTTTAAATCGCTTCCCTTAAAAGGAAACTGAACGTAAGACTCTAAATCTTTTTGAAACACTACCCAAGAATCATCCATCAATGGACAATGAAAAGGTGCAGTAGTCTTTAAATACACAAACTTAGCCTTTTTCTCCTCCATTTCCGAATGGAATTTTTTTCTAAAACCAAGTAGAGAAGAAGGTTTACCAGAAATAATCATTGAATCAGGAGTGTTGTACAAACTAATGTAGAGAGTATCCTTACCCTTAAAGCCCAGCGCATCGTTTGCTTCATTAACTCTTTTTTCTAATTCGTCCTTAGAATAACCAATGCAAGCAACCATTGGAGCAGGGTTTTTGTCTCCAATTGCAGAATTTCCCTCCAAGACAGAATTTTCTAAATCAAAAAAAGGAAACTGCTCTTGTGCCCTATAACCAAGGTAAAAAATAAAGGTAATGAATTTAGAAAATGTATCGTAAAATTCTTCTTTTTCTTTCCCAAGCGCAGCTAAAGAGGCAGCAACAATCCCCTGACTGTGACCTGTAGTTCCGGAAGAATTAGCCATTAACTCAGAGACAGAATAACCTTTCAAAGTAAGTAGATGATAATGAGCAAGCTGAGTAATAAAAATCATTCCAACAGAAACACTTCCCCTGCAAAGATAGTTTTCACTTGGTGCCTTGTCTGGATTTTCGATCCAAGACTGAATATTTAAACCTTCCGAAATCAAATTAGTTCTACCGAGTCTTTTTTCTTCTTTTTGAATGGCAGAAAAAGCTACCTCAAAAAATTCTTTTAGTAAAGGCTCTTCATAAAGTTTAGAAATCTCTTTTAAATAGGGAGAGCCTTGTCCACCAAATTGGAGAAATAATTTCTTACCTGATTGTTTTGCATCGTTTAATACTTTCGTCATTTTTACTTTCCTCTTCCTCCACCCCCACTTCTGCGAACCGCACTACCGGGTCCTCCCCCACCTCTAAAACCAGAAAAATTATTTGGCTGTAATTTGCCACCTGCATTTTTATCCCAATGCTTATCTTGATGCTCTGCCTGAAGTTTCTCTGCCTCAACAAGGACTATTTTTTTCCCTTCAATTTCCTTTCCGTTCAAACCGTTGATCGCAGAGTTCATGCCATTTTCATCCGACATTTCTGCACTCCCATAACCTAAGGAAGTGTTAGTTTTTTTGTCCCTTTTGATATGAACAGAAACTACCTCTCCAAAAGAAGATAACATCTTTTTTAACTCATCTTCCTTTAAAGACTGAGGTAGATTACCCAATGAAATTTTCATACAATATCCCCTTAATAAGAGAGATATTCATTGCCGTAAAATGTTTCAACCTTCTTTTCATGAATTTCTCTTTTATACTGAGCAAATATAACATGGTGGACAACATTTCTTGCTTACCCGAAGCTTACCAATAACGCGAATTTTTGCATAGAAAAAATCGTTACAAAAGGTAAAATTCCCGAAAGGGAATGAATCCCTCATCATTTATTGCTCCAGTTCAGATGAAACCGTAATTTTTAGATAGAAAAAATGTAACTGCTTAATCAACTCCACCCTATAGCATCATAAAAAAGCTTTTTTAATGTCAGTGATAGATTTACAAAATGGTAAACTCTTTAGGAATGTTCTCTGCAATAAGCTCTTTTTGAGTGATCGCTCTTGCGCCAATTTATTAAATATTCTTCTTTTGTAAATTTTTCCTTTCTTTTTGAATATAATTAATTTTGACTTTTTAAAATATGCATTTGTTTTAGCGATTAGGTTATTACAGAAAAAGTCCTAAAATTGTACTAAATGCGAAACTTTCCAAAAAAGTGGAGTTCCCACATTTTTACACAAAAAGTTCCAAATTTGTACTAAATGCGAAACTTTCCAAAAAAGTGGAGTTCCCACATTTTTGCACAAAAAGTTCCAAATTTGTACTAAATATGAAACTTTCCAAAAAAGTGGAGTTCCCACATTTTTACACAAAAAGTTCCCAATTTGTGGTATAAGTCATGTAATTCTATAGATGGCACACCTGCAAAAAGTCGATCTAGGGAGTATATACGCTCAAAACTTAAGAATCACTATTTATTGGCAACCCCAGATCTTGCAACACAAGGGCTTGGCAGAAGTGTCATAAACTATACTAAAAATAAAAAAATTTTTCAAACTTATTACAGAAAAAATTACCTCTTTAGAGAATCTAGTTAAAAAAAATACGAAAACTGGGTAGATTGAATTTTACAAAACATAAGATAAGGCTTGAGGTGGAATTTTTCTATTATAAACCACAGTTTTTTCCAAAATCAATTTTTGGTAAAATAATTTCTTCAGGCTTGGAATGAAAAAACTGAAATTGAAAATCTCGAAAAAAGATATTTTCAGGGAATAGATTTGAATTCTGATTAGATTGTATTTCAGAAAGAGAAATAATATTCTTTCCGGGTTTTAGTTGAAATTGATATTCTTTTAAAATTCGGCTCTCGTGCGCTTTGTACAATTTATCTTGATCGAAAGCATCTCTCTCTATTGCAGTGATTTTTAATAACTTAGGGTGATTAAAATCAATATTCGGAAATTCTAACATTATTGTATAATTTTCTTTTCGTGGTGTAATTGGATTTGTAAATCTATGCGTTAGGCATCCTTCTATAACAAAGCCCTTCTCTGCATGCAGTCGATCCATTTTTTGAAAAGGTGTATTTTTATATAAGGATTTTCTTATTTTGTCAATATCCTCTAAATAAATAGACTTGATTTTTCTCTTATAAACTTGTTCTGGATTTTTCCTCGTAGAATAATATAAAAACACAATCATAGATGCGAAAAGAAAAATGGTTGCAACGAGTGAAATTTTAAAAATCTTATTATTTTTAATTAAACGATTTTTTTTCATTGATGTAAGTAACCCTACTATTGCGTAAAAAGGAAGTGACACTTCATCGTCTTGAATATAACACTGAAAAAAACCGGCAGGCAGAATGGAAAAAATCCCGGAAAATAAAATGAGGGTGGGAGTTTTTTTAATTTGAAAAAAATAATTCAATAAGAAAACCCAAAATAGCAAAAAAAGAATTGCGGGCAATACGCCTCCAATTGCCATAAAATGCAATAGATCATGGTGGGCGTGTCCTCTTGGGGTGATAAATAATTCGTACCAAAGTTCTTCTTTTTTTAAGATCAATTTGTCTGATTCAATTTGGTGGGCTTTTGAGAAATTACCCGGCCCCACACCAAACAGAAAATTATTTTTAATAATTTCAAAATTCACATTGTGTATAAAATACCTTTGATTTTCGGTTGTATTGTCTTTTGTAGCTTCGGAAATTGCACGTTGGACTAACCAGTTTTTCTGGACAAGGTTAAAAAAAAGAATAATAAGTAAAAAAGTAAGTGCACCAAATATAAGAAATACTCTTTTTTTGTATTTTTGAATTATGGAAAAAATTTTACGGAAATATTTCAAAAAAACTAAAGTGCAAGAGAAAAATATACCAATCCAAACACTCCTCGACTGATTATAAATAAATACAAAAAAAGATAGTAAGGCAAAACAAAAAAAAATAGTTTTGAATATTAAGTGAGAATTTTGATTATTATAAAACCAATAAAAAAATATCGCAGGAAAAAAAAGTCCGAATATTCCACCATAAGTAAGGTGAGTATTCATTAGACCAATAGGTAAATATGTCTGAATCCCAAAAATTTCTCCTGCAAAATGTTGAAGCCTGTCTCCTTGCAAAATTTGAAATCCATTGGAAATAAACTTGGCAAGCCTAAATGGAGTAAAAACGGAAATGAAACCGGAAGAGAGTAGAATTGTGAAGGAAAAACAAAAGACTTGGATGATTCTATTTCTTTTTTCTCTATTTTGAAAATGAAAAGAAGCAGTGGGTAGAATAAAAATCATCCATATATCTCCCATTTCATTTTTGAACAAAGATTGAAATGATAAAGTGTAGTTTTTAATATTTACTATTTCGGATAGAATTAAAAACAGAAAGATGAGCAATAAGACTCCAAAAAACATGTTATGGAATCTACTTTTTATTTTTCTTTGGAAAGCTGAATCAATGAAAAAAAATAAGATTGATAAACCTGCAAAGATTTGAGAAATTGAAACTGAAAATACGAAAGTGCTAAAAAAGATTAAAAATGAGTAATAGGAAATAGTGAGATTTATGTTTTTTGGTAATTTCAATATGATTGATATGGATTCCATCCTTTGATTACAGGTAAACAAAAAAAAATACAATTGTCGGTTGCCGTAATCACTTACAATGAAGAAAAAAATCTAAGAGCTTGCATAGACTCTTTTGAAAATATTGCAGATGAGATAATCATACTCGACTCATATAGCACGGATAAAACAAAATCTATCGCTAAATCTTATAAAAAAGTACGCTTTTTTCAACACAAATTCACCGGTCATATAGAACAAAAAAATAGAGCTATTGATTTATGCAAGGGAGAATTTATTCTCTCATTAGATTCGGATGAAAGAGTAAGCGAAAACTTAAATCTCGAAATTCAAAAATTATTGAAAGAAGATTTTTTAAAAGATGGATATAAAATTCCAAGACTCACTTTTCATCTTGGGAAATTTATTCGTCATTCCGGCTGGTATCCATTGAAACGATTCAGATTTTTTAGGAAAGGCCACGGAAAATGGACAGGAGAAAATCCTCACGATTTTATAGAGATCGTTGGTTCTGAGTCGGAATTAAAAGGAGACATCATCCATTATAGTTTTACAGATCTTTCTCATCAAGTCGATACAATAAATAAATTCTCTTCAATTGTTGCATTTACCAGATTCCAAAAAATGCAAAAATTTTCATACAGTAAATGTGTTTGGAAACCAATAGTCAAATTCTTTGAAATATATTTCTATAAATTAGGATTTTTAGATGGGTTTGCAGGTTTCACGATCGCTATTTCTTCTGCGTATTCTACTTTTTTGAAACAAGCCAAAATCTTTGAGCTAGAAAAAAATGGATTGAAAAGACCTTCCAATTTGAGAGCTGATTATGGGAATTAGTAAAAAGCTTTATACAATTTTTAATACAATTTTTCGATTTAAAAAAACTCAAGTCACGGAAGAAAAATCTGAATTAAAACCCAAGATTCCAAAAGGATTAGAGGGGGAGTTAGGAGACCTTCGACTAAAGCTCTCTCAATTTTTAATAACCCAAAAAAAAGAATCAGGTTTGCTATTAGAAAGAAAAAATTTTAAAGTCACAAAAATCTCAGAAAAATTATTCAGATTAGAAGGAAAAGAGAAAGATGGAAGCGACTACTCCATTCTAATCAGCACGGGTAGCTATTTAAGCCTCAAGGAAGAAAAAATTTCAGGTCTTGTATTTTTATCGGAAGCAGATTTCAATAAAACAATTGCTTATGAGCATTCAAGTCTTCGCTCTTTTTTTTCTAGAGCGAGAGGAATTGAATTTGATGAAATTTCGGGGACAATATACGACAACCATACTAATTTTGATTGGAAGGTTATCTTGAACTGGGAAATCTTTTGGCAACAGCAAGTTTTTTTGCGATTAAACGCGAATAGCACCGCTCTTTTACTCGTCACTTTAGAGGATTCTTTTTTTGAGTTATTTAAAAAAATTGCTACAAGAAAACAGAAAAACATTATTTCGGAAGAGTTGTTTTTTCTAAATCAAGGTGTAACTTCAGAAGAAATGAATCCCCACTCTAAAAATAAAAATTTATTTGATTTAGATTTTGCATTAAAAGATTTCAAAAAGGTAATTGAAGGTCTAAAAGCCAAGAGAGAAAAGGAACTATGAATAATTCTGAATTAATTAAGGAAACAATCCAAGTCTCGATTCAAGTAAAAGAAAAACTAATCGAAAGCCATATTGATTCTATAGAAAAAGCAAGTGATATAGCGGCTAACGTACTTTTGTCGGGTGGAAAATTATTGTTTTGTGGAAATGGAGGCTCATCTTGCGACGCATCTCATATCGCAACAGAGTTGGTAGTTAGGTTCAAATCTGGTAATGAAAGAAAAGCCTTACCCGCTATTTCTCTATCTAGTGATAGTGCTACCTTGACTGCTTGCGGGAATGATTACGGTTATAAAGAAATTTTTTCAAGACAAATTGAAGCATTCGGAAAACCAGAGGATTTACTTTTTGCGATTACCACATCTGGGAATTCAGAAAATATTTTACTTGCAGTAGAGAAGGCTAAGTCTATTGGTATGAAAACAATTGCCTTACTTGGTGGAACGGGTGGAAAATTAAAATCTCTATGCGATCACGAAATAATTGTTCCAAGCACGGAAACTGCAAGAATCCAAGAATCGCATATTTTGATTGGACATATAATATGCTCTATTATCGAAAAAAAATTGTTTGATTTGAATTGAATTGAAATTTACTGAAAGGTTAATAGAGGTCTCTAAATTAGAAATTGAAGACATCGGTCAAAATAAAAAAATTTTAAGTAGTTTTGATTTTGTATTAAACAGAGGTGAAGTCCATTCAGTGATTGGTGAATCTGGAAGTGGAAAGTCAACATTTGCATTAAGTCTTTTTTCTCTACTCGCTCCAAATCTTAACATGAATTACGAACAGTTTTTACTATTTGGAAATAAAATTTCTAATTTCACAAAATCAGACTGGGGAAGAATTCGAGGAAAAAAAATATCTCTTATCCCACAAAATACTTCTGTTTCCTTCCACCCGTATATGAAAATTGGCACTCAGATTATAGAATTTTTAAATTATAAAAGCGACAGAAAAATAACCATCTCTCAAATTATTCATTCCTTTGAAGAAGTTGGAATTCAAAATGCCGAAGAAAAAATTTTTAAATTTCCAAAAGAAGTGTCTGGAGGAGAAAGGCAAAGAATTTTAATCGCTTCTTCTGTTTTGGTCAAACCTGAAATTTTAGTCGCAGACGAGCCTACAAGTTCCATGGACTTGGTAAACAGGAGGTCGGTCATTTCTTTAATAAAAAAAATTATCAAAACAACAGAAATTGGAATTGTACTTGTTACCCACGATATGAGTTTAGTGAAAGAGTTATCCGATAAAGTGACTGTCTTGAAAAATGGCGACACAATAGAAAAACTTAACTTTAAAAATAAAAAAGTAAAATTAAAAACCGATTATTCAAAATCGCTTTTTTCTTTAAGTGATTTTTACAAACACTCCTGTTAAAACAATAAATCGAATCGATTTTCCTAAAATAACAAAGATCGAAAATTTTAAAAATGGGTATTTTAATACTCCTGCAATTACAGTCAAAGGGTCACCAACTATAGGAATAAAAGAAAAAAATGTAACCAGACCACCATATTTTTTAAAATAGGATATATTTTTTTCTATACCATTTTCATCTAATCTGTATATTTTTTTTAAAAGATAGAGAGAGCCCTTTCTTCCAATTTGATAATTGAAAAAAGCTCCTAGGCTGTTTCCAAGGATCGCAATGAGTAGCAAAATATACACCGGGTGAGTTTTTGTCTTTAAAAGATAAATTAAAAACGTCTCACTTGGAAAAGGAACAATACTCCCTGCAAGAAAAGTCAAGGAGAACAGTTTCAGCAAATCTAAAATAAATCGTCAACCTTTATAATTGGTAAACTGGCAGTCAAAGTTTAATTCTGCATCCTTAATCAATCTTTGAACTTCCTGAAGATCATCCTTCTTCTTTGCTGTAACTCTTATATACTCTCCCATGATTGCAGATTGTACTTTTAGTTTAGAATCCTTTATAATTCTGTTCAATTCTTTGGTGTGCTCTTTTTCTAACCCTGTTTGAATTTTTACTTTTTGCCTAACAGTACCACCTGTGGCGGGTTCAATTTTTGATTCAAAATCAAAAGCTCTTAGACCGATTCCTCTTTTAGCGAGCTTACTCAAGAGCACATCTATTACTTGTTTCAATTTTATTTCATTGTCTGAGGTAATTACTAATTGTGTATCTTCTTGCTTGATTTCTGACTTGGAACCTTTAAAATCAAACCGAGTGGTGATTTCAGTCATTGCCTGACTTACTGCATTTGTAAGTTCTGCTTTATCTACTTTGGATACAATATCGAATGAAGGGTCTGCCATACTATGCTCCTAATTTTATTTTAACTTCATTTACAATTTCGTCTAACGTACTTGGAATACTTGAAGAATCTTTCCCGCCACCTTGAGCCATGTCTGCCTTTCCCCCACCTCTCCCACTTGTCAACTGGCAGGCCTTTTTCATTAAATCTCCACAATGAATTCCTTCTTCAGTAGTAATTTTATTTGTCATAAATAAAAATGTCACACCATCAGTTGTTATATTTGCAAATAAAATGAGGATCTTTTTTTCCTTTTCTTTTAACTTATCTCCGAGTATTTTTAGAAAATCAAGATTTTCGTTTTCAAAAACTTTTACAACTAAAACTATGTCTTTTATATGTGTTGCATTTTCCAAAATTTCAGATGATGTATCAGATTTTTTTTCAAATTCAGAAATTGATTTTTTCTTTTTCTCTTTGATTAGAATTAAATTTTTTGAATTAAGTTCTGTTTCAGCTTCTCTTTTTATTTTTCTCATTTCTGAAATTGTTTTTGGATCGTTTTCAGAAAATTGTTTTGAAATTTTTTCCGGTGTAGGAATTGGAAACTCAATCAGTTTGCCGGAAGTTTCACCATACACATCTTTTGCTTCTAAGTTATAGGTTTGAATTTTTTGTGTTAGTTCTTGGAAAATTTTTTGGAAGTATTCAATTACAAAATTACCACAAATCGCCTCGATTCTTCTATTCCCTGCACCCGGGCTTGATTCTTTCAATATAGAGAAGTATTCGATCTCCGAAGTATTGTGAACATGCACCCCGCCACAAAATTCAATAGAGTCTTCACCCATTCCAACTACCCTAACTTGGTCACCATATTTTTCATCGAACACAGACACTGCATTTGTTTTTTTTGCTTCTTCAATTGGCAAAACTTTTGTATTTACTAAAATAGAATTTTTTATAGATATGTTTACAGTTTCTTCAATTTTTTCTATTTCGGTTTCTTCCAAGGCTTTTGAGTGAGAAAAATCAAATCGTAAATAATCAGGACAAACCAAAGAAGCTTTTTGCATTACATGACTTCCTAAGATTTTTCTTAAAGCCCCATTCAGCAAGTGAGTGCCCGAATGGTGCTTTGAAAGATTTTTTCTTCTAACCTCATCTATTTCAAGCTCTACAATTTCTTTTTCAGAAAACTTTCCGGAAAGTACAATTCCTATGTGAAAGTAAACATCATTTTCCTTTTGTGTGTCGGTTACTTGGAATGTGGAATTTTTGCCTCGAATGTATCCTGTGTCTCCTAATTGCCCGCCTGACTCGGCATAGAATGGAGTGGCTCTGGTAATGATTTCTCCCTCTTGGCCAGATTCAAGTGTGTTCACTTTTACTCCATTTGCAAAAAGAAACGAAATTTCTGAACCGGATTTTGTTTCGGTGTAACCGGTAAAATTTGTTTCAGGAATTTTTTCTTCTATTCTTGAAAGCAGGCTTTCCTTTTTTCCTTTCCATGTTTCGCGAGAGGTGGTTCTATCTTTTTCTAACTCTTCATTAAAGCCATTTTCATCAAATTCTAAACCACGCTCTAATACAATTTCTTTTGTCATTTCAGGAGGAAATCCATAAGTACCGTAGAGCCTGAAAGAATCTATTCCTGAAAATACTTTCTCTTTTTTTTCAGAATATTTTTCCAAGATATTTTCAAGGTGATCCAATCCGAGTTCCAAAGTATTCCAAAAAAGAATTTCTTCGGATTGCACAATTTTTTCTATTTCATTTTTTTTGTTTTTTAATTCAGGGTACTCATCTGAATATATAGAAATAATTTCAGGGATGATTTTGTAAATAAAAGGTTCATCTATTCCGATTTTCTTACCGAATAGAACTCCTCTGCGAATCAGTCTTCGTATAACGTATCCTCTTCCAGCTTTATCGGGGTAGATGCCGTCTGAAATAGCAAATGCAATCGCACGAGAATGGTCGGTCAAAACTCGAAAAGAAGGAGCGTTTAAGGAATCGTATTTCAACTGTATTTTATTTTCGATAAATGAAATAATTCTTTTTAACTCATCTGTATCATATACCGAATCCACATTTTGAATCAGTAAGGCAACCCTTTCAAGTCCCGAGCCAGTATCTATCCCTGTTTGCTTTAAAGGATGCAAAATACCTGAGCTGTCTTGATCAAATTGGTTAAATACAATATTCCAAAATTCTAAAAATCTATCGCAATCGCACCCGGGTTTACAATCCAAATTATTTTTACAATTGGGTCCTGCTTTTTCTATTCCTCTATCTAAATACAATTCAGAACAAGGACCGCATGCACCACTTTCTCCTGCCGGCCCCCAGAAATTGTCTTTCTTTCCGAGTTTTACAATTTTCTCTTGCGGGATACCTTTTTTTTTCCAAATTTCTATAGCTTCGTCATCGTCTAGATAAACCGTGATCCAGATTTTTTCGTGTGGAAATCCCAAAATCTTAGTAGAAAATTCATAGGAAAAGTCTATTGCCTCTTTTTTAAAATAATCCCCAAAGCTAAAATTTCCGAGCATCTCAAAAAAAGTGCAGTGCCTTTCTGTTTTCCCTACATTTTCTAAGTCAGTAGTTCTAAGACATTTTTGAGAAGAGGCTGCCCGAGTGAAAGGCAAATCAACTGCACCGGTAAAATAGGGTTTAAACTGAACCATTCCCGCAGTCGTAAAGAGTAGTGTTGGGTCCCCAACAGGTACAAGGCTGGAAGATTGGACAATTGTATGCCCCTTGGATTTAAAAAATTCTAAAAATGCCTGCCTAATTTCTTTAACAGAATATACCATTGGATTGTCTTCTTAAAATGATTTTAATACCAAATCTAAATTACTAAAAATTTTGAAAATAGGAAAAATATTTATTCTATTTAAAGTTCTGAGGGCCAGTCGATTTTTAGTTCTTTGAATATCTGCCTTGAAATTTCGTCCTCGTATCCGAGTCGTAAAAATTTATTTAAGAGGTTACTTGCAGTTTTTTTGTTTACCTTTTTTGTACCTAAGTATTTGTTTGCGATTTTTCTTGCATTTTCAACCCAAGTATCTTCATCAACAATTGAAATTGCCTCTTCGATTATAGAGTTATCAATATTGTGCTCTTCTAATTCAGTACGGATTTTTACTCTTCCGTGTTGGTACATTTTGATTCGTGACAGAACTTTGGATTCAGAAAATCTCTTATCGTTTACAAGACCTCTTTTTTTAAGGCTTGTAAGGATTTTATTGCACTCTGCTTCCGGCTTCTTTTTAATTAAAAAATCAAAAACTTCCTTTGCAGACCTTTCTCGTGTTTTTAAAAAACGAAAAAGTTCATCTGCAAATTCGTTTGATTCATCAAAATCTGTATTTTCCTCCACAGCTCGAATAGACCTCTGAAGTATAAAATTATCGTTTTGAGAACTGAGTTCCCCTTCTCGCTTTGTGTTTACCGTATTTCTTTCTTTCAACCATTCTCGGATCGCGAGTAAGGAAGCCCTCTTTTTTTAGAGATGACTTAGTTTCAGTTCCTAAATGATTTGATAACGCTCTGGCTAATGCGTGACGAATTGCACCAATTTGACCGTTATATCCACCACCATGAACATTCAGCATAATATCGTATTTGCCTGTGGCACCGATTAAAGTTAATGGTTTAATAGCTTCATTGACTCGGTTATCTAACCCACCCATAAAATCTTTAATAGTTTTATGGTTTACAGTTATCTTACCTGTTCCATCGGTTAGCTTAGCTCTTGCAATAGAAGTTTTCCTTCTTCCTACACTCCAAATTTCTTTAGTTTTAGGTGCCATAAATACTCCTTAGAATTCCAACTTAACCGGTTTTTGAGATTTTAAATCGTGATCTTCGCCTGCAAATACTCTACAATGTGTGAGCATTTTATCGCCCAATTTAGACTTCGGCAGCATTCCTTTGACAGCAGATAAAATTACTTTCTCAGGACTTTTTTCTATCATTACATTAAACGGAGTAGCTTTCAATCCGCCCGGGTAAAGAGAATGTTGGTAATACATTTTTTGTTCTTCTTTGTTTCCGGTGACTTGAATTTTAGAAGCATTGATTACTATAATATTATCTCCACAATCTTGGTTTGGAGTAAAGGTGGGCTTGTGCTTTCCTCTGATTCTGGAAGCTACGAAAGAAGTCAATCGACCAAGAGTTTTCCCTGATGCGTCAACTACGAACCAATTTTTCTGTACTTCTTCTTTTTTTAAAGAAGGAGTTCTATGTTGTTTTGAAAGAAGTGGCATGATTACAAATTTTCCTTATAAAAATCCAATATTTCTCCTATACTTCTTTAGTCAAGAAAAATTAAGGAATAATTGTATTTTTTCAATATTTCAGAAAGATTTTTTTCATAAACGACGCACTTTTAAAAAGTCTTTCTTTGAAATCAAAATACGTAAAAATTTCGAGTACTATTACTATTTGCTACTGATACAAAACCTAATTTAACCGTTTTTGTAGAGAAATGTCCATGATTTTTAACTTTTCTTCAGGAAATTTTATAATTTTTTCATTTTAGATTTATTTTTGTCCTATTGACAAGATAGAATAGTTTTTACAAATTTGAAAATTTGCAGAAGGAGAAAACAATATGAAAAACTATATCTCACCTATTTCTTTGGACTTAGGAGCTTTAAACACAGGTGCAGTATTCACTCACTTTATAGAAGGCGAAGAGCCTGATTCTCACAATGGAGTTACTTTTGTGCTGGCTCCAAACGATTTTCAGGTATCGCAAAGTAACAGACTTGTAAATCGTCATCGGATGAGAGGAGAGCAAAGAAGAAAATTAGCAAAAAGACTTTTTTTTCTGATTTTAGAAGAAGAATATGGGTTAACTCAAAAAGAAAATAAGTTATGGGAATTCATCCGTGGATTATTGAACAGAAGAGGATTCACCTATATACAAGAGGAAGGAGAAAATGATACAGTCGAAACCATTGAAATCCCGATTGAATTTGCAAAATTTATTTTTCCAGAACAGTTTAAGAAAATCAAGTCAAATCAAAACGATACTATCGTGCAATACATTCATGATAAGGCAAATGGTGAAGAAAAAGATGCGATTTCCTTTTGGAAGACATTAAGAGATGAAAAAGTAGAATCAAGACTAAAAGAATTTCAAGAAGATTTTTCTGAATCCTACACTACAAATGAGTGCAAAAAATTTCTTTCTCGAATTCGAGAAATTTCAGACCGCTTAATTAAAGAATTTGAATTAGGGAATAAGCACAGAAAAAAGTATTTTGAAGAGATCTATTTAGATCTAAAAGAGTTTCAATTAGACGAAGATGATCCTGATTTTTCTCCAAAGAAAAAACCCATAGAGGAATTACTATCTTCGGCAAAGAAAAAAATTTCCTTAGAGGAATTTTACAAACTAATCGGACATATATCTAACCTACAATTAAGGGTTCTTAGAAAATATTTTAATGATAAAAAAATGTCAGAAAAAGATTACTGGGATAAAGACAGATTAAAAAAATATTTTATATTATGGTTAAAAAGCTGGCATATCAAAAAAGACTCAACTGAAAAAGAAAATCAGTATAGACTTATTTATCAAGCTGAAAAAGAAAACAAAGATATTTTTCTTCTCTTTTTTGAAAATAGTCCAGAAACTACAATTCCACCTTACGAAGACCAAAATAACCGCAGACCTCCAAAGTGTCAAAATTTGCTCCTTTCAGAAAAAATATTAAACCAAAATTATTCTGGTTGGAAAGAAGTTACAAACATAATTTTAAGAGAAAAGAAAGATGATTATGGGTTAATCAATATTCCGGAACTGATAGAAAGATATAAGTCTGGAAATTCTAATCTATCTATTTGTACAGAATCGATTTCACTGCAAAGAATTTTAGAAAAATCGATCAGTCTTGATAATTTCAAAATTCGACAAAATGTGAGAATGAAGTCTTTAACCAATGAAGAGTTAAACAATAAGTATTCAAAAAATGAGTTAAAATTAGCCGAAGATGGTTTGAATAGATTAAAATCAATCCTTTCTGAATCCCAAATTGAACTTCTGTTTAACATAGCAAATAGTTTCTATAGAGAAATTCAAGAAGCAAGGGCCGGCTATTGGAATGAAAATTCATCCATGCTGCAAAAATGTGAATCAAAACCAAGACACAAATCTAAATCTAAAAAAGAATTAGTCTCACAAATACTAGGAATAAAACTCAATGAAGAGGAAATGCAAAAATTCATTGAGAAAGTATGGATGACAAGCGTAAAAGGAAAGTCAACCGTAAAATCCTTGTGCAAAGGAATTGAGGATTACAGGAAAAAATACGGAAATCTTTTTAGTGAATACTATTCTGGATTCGAGAAAAGACTCTACGCAATTTCTAAATCCAATAATGTAGAGCTTAACGAATCTTTTAAAATTCTTAAATCTGACATAGAAGAAAAAATACGTTCAGAAAAAAGTGAGAGATATATAGAAAACCTACATAGAAACTTAGATGATTATAAAGAGTTTGTTTCTATCCACGAAAAGGTAACTCTCATTTCCGAAATAATAGGAAAACATTTTTCTTTTAATCAGACACAAGTTTCAAGGTTTGAAAATCCATTTTCTCTTGCACAGCTTTCTAATATTATAGACGGAGAACAGCACGGGTTTTCCAATATTTGCTTTGCCTGCCAAAAAGAAAATTCATGGAGAGGAGAAATCATCATGGATTCGGCAAATGCAACACAACTAACGTCCGACACGGGGAGACCCTTTGACGGACAACTCGACCGAATCTTAAAAAGACTGTCCATCGAAATTACAAAAGAAAAATTCAGTCAATTAGAAAGTCACTTTCAAAATGGAGACAATTTGGAAATACCAATTTTAATGGAAAATAACCAATTTTCATTTACTGAAGAATTAAATAATTTAAAAGGAGCTTCTAAAAAGGCAAAAGAAAAAGTTAAAAGAGGAATAGAAAAATTTCATGATAGACTAATTTCAAAAGAAGAAAGGATTAAAAAGGATTCTGGCGGCTTGTGCCCTTATACAGGTGAGAAGATCGGAAAAAATGGAGAAATCGACCATATCTACCCTCGCTCAAAAACAATCGGGACTGTATTCAATTCAGAGTTAAATCTAATCTATACAAGTCAGATGGGAAATCAAAAAAAAGGAAACAAATTATACTCCTTAAAAAATATACATGAAAACTTCTTGAATAAACATTTTAAGACAAGTGAAGTTCCCAAGGTAAAAGAAAAAATTAAAAATTGTATAGATAAAGTAGTAGAGAAAAATAAAATAATTTCTCAAAAATTTATCATTCCTGACAGGTTAGAAAACTTTGAGAGACTTTGTTTTAAGTTGGCGATGTTTGACGATGATCTAAGAAATAGAGTGAGTGGAAATCTACAAACCCATTCCAGAGCTTTGGTAAATGGAACACAGGTTTGGTTGTTTAAACTATTAAAAAGGGAATTACAAAAACAAATTCAAAAAAAGTATCCAAAATCAGAAGTTAAGATTTTACCTTATTATTTTGGAACTAGGGAAGACGACTTTGCATTAAGTGGTTATCGAAAAAAACTTTCAACATTGAATCCAAACTATGAAAAACAGGAAAATCAACCTGAGCCAAGCCATATAGTGGACGCTACAATGGTATTTGCTCATGCTCTAACCCTAAGCTCACTTGGAAGACTATCTCTAAAAAGTCCATTGATTAAAGATAATACTATCGAAGACGGGAAATGGTTAGAGAGTCTTTTACCGGAAGAAATAAAAATCAAAAATATTAAAAGAAAATTAAAGTACAGAAAAGAAAACCCAGAAAGTTCCTCCTTATTTAAAGCAGGGATGTTTTCAGAAAGATTTTTAAGTATATTAGTAAATGAAAAAGGAATTCGGTTTGGATTTACAGGCAAAAAGTCCGGTAAATTTATAGATAAAAAATTTAACCAAATAGTGTTTGAAAAGTTAAAACCTTTCCTGCTGTATAAATCCAACCCTGTAACAGAAAATCTTGAACACTACTTAAAACTAGAAAAAAATCCAAAGTATTCTATTTTAAAAATACACCGAGATAAAGCAAAAGAGTATCTTCAAAGATGTCCTAAAGAAGATGAAATAGGAAATTATTTAGAATCTTTGAGGTATATGACCCAAAATAAAAACATATTTGACGACAAAGGAAATTTTACTCCCCCGGAAGTAAATTCAAAAGAAAAATTTATTGTAAAAATCGGTAAAGAAAAAATTTCGGAATTTGAAATTCAGATGCCTTACTTAGACGAATGGAAGAAACTTAGCCTACTTCTTAAAACAGAGAAAGACCCGGAAAAGAAAATTGAAATTGCCAAAAAGTATTTTCATGAGGAAAAAATAAAAAATCCAAATAGACATGGTAAAACATCCAGAAAGCTTTCTCTGCCTATTAAAAAAGAGCCTTCGGGAGGGTTTAGAATTCGTCGTAAAGACCCATTCAATAATTTTGTCTATCAAATACATGAAGGAGAAACACAAAATTTAGGATTCTCGAAAGAGTCAGAAAATATTAATTTTAAAAATAGTGTGCTTCATCCCATTTACAATTCTAAAAATGTAACTCCGTACAAATTAGAAGAAAAAGGAAGTTACCAAGAAATTGTATATTTTGACGAATGGAGAAAATTACAAATTTCAGATGACCAACAAAAAGCAGGTATTGTATCGATTGATATGGCACCCGGTACTAAGTCCAGATGTTATTTGCAAGTAATCATTCAAAGAAAAAACTTTGATGAGATAGTCTTTGCCTCTAATTCTTCAAAACTTGAATTTTACAAACTAAAAACTTCCGGTAAAAAGGACTCTGATGATTTTCAAAATTTAAGTGATTTTTTAAAAAAGGAAATTGCTGACCAAAGAGATTTTATTAAAATTTTGCATATAAATCAAACCGAAGTGAAATTAGAATACACGGTAAATGGTTTCCCTTCTTCCTTAAAAAATTTGTATGACAAAGGAGAAAAAATTAATTTATGAGACACCTCACTGTTCTTACTAATGGTTGCTTTATTGGCTTGGAGAGTAAAAGGTTAATCATAAAAGAAAAAAACACAATAATTGGTGATTACCCGATTTCAAAACTTAAATCAGTACAAGTTGCCGGATCGGGAACATCGTTTTCTTCTAACTTATTACAGGAACTATCACTGAGGGGAGTTTCATTTTTTATTTTAGATTTTCGGTCAATTCCTATATTATCACTTTCAGGAATAAGACAACACGCTGTAGTTGAACTAAGAAAAAAACAATTTCAATTTGCTGAGACTGAGAGAGTTGCAGAGCTTTGCTTAAAAATTGTTCAAGGAAAATTGCATAGTCAAAGAGCAGTTTTGTTGTACTTTTTAAAATCTAAAAATTTAGAAATGGAAAAAAAAGAATCTTTGAATAAATCAATCCAAGGAATAGAAAAATCTATAACTGAGTTAAAAAATACAGAATGGCTAAAATTTTCTAATTGGAAAGAGAAACTTATGGGTTTTGAAGGAAGCGCTGCCCATTTTTATTTTCAATCTTTAAGAATATCCGAGTTATTGCCAGAAAGTTTTCAATCAAGAACGGGGAGAGGGGCATTGGATGTTACGAATCAATCTTTAAATTTTGGATATTCGATTTTAATGTCGTATATCTGGAATGCAGTAATTAAGTCTGGTTTAGAGCCTTATTTGGGGTTTTACCATGTAGAAAGACCCGGGAGACCTTCCCTCATTTTAGATATTATGGAAGAATACAGAGCATGGGTCGTCGATAGAAGTGTAATTAAGTTAAGGCATATTTTTAACAAAGAGAAAATACTAACAGTAGAAATTAAAAAAAGATTAATAGAAGAAATCCATGAAACTTTTTCAAAGAAATATCAGTTTTCTGGAAAAAAATTAAAATTAGAAACAATACTTCAAAGACAAGTGTATAGGCTTTGTAGTTTTATTTACGGCAAGAAAAAATATAAATCTATTCGCTTCAAATGGTGACTTATGTATATTGAAATAATCGTTTGTTATGACATAAGCTCAAATAAAAGTAGAAGGAAGTTAGTGAAAGAGTTGAAAGATATGGGACTTTCTAATATTCAAGAATCGGTATTTTGGGGAAGAGTCTTGAATGCAGAGATAAGCTCGATTAAAAGAATTTTCACAGAAATATTAGATAAAGAATTCGATAGAGCTTTTTTGGTTAAGACAAATTTTTCTAAACAGGCAATCGAATATAGTTTTGGATATAAAGACGTAAAAAATTTTCAAGAAAGAGACTATGAGATAGTATAATGTTTGAAGACAATATTACTATATCAGAAATTAGGCAATATTTTTTTTGTCCAAGAATTCCTTGGTACAGTGCAAATCAAATTCAGCCTATAAGAGAAAATATCTGGATGGAGCAAGGAGAAGCCTATCATAATAAAAGAGAATCTCTTCTGAAAAAAAAATTATTAAAAAAATTTTCGAGCGATTATCAAATTCAATATAAAGTAAAAGTTCACTCCAATGATCTTCAGATTTATGGAATTGCAGATGCAATTATTTTTTCAGGAAACTGTGTCTTCCCTGTTGAGTTTAAAATGAATTTTAAATCTATTTCAAAAGGAATATTTTTTCAGCTAATTGGATATGGGGTTTCTGCGAAAGAAATGTATTCTTTAGAAATGAACTCAGGGTTTATTATTTCCGGTAAAAATGCCAAAATGATTGAAATAAAATTCAACGATAACGATATAGCTGTTTTTAAAGATACAATTCTTACAATAAGAGACATTAAAAATTCAGGTCTTTTGCCAGATAGCTCTGCAAGCGCAGAAAAATGTTTACAGTGTGAATATATTAATTTTTGTAATGACAGAAATTATTAACTCTCCATGCTTAACGCAGAGGGAGAGCCAACTTTGATTTGGTTGTTTTCAGTGCTAGGTCGTAATTTTACTTTTAAAAAATCTTCGAAAAATAGCAAGTATTTTTTCAATTTTTCAAAATTCGAAGTTTTAGAAAATTTGTCCTCTCTGAAACCCTTAAAAAATAAGGGTTTCAGAGAGGACTATATTCCAATCACTTCCACGACCTGCAACTGAAATGTATTTGTTTTGGAATAGATTTTAATTTCGATGGGACTATATTCCAATCACTTCCACGACCTGCAACTGAAATATGTATTTCCAATTTTTTCTCACCCTTTTACAGTCTATATTCCAATCACTTCCACGACCTGCAACTGAAATGTTGCGCCTGCATCCACCGCAGAGGCTTTGACTAGCTATATTCCAATCACTTCCACGACCTGCAACTGAAATGTTTAGAATCAATTTTCCGATTCCTTCTTTTACCTATATTCCAATCACTTCCACGACCTGCAACTGAAATCCGTTTGCAAAAACCCATAAATCTTCAATTATCACTATATTCCAATCACTTCCACGACCTGCAACTGAAATTAAATGATCTCGTGAATTCCGCACCGGGGACATTGCTATATTCCAATCACTTCCACGACCTGCAACTGAAATCGTTTGTATTCCGGTCGAATGAAAAAACCACCAGAATCTATATTCCAATCACTTCCACGACCTGCAACTGAAATTTAGTCCATTGCTCATGCCTGAGATAAGTATAAAATCTATATTCCAATCACTTCCACGACCTGCAACTGAAATACACATAAACTTTGGCTCGATAATGGGAAACTATTACACTATATTCCAATCACTTCCACGACCTGCAACTGAAATAGCAATACTCCTGTGATTATCAATACAGTGGAAACTATATTCCAATCACTTCCACGACCTGCAACTGAAATATAAATCTCTGAAAGATATTTTCGTTTTAATGGCCTATATTCCAATCACTTCCACGACCTGCAACTGAAATGCTTCCTACCTGAATAGATCGCTATTGTCGAATTCCTATATTCCAATCACTTCCACGACCTGCAACTGAAATACAGTTTTTCATGCGATTGGAATGCAGCAATCGGTAACTATATTCCAATCACTTCCACGACCTGCAACTGAAATGAGTTCCAATTCCTGAAAAAGCTAGATAACATAGCTATATTCCAATCACTTCCACGACCTGCAACTGAAATTGCTAAGCTGAATCCTTGACAGGGGCTTCCTCCTATTCTATATTCCAATCACTTCCACGACCTGCAACTGAAATGAAGAACTGCTTTGATTTTCCCTGCAAAATTGGCTATATTCCAATCACTTCCACGACCTGCAACTGAAATTTCACTCAGGCAGGATTCCGGATGTATGAAAAATCTATATTCCAATCACTTCCACGACCTGCAACTGAAATGATGCGTCATAAGAACCCCGATCGCTCAATAGTCCCTATATTCCAATCACTTCCACGACCTGCAACTGAAATAAACAAATCAGGGTTCAAATATCCGCAGAAATAAATCTATATTCCAATCACTTCCACGACCTGCAACTGAAATTCATCATTCTCTTTTTTAATGCTGAAACATTTGTCTATATTCCAATCACTTCCACGACCTGCAACTGAAATCTCTATACTTATCAATTGTCTTACCGGCTCCTTTCGCCCTATATTCCAATCACTTCCACGACCTGCAACTGAAATCTATGTCTCCGGCACTCGAAAATGCCAAAAATAACTATATTCCAATCACTTCCACGACCTGCAACTGAAATGAACTACTGACTGCTCCTCAAGTGAGATATTCATACTATATTCCAATCACTTCCACGACCTGCAACTGAAATATCTAAAGAATTTGAATTTCTTAAAGGTTTTCTACCCTATATTCCAATCACTTCCACGACCTGCAACTGAAATAACAATTCAGAATATGTTTTTGCATATCCTAAACTATATTCCAATCACTTCCACGACCTGCAACTGAAATAGTAAATCTTGTTTTTTTATTTAATTGTATATTTCTATATTCCAATCACTTCCACGACCTGCAACTGAAATGCGTATTTCTTATTGAGTTCTTTGAGTTTGTTATTGCTATATTCCAATCACTTCCACGACCTGCAACCGAAATGCTTGCATAAATTAGTATTTGAGGTTCGTATTCTGTGATATATGCAGATGCGATTGTTAACTTAAATGGCAATTTTTTCAATGGAAGTCATTGGCTTTATTTTTTTTATTTCTTTTAAAAATTTTTTGCTAGCCTCTTCAAGATCATACAAATTTTGTAGGTTTAACCAAAACTGAGCTTCCATGTTAAAGAATTTTGATAATTTCAAAGCTGTTTCGGCAGTAATTGAACGATTGCCTTTGACAATATGTCCAAGTCTAGTCTGTGTTAGTCCTGTTTCTAATGCAAGTTTATAAATAGAAATTCCCATTGGATCTAAAAAATCTTCCTTTAAGATTTCACCCGGATGAATATTTTTAAGAGTTTTCATGTTAGTTTCTCCAAAATTTTAATGATAATCGCAAATTTCCACATCACAAGCATTTCCCTCCGACCAGTTAAAACAAATTCTCCACTGAGAATTAATTCTGATACTAAATTGCCCATTTCGATTTCCTGTAAGTTTTTCTAATTGATTTCCAGGAGGAAGCTTTAACGTTTCGACAATAGTTGCCGCATAAATCATTCTGAGTTTTCGCCTTGCTATATTATGTAAATTAGTAGGGAGTTTGATTTTCTTGCTGAAAGAGCCTTCCCAAATAGCTTTTGTTTCCTCATCATAAAAAGATAATATCACATCATGATAGTATTATTCAATGATATTATTTATCAATACAAAAAAATTTATCATTGTCTGTTCTTAGAATATTTTTCAATGCTGTTTTTTTTCGGTCGTTTTTAATAACTGTTAATCACTGTAGTTTATTAGCTATATTCCAATCACTTCCACGACCTGCAACTGAAATTATATAAACAAACTCACTGCTGAACACATAATAAACTACTGGGATTTGTAGGAGTACAAGACAAGTTTCCTCCAAAAAGTGCCTGAGAATTCGTAGTCTGGGGAAATGCAAAAGCTCCCCAGTCTCCTCCATTATTACTGGTCCAATTTAAGCATCCGCCGCCTCCCGTCCAATCATTAGTGTTATTCAAACCCATCCTGACCGCAGTAGCATTGGTTCCAAAGGAATTTGTAAGATTGGAAGCAAAGTCATGAAGTCCGACTGAATTCGTAGTAGTGATCGGTGTTCCGTCGGGTCTGGTATAGAATTGATTGGGTCTTAAAACCCAGTCAATCTGACCATCTCCTGCATTGGCTGTCACAGATGCTATTCTTACACCTGTCAAGACAATCATTGCTTTATAAGTTCCTGTATTAGCAGGCTTGGAAACATAAGAGTTACAGATGGAATCTGCTCCAGATATACCTCCGAAGTTTCCTCCTAAGCCTAAATCGCCCGTTTGAAAGATTAACTTTCTAAAGTCGCGGTTTGACATGATAATACTGTTCATAGACAAACCATTATAATTTGGATCAGCACTTATAGTCGGTCCAATATTGATAGTAAAATTTTCTGCGACCCCATAGTTGAAATCTTCGAGCCCTGCAACTGTGACGATTTGTGGAGAATTCCAATTGATTGGTGTAAAGCTCAAAGAAGAAGTTGAAACGGATACTTGAGATATATTAGAAACTGAAACTGGCATAGTGACTGTTTCAGTTGGTTGACTCGACAGTTTAACAGTAACAGTATCTGTACCACCATTTTTGAGTGTATAACCCAATACCGGAGAGCTAACCAAAATTGAATATTGTATAGGTACGGCTGGATTCCCAAGTATTCCTTCTGGGAATAACAGATCCTCCAACTCGACTTTTCGCATTGTTTCCGGCTCTAACCTACAAGCGAAGTGAAAAAAAAATACAAACCATGATAAGATTTTAAAAAACTTCATAATATTTTTCCTCATCAAAATAAATAGGTATATTGAATCGTAAAAACATTTTCTCTTTTTTGTCCGATTGAATTTTGAAATGCGCTCGTCTTCATACCTTTTTTCACGTAGTTTGAATTCTGTAGGGATACATCGGAAGTGTTTTTTGAAAAATAGGCATCTACTAAATTGATTGCATACAATATTCCTAATACAATTGAAGCATTGAAAGCATTGTTTGAATTTTTTACAGAATCTGCGTGGTCTTTTTGCAATCCTTGGTAAATAAGGATTTTTCCTTCACCGACTGGAAGTAGAAAAAATAATTTTTCTTTTTCGGCAAATCTATTTTGTGATTCTAAAAAATCGTATTTGGATTTGTAAATTATCCCTGCTGCAAGAATTGAGCTAAAAAAGAACAGCGAGGACTTTCTTTTTTCATTTTTTGCCCACTGCCCCCAGCCTGGAAGGATAAGAGACCTCCAGAAAAAACTTTTTCGAGGAATGAAATTTTTTTCTTTTTTGTTCGCTTGCGTTTTATGGTTAAACTCCTCATTCTTTTTGGAGTTTATTTCTTGATGAGTTGAAGAGTACTCTTTTGGTACAGAGTTTGGATTTCTCTTTTTTTTTAAAGACTCTAAGGCTTTTAATTTTTGTTCGGGTGTGAATGGCGTGTATTGAATCTTTATGATATTTGCTTTGGAAATTATTTCTGTTCCTTTTCTTGTATGAATTATAACTTCCTCTGATGTTATTCCAGAAACTCTTCCGGAAATAATCGAGCCGTTCTTCAGAAGGACTTCTTCTCCGTATATTGCCGTAAAAATACTCGATGTAATAAAAGTAATAAAAAATAATTTTAATTGATTTATATAAAAATTTCTTTTATTTTCAATTACAAAGATTTTAACTTTTCTTCTGATTGCTTTAGTGCTTTTGATTGTTTTAAAGAAAATTAATTCAACCCCTTTTAAATTTGTGATTGCAAAAGGCTCTAAAAAATAGAAACCAAGTAACAAATTTCTTGGGATTTCTAAGATAGAGTTTTCAAGAATAAAATTTTCAGAATAGTTTTTCAAAGTACTCGAATCTGAAAAAATAGAACTAAATGTTCAAGCGAATAATTCAGAATACTCCCCCCTAAATTTGGGGTTTTTTATATCCTTCTAAATTATTGTGATTTAATTTCTAAAGCGTAGTTACTCCAGTCCAATCATCTCCAGGTGGAACTCGAAGTAGTGTGCTGCAACGACGAATATATATTTCGGGAATTTCATCTTCAGGACAAATTTTACCACATTCGATGAAAGAGGCAATAGCATCTTGAAACTTTCCGCACTTAAAAAGACTTAGAGCTTCGTCATACAAATTCATAGACTGAATCTTTTTTTCTAAAATTTCTTGAGAGTCGGTATTCAATACTTCAAACAAAGTAATTGGTTTCTCTCTGCCTTTCACTCGAACATTATCTATCTCTCTTGTAAATAAAGAGTTTCCTGACATTCCTCCATCTGTTAAAGAATCTCCACTTACAATTAATGGAACTTTGTAAACTTTAGTTAAAGTTTCAATTCTGGATGCAAGGTTTACACCATCTCCAATTACAGAAATTTCCATCCTGTTGTTATTTCCAAGAGAGCCGACTAAGATTCGGTCTCGATGAATCCCTATACCGGCGGTAATTCCTTCTTTTTGTTTTGTTCTACGAATTTCATTAAATTTATTCATTGCTCGAACGATGTAGATTCCGGCATGAATTGCGGCAATACTACTTTCCGTAAAAACTCCAACAACTGCGTCTCCTACATACTTATCCACAAATCCCGAGTGCTTACGAATTGCAGGCTCTAAAATATTGTAGTAATCATTTAGCAAAGCAAAAGTTTCTTCTGCAGTTGAATCTTCTGCAATGCTCGTAAAATTTCTAAGGTCTGCAAACAAAACTGTCAAATTAGCGTATTTGTAACTGCGTTCAGCAATATCGGCAATAGACTCAACTTCTAATAATTGTATATACTCATTTGGGAGCATCCTTGAAATAGGTTTCGATAATGCACAAGTAAAAGTATTTTCTTGTTCTTGATAGTATTTGCATTGAAACTTAGGTTTTAGATATGGTGTCTTCTCTTTTTTTTTCAGTGCATCAATCAAAGACTGAGCTTGATTAAAAGTAATCCCCCCATTTTCCTGAAGAGTTTTTTCAATAGCTTCAATATCTATACCAAATTGTGCTTCCAAGAGAAATGAGTCCAAGCTATCACTTTTTGCTGAAGTAACAACAGGAAGTGGGAAGGGATTGTTGGATTCTAAAGTCTTCTGATATTCTACTATTTTTTTGTCAGAATTCATAATATGCGACACAAGCCACTGACTCAAAAAATCCAAAACTTCATAAGAGATCGTAGCACTTCCATCTCGAAAACTTTTCTGCAATTCGAGTACTTGGCGAGTAAGCCCATTGTGTTGCTTCTTATGTTTTTCTAAATCAGGATAACCAATTTCTGCCATAATAAATTCTTCATCTTGAAAATGTTCGATTGTGTAGTCTATAAGCTCAGAAAATATCTCTCCTAATTTTTTCCTCTCATGTCCGTGAGCCACAAGTTCGTGAACACGATTGATCAAGCTAACCAAGCATTGATGCTGATCATCTACTTTAGTTATTCCTATTTCTAATTCGTTTGACCATTCTATAAATTCCATAAGTGCCCGTTCCTTAGCGCAAAACCAATTTTGAAGTGTTGGAAATATATTTCAAGGTGAAAAATTTGTATCCCCACCCCCTAAATTGGGGGATTTTCAGATACGTTAGTTTTAATGGAATCCTTCTAAATAATTTTGATAGGTTTAGAAACTGAATTATTTTATTTGCAATTGTCACTATTTTTCTTTTTATAATGCCAATAATCCTTGAAGTCTTTCATTAGGAATCCTGCCCTCTTCGTCTATTGAAAACTCAGGTTTGATTCGGTTCAGGTAGTACATCTTCACTGGGCCTTTGTTTTTTGCATTGACCTCCCCTCTATATTCGCATTCAAAATATTCTTTTACGATTTCGTATGTTGCCTGACTGATATTAATCCGTCCGGGACTTCCGCTTGATTCCATGCGGGATGCTGTGTTCACCGTATCCCCCCATACGTCATAAGCGAATTTCTTTTCCCCAATTACACCTGCAATCAGTGGACCAGTATGAATCCCAAGTCGAAGTTCCCAGCATGGGAGTGCTTGACTTTCTTTAATTTCTTTCATTGCTTTCATAAACGATTGAATTTCAAATGCAGCCAGTACACAATCTATTGCATGTGTTCGATTGGGGCGTGGAATCCCTCCAGCGGCCATATAGCTGTCACCTATAGTTTTCAATTTTTCCAAATGAAACCTTTCGGTGATTTTATCAAATTGTACGAAACAAGTATCTAAATCCTTAACCAATTCCTGTGGAGATAAAATTTCTGCGATTTTTGTGAAGCCCTTGAAGTCAGTAAACATCACACTCACGCTTTCAAAATGGACAGGTTCGGTGAAACCTTTTTCTTTGAGTTCCGTTGCGACATCTTCGGGAAGGATATTCAAGAGTAAATTTTCTGATTTTTGTTTTTCATGATCTGCAATTTTTCTCGCCTCTTCTGTCTCTTTCAGAAGCTGCGCGTTATGCAAAACACCTGCAATCTGATTTCCGAATCGAACAAGCTTTTCAACATCTTCTTTGGAAATTTCAATTTTTTTATCATAGGAAGAAAGATTCAGAATTCCAATCACTTCGTTTTGAAGTATTAAAGGGATTTGGATAATCGTTGTTATCTTTCCTTTAAGTATAATTTTTAAATCAGTTTTACTCCCTTCATAAATTTCTCCGTTAAATTGATTTATATACTGGTTTCTAGTTCCCATGACTCTTTCGTTGACATCAGGAATGTACAATGGGTTTTTTGTCAGGTAAGTCTTGTAAAGTGTACCCAATGAAGGTTCTAATTTTGTTTTAAAACTGCGAAAAAATTCTGAATCAATTTCATCCTCGTAATCAGATTGAGCGATTTTATTATCTGAATAAATATCCTCAGTTTCCTTGTTTACGAGAAGTGTCCAAATATTATTAAATCCGAAAGATTGGTTTAAGTAAGAATAGATTTCTTTGAAAATGACGGAAATATCGGATGTAGAATTGATCAGTTTTGTAAATTCATTCAGCCTTTCCACTTCAAGGCTTGCTTTTTCTACTTTTTCCTTTTCTTCCTGCACTTCTTTATATAAATTCGATCCGTGAATAATTCCCGCAAGCTGTTCACCCAAAATGGAAAGTTTTGTGATATCTTCTTTGGTTAAGTCCATTTTGCCGACATTGTACAGATCAAAAAAACCGATGAGCTCATTTTGCAGGACAAGAGGAATGATTAAAATAGATTCCATTTTTAAGGTTTCAAATACAACCAATTCTTCAGGAGATAAACCGGATTTTCTTTTAAAAGTATTCGGTATAAAAAATGCTTTTTTCGTTTTAAATGCAAATGAATGCGATCCGATAGAATTATTGATTTTCGTTGAAGAATGATTGATTCTTGTTTTTTCTTCCTCAGTTAAAAAATCCGGAGATGAGGTATCTATAGTAATCAATTCATTTTTTTCTTTATCCGCTACAGAAAGTCCATAATACTGTATTTTATAATTGGCTTTCACATATTCATGAACTTTCACCATTATTTTTTTGATGTCCAAACCCTCATTCAAACTTTTGATGAGTTTGTTCAATTCTTCTGTTTCTATTCTTTGAGTTTCTGCAATTTTTCTGGCTTCCTCAAGACTTTGAAGTGCTGAATCAATCCGAGCAGAAATCGGTCGAATTAAGATAAAAGTTGTAATAAACCCGAGTAAAGAAAGGGGGATGCCAAGAAAGACAAGATGAAAGATTTTATTGATTTGCACTGTAGCTTCTGGAAGTGTATGCCATACGAATAAAATGAACAGGAATATAATGAATAGTGCAAACGGTACAAGATACGCACTGATCCTTAATGCTTCCGTTCTGACATTTTTTCCTCCATACCGAATGATGGCATAAGCAAGAATGGAGGTGGGGATAAGACTTAAATTTCCCAGTGGATAAAAATCAATCCCTAGTGTTGCCGGAAGATTGCTGAGTATCATAAATCCTCCGATGATAACATAGAGAGCCGCAAAATTTCCCATTGGATTTGAAGCTTTCTCCTTTTTTAATTTCCACCAGTCATTTAGTATTGTGAAAAAAGCTGTAATGGCAACCAATCCGAAGATTTGAATCACTGGACCGGATGCAGAAAAATTTCCCCACGGAAATTTGTAGTATCCTGTAAACAAATAGGGAGACATTGCCATTGTGCAGAGTACTAATGAGGTAATATCAAATAGATGAATTTTTTTGGTAACGGGGATATTCAGGCTCAGATAAGTGAATCGCATGTGAATGGAGGGAGCAAGACAAAATATAAGATAGCTGAGTTGTTCAATTCTGCGTCCAACAATAGGCTCAAGACTCATAGTGATGCCGATCGTCGCGAGTAGCTGAAAACCATATAGGTACAATGAAATGGAGCCCAGCTGGTTGATGAGCCTGTAGGGACTAGTTCCTCCGATAAATATTCCCAATCCGACTACAACAAAAACAGAAACTAAAGGAATCAAAAGCCAGGGATACCAGCGAGTGGTGTCATAATCATCCGGAGAAAAAGTAAATAGTACAATCCCAGCAATCAAAAGAAGAACAAAGCTCAAGAAAATATTCAGAATATAAAATAATCTACTTTTATCCAAGAATAATCTTTTCAGATCCTTGAAATCAGAATTGAATATCCCGTAGGCTAAAATGCACATGGGTATGAAAGAAAATGTACTGGCCGGAAAAATAGGAATCCCGATGAAGCTGGGCAAATTCGAGATCACAAGAATCAAAAGCAAATTGTGTCCTACAACCAAAAATCGTCTTTCATGGAAAGAATGACTTTTTAGAAAAAAATAATACGCCGGGAATCCGATCAGGATATAGCCAATTGTCGCAAGAACTGCCCAAGGTTTTAAATAAAAAGAAGCAACCGGGTAGATACCAAAGGAATAATGAATAAAATTTCCGGTGAATGCTTCGCCTTTCAGAATTCCGATAAATCCAAAGAGGGTTGTTACCCAATTCAGAATTGCGGCCCATTGAATGATTGAATATTTTTTGTCTAAAATATAATACACTAAATGATAGGAAGCCGGGGCCAATAACAAAACAAATGGATACAGATAGGTATTGAGACTGAGAAGTAAATTCTCATCGCGAACTATTGCCCTTAAGCTCAGTATCAGTCCAAGTATTCCGAACCCAGCACAGGTTCCGCTAAAAGATAGAAAATATCCAAAGTGTTCTTTTTTTCTAAGATGGAAGATCCCAATTACTGTAAGGGTCAATCCAACGATAAAAGTTATAGTTCCTGGAACTGCGAAAGGAAGATTGTACCAAAAGTACAAAATCTCCGTTGGATTGATCGGCATTTCTGGAATTGGATTTAAAGGATATGGATTCATAATCAATTGATTCTTTATAGAAAATGAATATTTTTTTCGTACCTTTTCAAAGTATTCCAATTCCAAAAAAATTAGAATTAAATTCAAGAGAAAAGCCGTAAACACCTCCCCCTAAACTGGGGGTTTTGGAGGTTATTCAAAATTTAATCATGTCAATTCAAATGAACCGTATTCTCAATTAAGCGCTATAATGTGCTGACCCCAGTCCATTCATCTCCGGGCGGGACTCTAAGTAAGGTACTGCAACGACGAATATACATTTCTGAAATTTCATCTTCAGGACAGATCTTACCGCATTCTATAAAACAATCAATCGCTTCTTGAAACTCACCCTTTTTATAAAGACTTAGAGCTTCTTCATACAGTGGTTTAGACTGGATTTTTTTTTCTAATATTTCTTGAGAGTCAGTATTCATCACTTCAAATAAAGTAATCGGTTTTTCCTTACCTTTCACTCGAACATTGTCAATCTCTCTTGTAAATAAAAAATTTCCTATCCTCTTTTCATCGACTAATGATTCACCGCTTACAATGAGTGGAGCCTTATATACTTTTGTTAGAGCTTCAATTCTTGCTGCGATATTCACCGTGTCACCTATAACTGTAGTTTGCAGACGATCTTCTTCTCCTACAGTTCCAAGAATCAACATCCCTGTATGCACTCCTATACCGATACGAATCGTTCTCAATTCCTTGTCGCTTTGTATCGAGTTGAACTTAGTCAAGGCTCGTAACATACCTATAGCGGCTGTAACTGCTTTTTGTGGAGATTCAAAAAGAGCCATGATTGCGTCACCAATATATTTATCTATAAAACCATTGTGTTTGCTAATAACTGGTCCCATGCAAGCAAGATAATTGTTTATGAATTCAAATGTTTCTTCCGGTGACATCTTCTCGCTCATCTCAGCAAAGTTCCGAATATCGGAAAAAAGTACCGTCATCTCTTTTTTCGTTGCATCCCCTAAGCAAATATCTTCGGGCTTACCGGATCGTTTTAATGCTTCTAAAAATTGCAATGGAACAAATTTATGGAAAATATTTACCTGACGCTCTAAATTTGCATTAGCTTTCAATAGAAGTTGATTTTGCTCTTCTAATTTACGTGCCTGAAAGTAACTTCGTAATGCCTCTGTTACAGTGAGTTCTAAATCAGCCTGTTGCCAGGGTTTGGCTATATAACGATAGAGCCGTGCATTATTTACGGCATTGACAACTGCGTCTGCATCGGCTTGACCTGTAAGTAAAATTTTCAGAGTTGTCGGCATTGTAGAATGGATACGGATTAATAATTCATCTCCTTTGATTCCCGGCATAATATGATCTGAAATAATCACAGGTAATTCCCTGCCTTCGTTTTGCAGTTCGGTAACTAATTGAATGGCTTCTTCACCATTCTCTGCAGTTTCAATCGAGAAGTCTGCGGCGAAGGTACGTTTCAATTGGTCTTTTAGAGATCGAAGTATTATTTGCTCATCATCAACGCACAAAATAATTGGCTTAGTCATGTTAGAGACTCATACTGTATTCAATCATTTCGTAAAGTTCTTCTTGTTGCCAAGGTTTACTAAGGCATTTATACAGGTTCGCATTTTTCATGGCGTTTTCGATATTCTCCGGATCGGCTTGACCTGTGAGCATTACCTTGATAACCTTTGGAAAACGCTCATGCACCTTGACTAAAAATTCATCTCCTTTAATACCTGGCATTAACCAATCCGATACAATCAACAGTAGATTTACACCATCCTCCTCAAGGTCTAAGATAATCTCCCACGCTTCATAGGCACTTTCTGCAAATTCGTAATTGTATTGATTTCCAAATTTATATTTTAACTGACCCCGAATAGAATCGAGTATTGTTTTTTCATCGTCCACACATAGAATTGCTTTTTTTGTCATCGTATTTTGTCCTCTATTGGTATCTGTATTGAAAACGCAGTCCTACCCGGTTTTGAATTTACCTGAATATTACCCTTATGCTTTTCGATAATCTTCCTCGAAATATCTAATCCAAGTCCGCTACCCTCTCCTTTCTTTTTTGTTGTAAAGAATGGATCAAATATTTTTCCGATGATTTCTTGTGGAATACCCGGCCCGTTATCAATCATGTTGACCTGAATATATTCATTGAATTTTAATACTTCGATTTCAATCTTACCTTGGTTGTTCATGGCTTGGAGAGAATTGTGTAAAAGATTAGTCCAGACCTGACTAAGTTCGTCTCGATAACATGCGATAGGCGGAACAGACTCAAAACGTCTAATAATCTCTACACCTTGTTTGAGTTGATTTGTGTATAAGGTTAAAATAGTTTCGATAGAATCAATAATATCAGTTTGAGTTCTTTCACCTTCCTCTGTATGGTGGGCTGTTTTTTTTAATGCGAATACAATTTTAGAAGCTCGCTCAACTGCAATGGTTATGTTTGCACTATTTTTACGTTGAGAAGAAAGGTTATAGATTAGTTTTAAGATTAGATCAATTTCTGGATGGTGTAAAAAATCAAGATACGATTCGAGTTTGTCATAGATTTGCAAGCTACTTAAATGCTCTGCAAGGTCTTCTGCATTACGGAAATTATGCTCTGTAAGTTTGGCTTCAATACTTTTGCGATATTGTCTCTCTTCACGCGCCGATATATTGATTGCAGCTTGCATAGACTTTTCTAAAATTTCAAAGAAGTCATGAAATTGTTTTTCATTCAGTAGGACGCTTAACTTGGGTAAGTTCAAGGAAGTATCGGCTAAAGCTGCATTTATATTTTCAATTGAAGCACGAATAGCACCAAGTGGAGTGTTTATCTCATGAGCAACACCTGCAATGAGTTGACCTAAGGCAGCCATCTTTTCATTCAGTATCAATTTGTCTTGAGTTTGCCTTAATTCATTCAGTGTATTGCTAAGTTCTCCGACAACAAAATTCAACAAATAAATCATTAAGCCTACAACAATAGCTGATACTGAAACAATGTTCATAACAAAAAATACAACTGATACATTTGCATCTGTGTTGACCTGATGCTGTCTAACTGTTGAATCAATGATCCCGCTAAAAATCACAAGCAAGCAATAAAAAATAAGCCAGCGAAAGCTGAGTGAGGATTGCTGAAAAGTAAAGGATCCCACCAACGCCAACATCGACCAGAGCATAACTGCACCACTGGCTACAAAGCCCCCCAGAGACCACTGCAAAAGAAATGGCAGAAGCAAACTAATCAATACCTGTATAAATCGAACCAGCTCAAACTTTTTCGTAAACCGGAAAAAAAGAAGATTCAAAATCGTGAGAAAAGTATAAGAAAAGGGAATAGTTGATTGAATAGCTAATCCAAAAATTAGGCACGTGCTACCCCAAACCAAACCTCCCCCACTCATCAAAATACCCATGCAAATCAAAAAAAATTTTCTTTGAGATTCTTCAGGAGAGTCATCCGAAAGATCGCCGAATCTTCCCCAATCGCGTATTTTATCGTACAATCCCAGATTCAATTCATATCCTTTGAAATAAAAATGAGTAAAAAACTAAAATGATTATAAGTAAATTTTTTCCTCACAAATCTCTTTAGGCAACCTTATTTATATTGAAATAAATTTCCAGAAATAAATAAACAATCCATCCCCCTGAATAGGGGGTTTTTGAATTCAATAACAAACCATTGAAGAAGAGGAAAAGGTTTACAGAATGGACTTCCCTGATTTGAAGATTTAAAAATTTTTTCAAAACCCCCAATTCAGGGGGAGAGGTTTAAAAAAAATATATTTAGAGATCACTGAACAAACTATCCAAAACCGGTAAAAAATAAGTAATGCTTTACAAACGTTACACAATTACAAATACATGTCTCATGTTCAAAAAAAATACAATTCATATTTTTCTTATAGCCGGTTTCATTATAATCGGAATCACCTCCCCTTTTAGTGCAAAATCCCGAAAACCAAAAGCTGAAAAAAAATGGGAGTTTCAGGGTGAAATGATTCATTTAACTATCAAAAAAACCTGTGAAAAGCAGGGTAGAAGAGTTCCGATACTCAAAGAACTTCAAACAGCATACCAGAATGGAGAGTTCGAAAACTGGGAACCCGTCGGTCAGTACTGGACGACTGATGAGAAAGAGGGCGATAACACTCAAGTAATCGTCTTTTATACGAAAGATGGAACAACAACGTATTTTAGCAAGGCATTAGGAATGGCCTACCTGGCTTGTATAAAGTAGCACCCAAATTTTACTAAGAGCGCGTATAGAAAAGTGCTTGTACTTTAAAGAGGTGATCTGATATTTCCCAATATGAGAAATATCAGAAAATCATATCCAACAGATTTAAAAGAAAGGGAATGGGAAAAACTTGCATAAAATGACTATCTCAAGATTTATTATTTTATGAGGTTCGACTGGGATCCCGAAAAAAATCTTAAAAATAGAAAAAAACATGGGATATCGTTTGAAGATGTTGTTTTGGTTTTTTCTGACAGGTCGGCGATTTCTATTCCAGATCAGGAGCATTCCAGCACGGAGGATCGTTGGATTACTATCGGATTAATTCCTTATGGTAAAATTATTGTAGTAGTTCATACCGATCAGACAGAAAATGAAAAGGGTGAAATTTCTATCCGGATCATTTCTGCAAGAAAAGCGACTAAAAAAGAAACATCTCAATACCATAAAATGAGTGAGGGTGATAAACTATGAAAAGAGAATATAATTTTTCTGGAGGAGTAAAAGGAAAATTTTATACCCCGCATGAGAAAATCGAGATTCCAGTGTATTTGGAAAAATCTGTGCAGGATTTTTTTTATGAAGCCGCTACCAATAAGAGAGTAGAAATGAGTAAGCTGGTTAATAAAATTCTCAAAAAAGAAATGGAAATTCAAAAAGAAATTTCATTTTCAAAATAATACATATATAGTGAAAGTCGCTCATGGGATGCAAGAAAAAAAAGGAGCACATTAACTGCCAATATTGAGCCTGCATTTTAGCGTTTCATGCAGGAAAAGAAGCCGAACTTTCGACTTTCGCGTAGGAAATGTAATGGGGGAACATTTTCCAAACCAAAATAGGAAAATAATTGGGGGACTTCAACATCTGGTTCTCAGGAGAAAAACTTGCAAAAAAATAGAGAAAATAGACTTGAAAATTAACTCTCAATAAGTCAATGTCTTGAAAAGACGTTAAGCATGTTTACAAAAGAAGAAGCAAAAAAGAATATTAAAAAACTCGCAGAAGATTTCAGTGATCGGATCGATTACATCAAAAATTCTGGGCAATACAAAGAAGCACAAATCGAAGATGAATTTATCAAGCCGCTTTTCAAATACCCCAAAATATATCCAACGAAGGAATCAAAAATCCGTCAGAAAGAGAATATATTGTTCAAATTAGTTGCAGAGGCATACAAGCCTCTGATCTAAGAAAAGAACCGGATTATCTACTCCAAATCAATGGAAAAAGAAAATTTTTTATAGAAGCAAAACATTCCAAATACTATTTGGGTTGAAAAATTTTTGACAATAACGATAACGTAAAGGGCGGAAATGTTCATCCCCAACCAAGTCATGAAATCAAACTTTCCTCAAAACTCAAACGAGACATTCTACGGGCTTATATCTATGCCGTGGATATAGATGCCCAAGCTGTTGAAGTCACCCGGATGAGTCTATCTATCAAAGCACTCGAAGACACGAATCACAATCAGGTTTACGACGAACGCACCCTCTGGCACACAACAATTCTGTCTCCATTGGAAGGGAATATTAAGTGCGGGAATAGTTTGATCGGGACGGATATTTACAGGCAACAAGATTATTTTGCGTTAGGCGACAAGAGGAGCTGAAAATCAATGCCTTCGATTGGGAAGTAGAGTTTGAGAGTATATTTAAAGGTGGTGGATTTGATGTTATGATTGGAAATCCACCATACATTCCGATTGAGATGATTAATGAAAATCAAAAGGAATATTTCTTGAGAAAATTCTCAAAATTAGAAAGGAAATATGATTCTTCAATTCTATTTTTTCTAAGCATGACCCGCAAAATAAATGGTTCTGGATATTTAGGTTTTATATCTTCAATAACTTGGCAAACAGGCGAGAATTGCAATAAATTACGAGAATATCTCATAAAGAAAGTTGGAATTGCTCAGTTGGTTAATTTGCCATTTGATGTTTTTAAAGATGCGTATGTTGATACTGGAATTTAAATCATCAAGGGTAGCCCAATAAGGAGTTATAAAATTCATCGATTTTCCAAGAAAGAAAAAAACATATCTTTTAAAAATATCCCGCTAATTGAAGTACCTATTCAATCTATCGAATCGCCTTTCTTTACAATCATTCTTAATCCAGATGCTTCAAAACTATTAGTTAAGTTTCAATCGAAAAAATTCATTTCCTTGGGAGAGATTTCAAATTCCACGCGAGGTTTAGCTGGAGGTATGTTCGAAAGAATGAATAAGGCTAAGACTAGAATCTTCTATCCCTTTATAGAAAAGGGACAAGTTTATTGATACTTTTTCGTAAACCGGAAAAAAAGAAGATTCAAAATCGTGAGAAAAGTATAAGAAAAGGGAATAGTTGATTGAATAGCTAATCCAAAAATTAGGCACGTGCTACCCCAAACCAAACCTCCCCCACTCATCAAAATACCCATGCAAATCAAAAAAAATTTTCTTTGAGATTCTTCAGGAGAGTCATCCGAAAGATCGCCGAATCTTCCCCAATCGCGTATTTTATCGTACAATCCCAGATTCAATTCATATCCTTTGAAATAAAAATGAGTAAAAAACTAAAATGATTATAAGTAAATTTTTTCCTCACAAATCTCTTTAGGCAACCTTATTTATATTGAAATAAATTTCCAGAAATAAATAAACAATCCATCCCCCTGAATAGGGGGTTTTTGAATTCAATAACAAACCATTGAAGAAGAGGAAAAGGTTTACAGAATGGACTTCCCTGATTTGAAGATTTAAAAATTTTTTCAAAACCCCCAATTCAGGGGGAGAGGTTTAAAAAAAATAACTTGTTCCACTCTTAAAAGAATTAGAAACTGTGCTAAACTAGTTTTTTTTAATATAAAAACTTTGAACTATTTATGACGCTACTGCTCAACCCTTGTGTTGCAAGAGCTGGGCATCGTTAGCAAATGGCGATTTTGTCTGAGTATTCAAACGTATATGTTTCTAAGAAAAACTTTTTGCAGGTGTGCCATTTATGAAAAAAACTCTGTCCATCGGAATTGTAGAAAATGATTTAGAATTTCGTACTACAGTAGAATCAAAACTCTGCGGTATTTCTTATATTCCAAAAGTGTATTCGTGGAATTCAGCTGAAGAATATCTGAGAGAAAAAAATCGTCCAGTCTTGGATCTAATTTTTCTGGATATAGTATTGCCTTATATGAATGGAGTTGATCTCGCCCGTGAAATTTCAAAAAAAAATCCCGAAACAAGTATAATCATGCTCACCAACATGAATTCTGATGCGATGATTTTTGAGTCAATAAAAAATGGAGCACTCGGATACGTGTTAAAATCAGAGCTAGGCACTTTGGAAAATATAATTCAAATAGTTATCGATGGTGGAGCAGTGATTACACCTACAATTGCACTTCGTGTTTTTTCCTCATTTAGAAAAGATAAGCCGCAAGCTCCTGATTTGACAGATAGAGAGAGGCAAGTTTTAGAGCTTTTAGTTAGAGGGAAATCGGTTTTTTCAGTAGCAAGTTTTTTAGATCTAAGTATTCACACTGTTCAAGGTTATGTAAAAACAATCTACAAAAAGTTGAATGTTCATAACCGTGCAGAGCTAACTCAAAAGGCAAACCAACTCTTTTGAATTCTATAGTTCATTCAATACGAAAAACTTCTTTACTAAAAATTTTCTCGATTGCATTTGTATTTTTTTTTATTACCTCCGGATGCAAAAAAAATCTGACTACATTGGAAGCCCCGGGAAAATTAGACGCTACTGACGTTGATTTGAATAAAGAGGTTTTAGATTTAAACGGCTCTTGGGAATTTTATTGGGAAAAGTTATTGTATCCAAATGATTTTAATTTGCCTAATTCTCCGATTCCGGACGGTTATACTAAAGGTTTGAAATCATGGAACTCAATAGAGACCAAAGAAAAAAAAATAGGGAGCGATGGGTATGCAACGTACAGGCTCCGTGTTCAATTACCAAAAAATTCTATTCGATTAGGAATTCGTATTTCTGCACAAAACACGAGCTTTCGACTTTTTGTAAATAAGAAAGAGCTTGCTTTGAGCGGGATCCCTGGAAAAAATAAAGCCGAAACAATTCATGCTCGCACAAATCGCACCATATACTTTCAACCGAATACAGATGAATTAGAAATCATCCTCCACGTCGCAAATTATTATTTTTTTCGAGGAGGACTTCGTGGGTTTATACAGATAGGCTCATCCGAGTTGATAGAAAATGTTCAAAACAGAAGATATGTCTTTGACCTCGTTTTGTCAGGATTCGGGATATATATTTGGTTATACCATATATTTTTATTTTTACAAAGACCCAAAGATCGTTCGATTCTGTATTTCATATTACTGTCAGGCTCTTTCCTTCCAAGATATTTTCTTATAAGCGAAAGAACCCTTTCTTTATTAATTACAGAAGTCCCGTTTGATTTGAATATCCGAATGCTTCATTCCCTGCACGTAATGACCCCTTCTCTTTTATTATTGTTTATGCACTCCATTTTTCCTGAGTTCATCAAGTTTCGGACAGTACTCTATTTTTTATTGTCAACTCTATTATACTTTTTTACTTGGTTTTTTTCTCCTCAAGTTTACACCAGCATGTTTCTTTTCTATTCGGTGGGTGCCACATTTGCAGCTTTGATTCCAATCAGTTTTGCACTTTTTCAATCTTTAAAATTAAAAATCCGAGGAGCTATTTTTCAAAGCCTTGGAATTTTATTTTTTGTGGTACTTCTTGTTTTTGCCTTTTCAGGTGTGCTTCAGGCCGAGTCGTCAGGATTTATGGCAATTCTTGGATTTACTTCCCTCTCTTTCTTTCAGTCGTTATTTCTTTCCGTATCTTATACAGAAAAAATGCAAACAAACTTAGTTATGGCAGAGCAATTGCAGGAGAGTAAAGAAGCTTTAAAAAAGCAAAGAGAAGAATTGGAGTTGAACTTTCACGATGCGTTAGGCGGAAGTCTTACGGATTTAAAAATCTTTACGGAAAGGATAAGAAAAGAAATTCCTAAAAAATCTTGGTCTGATGCTATTTGGAAATTAGACAAAAAAATTTCTGATATAATTCAGACATTTCGTTCACAGCTTCTTTTTATGGAAGATATGGAGTTTGCCTCATCAGAGCTTTTTACAGGACTTCATTTAGCTCTTCTTAGAAGATACTCGGATGCAGGAAGAGAATTGAATTTCACTACTTCGGGTATCGGTCTTACAGAAAATACCTTAGATAAAACAAACGCTTGGATTCAATTATTCTTTCTGGTTATGGAAATTTGCACAAACGATTTGAAATACGGAATTGGCGAATCTAAATGGAAAATTATCCGAAAAGAAAATGATCTCTTTATCCACCAAGAAAATACAATTGCTAAACTAAAAAAAGAAATCTTCACCCCCGGAAAAAGAACTAAGGAAAGGACTGAGCTTTTGGGTGGAAATATAAATGCAGTTATAACTAAAAATAGATTAAAATTAGAGATTCACTTACCTAAGTTCTGGAGATAGTTCACTTATCACAATTTGTATATGAAGATTACGCAAACCTTGTCTATAATTTATGAGTAAATCCCATCTAAAAACAAAAAAGGCAGATCCATGCTTGATCTACCTTTTTCAATGAAAAACTAACAAGAATTAATTGTATAGTTTTTTAATTTCAGATGCGTATTTTTCTGCAATAACATGTCTTTTTAGTTTCATAAGATTTGTCATTTCATCACCTACTTCAAACGGTTTTGCAGTCATAAAGAATGGGGTAACTTGTTCAAATGACTTAAATCCTGTTTTTGTGCTGTTCAACTCTTTAATCTCTTTTTTGATCAATTCATTCACCTTAGGATTCTTGATTATCGTATTTGGATCAGAATCTCCGATTCCATTTTCAGCACACCACTCTTTCAATTTATCAAAATCAGGAACGATAATTGCACCTAGAATTTTTTGGTCTTGACCAACTACCATACACTGGCTGATATATTTAGATTCTGTTAGTTTGTTTTCTATAGGTACCGGCTCTACGTTTTCTCCACCAAGCAGCACCACAGTGTCTTTTGCTCTACCGGTGAGTGTGAGGGTATTTTTAAAATTCACCATTCCTATATCTCCGGTATCCATCCAACCGTCTTTTAACGCTTTGGAGGTTGCCTCAGGATTTTTGTAGTACCCTTTCATTACTTGAGGCCCTTTTACGTGGATTACTCCTTTTTGTCCGAGTTTTCCTTCTACAAGTTTTCCTTTTTCATCAATACCTGTTAACACATTTCCTTTATCGTCTCTAATTTGCAGCCTAGTGTTTGGAGCAATAGGTCCAACTGACCCCATAACCAATTTATCAAAAGTTCTAACCGCAATTACAGGAGTAGTTTCAGTCATACCGTAACCTTCTAATACGTTTACACCTATATCGTTGAAAAAGGCATCTACGTGACGAGGAAGTGCACCACCACCAGAAACAGAGGCTTTCAATTTTCCACCGGTAGCCGCCCTGATTTTAGATAGTACAATTTTGTCTAATGTGAAGTAATTTAGAATCAGGCCAAAACCAAAGAGTGTCCAAAAGATTCCAGAAAATCCTGTGTCTGCTAAGGCAACCGCAAGACCGGCAGAAATCAGAGATACTGTAAACGGGCCGGTTAATAAAACGACGAATACGGACTTTATTGCTCTAAACAGCGAGGTAAAAATATTTCTGCCTTCATAATCCACTTCATTCCCTTTCAAAAATCGAAGAGCTGCGTTAAAGTGTTTAGAGAAGAAGTAGGCTGTATTAAACATAGCTCTTCTGACAGGTGGAGTAATCTTTGGGTCATTTACTTTGGTATAGATTCCAAGGTAGATACTTTCCCATAGTCTTGGTGCAGAGCCCATAAATGTAGGTTGGGCTTTTGCGAGGTCATCACGCAAGTCACGAACATTTGTATAATAGGTAGAAGCCCCGGCTTTAATAGAAATATATTCAAATACTCTTTCAAAAATATGCCAAACTGGTAATATAGAAAGCATTCTTTCAGAAGATGTACACTTAATCAAAGGGAGTACATCATTCAATTGGTGCATCATATTGGAGTGCATAAGCATTACACCTTTTGGAGCGCCTGTAGTTCCAGAAGTATAAATTAAAGTAAATAGATCGTCCGGTTTAATCCCGGCAATTCTTTCTTCTGCTTTTTTAGAGCCTTTTGCTCTCAAGTCCCTTCCTTTTTGAATCAAATCATATAGCTTTAATACACCTGTAGCTTTTGAGTTTTTATCCATCATTATGATTGTTTTCACATTTGGGGTTTGGGATTTTACCTTATTCAGTTTTTCAAGCATTTTATCGTGCTCTACAAAAACTATTTTTGCCTCAGAATGGGTTAAAATGTGGATTAGCTCTGACTCTGTAACATCAGTTCCTCTTGGAACGTTCGCAGCACCAGACATTAGAATACCGTAATCTGTAATGATCCATTCTAAGCGATTGTCCGCCATCTGGCCGACGTTTTCTCTGGCATTCACACCTAAATCAATCAAAGCCTCTGAAAGAGCAAGACCCATTTCGTACAAATCTTTATAATTTGTAGCAGCATACTGTTTTTTCTCATCTTTAGAGCAAAAAGCCGGTAAACTACCGTATTTTTCTGCTGACTCCTTGAATACTTCCGCCAGATTATTCGCCATTTCTTACCTCAAAATAGTTGTATTATTTTTAAAACTTTACTTATTTCTATCTTCCTTATAAATGAGTCAATAAAAAAAGAAAAAAATCTTTGTATTCTTTTTAAAAAGTTATCTTTTAAGAATTCGATTTAAATTTCTAAAATTGGCATCTTTTGAAAGTATGCCAATTTGGAGATATTAAAACTGATTCAATTCTATTTTTATTGGCTGTATAAAAATAGAAACCTCAAATATATTGAGGCTTCCATCAAAGATATTTCAAATTTCTTGAAATATTTATGGTTTTTCTAAGATGATGGCTCCACCTACACCACCACCAGCACAAATAGTACCAATTGATCGTTTTACGCTTGGATTTAAACGGAAATTCATAATTTGGTTTAGTAAAACTCGAATTCCAGTAGCTCCAAGTGGGTGACCAATTGCAAGTGTTCCACCGTGTGGATTCACTTTGCCTTCTTTATCAGCCGCCTCTAAGTCAAAATTATAGGATTTTTTGACTTCTCTCATTGTTCCCATTGCAGTTGCAGCAAAAGCCTCGTGGATTTCAAATGAATCTATATCCGTAAATTTTAAATTGGCGGCGTTTAGTGCTTTATTCATCGCATAAGCCATACCGATTCCCATCCAAGCCGGATCAGTTCCATACATTCCCCAACCGGTGATTATAGCCTGTATATCGAGTCCGAGTCGCTTGGCTTCCTTTTCAGTAGTAACAAAAAATGCACCTGCACCATCAGATCTTGGGCATGCGTTGAATAAAGTCACGGCAGCTTGTGATTCTCCTTCTTTGTAAGGCTTATTGATCCATTTTCCGTACTGTGAGTAGAAATCTTTTAAACTCATGTATTTTGAATCAAAGATCACCGATGCCTTGTCAAACCTGCCAGGATTTTCTACCATTCCAGTTTTACTCATAATGTATTCGTCGTCTTCTAAAAGCCCGTCCGATGTCTGAACTGAAACCTGATACGGTCTATATTTTCCAGCTTGAATTGCATCATAAGCTTTTTTATAGGATCTGTATGCGTAATCATCCAATTCTTTTTTTGTTAAATTGTAGTTTTGAGCAGCAATTTCTCCAGTCATTGCCATATTCATCTTACGAATAGGATCATTTAACCCCTCATCTATAGAATCGATCACTTTTACACCGAGGGATGGAGCATCTGCCCAATTGGTCATTAATTTATCTACGGTTGCAGTTTTGGAGTTTTCTTTCGCGCCTTCTATGATAAAAGGCCCTTGAGACATAGACTCTAACCCCAATGAAAGGTATAGGTCCCCTTCTCCAATCATAACCCTTCTGGCTGCGTCTAATACAGATTCAAACCCGGAAACACAGTTGTTTGCTACTGTGATTGCTGTAGATTCTAAAGGTAGGTTGGCTTTTACGGCAATGACTCTCGCTACGTTTGGAGCACGCATACTCTGGCTGATCTCTCCTGCGGTAACACCATCCACTTCTTCTTTAGAGATTTTACTTCTCTTGAATATTTCTTCTGTTACTAAATACCCTAATTCCATGGATGGAATATCTGCAAAAGACTTTCCTGCCTGACCTACAGGTGTTCTTAAGCCGGATGCGAGAACTACTCTCTCATTATCTACTGTTGTAAATTTCATAAAAGTTCCTTAATTTAGATTCAATATCTAGTTTTTTTACCCATAAATGAGTTTATAATACATTTTTTTTATCTAATTGTCCCAAGTCCACTTCAATTTTTGTCAATAGCCCAATTTTTCAGTTTATGAGAAAGATAAGGAAAGTCTATTGCCGAAACCCCGTACTGCCTATAGAGTAGCTCCCCTTTTTCATTAAAAAAAGCGAGAGCCGGAAGACCCGTGATTTGCAGAGTGTCTGAAAGAATTGTATCCGGATCCAATAAACTATCGTAGGTCATCCCAAAATTTTCTGCAATTTTTTTAACTTCTTTGGGACTTTTACCGGAGTCTGTGTTAATTCCTCTAAAAATAATTTTTTCAGGGTCTGCTCCCTTTTTTAAAGATTCAATCACAGGGATAGATTTCTTACAAGGCTCACACCAGCTTGCCCAAAAATCTAAAACGATTATTTTCCCTCTATAATCAGAAAGAGTAAACTCCTTTCCATTCCAATCTTTTAAAGAAATAGAAAGATAGGTATTTTGTTTTTCCTGGGTGCAACTGATGATAAAAAATAATATGAAAATGATTTTATTCATAATCGAATTTTTTTTATTGCGAATAAAAAATCAAGTAACTATTTCTAAATGATTCTACAGCTTCAATCAATTGCATGATTGAAAAAATTTTTTCCATGACAAAAAATTTTTATAAAATTTTATGGAATGAAAGGCTTCGATTTGTAAAATCAAAAAAACTCAACATGAAATTCTACAACTATTTTTCCGATCAATCCGAATTGTTAATCTATCTTAATGGGATTTTTTCCGGTAAAGGAATTTATTTTCATCCGGATGAATTCAAAAAAAAGGAAACTCTTAGATCGAATTTAAAAATATATTCTAAAGATAAAATGCTAACATTTCGTCTGTATGCAAAAAATAAGAAGTCATTCAATTTTCAAATTCATGCCTCTGAAATTCTTGACATCAGAGAAGATATATGTAAATTTCAAACTAAAGGTTTCAAAGTTCAAATTCAAGCAATGACTGAAGATAAGGTGCATGTTCATGTTTGTGGTGATGAAGGTGATTTTCTTAACATAATTTATATATCAGGAATTCTCACCAGAAATAAATTCTTTAGGCTTCTTTTATTTTTTTCCGGCATAAAATCTATTCGTAAATATTAAACAAAATGAACCCTTTAAAAAAAAAACCAAGAACGCATAGTGTCCAAAATCCTCCTCCAAAACCAAATTGGCTAAAAGTACACCTGTCCTTTCCGACAAAAGAAAATGCAGTCCAAAATGTAAGAGAAAGTTTAGAAAAATCGAAACTAAATACAGTTTGTGAAAGTGCTTCTTGTCCAAACTTAAACCACTGTTGGTCAAATAAAACAGCAACCTACATGATACTTGGAGATATATGCACAAGAAGGTGTCATTATTGCGATGTTCCCTCTGGAAAGCCTGGCTTTATAGACATCGATGAGCCTAAAAAAATCGCAGATTCCGTACAAGAGCTGAATCTAAACCACGTAGTAATCACTTCGGTAAATAGAGACGACCTAAAAGACGGCGGGGCTACTCATTATTCCAACGTGATTTCTGAAATTAGAAAAGTTTCAAATTCTGTTATTGAAATACTCATTCCTGATTTTAAAAATAAACTTGAATCATTGGAAATTGTATGCAACGCAAAACCTGACATTATCAACCATAATATCGAAACAGTGCAGTCTTTTTTTCCGGTAGTAGCCCCTCAAAAAAACTATAAAACTTCTTTGGAAGTATTGCAATATTTTTTCGAGAAAGGGTTTACTACAAAAAGTGGGATCATGCTTGGGTTTGGAGAATCAATAGAGGAAGTCAAAGACTGTCTTCAAGATTTAAGAAAAGTAAACGTAAAAATGATCACCATAGGACAATACCTCCAGCCAAGCCCTACCCATTACCCTGTTTTTGAATATGTTCCTAAAAATATATTTTCTTTCTTGAAACAATATGCACTTGAAATTGGATTTACAAATGTAGAGTCAGGACCCTTAGTAAGAAGTTCTTACCACGCTAAAGAGCAAGCCAAAGAGGTGTTATAATGAAAAAAAATTACATCCAGCCTAGAAAAAAAATAGCAATTATTACAGGCGCATCCAGTGGATTAGGATGGGAATTCTCAAGAGAAATCGACAACGAAAAAGAAATAGAGGAAGTTTGGCTAATCGCAAGAAGAAAAAAAAACTTAGACACTTTATCTAAAAAATTAAAAAATAAACCGGTTGTATTGACCCTCGATTTACAAAATCCAAATTCGATTTCCCAACTCCAAAAAAAATTAGAAAAGGAAAATCCAATAATTCGATTTTTGGTAAATAACGCAGGAATCGGTGCTGTAGGTTTCGCAAAAGAAATCTCATCAGAAAGGCAAATCGGAATGGTTGACCTTAATGTGAAAGCTCTCACAAAGATAACTCTTCTTTCTATTCCCTATATGCAAGAAGGATCAAGCATTATTCAAATAGCAAGCTCGGCAGGTTTTGCACCTATGGCAAATTTTGCAATATACGCAGCCAGCAAAGCATTTGTAATCTATTTTTCAGAAGGTCTAAGAGCCGAGTTGAAAGAAGAAAAAATTCACGTATGCACTGTTTGTCCGGGCCCTGTAAAGACTGAATTTTTTGAAGGTGCAAGCGGAAATAAACCACCAAGGCTTGCAGCAGATCCGGTAGAAGTAGTTAGGCTCGCAATGAAAGACACAAAGAAAGGTAAGGCGTTTTCTATTTACGGATTTCCTATGAAGCTATACTATACTCTTGTAAACTTCCTTCCTAAATCACTGATTTTATGGTTTACGAAAAAAGTGAAATTTGCCTAAATAAATACATATTCAACATGAAATTTTACTCTTGAACTTATCAAAATGTGCGTTTCTTACCAGCTTATTTTACCACTTATCGGAAAAGATACAATAGACTACTTTCAAAACCTTAAAATTGAACTTACAAAAATAGATTCCTTTAACGAGGTAATCTACCCCGGTAGATATTCTTATATAGTTTATAAAAATACAACCTCAAATAAATTAGAAAAATTCCACTTTGGGCTTATACCGAATTTTGCAAAAGAGAAATCTATATATAAAAATTTATTTAATTCGAGAAGTGAAACTATCCAAGAAAAGTATTCATTTAAAAATTCTTTTTCTAAAAGAAGGTGCATTATTCCCTGTACTGGTTTTTTTGAAACAAATAAAAAAAATAAAAAAAAATATATTATAAAAAATTCAAACAACTCAATTATTTCTTTAGCTGGGATTTGGGACGTATGGAAAAAAAATGAAGAAGTACTATACTCTTTTTCCATTATCACTTGTCCGGCTAACTCCTTGATCTCAAAAATACACGACCGAATGCCGGTAATTTTAGAAAACTCAAGTTTGCCTACTTGGCTAAATATAAAAGCCCCAATTTCAAATATCCAATCCATGTTAAAAACTAGTGAGTCTAAACTTTACACAATGGAGGTAGCCTAAGCCTAAAATAAACTACCCTGCTCCAATTTCCACTCTTCACTTTTTGTTGCAATCTCAAAGGGCATTAGCTCTAGTAGAGCTTCTTTTAATATGTTTTTATAAAAAAGTACATCGTATTTTCCATTATAAAGGTAACTCGGTATATATCGGGTATTTTTATCGCTCGATTTTGTATTTACTGCTATGTAATCAATACTTTGGCCACCTTGCATAGAAATCTTTTTTTCCTCCAAAACAGAAAGCACGATTTTAGACGCATTATTTTTTTCGTATTTAGAAAATGGTTTTGAGATTGTTTTATAAATCACTAAACTTTCTTTAGAAATTTTTTTTTCTTCAATTTTAGATTTGTATTCATCGTATATTTGAAATATTTCATTTTTGAAACTCTCGATTTCTTTAACAGAAGAAGCCTTAGACAAGACATTCAACACTTCTTCTTGAAAAGAGAGTATGACACCCGGGGTATCTTTTTTTCTATTCAATAGCCCCCTTACTTTTAGCTTTCCGTTATTTTCTCTCGCAAAATACCTTGTTGGAGTTCCTAAATAGTCCCTTGTCTTAGAGTAAGGAAAACATATCCAAGAATAACTAGCCTCGTGTATTATATTTAGACCGGTTATAGAATTGATTTTTTTACAAAGCTCGTTCACTAAAGAAGTTGGAAAATCTTTTTTATGTAGCCATAAAGAATCTGTAAGCGCATGAAGTAGGATAAACCCGTAATCTTCCGATATTTCTTTTGCAGTAAGTAGGGAGTGCCTTGACCAAGCCGTAATAGCCTCGTGTGCTTCTCTTTGTCCAAACTTAGCGTGCTTAAAACCGGTATATCCGAAAGAAGTAACAAGGCACCACTTAATCGCAGAGGCCCTAAGCTCTAAGGCTCCTCTTTCTTTTTTTGTTAAATTTTTATCTAATAGAATTTTTTTTATTTCGTCTCTTCTATCTAATAATACGCCTATCGTTTCTCCGACTATTCCTTTTCTTTTGGTGCAGGTGTGGTACGGTAAATAGGGTACTGGTCTTAGGCTTGGGCTACAACACTTACAGTTTATTGTTTCTCCAGAAATATTGTGTAGCTTCATTAGATTCGGAAACAAAGATCGAAAGTCTAACTCCACTACGTTTTCGTGTATCCCGGTAATAGGTCTAAAAGTCAAGCCACCATTATCTGCTTTCAAAACTACAGAAACAGGCTTAATCGATGAACTCTTCCCTTTTTGCCTTGGAATAAGTATTTTGCTTTTTAAAGCAAACTCATCTTCCATGCTCGACATTGCAGATCCCGGAGAAGACCTTGCCAATTTTTGAATGGATAGCCTACTAAATTTTGCCATTTCTAAAATACCCTCTAGCTCAGATTCTGTGTAAAAAAAAGACAAACCTTTATCAATGTGTAGTCTCCCATACAAGGGGTAAGGAGTTGTTTTAAATACAACCCTTCCGTACGTGAAAATAGTCCTTCCCTTTAAATTGTGTTTTTTTCTAAAATAGTTATCACTCCTATCTAAAAGTAGTTTTATATTATTTTTATATGCCAATTGGAATAAGTTTGGAAATAAAAATTCATCACCGTGTGAAGTATAAATAATATCCGGGTCTATTTTTAAAAGTAACTCGTTTAAGCTAGTTAATAAATCTATTTCCCTACCGGGCAGAATAATTTTTTCTGTCAGAGATATGTGTACAATTATTCTACCTTCTGTTATTGGCTTGAATTTTCCGTACACAGATTCGATAAATATTTTTCTAAACGAAGGGTATTTTGGAAATAGCGTGTTTTCGTCGTCTAAGCTACGCTCTATTTTTTCTACTTGCCCATTTGCCTCTGTAAAATCTACCTTAGATAAAGGGTATAAATCTTTTTCGATTTGATAAAATTGGGTGAAAGGAATTTCTGTATTGTAAAATTCTATATGCTCTTCAATCTGGATACATTTTTTTACTATCTTTTGAAATCTGTTATAATCTAAAATTTCAGATGCGCTCACTTTTAAAGTATTCCCAGACCAAAGCTCTTTTCTAAATTTTCCACCAATACTTCTTAAAATATTTTCTCTATACAAATAAGAAAGAAAAGCTCTGCCTTTAGAGGTATATTCTTTAGAATAAATCCTTGGAAAATATTCGTCTTTTAGAAATACATTTTTCCCATTTTCTTGCTTTAACCAAAGCTGAACTAAATTACCTAAGTTCCAAATATCTATTAGCCAAGCTTTCATGTAGCATTAGAGAAAGTTTCCCACTTTTCTAGTTCTTTTACTCTATTTTTTAAATTTTCGTTATCTTTTAATAATTGGATCAAAACAGTCATAAAAACTACTTCTAAGGGAAAAGGGTTTGACTGCATACTCCCTGCGTGGGAGTGCTGGATAGCTATCGCGAATAATTTATCAAAATATACTTGCTCTTCTCTATTTAGAGTTTTTTTAAAAGGTTTCCATTCTTCAGACAGGCTCTGTAAATAGTTTGAGTATGTCGGCATTTGTGCGCCCATGCAAAAGCCCTCCTTTATTTTTTACACTGATGCTTTTCCCCGCTACCTCAAGTTTTAACTGGGAGTATTTCTCTAACTGGTAACGATAAAACTTTTGTAATCCTGGCTCGATGGGTCTTCCTTGTTCCCAAAAAATCACCCATTTCTTTTTAAAAGAATTTAGACCTTTTATGCGAAGTGAGTCCTTCTGGAATAAATATTCAGACTCTTTTAAATCAACCCCCTCATCCAAATAATGGTAAGTGAAATCCAAAAAAATAGGCAAATAGCTATTTTCTGAAGTTTCCAAATCACTCAATTGTAAAATCGCGTCTTTTAGATGGTACATATTTAAGATAGATACAAAAAGTAGTTTTCCAGTAACAGAAAAAGGGATTCTGTGGACTCTACTCGTTTTCAAATACTCAGAAAAAGAAAAACTTCTATCCTTGCAGATTAAAACCGGAGTCACTCCTTTTAAAAGTAGCTTCAAGGACAGTTTATGTAAAAACACCTGTCCTGATAAATCTTTGTCATGTAGATACATTTGCATACTAAATTTATTTTTAGTAAACACATGCTTTTGTCAATTCTATTTTGAAAAAAAAATTACTCCTTTAATTGTCCGATTTTTTCAAATCAATAAAATCTTTCTCTTCACTTTTAAAAATCCTCGTCTGTTATAAAACTTTCCTTTTTCTTTTTTTGTTTTTTTGCTTTTTCCTTTTTACTTTTTTGAACTTTTTCTATTAAAGGATTTTGAAGTCCTTGTATTTTTCTCTCTTTTTCTTCTATCTTATCGCAAAGAATAGATCTGGCTTTATAACGGTTTAGACCTTGAGTCCTATACACAGAGCATTTCACTTCTATGCCTGTAGGTTTATGGAGTAAGACTACAGATGTAGAAACCTTATTTACATTTTGGCCACCTCTGCCGCTACTCTTTACAAATTTTTCAATCAATTCGGCTTCAAAAACTTTTAGCCTTGCAAGCCTTTCTTCCAACTTCTTTTGTTTTTCCGGGGTAACAGGGAAGGATAAAGCCATTCTATTTGATAATAGTAAGCTTCTCTGTTTTTTGGATATTTTCCTGAACTTTTTTTATATTTTGAATAAATTTCTCGCGATCACTATTCGAAAAATCAATATTCATTGTTTCTACCCTATTGGAATAGCTAAGTATAATTTTCTTTGAATTCAAAATTTTTTCAATCACTTCCAAACTCAATTCAGAGCCTATTTTTATATAATCGGAATACTCTGTAGAAACCCTTTTCAGATTATAGTATTCTCCGTCAATTCCGAGTGAAACTCCGAGTGGAAATTCAACTTCAAATCTTTTTAAATAATATTCTAAAGAATATTTTCTTTCCCCACTTTCATTACTGACTACAGCTTTAATTACAAGGCTATTAAAAGCAGATTCCCTGCAAATTGTAAAAAAAGAGAAGCAAATAGGCTCAGAGATTACTGTAGTTCTTTCTAAAACAGGCTCTTTAATTACTTTTAGTGAAGAGCAATTCAAAAAAATGAGAAAAACAGGGAAAGTGAAGATTGTAACTTGATAAAGATTTTTCATAGTGACCAAAATATTTTTTAGAATTAATAAATAAATACAAAAATTCTATTTTCAGAATTGGCAAGTGTAAAACTTTAGTATCATTATGGTATCTTTTCCAAAAGACAAAATTAAAGTATTACTCTTAGAGAATATCCACGAGAATGGATTTAATATGTTTCAAAACGACGGATTTCACGTCACCTTGTTAAAGGACGCTTTAAACGAAGAAGAATTGACAAAAGCGATTGAAAACGTGCATATACTGGGAATAAGGAGTAAAACCAATGTCACTAAAAAAGTTATAGACAATGCGAATAAACTTCTGTCTATAGGGTGTTTTTGTATAGGTACAAATCAAGTTGACACGGTTGAATGCGAGAAAAAAGGAATCCCTGTTTTTAACGCTCCTTATAGCAATACAAGAAGTGTTGCAGAGCTGATAATCGCAGAAATTATTTTTCTTGCAAGGAAAATTTCTGATAGCTCCAAAGATGCACACGAGGGAAAATGGACCAAGATTGCAGACGGTTGTTTTGAAGTTAGAGGAAAAACTCTTGGAATTGTAGGGTATGGTCATATAGGCTCTCAAGTTTCCGTACTTGCAGAATCACTAGGAATGAAAGTATATTTTTACGATATACTAACCAAGCTCCCGCTTGGAAATGCAACAAGTTGCACAAGTTATGAAGAGCTTTTAAAAATCTCCGATTTTGTTACATTTCATGTACCTGAAACACCAGAAACCAAAAACTTAGTCACTAAAAAAGAACTCTATACTTTAAAGAAAGGCTCCTACTTAATCAATGCTTCTCGCGGGAAAGTTGTAGATATAGATGCTTTGGTGGAAGCACTTAAATCCGGTCACCTTGCAGGGGCTGCGGTAGATGTTTTTCCGGTAGAGCCTAAGTCTAACAAAGAACCGTTTTATTCTCCTCTCCAAAAACTCCCCAATGTGATCTTAACTCCCCACATTGGCGGGAGTACAGAAGAAGCCCAAAAAAATATTGGATTAGAAGTAGCCACGAAACTTATAAAATATATCAATAACGGCTCAACATCTTTTTCTGTGAATTTCCCGAATTTAGAACTTCCAATTCAAAAGGAAAATTACAGAATACTCAATGTACATAAAAATCAGCCCGGTTTTCTTAGAGACTTAAATAGCATAGTCAGTGACCTTGGAGGAAACATTCTGTCACAGTATTTGAGCACTTCAAGCGAAATCGGTTATTTGATTATGGAAATTGACCAAGCGATAGGCGACACTGTAAAAGAAAAATTAAAAAAGCACCCTTTGAGTATAAAAACAAGAATCCTTTATTAAACAAAATAGGAGAATTTATGGAAACCGACAAAAGAGCTTATAGGGTTCTTTTTTTTGCGTGGCTTGGCTGGTTTGTAAACTTTGCAGACAGACAACTTATCGGGCCATTACTGCCGCTTTTACAAAAAGAATTCAATCTTTCTAATACAGACATTGGTCTTTTAACTTCTGCCTTTTTTATAGGGTATTCCATATCTCCAATTCCGGGAGGGTACCTTGCGGACAGATTCGGCTCAAAAAAAGTGATCGCTTTCTCAGTTTTATTTTTTGGTATCACCACTTATTTTACAGGTCTTGTCGGGGGAGTGATGAGTTTACTTGTCACAAGAGCGTTTACCGGTCTATTTGAGGGTGCGTATTATTCCAGTGCAGTTGGGTATGTTACTTCAGTTTTCCCTAAGGCTAAAAGAGCTTTTGCTTCTGCTATTTTTTCAACCGGTTGGACACTAGGATCTTTTGTAGGGATTCTATTTGCAACTGCAGTGGGCTTACTCGCTTGGAATTTTACGGATGCACTTTTTTCTGTATTTCAATCAACAAGTGTAGAAGTAGTATCGGGAGATTGGCGTTCACCATGGATGTGGATGATTATCCCTACTACAATCACTGCAATTTTAACTTACTTTTTTATGCCTGAAATTCCGATGCAAGAAAGAGCTGCATTTAAGGAGGCTGAAGGCAAAGCAAAATCCCACGGGTTTTCAGAAATTTTAAAAAATAAAAATGCTTGGATAATTTTTTCACTACAATTTGTAGCCAACTTCGGGCTTTGGTCAATCTCTACATTTACTCCAAAATATTTAAGCGAAGTAAAAGGATTTTCACTTGTAGTTGCGGGTGGTTTGACCGCACTCATGTTTATACCCGGAACAATTGGCTCTCTACTAAGCGGTAAGATTGGGGATAAATTAGGAAGAAGAATCACTATCACAATTTTCTATACTCTTTCCGGGTTGTTATGGTATAGAGTGTTGCTTGCAAAAGATGTGGAAGCCTCTCTATATATGATAGCACTCGCCGGATTTTTTATCACAGGTCTTTATCCAACCATACTTGCTTGGATGACAGACTCTGTGTCCGCAGAGCTTTCTGCAAGGGCAACGGGTTTTGGAATCATGGGTGCTGAGCTTGGGGCTTTTACTACTCCAATTATTTCAGGGTTTTTAGCAGATAAATTCGGGCTTGGGTTTGCCATGAATATTTTTATATGGACGTATATTTTAGGCGGTCTTATAGTGTGGCTTGGGAGTGAGAAAAGAAAGTAATGAAAATTTATTTCTTAGGTGTAGGTGAGGCTTTTGATGAAGCTTACTCCAACACAAGTATAGTATGCGAAACAGAAGGTAAAAAAATTTTATTAGACACTGGATATTCTGCAATCCAAAGTATTTGGAAAAATTTTCCGGATCCGAATTCCATTGATTGTATCTATTTTACTCATTTTCACGCAGACCATTTTTTTGGACTACCTGCACTTCTTACAAGATGGTGGGAAGAAAATAGAAAGAAACCTCTCACCATACTCGGTCAAATCGGAACTGAAGAATTTGCTAAAAACTTAATAGAAGAAGCCTACCCGGGAGTATTTTGGGATTATGAGGGAAAAAATTCAGACAAAATAGGTGAGCCCCCGGCTCAAGGAACATTAAAAAAACCCCATTTCCAAATTAATTTTATTGAATCGGACACTTCTTTTCAATTAGAAAAAATACAAATCTATTTAGCCAGAACAAACCACTCCAGAAAAAATTTAGCAATTAGAATCGAGTCAACCGAGAGTAAAAAATCTTTTGCCTTTAGCGGAGACGGTGATTTCACGAATGAGTCTTTAAAACTTTTTTCTGGTTTGGACTTTTTAGTTCACGAGGCATACCTATTTGATAAAAATATTTTAGGTCACGGATCTATTATAGGAGTAGTAGAAAACGCAAAGAAGCAAAATATAAAAAACCTGGCACTAGTACATATCAATAGAATAGTTAGGCGTAGCCAAGAAAAAGAAATTTCAAACTATATAAAAAAATCTAAAATCAATTGTTTTATCCCTCTTCCGGGTGATATTTTTGAAATTTAGAGTTTTATTTTGTTTACTTTCGATGAAACATTTTTTCTAAATCATCTCTTGTGAGTTTTACCAAGGTAGGTCTTCCGTGTGGACAACGAGATGGGTTTTCGCAATAGCTAAGCCTATTTAGAATTTCACCTAAGATATAGTCAGAAACTTGATCTCCTTTTTTGATTGCGTACTTGCAAGCGATTGACTTCGCAAGAGAGTCAAAGATTTCTTTCTCCTCAGAATCGTCTTTGGACCTATTTAAAAAATCAAGAATAATTTCTTTTTCTTTTCCTGTATCTATAAAGTCGGGTACTTCACGAATAAGAATTGTACCACCATCCATTTCATCCAATACAAACCCGGCTTTTTTTAACTCCTGACTTTTCTCCAGTAATTCTTCTGCTTCAAAAATAGATAAATCTAAACGGATTGGTGTAAGTAGATTTTGCGAATGAATTTTTTTTTGAAACTTTTTTAAAACTTCTTCGTATCGAATTCTTTCGTGGGCTGTGTGTTGATCAATAATATATAAACCATCATCTGATTCTGCTAAAATAAAAGTATCAAATATAACTCCAAAATGCCTTTTGGGTAAAAAAGTTTTCTCTTTTTCATTCTGGATATGTGAATCACCAAAGTTTTTAAATTCTACATTTTCTAATTCAAAGCCTTTTTGAAATTGTGGCTCTATTAGAAAAGAGCTAATAAAAGTATTTTGTTGAAGTTCTATCGGGTCACTCAAATTACTCTCAAATTTTAGTGGAGAGCTTAGCCTTCTTTTTAATTCTAAAAAACTTACAGGAGTTTTGGACCTAAGTACAGAGCCTATCGAGTGTAAAAAAATAGAATGAATTGCATCTTCATCTAAAAATCTTAATTCTTTTTTGGCAGGGTGAACATTTACATCTACTCTGGAAGGATCGATTTCAAAAAATAAAAAACACCAAGGGTGGGCTCCACCGGGCAGTAGTTCATCATAAGATTTTTTTAATAAAAAGGAAGCATAGCGTATCTCCACTGCTCTACCGTTTACAAATGTAAACTGTCCCATTCTATTCGATCGGTAAAAGTCCGGATCTGAAATATACCCCGTGATTCGGATTCCATTTTTTTCTGAGTTTACTTCCAATAGATGATCTCTAAAATTCTCACCAAAAATAGATAGGATTCTTTCCCTTCGGTCTTCCGGGTTTAAACGTAAAATTTCTTTTCCGTCTTGAACGAGTCTGAAACTAACATCCGGTCTGGACAGAGCAATAGAGATAACTTTCTCTTTAATTTTTCTATCTTCGCTTTTTTCTGATTTTATAAATTTCCTTCTGACAGGGGTATTAAAAAATAAGTCTGTGACTTCAATCGTAGTGCCCTTTTTACCACTCACTTTTTTTTTAGATTGAATGATTCCTTTTTCTGCAAAGTACTGATTAGAGGCAACCCCGTCTTTTTTTCCTGTTGTCAATCGAATCTTGGATACGGAAGCAATAGAAGAAAGTGCCTCTCCTCTAAAGCCAAAAGTATGAATTTTTTCTAAATCGTTTAAGCTTTGTATTTTACTTGTAGCATGTCTTTGAAATGCGAGTTCAACATCGTCTTCATCAATCCCAACACCGTTGTCTGAGACAATAATTTTTTCAAAACCACCACCTGTTGTTTCTATGTCAACTTCTGTAGATAGAGCGTCTAAAGAATTTTCGACTAATTCCTTGATTACCGAGAAAGAAGATTCAATTACTTCACCAGCAGCAATTTTATTTATAAGAGAAGGATCGAGTGCTTTGATTACTCCCATGTTCTAATGGGAAGATTTGCAACAACTGCATGTTCCTGTAACGGAAACAGTGACCTCTTCTAATTGAAAGTTGTAGTTTTCTAAATGAATTGATTCTGCTAAATTGATGGAAGGTGCGTCAATCACTGCCCCACAAATTGTACAAATTAAATGTGCGTGTTTGTCTAAGCAAGCATCGTAACGACAAGAATCGGAATCTATATTTAACCTTTTTACAAAACCATGGTTTACCAAATATTCTAAAGTATTGTAAACAGTTGCAAAACTAATTCGATCAGTTTCTTCTCTAATAGTGTCAAATACCATTCTCGCAGTCGGATGATCCTTTCTATTTTGCATAGATTCTAAAATCTTCCGTCTGTGTTTTGTTAAATTCTTCATAATTTAATTCTACTTGCATATTAGACTCACTATAAAAAAAATTCAACAAAAAAATATGGTTTTTCTGAATTATTCTTTATTTTTTTAAATAGATTCTAATTTTTTAATTTAATGAACGAGTCTATTGAAAATTTTAAAAACACTTTAGGTCAATTTGCAACAGGTGTTACAGTTATTACTTATCCCGATGGAGATAAATTTGGAGGAATCACAGTAAATAGTTTTTCTTCATTGTCGCTTGACCCGCCATTAATTTTAGTTTGTTTACAAAAATCTATCTCAAGCCATAATAAAATACAAGAAGCCGGAGTATTTGCGGTCAACATTTTAGAAAAATCCCAAGAAAACCTATCCAATCTATTTGCAAGTCGCTCTGTAGATAAAAATGAATGTGTAAATACAAACGGATACACAATAGAAAAATCGAACTCTCCGATATTAAACGGTTGTACAGGATTTTTAGATTGTAAAGTGGAAAACTATGTCGAAGGGGGAGACCATTCTATTGTAATAGGAAGGGTCATTGCTTGTGGCTCTTCACCTGATAAAAGACCACTGCTCTATTATCATCGCAAATACTATTCTATTTGAATAGTTCACGGCTATTCTATTTCTGACTTCTTTATAGTTGCAAATTTGGATGCGATTTCTTTTCTTCTCTCTACAACTTTATAAGAAAAACTACCAAAGAAAGGATCATTGGGGTATTTTAATAATTCGGTGTATTGAGACTCAGCAGTTATATAATCTCCTACAAAGGATGCAGTTTCTGCAAAGTAAAAATGAAACTTCTTATCGTAGTCTTTTCTTTTTCCTTCAGAATCAAATAACTCAGTTCGTTTAAAAATTTTATAAGCATTCATATATTTTTTAGAATTCATTTCTAATCGAGCTAAGCCCATTTTAGCGTTTGGATTTTCTTCATCAATTTTTAGAGCAGCCCGCAAATACAGTAAGGCTCTATTCCTAAGTTCCGAATTTAAAAAATGCTCTGCAAGCAAAATTAACGCCTCTGTGTTGAACTTGTTCAAGGGTACGGCTTTTTTGTACATTGCAACGGCTTCATCAGGCTCATTCGTCAATTCCAACAATCTTCCAAGGTGAATATAAATTTTATAAAATTCAGGAACTTCATAACTTGCAAATTCAAACTCTCTTTTTGCCTTATCGTATCTGTGGTCAATCTGGTACAAACGCCCAAGGTTGTATCTAAATGGGAAAAAATGCGGATCAAATTTCACCCCTGCCTCAAGCATGTTTACCGCCTCTTTTCTTTTAACTATATCTTGATCCAAGGCAAAGCTAACTGCCTTGTTATTGAATCCACCGGAATTTTCAATTTTCTCATTTTTATAAAGAAAATAAGCACGAGACTTAGGAGGGCTTTCCTTCCATAATTTTCCGTAGGTAAGAATAAAATCTTCAGGAACTCTGGAATACGATCCATTCGGGAAATCACTCGTGTCAAACTCTTCTTCTTTTCCCCAAAGTAAGTCTTTATATTGTTTCCCCGCAATATTTGTTTGAGAGTGAGACTCTTGAAATAGTAAAATCGAAAAAAATAGAATTTGAAAATATCTCATAGAATAAAAAATAGTCTTTAAGTAAGAGATTCATTCGTTTTGAAAAAATCAAGCAATCAAAAATTAAAAAATCAAATACTTTCTTGCAACCGACTTAATTATAGTATCGGATATAAAAAAATTCTAAAAAACATATCTTTTCAAATTTTTCAAAATGAAATCACTCTTTTAAGAGGAGAAAATGGCAGTGGAAAATCTACTCTTCTAAAATTAATATTTCAGAATAAATACCACAAGGACAAAATACAGTCCGATGATAATTTAAAAATAGGGTATCTAAGCCATGAACTCGGACTATATTCTTCTCTCAGCCTTAAAGAGAATCTCAGATATTTTTCTAAAATCGGCAGAGGCGATTCTACAAAATTGGATTTGAATGAATACATAGAGCTTTTTCATTTAAAAAATAGAATCCACGACCCGGTGTATTCTTACTCTAAAGGGATGAAACAGAAGGCAGGGATTTTATGCGCACTCGCATCTTCTCCCAACCTGCTTTTATTGGATGAACCTACGAGCGGTCTTGATGAAAATTCCTGCAAAGTATTCTATACGTTCATAGAGAGATTCCAAAACTACGGTTCTATTCTTTGGGTTACTCACGATGCTTCCTTAGAAAAAAAATTCAAAAGCAAAACTCTTCTTTTGGTAAATGGAGAATTGATAAATTGATTTTTGAAATTTTACGAAAAGAAGTACTTCTCATCGGTAAAGCAAAAAATGGAATCTTGTCCATGTTTGTACTTATGGTCTCCTTAGTTTTTATCTTTCACTATTCGGAAGAAAAAACTTCTCTCATGGACATGAACTCGTTACTCGGATTAAAGTGGGCAATCATGTTTATGGTAAGTTTTGTTTTGATTGGTCAATCTGCCTGGGAAGAAAGAGAAAGTGGAGCACTTAGAATAAACCAAATCTATCTTTCGGGAAGTGTATTTTTTTTGTGCAAGTCTTTTGTTCTGTTTCTTGCAATCTCTCTCGTTGCAATTTTAGAAATACTCATGTTTTCATTTTTCTTTGAGTCTTTCAATTTAGATTTCAAATTCTTTTTTGGAAATATCGTATTTTTTGGTCTGGGAATTTTTTCTCTTTCCCTACTCGGAGTTTCTTTAAGTATTGTGAGCTTTGCAACGAGACTCAAAGAAATGGTCTTGCCACTACTTTTAATCCCTTTTTCTATACCAATTTTACTATTTGGAATGGAAGCAGAGAGAAAATTCATTTTCCAAAAAGGGGATACTGTTTTTTCTGTAATTATCATGGTCTCACTCGTGTTTTTGTATTCTGCACTTGGATTACTGTTACAGGAGTTTTCTGTTGAAAACTAAAATAGATATTGTTAAAATTTCGATTCAAACTGAAAAATTCGATTGGGGTTTATTTTTACTATTTGCTTTGGTCTTTCCATTTGCCATTCTTTTTAGTTTGAATTATCCAAATGTTGTCTTAGAGCAAGGATTGAGCCACAAAATTTTTTATTTGCATGTATCTGTTGCTTGGGTTGCGTTGTATGCTCCTGTTTTTTCGGCGATCTTTGGAATTTTTTATCTCATCAAAAAAAATGATATGTATGATTTTTTAAGTGTGTCATCCGCAAAGATAGCATTTCTATTTTCAATTGCAGTAATTTTTTCAGGAAGGATTTGGGCAAAGAGTGCCTGGGGAGTTTTTTGGGATTGGACAGATGCAAGACTTCAATCTTTTACAGTACTTTTTTTTAGTTTGTCAGCGTATCTTCTTTTGCGAAGTATGATAACAGAAAAAATCAAAAGAAAAATTTTTTCTTCTTTTCTTTCTATCCTTACTGCTTTAAATTCTGTGATTACATGGGGAGCTATTCGTTGGATAGAAAATCCCGGCAACCACCCCGGTTCTGTGCTATCAAAGGGTGGAATGGAATCCGACATGAAGATTGCTTTTTGGTTGAATATTATCGCTTACCATTTATTCTTTTTAATTCTTTTTATAATCATTTATAGAAACGAAAAATTGAACGATACTATAGATTATCTCAAAGAAATCAATTCTTAAAAGCTTCCTTGGAAAAAATTGAATTAGAATGAAACCGGTCACAGAAGAAAGAGCAAAAGTTCTAATCATCGAAGACTCTAAAGTTATCGTAGAAATATTAGAGCATGTTTTAGAAAATGGGAGGTTTCTTGTTCGGGTTGCTCGCGATGCAAAAGAAGGAGAAAAAATACTTTCTTCTGAATCGGTTGACTTAATTCTATTGGACATTAATTTACCCGACACCGATGGTTACACATTTTGCAGTAAAATTCGAGCTCAAAAACAATTTCAGCTTTTGCCTATTATTTTTCTTTCCTCAATCAACAGAGATTCCGGTTTTTTGGAGGCTATTTCTTCTGGGGGAAACGATTTTATCAGCAAACCTTTTCACCCTGTAGAGCTAATCGCTAAAATTAAAGCCCATATTCGAGTAAAAAAATTACAGGATACAGTGATTCAGCAAAATGAAATGTACAATTTTGAATTATCTATGGCAAAAAAAGTTCAAGAAGAGCTAATCCCCTTAAAAAATTTTCAATTTGGAAGCTCCAAGGTTAGTACATTTTTCAAATCATTGGGAGAGGTAGGTGGTGATTTTGTGGATGCATGGGTCTCCAATAATAGTCTGCACTTAATGATAGCAGATTGCTCCGGGCATGGACCTTCCTCGGCTCTAATAGCTGCTATGCTTAAAATGCAGTTATTCACTATGACTGAAAGTCAAAACCTTCAAGATAGAGTGAACACGATAAGAACCAATTTAAAAAAAGTTTTACCGGAAGATTATTCGATTACTTTTTTTTATGGAATCTTAAACGAAGACAGGAGTTTTGAATATATAAATGGAGGACACCCCTATCCATTTCTATACAATGGAAAAGATATGCGATATCTGAAAGGTAGCGGGCGCTTGATTATGAATATAAAAATGAGCGATTCGGATAATATTCATAAAGTCCAATTAGAAAAGAATTCCACGCTCCTATTCTACACCGATGGAATCATAGAGGCAATTTCTGAGAACTCTGAAATTTTTGGTCAAGAAGGGCTTAGTGAAATTTTCAATAATTCACTGACAGAAAATAATGTAAACCCGGAATCAATAATGGAAAAAATTTTAAAACACCCATCAAAATTTTCTTTTTCAGACGACGTTGCGATGATTGTATTGGAGGTAGGATGAAACCGAGCTATATCGGAAAAGTAAGAGATGTTTATGACTTGGGAGATTCACTTATCCTATGTTCGACAGATCGTGTTTCTGCATTCGATGTTGTCTTCAATGAGACTATTCCAGAAAAAGGAAAAATTTTAAATTCGATTTCAAACCTCTGGTTTAGCTATTTTAAAAATATAAAAAATCATATAGTAGAAAAAGATTGGAAAAATTTTCCAAAAGAATTTTCAAGCGATGCCTATTTTGAAAATAGATCGGTGCTTGTAAGAAAATGCAAAAGAATCGATTTTGAATGTGTAGTAAGAGGTTATCTTTCTGGCTCTGGTTATAAAGAATACAAGGAAACTGGTAAGTTGGCATTTAGGGAAATTGAAAAAGGTCTTTTAGAATCTTCGAAATTGAGTGAGCCTGTTTTTACCCCTGCGATCAAAAAAGATTCTGGGCACGATGAAAATATCAGTGAAAAAGAAATGGAAAGACTCACCGGAAGTAAAATTTTTCACTTCCTAAAAAATACATCTATTCATATCTATACAGAGGCAGCAAAAAAATTAGAAAAAACGAGTTTGATCCTTGCGGACACGAAGTTTGAATTTGGAATTCTAAATGAAGAAATCTACCTCATTGATGAGCTTTTGACACCTGACTCATCCAGATATTGGGAAAAAGCAAATTACAAAACAGGAGTTTCTCCTCCAAGTTTTGATAAGCAAATTTTGAGAAATTATCTTGAAAAAAGCGGCTGGAATAAAACACCACCTCCCCCAAGTTTACCGGAGAGTCTAATTATTACATTACAAGAAAAATATAAAAAATTGGAGAGTATTTTAACAGAATGTTTATCGGAAAAATAAATATCACACTGAAAGAATCCGTTTTGGATCCACAGGGCACTACCGTTCACCGTACTCTGAATGAAATGGGAGAGGGATCTGTAAAAGGTGTACGAATCGGAAAATACATAGAATTGAAATTGGATTCTACAAATAAAGACACAGCCATAGAAGATTTAAAACGAATCTGCGATAAATTGCTTGTAAATAGCGTGATTGAATCTTACACTTTTGAGCTAAGTCAAATATGAAAACTGCTGTAATTACATTTCCCGGATCCAATTGCGACAAAGATATTGGAGACGCTCTTTTCGAACACTACAACCACAGTGTAAGCTATATCTGGCACAAAGATACTTTTGGAAAAGAATTTGATTTAGTAGTTCTACCCGGTGGATTTTCTTACGGAGACTATTTACGCTGCGGTGCAATGGCTCGATTTGCAAACTCTATGAATTCGGTGATTGAACATTCTAAATCAGGAAGGCTCATTCTCGGAATCTGTAACGGTTTTCAAATATTAACCGAATGCTCTCTCTTACCCGGTGCACTCACAAGAAATAAATCTTTAAAGCATATTTGTAAAACTGTTAGTCTTGTCAAAGGCGGGAAAAATAACCCACTTACTAAAAAAATTCAAGAGAATGAAATTTTACAAATTCCGATTTCTCATGGGGAAGGTGCTTATTTTGCAGATGAAAATACCTTGAAGAAATTAGAAGACCAAGATAGGATTTTATTAAAATATGCAATCGAAAATCCAAACGGCTCACTGAATAATATTGCGGGCATTACATCTGAAAATTTTAAAATTGCAGGACTTATGCCTCATCCTGAAAGAGCCTTAGATGACATAAATCAATCTACCGACGGTAAAAAATTCTTTGACTCATTTTTCGGCTTATGAAAGTATAGCCGGTACGAGACTATGGATAGCGAAAAAAAGAAATGGATTTTAGAACAAATGCACGTAGCCGGAAGCCAATGCTCCGAGTGTGGTGATATTTTTCGCAGAGAACAAAAAGTAATTACACTGATTCTTGGTGGAGGAAAGGGAACTCGCCTACTCCCGCTAACCGAAAAAAGATCCAAGCCTGCTGTAAGTTTTGGAGGAAAATACAGGCTCATAGACATTCCTATTTCCAATGCTTTAAACAGTCAATTCAATCAGATTTATGTACTGACTCAGTTCAATTCTTACTCACTGAATAGGCACATTTCGAGAACGTATAATTTTAACACAATTCACAATAAAGGGTTTGTAGAGGTTATTGCAGCCGAACAAACTATCGCCTCAGTAAAATGGTTTGAAGGAACAGCCGATGCAGTAAGAAAAGTTCTTCCTCATATAAGAGACTATGCCCCCAAATACATTATCATTTTATCGGGTGATCAATTGTATAATATGAACTTGGAGTTATTTTTAAGAAATCATATTTTATGCGAGGCCGAAATCAGTATAGCTGCAAATAGTGTGTCTCCAGATAGAGCATCCGAACTTGGTATTTTAAAATTAGACGAAAATGGATTGATCCAGGAATTCTACGAAAAGCCAAAAGACCTTACTATGGTAGAATCTTATAAAACTCCTACTGGAAATTTTTTAGCGTCCATGGGCATTTATATTTTTAATACAGAAGTTTTAATTGAAGTCTTACAAGACCATTCTAAAACAGACTTTGGAAAAGAGATTATACCTCATTCTCTATCAAACCATAAAGTATATGGGTATGCTTATGAAGGGTATTGGGAAGATATTGGTACGATAAAAGCATTTTATGAAGCCAATCTAATGCTTACCGATGATTTCCCTAAATTCAACCTATACTTAGAAAATACTCCTTTTTTTACCAGACCCAGATTTTTACCACCAACAAAAGTGAATAAAGCCAATCTGACAAAAACGCTTTTATCCGAAGGTTGTATTATAAACGACTCTACTATTATTCGTTCTGTAATTGGCGTTCGTCAAGTTATTGATGCCGGTTGCTATATTGAAAATACGGTAATTATGGGTGCAGACTCTTACGGTAGCTTTGACAGGATGGGGAAAAAAATTCCAGTAGGAATCGGTCAAAACTGCGAAATCAGAAATGCGATTATTGATAAAGATTGTTATATTGGTAAGGGGGTTAAACTTTTAAATAAAGATGGACATATAAATTTTGAAGATGAACATGTAAGAATCGTAGATGGAATTATAGTTGTGCCAAGACGATCCGTAATTCCAGATAATTATGAAATTTAAAGAGTTTTATTTTTGATGCCACTTGATTTAGCAAAAGACTGTTTTCTTATATTCAACCTTTCCAAAAAAAATAATAGTATCGGTGAAATATTACAAAAAGAGTTACATTTAGAAATTATTGAATTTTCGTCTTACAGCGATCTAAAAAACATGAATACTGAGAAAAAACTTCCAGATAACACTCTGGCGGTTATCATAATCGGGGTATTAAACGATTCACAAGACGATATATTTAAAGAGAATTTTGAAATAGTGCATTTTTTCAGACACAAAGCTCGTTTTCGCCATATCCCAATTCTTTATTTTGCTAAAAACTCTGACTACAAAACAAAATTAGCATGTTTATCTGCGGGTGCAGAATGTATCACCACTCCAATTAAAAAAAGTGAATTAATTCTTTTAGTAAAAAAATACATAGGCTATACAAAAGAAATTTTAGATTTAAAACTACAAATATCGAAAGCATCTGAAATTCAGAATTTGTATTGGGAAGAATCGAGAAAAAGGCAAGTCAAGCTCCAAGAAGAAATAGAAACAGCCAAATTAGAAATAGAAAAACAAAACGTAGCGCAAGACGCTATGTTTGAACTCAGCCGACAAGAATTACTAGAAGCAAACCACAAGCTAAAAAAGCAATACGAGCAAGAAATCAAAACTCTAAAAGAAAAAAATAAAATCGAAGCTATTTTTGGAAAATATGTTTCACCTGAAATAGTCACCAGAGTAACCGATCCCGAAAAATCAAAAGAATTAGACGGTGTAAGAAGAGAGATTTGTATATTTTTTGCAGATATAAGAGGGTTTACTTCATTTAGCGAAAAATTGAACCCGGAAAAAGTAATCTTTATATTGAATGAATTCTTTACAGAAATGACTGAAATTATTCATGACGTTGGAGGTTGGGTAGATAAATACTCAGGCGACAATATAATGGCACTTTTTGGTGCTCCCATAGAAATCCCAAACTATTCTGAAAAAGCAGTAATTGCTTCACACGAAATTCAAAAAACTTTTCGCCAACTTAGAGAAGAATGGTTTCAAATTTTCCACATTGATGCTGGATTAAGAATCGGTATAGCAACTGGCACAGCTATTATCGGAAACATCGGCTCTTTTCAAAAAGTATCTTATACTGCAATCGGCGATACAGTGAATGTTGCTTCAAGATTAGAGTCTTCCTGTCCAGACGGAAATGTATTGATGAACGAAAATTGCTACAACCAACTCTCAGATGAAATAAAAGAAAAATACAAAATATACGATTACAGTAAGATAGAGCTTAAAGGAAAATCTGAGCCTGTCCAAACATACACAATGAAATTATAGTATCCCGAATTCGTCGCATTTATCCCGAAAGAAAAGTAAGGCTTCTTTATCTTTTTCTGTAAGTTCAAAATGAAGTTCTTCCGTCAAATAAGTACGTGTCATAGTGTTTGGAAATCTTTTTTCATTTGAAATAATTTCTTCAATATTCGATAAACCGAACTTTAGAGAATCGGTAAATACAGAGTCACTAATTGGAAAAGTTTTTGGATACGCCCAAAGTGCAAAGCAAAATGGAAGACCTGTTGTCTCATTCCACCATGTTGCAAGATCAATTTTTTCATAATATGAATTGTCTCTTGAGTCAAGTAGCGCGTTATCTCCAAATAATAAATGGGAGCCAATTTTTTTATGTAAGTCCTTTGATATTTGATCCGGTGGAGTAGAAATCATTTCAACATTCTCCCCCGTTTCCATCCTTATCAAAAGTTTTAGGAGAGCGACACTGGTTCTGGATCCGGAATCTGTTTTTATATATTTTGGCGGATAGTTTTCATTTTTATTTTTATAGAATACAATAGAACGTACTTTATTATGAGAGGAAACTCCTACTAAGTTGCAATACGACAACTTTTCCGAATTTCTAAAAACTTCTATCGAAGAAATTAGAGCTGTGTCTAATTGACCGGAGATTAATAACCCAACTAATCCGGATGGGTTATCAGAAATAATTTCGTGGTTGCCTGCTCTCTCAAATCCATACGTTAGGGGTCTTGCGTTTAAGTGTTTAATAATTCCGATTTTCATAAAATTTCTACTATATATATCCAAAATAAAATAAACTGAAAAAAGCACAAAAGAGATTTTTCTTTACCTTTTTTAATTGCTATAAATGTTTGGCAAAGGTGATAATATGAGCGATATTTTTGGTAGTTTAGCCAGTATTGAGGATTTAGAATTTAACTATATAAAAGATTTAGTGTATGAAAAGGCAGGAATATTTTTGCCTCCACATAAAAAAATTATGGTTCAATCCAGACTAAACTCCAGACTTAGAGCCAACTCCATGAATAATTTTAAAGATTATGTGAGCAAACTGAAAAACGACAAAGCCTTTTACGAAGTTGAGGTTTTAGAAATTATAAATAAAATCACTACAAACAAAACAGATTTTTTTAGAGAAAACCACCATTTTGAATATCTAACCAATACATTTTTTCCTGAAAAAGAAAAAATCTTACAAAAATTCTCCGTAAAAAAGGTTAGGATATGGAGCTCTGCCTGCTCAACCGGCGAAGAGCCTTATTCGATCGCTATTACAGTAGAAGAATATCTAAAAACAAAAAAGAGTTTTGAAGTGAAAATTTTTGCCTCGGATATAGATACGAATGTTATAGAAACAGCGAAAAAAGGAATATACAAGCAAGATAGATTAGAAACTGTATCTGACGAATTCAAGAAAAAATATTTTAAAAAAGTAAGTGAAAAAAATGGAGTTATCGAATACGAAGTTTCGCAAAATCTAAAAAATCTAATAGAATTCAAAAAAGTAAATCTATTAGAAGCACCTTTCCCATTTAAAGAAAAATTTGATATAATTTTTTGCAGAAATGTAATCATATACTTCGATAAACCAACTCAAAAAAGGCTCTTTAGCAATTTTCATTCCATGCTCGAGGATGATGGTATTCTCATCATTGGTCATTCTGAGACACTTTTCGGTATTTCTGATGATTTCGGTTTCTTGGGAAAAACAATTTACAAAAAGAAAAATCGTTCACCTTTGTAAAGACAGCATTCCGCATGCCCCAAACACATCTTGTCCTGAAGATTTTCTAAGAGTGACCGGAACTTTTGCAGGCTCCAATAAATTTTTAAAAGCATCAATTTCAGAGTCTGACGGTCTTCTCCAACCATAAAACTCTGTATTTAACGGGATGAGGTTGATTTTGCAATTAATAGATTTTCCGATTTGAACCAATTTGTCAGCAGAATCTTTATTCATATTCACACCCGGAATCATAACGTATTCAAAAGTAATTTTCCTGTTTAAAGTTTTTGTGAAAATATTCACACTCTCAAGAAGTTTCGCAAGCGGATATTTTTCATCAATTCCCATAATAGATTTTCTTAAATTTGGGTCAGGGTGGTTTAACGAAATTGCTAAATTGAATGGCTCTGAATTTTGTATAAATCTCTCAATTCCCGTGATTACTCCCGCAGTAGATATTGTAATTTTTTTAGACCCGATATTGAAAGCGTTGGAGCTATGCAGTATGTGAGCCGACTTCATCACCGAAAAATAATTGTGCATCGGCTCTCCCATTCCCATATATACAATATTGGTAGCCCTATCGTTTAAAATATTTTCAATTTGCAAAACCTGATCTACGATCTGCCAAGACTTTAGATTCCCTTGAAACTCTAATTTCCCTGTTGCACAAAATGCACAAGATAATGTACAGCCTACTTGAGATGAGACACAAATTGTTTTTCTATTTCCGTCACCTGTAGGAATCCAAACAGATTCAATTTCTCTATTTGGTTCAACTTCAAAAATAAATTTGACAGTTCCGTCGATTGACTTGATCTTTTTTTTTAACTGAATACTCGGTATTACTGAAATATTTTTCAACTTCTGTTTTAGTTCTTTGGATAGTACACTAAACTCTTCGATAGATTTGTACCTATCTGCATAGAGTCCTTGAAAAACTTGTTTAGCTCTGAATTTTTTTTCTCCGATAGAAATAAAAAATTCTTCTAACTCAGAAATCGAACTACCTTTTAATACAAACATTATTTCAAAGAGGGTTGGTCTGTTTCAGAAATTGCTTTTCCGTCTTCCAAAATCATCTTAATTAGCCTTGTCATTTCTACTGAATATTCCACATTTAAGTCTTTGACTATACTTTCACAAAAACCATTTACTACAAGAAGTTTTGCATCATCTTCGCTTAGTCCCCTCGATTGCAAATAAAATAACTGGTCTTCGTCAATTTTAGAAACGGTGGCCTCGTAATTTAAAGAGCCGTGCTCTCCACTGATGTCATTGTACGGAAAAGCATGCGAAGAAGATCTATCGTCCATTATGAGTCCATCACACTTCACATGACTGTAAGAATTTTCAGAAGAAGATGTAAACCGAATAAGCCCTCTATAGGAGTTTACCCCACCATCCAAAGAGATTCCTTTTGCGAGGACATTACTTCGAGTATTTTTACCGACGTGGATAATTCTTGCACCTGTGTCTTGAATCTGACCACTACCGGCAAACGCAAGAGAAAGTACACTTCCCCTAGAGTTATCTCCGAGTAAAACAATTCCAGGATATTTAATCGTATTGGCTCCGATATTGCAATCAGTCCATGTAATGTGGGCACTCTTATGACATAACCCCCTTTTCACAGTCCAATTGTACATATTTTTTTTCCAGTTTTGGATTGTTGTATAATTAATTTTAGCGTTATCGTGTGCGATAAGTTCAACAACTGCCGTGTGAAAATTTGTTCCATTGTCTTGAACTGAGGTGCACCCCTCACTATATTCGATTTCTGCACCTTCGTCGGCAATCAAAAGAGTTCTTTCGTATTGCCCGGAAGCTGCTGCTGAAACTTTAAAGTAGGCTTGAAGAGGCATAGGAGTTTTCACACGCTTAGGGCAAAACGCAAAAGAACCTCCACTGAATACGGCACTATTCAATGCCGAAAATTTATTGTCACTTACTGAAACAACAGTCCCTAAATATTTTTTTACAATTTCGGGATAATCTCTAATTGCAGTATCAATGTCACAAAATAAAATTCCAAGATCGGCAAGCTCTTTTTTTACATTTGCATAAACTGTTTCAGAATCATTCATTGCCTCTATTCCGGCTAAGTATTTTCTTTCGTGCTCAGGGATTCCGAGTTTTTCAAAACTTTTTAAAACCTCCGGATCAACCTCTGCCCAAGATTTTTTCTTTTTATGATTTGCACCCACGTAATGAGTATAGTCTTGAATATCTACGTGGAAATTCGGGAAAAATCCCCACTTAGGCATTGGCTTCTCTTCAAAAATTTGGTAGGCTTTCAATCGAAACTCTGTCATCCAACCCGGTTCATTTTTTATATGGGAAATAGATTCTACTACTTTTTTTGTAAGCCCTTTCGGAAAATTGTCCGGTTTGTAATAACGGGTTTCATCTAACTCTTCACTCATTTATATCTCCATGTATTAGACTCATGTTTTATATTTTAATTGATGACGTGCCTACAAAATGTCTTTCTCGGAAATATTTACGCTCAAATACTAATGGAAATCGCCATTTAAAAGCGATACAAAATCCATTATAGGGTTTTACATTATCACCATAGTTTGAAACTGAATTTATCTTCAATCGCAAAAAATTCTCTTTACCATAAGTGAATAAAAAAACATGTTGAAAAGAAAATCATATTTTAAAAAAAAAGGACAGACCTATGGCACTAAAACACCCGAAAGACGCACTATTTGAAGGAGAAAAACCTTTTCCGATCATTCCTTCTTGCGAACACTTTGCCGGCTCTGAAAAGCTAATCACAAAAGCTCTCGAATTGCAAAACAAACTTGGTGGACTATTCGATATAACTATGGATTGTGAAGACGGAGCACAAAAAGGAAAAGAAAAAGAACACGCAGAAATGATCGTAAAAATTCAAAATTCTGAATTGAATAAACACAATATGAGCGGGGTTCGTATCCATGATTATACAGACTCTCACTGGAAAGGAGACGTGGATGTTGTAGTTCCTGGAGCTGGCGAAAAAATTGCCTATATCACAATTCCAAAGCCAACAAAGGCTTCTCAAGTAGAAGAAATGATTTCCTATATACAATCTGTTGCTAAAAAAAGTGGAATCAAAAGGGAAATCCCGATCCATGTACTAATTGAAACACACGGTGCACTACTCGAAGTTGACAAAATTGCAGCACTGCCATGGATGCAAGTCTTAGACTTTGGACTAATGGATTTTATTTCAGGTCATCACGGTGCAATTCCTGCTTCTTGCATGAAAAGTCCCGGTCAATTCGATCACGAACTCCTCCGCAGAGCAAAATCTAATGTAGTCGCAGCTGCTTTACGGAATGGAATAGTTCCGGCGCATAACGTAACTTTGGACCTAAAAAATCAGTACCAAACTTACAAAGACGCAAGTCGAGCAAGAAATGATTTTGGATTTCTTAGAATGTGGTCAATATACCCTACCCAGATTCAAGCTATCCTTGATGCTATGTCCCCCGATTTCAGCGAAGTTCAAATTGCAAGTGAAATTTTAGTGAAAGCTCAAGACGCAGATTGGGGTCCAATCCAACACGCAGGAGACTTGCACGATAGGGCAACATACAGATACTACTGGGAAATTATTCAAAAAGCAAAAATTACCGGTGTTGCCCTACCAGAAGAATCCAAAAAAAGATTTTTTTCGTGAATTTTGCACTTTGATATAAGGATTTTTTGAAGTATATTGTTTCGTGAAAATAAATTAAAAAATTTTTGAAAATATATAGATTTGAAAAAAAACTCCAATGAAAAATTGAGTTTTTATTTTTACGAAAAGAAAGCTACTAGAAAATCAATCTACCCGGTTGAACAAAAATCCACAGGAATAATACAGCAAATGTAGAAATTACAACTACAAATGATATTCCATAATTTTTCTTTAAATCAGAAGTTGTAATATCTGCTTTTTTATCCCCACTCATAAAAGCAACAACTGTAACTCTAAGATAATAATAGGCCGCTATGGCTGAATTGACTACACCAGCAATTAGTAATATTCTATAAAAAAAATCATCGGATTCTGCAATCTTTTGAAATAAAAATAATTTTGCCCAAAATCCCCCAAGAGGTGGAATTCCAGCAAGTGAAAAAAATGCAACAAGCAGTCCAAACGCAGAATAAGGATGGGTCTCAACTAAGTCCTTAATCGATTCATAAGTGATAACTCTTTTTCCATCTTCCAAGTAAGCCAAGATAGAAAATGCTGCAATATTCATAAATGAGTAAAGTATAAGATAGTAAATTACTTCAATCCCGGCGTTTGCAACTATACCTGCTGCAACGTAACCCGCATGAGAAATTGAAGAATACGCCAAAACTCTTTTTAAATTATTTTGTTTTAGAGCTACAATATTCCCGTAAGTCATTGAAAAAATAGCTATCACCCCTAAAAGAATCGTCCAAAGTGTTACACCGGGTATAAATTGAAATATTATAAGTAACAATCCAATTGCAGCAGACTTAGGTCCAGATGCCATAAAACCACTGAGCGTAGTGAGTGATCCTTCGTACACATCGGGTGTCCAAGCGTGAAAAGGCACCAGAGCCACCTTAAATCCAACCCCTACTATAAAAAGCCCTAAACCAATTTTTGAATATAGAGCAGAGGCACCTACCCCAGATAAGTTGGCAAAACTTACACTAAGATTAGTAGAGCCACTTCCTCCAAATAAAAATGCAATCCCCATTAACATAAACCCGGAAGAAAATGCACCAAGTAAAAAATATTTCATTGTAGCTTCGAGAGCTGTAATTTCATTACGAGCCATGCCTATCAATATATACAAGCAAACACTCATTACCTCAAGACCGATGAAAATTAAAACTAAATCAAAAGAAGTAGTCATAAAAAACATTCCGGCTACTGAAAATAAAATCAATGGGTAGAACTCGGAAAAATTAATTCTGTGGTCTTCTAAATTTTTTGGTGAAGCGATAACAGTCATTAGAGCGGTTATGATATAGATGATATTCAACCATACCGTAAGTGGAGTAATAGAAATTTGTTCGTTAAAAAATAACCCTTTTTCTAAGTTGATGATTGTAGATATTAAGGCTGCAATCAATGCAAAAATAGATATGAGTCTTATCTGTATATGAGATTTAGAACTCGAAAAAAACTGAACTACTAATTGGACTAAACCCGCAGAGACTACAATGAGTGCAGGTAAAATAGATATAAAATCTTTTATTTCCGGAATCTTATTCATTGAAACTATTCCTTTTTCTCTTGGGCTTTTTCTTTTACTTCGTTTTCAATAGGTGTATTGTCGTTTTTCTTAAATCGAATTTTTACGGAATAATTGCCTGTGTACCCCGATAGTCTCTCTTCAAAACTAAGTATAGGAGATCCGAGAGTTGAATAATTCGTATAGCTTCTGGTAAGCTCTTTTCCACCAAGATCTTTTTCAGCTTGGTTTCTTTCAGCGATTGCTTTGACTGAAGCAGAATTTAGATACACTCTTAAAGAAGGCTCTAAATATCTTAAGAAACTTTTTGGGTATATTCCTAACCAAAATATTAAAATCACCATCGGTAATAATACAAAAATTTCTCTCGTATTCAAATCTTTTAAAGAAAGATTTTTTGAGTTTGTAACTTCTCCGAATAGGATTCTCTTTGTAAACCAAAGCAAATAGCAAGCTGCCCAAACCACTCCAGTGGCTGCAATTATGGCAAGAACTACATTGAACTTCATAGTCCCAAGTAAAACTAAAAATTCCCCAACAAACCCATTCATCCCCGGCAGTCCAACCGAAGACAAAATTGCGATCATAAAAAAGATTGAATACAAAGGAGTGACTTTAGAAATCCCGCCATAGTCTGCAATGAGTCGAGTATGAGTTCTTTCATACATCATACCAATCATCAAAAACAGCATTCCGGTAGAAACACCATGATTGATCATTTGAATCATTCCACCCATAACACCTTCTTCTGTAAATGTAACAAGACCGAGAAGGCAAAAACCAAGGTGAGATACAGAGCTATATGCAATTAATTTTTTGCCGTCTTTTTGCACCATAGCAACAAGTGCTCCATATACAATCCCTACAACAGAAAGAATAGCTATTAAGTCTTTGTATTCCAACGCAATTGCCGGAAAAAATGGAATACAAAATCGAATAAACCCATAAGTTCCCATTTTTAATAGTACCCCTGCGAGTATCACAGATCCGGCGGTTGGAGCCTCAGTGTGTGCATCCGGCAACCAAGTGTGCAAAGGGAAAACAGGAATTTTAATCATAAAACTAATTGCAAATGCAAAGAATAAAAACAATTGCAATTCTTTAGAAAATCCGGTTAAAGAATTGATTGATAGAGCTTCGATAGATACTGTTCCGGTTTTAAAATATATGATTAAAATTGCGGCGAGCATTAGAACGGATCCGGCCATAGTGTAAAGAAAAAACTTTACAGAAGCGTAAATTCTATTCTCTCCTCCCCAGATACCAATCAAGAGAGCCATCGGAATGAGCATCAATTCCCAAAACGTGTAAAATAAAATTAAGTTTGCTGACGCAAACACTCCCAAGACACCGACTTCTAATATTAATAAAGAAATATAAAATTCCTTTAGCCTTTTACTTATGTATGTCCAAGAGCCTACACTGGAAATAAAAAATAAAAATCCGGTTAAAACGAATAAAAGTAAGGCTACGCCATCCAAGCCAAAATGATAATCTACGATCAGTTTTCCAGACACTAACCAACCAGGGATTTTATGTACAAACTGTAGAGATGAATTAGTTGGATCAAATAAAAACAACATTGGAATTGTTAATAGAAAAGTAATGAGTGTAACTATTGCAGAAATCCATTTGATAGCGGTTTCATTTTTTAAAAATAAAATAATACATACACCTACTATTGGAAAAAGTATGATTAACGAAATTAGAAAATCAGGCATTTATTATGCTCCATTTAACGTAAGATACAAAAGAATAATAATCGCACCAATGACTATGGAAAAAGCATAGTCTCCCACAAATCCGGTTTGAATTTTTCTGAATATTGAAGAAAGAAATAGGAATACTTTTCCAATTCCAACTACAAACCCATCAATTACGATTTTATCGAAAGCTCTAGCCAACCATTCAGATAGACGGATGAGAGGTTTGATAATACTCATTTCATAAATTTCATCAATATAGTATTTATTGTATAAAATTTTACTAAACCCAAGTATCTTGTCATCTGTTGTTGGTACAGTCTTTTTTACTTGGAAGAGAAAATACGATAATGCGATACCAATCGCAGCGACTCCGACTGAAATAATTACAAGAGTAACTTCCAAGGAAGTAGAAATATCGTGAGGCTCTTTTACAATACCCCAAGATTTTATAGAGTTTTCTCCGGACTCGAATATCGGGCGAAAATAATCTGTTAGAATATGTGTTCCGCCAAAGAAAATATGTGGAACTTGCAGTAATCCGGCAAGGGCTGCACCCACAGATAAAATAATTAATGGAAAAGTTATGCTCAATGGAGATTCGTGCAAATGCTCTTTTACATGGTGATCGATTCTTTCCTTACCGTAAAATGTTAAGAACACGAGTCGAAACATATAGAATGCAGTACAAAATGCTCCTGCAAGCCCGACTACCCATAAAACTTTTCCCATCCCATGAAAGCTAAACGCCTTCTCTAAAATTAAGTCTTTTGAGAAAAATCCGCTAAATGGAGGAATTCCACTGATTGCTAAAGTTCCGATTAAAAATGTAATCCAAGTAATTTTCATGTACGACTTTAGATTACCCATATTTCTCATATCTTGTTCGTGGTGCATTGCATGAATTACAGAGCCTGAACCTAAGAACATCAGAGCTTTAAAGAATGCGTGAGTCATTAAGTGAAACATACCTGCACTATAAGCACCTACGCCCATTGCAAGAAACATATAACCTAATTGAGATACTGTGGAATAAGCGAGTACCTTTTTAATATCGTTTTGAAGTAAACCAATCGTTGCCCCAAACAATGCAGTCAAGGCTCCAATGATTGCAATAAAAGTACTCGTGCTCTCTGCTGCAAAAAATATTGGATTTAGCCTTGCTATCATAAAAACACCGGCAGTCACCATAGTTGCAGCGTGAATCAGTGCGGATACTGGAGTTGGACCTGCCATAGCATCGGGGAGCCAAACATATAGTGGAATTTGAGCTGATTTTCCCATCGCTCCTATAAAGTAGGCGAGAGCTACCCAATTAATAATTTCCTTAAACGGAAGTGCCGTGGGTAGAGCTGCCATAATATCTACATACTTCACGCTTCCTAAATACCAATAGGTCAAAAAAATACCGATTGCAAAACCAACGTCACCAATTCGATTCGTGATAAAAGCCTTCATCCCAGCGTTGGCTGCAGAGTCTTTGTGATAGTCAAAACCGATTAAAAGGTAAGAGCAAAGACCTACACCTTCCCATCCCAAAAACATCAGTACAAGATTATCCGCTAAAACTAAGTTTAGCATAGAAAAAATAAATAAATTCAGATATACGAAAAATCGGTTGAACCCTTTTTCTCCGTGCATATAACCGGAGCTATATACATGGATGAGTGAGCCTATTCCGGTGATAATCAAAGTCATATACAAAGACAGTTGATCTACTTGGTATGCAAAGTCTGCCTGCAAAGAGCCTGCTTGAATCCAATGCAAAATTGTAAACATGTAAGGTGTGTTTCTCTGCATCGGCTGATAATCGAACAGAGCACCCAAAGTAATGAAAAAAGGAATGGCTACTGCGGAAGTCCCTATAATAGCGGCTAAGAAATTAGGAATTCTTTTGTATAATAATCCGTTGATTAAAAAGCCAATTAGAGGCAATAGAATAACGAGTGGAAACAGTTCTAACATTCTTTCACCACTTTAATAAATTAATTTCGTCAACATTGGAAGTTTTCTTTTGACGATGGATTGCAATAACAATGGCAAGACCTACACCAGCCTCTGCGGCTGCAATTGCCATAACAAAAAACACAATAACCTCTCCATTGATCTGAGAGAGGGCTTTTGAAAATGTAATAAATACTAAATTAACAGAATTCAACATTAACTCTACCGCCATAAATATCATAACAATATTTCTACGGATTAGAACTCCGGCGACTCCAATCGAAAATAGAATTCCGGCAAGAGTTAAATAATAATGAATAGGGACTGTAGAGATTACCTGTTGCAAAATTTTTCTCCGTATGAAAAGTTCATAATTGTTTTCCAAAATCCTTTTTTGCCAAGATTACAGCCCCAATTACTGCTGCCAATAAAAGGACAGAGATAAGCTCAAACGATAATAGATAATCTAAAAAAGTAGATGCTCCCACAGCTGCAATATTCCCTTTTGCACTAACACTTTCACTAAGCGGGTAGTTATAAGAATTGGAGGAGTACCCAAGCGTATGAGCCTTGATTATTAACTCACCATTGTAAAATACACCGAAGAGTAAAAACGCATAGATACCAACAAAAAGAAAAATCACTATTTTTTTGAAAGGTTTTTCCCAAATCTGTTTGTGAGTCTCTTCTCTTAAATTCAATAACATCAAAACAAATACGATCAACACCATAATTGCACCTGCATAAACCAAAACTTGCATTGTTGCAATAAATATAGCGTCCATCACTGCGTAAATTCCGGCTAAAGAAAAAAATGTTAATACTAAAAAAATGGCAGAGGTCACAGGGTTTTTATGTAGAATAACTAAAAAAGCAGAGATGACTGCCAGTGTAGCAAATATCCCAAAAATAATAGTTTGTGGTTCGTTCCAATTTATCATCAGTTAAATAGTCCTTTCCAGTATTTTCCCCAATAGACTACATAGGTTGATCCTAACAAAATTGCAAACAAACTCCAAGGGATTAATTTTTTCCAACCAAGCCCCATGAGTTGGTCGTATCTAAATCTAGGAAGAGTCCACCTCACCCATATAAATAAAAATGCAAAAAATAAAACTTTCACTACAAAGATAATTAATCCAAGTATAGGACGAAAATCATTTCCTTCAAAAAGTCCAAAAGGAACATTGTATCCACCGAAAAATAAAAGAGTCACTATGCAGCTCATTGTGATCAAATTCATATATTCGGCTATAAAAAATAGAGCAAATTTAAACGAGCCATACTCTGTATGAAAACCTACCACAAGCTCTGACTCAGCCTCAGCCAAGTCAAATGGAAGACGGTTGGTTTCTGCAAACATAGCAACTACAAAAATAAAGAAGGCTATAAAACCAGGAAGAGTAAAAATAAACCACATCCCTTTTTGTGCGTCGTTGATATCAGTTAATTTTAAAGAGCCAGACATAAGTATAATCGTTACTGCACTTAAACCGAGAGGCAATTCATAGCTAATCATCTGAGCGGTAGCACGAATTCCTCCCATGAGTGAGTATTTGTTATTGCTACTCCAACCGGCTAAGATAATTCCATATACTGCAAGAGAAGATATAGCAAACATAAACAAAATCCCTGTGTTCGGGTTGACGATTTGCAAATCAAGTACAGTAAACCCAACAATATCTGCAATTGCAGGAGGTAGTGGTATAGACCCTCCTAACGGAACTACTGCCCAAGCCATAACTGCACAAGTTATGGAAACCATAGGTGCAATCAAATACATGATTTTATTTACTTGAGAAGGAAAAATTTCTTCCTTGGTTAGAAACTTTATCCCGTCAGCCAGAGGTTGAAAAAGTCCAAAAGGGCCAGCTCTATTCGGGCCTTTTCTATCTTGAATAAACCCAGCAAATTTTCTTTCTGCCAAAGTGTAATAGGCACAACCGGTAATAATAATAAAGAAAAATAAACCGCTCTTAATTGCCCAAACTAAAATTAGATTCCAATCCATTTTAACTTATACCACCATCTCTCTTTTATTTTCGGGGAGAAATCTTTTTTCAAACTCAGAAGTGAATTTCTGAATAGTAGGTCTTACTGCTCCAACACACGCGTCCGATAACGGACAAATAGTAGTTCCACCTTCCATGTTTACAGAAATAGAAAGAATCGTATCTAAATCTTTTTTGGTCCCCTTTCCGGATTTAATCCTACCCAATAGATCGACCATCCAATGGGTGCCCTCTCTACATGGAGTGCACTGTCCACAAGATTCGTGAGCATAAAATACTGCCAGTCTGTAAGTAGTCTCAACCAAGTCAACCTTGTCGGATATTACAATCACTGCACCACTACCGAGAAAAGTTTTATGCTCCATCATTGACTCAAAGTCTAATTTTGCAGTTTTACACTCTTCTGCATTCAGTATGGGTACGGAAGAGCCACCCGGAATAATTGCCTTCAAAGAATGACCTTCTTTCATTCCCCCACACTCTTCGTTGATTAGTGTCATAAGTGGGGTACCAAGCTCTATTTCATAAACGCCCGGTTTTTTTACCATCCCACTCACACAGAAAAGTCTTGTACCGGTTGATTTAGGTGTTCCAATTTTAGAATACCATTCTCCACCATTCTCTATTATATGAGGAACAGCAGCGTAAGTCTCTACATTATTTACAACTGTAGGGCAACCATACAACCCGGAAACTGCAGGAAAAGGAGGTTTCAATCTTGGATGACCCCTTCTGCCTTCAAGAGAATTAATGAGTGCTGTTTCCTCTCCACAAATATAAGCACCTGCCCCCGCATACAAACCTAATTCAAAATCATAACCAGAACCAAGTATATTTTTTCCGAGTAACCCAGCTTCATAAGCTTCATCTATGGCTTTTTGAACAGTTTTAAAACTTTTAAAATATTCTCCACGAATATAAATAAAACCTTGATGGGAGTCGATTGCCTTGGCTGCGATAATCATACCTTCGATCATCTTATGCGGTAGTTTTTCAAGAATTACCCTGTCTTTAAATGTTCCGGGTTCTCCCTCGTCCGCATTGCACAATAAATATTTTGGCTTGTCAACATTTTTTGGAATAAAAGACCATTTCATACCGGTTGGGAAACCAGCTCCACCTCTTCCTCTCAAACCAGATGCCTTCACTTCATTAATGATTTGATCCGGATTCATAGAGCTCAAAGCCTTCTTTGCAGACTCATACCCACCGACTGATCGATAATGTTTTAGTGTTTTTGATTCAGGGTCTTCAACGTATTTCGTAATTAATTTTCTTTCGCCCAATTTTTACTCCAATGAATCCAAAATCTGATCTATTTTTTCCGGTGTTAAGAATTCATAGTATTCTTCATTGATTTGCATCATAGGCCCATAACCGCAAGCTCCGAGACACTGAACTTCACTCAATGTGAATTTCTTATCTTTCGTAGTTTCCCCTTCCTCGATTCCGAGTTTTCCGCAAATATGAGATGTTACTGAATCAGAGCCTGTAATATAACAAGAAATGTTGGAACAAATTTGTATATGGTATTTACCGACAGGCTTTTTATTGTACATAGTGTAAAACGTAGCCACGCCATATACTTCGGATAGTTTTATTGGCTCTCCGATTTTTTTAGTTAAATATTCCATTGCCTCCTGATCAACAAAACCTTTTTCTTTTTGGATAAGATGTAGTCCCGGTAAAATCAATGACCTCTTATCCGGAAACATTGTGCGTAATTTTTCAAATCTTTTTTCTGACTCACTACCAAATTGAAATCCCATAAATTTAACAGTCTAACTCCCCGGCGATAGCATTTAAGGAACTCATTGTGGCTATTGAATCCGCAATAAGTCCTCCTTTAATTAATTCAGGAAAGGCTTGATAAAACCAAAAACATGGTCTTCGGACATGCACCCTGTATGGCGATTTTTCTCCTTCCGACACAATATAAAAACCAAGCTCTCCATTGGCAGCCTCAGTCGGAAAATAATATTCACCCGGTGGAACTGGTATTCCATGCATGATTAGTTTAAAATGATAAATTAGTTCTTCCATGTTGTTATAAACTCTGTGTTTTTCGGGAAGAAATGCGTGTGGAACATCTGCATGGTAAGAGCCGGATGGAATGTTATCGACTAATTGCTCTATAATTCGGATCGATTGCCTCATTTCTTCCATTCTTACTAAAATTCTATGAAGCACCGATCCGTCTGTTCCTACCGGTATATCGAAATCAACTTTATCGTAAAACATATAAGGCTCATCTTTTCGTACGTCATGCGAAACACCGGCTGCCCTCAAATTGGGTCCGGTAAAACCATAAGACAAAGCGTCTTCTTTGGAGATTCCACCTATACCTGCAGTTCTTTCGTTAAAAATTTTATTTCGGACAAGAAGAGTGTCAAATTCTTCGATAACAGGTTTTAAACCTACAATTAATTCTTTTACTTCTTTTTGGAAGCCCGGGTAAATGTCTCTTTCCATACCACCTACTCTGCAAAAAGTAGTAGTGATCCTTGCACCGGTAAGATTTTCAATTATAGTATAAATTCTTTCTCTTTGGTGAAATAGATACAACATTCCCGAAAACGCACCAAGATCAACCCCAAGAATACCGTTGCATATTATATGATCCATGATTCTGGATAGCTCAGAAATGATCATTCTGACGTATGTAACTCTGTTCGGGACTTCAATTCCCATAAGTTTTTCTACAGTCAATATCCAACCAATGTTATTTAAGGGAGTGGACACATAGTTCATTCGATCTGTACAAACTAAAAATTGGTTATAATCGTATTTTTCTCCTAATTTTTCAAAACATCTGTGGACATATCCGATGATCGCCTCGGCATCCACAATTCTTTCGCCATCCAATTGAATTACATTTTGCAATATACCGTGAGTAGCCGGGTGAGAAGGACCTAAGTTGACTAATACATGGCCTTCAGGAAGATTTTGAAATTTTTTCAGAAAGTGTTTTTCTGTTTTTTCATACATTGCCATAACTATACAGTCTCCTTATCTTCCTTATGAGTTTGCAGAAGATCGGCAATGAGATAATCTTGGCCAAATCCTTCTAAAGGATAATCTTTTCTCAAAGGAAATCCTTGAAAATTATCTGGAAGAACTATTCTTTCCATATAAGGGTGGTTTACAAATCGGATTCCAAATAAATCATAAACTTCTCTCTCGGGCCAGTTCGCTCCTTTGAAAATGGATACGATGCTCGGAATAGATTCACCATCTTCTACAGGGACTTTAAGCATTACACGAAAACTTTTGTTTTTATTTGACTTTAGAAGGTAGCAAACTTCAAATCTTGGATTTTTTTTTCCAAGCCAATCAATAGCTGTTAAATCATTTAAGAAATCAAAAGACAACTCTTTATTATCTTTTAACGATTGAATAACTGGAACAATACCTTCAGATTTAATAAAAAACGTAGGGATGTTTGATTCTACTTCTTCTTTTTTGAAAATATAATTTGCAAGGTTTTCTTGAATAAATTGTTTTGTTTTTTCTTTCATCTTACAATAATAGGGCGAGTCCTTGCGTTTATTTCATCCAATTTTCGCATAACTTCCTGTCTTCTTTCCTCTAACCCTTGTTTCATAACTTTCTTTTGAAGTTTAATCAAAGCGTCTAAAATAGCCTCTGGCCTTGGAGGGCACCCGGGCACATAAATATCTACTGGTAAAAACCGATCCACACCTTGTACAACTGCATAAGCGTCAAACATTCCGCCAGAAGAAGCACAAGCCCCAACGCTTATAACATATTTTGGTTCTGACATCTGATCATAAATTTCCCTGAGAACAGGAGCCATTTTGTATGTAATTGTACCCAATACTAAGATCATATCAGCTTGTCTCGGAGAAAATGAAGGTCTTTCAGCTCCAAATCGAGCAATATCGTTATCAGAGCAAGCTGTACCCATAAATTCGATTCCGCAACAAGCTGTAGCGAAAGGATAAGGCCATAGAGAATAACTCTTCCCCCAATTTACGACTGAATCTAATCTGGCAAGATGGGCAACATCACCGAGCATCTGCCCCGGTTTGTGAAAAATATCTGTCAATCCCATTCCAATGCACCTTTCCGCCAAACGTAATATAAACCAACTACAAGAATGAGTAAAAATAAAAACATCTCTAATAAAAGAAATCCACCAAGCCCTGCTTCTTGAAATCCTATTAAGTTCACTGCCCAAGGGTATAAAAACACGGCTTCAATATCGAATAGTATGAATAGTACCGCTACAAGATAAAACTTAATATTAAAAACTCCTCTCGCGTCTCCGTAATGCTTTACGCCACATTCAAAAACATCGTGAGTTTTGCTTTTTTTAAATGGTTTTATAAGGAAGGCTACTGTCAGAATAACAGCAGCAAAACCCACTCCAAGAATGAGTTGTATAACCACCGGTCCCAAACTCTCAGGTGCAATTCCCATCATCCCTCCGAATGATTTTATCTTGTTTTAAACACTCTGTTTTCGTCAAACAGATTTGTAGATACGGGATGTTTTTTTGGAACTAACACATTCGCCTTCCTATTTAATAACTATCTGGTTCGAACACACCTTACATAAAATCGAGTATCTTTATTGAAAGACCTCTCTTGTCCGTAATTACCACCGACAAAAGAAACTGCTTTTGCAGTCTTCCCTGTTTGGTCATTTTCATCGCCCCAAGATGACCAATAATAGTCGTTCACTGTGCTTGGAAAAAATGTAGTCAACATATTTTCTCCACTCATAGAGAGTTTTTTCAGTTCGATTAAAGAAGGAAGTCTCCAATCCGATTTTCCAGCTGTCCGATCGCTTGCACAAGAAGAGTATGCTTCACTTGTTACATTATTGATAGGGCTTTTTAGAGTTTGAGGCATGGAAAGAGTGTTGCAGTCCTGTCCATTGATATTGCAATAGGTTAACAATTCTGCCCCATAAGTTTGAGGATTTACCGGAGTGATTGTTGCGCTAATTGTACCGAGGCAGTCATTACTTACAGAGCGAAAAGTCTGACCCTGAGTGCATTTTTTCCACTCCACTCCAAGACTACTATCCAATACAGTTCCATTTCCGGTGTTTGAGTAAGTCGTATTCATCACAAACCCCATGATAATAGTTTTTTGCTCTTCTTCGGTTAGCCCAAATTTGTTTTTTCGGGTAATTTCTTCACCACAATTGTAAAGAGTAAATGCAAAAATTAAAAAAATTAAATTACGTAATATTCTCATGTTTATCCTCAAAAAATATGGTTAAAATTAACAAATAACTGAGAGTCTTCTCTGGATCTCGCATAGTCTATCATGATGATTGTAGCCTGATTCCATGCAATCCTAAGTCCTATACCTTTAGAGTATTTATATCCCTTGAGTCCCATTTCACTGGTCTTATCCCAAACTCTACCTGCATCTACAAACGGCACTAAGTTGAATGCAAATCCGGGAACTTCATAAAACTTCCATCTCAATTCTAAGTTATAAAACCCAACAACCGGACCGACAAATCGATCTTGTTTATAACCTCTTAAAGTTCTTAAACCTCCAAGTCCTGATACAGTTCCTTCGGTTCCCCAAAAATTCCTGTATTCATAAAAGGGAGCATCTCCACTCGTTCTACCAACTGCAGCGCGAGCAGCTATAACTAATTTTTCAAAAGTTCTTGGTGCAGGACTAATAAAAATTCTACCTTGTGCCCAAGTCTTATTGTATTCATAGTTTGAGCCCATTGCCTTCATAGTTCTATCGTGGGTAATCTCAGCAAATACCCCCTTGTTTGGATCCGGCTCAAAGTCTCTAGTATCGTAAACCAGACCAATTCTAAGTTGGTTTACATAACCACCTTCACAACCTCGGATTTTTTTGGCTTCACAATCTTCTTTTAGTTTAGTCTTACCTTGTACTACCGGTGTCTCTCCGATAAACATGCTTTTATTGGTAAGTGAGCTTGGAGAATTGTATATTTCACCATCATAAAAATTGATGATGTTTTTAGCAAATCTGACACCACCTACAGTTCGAACAGTTCCTCCAAAAAATGAATGCTCTGCACTCGCTAAAAATTGGGGAGTTTTATTATCGTATCTATAGTATTTTTTATCGGTTACCTGTGTAGGTCGTAGTGGTAAACTTTGACTGATAACACTATTCAACTGAGGGTTTTCGTGATACTGAATCTCATTTGGGTTAGCAGGTCGAGTATAGGCTAAAGCCTCCTCTGTTGCACCAAACCGAGTATTTGTATTCAATGGTTGAGAATAATCGTTCATCGGGTGATATGAAAGTGTTTGCATGGCTTCCTTTCCTCGCCCAAAGTACATGGCTACAGGGTTACTTTCATAAATTGCATCGGCCCTCACCCTCCATTTAGAATCGGCGATGTATGGTGAGTCTAAACTAATCCAATGGTATTGGTAGTTTTTCGTGGTATTAAAATACTGTGCAAAAATCCTAGTGCGATAGGGAGTATATTCAAAAAAAGGATCGCTTTTACTTTTATTGTTAAAAAGTAAAACTCTCGCTCCATAACCAATTCCGGTATTTGGGTCAGAATTCACAAGAGGTAATCCGGTGGGATACCAACCCTCTTTCTTTTTCTCGACATCCTTTACATTTAACCTTTTTGACTCACTCACTTCAAATGGCAAACCACTGACTGGCTTTCTTTCCGTTGCAGGCTGAGCGATTAGTCCTATTGAAGTAACCACCATCAAGCAAAAAATGAATATTTTTCTTCCTTTTTTCATATACATTAGCGCATATCCCGATAATTTCTAAATTTTTTGTCCAGATTAAATGCAAACAGTGGTATCTTTCGTTTTTTTGTCAAATGAAATACAATTTTATTTCAAAATTTACAATTTTTTATGACAAGTATTGAAAAACTTTAAATTGGGTTTTCCAACTACGAAAAAGGTAAGTTTTGCTTAGATTATTGAATACTCTTTTTAAAGAAAGATTTTTCTATAACTGTGTCCTTTTTTGTAAAATAAATGAAAACCCGTTCTTGCAAAACGGGTTTTTCTATTTTTATCACTGCGTTTTTTTTTACTGAAGAAGTTTCAATACAGAGCCGGGTCGGATATTGGATTGAGCTAACATCGCCGTGCCACTCTGCGTTAATATTTGTTTTGTAGTCAATTTAACAACCTCCTCTGCCATATCTGTATCTCTGATTCTAGACTCACTTGCCTGAATATTCTCGTAAGCGGTCATAAGACCCTTAGCCGCATGCTCCAGACGATTAAAGTAAGCCCCCATATCAGCTCTTTGCTTCATGATCCTTGTCAAAGCATTATCTGCAAGACCGATCACATCATTTGCCTTCGACGGGGTCGATATAGATATCGCCCTTCCATCGGCAGTAGACATCTTCAATGCTCGAGATGTCATCGTACCAATAAAGAATCTCTCTCTTTGATTCGCATTTGCACCCATGTGAAACCACATAGAGGCAGTTTTTGAACCTTTAGCAAAAGACCCTTGGAAGAGTTTAAACTTATTAAACTCCGCCTGAGAAGCAACCCTGTCCACCTCGTCAATCAATCCAGATACTTCTACCTGAACCAATTGTCGATCCTCCGGTGTGTAGATACCGTTTGAAGTTTGAACAGCAAGCATCCTGATTCTCTGGATGATGTCTGCGCTTTGCTCCAAATATCCTTCGGCAGTCTGAATGAAGCTCATACCATCTTCTGTGTTTCTTTCAGCCTGTCTTAGTCCATTGACTTGAGTTCTGAGTTTTTCAGAAACTGCAAGTCCTGAAGCATCATCGCCGGCATTGTTGATTCTCATGCCGGAAGATAAAGCCTTCATAGACTTATCTACGTCCCATTGTGCAAACTTCAGAGAGCGATGGGAACTAATCGCACTCATATTGTGATTGATAATCATTGTTCACTCCTTTGTGTTTTTACACCTTCCGGATCTCCCTATCCGAATGGCCGAACATTATCTGTCCGGTGGAGCGAAGGAACTATCGGTGATCAACCCGACAGATACCAGAGGAGTTTCGCATAACGCACAAAGTTACCAATCTCTCAAATTTTTTACTTTTTATTTTTCCTTGTCAAGCATTTTTTTTCAAATATAAAATTTTCTTTTCACAGTTTCGCATAACGCATGCCTGCAAACAGAGATAGCACGCTTGCATAAGCGTGCTATTCTATAAAAGAACTCAAAAGTAATACCTCCGTAAGGAGATATTACTCTAAGATACTTGTTTAACGCAAGAGTTGGAGTACAGACTGAGGTCTTACATTTGCTTGTGCAAGCATTGCAGTACCTGATTGTACAAGAATCTGATTCTTGGTAAAAGCAACAGACTCTTCCGCCATATCCGCATCCCTAATCCGTGACTCAGAAGCCTGAATATTTTCATACGCCGTCATAAGCCCTTTTGTGGCATGTTCAAGACGATTGTAATAAGCTCCCAGATTTGCTCTTTGTTTGTTGATTTTATACAGAGCGTCGTCTAACGTCCCGATAGAATCATTTGCAAATTCTGCTGTAGAGAGAGTCAATAGAGATCCGTCAGTCTTTTTTAGATTTAACGATCTTGCAGTCATTGTTGCAATGAAAACTCTTTCTCTTTGGTGCATGTTTGCTCCCATGTGAAACCACATAGATGCAGTTCTTGAACCGCGAGCAAAGTCTCCTTGTAGAAGATTCATCTTATTGAATTCTGCTTGAGAGGCAACCCTGTCAATTTCATCAATAAGCTGAGAAACTTCTACTTGCATCATCTGACGATCTTCTGCGGTATAAATACCGTTGGAAGATTGTACTGCCAAAACTCGGATTCTCTGAATAATATCGCTCGTTTCCGAGATATACCCTTCAGTAGTCTGAATCATTGACATACCGTCTTCTGTGTTTCTTTCTGCTTGTCTGAGACCACGAACCTGTGTTCTCATCTTTTCAGAAACTGCAAGACCAGATGCATCGTCTCCGGCTTTGTTGATTCTTAAGCCTGAAGATAGAGTTTCCATATTTTTCTGAACTTCGTTGTTTTGAAATTTCAGAACCTTATGCGAGTTAATCGCTGCTAAATTGTGGTTTATGATCATTTGTTTCCTCCTTGAAACTGATCAAAGCCCCGAACTTCCTTGCCCGAGGTTTTTTGCTATTTTGTGTTTTTGGCTTTTTCTCTTTGTAATATTATATTCGGAAATGGAAAACCCAATATTAATCTTACGATTTACAGGCTTTTTCTTTGATTTTTATAGCTTTTCTATTGAATTTAATAGAATTTGAGGTTTTTTGAATTAAAATAATTTTTCAAAATTTAGATTTTTTTTTAGCTATAATACTATTCGTTTGATATTGAAAATCGCATTACAACTTTTTTTTGAATATACCTTAAAAATGCAAAAAAAAGAGAAACTACGACCATAATACTTACAATTACGCTAGAAGTAGGAAAATATATACTTTCTCCTTTTAGATCAAAAGGGAATAGGGATAGGAAAAAACCGGAAAAGGTCGCAAAAATGCTAAAAATCCCAGAAAATACGAATAAAAACCTCATACTTCTTGCAAAACTAAGCGCAGTGAATACAGGAATCAAAAGGTGGGCAATGCTGTAAAAGGACCCAAGAAGATTCACGCTTACAGAAATGGCTATAGTCAAGATTAAGTAAAATGAAATTTCCGTAAAATTTACAGACAGTTTTCTAATTCTAAATTCGTTTTCATCAAATGAAAAAAATAAAATTTTTTCATAGAAAATAACAAACCAAATAAAACAAAGAATGACTATTGTAAAAGTAGTAGAAAAAATTTTTACTTGGGATGTTAAAATATCTCCAAAATAGGCAGACATTAAGTGGTTTTTCACATTTCCACCCAATGACAACAGCAATTGTGAAAATGCGGTAAAACTAACAAATATGATTCCCAATTTTGAATCCAAGTAGGCTTCCTTTCTGGAGAATAGTAAAAGAGGGACTAAGAATACAGAGGATAAAAAGATAATAAGAAAATCACTTCTTAAATCCAGAAAAAGTGAAATAGCAACTGAGGAAGAAACAATTTGTGAAAGTGTAACACCAAAGAACGCCATTTTCCTGAGTACGATAATTACCCCCAGAAAAGAGATGACCGCACCCAGTATAATCCCAAGGGTAAGCTGGGGCAGAAAAAATTTTAACGATTGAAGGTGAGATTCCATATTTTCCTCATATCTGCAAGTCTTTATTTTTTAGCTTCGATTATAGATTTATCTTTTATTTGAAAGATGCGATCAAAATTGTTTAGAAATACTTTTTCTAAATGGTGGGTGATAATAAAAAAAGAAATTCTTTTTTCATTTGAATATCTTTTTATAAGATTCGATATTCTATTCCTTGAGCCTTTGTCCAGAGCGTCCATCGGCTCGTCTAAGAAAATAAAATTTGCTCCGGACAATAATGATCTTGCGATAAAAACTTTTTGTAGCTCTCCACCACTACACTCACGAATTAATTTTTGCAATAAATGTTCTATACCGATTTCTTTTAGAATTTCTTTTTCTTCAAGGCTTATTCCCTTTTTTTTCTTAAAAATATTTTCTAACTTCCCCGATAAAAAAATTACTTCTCTAACACTAAGAGGATATTCTAACTTCATTTTTTTAAATTGCGGAACCATCGACATAGTTGTATTTTCAGAAATCTTTAATATTCCAGAAATCGGGTCTATTAACCCGGCGATACACCGAATCAAAGTAGTCTTACCGCTCCCATTCGATCCGATCAATGCACAGTATTCACCTTTGTATATTTCTAAATCAATATTTTTTAAAACAGGCTCGCTTGGTGAATAACCGATAGACAATTCTTTTAAACGAATTACACTTTCTTTTTTTTGCATTACTGGTTACTTCCCGTTTTTTGAAGGGCTGATTTTAAATTAGAAAGCATGTTATGGATAGAATCTTGGTATGTGTTTATATCTTTCATAGAGCCGACAGAGGTAGGCATGGTGACGATAATAGAACCCGGTATATGGCTTGACACGAATTCTGCATACTTCGGATTGTTGACAGGAGATATTAGAATAACTTTGATTCCGCTTGATTTCATTTTCTTGATTACAGTTTCTAAATAGTGATTTGAAGGGGGAATACCCGGTCTTTCTTCTAAAGAAAGGTCTGCGTTAAATTTGAATCTATTCGCAAGGTAGGCAAACTCGCTGTGGAACACTGCTACCTTAGAGCCAAAGTAAGGTTGGAAGCTACGCATTTCTTCTTTGACTAATTGAACCATCTTTTTTTTGAATATTTCTTGATTCTTTTTGTAAAATTCTGAATTCTCCGTATCTACTCTTTGCAGGGTTTCTAAAATCGTAACTGAGATTTGAATTGCGTTTACAGGATCCAACCAATAATGAGGATTTCCGTAAATGTGCATATCCCCCATAGACCGATCTACCTTAGTAGTAGGTCTTCCTAAAATTTTCACTCCAGAAGATGCGTCGCAATACCCGTCTCTGCCTTTTTGAATTTTGCTATTTCTGGATTGTTGCAAAAGTAGAGGAGACCAACCTATTTCTAAATCAAGTCCTATTTCACAAAACACATCCGCAGTGTTTAGTTTGACTAAAAAATCCGGTCGAGTTAAAACATAATGAGGATCGTCAAAACCTCGGATCAAGGCTTGTGATGAAATTTTTTCTTTACCAATCTCATCTGCAATGTATTTTAAATCGGTTGTGGTAGTCACAACTTTGATTTGTCCAAACACCGGAATGCTAATCCAGAATAAAATATTCAATAGAACTCTCAAAAGTTTTCTCCTTTTCTTTTTCACCTAATACGCATGAGGGGGGTGAGACCCTAAAATAAATGTACACTGCAAATATACCTGATATGTGACCATCTGTGGTTTTGAAGTCTGGCTATTAGGATTTTCAGTATATTCTTTGATCCATTCTTCGTTAGATTTTACTGAATACGCACTGGACCCTATAGTCAAATCTTTACTATATCTTCTTTCAAAAGACAATCGAATAAACGAAAATTCCGATGGTTTAAATGTGACCTGAGGGGTGTATGCCATTTCTGAATTCTCTGCGAGAAATCCTTGTTTATTTCTAAGATTTGGAATCGTAAAATAATCAAACCGAAATCCTAAACTCCACTGTTCATGAAATTGATAGTCTGCAAAAATATAATAACCTACCTGTGTCTCCATCGGTGTCTTAGTCCTTTGAAAAGTCAACAAATCAAAACCATCAGGATAGCGGGTTTCTCTGTACCAAACTTCTCCCATAAGCATAAAAGACTTTAAAAAAGACCTATTCCATCTTAATAGAAAATCTGCGCCATACTGAGTGCGAATTGTTTTATTTGAATTAGAGTCAGGCTCATAGCGAATTGCAGTGAGTCCGAATTGAGTTCCCCAATTGTTTCCAATATAGTAAAAATTTTTCAGATGGATGTAACTCATAGGGTTATTTTTAGGGGAACCTGCGCTGTGGGAATGCCCCCAAGAACGACCGTTTGTGGCACCGATTACAATTTCTTGAGTGAGTTTTTGCCAAGGAAGTAAAATATTGAATTCTGCTCCTGTATCCTGAATAGCTTCTTTATCCATCAGCTTGGAATGTACAATAGGAGCAGTTGAAAAAACCCAATCGTGTTGGTGGATTCTGTTAAGTCTCCCCAAATCTAAAAACATTTTTCCGGCTTTTACTGTAACCTGCTTCAATAAAAATGGGAACACTGCGTTGGCTTCATGGATTTCAAAAACGTATTCTCCATTTTCGTTGTGAGCTGCGATGAGTAGATTCCCCCGAATCATTTGATCCACTGCACCGGAAAAACCGATCTCTGCTCCCCTTACATCAAGATTATTTTCGGTAGTCTTATTTTTATTTTTATCCCACCCCCCGAGTAGATCAATTGCCGCATTTATATCCATCATCAAATTTTGTACATTTCGATCTATAGATGGAGAAGGAAAAATTTTTGGATAACCCAAGTTTTTAGTATCTTTTTTTTCTGTAGAGTTCTTAGTCACTTCTTCAATATCTTTATCTAATTCAAGCTCCCAATCTTCTTGAATAGGCTCCGATTTGGTTGTAGTTTTTTTCTCCGTTTTTTTTTCTTTTACAAAATCTTCGTCCGACTGATTTTTGACAGGCTCTACAGAAAAAATAGGGGCAGAAATCACCCCTAAGAAAAATAGAATTACGATAGGTTTCATTATTCTTGAATACTTCCACTCGACGCAATTTTTGTTCCAACTTTAAAATTGGTTAAAGTCACACCATTTAAAATAAACCCAAGTCCCCTCCCCGGAAAAGTTGTAGATACCTCAGCGTCATAAGAATAAGGAGATCCCTTAGAAACCACAGTGGAGCAAGAAGAAGGAAATAGAATTATATGAGCGTCTGTTTCTTCGTGAAATTCAATACAATACGTTGTTTTTTGTCCGACTGGAGTAGATAAAACTCCACTTCCTAAATTGGATGACGAGCCTGAAGTACCAAATGCCTGTGCAGTTGAATTTGTAAAACGCACCTTAGGGCCAGATAAAGCAGAGGGACTTCCATAAGCTCTCCCTACTACGTCTAAATAGGAATTTTGTGAATTTAAAATAAACGTAACTTCGATATTTACGTCATTACCCATTAACACATTTCCATTGGATGAAATCCTGCTTGAGTTGGAAGTGCCTGTAAGACCGGGTGATACGTTTTCTCCAGAAAATCCAATAGAGCTAAGAGAATTTTGACTGCACCCCGATACCTCGTAATTTGTCCGGGTCGGACTACTGACATTACCCGGATTGGAAATTGGTGCTACAGAAGAAGAAATGCAAGATGCACCTCCCTGCAATAGCAAAAGCACAATTGCAGCGCTATTGTTTTGTTTGGATTTTACTCCCTCGCAGTTCACAAATAGAACTACCAATAAATAATAGAATATATTTCTTAACATTGTTTTCCCTCATTTTTAAAGTTGAAATTACTTTTGTAAAAATTTGTTAATTGTAATTAACTTTCAGCGAAAGGAGGATCGCGACCCGGTAAAAAAAGAAATCTTAAAGATTTTTGAGTATTGATTTTTCCAATACTAAGACTATCTTTAAAAAATATATCTGAATAGGTTTTTAGAGGATTGTTTATCAGAAAAAACAAAGAGGAATGTAAAATATCGCAAACCTTGCATTCATTGTCAACTTTGACTGTGTGGTCAACGGTTAAAATCCCCTCTGCGTGAAAATGTAAGTTCTCTTCTTTGTGGGAATGAAAATTACTTCCAATAAAAAATATAAGAATTGTATAAAGTACAAATACAGAGACCGTACTTCGTAAAATTATGATATTCTTTGCATTCATTTTCATTCTTTCTCAAGATTTTTTACTTATATATAAATGCAACTCTATTTCATTATCATTATGAATATTTGAGCATTTTCTCTTCTAATTCAATTTTTTTAAACGGTTTTGGAAGTTTATCATTAAACCCGTATTCCCTTGGGTTTGCCATAATTGGGTCTTCCGAATAACCGCTTGAAACAAACGCAATAATATTTTTATCAAAATTTCTCAATTCTCGAATAGTTTCCTTCCCACCCATTCCCCCGGGTATAGTCAGATCCATAATAACAAAAGCAAAAGGATTTCCGTTATCTGTGCATTTTTTTATTTTTTCTAAGGCTTCAGTCCCATCTTTAGAATATTCTACCTCGTAACCCATATTGATTAGCATCTGCCCGTGAGCCTCTAATATGAAATCTTCATCATCCATAACCAAGACTCTTCCTACTCCTGTATGAGTTTTTTCTTGTTGAATCACTTTACTTGTCTGAACATTTCCTTTCACTACCGGAAGATAGATATGAAATGTGGTGCCTACGTTCAGTTCAGAATCTACAGTGATTTTTCCACCGTGCTTTTCTATAATCGAAAATACTGTAGGGAGTCCAAGCCCACTCCCTGAAGGCTTAGTAGAATAGAATGGGTCGAAAATTTTCGGTAAAATTTCTTGTGGAATCCCAACACCCGTATCTCTAAAAGATACCCATAAGTATTCTCCCTCTTCTAAAATCGAATTGTCTTTTGCATGAACACTTAAATTTTTTGCGGATACGGTCAGAATCCCTCCATTGGGCATGGCTTGAATCGAATTGATTACTAAGTTGTCAATCACTTGACCAATTTGGTTTTCATCAAAGTCTGTCAGTTGTAAATCTTCTGCAATCTCAAAAAAACAAGTTACATTAGACCCGCTCATTGCAAACTCCACAGATTCTTTTAACAAACTACCCAATTGGCCGGTCTGCTTGAAAGGAGACCCTCCTTTGGAAAATGTAATTAATTGATGGGTTAGGTCTTTTGCTCTGTTGAATACTTTGATAGCTTTTTCTAAATAGTCTTTTTCCTTGCTGCCCTTTGGGCTGATTTCTCTTGCGAGGTCTAAATATCCAAAAATTCCAGCAAGCAGATTATTAAAGTCGTGGGCAATTCCACCCGCAAACACACCCAGTGAAGCCAATTTATCTGCGCGTTGGGTGTACTCGATTAATTTTTGTTTATCCGATATATCTCTAAATACCAAAACGTATCCAATCGTTTTAGAACTGGAGTCGCATATCGGTGCAATACTATAAGCAATGATAAATTCTTTTCCGGTTTTGGAGATAAGAGAGATATTTCCTGTAAAGTCAGATTCTCCCCCTTTTTCGATCATTATATTTAAAATGCTTTCAAATTTCTCTGTAGAATTTTTATCGTGGATTCTAAATACTTCATCTATAAACTTACTTTTTGAATCTTCCTGACTCCACTCGGTCAGGATTTCTGCCTCACGATTCATCATTAAAATATTTCCTATACTGTTCATAGTGATCACTGCATCTCTAATACTTCGTAAGGTTACTGAAAGAAGCTCTTTTTCTTTTTCTAAATTTTTTTCTGCCTCTTTTCTTTGAGTAACATCTCTGGAAATCCCCAGAATGAAAATGCCCCCGTTTTTTTTATCTCGAAAATATCGAGTTGTCACCTCTACTGTTAAAATTCTACCATCTTTGTGGTATTGCTGATTTTCATCCCTATAAGTTTCATCAATTCCACTTTGAAATTTTCTTAATCTGTCTTCAATCGCATAAGCAACATTCTTTCCGGAACTTGGAGTCATTGCAACTCCTGCTTTATTGTTCAAAATCTCTTCTTGCGTAAATCCTCTTAAATTGTAAATCGAAGGACTTACATAAGTGAAGTTTTTGGTTACAGGATTCAAAATCCAGATCACATCAGATGAATTTTCTGCAATTAGTTTGTATTGCTCTTCTATTTTTTTAATTTTTTCTTCTGACTTTTTATTTTCAAATATATTGTACATTAGAATTAATATATGATTTTCCCCATTTAACAGAAATGAATCCAAATACGCCTGAATCCAAAATTCCTTACCAAAACTCGATCTACCGTGCAATTCAAGTTGCTTGGAAACATTTTTATTAATTACTTCTTGAATCAATGCGGACAGTTTAGAATCTTTTACAGTAATTAAATCCCATAAGCTCTTCTTTTTGAATTCGTCAAGACTTCCACCCGCAATTTCACAAGCTGCAGGATTTACAGAAATACACTCTCCTTTGGAATTGTATGTTAATATTCCTATTGGAGATAATTCGATAATTGTATTTACAAATTTTAAAGACTCTTTGATTTTTTTCTCTGCTATTTTTCTTTCTGAGATATCACTGATAGAACCAATAAGCCCGAAGGTCTGCCCTGCACTATTTTTCTTTACCTGTCCCTTGCACAGAAAATATCCATAATTGCCATCTTTTTTTTGAAACCTGATTTCTACACTAAACGGCTCTTCACTAAGTATGTATGCTCTCACATCTTCTTTACTCTTTTGTCTATCTTCCGGGTGCACAAGATTTAAAACCGAATCATAATTACTGTAAAATTCTTTTTTAGAATACCCGAGCATAAGATACACTTTCTCAGACCAATAAATTTTATTTGTTTGTATTTCCCATTCCCATATTCCGTCGTTACTCGCCTCTATTATAGATTTTAGCCGCTCTTCACTTTCTACGAGTGCATACTCTGCCGATTTCCTACTTGTAATGTCTTCAATAAATCCTTCTACTGCAATTAACTCCCCTGAGTCTGAGTAAACTCCGATTCCTTGATCTTCCACCCATTTCACTTCCTTGAGCGCAGATACAATTCTGTAGTTCACAATAAATCTTTCCTTCTTGTTTAAAGAAAAGTTGATCTCTTTTTCAACCCAATCTTTTTCATTTTCAAAAATTAAGTCTCTTAAATGAATTGTTTTTTTCTCCATAAAATCCGTAGATGGAGTACCACATACATCTAAACAACCCCGACTAATGAACTCTAAGGTTTTACTGGTATCGTTTCTATATCTATAAACTATACCCGGAAAGCTATCCATTAGGTTGGATAAAGTCCTTTCGCTTTTTTTTAAAGCAGTTCTGGATTCAAATAACTCCAAAGCCATTTCAATCGTTGACTTGAGAACTGAGTCTCCTGAATCCTTTAATAAGTATCCGTAGCGTGTGACTCCACGTACTTGATCTATAAACTCATCGTCTTCATAAGAGGTTAAAAATATGATAGGAATTTCACGCTTTTTCAGAATTTTGGTGGCTGTTTCTACTCCACTCATTCCCTTACCAAGGTCTATATCCATCAATATGAGGTTTACCTGTGGATTGGAACTCAGCTGATTTATTGCAGATTCTCCAGAGTTGGCTGTTAGTACATCATAACCAAATTTATGAAGGATTGTGTTTAATTTCAAAGACACAACCTTTATATCTTCTACTAATAAAATCTTCTTAGAATTCGGCATATTCTATTTCTTTTAAATATCCAGTAAAATCATTTAGATTGTAACAGTCGAGAAAATTTCGGATATTGTAAATAAAACAATAACTTTAGAACTTATTTTTGTGGACAAACTATTCTAAGTTTACAATGAATATATGAGATCTATGACTTGTTGGAGTATGAGAATTCTTTAATTACTAATTTTAACCCCCAACAATAAAAAAACTGTAGAGTAGATTTATTTTCGGGTTGTGGTGGTTTATCGCTTGGATTTCAAAACGCAGGTTTTGAAATCTTGGCAGCTTTTGACAAATGGGAACCTGCGATTAAGGTTTACAAAGAAAACTTTGACCACCCAATTTATGACACCGATTTAGGAAGTGATGAAGGACTTGATTTTGTAAAAAGCCTAAGACCGCAAATGATTATTGGCGAACCGCCTTGTCAAGATTTTTCAAGTGCAGGAAAACGAGATGAAACTTTGGGACGTGCCGACCTTACAATTTCTTACGCAAAAATTGTATCGGAAACAAAACCTGAATGGTTTGTAATGGAAAACGTTGAGCGAATTACCAAAAGTCGTATTCTGAAAGAAGCATTGCAAATTTTCAAAAAAGCAGGTTACGGAATTTCTTATCAAGTTTTAGACGCAAGTTATTGCGGTGTTCCGCAAGCACGGAAACGCTTCTTTTTGGTAGGACACAAACATTCGTCAGATAATTTAATTAATCCGTATTTCATCAAAAATCAGTCAAGCAAACCAATGACATTGTTTGACTATTTTGGCAATTCATTGGGCGTTGAGTATTACTACCGACACCCAAGAAGTTACGCAAGACGTGGCGTTTTCAGTATTTACGAGCCAAGCCCAACCATTCGTGGCGTGAATAGACCAATTCCCAAGGGTTATTCAAAGCACGAAGGCGACCCGATAGATATTTGCGATAAAGTTAGACCGCTAACAACCAAAGAACGCAGTTTAATTCAAACGTTTCCTGAAAACTTTGTTTTGTGCGGAAGCAAAACAGACCTTGAACAAATTATAGGAAACGCTGTTCCTGTAAAACTTGGCGAATTTGTTGCGAATTGTATCAGAGAATACATTAACGACAGAGAAGAAAACAAACTTGTTTTGTCGGGACAATTAGAACTTATTTTTTAATAAGAAAATCGTAATTTATCATTTCTTATTCTTCTGGCTATGGTATTTATACAACATTTCACGAAGAGTAGTTTTTAGCAGATTTTTAATGTCGAGGTTGTTTTCGATATCTATCTGATCGAATAAAAAAGGCATGACAACCGGATCGTCAATTTTCTCCAAAGATAGAATTGCTTCTTTACGCAAATCGTTTGGTGAGGTAGCCTTAATTATATCTAAAAGAATTGAGACTGCATTCTTTTCTTTGAGTGCCCCAAGAGCACGAACAATTTCTAATTTAACAGGATTTTGAGACTCGTATCTTAAGCCGGTTAGCAAAGACTGAGAAGCAGAGCTCACATTCAACATAGCTATTGCCTGAGCTGATCGGATCCTAACTTCAGTGGACTTATCGTCTTTTAGTGTAGTGATAAGCCCTCCACCTCCTCCGTGATTTCCAAGTGCTATCAAAGTTTCGATCATGGATAATTTTAATTTTGTGATCTGCTCTTTCTCCATAGCTTGAGAAATAAACCGAGAATAATAAGGATCTCGAATCATATAAATTGCCTCAACAGTAGCATTTCTCACTTCCGAGTTCTCATCAAAAATTGTTTTCTGAAATATATATGTTTTGTTTTTATTATACAAATTCTTTAAACTGGTTACTGAATATTTTCTCACTTCATAGTTAAGATCAGAATTTGCCATATTCGATACAGTGTAGTATTTTTCTTTTAGGTTGAGTTTTTCAATAACCAAAACACATTCGCTCCTAATAGCAGGGCTTGGATCGCTCATCAGCTTAGGCAATAATGAAAGAATTCTATCGTCTTTAAAATAGACAAGGGATTCTAAATAATATTTTTTTAAAATTCCATTTTCAGAATTCCCTAATTCAAACAAAAACGGAATTGCCCTATCATCATTTAACGACCCAAGTGCTTTGTATGCAGAAACTCTTACAGAGTAAACAGGGTATTTTAAAAAGTTAGTCAAAGAATACAATAATCTTCTTTCTTTACGATTTTCTATAAAAGAAAAAATTTCGATATAGTTAGACTCTTCTCGATCATTTTCCAATATCCACTCAAAGTCTTCAGTCCATTTTGGGTGGTACTTATCTATATCCACACCATAAGATTTGTAGAGTAAGATAATTGCAGTAACAACGCTTGCATTGGAATCTGAATTTCTCAATATTTCAGGCAATAAAGGAATCAAATCCTCTCTATTCAAAACCTTGATCGAAGAAATTGCTTCGATTTGTGACTGGCCTTTTTTAATTAATTTTTCCCTAAATTCATCTTTGACATCATTAGAAGAATAAATAGGTTGAATAAAAAAAAGAGTAGAACAGAGAAAACTAATTATTTTGAATACACGCATAAACCACTCGCTATCACATCATATTAAAAAAAAATATTTTCCAGTAAATTCTTTTTTTAAATTTCATCAATCAATTTACGTTTGATTTAATTTGAATAGAGATTTTTATTTGTATTATGACAAACTTGAAATACATCGAAAACTCCAATACCAATCCAGCGCTCCTTCCATTTGATATTACCGGCTACACAGGAAACAGGGGGAAAAACTTTTACAAAGAAGATACTATTCTGAAAAGAATCATCATGAATAGTTTTTCAAATTCAAAAATAGACTTTCAGCAAGCAGTCGAAAATCATCTTTCCAATTACGGCAAGCTAATCGGTGAGACCATAGACCCACTCGTAGATGCTTGTCACAAAGAAGGGAAGTACGGTGAAATCATAAAATACGACAATACCGGAAATCGAATTGATGAAGTTAGATACTCTCCCGAACAACTTGAAGTTCGAAAACGAATCTATGAATATGGAATTATCAATTTAGATTTTCATCCCAATTGGAAGCACCCTTTTACTTTTCTCCACAAAATGTCGCTTGCCTATTTGACCAATATGTGTGGTGAAGCCGGGGTAACCTGTCCCACTGCAATGACCGATGGGATGATTCAAGCATTAAAATCCTTAGGTACAGAAGAGCAAAAGAAAAAATACCTTCCTATAGTTGCGGGGTATGGAAGTAACTCCCACTTCATGGCGGGCCAGTATGTAACAGAGAGAGTTGGTGGAAGTAACGTCTCGGCAGGCAGAACTATTGCCAGAAAGAAAGAAAACGGGAAGTGGGCTTTAACCGGAGAAAAATGGTTTTGCTCTAATCCGGGAGATTTATGGGTTACGAGTGCAAAAATAGAAAATACCAATACAATCGGATTATTTTTAGTTTCGAGACTAAAAGACAACGGTGAATTAAACAACCACCATATTTTAAGAAAAAAAGACATTATAGGCTCTAAGGGTAAAATAACCGTAGAAATAGTTTACGATGAAGTGGAAGCTGAAGAATTAGGAAGAACCTCTCACGGAATTGCCAACCTAATCAAGTTTGTAATTAAAGTTTCCAGAATTCATGTTTCTATTGCTTCTCTCGGTTTTAGTCGTAGAGGATTTATGGAAGCATTTGAATATACGAAAATGAGAGAGGCTTACGGAAAAAAAATAATTCAGTTTGGATCTGTCTTACGCTCTTTGACTGAAATGAAAATTTTACACACAATACTTACCTACTCTGTTTTTAGAAACTATTCGTACATAGAAAATTCTGAAAATATAGAATTGTTGCTCACTCCCCTTTTAAAATACATATCCACTACACATTCTACTTGGTTATTACACGAAGCAATCATTCTTCACGGAGGAAATGGAATACTTGGAGATTTTTCTCCCCTCCCAAGATTGTTGAATGACTCCATCATCAACGAAACATGGGAAGGAACTCATCACATCATCACCGACCATGCACTCCATGCCTTTCAAAGACCTAAGGTAAAAGAATCATTTTGGAAAGAATTGAATTCCAATATGTCCGGTTTAGAAAAAGAAGAAGACTTAAAAAATCCTTTAATAGTTTTTAATGAGAAAAAATTAGAATTAGAAGAAGCGTTAAAAAACTCTAAGGACTGGATCGAAATGAATCGCTTGCCAATCTGTGATTTGATTTACTCTTTATTTTCCATCTCTGAAATTATTCGACAAGTAAGGGAATGCGAAAATAAAGAAACAAAAGAAATCCATACTTATATCGCAAACGGATACGCTGAAATCATTCAAAGAGGGAGACTCAACCAAACTAACCCAAACGGAATATTTTCAGATAAAATAAAAATGGAAAAAATTGTGTACTATTAATTTTTATTTTTCTGAAAAAATGGAAATGGTTTTCGGTTTTCGTCCAAGCATACAAACACGACTTTACAAGTGATAATTTCTTTTTTTTCCTTACTTACACTGTTGAAAGCGATAGCGGTAGTTCTTACTGTAAGGGAGGAACTACCCTTTTTCTCAATAGAAGCATAGATCTGAATAATGTCTCCATTTCTACCGGGATTTTTAAAGAAAATATCATCCATATTGACTGTAACAATGTTTGTGTAAGAAATTTTTTCCATAACATAAAGTGCACAAGCTTCATCTATCCAAGAAAGCATGACCCCGCCAAATAAATTTCCGTGAGCATTCAAGTCCTTTGACATGATAATGTGCTGCGTGACTAAATCCATATTTTCAATATTCATTTTTTTCTCCCAATTCACTGGATGGACATATTTTGTTTAAAGGACAATTTTCACAAAGTTTCTTGTTTGCTTTACAAAACTCCCTTCCCAAAAAAACAAAATAAAGAGAAAGATTTTTCCAGAACTCTTTAGGAATAGAGTTCATAAGCTCCTTCTCAATTTTTACAGGATCGGTAAAATTCGTAAATCCCAATCTTTTTGAAACCCTTTTGACGTGGGTGTCAACAACGATCCCTTCAGAAATTTCAAAGATTTCATTCAATACTACATTGGCGGTTTTTCTTCCAATCCCGGGAAGCCCCGTAAGCTCTTTTATGGTAGATGGAATTTTCCCATTATAGTCTTGCAGAATTTTTTTGGCAAATCCTTGGATCGATTTAGATTTATTTTTATAGAAACCGGTTGAATAAATATACTTTTCAATTTCTGATAAGTCTGCATTTGCATAGTCTTCTAATTCTGGAAATTTTTTGAATAATTCAGGAGTGACTGTATTGACTCGGTTGTCTGTACACTGAGCACTTAAAATTACAGCAATTACTAATTCGTAAGGTTTTTTGTAATTTAGAGGACAAGAAAGCTCCCCGTAATATTCCTGTAAAATTTTAAAAATTATTGTTGAATCGGGAGCTTTGAATACAGGTTTACTTAGTATTTTTTTTATTTACAGATTTATTTTGAACGGTTTTTTTTTGAATGCCGACGTATTTTTTAGGCGCAAGAACTTTTAAAGATCCACCATTGTCTTTGATTGCAGACTTTAAACCTTTGTTTCTTAGAGTTCGGAGAGCTCTGGTAGATAGTCTTACTGTAACCCATCTATTTTCATCTTCAAGAAAAATGCTTTTTTTAACGATATTTACCTTCCAAATTCTACGAGTTTTTAAATGAGAATGTGAAACTGCATTCCCAAACATTGTTCCTCTACCGGTAACTACACATTTTCTTGCCATATTTTACTCCCATATCCAATCTAAAAAATTAGCATTTTAAGTCAATTCAATTGTGATTTCTTTCTTTAAAACTTGCATTGCCTCTTCAGGAGAATCTACAAAGTGAAGTAATTTCAAGTCTTCTTCGTGGATAAGTGAATTTTCAACTAAAACCTCAAAGTGAAGAACTTTTTTCCAAAATTCAGTTCCATACATGATCACGGGTTGAATCTCAGTCGCTTTTTTAGTCTGCATCAGAGTTAACGGCTCAAACAATTCATCCAAGGTGCCAAATCCACCCGGAAAAATAATTAGAGCCTTAGATAAGTTTAAAAACCAGAACTTTCTCATAAAAAAATAGTGAAACTCAAAACACAGACTATCCGTAACGAATGGGTTTGGGACTTGCTCGTAAGGTAGTGAGATATTGAGTGCTACACTAACCCCACCGGCATCTAATGCACCTTTATTTCCGGCTTCCATAATTCCGGGTCCACCTCCAGTGCACACCAAAAGCCTTTTTTCAGTTTGAGAAATTTCTTGCCCCCACTCAGTAATCATCTTGGATAAGGCTCTTGCTTCATCATAATACCTGCACAGATTTAACTTATTTTTAGTTCTGGAGATAGTTTTCTCGTCTGCACCATTTTGAGTCAGTCTTTCCAATTCTTTTTCTACTACGGCTCTTTCGCGAATCCGTGCCGATCCAAAAAATACGATCGTGTCTATAACATTTTGTTCATGAAACGATGAGTTGGGGTAATAGTACTCCGATAATATTCTAATCGTTCTTGCTTCTTGGGAGTGAATAAATCTTTGATTTTCGTAGGCTTTTCGTGACATATTGTCAAAATAGAAAACTCAGTCAAAAAGTAAAAAGCTAAAATTGACATCAAAATAAAAAATAGGTTTTTTTTTATAGATTTTCGTTTTCATATTTGCATAATGGGTAATACTCATAAAATTGTTTTACTTTTTTGTTATGAAAAACAAGTTAGAAAATTTCTATTTTCTCTATTTTGATTTAATTCAAAAATCAAAGAATTATTTTACAAAGTGGACGAATTCTATTCAAAAAAAGTGGAAAATTTTACATACTATCAAATCGTACGAATTTATTTCTACAGCAAAAGATACAAATCTTACCTTAGCAGAGCTTTCTCGATTTTTTGAAAATGAAAATTTAGAAAAATCTTTTTTTGACTCTCCCTATTTTCACTCTACTAAAGATTTTCAAATTTCAAAATCCAAAACTAAATTAATTTTCGAGCCTAACACAGGTGATGCGTATATCCAAGAAAAGTTTTTATTGGGAGAGTGGAAACTGAAAAGAAAAATATTTCCAATGCCAAACGGAAAGTCTGGATTCCACGAAATTTTCCAATTTACTCCGACAAATTTTTTATTAGAATTTCTCATAAGAATTGTGCATAAACCTTTTACAAAAAAGATACAAGAATTTATAGAGCTAAGAATACAAACTATAGACCACCTAATTTTCAACATACGTCCTACCCCCAAAAAAATTCATCTGTTTAGATTAACTGCTCCTACAATACATTCAGTAGAAAATTCTATTCAAAATATCTATATTCTGCCGTTTTTCTATGAACTGAAATTATTAAAAAAATACATACCGAAAAAGTTTACCCCAAAATTTTTCGGGAAACATATACTTGTGCAATGTGTGCTGTATCAAATTCAGGCGACTCAAATCGAATTCTCTAACGGCAAAATACTCAGAGAAATTTTCTCCAAGAGCCTGCCAAAAAAAATAGACCTATACGTGGAATCTTTTCCCTATTCGGACGAGAAAGTTGTCGGGTTAGAGACTGAGACAATAAAAATCGGCTCGATTTATCCAAACCAAGCACTTTTAAAAAAGGAGGCAGAATGGGATTTTTCTCCAATAGAAATAACCGGGGTTTCTGTTAATTTTCAACCTACTAAAAAAAGTATATCTTTATTTATAGGAGACAATTTCTACTCCTATATTCCTATTATTGAAAATTCTCCCGGAGATCATTTTTTGGAATTCGGAATATCAAAGTCAGATAGAGTTGTACCCTTTGCATTTTCAAATTCTGAAAATCCGTTCTTGGGGCATTACATCTCTTCTGGATTAAAAAAAGAAAAAGTATAAGCTCTAATAGTTTTTTATTTAGCTACTTTATTTCTAATCCCAATCCATATCTCTGGTAAATAAGCACCTACTATTATTAGAACCAATCCACCTACAGTCCATTGCGTAAAAATACTGTTTGCAGTGAATCTGTCTAATCCAATATTTACAATACTCACAAACCATCCGGTTACGATAAAACAAAGTCCAAAAAAATGCGGGACAGTAAATTTTTTAATTGAATCAAGCATAAGTTTTCCTATTATTTATTCTTCTAAATTTTATATTATGTGTATCTCTTCTTTAACTCTCTTGCGTAGGTTAAATCGGTAGTGAGTAACCTCATTCTTTTTACAAGGTACGAGCTGATAGCTTTATAAAACTTCTTCTCCATTTCTATACTCGAAGACAAAACAGATTGCAAATCACTATAGGTAATTTCCAATAACTCAGTTTTTTCGACTGCCTCAACCGATGCAGATCTTTTTTCTCCATCTAAAAATGGCAATTCTCCAAAATGATCGCCGGCACTAATTGTTGTCAAATTCACATCGTCTCCGTCTTTTGTATTTGTTACGATTTTCAAAGTACCATAACGCACTACATAAAAAGAAGAAGCCGTGTTTCCAGAACTGAATAGAACTTCTCTTTGATTCAACACAATATGTTGAACTTTTGATGCTATTGCTTCAATTTCATCTTCTGAAAATTTAGCAAATAAATAGATATTTTTTAAAATATCCTCATTACTATCCATGTTTATTTCCCCCTAATCCTATCAATCAAATCCAAAATCCAAGCCCAAATGATCCAAAATATATTCGTCTTGGAGTATCTTTCAATCAATTCTTTGCTTCTTTGCAATTCTTCGTTTGTAAAGTCCAATCTGGAAGTATTTTCATCTGCCTCAATCAAAATTCTGTCCTTTTTGTTTTTTATATCAACAACTTTGACTTCAACATGCTCCCAGCCAAGCTCTCTGACTGCTTCAAGCCTTCTCTCACCAGCAATTAATTTATTATCTAAATCTATGATAATCGGGTGGAGTAAGCCTATACGGTGGATAGACTCTTTCAACGCAGAAATATCACCTCGATCCAATCGGATTCTATTTTTAACTTTTATATCTGATACACGTATTTTCATTCTAATTCAATATTTTTAAACCCTCACTCAAGAAGAAAGAAAAATTTATATTGCGAAAACCTATTCTATTATTTTCGATAAAAACATGAAACATTTTTTAGTCCACTTAAATTATATTGTCCCCATAGAAACAGTTGACAAGTATTTAATCGCTCATAGAGAGTTTTTAGACTCCGGCTATGAAAAGGGCATTCTATTATCCTCAGGTCCTAAAAACCCAAGAAATGGCGGTCTTTTTATTGCCAGAGCAGAATCACTCGAAGAACTAATGGATTTTTGCCAGAAAGACCCTTTTTTTATAGCAAAATGTGCAAATTACAGTTACGAGGAATTTATCCCGGTGAAATTTCAAAAAGAAGTAAGAGACTGGTTTACAAAATAAAAGCCAGATATTCATCAAAGTAGCTGAAATTTCCGATTTGCAAATATAGGCTATTATATACTACTGGTTTTAAGATATATTTCTTTTTTCAATATTGATAGAATTGGAATTATATAGAAAAGAACTTTAAAAAGGATTGTTCAATGTCTTTAAAAAATTTTATATTTACTTCAGAATCAGTCTCAGAAGGTCATCCAGACAAAGTATGCGATCAAATCTCTGATGCTATTTTAGACGCTTATTTAGAAGGTGATTCTAAATCGAGGGTAGCTTGTGAAACTCTCGTAACTACAAATCTATGTGTTATTGCAGGAGAAGTTACCAGCAATACAAAAGTAGATGCTCAAGAGATCGCAAGAGATGTAATACGCGATATTGGATACACAGACATTACTATAGGATTTGACTCTGAATACGCAGTAGTCCAGTCTCACTTACACAGGCAAAGCCCTGATATTTCTCAAGGTGTAACCGAAGGAGAGGGGCTTTTTAAAGAGCAAGGGGCAGGAGACCAAGGTCTTATGTTTGGCTTTGCCATAAATGAAACTCCTGAGCTAATGCCGGCACCGATTTATTATTCTCACGAGCTTATGAAAAAGCTATCTGACATTCGTCATTCAGGGCAACTCAAATTTTTACGCCCTGATGCCAAATCTCAAGTAACTGTAGTTTATGAAAACAACATACCTACAAGGATAGAAACTGTTGTGATTTCTACCCAACACACACCGGATATTTCTCACAGTACAATCACAGAATCCGTAATCGAAGAATGTATTAAAAAAGTAATCCCTGTAAATCTTCTGACTAATACAAAGTTTTTTATCAACCCTACAGGAATTTTTATAGTGGGCGGTCCTCACGGGGATACAGGACTTACCGGAAGAAAGATCATTGTAGATACCTACGGGGGGTATGGTCGCCATGGTGGAGGAGCATTTTCGGGGAAGGATCCTTCTAAAGTTGACAGATCGGCTGCGTATATGGGAAGATATATAGCAAAAAATATTGTAGCCGCAGGACTTGCATCCAAGTGTGAAGTTCAATTGGCTTATGCCATCGGGGTAGCCGAGCCTGTGTCTGTGCTTGTAGATACATTTGGAACTGCAACAATTTCAGACGAAGAAATCGTAAAAAGAGTGAAAGCCAATTTCAAGCTCACCCCAAAAGGAATAATCGATACCCTAAAATTACTCGAAAAAGGCAGAAGATACAGGGACACTGCCGCTTATGGTCACTTCGGCAGAACAGGAGAAACTTTCACCTGGGAAAAAACAGATAAAAAAGATGCACTAAAAGGGTAATATGGGATCGATTGAAACTGTAAAACCAAGCCTAAAAGCAACCCGTGACGGTTACGGTGATGCGTTGGTCGAACTCGGAGAAAAATTAAAAAATGTAGTGGTGGTGGATGCAGACCTCTCTGCATCAACAAAAACAATTCTTTTTAAAAAAAAATTCCCAGATAGATTTTTTAATGTAGGTGTAGCGGAACAAAACTTAGTCGGGCACGCTGCCGGTTTATCTCTTAGTGGATTAATCCCATTCGCTTCCTCTTTTGCTATGTTTCTTTCAGGAAGGGCGTGGGAGATTATAAGAAATACGGTTGCCTATCCAAAACTAAACGTAAAGTTAGTAGCTTCTCACGGTGGAATTACAGTGGGTGAAGATGGAGCTTCTCACCAGTGCATTGAAGATTTTGGAATCATGAGAGTGATACCGGAAATGACCGTACTGTGTCCGTCCGACTACACTGAAACAAAGCAAGTCATTCACGAGATCGCCGAATTCAAGGGGCCTGTGTATGTAAGAGTGGGACGACCAGCCATCCCAATTATTGAAAGAAATCCTAAATATAAATTTAAGATCGGAAAAGCAGAAGTTTTAAGAGAAGGAAAAGATGTTTGTATTATCGCATGCGGTATAATGGTAAACGAAGCCTTGATTGCATCTGAAATCTTAGAAAAAAATAAAATAAAAACAACGGTTATCAATTCTGCAAGTATCAAACCTCTTGATAAAAAGACAATTTTAAAATACGCTAAACTTTGTAAGGCAGTCATCACTTGCGAAGAGCATAATACAATAGGTGGACTTGGATCTGCAGTAAGTGAATTTTTATCTGAAACTTACCCTGTGCCTGTTTTTAAAGTTGGAATGAAAGATGAATTTGGAAAATCAGGCACTTGGCAAGAACTAATGGACTATTTTGGTCTAAGAGCAAAAAATATTGCCAAAGAAGCACAAAAGATTATGCAATTTAAAAAATTAAAAAAATAAACTTAGAAATTGTATTAAAAGAATTCTTTTATATAAAAAAAAGAAGTAATCGAATTTCTATAGGAGGTATCTCTTGCCTGTAACAACTCTTCCAGAAATAGAAAATGTAACTGAAATAAAAAAACCAAATTCTGGAGGACCTTGGAAGGTTGTGCTTTGGGACGATGACTCACATACATACGATTACGTCATTGAAATGCTGGTTGAAGTTTGCTCTATGAGCACCGAAAAAGCGTACGGGCATGCAGTTGAAGTGGACACCGAAAAGAAAACGATTATATTCTTTGGAGAGTTAGAGCATGCAGAGCATATTCAAGACAAAATTCTGTCTTATGGGCCGGATCCAAGAATGTCAAATTCAAAAGGCTCAATGACAGCTACATTAGAAAATTAAAATCCGGCTCTTTAGTGAAAAGAAAGAATGTAAGTTATAAATTCAAAAAAATATTTCTTTCTTTAGCGATTGGGTTTTTCATAATTTCACTCCCTATCCTATATGTATTCGGAAAGGGATATTTTGTATGGAAAGAAAATGAGTCAGTCTCCAGAGCAAACTTAAACAAACTAAACCTCAAAATCCAAAGCTCTACAATATCTACAAAATTAGAACCGGTTAAAATCTATGACAGAGAAGGAATTCTAATAGGAGAGTTCTTACCAAAAAATTTTACATTTATTTCTCCCAAAAATATTCACAATTACAAAATCCTTATTCGAGCGATTCTATCAGCCGAAGACAAAAGATTTTTTGAACACTCAGGGTTTGATCTCTTGGCTATTGTTAGAGCATCAATGTACAATGTATTTAGTTTACAAATTTCTCAAGGTGGCAGCACGATCACTCAACAATTAGCAAAGATAATTTTAAATCTACGCGAAAAAAACTTAGTCAATAAAATTGCTGTCACTTTTTTTGCAATTTATATAGAATTGCATTTTCATAAAGAAGCAATACTCTCTATGTATTTGAATAATATATTTTTAGGAGAGGGTTGTATAGGGTTTGAAGAAGCTAGTCTGAGGTATTTTCATAAGCGTGCAAATGAATTAAGTTTTGCGGAAGCTGCCTTACTAGTAGGAATTGTCCCTGCCCCTTCTATTTACAACCCGATAAAAAATTTACAAATCTCTCTACACAAACAAGAAACGGTACTAAAAAAAATGGTAGAGAATATTCAACTATGCAAAAGAGAGATTTGCGATACAAAGCCAATGAATGTTAATAAAGAGGTGAGCGAATTTAGAGCCACGTACAATATAAAACAAATTCAATCCCCAAATAAAAAATATTGGGTAAGCGATATAGGAAAGTTTTTTAAAAGTAAAGAGTACAAAATAAATCAAACCCCCGATTTCAATGACTCAATTCAAAATCAACTTTCTGATACATTTCAAAGTGAAGAAATCGCAACACTTGGACTCAGCGTGTTCACTACCTTAGATTATGAAAAGCAAAAAATAAGTGAAAAATATATGAGAAAATCCTTAGAAGAGATTCAAAAAAATCTTCAAAGCAAAATACAAAAAAGAAAAATTGATCCAAATATTCTGAATGGTTTAAGCGGAACAATGGTTTCCATGAATCCTCAAAATGGTGAAATAGAAACATATATTGAGAAAAATATTCGAACCGGACAAATCGGAATGGGGAAGATCGAAGAAATTCTGCGTCAGCCGGGGTCTGCAATCAAAGGATTAATTTATGCGATAGCAATCGAAAAAAAAATAATCACTCCTTCTACAATTCTAATAGACGAAAAAATTAATATAAGCGGGTATTCACCAAAAAACTGGTACAAGGGTTATCAAGGAAAAATAATTGTTAGAAAAGCATTTGCCCAATCTGTAAATACGATTAGCGTAATTTTGCTTCAAAAAATCGGGGTTGATAATTTTTTAAAAAAACTGTCTCAAATTCTTTCTAAGCCCGAAAGTGAAATTAGGGAAAGGTTTTCTCCAAACCTAACCCTGGCACTCGGCTCAGGTGAGCTAACTTCTATGGAGCTTGCAATCATATATTCTACAATCGCTAACGGTGGAAAAAAAATTACTCCAAAAAAAATCATAAAAATCTTAGACAAGGATAGCAATAATTTATATCGTCCGAAAATCTCGGAAACTTTTGAACAAGTATTGGATCCTATCGCCTGCGCAATTACCATAAATCTTATGGAGGCTGTAGTGACTGATGGAGGAACTATGAACGTGGGGAAACAACTCACATTTCCAGTTGCAGGGAAAACAGGCACTGTGCAAATTCCTCCAGAAATCAAAAAAAGATGGGGAGGGATTGGAGGAGTAAGAGACTCATGGTTTGCAGGTATTACCCCTTGGGATGTGTCTATTGTGTGGATTGGGAATGATTTTGGCGCACCCGTTCCTTCTTTTAAACACTCTCTTAGTGGAACTGTTTGGTTACAGTCAGTCTTGAGATTAATTAAAAAAAATACTTCCAATAAGGAGCTAATCCCTCTGTTTGAAGGAAATTTTGTAAGAGTAGATATCTGTGCAGACAACGAAAAAATCGACTCACCTAATGTGCCTTGCAAAAAAGTTTTAAAAGAGCAATTCTATTATTCTGGGACAGAACCAAAAATAGAATTTTATAACCCCAATCAAGAAAAAATTTTAGATAGTAAAATAGACAGTTTAGAAAATGAAGAAAATTTAGAAGAAGACATAACTACAGAAATTCCTTTAGAAGAGTAAAATTTTTTGCTTTTTCAGACAAAATATAATTTTCATCCATCGACCATAAAAAAATCCAAGGTGCATCTTCTTCAATGGTATCAAACGAATCTCTTAGCTCTTTTTGGCTTAAACTTTTTCCGTCTCTTGCTTTAAGAATAGTAGTCTGAATTTTTTGATTATTATAAAATCCTCGATTTCCCGAATTTCCAAAATTCAATGAAGAAAAAAGAGGATCTAAATAATTTAAAATAGAATCAGAGTCTAAAAACCAAGAAAGTAAAGTTAAGTCCCCTTTACCTTCTCCATTTTCCTTGTACAACTGAATTTTTTCCATTGGCAAAATTTTTGTATGAATTCCTAAATCGTTTAGATTCTTTTGAATCGAAAGACCTATGGCTCTATTCTCATCGTCTCCTCTCATCCTGAATTCAAAATATCTTTTAGTCACCTCAGGGTAGCATTTTGATTTTTTTAAAAGAGTAATTGCTTGTTGAAGATTGTATTCATAAGATAGTTTTTTAGATTCACGATACAGACCTGAATAATATTTTGGTGGAAGTGAGGCATACACCAAATCAGCGTGGTTCTCTAATAATTTTGTAACGATCAAACTTTTATCAATAGAGTAGTTCAGCGCTTTTCTAAAGTTTTTATCAAAGCAAAAATTAGAATTATTTATAGCAATGTATTGAATAGAACTTCCTTTGTTTTTAACGATACTAGCTCCCGATCTCTGAAATTCACCGACCAAGAAATACGGAATTTTCAAGGTATCCAAAATGTTTTTTTTAAATAAAAAAATCCCTGTAGAAGATTGAGGGATTACTTTCAATACAATACTTTGCGGAAGATTTTTTTTCAAATCAAACACATTTCTAGTTAGCTGTATTTCGTCGTTTCGATTCCAGTTTTTTAAACTGTAAGGGCCTGTTGAAATAAAAATTTGTTCTTTACCATAGCTCGAAGCCTGATAAATTGAAGAGAAAGAATTAGAAAGAAGCTCAAATATTTTTCGATTTTTTTTATCTACCAAAATAGAAAATTTCTTATCAGAATCTTTGTAGAATTTTAAAATAAAAGTATAATCCGATCTTCGAGGGCTATTTTCTGTCCTCAATCTATTTAGAGAAAAAATTACATCTTTGGAAGTTAAAATTTCTCCTGTGGAAAACTTTATTTCATTTAATTCAAAATTCAAGCTCCAAGCCCCATTCTTTTTTTTCCAAGTATGTTTTTTTATAAGTCTTGATTTCAAAAAAATTCCTTTTTTGTTTTCAAATAGTCTTTCAAATAGAAATTGATTTAGCTTTTTAGAAGAAAGATCAGTAGAAAATAATGGATCTATCGAATAGGGATCGGAAGGAATTCCCATCATAACACAATTTGCGTTATTGGATTGTTTTTCAGGGTTACAAAAAATGAGTGCAAATAGGATAGAAAAAAGATACAAGGTATTCATGGGAAAAAACCGTGAAAATTTTTGGTAGAATTTTTCAATACGCTTACAAGTATAAAACAAGACTAATTTTTGGAATCCTTTTATCGTTTTTGGTCTCCGTATTCAATGGAGCTTCTTTGACCAGCTTAATTCCCATTTTTGATTCCCTAGGAGCCGGTGAAAACACAAAATTTCAAATCGCACTTACCAAAAGAGACAAACTCTTACTTCAAAAATCAGAGCATAAAGAAAAATTATCGAGAATAGATCGCTTAGAATTTGAGATTGCAGATTTGAAAGAAACGATGAATAAAAAGTTTGAAAAAATGACCCCGGATGAAATCGTGTTTTTTTTCTGCTCCTTAGTATTTCCGATTTATATTTTAAAATTGATCTGTTTATCTGGAACAGTATATTTTATTACATCCACAGGTTTTCTGGCTATTAGAGACTTGCGAGCAGAGTTGTATGAAAAAATATTTGCCTTACCAATGAATTTATTCATCAGAGAAAAAACAGGAATCTTAATGAGTAGAATCATCAATGACGTAGATGTACTTGGAAAAGTAATAAGCACAGATTTAAAAGATGCTATCAACGATTTCTTCTATATAATAACGCACCTACTTATTTTATTTTTTCTTAGCTGGAAAATGTTTCTAATCGTATTTATTGTAATACCACTGATCATGGGACCGATTACTGCTTTTTCTGACAAAATCCGAAGAGCCACAAAAAATCAACAAGAAAGACTCTCGGCACTATATGGTCATCTTCAAGAAGTGATCGCCGGGATTCGAGTAATTCGAGCTTTTTCCATGGAAAAGGGAGAAGCCGGAAGATTTTTAAAGATCAATGGAGAGCTTTCCGATAAAACTTTTAAAGGTCATTTCTATCATCAAGTAGGCCCGGCTCTGATTGAATTATCAGGGTCAATCGTATCGGCTATATTTTTAGCTTTTGGAGCCTATATCATTTCTGAAGAGAATTTCTCAAAAGGAATGTTTATGGCGTTTTTTCTCACTCTCATTTTTCTGATGAGACCCATGAAACAAATGAGCGTAATGTTCAATTTAATTCAATCTGCAAGATCGGCTGGAGAAAGAGTTTTTGAGCTTTTAGACTCTAAGATTGAAATTCAAAATATTTCTAAACCTAAAATTTTTACAGGACTTAGAAAAGAAATCCGATTAGAAAATGTCAGCTATCAATATCCGGAATCCGAAAACCATGCACTTTCAGAGATCAATCTCACCATAAAAAAAGGAGAGACAATCGCATTAGTGGGGTCCAGCGGATCAGGGAAATCTACCTTGACAGATTTAATCGTCCGACTTATTGATCCTATTTCTGGAAAATTGAGCTTTGATGGAGTTGATCTTAGAGAAATAGAGCTTGGTTCTATTCGAGAAAAAATTGGAATAGTTTCCCAACAAGTATTTTTGTTTAATGGAACGATTAGAGAAAATATTATTTGTGGTAGAGTAAATGCCAGCGAAAAAGAAATCAGAAAAGCAGCAGAAGATGCATTTGCAACTGAATTTATAGAAAACTTAGATCAAGGATTTGACACATTCATCGGAGAAAGAGGGGTCATGCTATCAGGTGGTCAAAGACAAAGAATCTCTATTGCAAGAGCTTTTTTAAAAAATCCTGAAATATTAATTTTAGATGAAGCTACCTCTGCACTCGATACCGAATCTGAAAGACTCGTCCAAATAGCCTTGGAAACTCTATACAAAAACAGAACAACCATACTAATTGCACACAGACTTTCTACAGTTCAAATCGCTGAAAAAATCTTTTGCATGGAAAATGGAAGGATAATCGAAAGCGGGAACCATCAAGAGTTAATTGACTTAAACGGGAAATACAAAAAACTCTACGACCTAAACTTTGCAGAAGTTTAAGACTCTGACTCTATTTCTATTTTTTCGTTTTGTTCGTCTTCAGAAAGAGGTACAGGGTTTTCTAAATTATCTAATAATTTTTTTATTACAAGAAAATACGGTGTTACCTTGGACTGAATCTTATTCCCAAATTTTTCTGTATAGGTTTTCACCAGAGAAGCATTTTCTTTTTCATCTATAGGAAATGTTTTTTCAACAAGTCCACTCCACACTTCTTCGGAAGTTTTGCAATTTACGAGCTGACCGATTGCGAGAATAGCAATCTGATCGGACTTTTGTGACTCTCTAAGCCGAATTGTAAAAATTCCCTGAATTTTAGAATCCTCTTTGCAACTAAATTTCTCATTTCTTTTTACATATACGATAAATTCTTTATGATGAGAAATATAATTTTTTGTCATTTCAAATATCAAACCTATTTCTTCTTTTGCCATTGCACGATTGTTTTCTACAACTACCACAATTCTTTTTAAAGTCTTTAGATCACTTTCTAAATTTTTGGATCTTTTAACCTCTGTGGTAGAGCACCCAATAAAAAAAAGCCATACTATTATTATAGAGAAATTTTTCATAAGTCTATTTCTTCTTTTTCAATCCCTTCTTTTTTGCTTGAGGTAATTTTTTCTTTTTAGTTTTGATTTTGTTTTCAATATTTTTATTTACAATAGAAGTAGATTGAACTTCTGAGCTTTCTTCAAGAACAGTCTTTTCAGTAGTCTCCCAAAGCGGGTGCTCTTTTTCAATATCTGCAAATTTTTTATTGGAATATACAATCGAAAGTAAAGACGGATACAAAGTAAAGGCTACAATCAAAGAAGAACCTATTCCAATGCAAGCAACTAAGCCCAAAGAGTGAAGACCTCTATGCTCTGCAATGAGAAGCACTCCCCAACCTACAAGAGTAGTCAAAGTGGAAGCCGTGATTGCGGGACCTACTTTAGAAATCGCAACAGAAATATCTTTCTCTTCTTTAAATCTGTAAAAAATATAAATGCCATTTTGTATTCCATAACCTATTACAATAGGAAACACAAGTATGTTCATGAAGTTGATTTTCTGACCCGACAAGCCCATAATTCCAAGCATTACTCCTATTCCGATGATCAACGGGAATAGGGAAATAACGGCAGGAAGAAGTCCCCTGAAGAAAATCACAAGAATAACAGTGACTAAAATCAAGGTGGCAAAAAATGTAGTGAACCCTTCTGACTGTACAATTTTTGCAAGTCTCGCAAACAGGATTACGCTCCCCGATGTATTTGCCTTCTTTGTTAATTTTCGAACTTCCTCTAATGACTTAAAAGGTCTTTTCTCTACAATAAATTTAGAAGTTCCTGGAAGAATTCCGACTCTTTCAAATTTTTCTTGCGAGAAGGTATTCAGCGCTTGTAGAATTTTTCCTTCTTCTTCTTTATCAAAATTTTCTTTAATCGGTATAAATTTAGAGCTTACTTTCTCTCCATTTTCAACATACAAAAGAGTATTCAATGTTCTTTTGCTAATCACTGGAAATTGAAACTTGGAAACAAATGAATAAAAATTTAAAAGATCTTTACCATGCCAAAGTGCGATCTTAGGATAAATAAAAATCATAAATCCTTTTTCTTTACTGGTTGGCACTTCTCTAAACTGATTGTAAAAGACTTTAGGAACATCTTCAATAGAAAATTGCTTGACATTCATATATTTTTTTACTACAGGGAGGTATTTTCTTTGATGAGGTTTTAAAAAAGCAGGCTTCACTCTTTTTATATCTTTATTTATCTTGTGCAAACTTTTTATATTTTCTTTTTGCTGAGAATACGGTGGTACAAAATTCCAAATGGATACAACTTGATCTACAGAATTTGCCATTTCTTTCGGCACTGGAGTGAAATAATCAAACACAGCTTCTGAGTCTTCCAAGGTATCCAAAACTATCGCTTGAGGATCGCTCGATATATCAAACCTGTCTCCAATCTCATCGTATAAAAGCAAGGACTCTTGGTTTTCCAATAATAAATCTCTTCCACTATAATTGAATTTTACATCAAAAGCAAAATAACCAATAGCAACTATGGAAAGAATACTTACTAAAAGTATAATCGCAGGACGACCATAAATTCTAAATAAAAATGGAGATATAGTTTTCTCCTTTTCTTTTAAAATAATTATTGTTTTTAATTTTGGGAATATTTTCAATAGAATTGCAATTTGTAGAGCAGTTACAAAATACATGGATAGTGCAATAAGAAAAATTCCATAACAGGCAATCAATCCAAATTCACTAAACCCCCTAAATTCAGAAAACATCAATACTACAAAAGCTGAGGTTGTAGTCAAAGCCGAGCTTAGAGAAGCAATTCCTGTATGATAAATAGTTTCTTTTACGGAAAATAAAAAATCATCGCTTTTCGTAAACTCCTCACGAAACCTATATAAAAATTGAATTCCATAATCTATTCCAAGCCCCATCAAAATAGCGGCCATAATACTGGTGATAGTATTTAACCTACCAATTACGATATAGGTGACTCCAAAGGTTAGGATCACACCTGTTACTAAAGAAAGAACAAGTGTAAAAATAAATACCGGATTTCTAAAAAAGATTAAAAGTAAAATAGTTATCCCAAGTAGAGAAGCAAAAGATACAGGCTTTAAGGCATTCATAAGACTGTCGTAGTCATCGAGATTCAATTTATACGTGCCGGTATAGCCTACCTTGATTCCCTCTGACTCTATATTCATTTCTTTAATTATAGATTGAACCTTGGCATCAAATTCTCGAATAAAGCCGATATCCGTAAAAATTCCCGTGGGCTTTACGAGCAGTAATAGCATTCCTTTATCTGGAGAGATATTGTACTCGTCAAAAATATCTCTTTTAGCGAGTTTTTGGTACTTCGTAAGTATATCCGTAAAATCCGGATTGTATTCTTCCTTAGTAAGTTGGATATAGAATGGATTGAGTTTTTCGATTTCAAGATCTATTTTTTTCTTTACTCTTTTTCCAGACTCATAAATATCTTCAGGCAAAATAAACAAAGGAAGTCTTTCTTTTATAAAACTGGTGTCATAGCGGTAAGAGATGTACCTAACGTCTTTTTCTTTTAAGAGTCTCGCATTTAGTATATCTGCGTATTTTTTTAGTAACAATTCTTTTGCTTTGTAATAAGAAGAAAATTTGTTTTTCTCTTCCTCTGCGAGTTTTAATTCATTTTTATATTCTTCGAGTTTTCCTTTACTTTTTGCCATATAGGCATTTTTTAAGTGAAATTCTTTTTTGTACTCATCGTTGAATTTTAGTACAATAATATAAAATCCATTTCCACCGATCATCTCAATTACTTTTTTTGCTTTTACAACTTCCGGGTAATTTTCCGGAAGTAGATCAATCTGATTGGAATTGATTGTTAGTTTTGTTGCTAAATACACAGAAATAGTTGTAATGCAAATTAAAACTAAAAGAGAAATAAATGGTCGAATGAGTATTAGATCACAAAATTTGGATAATATTTTTTTCATTATTTGGAAATCTTCTTTAAAATGGAAATCACTTCTTTTATGCCTTTCTTTTTATACATTGGCTCAATTTGTTTTGTTCTGTTTACTTCAGAAACCCTTTTTCCCTCTGTAATAAAGTCGCTAATTAAAAACTTTCCGTTATTTTCAGTAAGTACCCAAGAAAATGCAACCTTTTCGGAACCTTGGTAAAGAACGGAAGATCCGATAACTGCCTCTTCTCCTTTGATAACTGGTTTTTCATAATTAATGTCCACTTTATCGAAATATTTTAAAGCGATTGGAAACGATTTATTAATAATATATTCTTTCAATGCATTTTCAAATTCTTTTTTATCGGAAGAGCTAAGGGAATCAAAATGGTTTTTCAAAAGATTTTTTGCAAATTGGTGGGTATCTACAAACTCAATTGCCTTATTATTTTTCTTGTAACGAATAAAACCAATCATTTTTTTTACAGAAGAGAGTGCGTTGTCTTCAAGTGACATAGCTTCTTTTTGTTCTTCTGCTTGTTTCTGTGGTTCTGACGAATCCGATTTTTTAACTTCTTCTTTTGGTGGCTCTGCGTAAATAGAAATGGATACGGATAGAAAAATTTGCAAAAAGTAAATAAAGAAAACTTTCAATGTTAAGACCTCACGTTTTTATTTTATAAAATATTAAATACAGTAAGAAGTTATTTCTTTTTGAAGTCAAGAATAATGAGAATGAAAGAAATTGAATTTTAATTAAATTATAATTCAATTGGATTTCAAATCAGAAATCATTTTTGCTATTCTCGATACTCCCTTATCAATAGCTTCTTGCCCTAATGCATAAGACAATCGTATGTAATTGTCGTCTCCAAAAGCAATTCCCGGGACTGCAGCCACTTCATACTTCTCCAAAAGATAACTACAAAACAGAGAGCTTTTTGAGGATTCGTTAGAGCCTGTTAATAATTTTTGGAATCCGGGCAATTCATAGACTTTTTTTATTTCAGGGAATACATAAAAAGCACCTTGTGGGGTCTTGCAATTTACTTCAGAAATATTATTGAGTGAGTTCACAATTTTTTTACGTCTATCGTCAAAAGCTATGAGCATTTCTTTAATACAGGACTGATCCCCTTTGAGTGCTTCTTCTGCAGCATACTGTGCAATAGAGCATGCGTTTGACGTTGACTGCCCTTGAATGGTATCCATATTTTTTATTATCGTAGGGTTGCCGGCTCCATAACCAATTCTCCACCCGGTCATAGAATAGGCTTTGGACACACAATTGGCTATGAATGTTTTTTCTTTCAATTCTTCGGAGAGCATTGCAGGATTTGTAAATTGAAAATCGTCATAAATTAAATTTTCGTAAATATCATCACTGAGTATTAAAATATCTTTACTTATAAGTATATCGCATAACGCTTCTAAATCTTTTTTTGAATAGCCTGCGCCTGTCGGATTTGAAGGAGAGTTAAAAATAAATACTTTTGTTTTTGGAGTAATTGCTTTTTTCAACTGCTCCGGGGAGATCTGAAAATTATTTTCTGACTTTGTTTCCACAAGAACCGGAGTCCCCTCTGCAATCTTTACTATATCGGGATAGCTAACCCAATAAGGCGAAGGAATGATTACCTCGTCTTTTGGGTTTAGGACTGCCATAAAGAAATTATAAATAACTTGCTTTCCGCCTGCCCCTACAATAATATTTTTACGATCGTACTTTAATTGGTTTTCTCTTTGAAACTTTGTAATAATTGCATCTTTTAAGCTCACAGTACCAGACACTGGAGTGTATTTTGTCTTTCCTGAATCGATTGCTTTTTTTGCAGCCTCTTTGATATGAACAGGAGTGTCAAAATCAGGCTCTCCTGCTCCAAACCCGACAATATCTTTTCCCTCTGCTTTTAGTGCGTTTGCTTTTGCGGTAATCGCGAGTGTTGGTGAAGGCTCTACTAAATTTAGTCTATTGGCTTGTAATAACATTTTTTTATCCTATTCATTTATACTGTTGCTAAAACTTTTTCCGGCTCTAAAGATTCACAAAATTGTTCAAAAGTATAAATCTCGTATTCATACCCTTGCTCTGTTAAAAAGAGTTGTCGGTTTTGTCCGAATCTTTCTTCACTCGAATCTCTGGATATCAGTGAATAAAAAACCGCAGTGTTGTCGTTTTGCTTTGGACGTAAAATTCTTCCAAGTCTTTGAGCTTCTTCTTGTCTTGACCCGAATGTACCTGAAACTTGAATTGCAATATTTGCATCCGGCAAGTCAATGGAAAAGTTTGCCACTTTACTGACTACTAAGGTTCTAATCTTTCCTGTTCTAAATGCGTCGTACAATTCTTGCCTTTCACTAAGCGGAGTTTTTCCGGTAATCAAAGGAATTTTAAATTTATCTGCAATAGCTTCTAATTGGTTGATGTATTGACCAATGATTAAAATATTTGACTCACTGTGCTTCTGTAAAATTTTTTCGATAGCTTTCATTTTATCTGGATTCTCTGAGGCCAAGCGAAACTTTTCTCTGTCGTCTGCAACCGAATATTTTAATCTCAATTCTTCTTCCATGGAAACTCGAATCTCAATACACTTTGCCTCTGCGATCCAAGATTTATTTTCTAACTCTTTCCATGGAACGTCGTATTTTTTTGGACCGATCAAGCTAAACACGTCTTCTTCCAATCCATCTTCTCTAACAAGAGTTGCAGTCAGCCCAAGCCTTCTCTTTGCCTGTAGTTCAGATGTCATACGAAAAACTGGTGCAGGCAAAAGATGCACCTCATCGTACACAATTAAACCCCAATTATTTGCGCTGAATATATGGAAGTGCGTAAAATCAGAGCCTTTCTTTTTTCTATGTGTTAAAATATTATACGTAGCAATTGTAATAGGTTTAATCTCTTTTGTCTCTCCAGAATACTCCCCTATATCACTTTCGGGAATATCTGTCTTATCTAAGATTTCATTTTTCCATTGACGAATAGACAATGTGTTTGTTACCAAAATCAAAGTTTCTGCACCGATGATTTGCATTACTCCGATCCCTACTATTGTCTTGCCTGCACCACAAGGAAGTACGACTACCCCAGAACCTCCCTCGTTTCTTCCACCAGCGTGAAATACTTCTACAGAGGCTCTCTGGTAATCTCGCATTCCAAAATTTCTTCCGCCAATAGTAACCGGTTTTAGATTGAATCCGTATTTATTTCCTTCATCGTATCCGGCAAGGTCTTCTACAGGAAATCCGATTTTAATCAAAGCCTGTTTGATATGGCCTCGATATTCTTTTTTCACAAGGATCTTATCGTCTTTCATCCTTTCTTGGATAAAAGGCTGTATTGCGCGATGGTTACTAATCTCTTGCAAGAATCCGGGCTCATTGGAAATAATAACTAAGTCTCCGTTGTCTTCTTTTACGAGCTTGACCTTACCGTATCTGCCTATTTGCTCTTTAATTTCATTAATTACATTTTTAGGGACTGAGTATCTGGCAAATTTTTCTAATGACTCAATAATTTCATCGGCAGTCATCCGAATAGAAGCTGCATTCCACAAAGACAAAGGAGAAATTCTATAGGTATGCAAATACTCCGGACTTTTTTCAAGCTCTGCAAATTTAGAAATCATGGATCGGCAATCTTCAAACTCAGGGTTATCCACTTCCAAAAGCATAGTCTTATCACTTTGCACAATCAGAGGTTTACTCATTTATAATCCGCCTTTTTGCCAAGCCTGAAAAAAAAGGTGATTTTGTCAAGCTCAAAATTTAGACTATCCAGCGACGAATGTTTTGTCCTCTTTGTAAATATTTTCCTGCCTCTCTCGCATCGTGGCTTTTTGTGTTTCTATAAACATAGTTTTCCGAAAAATTTTTCAATGTTTTAAATGAATTTAATTTATAAATAAAACCGGTTGAAAAATCTTTTAACTCATCTTCTTTTAACTCAGGCAAATCAAACAGTAAATTGATTTCATTTCCTTCGCTCAATACTCCTGTGATGATTCGATTCCCGTTGTAGTTTGGAATTTTTTCTGAAATTTTTTCCATAGTCATATTTGTTTCCCTATACCTTACTTTGTAATAATGATTTAGCGTAGTCACTTGGAGGCTCAAACCCCATAATCTCCATAATCGTAGATGCAATATTGGCAAGTCCATTTTCAGGGTCACTATGCAAACTCCATCTATTCTTCTTGTCTATAAGAGTTAGACGAACAGGGTTTAATGTATGGCTTGTTTTTGCAACTGGATTCCCGTTAGACAAAACTACGTTTCCTTTTTTATCTAATTGGTACATCTCATCGGAATTCCCGTGGTCGGCAGTAATCAAAAGAGACGTTCCAGTTTTCTCGCACTCTTGAACAAGTCTGCCGATGCAAGAGTCTAAAAATTCAAGGCTATCCATGGTGGCTTGAAAATTTCCTGTATGCCCGACCATGTCTCCGTTTGGATAATTGACTCGCAAAAAATCAAATTTATCAGATCTTAGGGCTGCAACTAACGCATCCGTAATTTCTTTTGCTTTCATATATGGCTTTTTATCGAATGAAATAATGTCCGAAGGGATTTCCTCATAATCTTCTAATTTCTCATTAAAATGACCGCTCCTGTTTCCATTCCAGAAATAAGTCACGTGTCCGTATTTTTGTGTTTCGGAAATAGCGTATTGCCTCACTCCGTTACTCGCAAAATACTCTCCCATAGTTCTGTCTATCAGTGGTGGTGTAACTAAAAATTTCTCCGGAATTTTTAAATCACCGTCATACTGCATCATTCCTGCAAATTCAACTTTCGGAAATTCAATTCTATCAAACTTTGTAAAATCTTTTTCGGTAAAAGCTCTACAAATCTCTATTGCCCTGTCCCCTCTAAAATTAAAATAAACAACACTGTCCTTGTCTTGTATTTTTCCAAGTGCGTTTCCATTTTTATCACTGACTACAAAACCGGGTAGGTACTGATCGATTACTTTCTCACCCTCTTTGCGAAAAGTTTCAATTGCTTCTTCTGCACTGTAAAACTTTCTGCCTTCTCCGAGTACATGGATTTTCCAACCTCTTTCTACCATACTCCAGTCTGCCTCATACCTATCCATTGTGATCGTCATCCTCCCCCCACCGGATGCGATCCTCGCATCAAATTCAGAATTATTTAGCTCACTTAAAAATTTTTCAAAAGGCAAAACATATTCTAATGCAGAGCTTTCCGGAACATCTCTACCGTCTAAAAGAATATGAATTCTAGATTTTTTCACACCGGCTTTTTTTAAGCCAATAAGCATTTCTTTTAAGTGGTCTATGTGACTATGAACATTTCCGTCAGACAATAAACCTATGAAGTGAAATGTGGAATTATTCTTTCTAGAGTTTTCAGTAAGTAGATTCCATGTATCTGATAAAAAAAGTGTACCGGAGTGAATTGCATTTGAAACTAACTTAGCCCCTTGGTCGAACACCCTTCCACAACCAAGTACGTTATGCCCTACCTCAGAATTTCCCATATCTTCGTCAGAAGGCATACCGACTGCCTTACCGTGTGCTTTTAATAAAACAGTAGGGAATTGGCTCCAAAGAGAATTTAGTGTAGGTAGTTTAGCTCCCGCCACTGCGTTTCCAAACTCCTTTCCTTTTGGGGAATACCCTACCCCGTCCAAAATTATGAGTAGAACTTTTTGAATTGGTTTTTCAAAATCAAATTTCTTTTTTAATTTCATAGATTAAGAGTAAATTCAGTCAAAATTATGAAAAGAAAAAAAAGTCCTTAGTAGCAGACTTAAAGCCCATAACCTAACTATTTTGTAAATTTAATCACTAAACTAATCTTAGTTTCAATTTCTCCCGTAAAAAGCTCTGATTTATACGTATACTTTAAGTCCGCAGGGAACAAGGTTTTTAAATCAGGGTAGGATTTTTCTAATTTTAAAGCCCTTTGCCTTTCTTTTAGCATACTTCCAAGGTATTGAAAAGAGCCTATCCAATCATCCCCTATTTCTAAGCCTTCTACCTTACCTTCAATTCCCGAAAAACGAAAAATGGATCGATATGAATTTTTTAGTCTGATTTTTTCGCTCACCGTAAATCTTCTGTTAAATTTCAGTAAGAAACCCGGAGTTTCTCTCGCATGAAAATACAAAAAGTTTCCCAACTTTTCCCAAGAATCTATTTTTTGTGTAGCTGGAATTAAAATTTCATAGGTATGGTTTTTTTCTTTTTTTTCCAAACAAGTACCATCCGAGCGAAAATTATCACAAAGAATTACCTCTTGTATATTCAATTCCTTTGGTTGGAAGTTTTCTCTACAAAAAGTAAAGAATCCCAAAATCACTAAAGCTATACTCAATTTATTTGTTATCATGGATCGACTCCCTTAAATTCTTAAAAAAATATATAGATTCTTTGGTTGAAAAAAATTGAGGGGAATGTGTTTGGTATACAAATTTCCCTGCTTCATAAACATATACAATTTCTGCATACACCCCGTGAAAAATATACACTCTATGCAGATCATCAAAAGAAGAAGCTATAATTGTATTTTGCTCGGAAAGATACCCCGGAATAATTTTTAGAGAATTGTCCTTTTTAATAAATTTTTCACAGATTTTCAAACACTTCTTTTTTACATAAGGAAGCTCTTCTCTATTGATTTTTCTTCTAAAAGATAAAATTTTTGTATTATTTCCCACATCCCCTTTTTCTCCTTTCTGCAATATCCATTTTGGCATCTGGGTACTTTCGTAAGAAGATTCTAAAAAGTATTTTTCTAAATCTTTTTTTACCTCAAAATATATCTTATCTTCATTAAAGGAAATAACAGTAAAAAATATCGAAGATTTTGCTCGAGTGAGTGACTCACTATTTTGAAGCTCAATTCGATTCATTTTCCTGTTATATCCATGCCTTCTATTACGATATGAGGGCGATACGAGGAAGAGTGGATTAGTTTTCTTTCTTTACTAACATGAGAAATACGCTCTAAAGCATCATAGATATTTCCTGATACTGTTAATTCTTTTACAGGAAATTTTTCCGTACCTTTCAAAAAATATCCTCCCTTCACTACACCTGAAAATTCTCCCGAAGAAATATCACTCGACCCGGATATTCTACCGATTTGAATTGTTGCTTGAGTTGGTTTTAGTATGTCGCCTAACGCAGTTTTCCCTGCCGAAACCTGCAATTGTCTTGGACCACACGATGGAGGAGCAGACGATCCACCTACTGCATTTCCCCCAGAGCCTTTCAATCCAGCTTTTTTTGCCTCGTAGTGATTGTAGAAAAAATTTTTAACGATTCCCTCTGCAATCACTTCTTTTGGAATTGTAGGGATTCCTTCTCTATCAAAAGCAGTACTCCCTGCAAATCCTGAAATTCTTGGCTCCTCTACCACTGAAAGAAGAGATGAAAATACTTTTTTTCCGAGCTTGTCTTTCAATTTACTTTTTCCTTTGCGAATCATGCCCGCAGTCATCGAGCCAATTACATCACCTAAAAAAGAAAAAATACTTTCAGGAGGAATGAGTATATTTCCTCTAAAACTTTCTATCTTTTTGGAGCCAAGAAACCCCATGCACCTTTCTAAAAATTCCGAGTAGTTTATTTGCAATATTTTTTGAAAATCAGATAGGTTTCGAGATTCACAACTATCGTAATCAAAGCTGCCAATGTCGTCACCCAAAACCGCCATTCCCATATAATTCGCCGTAATAGCTCCACTGATTTCAGATTGAGAAATTCCCTTTGTAGAGGCGACATGCTTAAATGCTTTGTAAAAAGAAAATCGACCACTATCAAGATTTACATTTTCATAACTTGCATTTCTTAACTCAAGACACATAGAAGCAAGTTGTAAAATTTCTTCCAAATCAATATCGTCTAACGTCTCATCGTATAAACCGTCGATTGGCACCACAGGCAATGGATTCGGAAGTTCTAAGTCGGTGTCGGGAGTATTTTGAGAAATAGCCAAAGTTTTTGCCTGTAAAATGGACTCGTATAGGGAATCAGGATCGTTGGTTGCAGCAAAACCTTCGCAATAGTTTTCGATAACCCTAACTCCAAAGTTGGTCTCTTCCGAAAAGTTAGATGCGTGAATATCATTTTTCTCTAAACTGACTTCACCGGATTCTGAAAAATATACATAGATTTCTACTTGAGAAATTCCGTTTTGCTTCGACTTAGATAAAACACTCTCTACACGATCTTTCGTATTTTCTAACTTTTTTTCTAATTCTTTTTTATTCATATTGTATTTGTAAAATAACTACTTGAGTCTGCCTCCGAGTTTAACACAAGTGCGGATATAAGGTCCACCGGCATCTACCTTAGCGGGTTGCCCTTTTCCACAATACCCTGCCCCCAAATCCCACTTGAATTCTTTTGAAACCCGATCTGTTTTTGACAAAACATCGAATGCAATCCCGGATACAGTTACTCCCTTAAATAGTTTTGTTATTTTACCGTTTTCAATTTTATAGGCTTTTTGTACTCCAAACATAAACTCACCCGTTGAATCTGCTTGACCATTTTTTGGACCTTCTAAAAAATACCCTTCTTTCGTTTCTCTGATCATTTCTTCTAAACTCGACTCACCCGGCTCAAGATAAGTATTTCTCATTCTAATCAGTGGAAGATCAGAATACTCCCAGGCTCGTGCTGAACCTGTAGGCTCTACTCCAAATCTATGAGCTGTCTCTCTATTGTGGAGATACGATTCCAGTATTCCATTTTTTATGATTACAGTTTTTTTAGTTAACACGCCCTCGTCGTCAACAGGAATAGTACCTCCTGCACCATCTGCATATTCAGAATACCCGCTATCGCACAAAGTAATTAAATCAGAGCCTACTCTTGTCCCTATTTTTCCTGATGCAATGCTCCCCGCTAAAACAAAGTCTGCCTCCACTGTGTGTCCTATTGCTTCGTGAACTAATAGCCCTACGATAGATGGAGACAAAATTACAACTGAGTCTCCACTAATTGGAGACTCGCTATCCAATAAGTCGATTGCTGTTTTAGAAGCTAACTCTCCAAACTCTTCTGGTTTTTTTTCTTTAAACAAACAATCCCAGCCACCGGTTACGCCAATGGATTCTGATCCGGATTGCATTTCTCCATTTTTTATGGCTATCGAATTGACTCTAAACTCAGGTCTTACGAGTGATATAGAAACATCTGCACCATCTGTAGTTACAATTGATTTTTCTTCAAAACTTTCAGAATATCCACAAGCAACGCTCTGTAGTTTAGGTGAAAGCAATCTAGTAGATTCGGCTGTCTTTAGTACAAGCTCAATTTTTTTATCCAAAGAATGAGAGCGAGCCTCTTCTACTCCTTTTACTACAAAATCTCCTATTGCAAAATTCGCTCTCGGTAAACTTTGAATTTTTTCTTTTCTGATTTTTGAAGATGCTTTAGCGCTATTTTTGGCTATTGCGATTGCTTTTTTAACTGACTCTAATGTTAGCTCACTTGTAGAAGAAAACCCCCAAGTTCCATTAGCCAATACCCTTACACCGACTCCCATTCTTTTTTTTAGAGAGCTTTTTTCGACTCTCCCTTTTTCGGCAGACACACTAAAAGATTCTTTTTTGTGGAAGCGCAACTCAACAAATTCATTTTCGTTTTCTAAACAGCTTTTCAAAAATTCTCTCATTATTAGTCTTCGTCCTCTTCTATTTGTCTTAAAAAATAATCTAGAATAATTTTATCAGCCCAACGCCCATCCGGTATTTGGTTTGACTTGCTTGAAATAAAGCCAACATGTCCCCCACCCACAGTCAGGATGCTCGTAATATTTGGAATTTTTTTCCATTGAATACTATGGTAGTTATAGGAAGGGACTATAGGATCGTCATCAGCGTGTATCACTATTCCCCTTTTTTTTATATTATAAATAAAATTTTTAGAGGATGATTTTTTATAATAATCTAAGGCTCCCTTAAATCCATGGAAAGGAGCAGACACCCAGTCGTCGAAATCGAACATTGTCTTTGCAGAAAACGCAGATTTCATCATTACAGGGGACATTTTATAAACACCACTTCGGATTTTTTTTCTTACCCCTGCCAAAAAATGATCTCTGTAAAATTTGGCTTCTTTAGAATCAATGTATTCGCAAGAAGATTTTAAATCCAAGGGAGGAGAAACTGCAGAAAAATAACTCGCTCTAATTTTTTTATTCTCTCCGAAATGTTTCAGCACCATATTTGCAGAAAGAGAATAACCACAAAATATAAATTTTTTAGTTATATTTTTATAAACAAAGTTTTCTATTGCCTCTAAGTCCTCAGTCTTACCTGCGTGGTATGCCTTGTGAGAATACCCCTCTCCTCGACCGCAACCACGTAAGTTGACACGAATCACCCCAAACCCCTTTTCTAAGGCAGCCTTAGTCAAGGTAATCATATAGTGGCTTTCCGTTGTTCCTTCCATGCCATGCAACAAAATAATATAATATCCATTGAAGGCAAGTGAATGCTCTTGAAACGATTCGAGAGGGAAATTATGCTCCAACCATAAAATATCACCTGTATCGTCTAACGTATCTATTAAAATATCTTCAAAAAGATAATTTTCTCTTAAAGTATTTTTTGGTGGAAATACGATATTGACAATGGTCTGTGCATGCCCATTAGAAAGATATTTTCTTGGAGTGAATTTAGGAAATTTGTCATTCATAACAATTGAAAATCCAATTCAGGCAAATTCATTAAAAACGAAAAACAGATTCAGGAATATCAATTCCTCTTTTTAAACTTTTAAATTGAATTGAGATAAGATTGGTTTCTTCATCTGTTTTTAAATTTGTCACCTTAGTGATGAGTTTTCGAGGAGGATGAATAATATTTTCTTTCATAACTGCAATTGCTTTCATATTTTTTGACTTGGAATAAAACTCCAAAGATTCTAATTTCCCACCATCAAAAACGTACTGATATTCGTCTGCTCCCCTTTTCACCAATACCCTACTTTCTTCAGGACTAAAATAACTTTTGTTCTTTTGAAAATCTTCTATAAAACTCGAAGTCAAAGAATAAAAAATAATCGGGAATGGAACTACGGTAGTTTTCTTAGTTTTGGGATCCACCAAACTAATATCATCCATAGGTTGATAATGGATATTAGAAGAGCCAGAAGATCGAATTTCAATTTTATCTCTATCCGAAATTACCTTTGCAAAAGTTAAACCAAAAAACGCATCGGATAGAAGTATTTTAATTTTATTCAATGGCTTACTAAAATATACTTTACCTTCTAAATTCAAAATTTCTTTCACTTTGGATCCGGTCACAATCTTAATAGTAAAATCACCGGAATAAGATATTGATTCTTTGTCTAAATTTTCAGCTATACTAATAAGCTCTTTGGATTTTTTATTATTGTATGGATAGTATTTCCCCTGACGCACAGAAAGAAAGTCTATGTCCTCGATTTTTTCTGTCGTCTGACAACTCCAAATGAAAGAAAGTATTGTTGCATAGATGAAAATTTTTTTTATCATTGAATTACCTTGATTGTTTTGGCTTTATCAATTTTTACTTGTACTCTTTTTTTTTCTTTTTTATCCAGAATCAAAGGAATAGCCTTCTCCCAAAAATTCATAGCGAGCAGGATTTCATTTTTTTTGAAATACACATCGCCAAGATGATCAAATACAACAGGGTCAGTATCATTTCTATCTGCCATCAATTGTAAAGCTAAGTTTAGGTGGTGGATTGCATCATCCAATCGGTTCAATTTAAAATACACCCATCCAAGGCTGTCTTGAAAAGCTCCGTTGTCAGGCTCCAACTCGACCGCTCTTAAAATCAATCGAAAGGCTTTATCTACTTCCATATTTTTTTCAAGATAAAGATAACCAAGATAATTGTGAGCGTTGGAATTATTCGGATCGAGTTCAATAGCTTTTTGCAAATCGGTCAGGGCGTTAGGTAAATCTCCTTTTTTATCGTAAGCTGTCCCTCTATAAAAAACATATAGTGAATTTTTTGACTCTAAAGCAAATGCGTTTGTCAAAGCATGAATACTTTCTTTATACTTTTCTAAGCCCAAATAGTTTAACCCCAGTAAAAAATTTGCATAGGCACTATCCGGGTTTAATTGAATTACCTCTCGTATTATTTCTATGGACTCTTGGTATTTTCTGACATTGGGAAGCCTTAATATGTAAGCAAGGTGCAATTTGAAATTTTCTGATTCAATACTATTCCCCGCAAGCTCAATTGCTTTTCTGGAAGACACAATGGCTCTATTGGGAGAGAGAGACTCTTCATAACAACTTGCTAAAAAATCATAAGCGCGCGCAAAGTCTCCTTTCAGATCAGGATTTTTTTTCCATAACTGTACCAGCTCTTCAATCAACTCGCTTGCTAAAACGTATTGCTTAATTGAAAAAGCAAGTTCTGCGGTCTTTTTTAACTCTAAAGACAACTCTGAAAATTTCTTTGTTCTTTTATAAATTTCAACGAGTGCTAATCTTGCAGAAAGCCTCATCGGATTTTTACTCAAATAATCTAAAAAGAATTTTTCTGCCAGAAAATATTTCCCTGTGAGAACGAAATGCAAATTTTCCATAAGAGACTTGGCAGGGAGTTTATTTTCAGAATCCAATTTGTCAAAATAGGAATACGCATTCACTCTGCTTTCAATAAAGTACATCTCCCCAAGAAGTAGCTCCACGTGTAAATTACCGGGGTTAGATTTTAAAATAGTTTGCAATTCTCTTTTAGACCCACCAAATTCTCCAAGGCTATTTAAAATTTGTGCTACCTTGTAACGCACATCTGTATCGAATGGCTCATACCGTAACAAATTTCTGTAGTAAAAAAGAGCTTTTCTTATTTGATCGGACTTGTTGTAATTCTCTCCTAAAGATTTTAAAACCACTGTCTTGTACCGAGCTTCTCCCTCTCTTTTTTCAATCGAATCGAGTAGAGAACTATGGTACAAAATTGCCTTAGGTTGGTTTCCCAATTCAGAAAATAACGATCCGAGAAGAAAAAGCATATCGGAATCTTCAGGGAACATAGAAATATTCCTTTCAAGAAATTCAGACGCTTCTTTCAACCTTTCCTGACGAATAAATATCCTAGACTTTAAAAAATAGGCATCCCGGAATTTAGGTGAAATTTCAATAACCGTTTCGATTTCTTTCAAAGCTGAAGGAAAATCCCTAAGCTCAAAGTAATTCAACGACTTCAGGTAGAATGAAGTCGGGTTTGGAGTTTTACCATTTTGATTCAAGCATTGAAAATACTTTTCGTAATACTCCAAAGATTTGCTATAACTTGATGTTTTTGCTGATGGGGTTTTTCGAGTATTATGGTGGAAAATAGCAGTCTGCTCGCTTATAGCTAAAGAAAGAAAGTATTCTGGATAGACAGAAAAAACCTCTCCAGAAATTGAAGTATATGTACAGTTTTTTTTCTGTTCTTTGGAAAATACCATTACCGGAAAAAGAAAAAAACCGATTATAATAAATTTATATGCTTGATTTTTCAAAAATATTACTTCCTTTACTAACTTGGACTCGACCACTCTACAGGTCGAACAATTATTTAAAAGATTTTCCATTTTCAGAGAAAAACTTTATTGGGATAAATTGGACCGGCGTAAAAAGAATTGAAAAAATTATTTAAAGAAAATCTAAAATACATAATCTTTGTAATCATAATCTGGATTGTATGTGCCCCACTTATCCTATATTATAAAGATTGGATCTATGCAAAGTACGCACTCTGGTCCAGTCCGAATTCTTATTCACCTAAAGCTATGAAAAACTTTATTGAAAAAGGAGATAACGCAAAATCGGATATTGATTTAGATCTGATGAAAGAGTCTTGCAATTTTTATTCTTCTCTTTCCAATCTCGATAGTGTTTTTTATGAGCCTACTTGGCTCGATAGATCAACAAGGTGGTCAGCCGACAAAGAAAAATCTCAAAAAGGAGTCGGAAATATTAGAAAAAGTCTCCCTACAAGCATAGATCCCAAAAATTATTGGAATGAAAATTTTGAGAAAGTGGCTAAGGCTTTAGACTACTACAAAAGAGCGTTAAATATTTCAGGACCAGAAGTTATCGCAGCAAAAAAAATAGAGCCTGTTGCACTTGCAATTTGTCGCCCCTCTGATAACTTATTAGCATATTCTACCCATATAAAAAATTCAGAAAATTATATATTGGAAAAAATTTCTAAAGATACAGATGCACTAAACAGCCTTACAGAAAAGCAACAATTGTCCATAGTTTGGGCAGAGATAAAAAACTCTAAAATTCCAGAACTACCACCAAATGATTTTTTATACAGCATGACTTATCTTATTTCCAATATGAAGCTAACAAAAAATTCTCCGATTGAAGCTTTATCTATATTAGAAAAATTAATTTATTTCAGCAGTGGCTCAGAATGGGAAGAGAACAGATTTCACTTTTTAAGAGGACTTCTTTTTTATGAAATTGCAAAAGAAAATACGAACTACTACAATAATGCAATTCTTGAATTCAAAGCATCTTCCAATTTTCAAAATTTAAAGGAAGCTAGTACTGCGAAAGTCAGACTTATGATTTTACATAGGTTTAAATCTACACTTATGATTGCAAAATCCTACTATCAAAAAAAAGATTTTCGCCAAGCACTATCTGTAATTTATTCTCTCGAATCTCAATTAAGAAATATTGATGGTAGAGATGGAGGCTTGAGGGATTTTGAATTGTTGGATGAATATCTTTATGCAAAAAGAAGAATCCTCAGAATGTTAAATAGAACTCAAGAAGCTGATGAAGGTTTAGAATGAATTCTAAAATAGTGTATTTTGATAACAACGCAACTCATGCTCCAATCAAAGAAGTTTTAACAGAATCGTTGCAAGAATATCTTCAAAGTTATTACAACCCTTCAGGGATAACAAAATTTTCTCTTAATTCTCAATCCAAAATTGAAAACGCAAGAAATTATTTTGCAGAAATAACAAAGAAAAAATCTTCCGGTTTTGTTTTTAACTCTACAGGTACAGAATCAAATTATCTTCTTGTAAGCGCCTTATCCAAAACTTTAAAACAAAAAAAGATACTTACTTCTCCTTTTGAGCACCCTTCAGTTTATGCAGCTTTGGATTTTTTCGGATTTGAAACAATTCGGTTACAAACAGATAAATCTGGAAAAATCGACCTAAACGATTTAGAAACTCAACTAAAAAAACAAAACTTACCTCTATTTATAATTTATACTTCCAATGAGACCGGTGTAATTCAACCTATTGAAAGCATAATCGGTTTAGTAAATCAATTTAATACATTTTTATTCACAGACTTAATCCAAGCATTCGGAAAAATTGAGATAGATTTTACTTTTCTATCCGGTTTTAGTTTTTCAGGACACAAAATTGGAGCAGGAATGGGAACTTCCCTTGCTTACATAGAACCTAACCTTATTCAAAAAAAAGATTTTTCAATATTTCATGGCGGTAATCAAGAAAATGGGTTTAGAGCCGGAACAGAAAATTTACAAAGTATAATCGCATTTCAGAAAGCATCCGAGTTTCAATTACTCCGCCTCCAAGAAAAAAATCAAAGGTTAAGAAACTTCCAAAAGAAAATTGAAATCGAATTAAAAAATCTTGGTGCAATAATCGTAGGGGAAAATTCCGAGAGACTGTCTTCCACAACTTTTGCAATTTTACCGGATACCGATATTGACTTTCTAATGATCGGACTTACTGAAAAAAATATAATTCTATCGAATGGCTCTTCTTGCAAATCCAGAACTCGCACTCCCTCTGAAAATCTTTTGGCAATGGGATATTCAAAACAAGAAGCACTTTCTGCAATTAGAATTTCTTCGGGATTATTCACTACCGAAGATGATGTTGAACTTCTTATTAATAGAATAAAAGAAGTTATCCTTAAATTAAAGTAATCTATTCTTACGAATAGGTTTCTAATACTATTAACGTATCTGAGAGAAAACTTTTTTTACCAATTTCGTTTTATAATTGTCCTCCTACTCCTTTAAACTTCTCTACAAACGAAACTAACTTTTGAAACACACGCTGCTTTTTGGTCAAATACTGAGGGTTTAAAGGACTCATTTTCGGTAAAAGAGCATTCAATTCTGTTCCATTCTCACTGGCATATTCTCGCTTTAAGGAAGTAGTTATGTATCGCTTGGCAGCTTCTTCATTTAAATTTTCTTCTGCAATTAATTCTATTGCTTCTGCTTTCTGTTTGCTTTGAGCATAGACGAAGAATGAATCAATAACATTTGCTTTGTCTTGAAGCGTGTCCAAGTCGGTTTCATTGATGAAATCAACTACTAAACTTTCTTTGGCTCTGTTTCCAACGCTTGCACGAATAACTCTGCGTATTTCTTCAATTAGAGTGGCTTTGTCTTTTTTCTTTTTGTTGTGCTCAAATATTAATTCAAGAATGTAATCAAGGTTTATTTCCTGCGTTTTTAATAAGTCTATTTCAAAAACTACATCGTCCCAATCAATGTTTGAGTCTTCAGATGCTGCCCCACTCTTCTCCCGTCTTAACCAGTCTCGTATATCATTATAAGTTGAACGGTAATCATGAACTGTCCTTTCTTTGAGCAATTCAATTTTTTGCATTGCAGCAATATCCTCATCTGTTACAAAATGAGCTTTTTTAAATTCTTCAACTGCTTCGAGATTGTTTATGTCAATGCCTTGAAGTGCTTTCAGGTTATTAAATTCATCGTAATTCTGGAGTTTTTTTTCTACTCTCAAATATTCTCCGAACAGTTTTGCAAATTCTTTTTTGTCTTTCTCCGTTGCAATCGCATCTGGGTCAGGAAACTTTTCATTTAACTCTTTTACAACTTCCACATAACCCCTACGTGCTTCACCTGTAGCAATGTCCGTAAAGTCCTCCAAATATTCTTTATAGCTCTTTTCAAGAACTACATTTTTCGTATTGCTATCTCCGAAAAGCGTAATGGCATCAATTGTTGCTTTTTCTAAATCTCTGAATGTAACAACATTTCCGAATGTCTTTGTTGCATCATAAATTCTATTGGTTCGTGAAAAGGCTTGTATTAAACCATGATAATGCTCCAATTCAGAAGAAAATTTCTTTTCATTGATAAAATCAAACCCTTTCTTATCTGTTTTGATTTTAGAGAAGATTTGTAATCCATCTTTAAAACTTTCTTCATAGAAATACGGCTGAAATTCAATACTATCGATATTCAAGACATCCAGAGAAAGATTCTCTATTTCCCGGAGCTCTAATTTGTATTTTTGCGATTTGTGACTATCGGTCGATGAGTTGCTATAACTGCTATGCAGAATGGAATATTTTTTTGTCGAGCCATTTCCATTTATTATTGTAATGAGCTTTTCGGAAAGAATATCAGACAGCGCTTGCTTGTCGGTTTTTTCGTAAACGGTAAATTCTATTTTTAACTGTTGAATATCCAAATCGGTATGGTTAGATTTGATGTTGTATTCTTCTAAAATTATAACCGGATATTCAGCCTTGTTTACTTTTATTTTCATATCCAAAACTTTACACCATCTCCCTATTCCGCCAATGTCAAATTTTCCGATATTTATCTCTCGAATTTATATTGAAGTTCACTTCCATCGTCGAATTTATAGGGTAGTTCATTCCCATCGTCATCGACGGCGATTAAATCCGGACCTCCCCAAACTGATCCAGAGTAATTTAATTCAATAAAATCATCAAGTTCTTTGGGAAGACCTGCATCGAGGAGGGGCAACAATTCCTGAACTCTTTGACGGTCTGTTTCCTTTACCTTACCCCTAAACGATTTTGTCATAAAACATTTTTCATTAGGGCCTGTTTTGTATTTCTTAAATATTTTTTTGATCTCTTCCATTGCGGAAATCTGTTCGCTTGTCATTTTAAAAGCCCCTCCCTTTCAAAAATATTATCGATGATGGAAATCAGTTTCTTGAAGTCCTCTTCCTCCCATTGGGAAAGTCCGTCTAAATTATCCTTCGCTAATGTTTTTTGACCCCGTCGAGGATTTTTTTATTTTTGCTTTTCGTTCCAATATATTGAGAATATGCCCTTGCCCATAACTCCTGTTTGTTGAGCAAATAACGGATATGATTTCTTCTATCCTGTCGCAATAAATCATTTCTGAATAGTCCAGTTCTTAGAGCCTCTCTTAATTTTTGGACAGGGTTTGTTTCTTCTATCGCCAGAAAAAATTCACTCATAAAAGGCGTTTCCGAATAAAAAGAGCCTTTGTTTCCCAAAACTTCGAGATCAACAAAATGCCCTATTTCATGGGCGGTATTCAATTCAAGAAAATCCTTGTGAACCGGATGTTTATTGATTTCGATAAAGACAGGGTTTTTGGTCAAAGGATGGTAGCCCAAAGTTCCACCTGTACCTGAGTAGTCTCTGTATTCATTAATTGGAACCACATCGATATTTTTTTTGAATCCGTGAGCACTGTCAATAGAAGAAAATATATCTTTAATTGAAGACTTAAAACTTCCTGTGGCTTGATTGTTAAAAACATCGGATGCTCCGGCACTCAGACTTTGCTCGGAGCCAGTAGCAGTCCACTCGTCCTTCCAGGGTTTGGTGTCCGGTTCGTCTCCGAAGGCAGGTTCTGCCCAACATCGGCAGTTATAGTCTTCGCCGGGATGGGCTTCGGTTGTGCGTGTGCCGTAGAGCATTTTCGGGCGTTTGTCCCATGAGTGAAATGTTGCGGCGAGTTTGGAGTGTTGGTCTCGCGTGTGATAACCGGTGATTTTCCAGATATAGCCCGGAATGCCGGATTCGGTTTGTTCAAGTCTTGTGAGAGTTCCGAAAAATTTTCCGGATTGTCAAGTTTTTTCAGGTTCACAAAATCTCCTTATATTGCGCATTTCGTTTCTAATTGTAACTTTTCAGGTAATAATTGATTTTTTTTGAGACTTTCCAGCGAAATAGATTAATATTTTTTTTTAAAACCAAAATTATTCGATTTGAAAAAACTCATTAGAATAGTAAATAATTATTATTGACAATAAGGTATAATAATGGTATATATTCTATATCATGAAGTTTGAGTATGATTTAACAAAGAGTAAGTTAAATAAAGAAAAACACGGTATTGATTTTGAAGAAGCAAAGAATCTATGGAATAACCTCATTGCCGTAATTCCATCAAAATATATTGATGAACAGCGAAAATTGGTCATAGGACTTTTAGATAAAAAATTCTGGACTGCAATTATCACAGAAAGAAAAGGCATCGTTCGCCTGATTTCAGTAAGAAGATCAAGAATGGAGGAAAAAAAATTGTATGAAAAAATCGCAGAAAACAACTAAAGCAAATCTTGAAGAAAGGTTTGATGCCGGAAAAAGTGTTATCGATTATTTCGATTTAGACACGGGTATCGTCCGCGTAAATGTGGACTTTCCAAAATGGATGGTCAATGCTCTTGATAAAGAATCGAAAATTCTCGGCATAGCACGGCAGTCGTTAGTAAAGATGTGGATTGCTGACAAAATTGACTCCCTTCATTCACATGAATTCCCAAAGAGAAGCAAACACCGGAATGTTCAATCAGGAAAGTGATTGCCGTGTTTATAGGTATTCCAATTTAGAATTTTTCACAGAACAAATTCCCATTTTGGAGAGCGCCTAACGCACGGATTTTGAGATATTTTAAAATTCAATTTGAGTTTGAAAAGCAGGATTGATGGAGTCTGGAAAAATATTTCTTATCTCAAGCCGCTTTCACCAGAACAAGATCGTCATGATGATACTTTTTTAATACGTTATAATTTTCTTTTGATACAACCAGATTATAACCATACTCAATGGCAAGGGATGCCAGATAATAGAGATTGTCTCTATAAAGCTTACTATTTGATTTTTCTTTCGCTGAATAATATTTTCGGATATCAGAATAAATCAATGCAGTTTCCATGCTTAAATCCAAGATTTGAACACCTTTCAAAAAATCCCTGATTTTGAATATCGAAATATCTTTTTCCCCTGCAATATAGAAAAGTTCTGAAACTGCAACCATTGGTATATAAAAAACGATCTCATCTAACAATTCAAATTTCCCTTTTTTGTATAATAAGAAAGAGTCTTTGTCGAGAATTACTTTTTTATTTTGTTCCAAGAAGTTTATCTATTTCCTTGTCAGTTAAAACCTTTTCTGACTTTTGTTTATATTCAGAAACAAGATTCCCTTTTGAGGATTTCTTCTTATTTTTACTTTTCGGAATATTTAAAATTTTCGTTTTTTTCTTTACTTTTGTCTGCACGGCTTACCTCACGATGTACACAACTTATCCCAAATTTTCCGGATTGTCAAGTTTTTTCAGGTTCACAAAATCTCCTTATATTGCGCATTTCGATTCTAATTGTAACTTTTCATGTAATTATTGAAATTTTATTGAGACTGGGATTTGATACCGAAGAAATTTATTGCTTCAATTCATCCAATTTTGCATTTTTCGCACGAACACATTCCTATATTAGCGAGCGCCTAACGCACGGATTTCGATATTTTAAATTACAATCCGGGCTTGGAAAAGCAGGACTGCGGAGTTTCTTAGGGAGAAAATATTCATTCGAATAAAAGAAGGGTGATGAATAATTAACAAAACGCCTGTCTCTAAGAGAGGCATTTTCTAAAATACTTATTCTATTTAGATAAATCTTCCAACCTTTGTCTAATGGAATAAATTGACCTCAAATGCACACTACTTACATCTGTATGCCTGTTTCGTACTAAGGATCGAAATTGACGATTTCTTCCTAAAATTGTTGGACTTAGATTATTCATTATTTCAGGAAATTCTGTAGTAATAGTATCTTCATAATTTTTCCAGAAAAGAAGTTGACGATAAACAAAAAACAATTCCTTTTTAATTTTTGCATTTTCTAAAAAGGTTTTTTCTGCATACAATCTAACTATCCAACCAATTGAGCCTCCTGCTAAAAGGCTTACTATAGCATTTGAAAGACTCAAAATTTGGTCGAAATTCATATTATTGACCTAGTTATATCCTTTGCCACCAAAACGAGTTTTTACTGAACAAGAATACTGTTTCGCTTGGCTATGAGTTAAGCTATCAAAATGAAAATTTTTGGAAGCCCCGCTTGCGATTGAATCATATAAAGTATCACAACTTGAATCAATATGAGTTCCACTCGGAGCGTACCAATCACAGCATACAGTTATATCTTTTATAGTTGCCCCAGAATTATTTTTTATTGTAACGTAGTAAACAGTCGTAATTTCACTTGTAAGATTACATTTTGAGGATGTTATCGTGACGCTCGAACTGTCATTCACACTTTTCGAATCTGTTTTGTAACATTCTGCTTTATTTAAATCGACTATTTTATTTTCTTTTAAAAACTCAACATATTTTGGATATGTTTTTCCATAAATATCTTCAATATCTTTAAGATGTCTTACATATTTACCCATAATGCAAGCAGAGCCATCACCATTTTTACTTGCTCCAGCGATTAATTTATCTTTATAAAAATCAAAGGCTTTTAATAATATTTCATCTTTAATTTTTGTTGCTTTTGAAATATTTGGGTCACTATTTTCAATTTTGGAGATAAGACTAAAAGCATAAGCATATTCATGTTTGATAATAGCGCGTTCTGCTTTTCCAATATTGCTATTATCTTGAAATATTACTCCTAATATTCCAAATACAAGTGAAGGAATACCAAAGTATTTTAAGACATTTTTTCTAGTTTTTTCTGCATTCCACAGAATTACTGCAGCTGGCTTCGACTAACCAACAATTGTAATGATGACTGTAATCGCTCCTAAAAATTTAAATAATTCTTCCATTATTATCTCCTTAATAATTTTTTAGAATTTTTGCATTATCCTGAGCATGAATGAAAGGTCTAAAAGATTCTTGGTTGGAGAATTTATACTTTCAAACATGCTCAAGACAAAGTCCAATTTTCCATAAACGAATAATCAACATTTACCATGATTGGGATTCTGCAAAATTCAGTTAAACAAAATATCCCAATATAGGATATTTCTTAATACGATATTATAAAATTACTATATGAATGTTAGAAAAAATGGATTATCCAAAAATAGCATATCCTTTTGGGGATATAACTATTCAGAAGTTACAATAATTCTAAATAATTATGGTTTTTTGAAAGGTGGAGGTCTGCCTGCAATAAGCAGTAAATTATTTCCGAAATCACCTTCAATAGTTCTGATATTTTTATGAAATCTAATTTTTTTTTATAAAATTACGCATTTTTTAAAATTCTTTTTCAGAAAATCTGTTTCTATTGAAATATTTTTTACCTGCTATTATTAGCGAACAGCATTTTCAAATTCCTCGCTGAGAGGATGGATTACGGGTTCTCTGAGACTGAAAAACGAATGCAATTTGGTTTCGCTGAATCTGAAAAGCGTTTTCAGATGCTCATCGAGCAGATGAAATTCGGTTTTGCAGAAACAGATAAAAGGTTTCAGCTATTGAATGATTCTATGCATAAACGATTCGCCTACATGGAAAAACTGCAGATATCCATGCTCGGGTGTCTC